>NZ_CP094289.1:0-1317843 GCF_022759505.1 Georgenia sp. TF02-10 | reverse complement strand
GCCATCGGCGCGGCGGTCCCGGTCGGTTCCGGGACGTCACAGCCAGCCGCGCCGCTGCGCCGCCCGGGCCGCCTCGACCCGGTTCGACGTCCCGGTCTTCGCGATGGCGGAGGACAGGTAGTTGCGCACCGTGCCCGGCGAGAGGTGCACCCGGGCGGCGAGGGTGGCGACCGGCCGCCCGTCCAGGCACTCGCGGAGCACCTCCTGCTCCCGGGCGGTCAGCGGGTTCGCCCCGCCGGCCAGCGACTCGGTGGCCAGCGCGGGGTCGACCACGCGCAGGCCCGCGTGCACCTTCCGGACGGCCTCGGCGAGCTCGGTCGCCGGGGTGTCCTTGACCACGAAGCCGCTCGCTCCCGCCTCGAGCGCGCGCCGCAGGTAGCCGGGCCGGCCGAACGTGGTGACCATGATCGACCGCGTCCCGGGCAGCTCGCGGGCCAGCCGGCCGGCCACCTCGATCCCGTCCAGGCCCGGCATCTCGATGTCGAGCAGGCAGACGTCGGCGCCGCTCGCCCGGGCCGCCGCCACCACCTCCTCGCCGGTGCCGACGTCGGCCACCACCTCCAGGTCCGGCTCGAGGCGCAGCAGGGCGGCCAGGGCGCCGCGGACGAGGGCCTGGTCGTCGGCGAGCAGGACCTTGATCGTCACAGCCGGACCTCCACCCTCGTGCCGGGCCGGTCAGGGCCGGCTCCGGGCCGGTCGCGGCCGCCGTCGGCCGGGCCGATGGTCACCGTGCCGCCGGCGGCGGCGACCCGTTCCCGCAGGCCGCGCAGCCCGGTGGACTCCGCCGCGCCGTCGATGCCGACGCCGTCGTCGACCACCTCCAGTCGGTCCCGGCCGAGCCGGACGGTGCAGGTGCGGGCGCCGGAGTGCCGGACCACGTTGGTCACCGCCTCGCGCAGCACCCAGGCCAGCACGAGGCGGTGCTGCGGGTCGACCGCGTTCGGGTCGGCCGGCACGTCGGCGGCGATGCCAGCCCCCGCCAGCGCGGACCGGGCGGCGGCGAGCTCGTCGCCGAGGCGGGCGACGCGCAGCCCGGCGACGGTGGCGCGGATCTCCGCCAGGGCCTCCCGGGTGAGCGAGCGGATCTGCGCCAGCTCGGCCTTGGCGGCCGCGGGGTCGGCGTCGACGAGCCGCTCGGCGAGCTCGGCCTTGACCGTCACCACCGTCAGGCTGTGGCCGATGACGTCGTGGACGTCCCGGGCCACCCGTTCCCGCTCGGCGACGACGGCGAGCTCGCGCCGCAGCCGGTCGTGACCGCCCTGCTGGTGGTCGATCCAGCGGACGATCCCGGTCAGCACCGCCACCCCGACGTTGATCACGACGAAGAACGAGGTTTCCCCGCCCGCGGCGGCGACGACCGCGGCGCTGACCAGCACCCAGCCGAGGGCGAGCAGGTAGGACCGGGCCAGCGGCTGGCTGAACATGGAGAACGCCAGCAGGAAGGTCGTCATCCCGGTCGCGGTGACGCCGACGACCAGGGCGACCACCACCGTCAGCGCGACCAGGACGCCGAGCGCCCGCAGCCCGAACCGGCCCGCGTCGTGCCAGTCCTCGTAGCGGGTGACCGCGCTGAACGCGTAGGCGTAGAGGACGGCGAAGGCGGCGATCGCCGCGACCGCTGCCGCCCGGGCCAGGACGTGGTGGTCGGACCGGACGGCGGCGACGAGGGGGAAGGCGAGGAAGGGCAGCCAGATGGCGCCCATCACCCAGGCGAACCGCTCCCAGGGGGCGCGGGGGTCGGCGTCCGGCGTCGTCGTGGCGCTCATCGTGGCCTCATTGTGGCCCGCGGGCTGACCGCCGGTCCCCGGCTAGCTCCGGCCCGCGGCCTCACTGCCGGCCGCAAACCCGCTACCGGCCGCGGGCTCACCTCCACCCGCGGGCTCACTGCCGGCCGCGCCGCCGGACGAGCAGCAGCGCCGCCACCGCGAACACGCCGGCCCAGACCACCAGGTTCAGCACCGGGACCCACAGGGCCTGGGTCGCCCCGGGCCCGGCCGGGCCGATCAGCACGCCCTCGGTCAGCGGGTAGCGCGCCAGCGCCACGTACCCGTACAGCGGCGTGAGCTGGGCGAAGGTCAGCAGGCCGCCGGAGAGCGGGACGAACACGTTGCCGAGGAACCCGAGCACGACCAGCGAGCCGCTGGCCGCCCCGACGGCCGCCTCGGTGCGGAACAGCAGCCCGGCGAGCAGGCCGTAGAGGGAGAACGCGGCCGCCCCGACCAGCACCAGCAGGCCGCTGCCGAGCCAGGCGCCGGCCGTGCCCTCCGCGCCGGTGAAGAACCCGAGGGCGTAGATCAGCACGACCGGGACGGCGGCGATGACGAACGCGGTGCCCGCCTTGACGGCCACGTACCCCGAGTCGGGCAGGGGCGTCAGGGCCAGCTGGCGGCCCCAGCCCTGCATCCGCTCGACGGCGGCCATCCCGCCCACCCCGGTGGTGGCGGTGACGGCCCCGTAGGCGGCCATCGAGATCATCGTGTAGAGGGCGGCGTTGCCGTGCCCGGCGGGCGCGGACGCGTAGTCCTGGGTGGCGCCGAAGATCACGTAGAGGAACGCGGGCAGCACGGCGACGAAGAACATGGTGACGTAGTCGCGGGCGACCCGCCGCAGCTCGATGCCGAAGTACGTCGTCATCGGATGGCTCCTTCGGTCAGGGTTCCTTCGGTCAGGGCGGTGAAGGCCTGGTCGAGCGAGGCCGCGGTGATCTCCAGGTCCGCGGCGCCGAGCTCGCCGAGCAGCACCCGGGCGACGGTGTCGGAGTCGCGGGAGCTGACCCGGACGCGGCCGCCGTCGACAGCCACGCTGTCGACGGCGGGCAGGTCCCGCAGGCGGGCGGCGGCGCGCTCCGGGACCGGCACCCGGGCGGTGACGGTGCGCCCGGACGCCCGGGCCCGGATCTCGCCGGTGGTCCCGTCGGCGACCACCCGGCCGCCGGCGAACATGACGATGCGCTCGGCGAAGGCGTCCGCCTCCTCCAGGTAGTGGGTGGCGAACAGGACGGTGCGGCCGGCCTCGGCGTCGGCGCGCATGGTGTCCCAGAACCGGTGGCGGGCGGCCACGTCCATGCCGGCGGTGGGCTCGTCGAGGACGAGCAGGTCCGGGTCGGGCAGCAGGGCGAGGGCGAACCGCAGGCGCTGCTGCTCCCCACCAGAGCAGGTGCCGACCCGCCGGCCGGCGAGGGCCTGCAGCCCGGCGCGGCGGAGGACGTCCTCGACCGGGGCGGGGTGGGGGAAGGTGGCCGCGACCAGGTGGACGGTCTCGCGGACGGTCAGGTCCCGGAGCAGGCCGCCGGTCTGCAGGACCGCCCCGACCCGGCCGGCGCGGACGGCGTCTCGCGGCGGGGCGCCGTCGACGGCGAGCCGGCCGTCGGTCGGCCGGGTCAGCCCGAGGATCATGTCCAGGGTGGTGGTCTTGCCCGCGCCGTTCGGGCCGAGGACGGCGACCACCTCCCCGCGGGCGACGGTCAGGTCGATGCCAGCGACGGCGCGGACGGTCTCGCCGCCGGGCGGGTGGAACTCCTTGACGACGCCGCGCAGCTCGACGGCCGGGGCGTCAGCGGTGGGTGTGCTCATGCCCCTCACGGTGGCCGGCCGCGGCGGTGGGCACGATGGCCCGCCGTCACGTCCTCGGCATGACACCTGTCATGCGGACTACGCTGCCAGGGGTGAGCGAGCCCTCCATGCCGGCGCTGCCGGTCCGGCGTCCGGCCCGCCGGCGGGACCGGCACGGCCGGGGCATCCGCGGGCCGCTGCTGCCGCCGACCCTCCCCGGCTGGCGCACCCGGGCCGACAAGTTCGACGACCTCGTCCTGGACTGCGTCGAGCGGCTGGAGCGCCGCTGGGGCAAGCAGCTGACCGGGGTGGAGTTCGCGGTCGAGGAGGTGCCGCCGTCGGACCCGGCCCCCTGGGAGCACCGCAGCGTGGCCCTCGGGCGGTACTTCCCGGCCGACCCCGCCGCCGGGCTCAGCCACCGGATCGTCGTCTACCGCCGCCCGGTGACGGCGCGCTGCGCCACCGACGAGGACCTCGAGGACCTCGTGGACATGGTTGTGGTGGAGCAGGTGGCGGCGATGCTCGGCCGGGCGCCGGAGGAGATCGACCCGGACTACCCGGCCGAGGACTGACCTCCCGGCGACGACCGACCCCGGCGGCGCCAGCCCGACGACGACGGCCGGAACCCCGTCCGGCACCAGCCCGGCGACGGCGGCCGGAACGACAGCCGAGCACCAGCCCGGCGACGGCGCCCGGACCCCGGGCCCCGGCTCAGCGGATCCCGGCGGCCGCCAGCAGCAGGGCGCGGACCTCCTCGGTGCCGACCGGCCGCGGGTTGGGCACCGGCAGCTGGGCGCTGGCCCGGGCGATCGCCTCGGGCAGGTCGGCCGGCCGCAGCCCGATGTCGGCCAGGGTGCGCGGGGCGCCGGTGAGCGCCGCGAGCTCGCGCAGCCCGACGGCGGCCCGGTCCGCGCCGAGCGCCGCCGCGAGGCGCTCGTGCACGGCGGCGGGCAGCGCGGGGGCGTTGAAGGCCAGCACGTGCGGCAGCAGGACGGCGTGGGTCGCCGCCGCGGGCAGGTCCAGCGCCGTGCCGAGGGCGCGGGACAGGGCGTGCTGCAGGCCGGTGCCGGCGGTGTCCATCGCGGCGGCGGCGAGGAACGCGCCGTAGAGCAGCTCCTCCCCGGCGCGGGCGGCGGTGCCGGCCCAGGTGCCGACCGGGTCGGTGAGCAGGTCCCCGTCCCGGGCGCCGTCGCCCTGCCCGCCGGCCCGGGCCCGGAGCCCGGCGGCGAGGGTGCGCACCGCCTCGTCGGCGAGCGCGGAGGTGACCGGGTCCGCGCTGGGCGCCCAGTGCGCCTCGACGGCCCGGGCGAGGGCCTGGAACGCGGCGGTGACGGCGGCGCGGCGGGGCAGCGCGTCGGTCAGGTCCGGGTCCAGCAGGACCGTGCGGGGCCGCACGGCGGGGTCGGTGCCGGTCTCGGTCCGGCCCGCCGTCGTGACGCTCCACTGCCCGGTCAGGTCCCACCCGGCGTACCCGGTGGGGACGGCGAGCACCGGCAGGCCGGTGTCCCGGGCGAGGACCTTGGCGGTGCCGGTGGCGGCGCCGTCCCCGATCGCCAGCACCGCGTCTGCCCGCACGTCCCGGGCGGTGGCGACGGCGCGGGCGGCGACGGCGGCAGGCACCTGCCGCTCGACCCCGGTGAACCAGCCCACCACCGCCGGCCCGAGGGGCTGGGTCAGCTCGCGGGCCAGGGCGCGGACGTCCGGGGGCACGAGAACCAGCAGCCGTTCCCGGCCGAGCCGGTGCAGCTCGGCGGGCAGCGCGGTGCGGGTCACGCCGCGGCCGAAGACGGCCCGGACCGGTGCGGGGTCATGGGTGAAACGCAACGCTTGTCCTCCTCGTCCAGTGCAGCGGGAGATGAGGGCCCGACCCGTCGTCAGGATAGTTCGGGGCCCGGTCCCGAACGTGCCCCGGGCGCCGGCGTGCTTCGCCTCCCCGGGGCCGGGCTGCGCGCCATGCTCCGCCGGCCGCACCGGGCCCCGCGCCTACCGCACGTCCACCCGTACCGCGCGGGCGTCGGCGGGGTCCGCGGTGGCGGGCAGCGCGTCGATGAGCTGGCCGTCGCCGGCCTTGCCGGTCAGCACGACGGCGGCCGCGACGCCGTCGCCGTCGGCGTGCAGCACCGCGGCGGCGGGGTCGCCCAGGTCGGCGGCGTCCACCGCGTGGGTGCTGCCGGCGGGCACAGTGAGCGCGACGGGGTCGCCGAGGTGGCCGTCGGCCGAGACGGGCCGGAGCTCGGCGGCGACCGGCTCCGCGCCCGGGTTGGTCAGGGCGAGGGTGGCGCCGTCGGCGAGGTCGTCCAGGCCGGGCACGGCGAGCACGCCGGCGGTCAGCGGCGCGGCCGCGGCCGTCCACGCCCGGTCCACCGGGGCGGTGTCCGGGTCGATCTCGCCGGGCTTGCCGGTCCGGGTCAGGGCGACCGCGGCGGTCAGGGGCTGGTCCGCGGCGACGGCGACGGCGTAGGTCCCCGGCTCGCCGGTCAGCGGGACCTCGGCCACGGCGCCCGGGTCCAGCACCACCGCCTCTCCGCCCGGCACGTCCTGCTCCCCGTCCGGGCCGAGCAGGCTCACCCGGGCGGCGGCCGGCCGGTCGCCGGGGTTGACGAGCCGGACGACCGGCGGCGGGCCGTCGTCCGGCTGGTCGGCCAGCACGACGCCGGGGACGGTGAGGGTCCTCGCCGGCGGGGCGGCCGGGGCGACGGTGGCGGCGCCGGCCGGGACGACCCCGTCCAGACGCAGGTCCTGGACGGTGGCGGTGACCTCCCCGCCGGCGGCGGTGACCCGCAGGGCGAGGGCCGGGTCGGTGGCGGTGGCCTCGAGCAGCACCGTCTCCTGGGCGCCGGGGGCGACGGTCAGGCCGGTGAGCCGGGGGGCGTCGGCGACGCCGAGGGAGGTCCACAGCCGCACGTCGACGGCGGCCGGGGTGCTGCCGGGGTTGGTGAGGGTGAGCTGGGCGCTCTGCCCGAGCTCGGTGGCCCCGCCGACCAGCCAGGTGGTGGTCGCGGCCGGCAGGCACGGGGAGGCGACCAGGCCGCGGAGGTCCCCGGCGTCGGCGCGGGTCAGCGTGGCACCGGTGGGCAGGGCGGCGGCGGCGGCGCCGACCGGCTCGATGCGGAGGATCCCGGCGCCGGCCGGGTCGGTGGTGGTGGCGGCGCGGACGTCGCCGGCGGCGGCGAGGTCTGTGCTGGTGCCGTCGAGGAGGCGGTAGCTGCCCTCGCCCGGCTCGGTGGCGTCGCCACGCTCGGCGCCGTCGTCGCCCGCGGCGCCCGGCTCGGCGTCGCCCGCGTCACCGTCGCCCTCGTCGGCGCCGTCGCCCGCCCCGCCCACTCGCGGCAGGCTCAGCACGGTGGTGACCGCCCGGGCGGACACATCCTCGGGGTCGACGTCGGGGTCGACGCCCCTGGCCTCGCCGGTGGTGAGCGCGGCCGGCCCGGCGCAGACGGCGCTGACCGGGTCGGCGGGCACGGCCACCCGCGGCGGCTCGGGCGAGACCGGCTCGGGCGGCGCCCACGCCTCCCCCGCGGCCACGGCCCCGCCGGCGGCGCCGAGGAGGGCGAGGGCGGAGACGGTCAGGGCGGTGCGGCGCAGGAAGGTGCGCATCAGTCCTCCTCGCTGCGGCGGCGCCGGACCGGCACGGCGAGCAGCACCGCCAGGCCCAGGACCACGCCCTGGACCCAGGACCACAGCGTCGACCACGGCGCGGCGTAGGTGAGAGTCAGCGTGCCGGTGTGGGCGGGCAGCTCGAACGCCTGCTGCCAGCCCTGGGGGACGGCGCGCAGCGGGCGGCCGTCGTACCAGGCGCGCCAGCCGGGGTCGGCCCGCTCGGCCAGGACCAGGGTGCGGCCCTCCGGCCCGTTGGGGAGCTTCGTGTCGATCCCGACCACCTCGGCGTCGACGTCCTGCACGGTCTCCCCGTCGGCGAGGACGCGGGCCCGGGCCACCGACGGCGCCGCCCCCTCGGCGCCGGCGGCCGTGGCGACGCGCCAGACGACGCCGGTGGCGTTCTCGGTCACCCGTTCCAGGCCGGCGGTGGCGTCCAGGCGGGCGATCAGGTCCGTGCGCGCCGCGTCGTCGGCCGCGGCCTCGTCGACCGCGGCGCCGCCGTCAGCACCGCCGCCGTCGGTCTCGGCGTCGGCACCGCCGCCGTCGGTCTCGGCGTCGTCGGCAGGGGCAACGTCCCCGACCGGCGGGACCAGGACGACGCCGATCGCGTGCGCGCCCAGCTCGGGGCCGGCGTCCTCGGCGGCGCCGACGGCCAGGCGGGCGACGAGACCGGCCAGGTCCGCGTCGGCGTCGTCGGCGGGCACCACCGAGGCGGTCGGGGCGCCGGTCAGCGGCCGGGCCGCGGCCGCGGCTGCGGTCTCGGTCAGCTGGCGGCCCGGGCCGCGCCAGAGCTCGGCGCGCACGGTTCCGTCCTGCGGGGTCAGGGCCAGCACCCGGGCCCGCGCCGGGGAGCCCTGCATCTCGGCGGCGACGGCGGGCACCGGGACCCGCGTCCGGCCGGTCAGGGCGAGCAGGGCCGGCTCGTCCGGGACGGCGCGCAGCCAGCCGGCGGTGGTCAGCGCCGGGCCGAGCACCGCGGCCAGGGCGAGCACCGCCACCCCGACCTGCGCCACCCCGAAGCTGCGGGCGGCCAGCGCGCCGCGGACGCCGTCGGCCCCGGCGACGGCGGCCAGGAGCAGGCCGAGGACGGCGAGGGACAGGCCGGCGCCCGGCCAGCCGCGGGCCACGGCGGGCGCGCCGGCGAGGTCGGTGCCCAGGGCCACGTCGACCCGGGCCGAGCCCAGCATGAGGACCAGGCCGAGCACCGCCAGCAGCCAGCCGGCGCGGACCGCCCGGGCCCGGCCGCCGCCGCGGAGCAGGGCGGCCGCGGCGGCCAGGACCAGGGCTGCGCCGCCGGCGAGGGCGAGGTACGGGGCGACGGCGGCCGGCCAGCCGTCGGGGGCCGGCGGCGGGACCGGCCAGCCGAGGGCGCTCACGCAGGCCTCCGGCGCCGCGGTGGCCAGCGCCGGGCCCGGGTCGGCCAGCAGCAGGCGCCAGCTGCCGCCGGGGAGGTCGGCCGTGGCGGCGTGCAGCAGCGGACCGAGGAGCGCCACGGCGGGCAGCGGCACGGCGAGCACGGCCAGTCGGTGGCGCGGCAGGACGGGGGCGAGGAGCACGACGGCGACCACGGCCGCGGGCAGCAGCGCCGGGGCGCCCGCGGCGGCGACGGCGAGCGCCAGCGCGGCGCCCGCGCCGGCGGCGATGGACCCGGTCCGCGCCGGCCGGGGGTCCGGGACGGCGGGACCCGGTGCCGGTGCTGCCTCGGCTGCCTGGCCTGCCGGGAGCTCCGGTGGGCCCTGGGCGACGGTGCCGCCGGTCCGTCCGGCCGCCGTCGTGGTGCCGGTCCGGTCGCTCTCCGGGGCAGCGGTGGCGCCGGTGCGCCCGGCCGCCGCAGCCGCTGCGCCCGCTGTGGCACCTGTGCGTCCGCCCGCCGCAGCCGCCGGGACCACTGTGGCGCCGGTCCGCCCGGTCGCCGTCGTCCCGGTCCCCGTCGTTGGGCCGTCCTCGGCCGGCCCGGCCCCGGCGCCCGCCGGGCTCCCCGGGCGGCGCACCCGGCGCGCGCCGACGAGCCCGGAGGCGATCACGTCGCGCCGCTCGACCCCCACCGCCCGGGCGATCCCGAGGGCGACCCAGGGCAGCGCGAGGTGGGCGAGCACGGCGCCGACCCGGCCCTGCCCGGCCGCGACGAGCAGGGTCGGGGCCAGCGCCCACAGGGCCGCCGCCCAGGCCCGCACGGTCACCGCCCGGGTGGCGGCGCCGGCGGCGAACCAGGCACCGAGCCCGGCGAGCGGCACGGCCAGCACCACCAGCGCGGCGAGCAGCACGCTGGTCGAGGCCCCGAACGGCGCCAGCGGCAGCATGCCGACGGCGAGCACGGTGAGCAGCGGGTCGGCCGGCCCCGCCGCGCCGTCGCCGGTGGCCACCCAGCCGGAGCGGGCGGCGGCCCACAGCCCGCCGAGCCCGGCGTCGGCGGGCAGCAGGGCGCCGCCGGTGAGCGCGCCGCGCAGGGCCACCGGCAGGAAGACGACGAGGCCGACGGCGAGGAGCGCGGCGCCGAGGACGGCGAGGGTGGCCCGCCGGCGCCGGGCGAGCGCGGCCCGCTCGGCGAGCCTCCAGGCTCGCTGGGGGCCTGGGCGGCGCGGCGGGCGGCGGCGGCCTGGCGGCGCGCGTCCCGCTTGGCGCGGCGGATGTCCCGGCCGGTGGCCTGCAGCGGGGCGAGCGCCCGCGGGGCAGCCGGCGGGTGGCGGCGGCCCGGCGCCGGGCCCGCCACAGCGCGCCGGGCGAGGCCAGGACGGCGAGCGCCGCCGCCACCTCGGCGCCGGCCAGCCCGAGCTCCTTGCCGGCGACCCGGGCCAGCGCCCGCAGCGGCGCGGCGACGACCAGCCCGAGCACCAGGACCGGCACCGCCCAGGCCGGGGCGGCGACGAGGGCGTTGTGGAGCTGGGCGCGGCGCCGGGCCGCGAAGGACCGGCGGGCGTCGGGCCGGTCCGGGGCGGCGGGGAGCCCGCCGGTCCCCCGCAGCCCGAGGTAGCCGGCCCGGGCGTGGTGCACGACCGCCGTCGGCACGACGACGACGCGGTGCCCGGCCAGGCGGGCGCGGCGGCAGAGGTCCAGGCCGTCCCCGAACGGCCCCAGCGCCGGGTCGGGGCCGTCGAGCTCGGTCCACACGTCGGCGCGGACGAGGGCGCCGGCCAGGCCGACGGCGAGGACGTCCTCGCGGTGGTCGTGCTGGCCCTGGTCGATCTCGCCGGGCTCGATGTCCGCCACCCGGCGGCCGGTGCGGGTGGCCCGGATGCCGACCTCGAGCAGGCGGTCCGGCTGGTCCCAGTCCCGCTGCTTGGCGCCGACGACGGCGACCGACCGGCCCGACTCGGCGGCGCGCAGCAGCCGGTCCAGGGCGTGGCGGTCCGGGGCGGAGTCGTCGTGCAGGAGCCAGAGCCAGTCGGGCTGCGCCTGGGTCTCCGGCTCCGCGCCGTGGGCGCCGACGGCGCGGATCTCCCCGGTGGTGACCGGGTTGAGCTCGCCGGTCACCCCCGCCCAGCCGCCGCCGCGGAAGGCGGTGCCGAGGTGGGAGAGGTGCCCGTCCCAGCCGCGCTTGCGGGCCCGGCGGGCGGCCCGCTCGACGAGCTCGCCGTAGGCGACCAGGCCCTGGCGGACCGCCTCGCCGAAGGTCGTGGCCGCCGGGGCCCGGACCACCCGGACCCGGCTGACCCGCTCCAGGCCGGCGTCGGCCACCGCCTCGTGCACCGGCACGCCGGTGCCCAGGTCCCGCCCCGGCGCGCCGACGTCGACGACCACGACGACGTCGGGGGCGTGCGTCTGCGCCGCGACGGCGGCGAGGGTGCGGGGCAGGTAGGTGGAGACCCCGGCGCTGACCACCACGGCGAGCGTGGCGGGTCGGACGGGTGGGGCGTCGACCGCCATCAACGAGGCGGCCGGTCAGCCGGCGCTGCGCCTGAGCCTGCGGCGCTCGCGCTCGGACATGCCGCCCCAGATGCCGAAGCGCTCGTCGTTGGCCAGCGCGTACTCCAGGCACTCCGCGCGGACCTCGCAGGAGGCGCAGACCCGCTTGGCCTCCCGGGTGGAGCCGCCCTTCTCCGGGAAGAACGCCTCGGGGTCGGTCTGCGCGCACAGCGCGCGGTCCTGCCAGGCCAGCGCCAGGTCGTCCGCGGCGTCGGTGCCCAGCAGGTGCAGGACGTCCTCGTCGGCCAGCGGGGCCGGTGTCGGGGTCAGTGGACCGTCACCGAGAATGTTCCACACGGTTGCTCTCCCCGCCCTCGCCCGTCCTGACTCCTCAAATTACACGCGTGTCATCCGCGGGAGTCAAGCCCGGAGGTGGTAGAGGCGGTGGCCGTGCAGGTCAGCGTCGACGGCCCCGGCGTGTCGCCCCGCGTGTCGCAGACGTGGGCCGCCGAGGGAGCGACGGTCACCGGTGCGGGTGCCGGCTAAAGCCTCGGCGCCGACGGTACCGGCGCACCCTGGCCGGCCAGGACCGCCGCCACCGGCCGGACCGCCAGCCCGCTCCGGCCGCCCCCGGGGCGCTCGCCTACGCCGTCGCCGTCGAGAACGACTAAACGGTTGCTCCCAACAACCACTTTGCCAGTCTCGACGCACGCCGGAGCCCCAGCACCAGGGGCCCACCAGCACCACGGCCCACCACCCAGCAGGCGGAGGACGCGCCGGCCCGGGGCGTCCTACGCTCGGGGGATGAGCCTTCACGACACCCTGCCCGGGCACCTGCTCGGCTCCTTCACCGGCGCCGCCGGCACCAGTCCCCGACTGACCTGGTACGGCGCGGACGGGGAGCGGGTGGAGCTCTCCGGCCGGGTGCTGGCGAACTGGGTCACCAAGGCGGCGAACCTGCTCGTGGAGGAGGCCGACGCGGAGCCGGGCACCACGGTCCTGCTCGACCTGCCCGTGCACTGGCGGGTGCTGGTGTGGGCGCTCGGGTCGTGGACGGCCGGGGCGACGGTGGTCCTGCCCGGGGACCTCGAGGAGGACGACGAGGACGGCGAACGGCCCGCGGTCGTCATCACCCACCGGCCCGGCGAGGCGCCCGGCACCGACGCCGCCGACCTGGTGCTCGCCGTGGCGCTGCCGGCCCTGGCGATGCGCTGGGACGGCGCCACCCTACCGGTGGACGTCGTCGACGCCGCCGCCGAGCTGATGACCTTCGGGGACGAGCTCGGCTACGTCAGCGAGCCGGACCCGGACGACCTCGCGCTGGTGGCCGAGGACCTCGAGGTCACGTTCGGCGAGCTCGGCGGCTGGGCCGGGGAGCGGGCCGCGGCCGACGGCGGCCTCGTGGGCGGCACGGGCATCGCGGACGACGAAGTCGGTGAGCTCGGTGCGGTCGGGGTCGGTCCGGACGGCGCGGTCGCGGACGCCGTCGGGGACGACGGCGAGGGCGACGTCGGCGCTGACCTTGCCGGCGACGCCCCGGCGGACGATGAGGTCGACGCCGACGACGCGCTCGCGGATGACGAGGTCCCCGAGACCGACGACGACGGCCAGCACGACGGCGGGGGGCCCACCCGGGTGCTGCTCAGCCCCGGCACGGTCGAGGAGCTTCTCGAGCAGGTGCTGGCGGTGTGGACGGGCGGCGGGTCGGTGGTGCTCGTCGAGCCCGGGACGCCGCGCGAGACGCGGCAGCGGGTCGCGGCCGAGGAGCACGCCGAGCCGCGGTAGCGCACGGCCGGCGGCCGGCGGCGGCTCCGCCAGCCACGGCGTGTTGCGGGTGCGGGTGCCGGCCGGCCGCCGTCGACGGGCCGGCACGGCATGCCGCCCGGTTTCGGACCGGCCCGGCCCGCCGATGCCGGCACGGGCCGGCGGATGGGCCAGACTACGGGGATGCGCGGAATCATCCTGGCCGGCGGGTCCGGCACCCGGCTGCACCCGATCACCCAGGGCGTGAGCAAGCAGCTCGTGCCGGTCTACGACAAGCCGATGGTCTACTACCCGCTGACCACCCTGATGCTCGCCGGGATCCGGGACGTGCTGGTGATCACCACCCCGCACGACGCCGCGGCCTTCCAGCGGCTCCTCGGGGACGGCTCCCAGTTCGGCATCTCGATCTCCTACACCGTCCAGGAGGTCCCGAACGGCCTGGCGCAGGCGTTCGTCCTCGGCGCGGACTTCGTCGGCGACGACGCCGCCGCCCTGGTCCTGGGCGACAACATCTTCTACGGGCCGGGCATGGGCACCACCCTGGGCCGGTTCGAGGACATCGACGGCGGCGCCGTCTTCGCCTACCACGTCTCCGACCCCACCGCCTACGGCGTCGTGGAGTTCGACGAGAGCTTCACCGCCGTCTCCCTGGAGGAGAAGCCGGCCGAGCCGAAGAGCTCCTACGCCGTCCCGGGCCTGTACTTCTACGACAACGACGTCGTCGAGATCGCCAAGAACCTGCGGCCCTCCGCCCGTGGGGAGTACGAGATCACCGACGTCAACCGGGCCTACCTGGACCAGGGCCGGCTCAAGGTCGAGGTCCTCCCCCGCGGCACCGCCTGGCTGGACACCGGCACCTTCGACTCCCTGGCCGACGCGACCGCGTTCGTCCGCACGGTCGAGGCCCGGCAGGGCCTGAAGATCGGGTGCCCGGAGGAGGTCGCCTGGCGCAAGGGCTTCCTCACCGACGAGGAGCTGCGCGCGCGGGCCGAGCCGCTGCGCAAGTCCGGCTACGGGGAGTACCTGCTCGGCCTGCTCGGCCGGTGAGCGAGCCCGCCCCGGTCGCCTCCGGCCGGGCGAGCTCGGCCCGGACCCTGCAGGTGGGGGCCGGGCTGGTCATCTTCGGCCTGTCCGGGTTCGTCTTCCTGGCGCTGTCCGGCCGAGACCTCGGCCCGGCCGTCCAGGCGCCGCTCGCGGTGGCCTGGACGATCCTCAACGGCGTCGGCATCGGCCTGTTCATGCCGCTGGAGCAGGAGACGAGCCGGCGGGTCGCGCAGTTCGCCGCCCACCACCCGGGCCGACCCTCCCTGCGGTCGGTGCTGCGCTACGCCGGGGGGTCCGTCGCCCTCCTCGCCGTCCTCGCCCTGCTCGCCGCGGACCCGATCGCCACCACCTTCCTCGGTGGGCGTCGCGGGCTGCTGGTCCTGCTCGTCCTCGCCCTCGCCGCCCAGGCGCTGGAGTACCTCGCCCGCGGCCTGCTCGCGGGGACGGGGCACTTCGGCCGGTACGGCGCCCAGCTCGCGGTCGACGGGGGCCTGCGCATCGCCCTCACGGCGGTCGTCGCGCTGCTCCCCGGGGCCAGCGTGGAGACCTACGCCGCCGTGCTGGTGCTCAGCCCGCTGGTGGCCACGGTCGTGACGTTCCCGCCCGTTCTGCTCCGGCAGTGGCGGCAGTCGGACCCCGCGGGCGGCGCCGGCCAGTCCATGGCGGCGCTCGTGGCGACCTCGCTGACCAGCCAGCTGCTGGCCAACGCCGGCCCGCTGGCGATCGCCCTCGTCTCCACCGCCGCCGAGCAGGGGCAGACCGGCCGGTTCGTCGCGGCGGTGACCATCGGGCGGATCCCGCTGTTCGTCTTCGCCGCCGTCCAGGCCGTCTTCCTGCCCACCCTCGCCGCGCTCGTGGCCGGCGGCAAGGTGGCCGAGCTGCGCCGCGCGACCGCCCGCGCCGCCGCGATCACCGCCGGTCTCGCCGCCGCCGGCGTGGTCGGCATCGCGGTCCTGGGCCGGTGGCTGATGCACCTGATCTACGGCCCGGGCTTCACCGTCGCGGCACTGGACCTCAACCTCATCGCCGTCTCCGGCGGGCTGTTCATGCTCGCCCAGCTGGCCGCGCAGGGCCTGCTCGCCCACCGCGCCGACGTGCCGGTCGCCGTCGGCTGGTCCGTCGGCATCCTCGCCACCGCGGCCGCCCTCGCCCTGCCGCTGCCGACGACGACCGCCGTCGCCGTCGCGCTGTGCGCCGGCGCGGCCGTGGCGCTGGCCGTCCACCTCGCGGTGCTCGCCCGCACCGTCCGCGCCTGGGCGCGCGGCCTCACCCCGACCGAGGAGGCACCATGACCGGTCCCGATCTGAGCGTCGTCATGCTCGCCTACGGCGCGGAGGAATGGCTCGTCGACGCGGTCGACGCGGTGCTGGCCTCGACCGGGCCCAGCCTCGAGGTCGTCCTGGTGGACAACGGCTGCACCAGCGACGCCGTCGCCGTCGTGACGGACCGGCCGGGGGTGCGGGTGCTGCGCCCCGGCCGGAACCTGGGCTTCACCGGCGGGGTCAACCTCGGGGTGGCCGAGAGCCGGGCCCCGGTGGTCGCCCTGGTCAACTCCGACGCCGTCGTCGCCCCGGACTGCCTGGCCCGGCTGGTCCGCCGCGCGGCCGACCCCGCGGTGGGGATCGTCGGCGCGCTCGTCGTGCTCGCCGACGACCCCGGCACGGTGAACTCGGCGGGCAACCCGCTGCACGTCCTGGGCCTGAGCTGGGCGGGGCGGATGGGCGAGCCCGTCAGCGCGATCCCGGAGCGGGCGTCGGTGGCGTCGGCGAGCGGCGCCTGCCTGGCCATGCGCCGGGAGGTCTGGGACCTGCTCGGCGGGTTCCCGGCCGAGCTCTTCGCCTACCTGGAGGACCTGGACCTGGGCTGGCGGTGCTGGCAGCAGGGGCTCCGGGTGGAGGTGCTCGCCGCGGCGCGGGCGCGGCACCACTACGAGTTCGGCCGCTCGCCGCTGAAGATGTACCTCCTCGAGCGGAACCGTCTGCTGCTCGTGCTGACCACCTACTCCCGGCGGATGCTGCTCGCGCTCGCCCTGCCGCTCGTGGCGTTCGAGCTGGCCATCCTCGCGGTGTCCTGGCGGCAGGGGTGGGCCCGGCAGAAGCTTCGTGGCTGGGCGTGGGTGGCCGGGCACCTCGGCTGGGTCCGCCGGCGCCGGCGCGCGGTGCAGGCCGCCCGCCAGGTCCCGATGCGGTCCCTCGTGCCGCTGCTGACCACCTCGTTCGACGCGGCCCAGATGCCGCTGCCCGCGGCGGCGCTGCCGCTGCAGACGGTGCTGCAGGGGTACTGGGCGGTGGTCCGCCGCTTCGTCTAGCCAGCGCTGCCTCCCGGCCGGCGGCGGCCGGTGCCTACCGCGGCGCGACGCCGCCGGGGCCGGCCCGCCGCTCGTCCTCCTCCACCCGCGCCCGGAGGCGCTCGACCTCGGCCCGGAGGATCGCCGCCTCCTCGGCCAGCGTCCGGGTCCGCTCCTCCAGCCGGGAGAGCTCGACGGAGTACTGCACGGAGATGAGGAGCAGCGCGAGCGCACCGACGAAGAAGACCAGGTTGACCGGGGTGGCGATGCCCAGCAGGTCGGCGGCCCCCTCGAGCAGGCCCGGGAAGACGGCCAGGACGAGGACGACGGCGCAGACGAGCACCCAGGTCGTCGCGTACTTCTCGCGCATCTGCCGGCTGCGCAGCAGCCCGAACATGATCAGCACCGTGCCGACCGCGAAGATCAGCGCGAAGACGTAGCCGCTCACTGCACCTCCCGCCGGCCGCCGTCGGCGTCCCGGCGCGGACGGCTGAGCGCGACGAAGACGGCGACGACGGCCCGCCCGAGGAACAGCGCCGCCCGGACCGGGTTCTGCGACGGCGTCCCGCCGGCCCGCAGCCGCATCGCCACCCCGGTCTGCCGGACCCGGAGCCCGTGCCGGGCGGCGAGCACGATGGCCTCGACCGTGTCCCCGAGGTACTCCGCCGGGTAGTCGCGGGCGAAGACCGCCAGCGCGCGGGGGCCGACGAGCTTGAAGCCCGAGGTGGCGTCCGTCAGCCGGGTCCCGGCCACCCGGGACAGCACGGCCCGCAGGAAGGCCATCGCCCAGCGCCGCGGGCCGCGGACCGTATAGGTGCCCTTGCCGGCGAACCGCGCCCCGATGACCAGGTCGGCCCCGGTGTCCGCCTGGCAGGCCAGCAGGGCGCCGATCTCGCGGGGGTCGTGCTGGCCGTCGGCGTCGAGCTGGACGACGGCGCGGTAGCCGCGCCGCCGGGCGTAGACGAACCCCGCCCGCATGGCCCCGCCCACGCCGAGGTTGAAGGGCAGCTCGAGCACCTCGACGCCCCGGGCGCGGGCGACGTCGGCCGTCCGGTCGCGGGAGCCGTCGGAGACCACCACGACGCCGGCCGAGGGCAGGACCTCGGCGAGCTCGCCGAGCACCCGGGGCAGCGCCTCCTCCTCGTTCCAGGCCGGCACCACGACGAGGACGTCGGCGAGGGTGAGCGGCGCCGGGGCCGCCACGCTCACGCCGGCGCCAGCACCGTCGGGGCGGCGGCGTCCCAGCGCGCGCGCCAGTCGCCGATCGGCGCGACGCCGGCCCGGGCGAGGGCGCCGTGGCCGAGCACCGAGTAGGACGGGCGGGGCGCCGGGCGGACGAACGCCGCCGAGGTCGTCTCCCGCACCATGGCCGGGTCCTTGCCGGCGCTCGCCACCACCGCCTGGGCGAACCCGTGCCAGGACACCTGGCCGGCCGAGGTGGCGTGGTAGGTGCCGGCGGGCGCGGCGGCCTCGACGAGCCGGACGAGCAGGTCGGCGACGTCGACCGTCCAGGTGGGCTGGCCGACCTGGTCGGCGACGACGGTCAGCTCCTCCCGCTCGCCGGCCAGCCGGGCCATGGTCCTGGGGAAGCAGGGGCCGTGGGCGCCGTAGAGCCACGCGGTGCGCACGATGAGGTGGTCGGGCGCCTCGGCGCGCACCGACCACTCCCCGGCCGCCTTCGTCCGGCCGTAGGCGGAGGCCGGCGCGAGCGAGGCGTCCTCCGGGTAGGGCGCGGCGGCGTGGCCGTCGAAGACGTAGTCGGTGGAGACCTGCACCATCCGCGCGCCCGCGGCGGCCGCGGCCCGGGCGAGCAGCTGGGGCGCCACGGCGTTGAGGGTGAACGCGTCGGGCTCCTGGGCCTCGGCGTCGTCCACCGCCGTCCACGCAGCGCAGTTGACGACGACGTCGACGTCCCGGACGGCCGCCGGCACCGCTGCCGGGTCCGTCACGTCCAGGTCCTCCCGGGCGGTCGCCCGGACCTCGTGCTCGGCCCCGAGCCGGTCGACCAGGTCGGTGCCGAGCATGCCGCTCGCACCTGTCACCAACCACCGCATGCGTGCTCCTCTCGCTGTCCTCGCAGGGTACTGGGCCGCGCCGGGCGCATCGGCGGGGCGCGCTGCGGGGGCGGCGGCCGTTCCGGACGCCGGACCGGACGGCCGGACCCGGGGGCGAGGGGCAGCCGGACCGGGGGTGGCGGGGGCAGCCGGACCGGGGGATGGCGGGGCAGGCGGACCGGGGGGTGGCGGGGCAGGCACACGGGTGGGCGACGGGGGGCGTCCGGACGTGCGGCCGCCCGAGCGGGGCCGGAGGCGTCGTTAGGGTGAGAGACTGCGGCCGGTCCGGCCGAGGCGATCCAGGGAGAGCGTTGTGCAGTTTCGTGAGCTGAGCGTGCCGGGTTCGTGGGAGATCACCCCGCGGCTGTTCGGCGACCCGCGCGGGGTCTTCCTCGAGGCGTTCAAGGAGGGCCCCTTCGTCGAGGCGGTCGGGCACCCGCTGGACCTGAAGCAGGCGAACTCCTCGGTCTCCGCCGCCGGGGTGGTCCGCGGCATCCACTACGCCGACGTCCCGCCCTCCCAGGCCAAGTACGTCATGTGCCCGCGCGGCGCGGTGCTCGACGTCGTCGTCGACATCCGCGTCGGCTCCCCCACCTTCGGGCGGTGGGACTCCGTGCTGCTCGACGACGTCGACCGCCGCGCCATCTACATCTCCGAGGGCCTGGGGCACGCCTTCTGCTCCCTCGAGGACGGCTCCACGGTGGTCTACCTGTGCTCGGCGCCGTACGCCCCCGGACGGGAGCACGGCGTCAACCCGACGTGCGAGACGGTGGGCATCGAGTGGCCGACGACGGGCCGCGACGGCCGGCCGCTGGAGCTGCTGCTGTCGGAGAAGGACACCGCCGCCCCCGGCCTGCGCCAGGCGCAGGAGCAGGGCCTGCTGCCCCGGTACGCCGAGGTGCAGGACTTCCTGGCGACCCTGCGCTGATGCCCCCGGCCGACCAGGTCGTCGCCGTCGTCGTCACCTACCACCCGGCGGTCGAGGCGACCGCCGCCCTGCTCCGGGCGCTCGCCCCCCAGGTCCGGGCCACCGTCGTGGTCGACAACGGCAGCGCGGCCGAGCAGGTCCGGGGCCTCGCCGCCGCATGCGCCGAGGTCGGCGCCGAGCTCGTCCGGCTGTCGGCGAACACCGGCATCGCGCACGCGCAGAACCAGGGGATCGCCCGGGCGCGCCAGCTCGGTGCGGACGCCGTGCTGCTCTCCGACCAGGACTCCCTGCCGGCCCCGGACATGGTCGACCGGCTGGTGGCCGGCCTGCGGGCGGCGGCGGCCGGCGGGCGGGTCGGCGCCGTCGGGCCGGTCACGCTGGACGAGCGGCAGCCGAGCGCCACCCTGCTCTTCGCCGACCGGCGGTGGGGCCCGCGCCGGGCCCCCCGCCCGGCGGACGGGGAGCTGGTGGAGGTCACCTTCCTGCTGGCGTCCGGCTGCCTCATCCCCCTCGACGTGCTCGAGGAGGTGGGCGGGATGAACGAGGCCTGGTTCATCGACCACATCGACCTGGAGTGGGGCCTGCGGGCCCGGCGGGCCGGCTACCGCCTCTACGGCGTCGGCGGCGCGGTGCTCGGCCACCACCTGGGCGACCGCACCATGCGCATCCCGGGCCGCGAGCGGGACGTGCACCTGCACTCCCCGGTGCGCAACTACTACATGGCCCGCAACACCCTCCTGCTCGTCCGCTCCGGGCTGCTCAGCCCGGCGTGGCGGGCGGGATACCTGTTCTGGATCACCAAGTACGCCGTCTTCTACGCCCTGGTGGTCCCGCCGCGCCGGCGGCGGCTGCGGGAGGTGCTCCGCGGCGCCGTCGACGGCGTCCGCGGCCGGACCGGCGTCCGGGCCGGCGGCCGCTACCCGTAGAACGCCTCCAGCACCGCGAAGACGGCCCAGACGGACAGCACGAGCGTGCCCGCGGCCAGGACGGTGTTGACGACCGCGGCCGCCCCGGGCCGGCCCGCGGCGCGCGTGGCGAGCAGGCCGGGCAGCGCCAGGACGGCCGGGACCGCCAGCAGGGCGTACCGGCCCTGGATGAGGTCGAACCGGCCGGTGCTCACGTAGTAGACCCAGGCCGAGCCGTAGAGCGCGAGCGCCGCCCCGGCGACCATCGCGGCGCACACCGCGATGGCCGCGTCGGTGCCCACCGGGGCCGGGGCCGCGCCGGCCGCTGACCCGGACCGGATCGGGCCCCGGGCCCGGTCCCCCGCCCGGGCCGTCGTCCTGCCCGCGCCGGCGTGCCGGGCTCCCCCGGCCGGCAGGGCCAGGCGCCGGGCGCCGAGCCTGCCCCAGGTCCCGCGGACCGCCAGGACGAGCAGCCAGAGCAGGACCGCGGCGCCGACGACGGCGAGCGCGACGAAGATGCTCGTGGCCACCGGGCGCGGGACCGAGACGACGAGCCAGCCGAAGCTGCCCCACAGCTGCTCCCCCCACACGTCGATGGCCTTCTCGAACTCCTCCCCGCGCATCGCGTCGGCGAAGTCGCCCAGGTCCGGGGGGCCGGTGGCGGTGCGCGGGATGACCTGGGGCCGCAGGTCCAGCGCCGCGGCGGTGGCGAGCCAGGTGCCGTAGGTGGCGGCCACGCCCACGGCGACGAGGCCGGCGTCGGCGGCCCACCACCGCCACGGCGCCCGGCCGCGGGCCTTGCCGATGATCCAGCCGACCGCGAGGGGGACGACGACGGCGATCCCGAACGGCTTGCCCAGGAGCGCGGCGCCGACGAGCGCGCCGGCCGCGAGCGAGCGCCACGGCGCCCGGGCCCGCCGGGTGAGGTCGAGGGCGAGGAGGAGGGCGAGGGCGCCGCAGAGGATCACCCAGGCGTCGTTGTTGGTGACGGAGAGCTGGTGCGCCAGCATCGGCTGGAGCACGACGGCGAGCGCGAACGTCGCCTGCGCCCAGGAGCGCTGCGGGAACAGCCGGCGGCCGAGGACCATCGTCGCCGCGGCGGCCCCGACGCCGAGGAGGACCGAGAACAGCCGGGACCACAGCACCTCGTCCACCAGACCCTCGGGGGCCAGCCGGTAGAAGAGCGCCGCCCCGGCGTAGTACACCGGCGGGTAGCCGGCGGCGGGCCCGCCGCCGCCGTCGTCGGCCGGGAGCTGCGCCGCCACGGCGTCGGTCTCCTCCCGGGAGCTCTCGGTGTAGTCC
This sequence comes from Georgenia sp. TF02-10, assembly GCF_022759505.1. Lineage (NCBI taxonomy): Bacteria > Bacillati > Actinomycetota > Actinomycetes > Allobogoriellales > Allobogoriellaceae > Georgenia > Georgenia sp. TF02-10. The sequence goes on along the minus strand of NZ_CP094289.1, from coordinate 1,296,565 downwards.
GGCCGGGCGCCCTTGTCCAGGCCGGCGCCGACCCGGTCCTGGAGGTACTTCACCTCCGAGCTGTAGGCGTTGGGGTTGTCCGGCTCGCCGGGCAGCTCGCCGGTCTCGGCCAGGTGCTGGGCGTTGGCGAAGTGCGCCGGCTCGTCCATCGCGAGGAACGGCGGGATCAGCGCCGACCACAGCAACCCCCGCAGCAGCGCGGCCACGCAGACCAGGATCATGAGCGCGCGGGGGGACCGCAGCCCCGGGACCGCCGCCACCGCGGCGCCGAGCAGCCCGACGACGGCGAGCAGCGCGGCCGGCTGGGACCAGGCCGCGCCGTACTCGGGAACCCGGTCCAGGAGCAGCGGGACCTGGTCGATGGTGCGGGTGCCGACCTCGTACTCGGGCCGGACGAACCCGCTCGCCGGCAGGTCCGCCCCGCCCTGCCAGGCGTTCCACCCCGCCGGCTCCTGCGAGGCTGCCCAGAGCACCGGGCCGTCGGGACCGCCCGGGCTGTCCGTCCGGACGATCTGCAGGACGAACGGCCGCCCCGCGGAGTCCGGGACCGGGTCGAAGGTGAGCACGGGGAACAGCTCGGAGTCCGGGATGTCGGCGCACTCGAGCTGCCGGTGGGCGAGCGGCGCCGCCGCCCCGGTGAGGTCCGCACCGGCGACGAGGCTGACGTCCAGCGAGCAGGAGACGCTGCCCGCGAACGTACCGATCGAGGCGTACAGCGCCGACATCTCGTCGGCCGCGGCGACGAACCGCTGCTCGACGGGCGAGCCCGCCGTGATCGGCGGCAGGGGCTCGACGGGCCGCATCGCCCCCGCGTCCGGCGCGGGGACGGCGTCGGCCGGGCGGAGCAGGAACCAGGCGCCGAGCCCCACCAGCACGAGGAGGGTGCCGATGACCGCTGCTGCCCGTCGGCGCCCGCCGCGGTCGCGTCCGGCCGGCCGGGCCGGGCCGGGCCGGCCGCCGGTCACCGGCGGCGCGGCGCCGTAGGTCGTGCTCACCCCGCTCCTCCCGCGGCCGGCTGGTGGTGGCGCCCGGGCCGGGTCGCCGCCGGGCGGGATCAGGGTACGGGTTCGCGCACCGCGCCGGCCCGTTACGGCCGGGTGTCGTCCAGGTCGTTGCGCGCCGGGTGCACCGCCCGGGCCGCCGTCGCCCGGTCCCCGGCCCGGCCCGCGGCGGCCAGCACCGGGGTGAGCGCGAGCAGCCCGGCCTCGGCGACGATGATGAGGAACCGCGAGAGCACCGCCACCGCCAGGGCCTCGCCGCTGCCGATGCTGGCGCCGAGGACGCCGACCAGGACCGCCTCGCGCACCCCTACCCCGGCGGGGACGACGACGGCGAGGAAGCCGCACACCCAGGCGAGCGCGAAGCCGCCCACGGCGAGCCGCAGCCCGTCGGCGCCGCCGAGCCCCAGCGGGACCACCAGCACCCACAGGTGGAGGCCGTAGCAGACCCACGCCGCGGCGGACCAGCCGATCGCCGGGACGAGGGAGGTCAGCGGCCGCTCTCCGCCGACCAGGCGGCGGGAGCCCCACCGGACCTTGCCGAGCACCCGGCCGAGCGGGCCGGGGAACGCCGCGACGACGGCGACCGCGGCGGCGGCGAGGACGACGACGGCGACCTGCGCCCACCGGGGGAGCCAGCCCAGCCAGGGCGCGCCGACGACGAGCCCGGCGCTGACGAAGGCCAGCAGCACGGTCAGCCCGGCGCCCAGCAGGATGGTGAGCACCGAGGCGGACCGGTCGACCCCGCGCTTGCGGGAGAGCTCCATCTGGGCCACGTACGCCCAGGCCGACCCGGGCAGGTACTTGCCGAGCTGGGCGAGGTAGAACACCCGCAGCCACGCGAGCCCGGGCAGGCGGTGGCCGAGCGCGGCCAGGATGCTGCGCTGCTGCTCGGCGGAGGCGGTGACCGCGAGCGCTGCGGCGGCGACGGCGGCCAGGACCGCCCAGACCGGCACGGTGGCGAGCGCGCCCCGGACGGACGGCCACTGCAGGTACAGCGCCCGGGCGAGGAAGGTCACCGCGACCGCGATGACCAGCCACCGCAGGGCGACCTTCAGCCGCGCCCGCCGCTGCGCCGTCGGTCCGGGCGTGGCGGGGCCGGGCCTGGTCCGGCCGGGCCTGGTCCGGCCGGGCCTGGTCGGGCCGGCCGGGGCCGGGCCAGCCGGGATCGGTCCCCCGCCGCCGAGACCGTCCTCGGCCGCCCGGCGTCCCTCGGTCACCGCGCGGCCCGCCGCCGGCCGAGCATCCCGTCGATCGTGCCGACGTAGTCCGCCCACTCCCGCAGGTAGTCCTCGCGGGGGTACCGCTGAACGTTGCCGGCCAGGCGGTCGTACTCGCCGGGGTCGCACGCCCGGCGCAGCGCCGCGGCGATGTCCGCGGGGTCCGCCGAGTCGGCGACGACGCCGTACCGGCCGCGGACCTCCTCGGCCAGGGTCCCCACCGGGGTGGCGACCACCGGCCGGCCGGCCTCGAAGGCCAGCTTGATGTTGCCCGAGCCGGTCGCGGCGCGGTAGGTCAGCGCGACGAGGTCGGCCGCGCCGAACAGGTCGGGCAGGTCGGCGGTGGGCACGTACCCGTTCCGCACCGTCAGCCGGTCCTCGACGCCGACGGCGCGGGCCAGGTCCCACAGCTCCTGCTCAGGGGTCCAGAACTCCCCGGCCACCGTCAGCCGCACCTGCGGGACCGCGGCCGCGGCCCGGACGAGCAGGTCCACGCCCTTGTACGGGCGGACCAGACCGAAGGCGAGCACGCGGAGCGGCTCCTCCGTGCTCGTGCGCCGCCGGGGCGGGGTGGGCGGCAGGCCGAGGTTGGCCGGGAGCACCGCCGTCGTCGTGGGGGTGGTGGTCAGCGAGGCGGCCAGCGCCGCCTGCTCCGGGGAGTGGACGAGGACCTGGTCCACCCGGCCCAGGAACGCCCGGACGAGCGCCCGGTCCCCCGGCCGGGCCTCGTGCGGCAGGACGTTGTGCATGAGCCCGACGACGTGCGCCCGCCCGCCGAGGGCCGCCAGGAGGACCAGGTACGGCAGGACCTGCACGGTGCTGGCCACGACGACGATGACCACCTCGGCCCGGCGCAGCCGCCGGCCCGCCGCCCACCAGGACCACGGGCTGTACCAGGCGAGCCGGCGCAGCACCCGGGGGAAGACCGGGATCTCGGGCTGGTCGTCCGGGACGGTGAGCTGCCCGGGGTACATGGCCGCCGGGTACTGCCGGGACCAGGACTCGAGGTAGACGTCGTGCCCGGCCCGGGCCAGCTCGTGGGCGAGCCGGGTGGTGTGCTGCGCGATACCGCCCTTGTAGGGGTGGGTTGGGCCGACGACAGCGATCCTCACGGCCGCCCGACCCGCAGGTCGCCGGCCTCCGGCATCCCGTCCCCGGCGGGCAGGGGGATCCCCTCCGCGGTGCTCCGGCTGGTCCCGTCGGTCCCGTCCGCGCCCGGGCCGGCTCCGTCCACGCCTAGACCGGGCGCGTCCACGCCCCGGCCGGTCCCGGCAGCCCGGCCGGTCCCACCCGCGGCCCAGGCCTCGTCGTCCTGGTCGGCGGTGGCCTCCTCGCTCAGGCCCGGGGCCTGGTACTGCAGCGTCTTCAGCCGCTCGAGGGTCTCCTCCTGCAGGATCCGGTTGGTGCGGAGCAGGTCGGCGATGACGAGCAGCGCGAAGGACAGCAGGGCGCCGACGAGCATCGCGGTGCCGAAGATCAGCGACTGGACGTGCCCGCTGGCGTCCCCGGCGAGCCAGAAGACGAAGAAGCGGACGAAGGGGATCAGCGCGGCCACGCCCATGACCGTGCCGAGCACGCCGAGGACGACGTGCGGCTTGAACATCAGGAACGAGCGGATGATCGCGGTGGCCGACTTGAACATGTGGTGCCAGATGTTCTTGAACAGCCGGGACTCGCGGGTCTTGGCGTTGGTCGTGATCGGTACCGACGCGATCCGCAGGCGCTTGTTGCCGGCCTGGATGATCGTCTCCATGCAGTAGCTGAACTGGGTGATGATGTTCAGCCGGAGCAGGGCCGCCTTGCTGTAGGCGCGGAACCCGCTGGCCGCGTCGGGCAGGTCGGTGCCGGCCGCCTGGTTCACCACCGCGGAGCCGACGCGCTGCATCGCCTTCTTGAACGGTGAGAAGTGCGCGATCTTCGCGGTCTGCCGGTCCGCGATGACGATGTCCGCCTCGCCGCGCACCAGCGGCTGGACCAGGTCGGTGATCCGCTCCTGGGGGTACTGGTTGTCCCCGTCGGTGTTGACCAGGATGTCCGCGCCGTGGGCGAGGGCGTAGTCGGCACCGTCCCGGAAGGACCGGGCCAGGCCCATGGTGCGGGCGTGCCGGACGACGTGCCGGACCCCGTGCGCGCGGGCCACGGCGACGGTGCGGTCGGTCGAGCCGTCGTCGATGACGAGCACCTCGATCTCGTCGATCCCCGGGATCTGCCGGGGGATGCTCGCCAGCACGGTGCCGAGCGTCTCCTCCTCGTTGAGGCAGGGCACCTGGACGAACAGCTTCATGGGTTCCTCGGGTCGGTCGGGCTGGCCGAGCCGTCGGGGGTGGTGAAGCACCGCCCGGGGGCGCGGCCCGGGGTGGCTCGCTGCCGGGGAGTAAGCACTGGGTAGCGTAGCCCAGGGGCGCTTTCGCGGGCGGTGTGCCCGGTCACGTCCCGCGCGGCCTGCGCGTGGTACCCGCCTCGGGAACCCGTCGGGCGGGACGAGGACGGCGCGAGACGAGGAGAGAGATGCCGGGCGAGATGCCGGGAGCGGGTGGGATGGGAGCGACGGCGTCCGGCACCGCGGGCACGACGGCGTCCGGCACCGCGGGCACGACGGCGTCCGGGGCAGCAGGAGACGTGGCCCCGGCTCCCAGCGGTGCGACGGCGGCGGGCGCCACCCACCCCGGCCCGGCGCGGCCCCGGCTCAGCCGCCGTCGCCGCCGCGTCGGCCCGGACCACGCGCCGGTGCTGGGCACGGCCGGCCGGTCCGGTGCCCCCCGTGCCGGCCGCCGGTGGGAGGTGCTGTGGTGCCTGCTGCTGGCGGTCCTCGGGCTGACCGTGACGTCCCTGGCGGTCGAGAACGGCCCGAGCCTGTCGGTCCTGGACGAGCAGACGCACCTGGACTACGTCTGGAAGATCCATCAGGGCGAGCTGCCGCACGCCGGGTCGGACCTCTCCCCGTTCGTCCGCCAGGAGTGGTCCTGCCGCGGCCAGGCCGGTTTCGACCTGCCGCCGTGCGCGGAGGCCGCCGGAACGGACCCGGCGGCCTACCCCGGCGGCGGGGAGAACTACAACTTCTGGCACCCGCCCGGCTACTACGCGGTCACGGCGGCGCTGACCGGGGCCGTGACGACGCTGCTGCCCGACCGCTCGTTCACCGGCACCGCCCGGATGACCGGCGGGCTGTGGCTGGTCGCGGCACTGGTGGCCATGTACGCCGTGCTGCGGATCTGGCGGCTGCCGCGCTGGCTGTCGGCGGCCAGCGCCGCGACGATGCTCGCCGTCCCCTCCCTCCTGCACGCCTCCTCCATCGTGACGAACGACGCGCCGGCGGCGCTCATCGGGGTGGCTGCCGCCTGGCTGCTCACCCGGGTCTTCCGGCAGCAGCGTCTGGGCTGGGCGGTGCCCACGGTGGTGGCCGTGCTCGCGGCGTCGACCAAGCTGATGAGCACCGTCTCCGTCCTCACCGCCGTGGGCCTGGTCGGCCTGTCGGCGGTCGGGGCGCTGCGCCGCCGCGAGTGGGGCGAGGCGGGCCGGCGGTTGGCGGTGGCGGTGGGACCGGTCCTCGGGGTCGCGGCGGTCGCGGCCGGCTGGTCGGCGTTCCAGGCCGGCCGGGCCGTGCCGGGGTGGCGCAGCCCGATCGCCGGGCTCAGCACCGAGGAGCCGGACGGGCTGCCCTTCGACGAGTGGGCCCCGACCCTGACCGAGGTCTTCGGCCTGGTCGGGGACGACTGGGTGCAGCCGGCCCTGAGCAGCCTGGCCCTGGTCGGCTGGGTCGGGGTCCTCGGCGTGCTGTTCACCGCGGCGCCGTTCGTCGGCCTCACCGCCTTCGACCGGGGCCGGGCGGAGCGCGTCTTCGGCTGGGCCGCGCTGATCGGCGTGATCGCCGTCCCGCTGCTGGTGCAGGGGCGTGAGCTCCTCAAGGACGGCTTCTTCCCGCACGTGACGAGCCGGTACGGCCTCACCCTCGTCCCGGTCACGATCGCCTGCCTGGCGCTGGTCGCCCGGGAGCAGAAGCTGCGGGTGGCCGCCGTCGCCGTCCCCGTCGTCGGCTACCTGCTCGTCACGCTCAGCTTCGCCGGCGTGCTCTGACCCGGCCGGGCCCCGCCGCCCACCGGCGCGGGCCCCGCTCACCCCAACTCACCCCCAACCGGCCGCGCCGCTCGCTCTGCGGGTCACGCCGGTCCCGCGCTCACCCGGGCCGGCCGCGCCGGTCCCGCCGGACCAGGACCACCCACACCGCCGCCAGCCCCACCCCGGCGGCCAGCGCCACCCACGGCAGCACCGTCCAGCCCACCGGGTGGTAGGACAGCTCCACCACGTGCTCCCCGGCCGGGACCGGCACCCCACGCATCGCGTGGTCCGCGCGCAGGATCGGCACCTCCGCGCCGTCCACTCGGGCCACCCAGTCCTCCTGGAAGCCGTCGGCGACGACGAGCACGCCCGCGCCCTCCGCGCGCACCCGGACCCGCTGGTAGTCGTCCTGGTCCACGGCGACGGCGACGTCGGCCGGCTGCCCATCGAGGTCGACCTCACCCAGGTCCCCCGGCGGCAGCAGCACCGTGGTCGCCGGGACCTGCCCCATGAGCTCGGCGCAGGCGTCCACCCCGGCGCACGCCCGGGCCTCCTGCGCCCACCGGAAGCGGGGCAGGGCCGTCGTCCGCTGGTAGACCTGGGCCTCGCTGGTCGCCACCAGGGACAGCCCGTCGCCAGCGCCGACGACCGTGCCCACCCAGGCCCCGCCCGCCTGCGCGCCGGCGGCGCCACCGGCGGCGGCGACCCGCAGCTCGGGTCCGCCCTCGGCCCGGACCCGGACGGTGTACGGCTCGGTGGTGCGGGCCAGGTCCTCCCCGGCGACCGGCACGGTCAGCCGCCCGCCCTCGCCGTCGCGCAGCCGACGCCGGCCCTCGGCGAGGACCTCCCCGTCGGCGGCCACCGCCTCGACCACCAGGTGCCCGGGGTCGCCGGCCTCCGGCACGTCCCCGACTGGCGTGACGACCTCGACGACGGCGCCGCGCAGCGGGGTGCCGGCCGGCTCCGTCCGCCCGCCCGGCGCGTCCTGGAGGGTGACCGCCCTGGCCAGGTCCTGCTCGCCGTCGCCGTGGAACTCACCCGGCGGGACGGTGGGGGTGTCGGCCACCCCGTAGCGGACCGCGAACCGGTCCAGCACCGGGCTGCGCAGCGCCGGGACGGAGCTGAGCGAGTGGAAGGTGTTGGAGGCGAACATGTGCTTGTCCGCCCGGAGGAGCAGGTCGCGCCAGTCCTGCGGGACGAAGACGTGGCCGGACAGGGAGCGCAGGCCGGCGACGCTGCCGGCGCCGGCCCAGTACGTCCACTGCACGCCCACCATCCGCTCGTGGCCGAGGTTCGCCTCCAGGTAGGCGTCGGTGGTGGTGGGCCGGTAGAGCTGAGCGGGGTCGGTGCGCGGCCACATGGCGGACGCGAACACCAGGCCGTCGGCCGCCAGCAGCAGGGGGATGACCGTCAGGGCGACCGCCCGGGTCGCCCGGGCCCGGCCGACCATGACCAGCCCCCACGCGGCGGCCACCCCCAGCCCGACGACGAGGCCGAAGAGCACACCCGGGCGGGCCTGCGCCCACTCCTGCGGCCCCGGGGTGAGGCGGTAGGCGGCGACGGCGGCCGCGACGAGGAGGACCGGGCCGGTGAGCAGCCCGGCCCAGGCGGCCCGACCGTGGTGGCGCCGCGAGCGGGCGACGGCGTCCAGCCCGACGGCGGCGAGCATCGCGAGCAGCAGCCCGCCCACCCCGCGCATCCGGTGCAGCCCGGAGCTGTCCATGAACGGCAGGAAGTGGAGCAGGTAGTTCACCGGGCCGCCGAGGAAGGTGGCGGCCAGCACCAGCCCGGCGCCGGCCGCCAGGAACGGCCGCACCCCGCGCATGCGCCCGTTGGGTGCCGGCAGGGTCAGGGCGGCCAGGCACAGCACCAGGGTGCCGGCACCGACGAAGGAGATCCCCTCGGTGGGGATGTAGGTGCCCCACCGGGCGTCCCCCGTCTGGCAGGTGCCCAGGGCCTGGGGGAAGACGGTGGTGACGGTCTCCGGCCAGCCGAGCGTCGCCGTCCAGGCGTTCGCGCGCCGGCTCAGGTCCGTCGCGGCGAGCTGCTGGGCGGCCGGCAGGAGCTGGAAGCCGGTGAGGAGCACGGCGACGGCGCCGCCGCCGGCCGCGAGGAGCGGGGGCTTGACCCAACGTCGCCACGCCCCCTCCGGGCGCGGCCGGTGGGCCGCCGCACCAGGGCGGCCAGTCGCGGTCCCGGCGCGGTCCGCCCGTGTGCCCGTGCCGCGGTTCAGGCAGACCAGCCGGACGACGGCGTAGGCGGCGGCGAGGTAGACGGCGTGCACCGCGATGGCCGGGAACCCGCCGAGGACCAGCCCGGTGATGACCAGGGGCAACGGCAGGGCGGAGCGGACGGTGCGGTCCTGCACGATGCGCTCCATCGCCCAGAACAGCAGGGGGAAGAAGGCGGCGGTGCGGGACTGGGGCCAGTTGGTCCACATCACCATGAAGGAGCCGGTGGCGTAGAGAAAGCCGCCGAGGACGCCAGCGGGCACGCTCAGGCCGATCCGCCGCCCCCACGCCACCGTGCCGGCCAGGATGACGAGGACCTCGAAGAGCTTCAGCCACCCGGTGAACGCCGCGTCGGGCAGCGGCAGGGTGGCCAGGAACAGCGGGGAGACCACGCCCTGGAACGGGGCGGCGGCGAGCGGGATGCCGGCGCTGGCGCTGTTGTCCCACAGCGGGGCGAGGTCACCGCCGGCGACCCGGTCGCGGAAGGTGAGCTCGTGCGGCAGGGCGCCGTCGATGGTGTCCGAGACGCAGGAGTTGCGGACGTGCTCCACCGGGCTGGCCTCGGCCCAGGGGGCACGGGAGTCGATGAGGTCCCCCGCGGCGAACAGGCGCAGCCCCAGCAGGGACGGGCCGAGGAGGAGGAGCACCAGCAGGACGGGCGCGAGCAGGGCGGCCACCCCGGCCGGGGACCAGCGCCGGCCGGCGCGGTCGGGCAGCCGTGCCGCAGATGAGCCGGCGCGGTCGGGCGCCGGTGCCGACCCGCCGCCGGCCCGGCGTGGCCGCCACCGGCCGCCGTCGGGCCGGGTCACCGGCGGAGGCGGCCGGCCACCACGCGCGCCGTCTTGGCCGCAACCGCCCGGGCCCCGCCCGCCCGGTACACCCGGCGGGCCGCGGCGACCTGCCGGGCGAGCGGGTGGCGCCGGAGCCGGTCCGGCACCCCTCCCCCGGTGGTGGCCGGCACGGCGTAGGGCTCCACGTAGGCCTCGGCGGCCGAGAGCGGCTCGTCGTCCACGACGGGTTCCCACCCGGTCGGGCGGCGCGGGCCGGCGGCGCGCACGTGCTCGGCGGCGGCGAGGAGGTTGTCGAGGTAGACCGGGCCCTGCACGTGCGGGGACCAGCGCAGCAGGGCCGCGCGGCGGGCCTGGGTGCCGACCCGGCGGCGCTCGGCCGGGTCGTCCAGCAGCGCGGCGATCCCGGCCACCCACTCGGCCCGGGTGCCGGCCAGGAAGCCTGTCCGGCCGGCCTCGATGGCCTCGCGGAACGGGCCGGTGGGCGAGGCGACCACGGGCGTCTCGACCAGCGCGGCCTCGAGCCACTTGATCGCCGACTTGGCCTCGTTGAACAGGGAGGCCTCGGTCAGCGGCGCCAGGCAGACGTCGACGTCGCGCAGCAGGCCGGGCAGCTCGTGCCAGGGCGTGAACGGCAGCCGGCGGACCCGGCCGGCGAACGGGTCCAGCGCCGCGGTGGGCTTGAGGTGCCCGCCCAGCCACAGCTCGACGTCGGGCCGGTCCCGCAGGATCTCGATGACCGCGGGCTCCACGTAGGCCCAGTCGGCGTCGTGGGTGGTCGTGCCGGAGAAGTAGCCGATGCGTGGTGGGCCGGGGGTGCGCGGCCGCTGCAGGGCGTCGTCGCTGGCCTGCGCGAGCAGGGTGCCGACGCCGTTGTCGAACCGGCGGGCGGGCAGGCCGGTCACCGCGGTGGCGTGCTCGCACAGCGCCGCGGTGCTGCCGATGAACATGTCCGCCAGCTCCATCGTGGTGCGGTACCGGGCCACCCCCCGCCACCACAGGGCGACCTCCTCCGGCGGCAGCGTGGCCAGGCCGTGCACCTGGTTCTTCAGGCCCGGGTCGAAGATGAGGTCGTCGACGTCGAAGAGCACCGGCACCGGCCGGGGCCGCGCCCGGACGGCGGCGACCAGGTCGACCACCTGCACTGTGGCGGGCACCCGGTACAGGACGACGGCGTCCGCCTCCTGCACCAGCCGGGGCAGCTCGGGGTCGCGGTAGTGACGCACGTCCACCTCCCGGCCGAGCATCCGCAGGGCCTCGGCGGGCAGGTGGGCCCGGTACCGGAGGGGGGCGCCCTGGATCCCGACGACGAACAGCACCCGGCGCACGAGCTGCTCGGCCGCGGCCCGGAGGTCCGAGGTGTCCTGCTCGGGCGGGACGGGAGCGGTCAGGTCGGTGTAGCGGGCCACCAGCCCGGCGGCCTGGTCGGCGAAGGACCGGATGGGGCTGGCTGCGCCCTGGCCCTTCATGCCGGCGACGCGGGCGGGGTCGGTGACCAGGGAGCGGAGGGCGCTGGCCAGGGAGTCGGGGTCGGCGGCCGGGACGACCAGCCCGTTACGGCCGTGGTCGACCGCCTCCTCCGGTCCCAGGGTGTCGGAGCAGACGACGGCCAGCCCGGCGGCGAGCGCCTCCCGGGTGAGGATCGAGTGGGACTCGCGCATCACCGAGGGCAGCACGAGCACGTCGTGGGCGGCCAGGACGGCGGGGAGCTGGTCGGGCGGGTACGCCGGTCGCAGCTGGACCTGGCTCGGCACGTGCCCGGCGCGGCCGGCGTCCACGCCGTACAGGTCCAGCTCCCAGCCGGGGACGTCCGCCAGGTCCCGCACGGCGGCGAGGAGGACGTCGATGCCCTTCATCGGGTCCGCGCCGCCGGCGAACATCAGGCGCACCGGGCCGGTGTCGCCGGCAGGGGAGGGAGCTGACCCGGCGGCACCGCTCGGGACGTCTTCCAGGCCGTTCTCGTCGACCTCGACCCTGTCGGCCGGGGCCCCGTTGGCGACCAGCACCCGCGCAGCGCTGGCCGAGGGGGCGAGGATGAGGTCGGCGTCGGCGAGGTAGGGCGCGATGAGGGCGTTGCGCTCCTCGAGCCAGGCATGGTCGACCTGGCAGGCGCAGGTGCCGCAGCTGACCACCAGCGAGCATGGCCGCAGGTCCGTGGTGGCGAGGAACTGGCGGGCGCAGAACCACCAGAAGTCGTGCATCGTCACCACGACCCGCGCCCCGGACTCCTTCGCGGCCCGGACCAGCGAGGCGCCCAGGGTCTGCAGCGAGTGCAGGTGGACCACGTCCGGCCGCACCTGTTCGAGCCAGGCCCGGAAGTCGGACTCGACGTCGGGGTTGAGGCTGTTGCGCGGGTCGTCCCAGGCCGTCCACGGGGTGATGACGACCCACCGGACCGTGACGTCGCCGTCGTGGTCGGTCCAGGTCTGCAGGGGCGGGCGGTCCCCGTCGAGGTACCCGGCGTAGACGAGGCTCTCGTGGCCGGCAGCGGCGACGGCGCGGGCGATGCGCTGGGGGACGAGGGTGCCGCCGCTGACGAAGTTGGGCGGGAAGTGCGCCGAGACCTGGGCGACACGCATTCCCGCATGCTAACCGGACGACAGCGCCCGGCCCCTCCGCCCGCACCCGGCGCGGCCGGCCGCCGGCTGTGGCCCTCGTCTCCGCCGGCCACGGGACGCGGCCCTCGCCGCCGGCGCCTCGGCGCGCGTCGCGCCGTCCGCGGTGCCCCTCGCCGCCGGCGCTCGGCCCCCATCGCCGCCGCCCGGCCGCTCAGCCGCGTCCCCTACCGTATGGCCATGCCCCCCGACGCCCCGCCGGCCGAGTTCGTCCCCTACTGGCGGGAGACGCTCGCCACCAACGACCGCGCCGCCCACGCTGCCGAGGCGGCCCGGTCGGACGCCCTGGAGGCCGAGGGGCTGCGCCACCGGTGCGCCGACCTGGAGGCCGCCCTGGCCCAGGCCCGGGCCGGTATCGCGGTGCGGCACGACCTGCTCGCCGCGCAGTCCGCGGCGATCGAGGAGCGCGACCGGAGGCTGGCGGACGTCCGGGCCGAGCTCGCCGCGGCCCAGGCCGAGCTGGCCGGCGCCCAGGCCGAGGCGGTGGCGGCGCGGGAGACGACCGAGCGGATCGTCGGCTCCCGCCGGTGGCAGGCCCTCGACAAGCTCAGCCCGGTCCTCGGCGCCGGCCGGCGAGCCGTCCGTGGCGCCCGCCGGGCCGGCACTGCTGCCCGGCGGGCGGGCGGGGCGTCCCGCCGGCTCGTCGGCCGGCTGCGTGGCCGGTCGTGAGGCCCCGGCTGACCCTCGTCGTCGCCGCGCCGCACCCCGGCGCGGGCCCGACGGCGGAGACGCTGACCGCTGACTCCTTCCGCGCCCAGGGCGAGGGGCCGTGGGAGCTGGTCGTGGCCGAGGACGACGGCCGGCCCCTGTCCGACCGCCTCAACGCCGCCGTCGCCGGCAGCACCGGAAGGTACGTGGCCGTCCTGGAGACCGGGGACCGGCTCGAGCCCGGGGTGCTCGGCGCCGTCGTCGGCCTGCTGACGCAGAGCCCGGCCGCCGAGCCGGGGGTGCTGTACACCGACGAGCAGTGGCCGGCGGAGGGCTCCGCCGGGATCTTCACCAAGCCCCGCTGGATCCCGCGCTACCTGGAGGCCTACCCGTACCTGGGGCGGCTGTGCTTCGTGCGGCGGGACCTGTTCGAGCGCGTCGGCGGCTTCCGGGAGGACTTCGCGCCCGCGCGGGAGTGGGACCTGGCGCTGCGGATCACCGAGCTCGGCGACCCGGTGGTGCACGTGCCGGTCGTGGGCCTGGTGCGGGACCGGTCACCGGTGGACGCGGCCGCCGTCGCGGCCGGGCGGGACGCCGTCGCCGACCGGTACGCCCGGCTCGGCGTGCCGGCCACGGTCGAGGTCACCGGGGACGGGGACGGGCAGCCACCCGGGTTCCTCCGGGTGTGGCGCCGCGTCCCGGACCCGCCGCTGGTCTCGGTGGTCATCCCCACGGCCGGCGCCCGCCGGGAGGTCCGCGGCGCCGACACCGTGCTGGTCACCAACGCGGTGCGCTCGCTGGTCGGGCGGACCACCTACCCCAACCTGGAAGTGGTGCTCGTGCCCAGCGAGCACACCCCGCCGGAGGTCCTGCAGGAGTGCGCCGAGATCCTCGGCGACCGGCTGCGGGTGGCGCCGGTGGCCGGGGAGTTCAACTTCTCCCGCTCGGTGAACACCGGGGTGGGGGCCGCCCGCGGGGAGCTTGTCCTGCTCCTCAACGACGACACCGAGGTCATCGAGCCGCGCTGGCTGGACCGCATGGTCGCCGTCGCCGCCGAGGACGGGGTGGGCGTGGTCGGCGCCAAGCTGCTCTTCGCCGACGGCCGGGTCCAGCACACCGGGGTGACCTTCGACCACGACGGCGAGGCCCGCCACGTGCACATCTTCGAGGCCGACGACGCCGGTCACTTCGGGTCCAAGGTGGTGGACCTGGACTTCCTCGCGGTCACCGGCGCGTGCCTGCTGGTCCCCCGGGCGGTCTTCGTCGAGGTCGGCGGGTTCTCCGAGGCGTTGCCGCTGAACTACAACGACGTCGACTTCTGCCTCAAGGTGGGCGCCACCGGCCGGCGGGTGGTGTGCACGCCGTTCGCCCGGCTGCACCACTTCGAGTCCAGCAGCCGCCGCGCCCGGATCGAGGACGAGGAGCGCGCGGCACTGGCCTGGTGGGACCCGCGGAAGACGCTAGACCCGTACGTCAACGTCCGCGGGGTGTAGCCGGAGCCGCTCGGGAGCCGGCCGACCCGGCCCGCCCAGCAGCCCGCCGCCCCCGCACCGGCCCGGCCGGACCCAGGGGGCCGGCGCCCGCGCTCAGCGGCCCGCGCGCTTGGCCAGCCGCAGCCGCACCTTGGCCGCGACGGCGGCCGGGCCGCCGTCGCGCAGCTGGCGCCACGCGGCGGTGGCGTCCAGCCGGAGCCGGGTCCGCAGCGGCAGCGCGGCGAAGTCCACCACCGGGGGCACCGCGGCGGACAGCCGCTCGGCGTCCCGGGCGCGGCGGGGCTCCCGGCAGAAGCGCAGCAGCGGCTCGAGCACCACCGGCCAGGTGTACCGCTCGGCGACCCGGGCCACGTTCGCCGTCGCCCGCTGCCGGGCGCCGTCGTCGGTGAGCAGCCGGGTCAGGGCGCCGGCCATCGCCGCCACGTCCGACGTCGGCACGGTGGCCCCCAGGTCCTCGGCGGCCACCAGGTCCCCGAAGGTGTCCCCGGCGGTCGTGACGATGGGCAGGTCCGCCCACAGGTAGTCCAGGATCCGGGTGCGGAAGCTGAACGCGGTCTCCACGTGCTCGAAGTGGGCGCTGACGCCGACGTCGGCGTCCAGCAGGTAGTCCGCCCGGCGCTCGTAGGGCACCCAGTCCTCGTTGAAGAAGACGTGCGTGCCGGTCAGGCCGAGCTCGTCGGACAGCCGGCGGGTCGCCGTCGCCATCGCCATCTCCGGCACGTCCGGGTTGGGGTGCTTCATGCCCAGGAAGTACAGCCGCACCTGCGGGACCTCCCGGCGGACCAGGTCCACCGCGCGGACCACGGTGAGCGGGTCGAACCAGTTGTAGACCCCCCCGCCCCAGAGCACCACCTTGTCCTCGGCCCCGATGCCGGGGACAACGCCCTTGACCGCCGGCGCGGTGCGGCGCGGCGGCTCCGCGGCGGTGCCGAACGGCACCACGGTGATCAGGCTGCGCAGCGAGGGGTCGGCGTCGTAGGTGTCCGGGTTGACCCGGCCGGACGCGGCGAGGTGGCCGAGCCACAGGTCCCGCTGCTTCTCCGACGCGCACAGGAACAGGTCCCCGCGGGCGACCTGGGCGGCCAGCTCGCGCAGCGCGTTGGCCAGCGCGGCGTGCCGCTCCGGGCCGGGCCGGTACCGCTCGACCTCCAGGGACTCCAGGTGGAACGGGTCGTACAGGTCCACCACGAGGACCTGCTCGGCGGTCTGCAGCCAGGGGAAGGTCTGCAGCACGAAGCCCTGGACGACGACGACGTCGGCGCCCTCGACCTCGGCGCGGAAGCCGCCGACGTCGACCCGGCTGGTGGTGAAGCCGGCGCCGGGCCGGTCGCAGCGGCCGAAGGTGACCAGCCGCACGTGGTGCTCGGCGGCGAGCGCGGCGGAGATCTCCCAGGCCCGGATGGCCGGGCCGGCCATCCGCTCGGCGAGGGTGTCGAGGGTGACGACGAGGACCCGGCTCATCGCGCCGGCCCCGCGCCGACCCGGTTGGGCGCCGCCCACCGGGACCCGGTGTGGATGTACCCGCCCCACCACCGCTGCTCCCCGCTCTCCACGCTGAACCGGGCGCTGTCGCGGACCTGGTCGTAGACGTGCTGGGTGGTGGCGTCGGTCAGCGTGGTGATCACCACGTACCCGCCGGGGGCGAACGCGACCGCCGGGGCGTGGCACTCCACGTACCCGCGCCCGCGCACCGTGCCCAGCCGGGGTCCGTGGTCGAAGGTGTTGGACGCCCACAGGTAGGTGCCGTCGGTGCTCTCGATCCCGACCCCGATGACCGGGTTCTCCACCGGCTCGGTGGCCCGGTAGTGGACCCGGATGGTCAGGTCCTCCCCGGTGCGGACCGGGCTGCCCGGGCCGGCGGCGCCGATGACCTCGACGTCCTCCACGACCATCTCCCCCGAGCCCCAGTGGGACCGGCCCTGCTCGTCCAGCCGGGTGGTGTCCCGGGTGGAGTCCAGGTACCGCTCGAGCACCCCGTTGGCGCTGCCGACCTCCATCAGCCGGCCCTGCTCCAGCCAGGCGGCCTGGTCGGCCATGGTCCGCAGCTGGGGCATGGAGTGCGAGACCAGGACGACGGTGCGGCCCTCCCGGCGGAACTGGGCGAACTTCTCCCCGCACTTCTCCTGGAAGGCGGCGTCGCCGACGGCGAGGACCTCGTCGACCAGCAGGATCTCCGGGTCGACGTTGATCGCCACGGAGAACCCCAGCCGGACGTACATGCCGGAGGAGTAGTTCTTCACCGGCTGGTCGATGAACTGCTCCACCCCGGAGAAGGCGACGATCTCGTCGAACTTCCGGTCGATCTCCGGCTTGGTCATGCCCAGGATGGACCCGTTGAGGTAGACGTTGTCCCGGCCGGAGAGCTCGGGGTGGAAGCCGGACCCGACCTCCAGCAGCGCGGCCATCCGGCCGCGGGTGACGATCCGCCCGGAGGTGGGGTACAGGATCTGCGCCATGCACTTGAGCAGGGTGGACTTGCCGGACCCGTTGTCCCCGACCAGGGCGAAGGTGCCGGCCTCGGGGATGTCGAAGGTGACGTCCCGCAGCGCCCAGAAGTCCTCGTGGACCGAGCGGCGGCCGCGCATGATCGCGCTCTTGAGGGTCTGGTTGCGCTCGTGGAAGATGCGGAACTTCTTCGACACGTCCTGCACGCTGATGGCGGCGCCCGTGCTGCCGGCGGCCCTCCGGCTGGCGGTGGTGCTCACAGTGCCTCGGCCAGTCCCTTCTCGTGCCGCTTGAAGATCAGGTAGCCCACCCAGAACGTCCCCAGCGCCCAGGCCGCGCAGATCGCCATGGTGCTCAGGTCCGGCCAGCGGTTGTCGTAGAGGAGGTTGCGGAACGCGGTGGCGAACTCCCCGACCGGGTTGAGCAGGTACAGGTCCAGCAGCGTCACGTCCCCCACCAGCGGGCCGACCCGTGCGGACTGGTCGGCCACCAGCGAGACCGGGTAGAGGATCGGGGTGAGGTAGAACCAGACCTGGAAGATGATCCCGACGAAGTGCTGGGTGTCCCGGAAGTAGACGTTGGCGACGGCGAGCATCAGGGACACGCCGGTGGCGAACAGCGCCATCAGGGCCATGAAGACGACGACGACCGGCACCCAGGGCAGCACGTTCGCGCCGACCGCCAGCAGGGCGATGAGCAGGACGACCATCTCGATCGACCAGCTGAACAGCCAGGACAGGGAGTTGGCGACCAGCAGCGAGATGCGCGGGAAGTGCACCTTCTTGATGAGGTTCTCGTTGCCGACCAGGGAGCCCATGCCGCCGTTGACGACGTTGGTGAAGAAGCTCCACGGCAGGAGCGCGCACAGCAGCCACAGCGCGAAGATGTCCAGCCCACTGGGGTCCCCCGGCTTGGGCTGGACCCGGATGATGAAGGCGAAGACCACGGTGTAGATGGCCATCGCGGCGAGCGGGTTGGCCAGGGACCACAGCTGCCCGAGCGCGGTGCGCTTGTACTTGCCCTTGATCTCCCGCCGGGTGAGGTTGAGGACGAGCTCGCGCGAGCCCTGCAGGTCCTTCACGATTCCCAACCGCCGAAGCCTCCTCCACTGCGCGCCGGTCGCCGGGCGCATCGCTGCGGGTAGATTACGGCACCGGCCACCGCCGGGGCGGGACCCGTGCTGGGCCCGGCCGGCCGCCCGCGGGCGGTCAGCCGCAGGCGGTGAGCCGGTAGAGGCGGGCAGTGTCCCCCTCGGCGAGGAGCTCGAACCCGGTGGAGGTGTCCACCCCGTGCAGGCCGGGGGCCTGCGCCGCCCAGTCGGCGGGCCCGGAGTCGTCGGCGTAGAAGTACTCGATGCCGGCGTCCACGACGGCGGCGCAGACCCCCGGGTCGTGGTGGAGATCACCGAAGCGCTCGATGAGGAAGCGCTGCTCGGGGTCCCAGCTGGACGGGCTGACGTGCGGGAGGTAGGCGACGGCGCCGGCGACCGCCTGGACGAAGGCGGCCCCGCCGCGGGGGTCCCCGAGCACCACCGCGTCCGCCGGGAGCACGTCGTCCAGGGACCGGAGCATCGCCACCTCCCCGTCGGTGGCGTACGGGTAGTGGATGAGGTCCTCCGGCTGGAAGGCCCAGGCGGTCCAGCCCTGCTCCCGCTCCCCGTTGCGGAACCCGCCGGAGGTCACCAGGGCGGCCAGCAGGATCACGCCGACGACGGCGACGGCGGGCCGGCCGCCGGCCCCCGCGGGCCGGGCGTGCCGGGGGGTGCCGGCCGCCGCCCCCGCCCGCCGGGCCAGGCGCACGGCCGCCTCGGCGACGGCGACCACGCCGAGGGCGCCGAGGACGGCCGCGACGGTAGGCAGCATCGCGAAGGTGCGGTCGGCGGACTTGTACCAGAAGCCGGTCAGGGCGCGCAGCGGCGTCTCCGGCCCGGCGGCCAGGACGAAGACCGCCAGGGTGAGCAGCCACGCCGCGGCCAGCCAGCGGGCGCGGGCCGTGCGGACCGCGACCACCGCTCCGAGGAGGACGGCGACCGCGACGACGGCGTTGGCCCACGGGCTCGTCCACCCCACGGTGGTGGCGAAGGTCAGGCCGTGGACGAGCGCCTCGCCGGCGTCCCCGCCGGGGGCCGGGAAGGCGGCCATGGCGCGCAGCTGGGGCACCGTGTAGACGGCGAGCACCAGGGCCGCGGCGGCGAGCGGCACCACGAGCGCCGCCGCGGCGGCATCCAGCGGCCGCCCGGCCCGGCGGAGACGGGCGGCCGCGGCCCAGGTGACCTGCGCCAGCAGGGGCAGGAGGAGGACGGCCAGGACCGCGGCGCCGGCCGGCTGGGCGCCGACCACGCCGGCGACGGCGGCACCCGCCGCCAGCAGCGGCAGCACCCGGGCAGCCGGCCGGGTCCGCGCGGCCCGCCGCCGCTCCGTGCTTGGCCGTACCCGCGTGCTCGGCCGGAAGCCGGGGGCGGGCTGGAGCCCCGGGGCGGGCTGGTGCCCCGGGACGGTCGGTGGCGCCGCGGCTACCGTGCGCCGGGCGTGCCGGGCGGCGACACAGCCCAGCCCCGCCGCCGCCCCGCCCTGCCGCCGGCCTCCCCGAGCCCGCCGTGGCCGGCGACGCACCTGCGGCCGCCCACGCCGCGCTCGCCGCCCGCACCGGGCCCGCCGCCGTCGACCGCGCCGGGGCCGCCGTCGTCGCCCGCCGGTTGCCGACAACGGGCCGCTGCACGACAGCCGCCACGACCGCCACGGCGGCGGGCGCCAGGGCGAGGGCGAGGCAGTAGGGGAACATGCCCTGCAGGACGAGGAGGTTGGCCGGGAAGATGAGGAAGGAGGCCGCCACGACCGGCGCGGTCGCCGCCACCAGCGGACGTCCCGGGAGGACCGCGCGGCTCAGCGCGACCAGGCCGAGCGGCCAGAGCAGCAGCCCGGTGAGCAGCATGAGCACGTTGGTGGCGACCACCACCGAGCCTGAGCGGGGCCACCAGCGCGACGAGGGAGTGCCACACCGCGGGGTAGAACACCCCGGTCGCCGAGCCGTACATCGGGTCCAGCCCGCCGAAGGAGGAGGCGTCGCCGGTCCGCAGGATGGTCTGGGCGGCGTTGAGGTGGAACACCGGGTCGAAGATCTGCTGGAGGGCGTCCGGGGCGCCCATGCCCCGCAGGAACGCCCAGCCCTGCCAGCCGGCGCCGAAGGCGAGCCCCGCACCGGCGAGGACGGCGTGCCACCGGCTGAGCGGCGGCAGGGCCACGGGATCGGCCCGCCGCAGCCGGCCCAGCGCCGCGGCCCCGGCCACGACCAGGACCAGGAGCACCAGCACCGAGCCGGGCGCCCAGGCGATGCCGAGGACGCTGAGCAGCACCGCCCCGACGGCCAGCATGGCGACCACCACGGCCGGCGCCGCCGCCCAGGCGAGGACCCCCGCACGCCGAGCCTGCCGGAGCACCAAATACCCCGGCCCGTACAGCACCACGACCAGCGCCAGGGCCGTCGGCACCGCCGCCACCCAGGCTCACCGGGCCACCCCCACGGTGCGGCCGCCGGGTCGGCTGCGGTGCCGGGGGCAGCGGGGGAACGGCCGATCATCACCAGAGCCTCGAGGGTTGCGGGGGTGTCCGCCGGGAACCGGGGACCCCGCCGACGCTACCGCGTCCGCCGGGAGGAGCCGGGACGCCGCGGGGGCGTGGCCGGGGCGGCGGTGCACGCGCGCGGCCGGCGGTGCGCGGGCGGCGCCGGGCGGCGGGCGGCCGGAGGCGGGCGCGCACGTCGGTGCACCGGCAGGCGCCGCGCGGCCGGGCGCGGCGGGGACGTGGCCCAGGCGGCCTTGCCGCCGGCCCGCGAGCCGGCAGGCCATACTTGGACCCGCCCTGCCCCGCGGGGCCCTGCCCGGCCCCGGGCAGCACCGCCCAGAAGGAGGAGAGCGACGTGCGCGTGCTCGTCACCGGTGGCGCCGGCTTCATCGGCGCCAACTTCGTCCACCAGACTGTCCAGGAGCGCCCCGACGCCGACGTCGTCGTCCTGGACAGGCTGACCTACGCCGGCAACGCCGACTCCCTCGCCCCGCTCGGGGACCGGGTCACCCTGGTGGTGGGCGACGTCGCCGAGCGGGACGTGGTGGACCCGCTGGTGGCCGAGGCGGACGTCGTCGTCCACTTCGCGGCGGAGTCGCACAACGACAACTCGCTGACCGACCCCCTCCCCTTCGTCACGACGAACCTGGTCGGCACCTTCACCCTGCTGGAGGCGGTGCGCCGGCACGGGACCCGGTACCACCACATCTCCACCGACGAGGTCTACGGCGACCTCGAGCCTGGACGACCCGGCGAGGTTCACCGAGCGCACCCCGTACAACCCGTCCTCGCCGTACTCCTCCACCAAGGCCGGCTCGGACCTGCTGGTCCGCGCCTGGGTGCGGTCGTTCGGCGTCCCGGCGACCATCTCCAACTGCTCCAACAACTACGGGCCCTACCAGCACATCGAGAAGTTCATCCCGCGGCAGATCACCAACCTCATCGACGGCGTGCGGCCCCGGCTCTACGGCACCGGCGCCAACGTGCGGGACTGGATCCACGTGCGCGACCACAACGCCGCGGTGTGGCGGATCATCGACGAGGGCCGGATCGGGCAGACGTACCTCATCGGCGCGGACGGGGAGAAGTCCAACAAGGAGGTCGTCGAGCTCGTCCTGGAGCTCATGGGCCACGACCGGTCGGACTACGAGCAGGTCGCCGACCGGCCCGGGCACGACCTGCGCTACGCCATCGACAGCACCAGGCTCCGGGAGGAGCTGGGCTGGGCCCCGCGGTTCGCCGACTTCCGGGCCGGGCTGGCGGACACGATCGGGTGGTACCGGGAGAACGAGGCGTGGTGGCGGCCGCAGAAGGCGGCCGTGGAGGCGAAGTACGCGGCCCAGGGCCAGTAGGCCCGGGCCCGCCGACCGGCGGTCAACCCCGGACGTCCCGCGGCGCAGGCCGCCGCCGGGTGTCAGCGGGCGGCGCGGGTCCACCGTTCGGTCAGCGGGCGGCGCGGGTCTGCCACCAGCACCGCAGCCGCAGGCCCGCGGACAGCGCGTACCGCAGCGGCGCCTGGTACCCGGCGCGGTAGCGGCGGTGCAGGTAGCGCTCGGCGCTGCGGTGATGGGCGCGGATCATCGGCGCCGGCCGGTCCCGCCAGCTCACGCCCTGGTCGTGCACGACGACGGCGGCCGGGACGTAGACGTTCTCCCACCCGGCCCGGCCCAGCCGGTCGCCGAGGTCCACGTCCTCGAAGAACATGAAGTAGCCCTCGTCGAACCCGGCGACGGCGGCCGCGGCCTCCCGCCGCAGCAGCAGGCACGCCCCGGAGAGCCAGCCCACCGCCCGCTCGTGGCCGTCCGCCTGGCCGGCGTGGTACGCCCGGGTCCACGGGTTCGCCGGCCAGACCCGGCCGAGGAGGGCGTGCCCGGCGCCCTGGACGAGGGAGGGCAGCGGCCGGGCGGAGGGGTAGACCGTGCCGTCGGGGTTGAGGATCCGCGGGCCGAGGGCGCCGGCCCGCGGGTGCCGCTCGCCGGCGGCCAGGAGGGCGTCGAGCGCGCCCGGCCGCCAGGCGATGTCCGGGTTCGCGACCACCACCCACGGCTCGGTGCCGGGGCGCGCGCCGAGGTTCGCGGCGGCGCCGTAGCCGAGGTTCGCGCCCGGGCGGACGACGTCGGCCCCGTACCGGGCGGCGACGTCGTTCACCACCGCGGCGTCGGTGCCGTTGTCCACCACCACCAGCCGCACCGGTGCGGTGGTGGCGTCGCCCAGGGTGCGGGCGAAGGTCTCCAGCTCGGGGCCGGGGTTGAACGCCACGGTGACCACCCGCACGGCCGTCCCGGTCCGTTCGGTCGCAGCGGTCCCGGTCGGTTCCATCCCGGTCAGGCTACTGCCCCGGTCCCCGGGCCCCGGCCCCGCCGGCCCGCTCCACCCGCTCGCCGGCCCGCTCCACCCGCTCGCCGCCCCGCGCGGGCTCAGGCGCCGCCGCCGACGGTCAGCCGCGGGACGCCGGCCCAGCGGGCCGGGTCGGTGACCGCCCGACCGTCGTAGAGCAGCCGGACGCCCGGCAGGTCGGACGGCGCGAGGTCGGCGTACTGCGGGTGGTCGGCCTGGACGATCGCCAGGTCGACCTCCTCGCCGAGGTGGTACGGCTCCCAGCCGAGGCCGGTGAGCTCGGCGTCGGCGTACATCGGGTCGTGCACGGTGACCCGGGCGCCGCGGGCGGCCAGCGTCTCGACGGTGGCGAACACCCCGGAGAAGGCGGTCTCCTTGACCCGGCCGCGGTAGGCGGCGCCGAGGACCACGGCCCGCAGCCCGGTGAGGTCGCCGAGGACCTCCGCGGCCCGCTCCACCGCGTAGCCGGGCATGCCGGCGTTGTGCTGCCGGGCGGCGCGGACCACCGTCGCGTCCGGGTCGGTGGACAGGTACAGCCGCGGGTAGACCGGGATGCAGTGCCCGCCGACGGCGATCCCCGGGCGGTGCAGGTGGGAGTAGGGCTGGGAGTTGCACGCCTCGATGACCCGGTAGATGTCGATGCCGGCCCGGTCCGCGAAGACGGCGAACTGGTTGGCCAGGCCGATGTTGACGTCCCGGTAGGTGGTCTCGGCGAGCTTGGCCATCTCCGCGGCCTCCGCGGTGCCCATGTCCCACACCCCGTTGGCCCGGGGCAGGTCGGGCCGCTCGTCGAAGGCCAGCAGCTGGGAGTAGAGCTCGACGGCGCGGGCGGTGCCGGCGTCGGACAGGCCACCGACGAGCTTGGGGTAGCGGCGCAGGTCGGCGAAGACCCGGCCGGTCAGCACCCGCTCCGGGGAGAAGACCAGGTGGAAGTCGGTGCCCTCGCGCAGCCCGGAGACCTCCTCGATGAGCGGCTTCCAGCGGGTGCGGGTGGTGCCGACCGGCAGGGTGGTCTCGTAGGAGACGAGCGTGCCGGGCGTCAGGTGCTCGGCGAGGGACCGGGTCGCGGACTCCATCCAGGTGAAGTCGGGCTGCCACGTCGCGTCGTCGACGAAGAGCGGCACCACGACGACGACGGCGTCCGCGCCCGGGATCGCCTGGGCGTAGCTGGTGGTCGCCTGGAGCCGGCCGGCCGGGACCAGCCGGGCCAGCTTCTCGGCCAGCTGCGCCTCCCCCGGGAACGGCTCCGTGGCGGCGTTGACGAGGTCCACCGTGCGCGGGTTGGTGTCTACCCCCACCACCTCGGCCCCGGCATCGGCGAACTGGGCGGCGAGGGGAAGACCGATCTTCCCCAGTGCGACAACGGCAACGCGCATGCTACTTCCGTTCAGGCTCGTCGGGACGGCCCGTCACCAGCCACGGGCCGCATCCGAGAATAGTCCGTGCCTGCGGAACCTCCGGACGCGGAACCACGGAGAGCGGAACGGAACCTACCCGGACGCGAAACTGTCGGCCACGTCACATTCCTGCCGGAACAGCGGGGCAGACGAGAGCTCCCCCGGCGTCTGGGACGCCGGGGGAGCTCTCGTCAATCAGATGACGACCGCAGGCGGTCAGTCAGGTGACCTCAGTAGCGGAACAGCTCCGCGATCTGGGTGGAGACTGCCGGGCTGACGGCGCCGGGGCCACCGAAGACGAAGACGTTCTCGCCGCGGTCCACGTTCCCGGTCAGGTAGTTGATCGTGGCCCGCGGGAGACCGCCGTTGTTCGTCAGCAGCAGCGGCCCGTCGACGTTCGCGGCGTAGGCGCCACCGACGATCGCGTCGGCGAAGCCCTCACCGGAGGCGACGACGACGTTCTCCGGGTCCTCGAAGTACGCGTCGGCGGTCATCGCCGCGGTCTCGTAGCGGTTCTTGCCGACGATGTTGAAGTCGACGTCGACAGGGTTGCCCAGGTAGCCCTTCGGGGCAGCGTTCGCGGCGGGACCACCGATCGCGATGACCTCGCGGTGGTTGATCGCGTCGTTACCGGCGTAGCCGCCCGGCTGCAGCGCGGCGAAGGTGTACAGCTCCAGGCCGTTGGCCTGGGTCAGCAGCACCACGCCGGAGTGCTGCGCGGCAGCCGCACCGGCAGCCAGCGCGTCCGGGAAGTTGGTGCCCGAGGCCAGGAAGATGTTCGGGTACTCGTCGTCGGCGATGTTGTAGCTGATCGCCTCCTGCGCGAGCAGGTAAGCGGTCTCGTACCGGTTGACGCCAGACACCCGCTCGGTGGCGATGCCCATCGCCTCGATCTCATTGACGATGCCGGACTTCAGCACACCCTCGCCGGAGGCGAGGATCACATCGTCAACGTCGTTGTCCTGCAGGTAGTCCGCCACCCGGCTGTCGAGGACCTCACCGGGCTTGGTGAGCAGCACCGGGGCGTTGAGCTGGTCGGCCAGCGGGGCCGCGGCGAGGGCGTCGGGGTAGTCCGCGTCGGTCGCGAGGATGACGATGTTGCCGTCCTCACCGCCCCAGACCCCGTTGGTCCGCTCGGCGGCCTCGAGGGCGGTGCCGATGCGGTCGCGGTCGGCGAAGCGCCAGACGTTGGGCCCGTTGGGGGCGACGACCTCGGGCGAGCCGTCGATGTCGATCGGGCCGGAGTCGTCGTCGGCGAGCGCGCTGGGCGCAAGCGAGATGGTTGCCGCGAGGGCGGCGGCGGCGGCGAGCGAGCCGCGGCGGACAATCTTGCCCATGGTGGACCTCCTCAGGTCACGGAATGTCGATGAACGGTACTGGTCCCCCACTACGCGTGCCGTTCAGGTCCGTGCCCCCCGAGCTGGTGCCCGCAGGCCCGACCCCGCTACCTCACGTGGGTGGGTCATTGCTGACTGTAGCGGCGTCCCTGTTCCTGCGCAACAGGTTGACGGAACCGTTACATTCCGAGCCCCAGCGGGCCATTCTTCCTGCCGCCTGGCTACAGACTAACGTCCTGGCGAGATTTCCGAACCGGAAGAATCGGCCCTCCGGCCCGGGCTGTCCAGGGACGCACCCTGGCAAGGTCAGCATCCACCTGGCCGAGGGAGGCGGTGGGCCGGTGGGAAGCCATTGGCGGCCAGGATTCAGCAGCCGTCGGGCTCCACCGACGCGCCGCACGACGAAAACTCCCCCAGCGTCCAAGACGCTGGGGGAGCTTCCGTCGACAGGGTGATGACCGCGGGCGGTCAGTCAGCCTCAGTAGTCGAAGATGTTACCGATCTGGGTGGAGACCGTACGGCTCACGGAGCCCGGGCCACCGAAGACGAAGACGTTCTCGCCGTTGTCCACGTTCGCGGACAGGTAGTTGATGGTCGCCCGCGGGAGACCGGCGTTGTTCGTCAGCAGCAGCGGCCCGTCGACGTTCGCGGCGTAGGCGCCACCGACGATCGCATCGGCGAAGCCCTCACCGGAGGTGACGACGAAGTTCTCCGGGTCCTCGAAGTACTCGCTCGCGGTCATCGCCGCGGTCTCGTACCGGTTGGCACCGACGATCTCGGTGTCAACGTCGACCGGGTTGCCCAGGTAGCCGTTCGGGGCGGCGTCGGCGGCGGGACCACCGATCGCGATGACCTCGCGGTGGTTGATCGCGTCGACACCGGCCCAACCGCCGGCCTGCAGCGCGGCGAAGGTGTAGAGCTCCAGGCCGTTGGCCTGGGTCAGCAGCACCACGCCGGAGTGCTCCGCGGCAGCCGCACCGGCGGCCAGCGCGTCCGGGAAGTTGGTGCCCGAGGCGAGGAAGATGTTCGGGTACTCGCCCTCGGCGATGCCGTAGGACACGGCCTCCTGCGCGAGCAGGTAGGCGGTCTGGTACCGGTTGGCGCCGGACACCCGCTCGGTGGTGAGGCCGAGCTCGTCCTCGATCTGGTTGACGATGCCGGACTTCAGCACACCCTCGCCGGAGACGAGGATGACGTTGCTGACGCCGTTGGCGTCGTCGGCCAGGTAGGCCGCCACCCGACGGTCGAGCTCCTCACCGGGCTTGGTGAGCAGCACCGGGGCGTCGAGCTGGTCGGCCAGCGGGGCCGCGGCGAGCGCGTCGGGGTAGTCAGCGTCGGTCGCCAGGATGACGGTGTCACCCCAGAGGTTGTCGGTCCGCTCGGCGGCCTCGAGGGCGGTGCCGATGCGGTCGC
This sequence comes from Georgenia sp. TF02-10, assembly GCF_022759505.1. NCBI lineage: Bacteria > Bacillati > Actinomycetota > Actinomycetes > Allobogoriellales > Allobogoriellaceae > Georgenia > Georgenia sp. TF02-10. The sequence continues at coordinate 1,270,027 of NZ_CP094289.1, read as the reverse complement.
GGTCAGCGAAGCGCCAGACGTTGGGGCCGTTGTCGGCGGCGACCTCGGGGGAGCCGTCGATGTCGATCGGGCCGGAGTCGTCGTCGGCGAGCGCGCTGGGCGCAAGCGTCATGGTTGCCGCAAGGGCGGCGGCTGCGGCGAGGGAGCCGCGGCGGACAAGCTTACCCATGTGGGTTGACCTCCTCAGGTCACGGAGTGTTCGTGTTCGTGCTGGTCCCCACAGCCCGTGCCATTCAGGTCCGCGCTCCCCGAGCTGTTTGCTCGCGGGCCCGACACCGTTACCTCACGTGGGTGGGTCGGCGTGACTGTAGCGGTGTTCGCGCTCCCCGCGCAACCGCTCGAGCAGTCGCAGTCTCGGCACCGGCGAGACGGGGCCGAAAATTGAGCCGAGACCGCCCGATCGGGCCGAGGGCGTCAAGCGCCCGTCCTCGCTTCCACCCAGCTGCGATTCCCAACGAGGACCGTCCACAGCATCGACGACGGGTGTCGACAAAGGACGGTCGTCGCCAAAGTTCGGGCAGCAGGAAAGCGCCCTCGGCGGCGGGAGACCGCCGGCGAGGATCCGGAGGAAGGTGAAGGCGTTCCGCTGGCCGCCGCAACGACGCGGCGACAATGAGAGGGGGGCCGGACGGCCCGCCCCGGTGTGCGGAGCGGGCCGTCGGCTCGGTGCGTAGTTCGTTGCCGCCCCGCCAGCGCCCGAGGGGACCTGTTCGAGCGACGCATGCCGGCTGGACCCCCGCACCAGTCCGCATACTAGCCGTACTTCGGGCCCTCCTGGCAAGGTCCTTCCCGCGTTCTGGCAAAGCTGCTCGTCTGCGCTGACCAGTGAGTGAGCAGGTGATCGAAGACGGGAGCAGCTGACCGTGTTGAGTGGTCAGCACCTGGTGCGGGTGGCAGCGTCCGGGACGACGCCCGTTCCGCCGACCACGACCTTCACCCGGGCCTTCAGCGCGGTGAGCGCCGCCGACGTCGGGGCGTCCAGGCAGGTGGTGCGGGCGAGCAGGAGCGGTGCCTTGGCGTCACCGGCGGCGGGGACCGCGCTGACGGCGTCGGCGAAGTCCCCGCCGGCGGCGAAGTACGCCGTGCCCGCCCCCTTCGGCCAGAACCGGGCGGTGACGGCGGCGGCGGTGGCGTACCGGTCCCGGCCGGCGACCCGCTCGATGGTGGCGCCCGGTGCGGCCGCCGCCACCTGCTGGAGCGTGCCCTCGGCGATCGCGCCGGGGCCGCCGACGAGGACGACCCGGCCGGGCCGCAGCCGGGCGATCTCGCTGCGGGTGGCGGCGGGGAGCCCGTCCCGGGCGGTGAGCAGGATCGGCGCGCCCTGCACGGCTGCGGCGGCCCCGCCGGTGAGGGCGTCGGCGTAGGTGTCCCCGGAGGTGAGCACGACGGTCCCGGCCGTGCCGGCCCACCCGTTCCGGGCGACCTGGGCGGCGGTGGCGTACCGGTCCGCCCCGGCGAGCCGGGTCACCGTCCCGGCGTACTGGCGCAGCTGGGCGACGGTGGCGTCGGTGATCACCCCGGGTCCGCCGAGGACGTAGATGGTCGTCGGCCGGAGCCGGCGCAGCTCGGTCCGCACGTCGGTGGCGATGGCGTTGCCGTGGAGGAGGAGGACGGGGGCGTCCTTGCGGGTGGCGGCCGGGCCGCCGGCCAGGGCGTCGGGGAAGTCGCGGCCGGTGGCCACGTAGACCACCGAGGAGCGGCTGTTCGCCCAGCGGGAGGCGGCGACGGCGGTGGCGTAGCGGTCCCGGCCGCCCAGCCGGACGGTGTCGTTGGGCGGGTAGGAGGGCATGGTCGGCTGGAGCGCCGCGATGCGGCTGCGGAGCTCGCCGAGCCGGGAGTAGAAGAACCGGCCGGGGCAGGCGGTGCTGCCGACGTCACGGTGCCCGACCACCCGCGGCATGGGTTTTCCGTTGAGCCCGACGGCGGTGCCGGCGGTGCTGATGCCGTGCCGGGCGAACTTCCACGCCACCACCTGGGCGACGGTCTCGAAGGCGGCGGCGGGCACGGCGACCTTGTCGTAGTCGCCGAGGACGGAGATCCCGAAGGTGGTGGCGTTCACGCCGCTCGCGTGCGCGCCGATGATGGCGTTGTCCAGGCCGCCGTAGCGGCCCTCCCAGGCGCGGCCGAACCGGTCGACGAGGACGTTGTACCCGATGTCGCCCCAGCCGCGGCCCTGGGCGTGGAAGGCGTAGATGCCGCGGATGATGGCCGGGACCTGGGCGGCGGAGTACCCGTTGGCGCCGGCGCTGTGGTGGATGACGGCGCCGGTGACCCGGCCCAGCTCGGGCCGCCAGGACCGGATGGACTCGTCGGCGCCCCAGTCGGCCCGGGTGAAGATGCGCGGGACGCCGGCCGCGGCGGTGGCGGCCCGGACCGTGCCGGCCGCCCCGGCCGCCGTGCCGGTCCCGCCGCCGGAGCCGCCGCTGAGCAGCGGGGCGGCGCCGTCGGCGACGGCCTGGCCCGGGTCGACGGCCATCAGCTCGGGCTCGGTGGGCAGCTGTCCGGGCGGGGCGGTGACCCGTGCCTCGACCTCCTCGGCGCCGGTCACCACCAGGGGCTCGGTGCCGCCGCGCTCCCCGGCGGCCTCCGGCTCTGCCGACGCCGGGAGGATCTCCAGGTCGGTCCAGCCGGACCAGGTCTCGCCGGTGCGCCAGCGCACGGCTGCGGTCAGGTCCGCCAGGTCGGTGGCCTCCGCCCAGGTGACGCCGACGACGAGCAACTCACCGCCCGTCGTCCGGACCGTCACCTCCTCGCGGGGAGCACCCGTCGGGCCGGCCGACGCGGGCGTGGCCGCGTCCGTGGCGGCGTCCGGCGGCATCTCCGCCACGGTAATCTCCGGCTCGACCGGGGCCGCCTGCGGCACCGTCGCGACCTCCCCCGCGGGGATGTCGGCCGCGGGGGCGTCGGCCGGCGCTCCGGGTACCGGCGCGCCGGTTTCCGCAGATCCGCCAGCGGCGTCGTCGTCGCCGACCGAGAGGTCCGCGGCCGCGGGGGTGGCGATCAGCGGCAGCGCGAGCGCGAGGGCCAGGGCTGGGGGACGGAGGTGCAGGCGCATCCGGGGACCTCGCAGGGCGGGAGGGGGTAGACGGCCGTCAGCCTGGCACAGGCGCGAGCACCCGCCAACCACCGCGGCAGGCCGGAGTGTCGCCGATCACCGTCGGTCGGCCCGAGCGATGCGCGCGCTCACCTGGTCAGCGCCGAGGCGGCCATCAGCCGCAGCGGCGCCTCGGCGGCCAGGGACATGCGGAGGTCGCGCGGCACGAGGGTGCGCGGCCGGCCGTGCCGACGGCGGGCCTGTGCGGCGTGGATCATCGCCGCGGCGGGGACGCCCAGGTCCTGGACGGTGTCGAGGAGGTCCCGGTCGGCGAGGGAGAGGACCTCGGCGAAACCCGGCGCGGCGACGAGCAGCCGCTCGGCGGCGTCGGCGAGCGCGGTCCGCTCCGCGGCGGTCCAGAAGGCCGGGTCCGGGCGGTTGTGCACCGCCCCGAAGAGGTGGATCCGGGTGAGCTTGGTGCACACCGCGCGCCGGGCGCCGGCCGGGTAGGCCCGGAACCAGTCCTGGTCCAGCAGGTGGCGGACGAACGCGAACTCCTCGCGGATCGGCCTCGGCGTGTAGGTGACCCGGTCCTCGGCCCCGGTGCCGATGACGTAGGCGGGGCCCCGGCGGTCGACCGCGACCCGGGTCCCGAACCACAGCCGGGTGACGTAGGGGACGTCGCCGCCGACGGTCATGCCCTCCACGAGGGCGGCGCCCAGCCGGTCGCGGGCGGCCCGGGAGACGAGCCCGAGCGGGGCGCTGCGGTAGCTGAGCCGGTCCTTGACCGGGTCGGCGAGGCCGCGCAGCCAGGGACGGGTGGGCGGGGTGCGGACCGGCCGGCCCGGCCGGCCGAGCGCCAGGCGGGTGATGACGGTCTCGGCACCGGTGCGGTCGGCGAGGTCGAGCCAGGATGCGACGGCGCCGGGCTGCAGCCAGTCGTCCGAGCCCATGATGGCGAGGTACTCGCCGTCGGCGGCGGCCATGCCGGCGTTGAAGGGGCCGGAGGCGGACGGGCGGGGGTCCCGGTGCTCGAGGTAGCGGACCCGGTCCCGGTGCCGGGGGGAGATCACGGCGGCGATCTCGGCCGCCGGCACGTTGTGGCAGACCACGGTGGTCCGGGTGTGCGCGGCGTTGCCGTCGAGGACGGACGCCACGGCGCGGCCGACCGGCCGGCGGGGGGTGTGCACGGCGATCACCACCTCGACCGGCGCGCCCGGCGGGCTCCCCGGCGCGCCCGGGCTCACCGGCGCGTCCCGGCTCGCCGGCGGACCGCCCGGGCCTGGGCGTAGGCGTCGGCGTACCCGGCGGCGACGGCGGCGACGGAGAACCGCTGCCCGACGGTGGCGCTGATCGCCGCGGCGCTCGTGGCGGCGGTGGCCCGGTCCACCCGCTGCACGGCGTCGGCGTAGGCCGCGGCGTCCTGGACGGGGACGAGCGCGCCCACCTCGGGGCGGATGTACTCGCCCTGGCCGCCGGTGGCGCCGACGACGACGGGCCGGCCGGCGACCAGCGCCTCGGCGGCGGAGACGAAGAAGTTGTCCCCCCGGGTCGGGCCGAGGAAGAGGTCGGCCCGGGCCAGCTCGGCCAGCACCCCGGCCGCGGGCAGGGCGCCGGTCAGCCGGACCCGGTCCGCCAGGCCGAGCTCGGCCGCCCGCCGGGTGACGGCGCCGCGCAGCTCCCCCTCCCCCACCAGCACCAGCTCGGCCGGGACGCCGCGGCGCTGGAGCTCGGCGACGGTCTCCACCGCGAGCAGCGGGTCCTTGCGGTCCACCAGGGCGCCGACGTCGACCAGGCGGAGCCGGGGGCCGCGGGGCGGCCGCGGCGGGACGGGGTCGGGCACCGGGACGATGCACGGCACGACGACCGTCGGGCGGCGGCCGCGGACCGCCCGCAACGGGGCGGCGAGGAACTCGCACACCGCGGTGGCGACGTCGGGCGCGGCGAGCAGGTGGCGCAGGACCGGCAGGACCGCCCGCCAGCTGGCCGGCAGGGTCCCCGGCGAGGTCAGCCCGGACCAGTGCTCGGTGTGCACCCAGGGAGCGCGGGGGCGGCGCAGGACGAGCGGCAGCAGGGCGGAGAAGGCCATCGAGTGCACCACGTCGGCGCCGGCGAGCAGCGGGCCCAGGGTGCGAGCGGCGGCGAGGACCTGGCCCGGGCGGGTGGTGCTCATCGGGACCCGGACCACCCGCAGGCCCTCGTGCACCACTCGGCGGGCGCCGTCGTCCTGGTGCGGCGGGACGAGGTGGACGACGGCGACGTCGTGGCCGAGGGAGGCGACGGCGTGGGCGTCCCGGGCGACGAACGCGCCGCTGGCCGGGGCGACGGCGGTGGGGAACCACGTCGTCACGACCACGATGCGCACGCAGGGGAAACTATCAGCGCCGGTACGCTCCTCCGCGTGAAGGTGCTCTCCGTCGTCGGCGCCCGGCCCCAGTTCGTCAAGCTCGCGCCGGTCGCGCACGAGACCCGGCGGCGCGGGGTCGACCACCGCATCGTGCACACCGGCCAGCACTACGACCCGGTCCTCTCCGACGTCTTCTTCGCGGACCTGGATATCCCCGCCCCGGCCGTCCACCTCGGCGTGGGTTCCGGGAGCCACGGGCGGCAGACCGGGCAGATGCTGGCCGCGCTGGACGAGGTGCTGGCGGCCGACGCCCCGGACTGGGTGCTGGTCTACGGAGACACGAATTCCACCCTGGCGGCGGCGGTGGCCGCGGTGAAGCTGCACGTCCCGGTGGCGCACCTGGAGGCGGGGCTGCGCTCGTTCAACCGGCGGATGCCCGAGGAGCACAACCGGGTGCTGACCGACCACGCCGCGGACCTCCTGCTCGCCCCGACGCCGACGGCGATGGACCACCTGGCCCGCGAGGGCCTCGCCGGGCGGGCCCGGCTGGTCGGGGACGTCATGACCGACGTGCTCTACCAGGTCCGCGACCGCGCGGGCGGCGTGCCCGCGCTGCTGGACGGCCAGCCCCTGCCGGCCGGCGGATACTACCTGGCGACGATCCACCGCGCGGAGAGCACCGACGACCCGCCCCGGCTGCGGGCCATCGTGGACTCCCTCGCCGCCCTGGACCTGCCGGTGGTGCTGCTGGCCCACCCCCGGCTGCGGGCCCGGGCCCGCGACGCCGGCGTGGACCTGTCCCGCGGGGCCCTGCGCCCCCGCGACCCGCTGCCCTACCCCGACCTCGTCGCGGCCGCGAGGCACGCCCGCGGGATCGTCACCGACTCTGGCGGCCTGCAGAAGGAGGCGTTCCTGCTGCGCACCCCGTGCACCACGGTGCGGACCGAGACGGAGTGGGCGGAGACGGTGGCGCTCGGCTGGAACGTCCTCGCCGAGCCCGGCCCGGACCTGGTGGCGGCCGCCACACGCCCGCGCCCGGCGCCGACCGACGCAGCCCCGTACGGGGACGGCCACGCCGCCGCCCGGGTCCTCGACGCCCTGGCCGCCTGAGCTTGGACGACGGCGGCGGCCGCCGTCGGTGCCCCTGCCCGCGGTGCCCCTCGCCCGAGCCAGCGGCTCGCCGTCGGCCCGCGCGCCGCGGTCGCCCGTCGGGCCGTCACTGCCCGGGCGGTCACCCGCCGTCGGCCGCCCGCAGGTCCGCCACCGCCCGCGCCCAGCCCTGGACCTGCACCTCGGCGGAGAGCGGGCGGGCGGCGGCGTCGCTGGCCCGCTTCCACCCGGCCACGGCCGCCGGGTCGAGGGCGTCCAGCGCGGCGACCACGTCGGCGGTGGTGAACCCCGCGGTCACCGCGCCGAGCCGGTGCTGCCGGACGACGGCGGCCATCTCGGGGGACGGGCCCACCAGGACCCCCAGCCGGGCCTGGACGTAGTCGAAGAGCTTGTTGGGCAGCGCGAACCGGTAGCTGAAGGTGGCCGGCGGCAGGACGAAGACGCCGACGTCGTACCCGGCGAGCGTGCCGACGAGCTCGGCGTGCGGCACGGGGTCGCGGACGGTGACCCGCGCGGACCCGGCCGTGCGCTCCCGCAGCTCGGCCAGGTAGGCGGGGTCGTTCGGCATGAGGTACAGGTCCAGGGTGACGTCGGCGCCGGTCCGCTCGACCGCGTCGGTCATCAGCTCCAGCCGGCGGTTGCGCCGCGCGAGCCCGCTGTGCACCAGGCGGACCGGCCGGGCCACCGGGGTCGGCGCGGCGTCCCGGTAGGCGGCCGCGTTGATCACGACGCCCGCGTCGATGCCGAACTCACGCCGGTACTCCGCGGCCAGCCCGTCGCTGACCGTGGTGACCGAGGCGGCGCGGGTGACGAACGTGCGCACCAGCCACCGGTAGTACGGGGCGACGAACCAGCGCCACCGCCAGGACTCCTCGTTCTCCCGGGGGGCGTACTCGTGCAGGTCGGCGTGCACCCCGAGCCGCGGGCGCAGGGACAGCGCGAGCGGCACCGTGTCGGCGTCGTCGGCGAGGACGATGTCGAAGTGCTCCCGCGGCAGCCGCTCGCGCAGGTGGGCGACGACGGCGTTGGCGGCGTAGACCGCTGCGAAGCGCCGCTGGAGTAGCAGCGCCCGGTCCTTGTGCCAGTGGACCAGGTGGTCGGGGATGCGCACGTGGGCCGCGACGCCGTCGGGTGCCTCGCCGTACCCGCAGGTCGTCAGCTCGTAGTCGTCGGCGAGCAGCCGGACCTGGCGCAGCACGCGGGCGTCGGCGGTGATGTCCGAGAAGGACAGGACGAGCAGGCGCGGGCGGGTGCGGCCCGGTGCGCCGGCGCTCACGCGGCCCGCTCCACCAGCCGGGCGACGGCGCGGCCCCACTTGGCCACCTCGGCCTCCGCGGACAGGTCCCGGGCGTGGGCGTGCGAGGCAGCCTTGAGCTCGGCGACCCGCGGGGGCGTGAGCTGGCCCAGGGTGGCGGTGAGGTCCGCCGCGGTGAACCCGCCGGTGACCACCCCGTTCTGGGCCGCCTCGATGAAGCTCACCATCTCCGGGGACGGACCGACGACGACGCCGAGCCGCGCCTGGGCGAAGTCGTACACCTTGTTCGGCAGGGCGTGGGCGTAGCTGAAGCTGACCGGCGGCAGGACGAACACGCCGAGGTCGTGCCGGTGCAGGGTCTGGACGAGCCGGGGGTAGGGCACGGGGTCGTGGACGGTGACGTTGCCGAGCGCGGCGGCTCGCGTACGGAGCTCGGCGAGGTAGTCCGGGTGGTTCGGCGTGAGGTAGAGGTCCAGCGTGAACCGGCCCGCCAGCGGCGCCATCGCCTCGACCATGAGGTGGATGTTCCGGCTGCGCAGGCAGGCACCGGAGTGCACGAGGCGCACCGGCTGCGCCACCGGGGTCGGCGCCAGGTCCGCGAAGGGCGTCGCGTTCGTCACCACCTGGACCGGGACCCCGAACTCCCGCTCGTACTCCCGGGCCAGCCCGCCGCTGACGGTGCTGACTGAGGCGGCGCGGGGCAGGTACCGCCGGCACAGCCAGGACATGTACGGTCCGATCCGCCGCCGCCACGGCTCGTTCTCCTCGTGCAGCCGGGGGAAGTACTCGTGCAGGTCGGCATGCACCCCGCCCCGGGGGTGCAGGGCCAGTGCGAGCGGCAGGGCGTCGAGGTCGTTGGCCAGGACGGCGTCGACGTCGGTGCCGCGGAGCAGTGCGCGCGCCGCTCGCACGGCGGGCTGGCGCCAGTAGGCGGCGCGGTAGGCGCGGGCGGTGATCAGCCGCCCGTCGAGCCGGTTCGCCGCCCCCGCGGGCAGCTCGAGGTGCCGCCGGACGCCGGCCGGCGCGGGGCCGTACCCGCACGTGGTGACGTCGTACCGATCGACGAAGTACTGCACCTGCTTCAGGACCCGGGCGTCGGTGCTGATCGGGGAGAACGACAGGACGAGCAGCCGGGGGCGGGACACCGGGCCATCATGGCACCGGGCCGGCGGCGGGCCCGCCGGTACCGGACGCCGCCGGTACCCTCGGCCCCATGACCGACCCCGGGCCCCGGGTGCTGCACGTCAACGACTGCGCGGGCGTGGCCCGCAACCTCGTCCGGGCCGCCCGCGACCGGGGCTACCACTGGCGCCGCCTGCCGCCGGCGTCGGTCCGCCCGGCCGGACCGACGCCGACCGGTGCGGGGCGGGTGCGCTGGGTGCCGTACGTGCTCCGGCGGGCGGCCGCGCTGGCCCGGGCGGAGGTGGCCCACGTCCACTACGCGACGAGCGTGCCGCTGATCACCGCGCCCGGGATGCCGCGCCGGCCCTACCTGCTGCACCTGCACGGGACGGACATCCGCGAGCAGTGGGCCGCGCCGGCCACCCGGGACCTGGTGCAGCGGGCAGTCGACGGCGCCGAGCACGTCTATTTCACGAACCTCGACACCGCGGGCAACGCCCGGGCGGCACGGGCGGACGCCGAGTTCATGCCCGCCTTCGTCGACGCCGCCGAGCTCCCCGCGTGGCGGCCCGGCGCCGGCGGCCCACGAGTGGTGTTCGCGTCCCGGTGGGGGATGGAGAAGGGCGCGCCGGTCGTGCTCGACGTCGCCCGGGCGCTGCGTGCGGCGCTGCCGGCGGCGCGCCTGGTGGGCCTGGACTGGGGGCCGTCCGCGCCGGAGGCCCGGGCGACGGGCGTGGAGCTGGTCCCGCGGCTGGACCACGCCGGGTACCTGGACCTGCTGGCCGGCGCCGACCTGGTGGTGGGGCAGGCCACCGGCCTGCTCGGGGTCAGCGAGCTGGAGGCGATGGGCATCGGCGCCCCGCTGGTCTCCCCCGGCACCACCTACCCCTACCCGGACGGCACCCACCCGCCGGTGCTCGGCGGAACGCCGGCGGAGATCGCCGAGCAGGCCCGGGTGGTGCTCGCCGACCCGGTCCGGGCGGCCGAGGAGCTCGGCGGCCGGGCCTGGGTGCGGGCCGGGTTCGTGGCGGAACGCTACGTCGATGCCCTCGCGGACCGCTACGCCGCGGCGGCGGGCCGGTCCGGCCGCGCCGCGGCGTCGCGACCGCCGCGCGGTAGCGGCGTGTAGCGGCGCCGCCGTCAGCCCGGCAGCCGCAGCGCCACGTAGTGCCGCAGCACCGACTCCCGGTCCAGGTTCCCGGCCAGGTCCCGGGCGAGCACCTGGTCCACCCGGCCGGCCCGCGCCCGGCGGGCCGCCGCCGCGGCCAGGTCCGCCCCTGTGCTGGGGCCGAGCATGACGTCGATGAGGTCCCGGTCGGCCCGGGCCTGCGGGGTCAGCACCCCGGGGGCGACGGCGACCCAGCGGCGGGTGAGGTCGGCCAGCCAGGCGGCCTCGCCGTCGTGCCACATCTCCGGGCGGGGCCGGCGGCGGGCCGCCCCGAGCAGGTGGATGCGCACCGCCTTGATCGCCACCGCCCGCCGCCACGCCGGGTCCAGGGCGGCGAAGAAGTCCTGCCGGAGCAGGTGGTCCCAGGCGTGGAGTTCTTCGTCCACGCCCCGCACCGCGGTGGTCACCCGGGTGTGGGCGTCGGCGCCGACGACGTAGGCGGGCGCCCGGGTGGCGAGGTCCACCCGGACGGGCAGGGACCACAGCCGGACCGTGAGGGCGACGTCGCCGCCCGCGCGCATGCCGGGCGTCAGCCGCAGGCCGTGCTCGTCCAGGACCGTGCGGCGCAGGAGCCCGAGCGGCGCGGTGCGGTAGGCGAGGCGGTCCTTGACCGGGTGCAGACGGCGGTGGTGGCCGGGCCGGACCCGCGGGGTGGGGATCGGCTCCCCGCTCTGGTGGCGCAGCGGGGCCAGCAGCACGTCGGCGCCGGCGGCGTCGGCCCGGCGCGCCCAGGCCCGCACGGCGCCCGGCTCGAGGTAGTCGTCGGAGCCCATGATGGCGACGTACCGGCCGGTGGCCGCGTCCAGGCCGGCGTTGAACGGGCCGGACGGGCTGGCCAGGCCGTCGCGTACCTCGAGCAGGCGGACCCGGCCGCGGAGGTCGGTGGGCAGCGCCGCCGCGACGTCCGCCGGGGCGAGCTCGTGGCAGGCGATGGTCACCCGCACCCGGCCGTCATCGCCGTCACCGCCGCCCCCGCCGGCACCGTCGGCACCGCCGCGGGCGCCGTCGTCGAGGACGGACGCTGCGGCGCGGGCCACCGGCCGGGTCAGGTCGTGCAGGGCGATGACGACGTCGACGTCCGGCGCGGTCACGACAGCCCCGCCAGGCGGGCCTGGAGGGCGAACTCGGGCTCGGCGGCGACGAGCTCGTCGAAGGTGCCGCGGTTCACGACGGCGCCGTCGCGCATGAAGCAGACCTGGTCGCTGTGCCGGATGGTGGAGAGGCGGTGGGCCACCGAGATGACGGTGACCTCCCCGTGCAGGCCGCGGATGGCGCGGGTGACCGCCTCCTCGGTGGCGGTGTCCAGGGCGCTGGTCGCCTCGTCCATGACCAGCACCAGCGGGTCGGCGTAGAGCGCCCGGGCGATCCCGAGCCGCTGGCGCTGCCCGCCGGAGAGCGCGATCCCCCGCTCGCCGATCCGGGCGTGGATGCCGCCGGCCCGGCCGGCGACGACGTCGCTGAGCTGGGCCCGGTCCAGCGCGGTGCGCACGCGCTCCTCGTCCACGTCGGTGCCCCAGGTCAGGGCGACGTTCTGGGCGATGGACCCGTCGAACAGCGCGACGTCCTGCGGGACGTACCCCACCCGCGAGCGCCAGGCGTGCAGCACCTCCACCAGCGGGACGCCGTCGAGCGCGATGGTGCCGCGGGCCGGCACGAGCAGCCCGAGCAGGATGTCCACCAGGGTGGACTTCCCGGCGCCGGAGGACCCGACGAGCGCCAGCGAACTGCCGATCGGCACGTCGAGGTCGACGTCGCGGACCGCGGGCACCGCCGCCGTGGGGTAGGTGAAGGTCACCCCGCGCAGGGTCAGCACTCGCGGGCTGCCGGGGATGGGCGCCGTGCCCACCTGCTCGGCGTTGGCGGTGTACCGCTCGGCGGCGGCGATGTCCCGCAGGACCGCCTCCACTTGCGGGATGTTCGCCGAGGTCTGGGTCAGCACGTTCTGCACGGTGGTGACCGAGGGGATCATCCGGAACCCGGCGACGGCGAACAGGGCCACCGAGCTCAGCGCGGCCTCCATCCCGCCGCCCAGGTACGCCACCCCGCCGACCAGCACGAAGCCGCCCACCAGGGCGGCCTCGACCACGTACTTCGGCACCGTGTTGAGGAACCGGATGTTGCTGCGCGCCCGGGTGGAGTGCCGGCGGGCGTCGTGCACCACCGTGGCCGCCTCGCCGAGCTTGTCCCGCAGGGTGATCTCCTTCAGGGCGGAGACCATCTCGGTCATCAGGGTGGCCACCCGGAAGGAGTAGCGCAGGTTCACCTTCCCGGCGGTGACCGCCTGCCGGGAGATCCCCAGGTAGAGCACCACAGCGACCAGGGCGAGGTAGCCCAGGGTGACGGCCGCCGTCGTCGGCTGGGCGACGACGAGCACGACGAGGACGGCGAGGAACGTCGCGGCCTGGGACGGCAGGGTCGCGGCGGGGAGCAGCACCCCGGAGATGGTGTTGGCGATGCCGACGTCGGCGAGGCGGACCAGCTCGGCGGAGTTGCGGGCGAGGCGCTCGGTCCACGGCGCGCCGATGTAGGCCGCGAAGAGGCGGTCCCCGATGGCGAGCTCGTAGCTGGCGAAGCGCCGGGTCGCCGCCCACTGCAGGGCGAGCGCGAGGACGCCCTTGAGCACGATCAGCGCGCAGACGACGAGCAGGATGCCCACGTAGCCGTCCTCGGGCACCGTCCCGACGAGAGGCAGGGAGAGCGGGCGCTGCTGGATCATCGGGGCGAGGGTGAGGGCGACCAGGCCGAGGGCGGCGACGTCGAGGAGGGCGAGCGCGGCGCTGAGCGCCATGTACAGGTTGAGGAACCGCCGGGCGCCGGCCGGCAGCAGCGGCAGCAGCTGGCGCAGCGTGGCGAGGAGGCGCTTCACCCGGCCACTCCCGTGCCGAGCACGACGGCGTCGAACGCCGGGCGGACGGTGGACCAGTCGCGGTGCGCCAGCACCCACTCCTGCGCCGCGCGGGCGGCAGCTGACTCGTGCGGGCGCTCCCCCGCGGCGCGGATCCGGTCGGCCGCCTGGGCCGGCGTGGCGACCACCCACTCGGCCGGGTACTGCGCGGCCGGGCCGCCCCAGCCCGCCAGGTCCGGCCAGTCCCGCACGACCGGCAGGGCCCCGCTGGCGGCCCCCTGCAGGAGGGCGAGGTGGGCGGACTCCTGACGGCTGGTGCTGAGCACCACCCCGACGTCGCGCAGCGCGCCGGGCACGTCGTCGGTGAACCCGCGGACCTCCACGGCCGGGCCCAGGGCGGCGAGCCGGGCGCGCAGCCGGGCGTAGTACTCCCTCGCCTCCGGCCACGGCTCGGCCGGGTCGGCGGAGCCGATGAGCAGCAGCCGCCAGCGCGGGTCCGCCCGGCGGAGTCGGTCCAGGACGTCGAGGGCCCAGGCGGGGTCCTTGACCAGCCGGTCCCAGCCGACCAGGGCGCAGGTCCGCGCCGCCGCCGGGGTCTTGTCCTGCCGGCAGGCGGTCAGGTCCGCGTGGTTGGGCACCACGCTCACCCGGGCCTGGTCGACGGCGGGGGCCGCGCGCCGGACGACGTCGCGGAAGTCGGGCGAGACGAAGATGACGTCGTCCACGCCGGACCAGTCCGTGAGGAGCGGGAGGCTGGTCAGCGCCTCGTACCGGTGCACGCGGGCGACGACCCGGGCACCGACCTCGTCCAGGAGCGAGAGCCAGGCCAGGGCGCGGTGCCCCCACTCCACCAGGACGGTATCCGCCCAGGTGAAGGTCTCGCGGAGGTGGGCCGGCACCGGGAGCCGCTCACCGGCCACCCCGCGGCGGAGCCGGGCGCGGGTCAGCGCGCGGACCTCGAGTTGGGCGCCGAGGGCCGGGTCGGCGTCGAGGTCCAGGGTGCGAACGGTCAGCCCGTCGGTGCGCCGGTAGTCGGCGACGATGTCCCGCACGAAGGTGAAGTTGCCGGCGGCGACGACGAGCAGCCGCTCGGTCCGCCGGCGCGGGCGGCGGGGCCGAGGGCGGGGGGTGGCAGTGAGCAGCTCGACGGCGCGGGACGCCCGGAACGGGGCCAGGAAGGCGTCCGGGTCGGCCAGCAGCGGGGAGCGGTGGGCGCCGAAGTGCCGGGAGGGGTGGTACGCCAGGGCGAGGGCCTCGACGAGCCGGTCTGCGGCGGCGTCCAGGTGGCCCCGGTCCAGCGCCGCGTCGGCGACGGCGAGGCTGCCGGTGACCCGGTCCGGCAGGTCGGCGGGGACCTGGCCGGCGGCGAGCTGGGCGAGCGCCCGCCGCGCCGCGAGCACCTCCCGGGCCTCGGGTGCGCCGGCCCGCCGCTCGGCGAGCCGCAGGGCGGTGGCGGCGTCGGCCGGGAAGCCGCGCCCGGAGAGCAGGTGGCCGGCCCAGGAGCCGCGGGCGACGGCGGCCTCCGGCGGGGCGCCGAGCAGGCTCGCGCGCAGCCCGGCCCGCACCGCGCGCCGGCCGACGCCGGAGCCGACGAGGACGTCGAGGGTGGTCCCGATTAGGCTCACGCGCTCGTCCGTCCCGGCCGGCAGGCAGGGTGCCGGCTGGCAGGGTGGTCGGCGACAGGCACGGCGCCACCTTACCGAGGGCGGTGGCGCCGACGGTGGGCCCATGCGGGCTGGCGCGCGGGTGCCGGGCGGCCCGCGGCCGGCGGCTCCGCCTGCGCGCCGGTGCCGGCCGCCGGCGGGCGGCCGCGAGCACGACGTCGGCGGCGCGCCGGGCAGCGGCCGCAGCCGACGCGTTCCGGGACACCCAGGCCGCGAGCCGGTGGGGGTCGGCCGGCGGCCCCTCCAGGGCCGCCACCATCGCCGCGGCGACGCTGGCCGGGTCGTGGTCGACGGCCCAGCCCAGCCCGTCGCGGGCGATGTCGACGGCGGCGGGCCCGGGGCCGGCGTAGACCACCGGGGTGCCGCAGCCGAGGGCGGCGAGGACTTTGGTGGGGTAGGCGAGGTCGTAGCCCTGGCCGGGTCGGATGCTCACCAGGGCGGCCCGGGCGCCGCGCTGCCAGCGGGCGGCCTCCTCGGCGGGCACGACGCCGCGCATCTCCACGGTGCCGGGGGGCAGCTCGGCGGCCGCCGCGGCGATCTCGTCCCACGCGCTGCCCTGCCCGAGGAACACCACCCGGGCGGCCGGGACCTGCGCGAGCACCTGCGGCAGCGCCCGGAGGAAGACATCGGCGCCCTGCCACTCGGAGGTGGTCCCGGCGTAGACGAGGTACGGCGCGTCTGCCGGTTCGGGCTCCGGTCGGACGGGCGCCGACCGGGCCGGTGCGGACCCGGCCGCAGTCGGGCCGGCCACAGGGCGGGCGACCGGCCCGTCGGGGCGGAAGACGCTGGTGTCCACCCCGTTGCGGACAATCACCACCCGGGCGATCCCGAGCTCGGCGAGCCGCTCCGCGACGGCGTCGGAGACGGCGATGACGCTGGCGGCCCCGCGCATGGCGAACCGCTCCACTGCCCGCAGCACCCGGGCCACCGGACGCGGCAGACCCGCGGCCGCCGCGGCGTCGGACCAGATGTCCGCCGCGTAGTAGACGTAGGGCAACCGCCGCAGGGCGCTGGTCAGCCGGACGACCAGGCCGGTGGTCGGCGGCGGCTCGCACACGACGACGTCGGCGGGGTGGGCGAGGAGGCGCAAGGCGAGCGGGAGGTCGAAGCTGAGGTAGGGCAGATACCCGCGCAGGTAGCCGGTGCGGTCGCGGAGGACGGGCCACCGGCGGACGGCGACCCCCGGCCGCGTGGTCGCCCGGCCGCCGTCGCGGTCCCGGGCGGTAAGGACGGTGACGCGCGCTCCGGCCGCGTCGAGCGCGTCGCACAGGGCGGCGAGGCGGAACGAGGCCGCCGCCGGCTCGGGCGAGAAGATCCGGGTGGCCACGGTGACCCGTGGCGGGGACGGCGCGGACCGCTCTCCCATAACCGTCGAGCGGTCCCGCTGCGCCGGCCGGTCCTGCTGCGCCCGGCCCCCGGCCGCCCGGGTGCTGCTCATGCCTCGCCGACCCACCGGCGTGAGCCTAGCCGGGCCGGTGCGCCGGCCTTGCCAGGGACCTCGGTCAGGTCCCCCGGCAGCCCGGTGCGCCGTTGCTACTCTCGCCGGATGCCCGCCCAGCCCGCCGGTCGCACCGTGCG
This sequence comes from Georgenia sp. TF02-10, assembly GCF_022759505.1. Lineage (NCBI taxonomy): Bacteria > Bacillati > Actinomycetota > Actinomycetes > Allobogoriellales > Allobogoriellaceae > Georgenia > Georgenia sp. TF02-10. The sequence goes on along the minus strand of NZ_CP094289.1, from coordinate 1,253,904 downwards.
ACCGGTGCGCCTCGACGCGCTGACGGGCCTGCGGTGGTGGGCCGCCTTCGGGGTCTTCGCGCACCACATGACGAACCTCGCCCCGCTCCCGGTCGCCGAGGTGCTCAGCCTCGGCGCCCAGGGGGTCACCTTCTTCTTCGTCCTGTCCGGGTTCGTGCTCACCTGGTCGGCGGACCCCGCGGTCTCCCCGGCGACCTTCTGGTGGCGCCGCTTCGCGCGCATCTGGCCGGCGCACGTCGTCGCGCTCGCCCTGGCCGTCCCGGTCTTCTACGACGTCGCCCCCGACCCGGCGCAGACGTGGGTGAAGCCGTTCTCCGCGGTGCTGCTGCTCTCGGTCGGGCTCCTCCAGGGCTGGTCGACCTCCCCGGCGGTGCTCTTCTCGGGGAACCCGGCGGCCTGGACGCTCAGCTGCGAGGCCTTCTTCTATGCCCTGCACCCCGGCCTGCAGCGGTGCCTGCGCCGGCTGGGACGGGGCGCCGCCGTCGCGGCCGTGGTCGGCCTGCCGGTGCTGGCGGCCGCGTTCTTCCTTGCCCGCCCGCACCTGGCGGTGCTGTCCGCGGTCCCCCAGCCCGTGCTCCGGCTCTGGGAGTTCCTGCTGGGCATGGCCCTGGCCCGGGCGGTGCAGACCGGGTGGCGGCCCCGGCTGCCCGTGCGGGCCTCCCTGCTCGTCCTGGCCGGTGCGGCGGCGGTCGTCGTCGGCCTCCCGCGGGTCGCCCCGGCGGTGTGGGCCGCAGGGCACGGCGGCGAGCTGACACCGGTGGTCATCGGCACGGTGTGCGGGATCGTCATCCTCGCCGCGGCGCTGCGGGACCTGCGGGGGACGACCAGCTGGTCCTCCTCGGCGCCGCTGGTGCGGCTCGGGCAGCTCTCCTACGCCTTCTACCTCGTGCACGCCACGCTGATCTACGCGGTCACGTCCGTGGTGGGGCGGGCCGAGGCGTCCTGGGCGAACCTCGGCTGGTACGCCGTCATGCTCGCCGTCTCCCTCGTGGTGGCCGCGGCGCTGCACGGCTGGGTGGAGAAGCCGCTCGAGCGACGGATCCGCCGCGCGCGGGACCGGCACGACGCCCACGGGGCGGCGGATGCGGTACCGGCACTGCCGCCGAGCCCTGCGCCCGCGGTTGCCCCTACCAGCGAGGCGACGCCGGACGGACGCTGACCGCCGTCGGCGTGGGGGCACCGCCCGCTGAACCTCCCGGAGAGCTGAACCTCCACGCCCTCCCGGGCACGCGGCCAGCGTTCGTCCTGAACCGGCCCGTGCGGCCGGGTGCGGCGCGTGCGGGCCTACCCGTGCGCCCGGTCGTCAGGCGCGCGGGGATCAGGTGGCAGGCGTCCGGACCCGTCAGAGATCGACGGTGATTCCTTCCGCGGCGGCACGGAGGATGGCTTCGACGACGGTGAGGGTGTGGACGCCTTCGGTCATGGTGACGGCGGCGGTGGTGGGGTGGCCGTTGATGGTGTCGCGAAAGTTCTCCTGCTCCACCCGCAGGGGTTCGCGCTTGGTCAGGGCGTAGCGGATGGCGTCGCCCTCGGCGACGCCGCGGAAGGCGGCGACGGTGTCCCACTGGGTGGTGGTGGTGCCGTTGGCGTAGAAGGTCAGGTCCCCGGTGGTGGTGTCGGCGACCAGGGCGCCCTTCTCCCCGGTGACCACGGTCTGGCGTTCCTTGCGGGGGGAGAGCCAGTTGACCGTGTGGCTGACGATGATGCCGTTGGCCAGGCGGCCGGTGGCGAGGACCATGTCCTCGTGCTGGCGGCCGGAGCGGTGGGCGACCTGGGCGCTGACGGTGGCGTAGGGGGACTGGGCCAGCCAGGCGGTCAGGTCCACGTCGTGGGTGGCCAGGTCCTTGACCACCCCGACGTCGGAGATCCGCCCGGGGAAGGGGCCCTGGCGGGAGGTGGTGATCTGGTAGACCTCCCCGAGCGCGCCGTCGGCGATCCGCTGACGCATCGCCAGCAGGGCCGGGTTGCACCGCTCGACATAGCCGACCGCCCCGACCAGGCCGGCGTCCTCGAACGCGGCCGCGACCCGTGCGCCGGCCTCGGCGGTGTGCGCGATGGGCTTCTCCACCATGGTGTGCACCCCCGCGGCGGCGAGGGCCAGGGCGACCTCCTCGTGGTGGGCGGTGGGCACCGCCACCACCGCGGCGTCGATCCCCGCAGCGATCAGGGCCTGCACGTCGGGCAGGACGGGCAGGCCGCCGGCGACGGCGAACCGGTCCCCGCCCGGGTCGGCGACGGCGACCAGCTCCATCCCCGGGGTCTCCCGCACCACCCGGGCGTGGTGCCGGCCCATCGACCCCAGCCCGATCACCCCCACCCGGATGCTCCCCCCCGACCCGGCCACTCCGGCCGGGGCGGGGCTGGGTGCGGTCGTCGGCTGGCTCGCGGTGGAGGTGCTGGTCTCGGTGGTCATGCTTCAGGCTCCCGCGTTGACGGTGGTGTTCACGGCGGTGGTGATCCGGTCCAGGTCGGCCGGGGTCAGGGATGGGTGGACCGGCAAGGAGATGACCTCCGCCGCCGCCCGCTCCGTCTGCGGCAGGTCCGCCCCGCCCGCGTACCCGGACAGGGACTCCAGCCGGTGGCACGGGATCGGGTAGTAGACCCCGGAGCCGACCCGGTGCTCCTCGCGCAGGGCGGTGACCACCCGGTCCCGCTCGCCCGCCGACGCCCCGGGCAGCCGGACGGTGTACTGGTGGTAGACGTGCACCGCCCCCGCCGCCACCGGCGGCACGGTCACCCCGTCCAGGTGGGCGTCCAGGAACGCGGCGTTGGCCTGCCGCTTGGCGGTCCACCCGGCCAGCTTGGTGAGCTGGACCCGGCCGATCGCGGCGTGGATGTCGGTCATCCGGTTGTTCAGCCCGACCACCTCGTTGGCGTACTGCCGCTCCATCCCCTGGTTGCGCAGCAGCCGCACCCGCCGGGCCAGGGCCGGGCCGGCGCAGGAGACCATCCCGCCCTCCCCGGAGGTCATGTTCTTCGTCGGGTACAGCGAGAACATCCCGAACTCCCCGAACGTCCCCACCGCCTGACCGCCCAGCGACGCGCCGTGGGCCTGGGCGGCGTCCTCGAACACCGCCAGCCCGTGCTCGGCCGCGACCGCGGCGAGGCCGGTCATGTCCGCCGGGTGGCCGTACAGGTGCACCGGCAGCACCGCCTTCGTCCGCGGCGTCACCGCCGCCGCCACCGCGGCCGGGTCCAGGCAGAAGTGCTCCGGCTCGATGTCGGCGAACACCGGCACCGCCCCGGTCAGCGCCACCGCGTTCGCCGTCGCCGCGAAGGTGAAGGACGGCACGATCACCTCATCGCCCGGCCCCACCCCGGCCGCGAGCAGCCCCAGGTGCAGCCCCGAGGTCCCCGAGTTCACCGCCACGCACTCCCGCCCGGCCACCAGCTCCTCGGCGAACTCCGCCTCGAACGCCGCCACCTCCGGGCCCTGCGCCACCATCCCCGAGGCCAGCACACGGTCCACCGCCGCCCGCTCCTCGGCCCCGATCAACGGCCGCGCCGCAGGAATCAGCTCCACCATCACTCCCCCACCTTCCGAACCGACTCGCCAAGCTCCTCGTACACCTCACCCGTGCGCGGGCACCGCCACCGGCCCTCGCCGTCGGGCACCAGCGGCACGCCGGCCGTCCCGACCCAGCCGATCCGGCGGGCCGGCACCCCGGCCACCAGGGCGTGCGCCGGCACGTCGCGGGTGACCACCGCGCCGGCGGCGACCATCGCCCAGGCCCCCACCCGCACCGGGGCCACGCACACCGCCCGCGCCCCGATCGAGGCGCCCTCCTCGATCTGCACGCCGACCGGCTCCCAGTCGTCGGCGGCCTTCAGCGTCCCGTCCGGGTTCACCGCGCGGGGGAAGGCGTCGTTGGTCAGCACGACGCCTGGGCCGACGAACACGCCGTCGCCGAGCACCGCGGGCTCGTACACCAGCGCGTAGTTCTGCACCTTGCACGCCCTGCCCAGCACCACGCCCGGGCCGACGTACGCCCCGCGGCCGATGACGCAACCGGGGCCGAGCACCGCACCCTCGCGGACCTGGGCCAGGTGCCACACCGCCGAGCCGGCACCGATCTCCGCGTCCGCCGCCACGTCTGCCGAGTCCACGACCCGTGCTTCCATCTGTCTTCTCCTCGTGCGGCGCGGGGGCGCGCAGTCGTCTCTCGGGCCGGCCGCGGCGCGGACGCGCCTGCCGCGGGGCCTCCCGTGCTGGACGCAGCAGAGGCTATCCCAGCGTCCGGAACCTCCCCTGGGACCGAGGGCTGACAGAATGCGGGCATGACGGACCCGGGCGACCTCTCGGACGCGTGGCTCGTCATCCCCACCTACAACGAAGCCTCGATCATCGGCGCGGTGGTCGCCGAGGCCCGCGAGCGCTTCGCCCACGTCCTGTGCGTGGACGACGGCTCGACCGACGGGTCCGCCGAGCGGGCCCGGCTGGCGGGCGCCGTCGTCGTGCGGCACCCGGTGAACCTGGGCCAGGGGGCGGCGCTGCAAACCGGGTTCGAGTACGTGCTCGGGCAGACCGACGCCCGCTACCTGGTCACCTTCGACGCCGACGGCCAGCACGACGTCCTGGACGCCGAGGCGATGGTGCGGCTGGCGCGGGAGCGGGGGGTGGCCATCGTCTTCGGCTCGCGGTTCCTCGACGAGCGCACCCGACCGGGGTGGGCCCGGCGGGCGGTGCTCAAGACGGCGGTGTGGGTGACCAACCAGTCCACCGGGCTGGCCCTGACCGACGCGCACAACGGCCTGCGGGTGATCCGCCGGGACGCCGCGGAGCGGATCAACCTGCGGCAGAACCGGATGGCCCACGCCAGCGAGATCGTCACCCAGCTGGGCCGCACCGGGCTGCCGTGGGTGGAGCACCCGGTCCACATCCGGTACACCGTGTACTCCCGGGCCAAGGGGCAGTCGCTGCTGAACTCCGTGAACATCCTCGTCGACCTGCTGGTGAACTGAGATGTGGATCCAGGTCCTGCTGATCGCCGGGATCGCCGCCGCGGTGGTACCCCTGACCCGCTCCGCCGCGGGGGCGAGCCACCAGGCCATCCGCCGGCTCCTGCTCGTGGCGTTCGGCGTGCTGGCTGCCGTCTCGGTCCTCTTCCCGAGCCTGGTCACGACGGCGGCACGGCTGCTCGGCGTCGACCGTGGCACCGACCTGGTGCTCTACCTGCTGGTGCTCGCGTTCTTGAGCTCGCTCGCCACCACCTACCGCCGGATGAGCACGCTCGAGCGCAAGCTCACCGTCCTGGCCCGGCGGCAGGCCCTGAGCGACGCCCGGCAGGAGCGCCTCGAGCAGGCCGACCCGGCCGACCCGCCGCCGAGCCGCCCCGACGCCGTGGGCGACGGGCGGCAGGAACGCCGCGAGCAGGCCGACCCTGGCGGCCCACCGCCGAGCACTGCCGACGCGCTGGGTGACGGCCGGCCGGAGCGCCCCGGCCCGGTCGACCCCGGCGACCCGCCAGGGAACCGCTCCAACCCGCTGAGCGATGGCCGGCAGGAGCGCCAGCACCAGGTCGAGCGTGGCCACCCGCCGGCCGGTCGCTGACGTCCTCCCGGCCCGCGGCGCCGCCGACGCACACCGCCGCCCCTGCCCTGGGGGCAGGGGCGAGCTGCCGGGAGCAGCCCTGACCCTGCCGGGCGTAGCGTTGACGCGCGGCGGGCGGCCCCTGTGCCGTTGACCACGGCCGGGAACGCCGGCGGCTGCTGTGGCGCGGGTCGGCGATCCGTATGATCGGCCGGATGGCAAGACATGCCTCGGCGCCGGCCGGCCCGCCACCGGCCCCGCCCCGCCCGGGCCCACCCCCCGCGGAGGCGCCTCGGCATGCCCGGACCCGGCGGGCCCGGGACACCCTGCGCCGGGCCGGGACCGCTGCCCTCGCGCTGGTCCTCTTCGTCGGCAGCGGCGCGGCGTTCGCCTACTCCGAGATCCAGGGCAACGTGAAGCGGCACGACATCAGCGGCCTGCTCGGGGAGGACCGGCCGGGCGGCGACGCCACGCCGGAGCCGGTGGACGCCCGGGCCGGTCAGCCGATCAACATCCTCGTCCTCGGCTCGGACGTCCGGGAGGGCGAGAGCGACGTCGACGGCGCCGGCGCAGCGGGCGCGGTGACCGGGATGCGCTCGGACACCACGATGATCGCGCACGTCGCCGCCGACCGGTCGCGGGTCGAGCTCGTCTCCATCCCCCGCGACACCCTGGTGGACATCCCGTCCTGCACGCTCGCCGACGGGCAGCAGACCGAGCCCCAGCAGGACGAGATGTTCAACTCCGCCTTCCAGATCGGGGGGCAGGACGGCGACGTCGGCGCTGCGGCGGCGTGCACCATCCGGACCGTCGAGCAGCTCACCGGGGTGGGCATCGACGACTTCGTCGTGGTGGACTTCGCCGGCTTCATCAACGTCGTCGACGCGCTCGGCGGGGTACCGATGTACATCGAGGAGGACATCGACGACCCCGCCACCGGGCTCGTGCTGAGCCAGGGCTGCAACGTCCTCGGCGGCGAGGCGGCGCTCGGCTACGCCCGGGCCCGCAAGGCCGCCGCCTTCGACGGCTCGGACATCTCCCGCATCGGCCGCCAGCAGGAGCTCGTCGCGGCCATCGCCCGGGAGGCCCTCAGCAAGAACCTCCTCACCGACCTGCCCTCCCTGTATCGGTTCCTCGACGCCGCCACCTCGACCCTGACCACCGGCCCGTACGTGGGCGGGCTGCCCACCATGGCCGGGCTGGCCAACGCCATGCGCGGGCTGGACGCCGAGGACATCCGGTTCACCACCATGCCCTTCGAGTGGGCCGGCCCCCGGGTCCGGCCCACGGCCCAGGCCGCCGAGCTGTGGGCGGCGCTGGAGGCCGACCAGCCCATCGACGCCACCCTGACCGGCACCGGCGAGGCACCGGCCGAGGAGACCTCGCCAGCCGACCCGGCCACGCCGGAGGACCCGTCGGCCGCCCCGACCACCAGCCCGGCCCCGGCTCCCGCCGCGCCGGAGCCGACACCGACCACGCCCATCTGCACGAAGTAGGGTGTGCGACCGTGGCCGCCGCACCGGGCGGCCGACGCCGGCCGGGCCGGGGCAGTGTCCGCGTGGTGACCGAGCACGGGAGGGACGGGCGTGAGCCAGGACGACCGTGAGCCTCCGCCGCCGAGCTTCCCGCCCGCCGGCGCCCGCCGGCCGGCCCCGCGCAGCCGGCCGGCTGCTCCGCCGCGGCCCCGGGACGGGGCCGCCCGCGACGACCGCTCCGGGCCCGACGCACCACCCGTGCGCCGCCGCTCCTTCCGGAGCGCTCCGGACCAGCCGGCCCGCAGCGCTCCGGACCAGCCGCCCCGCAGCGCCCGGGACCAGCCGCCCAGCTACCGCCCCGGCGGCGAGCAGCGCGCCGCCCCCGGCGCGGCGCCGTCGTACCCGCCTGGGGGACAGCCCCGGCCCGGTGCCGCCCGCGGCGCCGCGGCCACCCGGGTAGCTCCGGCTCAACAGAACCGGCCCGCGCCGGCGCAGCCAGGCCGGCCGGCACCTGCCTCCCCCGCGCGCCCGGCCCGCCGCCGGCGCCGCCCGCTCGCCTGGGCGCTCGCCGTCGTGCTCGTCCTCCTGGTGGCGTGGCCCGCGGGGCTGCTCGTGTGGGCCAACGGGAAGATCCGGCACACCGAGGCGCTGACCGGGTCGGCGGACACCCCGGGGACCACCTACCTGCTGGCCGGCTCGGACTCCCGCGGCGACGGCGCCGTCGCCGACCCCACGGCGGGCCAGCGGTCGGACACCGTGATGGTCATGCACGTCCCGGCCGACGGGCCGACGGCGCTGATCTCCCTGCCCCGGGACACCCTCGTGGACGTCCCCGGGCACGGCCAGAACAAGCTCAACGCCGCCTTCTCCCTGGGCGGCGCGCCGCTGCTGACGCAGACCGTCGAGGAGCTTACCGGCCTGACCATGGACCACTACGTGGAGATCGGCATGGGCGGGGTCCGGGACGTCGTCGACGCCGCCGGCGGGGTGGACCTGTGCCTGGACTACGACGTCGACGACGAGCTCTCCGGCCTGCAGTGGACCGCCGGCTGCCACCCGGCCGACGGCGCCACCGCCCTCGCCTTCGCCCGGATGCGCTACTCCGACCCGACCGGGGACATCGGCCGCGGCGAGCGGCAGCGGCAGGTGGTGGGCGCCGTCGTGAAGAAGGTCGCGACGCCGGCCACCGTGGTCAACCCGGTGCAGCAGGTGCGGCTCCTCGACGCCGGCACCGGCGCGCTGCTGACCGGCACCGGGACCGGCATCATCGACCTGGGCCGGATGGCGCTGGCGTTCCGCAATGCCACCGGGCCGGACGGGCTCATCGGCACCCCGCCGGTCGCCAGCTTCGACTACCACCCCGGCGGTCTCGGCTCCACGGTGCTGCTCGCCGACGACGCCCCGGAGTTCTTCGCTAAGATGCGCGACGGCGAGCTGCGGCAGGCCGACCTCGACGCCCCGGCGTAGGCGGCCGCGGGCCTGCCGATCACCGACGCTGGCGTGCCGGTCCCCCGCGCCGGCTTGCCCCGAGCCCCGGCGCCCGTGGTTGTCTGGCGGCATGACGCACACCAACGACGACGCCGTGATCCGCCGCCTGCTCACCACCCCCGGCCGGTGGGCCGTGGTGGGGCTGTCCGAGAACCCGGCCCGCACCGCCTACAACGAGTCGCGGTACATCCAGCGCGACCTGGGCATGGAGATCGTCCCGGTGCACCCCAAGGCCGAGCCCGTGCACGGTGCCCCGGGCTACGCCACCCTGGCGGAGGTACCCGGCAGGATCGACGTCGTCGACGTCTTCGTCCGCTCCGAGCTCGCCGGAGCCGTGGTGGACCAGGCCATCGCGGTCGGCGCGGGAGCGGTCTGGCTGCAGCTCGGCGTCGTGGACGAGGCGGCCACGGAGCGGGCAGCGGCGGCCGGGCTCGACGTCGTCATGGACACCTGCCCGGCGATGGACGGACCCCGCCTCGGGATCGGCTGACCAGGGTTCCGCTAGATCCGCCGATCGATGGTGGTAGCACCCGGGGACGGCACGCGCCACGATTGTGGCCATGGAGAGCGAGTCGCTGCGCGAGGTGCACGACCACCTCAGCGACGTCGTCGACCGCGTCGAGCGTGAGCACGAGCGTGTCACCGTGACTCGTGACGGCCGCGCCGTCGCGGTCATCATGAGCCCGGACGACCTGGAGCAGCTGGAGGAGACCCTCGACGTCCTCAGCGATCCGCAGGCGCTGGCAGACATCCGTGCGGCAGATGCCGCTTACGCCCGCGGCGACGTCGTCCGCGGCACCGACGCCGTCCGGCGGCTGCGGCCGTGATCTGACCGGAACCCACCTGGGCTGGTCCTCGCGCCGCCCGCCCCCGGGCCGTCCGCACCCCCTGACGGGGGCCCCCGGGACACGATCGCTCCGCAGCCTCGTTGCTGATCGGTGCTCCTCGACCACGGCAGACCGAGACCGGCGTCACACGGTCTGCCGCAGGATTCCCCTCGATCCGACTGCGGATATCGGCGGCTCCTGCCACCATACGAGGGGCACCGTGCCGGGGTGGGGGACCAGCGACACCCCGACACGGTGCGTCCATGTCCATGGTCAGTCCTAGGGTGCGTGCGATGCAAGCGCCTCGGCCGGCCCCTGGGGATAACTGTGTGGACGGACACCCGGAGCGGCCGTCGGCACCGCCCTACCGCCCCGCCGTCGCGGCCTCCAGCGCCGCCGGGCGCTCTGCCGACCGGGTCGGCACCGGCCGCGGCCCGGCCCGGAGCACCCGCTCCAGCCAGCGCCGCAGCCGCGGGCCCACCCGCTTCTCTACCTGGTAGATCGCGGTGGCGAGCGCGACGGCGACCGCGCACGCGGCCGCCAGGGTGACCCACCGGCCGGCGTGCGGGGACAGCAGACTGATGGTCCACCAGCCCCAGTACTCGTGGACGAGGTAGAGCGGGTACGTCAGCGCCCCGAGCGTCCCCAGCCACCGCCAGCCCAGCCGCTGCACGCGGGTGAGGGCGATGACCGCGACGGTGGCGAAGCAGCCGGCGGTGAGCACCCCGAGCAGCACCGGGCTGGGCGTGAAGATGGTGTTGGTGGTGACCGAGTGCATCTGCCACGGGACCGTGTTCCGCACCGCCAGCGCCACGTTCAGGCCGAGCAGCAGCCACGGGGCGCGGGCCGGGCCGTCGCGGTGCAGCAGGTACAGGAGCATCCCGCCGGCGAAGAACGGGGCGTACTGCGCGATCAGCACCTCCCCCGCGTCCGCCCACCGCAGCTCATGAGCGACCTGCGCCGCGAGCGGCCACAACGCGCAGAACCAGAGCACCCGGCGCCGGGTCAGCCCCCACGCCACCAGCAGGGCCATGAGCACGTAGAACCGCAGCTCGGTCCACAGCGTCCAGTACACGCCGTCGACGTGCCGGACGTCGACGAGCTCCTGCAGCATGGTGGTGTTGACCAGCGCCTCCACCACCGAGATGTCCTTGCCCGCGGGCCAGACGAAGAGCAGCAGGACGGAGGTGGCGAGGAGCGCGAGCCAGTAGGCCGGGTACAGCCGCGCCACCCGCGAGGCGATGACGTGCCGGACGTCCCGCCCCCAGGCGGTCATCAGGATGACGAAGCCGGAGATGACGAAGAACTGCTCCGGCCCGAGCACCCCGTAGATCACCGCCGGACCGGTCTCGGGGAAGACCTCCCCCGGCTCCTCGCCCCACACCTGGGACCAGCGCGCGGTGAAGTGGTAGAGCACGACGCCGACGGCGGCGAGCAGGCGCAGCCCGTCCAGGGCGTACAGTCGCGGCCGCGCCGGGCCGGTCACGGGGGGACGGCCCGGCGCGGCGCGCGCGGGCAGGCGCAGCGTCTCGGTCATCGACTCGACCGTAGGTCGTGGGCGGTCGCGGCGCAGTCGAGTATCACGGTTTGGTAACGATACGTGGCCGACGGCGGCCGGCGCCAGGGCAGGTGCCGGCCGCTTCGGTACCGGCGCCGGCTTGGTCGGCGCGAGCCCGGCCGACGGCGGCCGGCGCCACGTCTGGGTGCCGGCCGCCTCGCCGTCGTCAGCGTGCCCGGTAGAACCGCACGTAGTCGAACGCGGCCTCCGTGGGCGGCTCGGCGCCGCCGCCGGTGTACAGCCCCACCTGCGGCTCGCTGCCGGCCGGCAGGGTCCAGGTGGCCCCCCACCGCCAGTGCTCCCCGTCCCGGGATGTGGCCGAGCGGTAGCGCAGCTCGCCGGTCCGGGGGTCGGTGCTGTGGTAGATCCGCAGCCACATGCTCGGCGCGACCGGCCCGCCCAGGTGCGCACCCCAGCGCAGCGCCTCGCCCTCCGGCATCTCCTTGCCGAATTCCGCCTGCCGGGTGCCCCAGATGGCGACGTGGCCGAGCCGGACGAAGTGGTCGTCGTCGGCCCGCACGATCAGCCCGGCCTGCTGGTAGTTGCGGATCTCGTCCCGGCCGAGGTCCAGGTCCAGCCGGGTCTCCATGATCCAGCTCCCCGCGGGCGGCTCGCGCAGCAGCAGGCTGCCGGTGTTGGCCGGGCCGACCAAGTCCCCCGCGCCGACCGGCCAGCGCAGCGCGCCGGCGTCGACCCGGGCCGCCGGGTCCGGGCGCACCCAGGTCCAGCCGGACAGGTCGCCGTCGTCGAACTCCTCGGCCAGCACCACCCGGCCGGCCCGCGGGTCCGGGACCGCCCGGGTCACCGGCTCCGCGGCCCGGTTCACCGAGAGGTTGTCGAGGTCCACCGGCCCGTCGGTGGCGAGCGTGAGCGCCTGGGCCTCGAGGGAGCGGTGGGGCAGGTCGAGGGTGACCTCGGCGACCACGTCGCCGAGGCGGGACTCGGAGAGGACGGCGTGGGCCACGCCGTCGGCGACGTGCACCGACAGCGCCGTCCAGGTGCCCAGGTCGTGCCCGGCCGGGATCTCGGCGGTGACCGTCTGGGCCCGGCGGCCGGTGGTGGCGGCGCGGAGCTCGCGGCTGGCCGGGTCGAGCGTGACGGTGACCCCGCGGCTGCCGCCCAGGCCGACGGTCAGGGCCGGGCCGCCGGTGCGCACGTCCGCCTCCACGCGGACCTCGCGCGGCGCCCGGTGGCGGGTGCGGGCGGTGCCGTCGAGCACGGCGGTCTGCCCGGCGTCGCCGGCCTCGTCGGTGCCGGCGGACAGCGTGCCGTCCACCACCCGCAGGGCGGTGCCGGCGGCGGGGGCGTCGGCGTCGATGCCCAGCAGGGTGCCGGCGACGGGGGCGGGCTGGGGGGAGTCGCTGGGGCCGGCGCCGGCCCGGGCCAGCGGCCAGCCGTCGATCCAGTCGAGCCGGTCGAGCAGGGTGGGGCGGCGGTTGATGCCGCCGGGCTCGGCCAGCCACGGCCGGTTCCGGTCCAGGGCGTGGTAGAGGATCTGGTCCTGGCCGGACAGGTCGGCGACGACGGTGTGGTGCCCGGGGCCGATCCACCGGTTGCCGTTCTGGACCAGCACCTGGGTGCCGCCGGGTCGGGGGTCGAGCAGCGGGACGCCCTCGTGGTCCACGAACGGGCCCCGCGGGTCCTCCGCCCGCCCGGCGTAGACGCTGTACCCGGTGACCGGGCCGGCGCAGCAGTTCCCCGAGGAGGCCATCAGGTAGTAGTGCCCGCCGCGCTTGACGACGAAGGTGCCCTCGTACCGCTCGGCGGTAGTGACCTGGGTGGGCTCGCCGACGGCGCGCAGGCCGGTCTCGTCGAGCTCGGTGACCCAGACCCCGCCGTGGTAGCTGCCGAAGTAGAGGTAGCGCCGGCCGTCGTCGTCCAGGAACATCGCCGGGTCGAAGGTCCAGTAGTACCCGCCGCCGCCGTCGGGCCTTGGGGCGACGACGGGGCCGCCGGTGTCCGTCCACGGCCCGGCCGGGGTGGGCGCGGTCGCCGCGCCGATGGCGGAGGAGTCGCCCGGCTCGGCGGCGGTGTCGGTGACCGTGTAGTACAGGACGTACCGGCCGTCGACGTAGCGGATGTCCGGCGCCCAGAAGAAGGACGTCGGGGTGGCCCAGGCCGGGCGGGTGGTCTCGTCGAAGATGGTGCCCAGGTACTCCCAGCTGACCAGGTCGGTGGACCGGGCCACGTGCATGATCCCGAAGGGTCCGCCCTCGACGAGCGGGTCGCTGGTGGCGTAGAGGTACCAGAAGCCGTCCTTGCCGCGGATGACCGCCGGGTCGGCGTAGGTGTCGGCGAAGTCCTCGGTGATCGGGTTGGTGTACCGGTCCCTGGTGCCCAGGCCCGGCCAGCCGGCGGGCTGGTGCTGGGCGGCCGCGGCGGCGGGCTGGTGCTGGGCGGCCGGGGCAGCCGGCGGGTGCGCCGCGGCCGGTGCGGCCGGCTGGTGCGCCGCCGCCGGGCCGGCGCCGAGGAGCGCCAGCACGAGCGCGGCGAGCGCGGCGACCAGGGCTGCTGGCCGCCGTCGAGGAGAGAACGTCATCATTGCCTCCGTCGTGGGTGGGGGGTGGGCCGCCATCGTGACAGCCGGCTACGGCAGCTCGACGGCGGGGGTGCCGCCGGTCCACCGCAGCGGCAGGAGGTTCATCGCCCGGTAGGTCTCCTCGCCGTACCAGGAGTGGAAGGCGAGCAGGTCCTGCCCGTCCGGGCCGACGAGCACGTCCTGCCCGCCGGGGCCGACGTACTGCTCGTCGGTGCCGGCGGTGGTCAGCAGGGGTTCCGGCGCCTTGGTGTACGGGCCGAGCACGTCCGGGGCGGTGGCGTAGCCGATGGTGTACGCGGGGCCGCCGTAGTCGTTGGCGGAGTAGAGCAGGGTGTAGGTGCCGTCCCGCTCGACCAGGGTGGGCGCCTCGACCAGGTCCCCCTCCCAGGGCTGGTCCTGCTTGACCAGCCGGGTGGGGGCGGCGGCCAGGCTCAGGCCGTCGGCGGACAGCGGGGCGATCTGCAGCCAGGTGTCCAGCCCGCAGCAGTTGCCGTCGTTCTTCCACAGCAGGTACCAGGTGCCGTCGGCGTCCCGGAAGGTCGAGGCGTCGATGGCGCCGCCCTCCGCCTCGGGGCAGACCAGCATCTCCTCCCCCGCCACGGTGAACGGGCCGGCCGGGTCGGTGCCGGTGGCCACCCCGACGCACTGCAGGGCCGGGGAGAAGTTGGTGGCGGTGAAGTACAGCACATACCGGCCCGGGCCGAGCTCGGTCACCTCCGGCGCCCAGGTCTTGCCGGGGATCACCCAGCTGGGCAGCTCGGGCAGGGCGTCCGGCAGCGGCTCCCAGGCGAGCAGGTCGGTCGAGCGGGCCACCCGGACGTTGCGGTTGTTCCCGTTGGTCGCGTAGGCGTAGTAGGTGCCGTCGACCTCCAGCAGGTCCGGGTCCGGGAAGTCGTCGTCGATGACCGGGTTGGCCGCGGGCGAGCCGGGCTCGGCCGGGCCGGTGGGCGTGGCGGTGGCCGACGGCGAGCCGCCGGTGCCGGCCTCGTCCGGGGCGCCGTAGCCGGTCCCGCCGCCCCCGCCGCCGCAGCCGGCCAGGACCACCGCGGCCACGGCGGTCGGACCGGGCGCTGCCCATCCTCAGCCCTTGACGCCCGAGCGGGAGACGCCCTCGATGATGAACCGCTGGAGGAAGACGTAGAGCAGGAGCACGGGCACGCTGGCGATGACTGCGCCGGCCATCAGCAGGTCGTACCGGACCGAGTTGGCCGTCTGCAGGGTCGACAGGCCCGCCGGCAGGGTCTGCATGTCGGCGCTGAAGAGCACGTAGACCGGCCAGAGGAAGTCGTTCCAGTTGGTCAGCAGGGACAGCAGCGCGAGGGTGGCGAGCGCGGGCCGGGCCAGGGGCAGCACGATCCGGGAGAAGATCTGCCACTGGTGCGCGCCGTCGATCCGGGCCGCCTCCTCCAGCTCCACCGGGATGCCGAGGAAGAACTGCCGCAGGAAGAACACCCCGAAGGCCGAGGCCGCCGTCGGGACGATCACCGCGAGCAGGGTGTTGAGCCAGCCCAGCTCCCCGACGATGAGGTAGTTGGGGATGATCAGGATGACCGGCGGCACGAACAGCGTCAGCACCACCGCGGCGAAGACCAGCCGCTGCCCGCGGAAGTGCATGCGGGCCAGGGCGTAGGCGGCCAGCGCCGAGGTGATGACGACGAGCGCGGCGTTGGCCACCGCCGCGACGAGGCTGTTGGTGAACCACCGCAGCACCGGGGTGCCGCGGGTCGCGAAGATGGTCTCGTAGGCCTGGGTGGTGAACGGGTCGGGGATCCAGGTCGGCGGGTACCCGGCGGCCTGGCCGCGCTCCTTGAAGGAGGTCAGGACCATGAAGATGATCGGGCTGACGAAGATCAGCGCCAGCGCGATCAGCACCGCGTAGCGCAGCACCGTGCGGCCGACCGGCCGGCGGGGGCCGGCCGGCCGCGGCTCGGCGGCCGGGCCGCCGGCCGGGGCCCGGGTCTCGACTGAGGTACTCATGCCCGGTCCTTCCGCTCCCGGAACGCCCAGAACACCACGATGCTCAGGACCATGAGGATGATGGTGAGGATGTAGCTCATGGCTGCGGCGGTGCCCATCTGGTAGTTCCGCAGCCCGGTCTCGGCGATCTGGTAGATCGCGGTCCGGGTCTCCCGGCCCGGCCCGCCGTTGGTGATGAGGTAGGCCTGGCCGAACATGTTCGCCGAGGCGATGATCGTGATCATCGTGATGAAGGCCAGCACGGGGCGCAGGCCGGGCAGGGTGACGTTGACGAACCGCTGCCAGGTGTTGGCGCCGTCGACGCGGGCGGCCTCGTAGAGCTCGCCCGGGATGTCCTGAAGCGCGGCGAGGTAGATCACCGCGTTGAACCCCAGCGTCCACCACACCGTGACGGCGACCAGCGCCACCCACGCCTCGGGCACCGAGGTGGTCCACGGGGTGTCCCCCGGCAGGCCGAGCCGGTCGAGGTAGTAGTTGACGAGGCCGATGTTGTTGTCCAGCAGGTAGCGCCACAGCACGGCGACGACGGCCACCCCGAGCACGTAGGGCGCGAAGTAGACCGCCCGGAAGAGGTTCTTGCCCCGCACCTTCAGGTTCATCAGCAGGGCGACGCCGAGCGGCACCACCAGCAGCAGCGGGACGGAGAGCACCGTGAAGATCGCGGTGGCCTGCATGGAGTCCCAGAACTGGCTGGCGGTGATGGAGTCGAAGTCGAAGAGGGTGGCGTAGTTCTCCAGCCCGACGAACGGCTTGCCGGGCAGCGTGTAGTCCCACCGGTGCAGGCTGATCCAGGCGCCCAGCACGATCGGGGCGAGCACGAACGCGAGGAACAGCACCAGGTAGGGGGCGAGGAAGAGCCACGGGGTCGCCCTGCCGTGGGTGGGCAGGTGACGGCCCGGGGCCGCCCGGAGCTCCGCCGAGCTCCGGGGCGGCGTGATCACCGGCGCCGACATGGTCAGCCCCCGAAGCTCTCGAGGTTCTCCTGCATCAGGTCGGTGGCCTGCGCGGAGGCGCGGCCCATGGCGTCGGCCGGCTCGACGTTGCCGAGGACGGCATCGGCGAGGGCGGGCTCCAGCGCCTCGGTCTGCACGCCACCGAGGCCGGGGACCGGCGGGAGGAAGCGCATCTTGTCGATCTGCTCGGCGATGACGCCCTGCGGCATGTCGTCCAGGACGCCGCTGTCGCGGACCGACTGCCGCGCGGGGATCATCCCGGCCCCCGCCCAGTCGCCCGAGTGCTCGCTCATCCAGGAGATGAAGGCCTGCGCGGCGAGGTACTTGTTCTCGTCCTCCCCGGCCTGCTTGGCGATGAAGAAGTGGTGCGAGTTGGCCCAGACCGCCTCCTCCTCGCCGATCGTCGGCACCGGGGCGATGCCGTAGGGCAGCCCGGCCGCCTCGAGGTCGTTGATCTGCCAGATCCCGTCCCAGGTGACGGAGGTCTCGCCGTTCTTGAACGCGACGTACTGGGAGTCCTGGGCGACGTCGGAGGGGCTGTACCCCTGCTCGATGATGGACCGCTGCCACTCCAGCGCGGCGACCGCCTCGGGCGCGTCGTAGTGCGCCTCGGAGCCGTCCTCGGCGTAGACCTCGGCGCCGTTCTGCCAGGCCAGGGACAGCCACATCAGGTGGCTCGGCCAGAGCTGGGGCATCCAGAAGGGCTGCTCGTGGCCGGCCGCCTGGAGCTTGTCGAGCGCGTCCATGAACGAGGCCTCGTCGGTGGGCGGCTCGGTGATGCCGGCCGCCTCGAAGTGCTCGGTGTTGTAGTACATCGCCAGGGAGTGCACGTCGAGCGGGATGCCGTAGCGCCGGTCCTGGTACTCGCCGGCGTTCCAGACCTCCTCGGTGAAGTCGTCGGCGGTCAGCTCCAGGGTCTCGGCGAGGTCGTCCAGCGGCAGGATGACGCCGCGGGCGGCCTGGGTGGCGAGCTGGTCCAGGTGCATGACGCCGACGTCGGGGCCCTCCCCGGCGTTCACCGCGGCGGGGACCCGCTGGTAGAAGTCGCCCCACTCCATGGTGTTGGGGACGACGGTGATGTTGTCGTGCTCGGAGTTGAACTGGTCGACCATCTCCTGCATGAACGGGCCGTCACCGCCGGTGAACCCGTTCCAGTAGGCCAGCTCGACCTCCGGTCCGGTGTACTCGCCGGTGAACTCGGCCTCCGGGGCGGCGGCCTCGCCGCCGCCGGCGGCCTCCTCGGGGGTCATCCCCCCGCCGCAGGCGGCCAGGGCCAGCGCCCCGGCGGTGGTCACGGCCAGCGCCGCGGCCCGGCGGGGGGTACGGGCGGCCCGGCGGGGGGTGCGGGGGTGGGGACGTGGTGCATTTCTCATCGTCGAGCTCCTCGTCAGGATGCGCAGGGCACGGTGCTGCGCTGGGTGAGTGCCACGCACTGCATTTCCTACCTCACCGGTAAACGTTGTACAACCCCACCGGCATCTCAGTAGGGTCACGGTGATGCCGGGCGCGGCGGCCGCGCCGGGTGGGCGCCGTCGGGCGCCGCGACCGAGGAGGTGCTGCCGTGGGGACCGGGCGGATCCGGCTGCAGGACGTCGCCTCCCGGGCGGGGGTGTCCATCAAGACCGTCTCCAACGTGGTCAACGGCACCGGCTCGGTCACCGCCGCCACCCAGCAGAAGGTCGAGAGCGCGCTGCGCGAGCTGCCCTACCGGCCCAACCTCGCCGCCCGGCACCTGCGCCGCGGGACCACCGGGCTGGTCGCCGTCGCCCTGCCCGAGCTGACCCAGCCCTACTTCGCCGAGCTGGCCAGCGAGCTCGTGCGCGCCGCCAAGGCCCACGGGCGCATCGTGCTGCTGAGCCAGACCGACGGCACCGAGGAGGCCGAACGGGCCCTCCTCAGCGGGGTGGACCTGCCGGTGCTCGACGGCCTGGTCCTCAGCCCGCTGGCGCTGACCGCGGCGACCCTGCGCACCTACCCGGTCCAGACCCCGCTCGTGCTGCTCGGCGAGCACATCGGGCCCAGCGGCTTCAACCTGGTCACGATCGACAACCGGCGGGCCGCGGCCGAGGCCACCGGCCACCTGCTCGACCGCGGCCGGCGGCGGGTGGCCGCGATCGGCGCCCAGCTGGACGGCCCCAACGAGACGGCGCTGCTGCGTCTGGCCGGCTACCACGACGCCCTGGACCGGGCCGGGGTGCCCCGCCGGGCCGAGCTGGTCGCCGTCGTCGAGCACTTCCACCGGCCCGACGGCGCCGCCGCGATGGACCGCCTGCTCGCCCTGCCCGAGCCACCGGACGCGGTGTTCTGCTTCAACGACGCCCTCGCCCTGGGGGCCATGCACACCCTCGCCAGCCGCGGCCTGGACGTCCCGGGTGACGTCGCCGTGGTGGGGATCGACGACGTGGAGGAGGGCCGGTTCGCCAACCCGGCGCTGACCACCATCTCCCCGGACAAGCGGGCCGTCGCGGCCACCGCGCTGGAGCTGCTGCTGGCGCCGGCCGGCACGGAGCCGCGGACGGTCACGGTGGAGCACCGGCTGCTCCCCCGGCAGAGCACCGCGGCCGCGGGCACGGGCGGCCGCGGGTGAGGCCCGGACGACCCGGCCCGGCCGCCGTGCCCGAGGAGGAACGATGAGCGCACCCCCGCCGCCCGGCGCCGGCAGCCGGCAGGACGCCCCCGCCAGCCGGCAGGACGGCACCTACCCCCGGCCGCAGGCCGTCCGGTCCCGGTGGGCCGACCTGTGCGGCACCTGGGACTTCGCCGTCGCCCCGCCCGGCGGGACCACCCCGGGGGAGGTCCGCTTCGACCGGCGGATCGAGGTGCCCTTCCCGCCGGAGTCGCCGGCGTCCGGCGTCGGCGAGACCGGCTTCCTGCCCGAGGTCTGGTACCGGCGCACCATCGACGCCGCGGACCTGCGCCGGGCCTGGTTCGCCACGGACGGCGCGGCGGGCAGCCCGGACGGCGGACCCGCGGACGGCCCGGACGGCGGACCGGCGGACGGCCCGGACGGCGGCGCGCAGGGTGACCGGGTGCTGCTGCACTTCGGCGCCGTGGACTACCGCGCGACGGTGTGGCTCGACGGGCAGCACCTCGGCAGCCACGAGGGCGGGCAGACGCCCTTCGCCGTCGACATCACCGACGTCGTCACCCGGGCGGCCCGGTCGGCGGAGCCAGGGGCGCCGGTGGTGCCCCGACCGCTGGAGCTGGTCGTCCGGGCCCAGGACGACCCGGCCGACGTCGCCAAGCCGCGCGGGAAGCAGGACTGGCGGGCCGAGCCGCACGCGGTCTGGTACCACCGCACCACCGGCATCTGGCAGCCGGTCTGGCTCGAGGCCGTCCCCGCGCTGCACATCGCCGAGCTCGCCTGGACCGCCGACCTGCCGGCCGCGTCGGTGACGGCGGAGGTCCGGCTGAGCCGCCGGCCGACCGGGCAGGAGACGCTGCGGGTCCGCCTCGAGCACGACGGCGAGCTGCTCGCCGAGCAGTCGACCCGGGTCCTGGACCAGGACGTGCGGGTACTGCTGGACCTCCCCCGCCAGCACAACGGGCAGGCCGCCCAGGAGCTCCTCTGGTCACCGGAGCGCCCGACCCTGGTCGACGCCACGCTGACCCTGGCGGGGCCGGCGACGGCGGAGCGCACACCCGGCCCGGCGGCCCGGTCCCGGCCGGACGAGGTCACCTCCTACCTCGGGCTGCGCTCGGCCGCCGTCGCCGACGGCCGCTTCCTCCTCAACGACCGCCCCTACTACCTCCGCTCGGTGCTGGGCCAGGGCTACTGGCCCCAGTCCCACCTGGCCGCCCCGAGCGCCGCCGCGCTGCGCGCCGAGGTCGAGGCCATCAAGGCGCTCGGCTTCAACGCGGTCCGGGTGCACCAGAAGGCCGAGGACCCGCGCTTCCTGTACTGGGCGGACCGGCTGGGCCTCGCCGTCTGGGGTGAGATGGCGAGCGCCTACGCCTTCTCGGCCCGGGCGGTCCAGCAGGTGACCGGGGAGTGGGTCGCGCTGGTCCGCCGGGACCGCTCCCACCCGTGCGTCGTGACCTGGGTGCCGCTGAACGAGAGCTGGGGCGTCCAGCACGCCGCGCACGTGCCGGCCCAGCGGCACTACGCCACCGGGCTGGCCAACCTGACCCGGGCGGTAGACCCGACCCGCCCGGTGGTGTCCAACGACGGCTGGGAGCACACCGACTCCGACATCTGGTCGGTGCACGACTACGCCCCCTCCGGGGAGCAGCTCCGCCAGCGGTACGGCACGGCGGACGCCGTGCGCGAGCTGCTCGCCGGCGGCATCGGCCACGCCGGCCGGCGGGTCCGGCTGACCTGCGACGGCGACCGGGGCCAGCCGCTGATGCTGACCGAGTTCGGCGGGGTCAGCTACGCCGCCGACCGGGAGGAGGCCTGGGGGTACTCCACGGCCGCCGACGCCGAGGACTTCGCCGCCCGGCTGCGCGACCTCTTCGACGCGGTGCGCGCGTGCCCGCCGCTGGCCGGCTTCTGCTACACCCAGCTCACCGACACCGGCCAGGAGACCAACGGCCTGCTCGACGAGGACCGTCGGCCGAAGCTGCCGGTCGAGCAGCTGCGGGCGCTCGTGCTGGGCGACGGCGGCCCGGGCTGAGCCGGGTGGTCGGCATGAGCGTGTCCCGCCCAGAAGTCGTGGCCTGCGTGCTGGTGCGGCACGGTCGGCTGCTGCTGTGCCATCGTCGCGACGACGCGCCGTGGTACCCGGGCGTCTGGGACCTGGTCGGAGGGCACGTCCGAAGCGGGGAGAGCGCGGTCGAGGCCCTGCGCCGGGAGTGCCGGGAGGAGCTGGGCATCGACGTCTCGGCGGTCGGCCAGCGCTGGCGGGTGGTGATCGACCGGGCGGACCTGACCGTGCTCCGGGTGGAGCGATGGCGCGGTGAGGCCCGCAACACCGCCTTGGATGAGCACCAGGCCATCGGGTGGTTCACGCTGGACGAGATCGCGCGGCTGCCGCTGGCCGACCCCCGGCTGTCGTCGTTGGCTGCGGAGGTGCTGCCCGGCGGGGGGTGAGCCGCGGGAGGTGTCAAACACCGATCCCCGGAGCGCCGGCCCAAGTGTCTGGCTCGGATCTCGGTCACCAGGAGGAAGCGATGAAGGTACTCGTCGTGGGCGCCACCGGGGTGGTGGGTCGGCCCCTGCTCGCCAGGCTGGCCGAGGCCGGCCACGAGGTCGTGGCCACGGCCCGCCACGTGCCGCGCGCGGTGCCCGAGGGCGTGCAGCTCCGGCGGCTGGACCTGCTCGACGCCGCCGCCACGGCCGCGCTCGTCGCGGACCACCAGCCGGACGCCATCATCCACCAGGCGACGGCCCTGTCCGGGCTCGGCAACAACGTGCGCCGCTTCGACCGGGCGTTCGCGGTCACCAACCGGTTGCGCACCGCCGGCACCCGCACCCTGATCACCGCCGCGCACGCGCTCCCGCGACCGCCGCAGCTGGTGGCGCAGAGCTTCTGCGGCTGGCCCTGGGCCCCGGAGGGCGGGTCGGTCAAGACCGAGCAGGACCGCCTGGACCCGGATCCCGCACCGGCGTTCCGGCGTACCTTCGCCGCGATCGTCGAGCTCGAGCGGCTGGTCACGAGCTACCCGAACGGGGTGGTCCTGCGGTACGGCGCGCTCTACGGCCCCGGGACCTCGCTCGGTGCTCGCGGCGCCCAGGTCGAGGCGATCCGCCGTCGCCGCTTCCCGCTCGTCGGGGACGCCGGAGCGGTGTGGTCGTTCCTGCACGTCGAGGACGC
Organism: Georgenia sp. TF02-10; assembly: GCF_022759505.1. Lineage (NCBI taxonomy): Bacteria > Bacillati > Actinomycetota > Actinomycetes > Allobogoriellales > Allobogoriellaceae > Georgenia > Georgenia sp. TF02-10. The sequence continues at coordinate 1,231,801 of NZ_CP094289.1, read as the reverse complement.
CGCGGATGCTGCGGTGGCCGCCCTGGCTCGGGGCCACGGCGTCTACAACGTCGTCGACGACGACCCGGTGCGGGTGGGGGAATGGCTGCCGGAGGTGGCGCGCATGCTGGGTGCGCCGGAACCGCGACGTCTGCCGGTGTGGCTGGCCCGAGCGGTCGGCGGCACGGGGCTGGTGCACATGATGACGACAGCCCGCGGGTCCGACAACACCAGAGCCAAGGCCGAGCTGGGCTGGCGGCCAGCCCACCCCGACTGGCGCGGCGGCTTCGCCGCCGAGCTTCGTGCGGCCCGTTGACCTGGCCTCAGCCGATCCGGCGCGGCCCCGCCTGCCAGGCCTCCCAGGCGCTGCGGATGATGTCGGTCAGGCCGTGCTCGGCCTTCCAGCCCAGCACCTGCCCGATCCGGTCCGCGGAGGCGACCAGCCGGGGCGGGTCGCCGGGCCGGCGCGGCTCGACGTCGGCGGTGACGTCCAGCCCGGAGGCGGCGCCGATCTCCTCGACGACCTGCCGGACGGAGGCCCCGGTGCCGGTACCGACGTTGAAGACGTGCTCGGTCAGCTCGCCGTCGGCGGCGAGGTGGTCCATCGCCGCCAGGTGCGCCTGGGCCAGGTCGAGGACGTGGATGTAGTCCCGGATGCAGGTCCCGTCCGGGGTGGGGTAGTCGTCCCCGAAGATCTTCGGCCGCTCCCCGCGGGCGAGCCGGTCCAGCACCATCGGCACGAGGTTGAGCACCGCGGGGTCACCAAGGTCCGGCCACCCGGCGCCGGCGACGTTGAAGTACCGCAGCCCGGCCCAGCGCAGGCCCCAGGCCCGGGCGCAGTCCGCGAGCAGCCACTCCCCGACGAGCTTGGTCTCCCCGTAGGGGTTGATGGGGTGGCATTCGGTGTCCTCGGTGACGGTCTCCACCGCGGGCATGCCGTAGACGGCGGCGGAGGAGGAGAAGATCATCTGCCGCACCCCGGCGGCCTCCATGGCCGCGAGCAGGTTCGCCATCCCGCCGACGTTCTGCTGGTAGTACCAGGCCGGCCTCGCCACCGACTCCCCCACCTGCTTGCGGGCGGCGAAGTGGATGACGGCGGTGGTGGCGTGCTCGCGCATGACCTGCTCGAGCCGCTCCTGCGCGTGCGGGGCGGCGACGTCGAGCTCGACCAGGACGGCGTCACCGGTCCGGTCGGCCGTCCCGGTGGACAGGTCGTCGACGACGACGACGTCCTCGCCGCGCTGCTGGAGGAGGCGGACCACGTGGGCGCCGATGTACCCGGCGCCGCCGATGACGAGGATGCTCACGACCGGCAGGGTATCGCTCGGTAGGTCCGGTCCGGCGGGCCGAGGGTCCACGCCAGCGAGGCTCGGCGGGGCGCCGTCGTCCTCACACGGCAGCGGGCGCCGTCGTCCGCACGACGGCGCCCGCGGACCTGGCGGGACCGGTGCCGGCCGGCCCCGGCCTTTCCTCAGCGGCCCCGGTCCCGGTTCTCCGGGAACTCCGTGCCCGTGTCGCGCACGTCCCGGGCCTCCTCGCCGGGCGTCTTGCCCGGCTCGGTGGCGGCGTCGGCGGCGGCGCGGCGCGGGTCGGTCCGCTCGGCCCGCACGTCGGCCTCGGCGGCGCGCTTGCCGGTAGACACCGCCGCCGCCTCCTGCGCCTCGTCGAAGACCGAGGGTGCCGCCGTGCCGCCGGCCCCCTCGACCTCCCGGCCCGGCGTCATGAGGTTGAACCGGCGGATCGCCCAGCTGAACAGGAAGTAGTAGATGACGGCGTAGGCCAGGCCGATTGGGACGAGGAGCAGCGGCCGGGTGGCGATGCCGAAGTTGAGCAGGTAGTCGATCGCGCCGGCGGAGAAGGTGAACCCGTGGTGCAGGTCCAGGGCGTTGACCAGCGCCAGGGAGGTGCCGGTCAGCAGGGCGTGGACGGCGTAGAGCGGGAAGGCCACGTAGGCGAAGGCGTACTCCAGCGGCTCGGTGATGCCGGTGAGGAACGCGGTCAGGGCGACGGAGACCATGATGCCGCCGGTGACCTTGCGCCGCTCCGGCCGGGCCGTGCGCCAGATGGCCAGCGCCGCGGCGGGCAGGGCGAACATCATGATGGGGAAGAACCCGGTCATGAAGGTGCCGGCGCTCGGGTCGCCGGCCAGGAAGCGGTAGATGTCGCCCTGGGCCACCTCGCCGGTGGCGGGGTTGGTGAACTCGCCGAACTGGAACCAGGGCAGGTTGTTCAGCAGGTGGTGCAGCCCGAACGGGATCAGCAGCCGGTTGACGGTGCCGAAGACGAAGCCGCCGATGACCGAGTTGCCCGGGTGCGTGACCCAGTCGCCGAAGCCGCCGATGACGAAGTTGAACGCCGGGTAGATCAGCGCGAAGAGCACGGCGACGACGACCGCCGCGAACGCGGTGATGATCGGCACCAGCCGCCGGCCGCCGAAGAACGCCAGGTAGGGCGGGAGCTTGGTGCGGTAGAACCGCTGCCACAGCAGGGCGGCGATGATGCCGATGGTGATGCCGCCGAGGACCCCGTAGTTGATCGTCTCCTCGCCCTCGGCGCCGGCGCCGAAGTACGGCGCCAGCGCACCGAGCACCGCGTTGAAGGTGAGGTAGCCGATCAGGGCGGCGAGCGCCGTCGACCCGTCCGACTTCCGGGCGAACCCGATGGCGACACCGAGGGCGAAGATGATCGCCAGGTTGTCCAGGATGGCCCCGCCGGCGGCGGCGAGGACGTCCGCCACCGGCTGCACCCAGCCGAAGCCGTTCCAGCTCGACACCCCCTCCGCGCCCAGGAGGTCCGGCTGGCCGAAGCGCAGCAGGAGCCCGGCGGCGGGCAGGGTGGCGATCGGCAGCATGAGGGAGCGGCCCACGCGCTGCAGCTGCGCGAACCCGGGGATCTGCCGCTTGCCGCGGGTGCCCGCAGCCGACGTTGCCGTTGTCATCATGTCTCCTTGTTCTCCGGCGCGCCGTCGCCGCCCTGCCCGGCAGTGGATACGTCAGCGTCCCGACCGGGTTACGTCGGCGTCCGGACCGCGTACGGTAGTGGTCTGGACCACTCGCAGGGCCACTAGACCGCGTCCGGCGCACGGTGTCAAGCACCGGGGGTCGGCAGGCTGGGGCGGGTCGGTCCGGCCGGGCCGGGCGCCGTCGCCGGGCCGGCTGGTGGCGGTGGACGGGGCTGGTGCGTCCGACGGCGGGCGGGGTGGTTGGTGCGTCGACGGCGGGCGGGGAAGGAGCGCGGGATGAAGTACACGACGGTGCGGGAGTACCTCCTCGGCCTGGTCGAGGACGGGCTGGCGCCGCCGGGCAGCAAGATCCCGTCGGAGCGGGAGCTGTGCGAGCGCTTCGGCGTCTCCCGGATGACGGTGCGCCAGGCCGTGGACGCGCTGGTCGTGGACGGGCTGCTCGAGCGGGTCCAGGGCCGCGGGACCTTCGTGGCGCAGCCCAAGGTGGACATGCAGCTGCGGCTGACCTCCTTCGACGAGGAGATGCGCCGGCGGCACATGGAGCCGAGCTCCCGGGTGCTCACCGCCGCGCAGGTGGCCGCGCCGGCCGAGGTCGCCGCGGCGCTCGAGCGCCCCGCCGGGGCCGGGGTGTACTACCTGCACCGGGTCCGGGTCGCCGACGGGGTGCCGATGGCGCTGGAGGAGAACTGGGTCCCGGCGGACCTGGTGCCCGGCCTGCTCGACGCCGAGCACGCCGACGGCACGTTCGCCGCCCTGGCCCAGCACGGCTACCCGCCGTCGTGGGGCGAGGACGTGATCGAGGCCGTGACGGTCCGGGACCGCTCGGCCGCCCTGCTCGGCGTGCCCGACGGCGCGGCGGGGCTGCTCATCACCCGGCGCACCTTCAGCGCCAACGTCGCGGTGTCCTACGCCAGGTCGATCTACCGCGGGGACCGGTACGCCCTGTGGGCGCCGGTCAGCCCGCCCAGCCCGGCGGTGGCGCCGCCGTGGCGGTCGGGCGCCGGGTCGGGCCGGCCGCTGCCCGTGCACGCCAAGGGAGGTCTGTCATGAAGGACGTCGAGCTGATCGTCACCGCCCTCGGCGGGGCCGACAACATCCGCGAGATCGAGCCGTGCGTCACCCGGCTGCGCGCCGAGGTCGTGGACCCGGTCCGGGTGGACCCGGCAGCCCTGCGGGCCGCCGGCTGCCACGGGTTCCTCCTCCGCGGCCGGGTGGTCCAGGTGGTCGTCGGGCCGGAGGCGGACACCCTGGCCAGCGACCTGGAGGAGCTGTGGGGCCGGGAGCCCGAGGAGTGACGGACCGGCGTTGGCGCGCTGGCCGCCGTCGGGCGCACGGACGGCGAGCCGCCGTCGGGCGCACGGACGGGCGAGCCGCCGTCGGCCCCGTCGCTGGACGGCGACCCCGGTCCCGCTTGACACGTGCACGGCACGCGCGCTGTGATCTAGACGTCTGGACCACCGCGGGCCCGGACCTGCCTCCCCCACCCGGGCGGCGGACCCACCCGAAGGGGAGCACATGGACACGGCGGAGGCGATCCTCGCTGGCCTCGGCGGCAGCGACAACATCCTCGACCTGGAGGCCTGCATCACCAGGCTGCGGGTGGAGGTCCAGGACCCGGGCCGGGTGGACGAGGCCGCGCTGCGCGGCGCCGGCGCCCACGGCGTGCTGGTCCAGGGCGACGCGGTCCAGGTGATCGTCGGGCCCCAGGCGGACACCATCGCCGAGGACATCGAGGACCTGCGGTGAGCGCGCTGGACGTGCTCTGCCCCCTGCCGGGTACCGCGCTGGCGATGTCGGACGTGCCCGACCCGGTCTTCGCCGGCGCCATCGTCGGCCCGGGCCTGGCCGTGGACCCCGTGCGGGACGGGGTGGTCGACGCCGTCGCGCCGATCTCGGGGAAGCTCCTCAAGCTCCACCCGCACGCCTACGTGGTCCAGGAGCCGGGGGGACGGGCGGTGCTCGTCCACCTCGGGCTGGACACCGTCCAGCTCAAGGGCGAGGGGTTCACCCTGCACGTGGCGGAGGGCGAGACGGTCAGCGCCGGTCAGGTCCTGGTGAGCTGGAACCCGGCCGAGATCGAGCGGGGCGGCCGCTCCCCCGTCGTCCCGGTCGTGGCGATGGAGGCCGGCGCCGACGCCCTGACGATGGTCGCCCAGCCGGGTGGCACGCTCCGCGCCGGGGACCCGCTGTTCACCTGGGCCTGAGCCGCTGGCGGCTGCCCGGCGAGGGCCGGTCGCGAGAGAACGAGGGCGACGCCCCGGTCGGGGGTCCTGCCGGCCCCCAGGCCGTGGCCCGCTCGCTGGCGAAGGGTCGCTGCCCGTCGGTCAGGTGCCGAAGCCGAGCCGGGTGCCGCGCTGGGCGCGGAGCCGGGCCCCCTTGTCCTGCGCGGTCTGGCGCAGGCCGTCCTGGTAGGTGACCATCGCCGCCCGCAGGCGGGCGGCGTCCGCGCCCTCCCCGGCGCCGAGGATCCGGGCGGCGAGCAGCCCGGCGTTGCGGGCCCCGCCGATGGAGACCGTGGCCACCGGGACCCCGGCCGGCATCTGCACGATGGAGAGCAGGGAGTCCAGCCCGTCCAGGTGCTGCAGCGGCACCGGCACCCCGATGACCGGCAGCGGGGTGACGGCGGCGAGCATCCCGGGCAGGTGCGCCGCCCCGCCGGCGCCGGCGATGAGCACCCGCAGCCCCCGGTCGGCGGCGGCGGCGCCGTAGTCGAGCATCTCGGCCGGCATGCGGTGGGCGGAGACGACGTCGACCTCCGTCTCGACGTCGAGGTCGGCGAGGGCCTCGGCGGCGTCCCGCATCACCGGCCAGTCCGAGTCCGAGCCCATCACGATCCCGACGACGGCGCCCACCACTGCCTCCCGCTCCCGGCCGGGCCCGTCCCGGCACTCCCGGCCCATCCTGGCACCGCCGAGAACGGCCGCCCCCTCGGTGCCCGGCGCCGGCTGCCCGGGTGCTCGAGCGGCCACCCACCAGGAGGCCGCCACACCTGCCACCCGCGTGGTGGCTGCTGCCTTCTGCGGGCCGGCGATGTCGGTGGCGGCGGTTACGTTCGGGACATGGACGACGACGTTCCCCGCCCTGCTCCGATCGAGGCGCCCAGCCTGCCGCCTGGTGCCGCTCCCGGCCGCGAGACCGGGCGCGGTCTCGGAGGTGTGGGTAGCGGCGGCGGGGATGTCGGTGGCGGCGGTTACGTTCGGGGCATGGCCGAAGACGTTCCCCGCCGCGCCCCGATCGAGGCACCGAGCCCGGCGCTCAGCGTCACCGGCCGCGCCTCCGCCGGTCGGCGTCGTGCCAAGGGTGTGGGTAGCCGCGGCGGCGGTGATGCTCCTATTGCTGTCAAGCGGCGTGGAGCCAGTGGCGGTAGGCGTCGGCGAGGGTGTCGTTGCGGCTGAGTCCTCGTTCGAGGCGGGAGATGACGGTGGGCCAGGTGCCGAAGTGGTCGGCGGCGGCTTGCAGGGTGATGTGCTTGGCGTTGCGTAGGGGGCGCAGGTCCTCGGTGCGGGGGACCGGGGCGGGGTGGGTCAGGAGGTGGTAGACCTCCCGGGCGATGGTGCGCTTGAGGCAGCGGATGATCTCTTTGGTGTCCTTGCCCTCGGTGGTGCGCTTGGCGACGTAGGCCTTGGTGCGGGGGTCGCAGGACATGCGGACCAGGACGATGCGGTACAGGGCGGCGTTGGCGTGGCGGTCTCCGCCGCGGTTGAGCCGGTAGCGCACGGTCTTGCCGGAGGAGGCCGGGATGGGCGCGGCGCCGCACAGGGCCGCGAAGGAGCCTTCGCTGGTGAGCCGGTCGGGGTTGTCCCCGGCGGTGACGAGGAGCTGGGCGGCGGTGACCGTGCCGATGCCCTTGGTGGCGAGCAGGGCCGGGGCGGCCCGGCGCAGGAGGGTGTCGAGGTCGGCCTCGAGCTCGGTGATCTCCTCGGTGAGGTAGCGGTGGCGGCGGGCGAGGTGGCGCAGCGCCGTCAGGGTCGCGGCCTCGACGCCGGCGGTGGCCGGGGCCGGCCGGGTGGCGGCGAGGCGGGTGAGGAGCTCGGTGTCGGTGAGGTTGCGGACCTGGGCGCGGATCTTCTCGGGGGCGGTGACGAGCAGGCTCTTGATCTGCCGCTGGGTGTTGGCGCGGGCCTTGACCGCCGAGCGGCGGGCCAGGTGCAGGGCGCGGATGGCCTCTACGTCCCCGTCGGCGGCCTTGGGGGCTGGCAGGCGGTCCCCGGCCAGCACGGCGGAGGCGGCGGCGTAGGCGTCGATCGGGTCGGACTTGCCGTGGCGGCGGCGGACCTGGCGGGCCGGGCGCAGGACCTCGGCGACCTTCACCCCGGCGCTGCGCAGGTGGCGGGAGAGCCCCGCGCCGTAGGAGTTCGTGCCCTCGATCCCGACGGTGGTGACCTGCCCGTGGCTGGTGATGAACCTCAGCAGGTCGCCGTAGCCGGCCTCGGTGGTGGGGAACTTCGCGTCCCCGAGCCGGGTGCCGGTCGCCGCGGCGACCACGGCGACGTGATGGGTGTCGGCGTGGGTGTCCACGCCGGCGATGACAGCAGCAGGAGCGCTGGCCATGAGTGGTGATGCCTCTTTCCGTGACGGACGGGCACACCGGCCAGGCGGGCAGACAGGACGTTGACGGGACCGTTGGTCGGGCTCATATGAGGTCATGCCCCTCTGGCCGGCGTGCTTGGTGCCCCGCCGAGGGTGGACGGATCATGTTCAGGACAGTCCCCGCAGGGACGTCAGTCAGTGCCCGGGTCACACCCCCGACGAGGCCCTTACATCCTTCAACGTCAGTGGCCGCCGCTACGTTCGGGGTATGGACGCAGGCGTTCTCCGCAGAGCCCGGGCAGGGGCGGTCGCGGCCGGCCTCGCCGCCGGGCCGGTGCGTGGCGGCAGCGGGGTGGAGCGGGCCCTGGCCCGGTCCCTGCAGCTAGCTTCGGTGGCACCGGTGACCACCGCCCCCGGTGAGGTCGCCGAGGACGCCCGCCGGGCCGGCGCAGGCCTCCCGCGCGAGACCGGCCCGGCCGGCCCGGCCAGCGGTGGGGCGTCTTGGTGGGGGTGCTGGCGGCGGGATGGTCTGGGTCAGCTGGTCCAGGTCCTCGACCGGGTCGAGTACTACCCGGCCCCGGCGGTGGCGGGGCAGCGGGTGGTCTACGAGGTGCCGGGGGAGGCGTACTTCGCCCCGGCCGGCACCCCGGCCGCCGAGCTGGAGGCCCGGGTGCCGGGCCTGGCCCTGGCGGCGGATCTGCTCGACCTGCCGCTGGCCGACGTCGACCCCGGCGTGCTGGTCGAGGCGGTCGCCGGGTGGGAACGGATCATCGCCTGGGCCACCCACCGCCAGGCCAGGGCGGTCTCCGAGCTGGTCAACCGCCGCCTGCACGACCGCCGGACGCTGGGGATGGTGGGCAAGCTGAGCTCGGCGACGTATGAGCTCCAGGCCCGCCTGGCCACCACCCAGTACGCCGCCGAGGCCAAGGTCGCCCTCGCCGCCGGCCTGGACACCCACCCCGTGGTCGCCGACGCCCTTCAGACCGGGGCGGTGGACCCGAAGAAAGCCGACGTCCTGCTCTTCGCCGAGCCCTGCCTGCCCGACGACGACCGACGCCGCCTCCTCCCAGGATTGATCGAGCAGGCGAAAGACCTCTCCGCCTCCCAGCTCCGCCAGCAGGTCCGCCAGGCCGCCCTCGGCACCGACCCGGACATCGGCGCCAAGCGCCGCAAGCGGGCCTACGCCGACCGGCGGGTCGAGGTCACGCCGGCGGATGACCAGATGGCGTGGGTCTCGGCGTACCTGCGCGCCGACGCCGCCGAGGCCACCCGGGTCGCCGTCGACGCCCTCGCGGCCGCGGCCCGCACCCCCGGAGACCCCCGCACCCTGGACCAGCGCCGCGCCGACGCCTTCGCCGACGTCTTCACCACCCTCCTGGACCAGGGCACCACCCCAGGCGGGCTCCCGCTGCCCAAGCGGGGCCCGTACCACCCGCACCTGATGGTCACCGTCGCCGCCACCACCCTGCACGGCCTGGACGAGGCCCCCGCGCACCTGGCCGGGTACGGCCCGATCTCCGCCGACCTCGCCCGGACCATCGCGAAGGACGCGACCTGGCGGGCGGTGTACACCGACCCCGGCGGGCACGTCACCGCGGTCGGCACCCGGGCCTACAAGCCCGGCGCGGTCATCGGCCGCACCGTCATCGCCCAGAACCCCGAATGCACCTTCCACGGCTGCCGGCAGCCGGCCTGGCTGTGCGACCTGGACCACATCGACGGTGCGCCGTGAGGCGCCTGTTGATCGAGCGGAGGTGAGAGACCTGCGCCGCCGGCCTGTCGCAGCAGGACGGTGAAGCTGAGGGCAGCCTGACCCGGGAGGTGCCGGGATCGGGTGGCAAGCGGCCCTGACAAAGCCCTGACGGGCCGGTACTGCCAGACGGCGCGGGTGGGGCGAGCGTGACGGAAAGGTATACGCAAGAAACCGGCGTCTTTACGGCCCTCGATGGTCAACCGGCCCGAACCTGGCGGATCTGGGCCGGATGCGACGCGCACCCACACCTCACGGGGTGGGGAACTTCCCGGACGTGTCTTCGAGCGAAAAGGAAGGCCATGGTGAAGGTCTGCGGCGTAGCCGTGGCGATGTCGCAGGGTCATAGTCGGGTGCCTCCTCCGTCGAGCGATCAACAAGTGAACACGGGAACCGTCCCGGTCCCGCCCCCTGGTCGCGCAGCCAGCGCGGACAGCGGGCTGGGCCCACCGTCGGCCGATCGGTCCGGGACGGGACGGAGCCGCCGTAGTAGTCCGAGTCCGGGAAAGCCGGTCACATGGCGAAGGGCGGCAGCGGTATCGAGCAGCAAGGAGTTGTCACAGTGAAAGACGCACCGGTGAACACCGGCGCACCACCGTCGCGGAGCGATCCGCACCGGTGGGTATCGCAGATTCAGACCAGGCTGCACTCTTGGGCGGTGGCCGACCCCGGCCGCCGGTTCGATGACCTGTTCAACCTCGTGCACGACCCGGCCACGCTGGAAGTGGCGTGGGACCGGGTCGCGGGCAACACCGGGGCGCGAACGGCTGGTTCGGACGGCCTGACGGTCGCCCGGATCGAGACCGGGATCGGTGTGCCGGTGTTCCTGGAGGACCTGCGCCAGCAGGTCCGGACGGGCACGTTCCGCCCGGAGCCGGTCCGCGAACGGCGGATCCCCAAGACCGGCGGCAAGGTCCGCCGGCTGGGGATCCCCACCGTGGCGGACCGGGTCGTCCAGGCCGCGTTGAAGCTGGTGCTGGAACCCATCTTCGAGGCCGACTTCCAGCCGGTCTCCTACGGGTTCCGGCCCCGTAGGCGGGCGCAGGACGCGATCGCCGAGATCCACCTGTTCGGCACCAAGCGGTACTGGTGGGTGCTGGACGCGGACATCGAGGCGTGCTTTGACCGGATCGACCACACCGCCCTGCTCGGGCGGGTCCGTGGCCGGGTCAAGGACAAACGCGTCGTCGCACTCGTCCGGGCGTTCCTCAAGGCCGGGCTCCTCACCGAACTCGGCCAGTACGAGGACACCGCGACGGGGACCCCGCAAGGGGGCATCCTCTCGCCGTTGCTCGCCAACATCGCGCTGTCGGTCCTCGACGAGGCCCTGCACGCAGACTGGCAGCCCGGCGGACGGATGGACACCCGTGGCAAACGCCAGGGGCGGATCAAGCGGGGCCAGGCCAACCACCGGATCATCCGCTACGCGGACGACTTCGTGGTCATGGTCAACGGCACCCGCGAGGACGCCCTCGCCCTGCGCGAGCACGTCGCGGAGGTGATCGCGCCCATGGGCCTGGTGCTCTCCGAGGCCAAGACCCAGGTGGTGAACATCCACGACGGCTTCGACTTCCTCGGGTTCCGCATCCAGCGGCGCCGGAAGCGAGGCACCAACAAGTGGTACGTCTACACCTTCATCGCAGACCGACCCCTGCGGTCGGTCAAGACGAAGGTCCGTACCCTTACCAACAGGACATCACAGCAAGGCCTCGGAGCCACGCTGATCCGGCTCAACCAGATCCTGCGTGGCTGGACCAACTACTTCCAGCACGCCGCAGCCAAACTCACCTTCCACCGCCTCAGCCAGTACCTGTGGTCACGGCTCGTGCGCTGGCAGCGGCAACTCCACCGCTGGAAGTGGGCGGACGTCCGCCGATGGCTCACCACCCCCACCGGGCGGTGGCGACCCATCCACGCGGACGGGATCGAGATGTTCGACCCCGCCGCGGTACCGGTCACCCGGTACCGCTACCGGGGTGCGATCCCCACTCCCTGGGCCCTTGCTGGACCGACCGCCTGAGCAGGACACCGTGGAGAGCCGGATGCGGTGAGAGCCGCACGTCCGGTTCGGCGAGCGGCCTGGGGAAACGGACCCGGCGCAATCCGGGCACCGCGCCCCAGGCCGACTCAACAGTTCGACCACACCCGCACCGACCTGGTGCAGACCTCCCCGGAGAAGCTCGGGCCCGGCTGCCGCACCCACCACGGGCTGAAGACCACCAAGCTCTGGGACGTCATCCGCGACCCCGCCACCGGCGCCACCACCTAGATCGCCCCCACCGGCCACCGCTACACCCGCCCGGCCCACCGACCCCCCGGCCTCCCCCCACCCCCCGACAGCCCCGGCGGCGGCTCCGGCGACGGCAAGCACAGTCCCGGCAGCAGCCGCGGCAGCCCGCCTTACCCCCGCGAGATGTACCCCGACGCAAACGGCCACATACCCGAAGACCCGCCCTACTGATCACGTACCTCTGCTCAGTAGTGGAGAGCGGCCGATCGTTCGCCCGCAGTCGGGATCTGGCGGCCCGAGCATGTCAGCGGCGGGAGCCACTTCTTGCCGCGGACGCTCGCGGACGCCACGGATCGGTCAGCGGTCCACCCGGTCCCGGTCGTCGTCGCCAACCTGCGCGGCACCGGGGCCGTCGCCGCGCAGCAGGGCGACGGCGGCCCGAGCCGTTTTTCGGGCGGCGGCGGAGTCGGGGCCGGTGACGGTGACGTGGCCGAGCTTGCGGCCCGGTCGCACCTCCTTGCCGTACAGGTGCACCTTCGCGCTCGGGAACTGCTCCATGAGCTCGGGGTACGCCGCGCGGGGCTCGGGGCGGGCGGAGCCGAGGAGGTTGACCATGACGGCGTGCGGCGCCGTGGGCGTCGTCTCCCCCAGCGGAAGGTCGAGCACGGCGCGCAGGTGCTGCTCGAACTGGCTGGTCACCGCACCGTCGATGGTCCAGTGCCCGGAGTTGTGCGGGCGCATGGCCAGCTCGTTGACCACCAGCCGGCTGTCTCCCCCGGGTCCGGCCACCTCGAAGAGCTCCACGGCGAGGACGCCGGTGACACCCAGGCCCGTGGCGATGCGCTCGCCGATCGCCTGCGCCCGGTCGGCGGTCTCGGGCGGCAGACCCGGTGCCGGCGCGAGGACCTCGGCGCACACACCGTCGGCCTGGATGGTCTGCACCACCGGCCAGGCCCGGACCTCCCCGCCGCCGCCCGGACCGCCGGACGGTCGGCGGGCGACGAGGACGGCGAGCTCGCGGGTGAAGGGCACGTGCTCCTCGGCGAGCAGGGCCTGCCCGGGCTCCAGCGCAGCGAGCCAGTCGGCGGCCTGGTCCGCCGACGTCACCACCCGCACGCCCTTCCCGTCGTATCCGCCCCGGGCGGTCTTGACGACGACCGGCCACCCGGTCTCCTCGCCGAAGGCGGTGAGCTCGTCGGCGTCGGTGACCGCCGCCCACGCCGGGCAGGGCACGCCGAGCTCGGTCAACCGACGGCGCATGACGATCTTGTCCTGGGCGTGCACCAGGGCGTCGGGGCCGGGGCGGACCGGGACGCCGGTGGCCTGCAGCCGACGGAGCACGTCGCCGGGGACGTGCTCGTGCTCGAAGGTGAGCACGTCGGCGCCGGCGACGAGCTCGCGCAGCGCCCGCTCGTCGGCCGCGGCGCCGACCGGCGCGTCCGGCGCGACCTGGGCGGTGGCCGCCGTCGCCGACTCCACGAGCACGCGCAGGTGCACGCCCAGGGCCACCGCCGGCGGCTGCATCATCCGGGCCAGCTGGCCCCCACCCACGACCGCGACCACCGGAGCTCCCACGGTGGGGCAGCCTAATCGTCGTTACCCTGCCAGGGTGACGACGTCCCGCACCGAGGGTCCCGGCGCCGCCGCGACGACGGCGGTGGCCACCGGCCGCCGGGGCACCGACGGGATCGTCGGCGGCACCGGTGCGGACGGCGCGGCCACCGCGGCGGGCGGTCCCGACGGCGCGGGCGCGGCTGCGAGCGGCTCCGACGGCGCAGGCACGGCTGCGCCCGGTCCGGACCGTACGGCCACGGCCGCGGGTGGCGCCCACCGTGCGCCCACCGCCACCGGCCCCGCCGCGGCAGCCGCGGCCGGCCACCGCCGGGCCCGCCCCGCCGCGCTGGTGCACCGGTTCCTCCGCGGCCAGAGCCTGCGGACCTGGCTGGTCGAGCTCGGCCGCTTCGCCATGGTGGGCGGGCTGGCCTTCGTCGTCGACGTCGGCCTGTTCAACCTGCTGCGGTTCGGGCCGGGCGAGCTCCTCGGGCCCAAGCCGCTGACGGCCAAGATGGTCTCCGTGGCCGTCTCCGTGCTGGTGGCCTGGCTGGGCAACCGGTACTGGACCTTCTCCGCCACCCGCCAGCCCTCCCGCGGCCGCGAGCTGACCATTTTCGCCCTGGTCAACCTCGGCGGCATGGCGATCGCCGTCGGCTGCCTGGCCGTGAGCCACTACCTGCTCGGGCTGACCTCGCCGCTGGCGGACAACATCGCCGCCAACGGCGTGGGCCTCGTGCTCGGGACCGCGTTCCGGTACCTGTGCTACCGGTACGTGGTCTTCACGGCGGACCCGGGCCCCGCGGTGGCGCTCTCCTCGCCGCGCCGACGCAGGTAGTACCCGAGCGCGGCGGCGCCGAGGGCGAGGCCCCACAGCGGCCACAGCAACGTCGGACCGATGGCGCCCCAGTTCTCCGTGACGGGGCCCGCGGGGGCGGCGAGGAGCTGCAGGGTCATCGAGACGCCGGCCGGCACGATCAGCACCGCCACCACGGAGGCCGGGACGACGGCCGCCCCCACTGGCACCGTCCGCCCGCCCACGACGGGCATCCAGCGCGGGAAGACGTCGCCCCACGGCCGGGTCAGCCCGACGGTGAGCAGCGCGCCGAGGAGCGCGAACACGCCGAGCCAGATGCCCGGGAGGAGGGACCCGTCGGCCCGGCCGGCCTCCCACGCCTGGCGGTCGAACCCCAGCGGGTAGACCAGCCAGGTGAACCGGGTCAGGGCGTAGAGCGTGGGGATGGCGGCCGCGACGTACGCCGCCGTACTGCCCCACCGCGCGGCCGCGGCGGGCCGGGCCCACCCGGGCGGGCCGCCGGACGCCGTCGCCCGCTGGTAGAGCAGCACGGTGTGCGCCCACAGGACGACGCCGACGACCACGACCACCTGCAGCAGCGTGGCCGGTTCGAGGACCTGACCGAGGGCGTCGCGCACGCCCTCCAGGAACGGCGCGAGCAGGAGCAGGACCGGCAGGTAGCCGGCCAGGGACAGCAGCTGGGCGTCGACGAACGCGACGACGGCCGCGGCCGGGACCGTCCACCCGGCGGCGAGGACCGCGGCGCGGAGGGCACGTCCGGGCCGGGCCGGCTGTGCGGTCGCGCCGAGCATGGCCGCCCCGGCCACCGCGAGGAGCAGCCCGAGGGCGCCGACCGCCGCGGTGACGACCGCGGGCGGGACGCCGCCGAGCACCGACGCGTCGGTGCCGGGCTGGGCGGAGCCGACGGCGAGGCTGGTCCCGGTCGCGAGGAGGGTGCCGGCGAGGACGGCGACGAGCGCCCAGTAGACGGGCGCCGCCCGGGCCACCCGGAGGGTGCGGCGCGCGGATCGGTCGGTACGGGGGCCGGTCCGGCGTGCAGGCTCGGTCCGGCGCGCAGGCTCGGTGCTTGCTGGTTCGGTTTCCATTCGAGCAGCCTGCGCGAGGCGCATGGCCCCCCGGACCCCCCGCCGGGGTGAACGCCGCGGTGGCCCGTCCCTCGTCCGAGGGACCGGTGCCTCAGGGGTCGGGCCGGACGAAGCCGGACTCGTAGGCGGCGACGACCGCCTGGGTCCGGTCCCGGGCGCCGAGCTTGGCGAGCACGTGCGCCACGTGCGTCTTGACCGTCTCCACGCCGAGGAACAGCTCCGCCGCGATCTCGGCGTTGGACCGCCCGGCCGCCACGCGCCGGAGCACCTCCTGCTCCCGCTCGGTCAGCCCGGCGCCGGCCAGCCGGTCCCCGCCCGGTCGGGCGTGCGCCACCGCCAGCCGCCGCACCGCGGCGGGGAAGAGGAGCGAGTCGCCGCGGGCGACGACCCGGATGGCCTCCAGGACCTCCTCCGGCCGGGCCCGCTTGAGCACGAACCCGCTCGCCCCGGCGCGGAGCGCGTCGAGGACGTAGTCGTCGTTCTCGAAGGTGGTGACCACCACGACCTTCGGCGCGCCGGCGCCGGTGCGCTCGCGCCGCTCGACGAGCGCGCGGGTGGCGGCGATGCCGTCCAGCCTCGGCATGCGCACGTCCATGAGGACGACCTCGGGCGCCAGCCGGGCGACGGCGTCCGGTACGTCGGCGCCGTCGGCCACCTCGCCGACGACCGACAGGTCGTCCTCGCCGTCGACGACCACCCGCAGCCCCGATCGCACCAGCGCCTCGTCGTCCGCGATGAGCACCCGGATCACCCGGCCACCTCCTCCCCCGGCCACCCGGGCAGCCAGGCCCGCAGCACCCACCGGCCGTCCTCCGGACCGGCCGTCAGCGTCCCGCCGACGAGCGCGACCCGGTCGCGCAGGCCAGCGAGCCCGCGGCCACCGCCGCGCGGACCACCGCCCGGCGGGCCACCGTCCCGCGGGCCGCGGGCAGCGCGGCCCAGCCCGTTACGCACGGTCACCTCGAGCCCTCCCCTGGCCGCGACGACGGCGACGCCGACCGTGCCGTCGCCGTGCCGCAGGGCGTTGGTCAGCCCCTCCTGCACGACGGCGAAGGCCTCGCGGGAGGTCACGGCAGCGAGCTCGGCGTCACCGATCGAGAGGTCGAGGTCGATACGGGCCCCGGTGGCCCGGGCGGCGGCGACGAGCGCGGGGACGTCGGCGAGGGGCCGGGTGCCGCGCTGCCCGCCGGCGTCCTCGCCCGCGCGGAGCAGCCCCAGGACCCGGTCGAGGTCGGCGACGGCGGCCCGGCCGGTCTCCTCGATGGCGCCGAGCGCCGAGCGGGCGAACCCGGGGTCCCGGTCGAACGCGCGGGCGGCGGCGGTCGCCTGGAGGGTCGTGACGGTCAGCGCGTGGCCGACCGTGTCGTGCAGCTCGCGGGCGAGGTGGTTGCGGGCGGCGAGCGCGCGCTTGTCCGACTCCAGCCGGGCGATCGTGGCGGCCGCGACCGCGGCGGCGGAGGGTCCGAGCAGCCGGGGCGCCAGCCGGCGCAGCCCCTCGCCGAGCAGGGCGATGACGACCGGCGGCACGAGGAGCAGCACGGCGGCGAGGGCGACGGCTGGGGTCGCCGGCAGCCCGGTCAGCGGGCCGAGGGTCGCCTCGAGCCCGGCGCCCGGCCCGGCCGCGTGGAGTACGAGCGCGACGGCGACCGGCACGGCGGTGAGCAGCGCGAGGGTCGCCGCGGTGCCGGCCAGGAGGTGCACCAGGTACCAGGCGGCGCCGCGGGCACGACCGGGCGGCGGGGACTCCTCGGGCAGGTCCGCGTCCAGCAGCGCCCGTGCCGCGGCGACCTCGAGCGCCGAGACCGGGTGCAGGAACGGCGGGGCCAGGGCGATGGCGGCGGTGACGAGGAGCAGCACGGTCACGGCCCCGACCGGCACGGTCGGGTCGGCGTACATCTGGGCGAACCCCACGCCGAGCAGGAGGTAGGCGCCGCAGACGATGCCGCCACCGAGCAGGAAGACCCCGCCGCGCAGAGCCGCGCCGCCGAGCACCGCCCGCACCAGCCGCATGCGGCCAGTCTCGCAGCGGCCGCGGCGGCGGCGCCTCACCCGGGCGGGGGAACCGGTCCGCCCAGCACCGGCGCCTACGACGGCCCCCCGGCCGGGCGCACGCGGCCGTATCCGGGCGGGCCTCAGCAGCACCCGCCTCGCCCCGACGTCAGCGCCGCCGGACCCGCCCCGACCGGCTCACCGCCGCCGTCGCCGTCGGCCCGCCGACACCAGCGCCCCCTGGGGCAGCACGACGTCGGGGTCGAGCGCGGCCGGCACCGCGTTGAGAAAGATCCGGAAGATCGGCGGGCGGCGCTGCGCGAGCTCGAGCCGGCCGCCGTCGGCCTCGACCAGGTCGCGGGCCAGCGCCAGGCCGAGCCCGGTGCCGGTGCCGCCGGAGACGTGCTTGGTGAAGATGTCCGGGGCGATCTCGTCGTCGACGCCGGGGCCCTCGTCGGAGACGTCGATGAAGACCCCGTTGCCGGTGGGTGCACGGCGAGAGACGACCTTCGTGGTGCCGTCGCCGTACTTCAGGGCGTTCTCGAGGAGGGTGGCCAGCACCTGGGCGAGCGAGCCGGGGCTGGCCAGCACGGCCAGCCCGGCGGCGTCGTCGAAGACCAGCTGCCGGCGGGCCTTGCGGTACGCCTTGGCCCACTCCTCCCGCTGCTGGGCGAAGACGTCGTCGAGGTGCACCGCCTCGGTGGTGCCGCCGGCGGTGGAGCGGGAGGTCTTGAGCAGGTCGTCGACGACCCCGGTGAGGCGCTCGACCTGCTCGAGGGAGATCCGCGCCTCCTCGCGCACCTCCTCCTGCTCGCTGAGGGCCTCGATCTCCTCCAGCCGCATGGACAGCGCCGTGAGCGGGGTGCGCAGCTGGTGCGAGGCGTCCGCGGCGAACTGCCGCTCGGCGGCCAGGCGCCCGGCGAGCCGGTCGGCGGTGCGGACCAGCTCGGCCGCGACCAGGTCGATCTCCTCCACCCCGGACGGCCGCAGCTGGGGCCGGACCGTGCCCGAGCCGACCTGCTCGGCGGAGGCGGCGAGGTAGATCAGCGGGGCGGAGAGCTTGCGGGCCTGCCGACGGGCCACCACGACGCCCACCGCGAGCGCGACGGCGGCGCCGGCGGTGACGAACAGGACCACCCGGGCGGCCCGCCAGCGCACCGCCCCGGCGTCGACCTCCATCCGCACGGTGGCCCCCGAGGGGGTGATCTGCAGCGAGCGGACCACCCGGTCGGTGAGGTCCGGGCCGGCGCTGTACTCCCCGCCCTGCGGGCCAGGGCCGCGGACCAGGATCGAGGCCGGCAGGTAGGACCCGCCGGCCACCCACGGCTCGAGCATGACGTCCTCGAGCGGCTCGCCGTTGACCAGCCGGCGCTCGACCGAGCGGGACAGGGCCGAGGCGCGCAGGTCCAGGGTGGCGCGCTCGCTGTTCCAGACGAACAGCGCACCGAAGACGGCCATCGGCACCCCGAGGATGAGCACCGCGACCGTCACGGCCACGACGATCATGTGGATGGCGCGGGCGCGCACGGCCGGCTAGCCCCGGGAGGTCTCGAAGCGGAAGCCCATCCCCCGCACGGTCGTGATGTAGCGGGGGTCGTTGGCGTCGTCGCCGAGCTTGCGGCGCAGCCAGGAGATGTGCATGTCCAGGGTCTTGGTCGACCCGACCGGGTCGGTGCCCCAGATCTCGCGCATCAGGGTCTCGCGGCCCACCACGGAGCCGGCGTCGCGGACCAGCACCCGGAGCAGCTCGAACTCCTTGGCGGTCAGGTGCAGCTCGCGGCTGCCGCGGAAGGCGCGGTGGGCGGCGACGTCGACGCGCACGTCCTGGGCGATGAGCTCGTCCTCGTCGGTGACGTCCCCGCCGGCGCGGCGCAGCAGCGCCCGCACCCGGGCGAGGAGCTCGGCGAGCCGGAACGGCTTGGTGACGTAGTCGTCCGCCCCGGCGTCCAGGCCGACGACGAGGTCGACCTCGTCGGCCCGTGCGGTCAGGACGAGGATCGGCAGGGTCAGCCCCTGGTTGCGGATGTGCCGGGCGACGTCCAGGCCGTCCATGTCCGGCAGGCCCAGGTCGAGGACGACGAGGTCCGCGCCGTTGCCGAGGTCGTCGATGGCCGACTGCCCGGTGCCGTGCGGCCGGACCTCGTACCCCTCCCGGCCGAGCGCGCGGGTGAGCGGTTCGGCGATGGCGGGGTCGTCCTCGACGAGCAGCACGTTGGTCACCTGGTCATGGTAGGACAGAGAGTCAAAATCCGGTCAAGCATTGCTCACCCGGGGACGTGGCCCAGGTCACGGTGTGGGTCGACGGCGCCCGGCAGTGTGCCCACGACGACGGCGGCGGCGACGGCGGCCGGCGGCCTCGGTCCGCTCTGCCGGCTGCGGCTCAGCGGGGCAGGCGGCGCAGCTCGATCGGCGCCACCTCGCCCACTCCCTGCAGCTCGGCGACCTGGCGGGGCACCATCGTGTACTCCCGGCCGGCGGGGCTGGCGGTCAGCGCGTCGGCGGTGTCCTTGTCCAGCAGGATCGCGCCGGGCGGGGCGACGTCGACCAGCCGCGAGGCGAGGTTGACGGTGGGGCCGAAGACGTCCCCGTTGCGGGACAGCACCCGGCCCCACACCACGGAGGCGCGGACCGGGAGCATGTTCGGCTTGGCGCCGAGGGCCTCCACCAGGTCCACGGCGACGGCGGCGGCGGTGGGCAGGTCGTCGGCGACGTAGAGGACGGCGTCACCGATCGTCTTGACGACCCGCGCGCCGCGGGTGGTGATGACGTCCCGGGAGGTGTACTCGAAGGTCTGGACGAGCTCGGCGAGCGCCCGCGGGCCGAGCTCGGCGGACCGGCGGGTGTAGGCCACCATGTCCACGAAGCCGAGCGCGCGCTGCAGGGGCAGGTGCAGCGGGTCGGTGTCCGGCTGGCCCATCTCGGCGACCTCGGCCTCGGTGCGGACCAGCAGCGCGGCGAGCTGGCGCCGCCAGGAGTAGACCAGCTGGGCCTGGAGCACGTCGACGAGCGCCGGGACCCGGTCGAGCACCACCAGGCGCGCGGAGGCGTCGTCCAGCCCGAGCCGGCGGGCCGCGTGGTCGGTCAGGGCCTCGTTCTGCCACAGCACCAGCCGGTCGGTCATGTGGGACTGCGCGCGGACCAGGGAGATGACCGTCGACTCGTCGAGCTGGCCGTCGGCGACGAGCTCGCCCATGACGCGCAGCGCCGCCACGTCGGCGTCGCCGAAGAGGACGACGTGGTCCTGGACGTTCGGGAAGGCCATCGCCCGCCAGAAGGTGCGGGCGAAGTCCACCGTCACCCCCGCCCGCGCGGCGAGCTCGACGATGGTGTACTTCGCCGGCCCGCCGAGCAGCGCGTCGATGTGCTCCTGCACGGTCGAGGAGCTCTGCGCGGTGGACCGCGCCTCGCCGATGTCGTCCTCGGCGGGCAGGCCCGGGACAGGGCCCGCCCACGCGCCGCGGCCTGCAGATGCACTCACCGGGCGAGATTATCCCGGGCGGCGTGACGTGGGCCACGACGTCCGGCCCTGGCGCTGCGCCGACGGACCGTCCGGACGACGGCGTCAGGCGGGCCGGACGTGCTGCACGTCCCCGGCGGCGACGGCGCCGAGGACCCCGTCCGGTCGGCGGACCAGGAGCCGGCCGGCGTCGTCGAGGTCGACGGCGGTCCCGGCCAGCGCACCTCCGCCGGGCAGGTCCACCCGGACGACCTGGCCGATGGTGCGGCACGCCGTCCGGACCTCGGCGGTGAGCCCGGCCGCGCCGGCGTCCCCCGCGGCGGCCTCCCACCGGTCCAGGACGACGGCGAGGTGCTGGCCGACGGCGGTGAGCACGGCGTCCACCGAGACGCTCGCCCCGGCGGCGCGCAGGGAGGTCGCCCAGGGCACCGGCAGCTCTCCGGGCGACTGCGCCACGTTGACCCCGATGCCGACGACGACGGCCGGCCGGGCGGCGTCGTCCGCCCGGTGCTCCGACGGCGCCCCACCGTCGTCCGCCCCGGGCGGGACCGCCGGCACGGCCTCGGCGAGGATCCCGGCCACCTTCCGGTCCCGGCCCCAGCCGGGCAGGTCAGGCTCACCACCGTCGACGACGAGGACGTCGTTGGGCCACTTCACCACCGTGGGCCGGCCGAGCAGGTCGCTCGTGGCGCGACGCACCGCCAGGCCGGTGAGCAGGGTGACCCAGGGCAGGTGCGCCGCCGGCACCCGGGGGCGGAGCAGGACCGAGACGGTCAGCGCGCGGCCGGGCGGGGTGACCCACGGCCGGCCGGTCCGGCCTCGGCCGGCCTCCTGCGAGTCGGCCACCAGGGCCGAGAGGTGCGGCCAGCTGCCGGGGTCGGCGGCCGCGGCGGCGAGGAGGTCCGCGTTGGTCGAGCCGGTGCGGGCCACCCGGACCAGCCGGGAGAACGGGGCGGGCATGACGGCAGCCAACCACGAGGACCGCGACGGCGGCCGGCGACGGGCGCGGACGGTCCGGCTACCCGTCGGGCAGGCGGGCCTGCAGGGTGAGGACCAGCCTCACCGCAGCAGGTCATGCTGCTCGCGCTCGCCCGACCGCGCCTGCTCCAGGCTCTCGAGGAGCCGTCGCGCGTTCGCCGGGACCCGGAGGAGGTGGGCGGTCTCGGCCAGCGTTTCGTACTCCGCGCGGGAGATGAGCACGGCGTCCCCGCGCCGGGACGTGATCTCGACGGCGGCCGAGTCCTCGTTGACCCGCTCGATCAGCGAGAAGAGATTCTTGCGGGCCTCGCTCGCGGTGATCGCCATGGCGCGTCTCCTCTCACCTCTCGCCCTCTCCCCTACCAGCGTACGAGAAGTGGTTCCCCGCGACGTCTGGCGGCCGGGCGCTGTCACGGGCGACCGCGCGCCGTCAGGAGACCAGGCGCCGTCGGGCCGGCACCCCCCGAGGCCCGCAGACCCACCCGTGGCCGCGACCGCCGTCGTCCGACTCCGCCGCGTTGTGGGCCTCCCACAACACCCGCCCGGCGGACACGCGCGCCTTTCGCAGCGAACGGTGGGGAAGCGACAACTACGGTGGCACCCGTGACCGACTCGACCCTCGCGGCGTCCACCGCCACCACGGCCGACAAGCTGGCCGACCTCGCCGCCCGCCACGAGGCCGGCATCGCCGCGCCGGCCGCCGCGGCCGCCGAGAAGCAGCACAAGCGGGGCAAGAAGTCCGCCCGCGAGCGCATCGACGCCCTCCTCGACCCGGGGTCCTTCACCGAGCTGGACGCGCTCGCCACCCACCACTCCACCGCCTTCGGGCTGGACAAGAAGCGCCTCGCCGGCGACGGCGTCGTCACCGGGTACGGCACGATCGACGGGCGGCAGGTGTGCGTCTACGCCCAGGACTTCACCGTCTTCGGCGGCTCGCTGGGCGAGATGCACGGCCAGAAGATCACCAAGGTGATGGACCTGGCGCTGCGCACCGGGGTGCCGCTGGTGGGCATCTCCGACGGCGGCGGCGCCCGGATCCAGGAGGGCGTGGCCGCCCTGACCCAGTTCGCCGAGATCTTCCGCCGCAACGTCGCCGCGTCCGGGGTGATCCCGCAGATCTCCCTCATCCTCGGCCCGTCCGCCGGCGGGGCGGTCTACTCCCCCGCGCTGACCGACTTCGTCGTCATGGTCGAGGGCACCTCGAACATGTTCATCACCGGCCCGGACGTCATCAAGGCCGTCACCGGGGAGGACGTCGGCTTCGAGGAGCTCGGCGGCGCCGCCACGCACAACCAGCGCTCGGGCGTCGCGCACTACCAGGCCGCCGACGAGGACGACGCGCTGGACTACGTCCGCGCCCTGCTGTCCTACCTGCCCTCGAACAACCTCTCCGAGCCGCCGGCCTGGCCGGTGGGGCAGGACGAGACCGCGGCCCTGGCCGTGACCGACGCCGACCGGGAGCTCGACACGCTGGTCCCGGACTCGGACAACCAGCCCTACGACATGGCCGCCGTCGTCGAGCACGTCCTGGACGACGGCGAGATGCTGGAGGTCCAGGCCGGCTACGCCCCCAACATCATCACCGCCTTCGGGCACGTGGAGGGCCGGCCGGTGGGGGTGGTGGCCAACCAGCCGCGGCAGATGGCCGGCACCCTCGACATCAACGCCGCCGAGAAGGCGGCCCGGTTCGTGCGCACCTGCGACGCGTTCAACGTCCCGGTCCTCACCTTCGTCGACGTCCCGGGATTCCTGCCGGGCACCGACCAGGAGTGGAACGGCATCATCCGCCGCGGTGCCAAGCTCATCTACGCCTACGCCGAGGCCACCGTCCCGCTCGTCACGCTGATCACCCGCAAGGCCTACGGCGGCGCCTACATCGTGATGGGCTCCAAGCAGCTCGGCGCCGACGTCAACCTGGCCTGGCCCACCGCGCAGGTGGCGGTGATGGGCGCCGCCGGGGCCGTCAACATCCTCCAGCGGCGCCGGCTGCAGCAGGTGGCCGACGACGGCGGGGACGTCGAGGCCGAGCGGGCCCGGCTGGTGGCCGAGTACGAGGAGGCCCTCGTCAACCCGTGGGAGGCGGCCGAGCGGGGGTTCGTCGACGCCGTCATCGAGCCGGCGCAGACCCGCTCCCAGATCGTGCGGGCGCTGCGCGCGCTGCGGACCAAGCGGGCGGCCGGGCCGGCCAAGAAGCACGGGAACATCCCGCTGTGAGCGCCGCCCCGATCGACGAGACGAGCCGGTCGGCCGGTGGGGAACCGGCGGGCCGGGGGCGCCGCACCGTCGGTCCGGCCGGTGGTGGCGACGGCGTCGTGGACCTGGCCGGCGGGGACGACGACCTGGACACGACCCCCGGGGACGAGGGCGTGGACGCTCCAGGGGACGGCGGCGTGGGCCCGGCCGGCTCGGACGACGGCGCGGACCCGGCCGACGGCGACGACGCGGTGGTCCGTGCGCTGCTGACCGCCGTCGGCGGCTCCACGGCCGACGGCGTGCCGGCCGTGCAGGTGGTCCGCGGCGCCCCCGACGAGGTCGAGCTCGCCGCCCTGGTGGCCGGGATCGTGGCCCACCGGGCCGCTAACGGGCGATCCGCCGACGCCGGTCGCCAGCCGACCAGCGCGTGGGGCGACCGCGCCCGTCAGCTCGGAGCCATCCCGGCGCCCGGGCCCGCCGCATGGCTGTGGAGCGCGCGGCGCTGAGGCGAGCTGCGAGGCCGTGACGCCGACGGGGCCGGCGTCCTAGAGGCCCTGGCGGATCTCTTCCATCTCGGCGATCTCGGCGGTCTGGTCGTCGATGATCTGCTGGGCGAGCTCGAGTGCCTGGGGGTTCTCGCCCTGGTCGAGCTCCGTCTCGGCCATGCTGACCGCCCCCTCGTGGTGAGCGGTCATCAGCTCGAGGAACCGCCGGTCGAAATCGGTGCCAGACAGCGATTCCAGCTCCTCCATCGCCTCGGCCTGGCTCATGCCGTCCATGTCCATCCCGCCGTGGTCCATGTGCCCGGTGGGGTCCGCCGACGTGTCCTCGCCCCACACCTCGAGCCAGGACGTCATCTCCTCGATCTCGGGGCCTTGCGCGGCGGAGATGTCGGAGGCGAGGGTGCGCACCTCCTCGGCGGTTGCCCGCTCCACGGCCAGGTCGGCCATCTCGATGGCGCCCTGGTGATGGACGATCATCATCTGCGCGAACATCGTGTCGTCGTCGTTGTGCGCCTCGTCGACCTCAGCAGCCGACGAGCCGGGGGTGGGCGTGGCCGTCTCTGCGGTGGTGGTCGTCTCCGGCTCGGGGGTGGTCTCGTCGGAGCCGCTGCCGCAGGCGGCCAGGGTGATGACGAGGAGGCCGGCACCGGCCAGGGCGGTGAGGCGGGCGGCGATCTTCATGCAGTCCTCCTTGGTGGGGTCTGGGGCGACCTCGAGTGATCTCCTCCGGGAGACCTCGAGCGATCAAGTCTGGGACGACCTCCGATGGTCAGGCGAGCTGGAGGGTGGTGACGCAGGTCGCGCCCTCGTCGGTCGTCGAGAAGTCCGTCACCCCGGTGAGCCCGTCGTGGCTGACCTCGATGGTGCCTTCGACCTCGCGAGGCAGCCAGAGGCCGACGAAGCCGTTGTCGAAGGTCGTCGCCTGTTCCTCGACGAGCACCTCCCCGGTCGCATCGTCGACAATCCGCACCTGGACCTCCTCGCCGGAGAGCTCACCAGTGCAGGTGGTCAGGCTGTGGTAGAAGCACTCGTGCGTCTGGTTCACGTAGGGCGCGATCGAGAGGTAGTGACGGTCGCCGGGGATCTCCAGCGCCAGGTCCTGCTCGCCGTCGGAGAGCAGCAGCTCGTCCGGGCGGACCGAGGCCATGAGGTCGCTCGGCCGCTCGTCGACGGCGAGCCGGTCCAGCCGCTCGATGATCTCCGGGGCTTCCATGCCGGCGAGGTCGTGCTCGGCGAGGAGCTCCGCGTCCGCCTCGGCAGCAGGAGGTTCCGCGCCGGGCCCGGCCGGCGCCTGACC
Source organism: Georgenia sp. TF02-10 (assembly GCF_022759505.1). NCBI lineage: Bacteria > Bacillati > Actinomycetota > Actinomycetes > Allobogoriellales > Allobogoriellaceae > Georgenia > Georgenia sp. TF02-10. The sequence goes on along the minus strand of NZ_CP094289.1, from coordinate 1,206,480 downwards.
CGCGCCCGGCTCCGCCGACGAGCAGCCGGCCAGGATCATCGTCAGGGCTGCAGCGGCAGCGGCGGTAGGCAGTCGTCTCACGTTCGTCTCCGGTCGTTGGGTCCGTCCTAGCCACCCGCCCCGCGGAGGGACGTCCGCCGCCGGGCTCCCTCGGGTTGTTCCCTCCGGGTTCCCGTCTCGGCACCACAACCCTGACGCGGCGGTGCCGCCGCGCGCTGGGCCCTTCGACCCAGCGCGGCCGACGGCAGGGACGCCCGCGCCGGTCATGACGCTGAGCCTGTGCCGGGAGCAGGGCACGTGGGTAGCGGATGTCCGCGGCCAAGGCCACCTAGATCACGGCTCACTGGTGCCCGAGGTCGGGCTCCCTCCGCTCGTTGCGCCGCTCATCGGTGGAGTGGCTGACGGCGGCACGTCGTGGGAGCCCGGGCCGCGGTGGATGCCGCGGGCGCCACCTCGACGGGCGCCGCGGAGAGTGGCCAGCGCTGCGGCCACGGTCACCGCGGCCGTCGTCGTCAGCATGCCGGCCACGGTGGTGGCGTCGTGGATCCCGATCGTCCCGGCGACCGGCGAGACCAGTCCCGAGGCGGTGAAGACCGCGAACCCGTACAGGGACGAGGCGGTGCCCGAGCGGTCGCCGTGCTCGCCCACCGCCATCGCGCCGGCGCACGGGAAGCAGCCGCCGCACGCGGCCACGAACAGCCAGAGCCCGACGAGCAGGCCGGGCAGCCCGGCCACCGCCTCGAGCGGGCGCAGCGCGAGCGCGGCCAGCAGCGCGGCGGCGGCGAAGCCGGCGAGCACCACGGGCACGCGGCGCCGCCGGGTCAGCCAGCCGCTGAGCTGGACGCCCACGACCAGCCCGAGCGAGTTGGTGAGGAACACGAGCCCGTACTCCCGCGGGGACAGCCCGTGCACGCCCTGCAGCAGGATGGGAGAGGCCGCGACGTAGGCGTACACCCCGGCGGAGACGGCAGCGCCGGCCACCGCGGCCCGCCGGAACTCCGGCTCGCCCAGGACCCCGCGCAGCCGCGCCCGGAGGCCGTCACGGGACCGGTGCTCGCGGGGCCGACGGCCGTTCGTCTCGGGCACCGAGCGCCAGGTCGCCACCAGCAGCAGGACCGACGCCGCCGCCAGCACCGTGAAGATGCCGCGCCAGCCCACCCGCGGGAGGAGCTCGGCACCGGCCACCGGCGCGAGCAACGGGGCCACCGTGGTCACCACGGTGACGCGGGCGACGAGCTGGGTCAGGCGGTCGCCGTCGGAGACGTCGCGGACGATCGCGAGCACCAGGACGGACCCGCCGGCGGCCCCCACCCCCTGCGCGACCCGCAGCGCCGTCAGGGCAGCGACCGACGGCGCGAACGCGCACCCGAGCGTGGCCGCGACGTGCAGCGCGCACGCCAGCAGCAGGGGGAGCCGACGCCCGACCCGGTCGCTCCACGCCCCGAGGCACAGCTCGCCGAGCGCCAGCCCGAGCGTCATGCCCGCGAGCGTGCCCTGCGCCGCCCCGGCGCCCACCCCGAGGTCGCGCTGCAGCGCGGGCAGGGCGGGCACGTACAGGTCGATTGACACCGGGCCGAGCGCCGTCAGCAGTCCCAGGACCAGGAGCTGCCGGGCGGACGGTCCGGCGGCGGGGACTCGGGGGATCATCGTCGACTCCTCACACCGGCAAAACACCTTTGGTGGTGTTACTTCGCCCACCGTGGCACCCGTCCGCACACCAGTCAAGGTGTTACGCTGGTGTGAGGACGACGGCGACCTCTCCGTGGCGAGGGAAGGTGATCGGCGATGACCGAGCCCGCGGTGCCGCCCGGCGCGCTGCTCGTGCGCGACTTCGTGAACACCCGCGAGCCGCAGACCGGTGGCGAGGAGCTGACGACGCCCGAGGCGCTGCGCGACTGGTTCGCGGCACGCGGCCTGGCCGACCCCGACGCGCCCGTCGACGATCGGGACCTCGCGGACGCGCTCGCGGTGCGGGAGGGGCTGCGCCAGGCGCTGCTCGTGCACGCCGGGCACGACGCCGACCCCCAGGCGCTCGCCGATCTCGACCGCCGGCTGGCCGCCGTCCCGCTCCGGCTCTCCCTGGCGGACGGCTCCGCCCGGCTCCGTCCGACACGGCCCCGGGTGCTCGACCTGGCCGTGGCGGCGGTCGCCGACGCCGTGCTGGCGGCCGCCGAGGACGGCAGCTGGCCCCGCCTCAAGGTGTGCGCGCGAGACACCTGCCGCTGGGCCTTCTACGACGGGTCCCGGAACCAGGCGCGCCGCTGGTGCTCGATGGCCGGGTGCGGCAACTACGTCAAGATGCAGCGCGTGGCGGCCGCCCGACGGCGTCGCGCTGCCGGGTAGCCCCGACGGCAAGGTAGGCCACAGGCATTCGTCGTCCGTTATCGTCGAGGGCCGATCGAGGGTGATGGAAGAATGAGAGCGCGGGAACACGCACTCGTTCCCGTTCACGGGCTTGCATTGGGTTGGAGGAACCGAATGGCGACTCCCGTCGACCTGGCGTACCCGTTCGGTGGCCGCTGGCTCGTCCAGAACAGCCCTGCCGACCGGGTGCCCAGCCACGGCACGACCCTGTTCGCCACGTCCTACGCGATCGACTTCGTGCCCGTCGGCGACACCGGCCGCGCGGCGCCGATCACATTCGGCTCGCTCGTACCCCCGGAACCACCCGAGAAGTTCACCGGCTTCGGCCGCCCGATCCTGACACCCGTCGCGGGAATCGTCGTTGCTGTGCACGACGCCGAGGCCGACCATCCGGCGTATCGCGGGTTGCCCTCGATCAGCTATGCCGTGACCCAGCACCGGCGAGCCGCCGCCGGGTGGGTCGCTCTCGCCGGTAATCATGTGCTCATCGAGCACGCCGGTGTCGTGGTCGCCCTCTGCCACCTCCAGCACGCCAGCGTCGAGGTCCGGGCCGGGCAATACGTGCAGGCCGGCGACGCGCTCGGCCGCTGCGGAAACTCCGGCAACAGCACCGAACCCCACCTCCACGTCCAGGCAATCGACGACAGCAGCGTCGACCACGCCAGGGCCGTACCCGTCACGTTCTGCGGATCACTGCCGCGCAACGGCGAGGTTGTCACCGTGACTGACCGGCGAGGCGAAGTGGGCTGAACCCGCGCAGATGGGGGCACCTCTGCTCCCCTACGGGTCCCTGCCACTGCATAGTAGCGGGTCAGGGACGCGCTGCGGGCTCCGGTCGCCGCAACGGCGGCGACCGCGCGCTCGGGTTTGAGGCGGCCGGTTCATGCCTAGCGCTGGGCCCTGCGGCCAGATTCTCGTGCCCTGCTCAGTTCATTCGGTAGCGTGGCCGTATGTCAGCCAGAGAAGAGTCTCGGGACTCGGCAGACCGTAGCGAGGTGAACGACTACGACAAGTTAGCCGAAGCGTATTCGGCGGAGAGCGAGAACAGCCTCGTGAATGCGCACTACGAACGGCCTCCGGTGCTGGCCCTGGCCGGCGACGTCACCGGCCACCGCATCCTGGACGCCGGCTGCGGCTCTGGGCCGCTGATGGCGGCGCTACGCGACCGCGGCGCCGTCGTCACCGGGATCGACAGGAGCACCGGGATGCTGGCCCTGGCCAGGCGGCGGCTCGGCGAGGACGTGGACCTGCACGTCGTCGACCTGCGCGACCCGCTGCCGTTCGACGACGGTGCGTTCGATGACGTGACCGCGTCGCTCGTCCTGCACTACCTGGAGGACTGGGGGCCACCCCTGGCCGAGCTGCGGCGGGTGCTCCGGCCTGGCGGTCGACTGATCGCGTCGGTGGACCACCCCTTCGTGGCCTACACGATCCAGGGCCCTCGGCCAGACTACTTCGCGACCACCGGCTACAGCTTCGACTGGGAGCTCGATGGGCAGACCGTCCCGATGAAGTTCTGGCGCAGGTCATTGCACGCGATGCTCGCTGAATTCACCGCCGCCGGTTTCCGCCTCTCGGTCATCAGCGAGCCACAGCCCGACCCGGCCGCACGCAACCTGTTCCCCGACGGCTTCGATGACCTCTCGACCCGGCCAACCTTCTTGTTCTTCGTCGTCGAGGTGCCGCCGTCGACGATCGGACCGACCGAATAGCTCGGCGCAGCGACCACCGTGCCGACCCTTGCTGCCGGGGCACCCCCGAGCAGCATGTGTCAGTTCAATGACGAACTCGCTTCCTGCCCTCCGGGGCGGCGATCCGGAATCCCCACGACGCGGTGCTGGAAGTCAGCGGCTCACCCCGCGCGACCGGCGCCGGGTAGAAGAGCATCACCACCACGACGACGGCCCTCCCTGGCGCGGGCAGCGACACGGTCCAACCACCCTTGCCGCTTCGGGAGCTCTCCAGAAACTCCGAGACGCCCCACTTGGTCTCCGTGGGGGTGCCGACCGGGATGCCCTGCTCGTCGACGTCGGAGTGGTAGGCGATGATCGTCGCGGTGGGGACGGTAGCGCCGCTGATCCTCATGGCTATGGGCTTGTCTCGGGGCAGGCGCAGCACCGGGAGCCGCTCGGCCAAGCGCTGCTCGGCCGCGGCGGTGGCCGGCGCATCGACCACCTGCTCGCCCTGCGCGGTGCTCCAGACCGACCCGAGCAGTGGGAGCTGCTGCCCGCCGGCGGAGACGGTTGGTGGTTCGGCGGGTGGCGCACCTGTGTCGGACACCAGGAGCGCCGCCGACCCGGGCCGCTGTCGGGAGAGATCCAGCGGTTCTAGCCGCAGCGGGGCGTGCGCGGGTACGCCGACCCGCTCGGTGATGACTGCCTCACCGAGCGCGCGACGCTGCCGTGCCCTGGCCATCAGCACGACCGTCGTGCCGGCAGAGACGCTCGCCCAGGCCTCCGGCGCCATCGGGTGGATGAGGATCTCCGCGCGCTGACCCGGCAGGACGCTGCGGGTGCCGACGAGGTCGATCGGGCCGCTCTCGATCTCCGGCGTGCCTGCGTCCCGGTCCAGGCACCATCCGGCGTGGTAGCCGGCCTGCAGCGGCCGCGTCTTGCCGGCACGCTCCGGCGGCCACAGGTCCAGGACGGCCCGGAACACGCCGTCGTGCCCGATCACGCGTCGCCAGCCGACCGGTTCTGTCATCGTGCGCGGGAGCCTGCCAGGGCCTCTCGACAACGGTCAACCGCCCCCCGGGCTACCAGAACGGCCGGCGTGCGCATCGGGGCGACGTGGGACGGGCCGGGGTAAATCAGGATCCGGCCGTCCGCCCGTCGGAACCGGGCAGTCAGGACCCGGACAGTCAGAACGGACGCGGCGGCGGGGCGGAGGCGAGCAGCCGCCGGGTGGCGGACAGCCCCCAGTCGTCGAGCTCGGCGATCCGGTCCGAGCACGAGCGCAGGCCGCCGTAGCGCTCGACCACCGCCGCCCACTCCGCCCGCGGCGCGAAGGACGGACGGGCCACCAGGCAGTCGGGGTCGTTGACCCACAGCCGGCCGTGCTGCCAGGCGCGGGCCCGTGCGCCCGGCGCGCCGCGCAGGCCGCGCGAGCCGTCCTGGCCCTCGGGGTGGAAGGTGTCCGGCGAGACGCGCATGGCGTCGACCAGACCCACGCTGGGCAGGATCGGTGCGCCGCAGCCGACGAGGTAGGCGTCCGGGCCGACGGCGCCCCGGACGAGCTCCAGGCCGGAGCGGTAAGCCTCCACCGGGCTGACCGGGGCGTGGCGGTCGCCGGGCACGGCGCCGGCGTAGAGGAAGTCGAGCTTGTAGTAGCTGAAGCCGGCCTCCCGGAGGGTGGTGAACACCTCCGTCAGGTAGGCGCGGGCGCCCGGGTGGGTCAGGTCCAGCCCGGCCAGCTGCTGCCCCCAGTTGGTCCCGCCGTCGCCGACCAGCCAGTCCGGATGGTCCCGGGCGAGGCGGCTGGCGGACCCGACGGTGAAGGGCGCGAGCCAGATCCCGGCACGCAGGCCGGCGTCACGGATCCGGGCCGCCAGCCCGTCGAGGGAGGCGAACCGCCCGGACAGGGTGGTCCAGTCCCCGATCCCGGCCTGCCAGCCGTCGTCGACCTGGATCACGTCGACCGGCAGCTCCTGCTCGACGACGGCGCGGACGTTCTCCATGATGTCCGCCTCGGTGACGTCGAGGAAGTAGCGGTACCAGGAGCACCACACGGTGGGTGCGGGCCGCAGGGCCCCGACCCCGGCGGCCGCGGCGAACCGGTCGCCGAACCCGGCCAGCCCGGCGGCGCCGTCGGCGGCCTCATCGGTGAGGACCGGGCCGTCGCTGCTCACCACCAGGCGGCTCCCCCGCAGCTCGGCGCGGATCGTGGGCACCTCGGTGGTCGCCGTCTCGGCGCCGTAGATCCGCGCCGGGACGCCGGTGCCGGGGTCGACCACCAGCAGCCCGGAGCCCTGGAACCCGTGGGGCGGCAGCTCGCTGCCCGGGCGGAACCGCATGAGGTGCTGCCACCGCTCCCGCGGCCGGGGCGAGGTCTGGGCGGCGGGGTACCAGCCGGTCGGGCTCCAGCTCTGCCACCCCTCCTCGTACACGCGCGCCCGGTCCGGGTCGACGTCGACGGCGTCCACGGGGCCGAAGGTCATCCGCTGCTCCTGCTCTCTGGGCTGGTTCTGGTCGCTGCGCAGGTGGTGTGCTTCCCGGGAGTACGCTGCCGGGCGCTCGTTTCCCGGCGCGCCGGGCCGCCGACCGGGCGGTCGCTCGGCGTCGGCCACCTCACGCGCCGGTCCGGCTCTGCGCCAGCCGTTCGTTGACGGCGGCGGGGTCGAAGACCAGGTCCACCACGGTGCGGGTCATCCCGATCAGGGCCGCGTCCTGGCCGAGCCCGGACAGGACGACGTGGAGGTGGCGGGTGGCCCGGGGCAGCGAGCGGGCGTAGAGGGTCTCCCGCACCCCGCCGAGCAGCGCGGTGGAGGCCAGGTCGCCGCCCAGGACGAGGAGGTCGGGGTTGACCACGCTCACCACGGTGGCGGCGACCTCCCCGATGAGCCGGCCGGCCGCGCGGGTCAGGCGCTCGGCGTCGGGGTTGCCGTCGGCGAGCAGGGCGCGCACGTCCCGCCCGGAGGTGGCCGGCAGCCCGCGGGCGGTGAGCTCGCGGGCCACCGCCCACCCGCTGGCCACCGCTGCCAGGCAGCCGCGGGCCCCGCACCGGCACAGCGCGTCGGGGTGGTCCGCCAGCCGGACGTGCCCGATGTCCCCCGCGCCGCCGTCGACGCCGCGGAAGAGCCGGCCGTCCAGGACCAGGCCGGCGCCGATGCCGGTGGAGACCTTCAGCAGGGCCAGGGCGGCGCTCTCCGGATGGTGGGCGGAGAACTCTCCCACCGCCATCGCGTTCGCGTCGTTCTCCGCGACGGCCGGCACGCCGAGGGCGTCGGCCAGGTGGTCGGCCACCGGGTAGGCGTCCCAGCCGGGCATGATCGGCGGCTCGCTGGGCCGGCCGGTGGCCGGGTCGACCGGCCCGGGCAGGGACAGCCCCGCCCCGTGCAGCGGCAGCCCGGCGACGGCGTCGGCGGCGAGGAGCTGGCGGGCGGAGGCGACGATCGCGTCCAGGGTGTCCCGCGGCCCGGCCTGCACGCTCACCGCCGGCTCGGCCCGGGCGAGCACCCGGCCGGCCAGGTCGGTCACCGCGGTCCGGCTGCCGGTGGTCTCCAGCGCACCGACGACGACGACGCCGTTGCCGGGGTTGAACTCCAGCCCCCGGGGCCGGCGGCCGCCGGTGCTGTCCTGGGGGTCGGTCTCCCGGACCAGGCCCTCGGCCAGCAGCGGCGCCAGCCGCTGGCCGACGGTCATCCGGGACAGGCCGGTGGCGGCCTGGATCTCGGCGCGGGTGCGGCCGCCCTGGCGCCGGATGAGGTCCAGCAGCTCACCGGGCCCGGCGGGCGGCCGCGGGGCCACGGCGGTCATCCCTTGTCGGCCCCGCTGGTCAGCCCCTCGGTCAGGCCGCGCTCGGCGAGCGCGTAGAGGACGACCACCGGGACGGTCAGCAGGACGGAGCCGGCCATCAGGACGGTCTTGGAGACCTCGATGCCGTCGGCCAGCTGGGACAGGCCGAGGGAGACGGTCCACAGGTCGCGCTGGGTGACGAGGAAGAGCAGGGCGAAGAGGAACTCGTTCCAGGCGATCATGAAGATCCACAGCGCGGTGGAGATGATCGTCGGCCGCGCGAGCGGGATGGTGATGTGCCGCATGATCTGCATCCGCGACGCGCCGTCGATCCGGGCGGCCTCGTCGATCGAGGCCGGGATGGTGTCGAAGTAGGACCGCAGCAGGTAGATGGACACCGGGATGGTCAGGGCGATGTAGACCAGGACCAGCCCGACCAGCGACTCCCGGATCCCCAGCGCGGAGAACCCGACGAACAGCGGGATGGCGATGATGATCGCCGGGAAGAGGTAGACGGCGAGGAAGACCGCGCCGAGCTGGGCCCGGCCGGGGAAGCGCAGCCGGGAGACGGCGTAGGCGCCGGGGATCACCAGGATCAGGGTCAGGATCGTGGCGGCGGCGGAGACCAGGAAGGAGTTGGCCATGAACCGGGCGAAGCCCTGACCGCCCTGGCTCAGCGGCCGCAGCACGTTCTGGTAGGTGCCCAGGGTCAGGCTCTCCAGCGGCGGCAGCAGCATGCCCGGGTCGAGCAGGAGCTCCTGGATGGGCACGAAGCTCATCATGAGCATGTAGTAGAAGGGGAACAGGGTGATCACCACGAGCACCGCGATGGTCACCCACCGGAGCACCCGCAGCACCCGCTGCTCGACGACGAGGCGGCGCATGCCCCTGGTCCCGGCCCCGCGGTCCCGGCTCGGGGGCTCGCGCAGGACGTCCGCCGGCGCCTCGCGCCGCACGGTCTCGGTCTGGTCCGCCCGGCTCATGACCGCGCCTCCGCCCGGTTGGTCATCCTGAGGTAGAAGCCCAGGAAGACGGCCAGCACCACGGCCAGCACCACCGCCGTCGCCGCGGCGCCGGAGATGTCGAAGCTGCCCATGAGCTGGTTGTACACGCGCACCGCCGCCACCTCGGTGCCCGCGGCACCGCCGGTGAGGAGGTAGATGTCGTCGAACTTGTTGAACGTCATGATCAGCCTGAGCACGGTCAGCAGCGCGATGGTGGACATCAGCTGGGGCAGCACGATGTGCCGGAAGTTCTGGGTGGGGGTGACGCCGTCGACCAGCGCGGCCTCCTCGATGTCCCGTGGCAGCGCGACCAGCCGGGCGGCGAGGAACAGGAACGCGAACGGGAAGTACCGCCAGATCTCGAAGGCGATCACCGTGGCCAGCGCGTAGGGCGCCCGGCCGAGGAAGTCCACCGGCTGGTCCAGGCCGAGGAGCCGGACCCCGTAGTGGTTGAGGATCCCGTACTGCGGGTTGAGCATCACCTGCCAGACGAATGCCACGGCCACCACCGGGGCGACGTAGGGCAGCAGCATCAGCGCCCGCATCGGGCCGCGCCCGCGGAACGGGTTGCGGAACGCGAGGGCGGCGACCAGCCCGACGACGATGGACCCCACGGTGGAGACCACCGAGTAGATCACCGTGGTGCGCAGGGAGGACCAGAACCCGGCGCCGGTGAGGACGTCGGCGATGTTCTGCAGGCTCAGCTCCCCGCCGAACGGTCCTTCCCGGGCGATGGAGGTGAAGGACTTGTCCTGGAAGGCCAGCACGACGTTCCAGACCACCGGCACGATGATGAGCGCGACGACGATGATCGTCGTCGGCCCGACGAGGATCCACCCCTCCCGCGCCTCCTGGGCCCGGCTGGCGGAGGAGCGGCGCGGCTCGGGGCGCCCGCGGCGGGTGGTGCCCGCGGGCGCCGAGGTGGCGGTCACTGCTGCCTCTGCAGCATCTCGGTGGCGGCGTCGGCGGCCTGCTCGGCGGCCTGGTCCGGGCTCAGGCTGCCGGCCGTCATGTCGCTGATCGCGCCGGCCAGCGGCAGCTCGGCGGTGAAGGAGCCGAGCAGCGGGCCCTGGCCCTGGGGCAGCGCCCAGCGGTCGATGGTCTCCCCCACGGAGGTGAGGATGTCCAGGGTCTGCTCGTCGTAGAAGTCGCTGAGCGGGGCCCGGGTGTCCACCCCGGCGTCCAGGTCGGCCCAGGCGTCGGTGAAGGCGGACGGGTTGTCCTGGTCCCCGGTCCGCATCGGGAACTTCCCCTCCGGGGCCATCGCCAGCCAGTCGGTGTAGCCGGTGGACATCATGTACTCGATGAACGCCTGGGCGCCCTCGGGGTTGTCGCCGTTGATGGCCACCCAGTTGGCGATCTCCCCGTAGCTGCCGGCGTCCTCGCCGTCCGGGCCCTCGATCGTGGTGACGACGCCGCTGTTCTGGGCGAGCCAGGCCGGGTCGGCGGCGCACTCGGGGCAGGTGGGCAGTGCGTCGTTCCGCAGCCCGGCCATCTCGTCGAGGATGTAGGTGGACCACATGACCATCGCTGCCTGGCCGGCGAAGTACGCCGCGCGGGTGGAGTCCACCGTCTGGGTGCCGGCCGGGGAGAGGTCGGAGCCGAGGGCGTCGTAGAGCCGGAAGGTCTCCTGGCAGGCGTCGTCGGCGAGGGTGACCTCCGGGGTGTCGTCCACGAGCTGGCAGCCGTTGCCCAGGGCGAGGGCCTCGAAGGACTGCTGGGTGAACACGTCGGAGGCGTCGGTGGCGATGGTGATCCCGAACTGCCCGCCGGTGGTCAGCGCCTGCGCCGCCTCCTCCAGCGCCGCGTAGGTGGTCGGCGGCTCGAGCCCGGCGGCCTCGAAGAGGTCCTTGCGGTAGACCAGGATCTGGCTCCAGCCGTCGGAGGGGATGGAGAGCTGGTCCTCGCCCTGGCGGGTCAGCTCCAGCGCCGCCGGGTCGAAGGTGTCCTCGCCGAGGGTGTCCAGGACCGCCTGGGTGGTCTCGGTGTCGACCATGTCCAGGGAGGCCATCTGGTGCACCAGGGCCAGCGGGAAGGACGCCATCACGTCGGGCAGGTCCCCGGACAATGCGTTGGACTGGATCAGCTGGGGCGCCTGCGCATCCTCGATCCCGACCAGGTCGACCTTGACCCCGGTCTCCTCGGTGAACGCCGCGGCGATCTCCTGGGTGGCCTGGAAGCGGTCCGGCAGGGACTCCATGGTCCAGACGGTGATGGTGCCGCCCGCCTCGCCGCCGCCGTCGGCTGTGCCGCCGTCGTCCCCCTCGCCGCCGCCGGAGCAGGCGGCCAGGACGACGGCGACCCCCGCGACCGCGGCGGGCAGCACGAGGGTGCGGCCGCGACGATGAGACATGTGGAGCTCCTCTCTGAGCGGATCTTTGGCCCAAGCGTAAGGCACGATCCGTCTAAGTGGTATACATAAGGGTAACGCTTCGGCAACTCCGGCGCCGGGGCCACGGCTGAGGAGGGTCATGGTAGGCGTCCTGCGGTTCGCACGCCCGCGCGAGGTGGAGGTGGTGCAGCCGCCGCCGGAGCCGCTGCGGCCCGGCACCGTCCGGGTGCGGACCATCGTCTCGGGGATCTCCGCAGGCACCGAGCTCACCGCCTACCGCGGCACCAACCCCTACCTCAACGCCACCTGGGACCCGCGGCTGCGCCTGTTCCGCGAGCGCGGGGACGCCCCGCCCGGCTACCCCCTGGACGGCTGGGGCTACTCCGAGGTCGGCGAGGTGGTCGAGGTCGCCGACGACGTGGCCGAGGCGGCCGCGCGGGCCGGCCGGGTGCCCGGGGAGCCCGCGCCGGACGGGCTCGCCGGGCGCGCGGCCGGTGCGCAGGCGACCGGCGGAGGGGGCGCCGACGGGCAGGTGCCGGGACCGCCGCAGCCGGTCGCCGTCGGCGACGTCGTCTGGGGCATCTGGGGGCACCGCACCGAGGCCGTGCTCGACGCCGCCGCCCTCGCCGGGCACCAGCTGCCGCCCGGGCTGGACCCGGTGGTCGGGTGCTTCGTGCGGGTCGGGGCCATCGCGCTCAACGCCGTGCTGGCCGCGCACGCCGCGCTCGGGACCACTGTCGTCGTCGTCGGGCAGGGCGTCATCGGGCTGCTCGCCACCCGGCTCGCCGTGCTCAGCGGCGCCACCGTCGTCGCCGTCGACGCCCTGCCCCGCCGCCGGGAGGAGGCCGCCGCCCTGGGCGCCCACCACGTCCTGTCCCCGCACCCCGACCTGCCGGTGCAGGTCCGCGACCGCACCGCCACCACCGGCGCCGACGCCGCGATCGAGCTGAGCGGGACCTACCCGGGCCTGCAGTCCGCCACCCGGCTGGTGGGTCCGGACGGGATCGTCGTGGCCGCCGGCTTCTACCAGGGCGCGGGCTCGCTGCGCCTCGGCGAGGAGTTCCACCACAACCGCGTCCAGGTCCTGGCCTCCCAGATCGGCTCGGTGCCCACCGCGCTGCGCGCGCGGTGGGACGTCGCCCGCCTGCAGCGGACGGTGGTCCGGCTGCTCGCCGCCGGCGACCCGGACGTCTCCGCCCTGGTGACCCACCGGTTCCCCCTCGCCGAGGCGGCCCGGGCCTACGAGATGCTCGACACGGCGGGCGGTGACGCCCTCCAGGTCGTCCTGGACATGCGATGAGCGGCGGGGCCGCGCCCCTGGGCCGCGGGGCGGGGGCGGGACGCCGTCCGGGCCACGGCGTGGGCGTGGGCGCGGCGGGCCGGGGCCGGGACGTGGTCGCAGCCGCGGGCCCCGACGCGTCGCCCGAGGGCGGGCCGCTGCCCCACGGCGGCCCGCTGCCCGACGGCGGCCCGCTGCCGGACGCCGCGCAGACCCGGGCGGCGGCCGTGGCGGTGCTGGACCGCAACTGGGTGGGCACCCACACGGTGCCGGCCACCGGCCTCTACCCGCACCAGTGGAGCTGGGACTCGGCGTTCATCGCGCTCGGGCTGCGCCACCACCGGCCGCTGCGGGCCCAGACCGAGCTCGAGCACCTGCTCGCGGCGCAGTGGGCGGACGGGCGGGTCCCGCAGATCGTCTACACCGGACCGCCCGACGGGTACTCCCCCGGGGCGGCCTTCTGGCGCTCCGCCGACGTGCCCGGCACCCCGCCGGTGCCCACCGCCGGGTTCGTCCAGCCCCCGGTGCACGCGCTCGCGGTCTGGCGGGTCCACCAGGCCGACCCGGCGCTGTCGGCCCGGCGCGGCTTCCTCGAGCGGGCCTACCCGCGTCTGCTCGCCTGGCACGAGTACCTCCGCGGGCGGCGGGACCGCGGCGGGCGGGGCCTGGCCGCCGTCGTCCACCCCTGGGAGACCGGCATGGACAACTCCCCGCTGTGGGACGCGGCCCTGGCCCGGGTGCCGGCGACGCCGGCCGGGCGGGTGCCCCGGCCGGACCTGGCGCACGCCCACGCCGCCGAGCGGCCCACCGACAAGGACTACGGGCGGTACTTCTGGCTCGCCGAGCGCTACCGCGACCACGGCTGCGACGACCGCGACCCCGGCTACCCCTTCCTGATGGAGGACCCCGGGGTGAACGCGCTGTGGGCCTGGTCGGAGGAGGCGCTGGCCGAGATGGCCGACGCGCTGGGCGCCGAACCCGGCCCGCACCGGCGCCGGGCCGCCGAGCTCACCGCCTCCCTCGCCGGCCTGTTCCACCCCGGCCTGGGCCTGTACACCGCCCGCGACGTGCGGACCGGGGAGCTGGTGCCGCGGGCCACGGTCGCCGGGCTGGTGCCGCTGGTCCTGCCCGCGGCGCCGCACGGGGAGGAGGTGCTGGCCGCCGCCCTCGGGCCCCGGTTCCTCGGCAGCGGCGCCCGCCTCGTGCCCAGCTACGACGCCACCGCCGCGGACCTGGACGCCGACCGGTACTGGCGCGGGCCGGGCTGGTTCAACACCACCTGGCTGCTGGTCCAGGCCCTGCTCCGGCGCGGGCAGCGGGCCACCGCCGACGCCCTGGCCGGGCAGATGCGCCGGCTGGCGCTGGCCCACGGCTTCCCGGAGTACTGCCAACCGTGGACCGGGGCGCCGCACGGCACCCGGAGCTTCAGCTGGACCGCCGCCCTCGTGCTCGACCTGGTGGCCGCCGGGCTACCCTCGGGCGGGTGACCCAGGACCGGACCCCCACACCCACCGACGCCGTCGCCGACGCCCACGTCTACCGCAGCATCGCGCTGGACCCGCTGGAGGCCACGGCCCTCGGCCTGCCCGGCCACGACGACCAGATGCCCGACCTCTCCCCCGCCGGGCACGCCGCCCGCGCCGACCTCGACCGCGCCACCCTGGCCGAGCTGGGCGCCGTCGCCCCGGCCGACGACGTCGACCGGGTCACCCACGCGGCCATGCGCGAGCGCCTGGGCGTGCAGCTCGAGCTGGCCGAGGCCGGGGAGCTGCAGCGCGAGCTCAACGTCATCTCCTCCCCGGTGCAGGCCGTCCGGGAGGTCTTCGACCTGATGCCCACCGCCACCACGGCGGACTGGGCGACGATCGCCCGGCGCCTGGCCGCGGTCCCCGCCGCACTGGCCGGCTACCAGGAGTCCCTGCGCGCCGCCCGGGACGCCGGCCAGGTGGCGGCGCTGCGGCAGGTCGAGGCGTGCATCCGGCAGGCCACCGAGCTGGCCGACGCCGGGTCGTCCTTCTTCACCACCTTCGTCACCGGAGCCCGGCCGGACGGCGCGGCCCCGCCGGCGGCGCTCGCGTCCTCCCTCGAGGCCGGCGCCCGGGCGGCCCGAGAGGCCTACGCGAACCTGGCCGGCATGCTCGGCGCCGAGCTCGCCCCGCACGCCCCGCAGGTGGACGCCGTCGGCCGGGACCGCTACGCGCTGTGGTCGCGGTACTTCCTGGGCGCCGCCGTCGACCTGGACGAGACCTACGAGTGGGGCCTGGCCGAGCTCGACCGGGTCATCGCCGAGCAGGAGGAGGTCGCCGCGGAGCTGTACGGGCCGGGCACGGACCCGACCGAGGCGATGGCCCGGCTGGACGCGGACACCGACCGGATGCTGCACGGCACCGAGGCGCTGCGGGAGTGGATGCAGGCCACCTCCGACGCCGCCGTCGCCGGGCTGGCCGACCAGTTCGACATCCCCGAGCCGGTGCGGCGCCTGGAGTGCCTCATCGCTCCCACCCAGTCCGGCGGGATCTACTACACCGGGCCGTCCGCCGACTTCTCCCGGCCGGGCCGGATGTGGTGGTCGGTGCCGGCGGGGGTGACCGAGTTCGCCACCTGGCGGGAGCGGACCACCGTCTACCACGAGGGCGTGCCCGGCCACCACCTGCAGGTCGGGCAGACGACGTACCGGTCGAACCTGCTCAACCTGTGGCGGCGCATGGCGTCCTGGGTGAGCGGGCACGGCGAGGGCTGGGCGCTGTACGCCGAGCGGCTGATGGCCGACCTGGGGTACCTCGCCGACCCGGGCGACCGGATGGGCATGCTCGACGGGCAGCGGATGCGCGCCGCACGGGTCGTGCTGGACATCGGGGTGCACCTGGACAAGCCGGCCCCGGAGCGGTGGGGCGGGGGGACCTGGGACGCCGCCAGGGCGTGGGACTTCCTGCGGGCCAACGCCAACATGGCCGAGGGCTTCCTCGCCTTCGAGCTCGACCGGTACCTGGGCTGGCCGGCGCAGGCGCCCAGCTACAAGGTGGGCCAGCGGCTGTGGGAGGAGATCCGCACCGACGCCGCCGCCCAGGCCCGGGCCCGCGGGACGGACCTGGACCTGCGGGCCTTCCACCGGCGTGCCCTGGACGTCGGGTCGGTCGGGCTCGATGTGCTGCGGGAGGCGCTGGCCTGACGGGGGCGGCGGGATGACTGGCGGCCCGGGCGGGCGCGCATAGCCTTGCGGCTGTGCCGACCCTGCTGCTCGCGTCCGCCTCCCCCGCCCGGCTCGGCACGCTCCGCGCGGCCGGGATCGAGCCGCTCGTCGCCGTCTCGGCCGTGGACGAGCCGGCCGTGCTGGCGGCCGCGGCCGCCGACGCCGCCGCCGCTGGGCGCGGCCCGGTGCCCGCGGCGGAGCAGGTGCTCCTCCTGGCCCGGGCCAAGGCCCGCGACGTCGCCGCCCACGCCCCGCTCGCGGCCACCGCCGACCTGGTCCTGGGCTGCGACTCGATGCTCGAGATCGACCCGGGGACGGGGCCGGTCGTCGTCGGCAAGCCCCGGGACGCCGCCGACGCCGTCGCCCGGTGGCGGGCCATGCGCGGCCGGTCCGGGGTGCTGCACACCGGCCACTGGCTGCTCCGGGCCGGTGGGGACGGCGCTGGTGAGGGTGCCCTCGAGCGGCCCGGCGGGGCGGCGGGCCCGCTGCCCGGCGGCGCCGACGACGGGGGTGCCTCGAGCGACGTGGACTCCACCTCCTCCACGGAGGCGGACCGCACCGCCGCGACAGAAGTGGGCGCCACCTCCTCCACCGTCGTCCACTTCGCCGACCTCAGCGACGCCGAGATCGCCGACTACGTCGCCACCGGCGAGCCGCTGGCGGTCGCCGGCGCGTTCACCGTGGACGGGCTCGGCGGCCCCTTCGTCACCGGCATCGAGGGCGACTACCACGGCGTCGTCGGCCTGAGCCTGCCGCTGCTGCGCGAGCTGCTCGCCCGGCTCGCCGTCGCCATCACCGACCTCTGGGCGCCGCGCCGCTGACGGCTGCCCGGGGGCAGGACTGGCCACCGGCGGCCGGCGTCCTCACAGGCGGGCGATCACCGCGTCGAGCATCTCCTCGGTGAGCTTGCCGGTGAAGGTGTTCTGCTGGCTGACGTGGTAGCTCCCCACCAGGCGGACGGTGCGCTCCGCACCG
The DNA here is from genome assembly GCF_022759505.1 of Georgenia sp. TF02-10. Taxonomy (NCBI): domain Bacteria; kingdom Bacillati; phylum Actinomycetota; class Actinomycetes; order Allobogoriellales; family Allobogoriellaceae; genus Georgenia; species Georgenia sp. TF02-10. Next base: position 1,189,883 of record NZ_CP094289.1, on the reverse strand, counting down.
GTGGTCAGCACGGTCTCCGCGCCGTGCCCGAAGCGGGGCTTGGGCCGTGGCACGGCCCAGCCCAGACGCCGGGCCGCGGCCAGCGCGGCGTCCCAGCCGATGGCACCGAGGGCGAGCATCGACCGCAGGCTCGGCGCGGCCAGCTCCAGGTCCCGGTCCAGCCAGTGGCCGCAGGTGCGGCGTTCGTCCGGGCTGGGCTTGTTCGCCGGCGGGGCGCACCGGACCGCGGCCACGATCCGCGCCCCGGTCAGCTCGAGCCCGTCGCCGCTGGCCCAGCTCTCCGGCTGGCTGGCGTAGCCGGCCCGGTGCAGGGCCGCGTAGATCCAGTCCCCGCTGCGGTCTCCGGTGAACATCCGCCCGGTGCGGTTGGTGCCGTTGGCCGCCGGGGCGAGCCCGACGACGAGCACCGCGGGGTGCGGGTCGCCGAAGCCCGGGCCGGGGCGCCCCCAGTAGGGCTGGTCGGCGAAGGCCGCCCGCCGTCCGGTGACCGCCACCTGCTCGCGCCAGGCGACCAGCCGGGGGCAGGCCCGGCAGACCGAGACCCGGGCGTCGAGCTCGGGGATGTCCGGCGCGTCGGCGGCGAGTGCGTCGACCGCCGCCTCCGTGGTGGCGACCGGGGTGGCCGGGGTGGCCGGGTCACCGGGCCAGCCGGTGCCGGGCGGGACCGGGGAGGAGAAGAGCTGGCCGGTGATCGGGTGCGGGGCCGGGGCGGCGGCGCTGCTTGGCGGAGCCGGCGCGACGCTCGCTGACGGCCGGCCGCCCGGCCCGGACTCTGCGCCCTGCGACGGCCGGCTGCCACCCGCCTGGTCGGCGCCCGGCACAGGCCGGCCGCTCCCTGGCGAGCCGGGGTCGCGGGGAGCGGGAGGCGTGCGCACCCGCCCATCGTGCCGGATCACCGCCGGCCAGCTGCTCACGGTGCTGGCTGTGCAAGAAGTAACACAATCGCTCGGTGAGCTCGGTCGGATGCGACGGGATCTCGCGGAAATCCGCTTGTGCAACCGCCGGCCGGCCGGGGATTGTGTTACTTCTTGCACGCCGGGCGGGGCCGGAGGGCCGACGGATGGGCCGCGCGCGCCGATGGCGTGGCCGTCTCTCGGTCCGCCGACCGATCGAGATGTCCCGGCTCCACCGCTCCGCCGCGAGGTCGGCCTGCCGGTGACCGGCGCGGCGCCGGCCCTCGGTGTGTCGACCCCCGTCGACCAGCCAGATCACTTTGTGGACCTGCTACCACCCGATCGCGGAGAGGCGGCGAGATCGTCCCGACAGATATGTGGGCATCGCACAACCCTCGCCACCCACCGTTGGCGGGTTGGTCGAACTTGCCGGCGCACCCGGCGCGGAAGTGGGACCGGCGCCGCTGCCACGGCTAACGTGGGCCGGTCAGCTGCGCGGCGCCCCGCCCGGACCTCGGGGTCGGGCGTCGGCCACAGCAGCACACCGGTCGGGCGGACCCCATCAGGAGGGCACATGAGGAGCACCGCGAGCCACCCGGCGCCGACCCCGGCGCCCCGCCGGCTCAGCACGGTGCTCATCGCCAACCGCGGCGAGATCGCCGTCCGGGTCGCCCGCGCCTGCGCCGACGCCGGCCTGCGCAGCGTCGCCGTCTACGCCGACCCCGACCGCGACGCCCTGCACGTCAAGCTCTGCGACGAGGCCTACGCCCTGCACGGCGTGCGGGCGGCGGAGACCTACCTCGACGTCGGCAAGATCCTCGACGTCGCCCGCCGCTCGGGCGCCGACGCCGTCCACCCCGGCTACGGCTTCCTCTCCGAGGACGCCGGGTTCGCCCGCGCCGTCATCGAGGCGGGCCTAGTGTGGGTCGGGCCGCCGCCGTCGGCGATCGAGGCCCTCGGCGACAAGGTCACCGCCCGGCACATCGCCCAGCAGGTCGGCGCCCCGCTGGTGCCCGGCACCGCCGAGCCAGTGACCGGCGTCGCCGAGATCCTCGACTTCGCCGACACCTACGGCCTGCCGGTCGCGATCAAGGCCGCCTACGGCGGCGGGGGCCGCGGCCTGAAGGTCGCCCGCAGCCGGGCGGAGATCCCGGACCTGTTCGACTCGGCGGTCCGCGAGGCCACCGCCGCGTTCGGCCGCGGGGAGTGCTTCGTCGAGCGGTTCCTCGACCACCCCCGGCACGTAGAGACCCAGTGCCTGGCCGACGCCGCCGGCACGGTCGTCGTCGTCTCCACCCGGGACTGCTCCCTCCAGCGCCGCCACCAGAAGCTGGTCGAGGAGGCCCCCGCCCCCTTCCTCACCGCCGACCAGGAGGAGCAGCTGGTCACCGCCTCCAAGGCGATCCTGGCCGCGGCCGGGTACGTGGGGGCCGGGACCTGCGAGTTCCTCATCGGCGCGGACGGCACCATCTCCTTCCTCGAGGTCAACACCCGGCTCCAGGTGGAGCACCCGGTCAGCGAGGAGGTCTCCGGGATCGATCTCGTCCGCGAGCAGCTCCGGCTGGCCGCCGGGGAGGAGCTCGGCTACGACACCGTCACCCCCCGCGGGCACTCCCTGGAGCTGCGGATCAACGGGGAGGACCCGGCGGCCGGCTTCCTGCCCGCGCCCGGCACCATCACCGCGCTGACCTGGCCGTCCGGGCCAGGCGTCCGGGTCGACTCCGGCGTCGTCGCCGGCGACACCGTCTCCGGCGCCTTCGACTCCCTGCTGGCCAAGCTCGTCGTCACCGGCGCCACCCGCGCCGAGGCGATCCAGCGGGCCCGCCGCGCCCTGCGCGAGACCCAGGTCGCCGGGCTGCCCACCGTGCTGCCGTTCCACGCCGCGGTGCTCGAGGAGCCCGACTTCGTCGCGGCCGACGGCGCCGGCTCCTTCCGCGTGCACACCACCTGGATCGAGACCGACTACGCCGAGCGGCTGCGCACGCTGCCCAGCACCCGGCCGGCCACGCCCGCGCCCGCGCCGGCGGCGCCGAAGCCGGCCGAGGCCACCGAGCGCGTGGTCGTGGAGGTCGGCGGCAAGCGGCTGGAGGTCGTGCTGCCGGCCGGCCTGGGCATCGGGGCGGGCCTGCGCGGCGGCGGGCGCCGGCCGCTGCGCCGCGCGGGGGGCCGGGCGGTGGCCGCCGGCTCGGCCAACGGCAAGGCCCTCACCTCCCCCATGCAGGGCACAATCGTGAAGGTCGCGGTGGACGACGGCGCCGTCGTGGCCGCCGGGGACCTCGTCGTGGTCCTGGAGGCGATGAAGATGGAGCAGCCGCTCCTCGCGCACCGCGCGGGCCGGGTCACCGCGATCCGGGCGGCGGTGGGCCAGAACGTGGCGACCGGCGCGGTCATCTGCGAGATCGAGCCGGTGGACGACGGCGCCCGGTAGCGCCGACGACGGCCCGCGCGGCCGACCCGGTGTGCCAGGCTGGCGCGGTGACCGCCGACCGCCCGCCCGACGCCCGACCGCAGCGCGAGCCCGGCGACGGCTGGGTGGCCTGCGCGTGCGGGGAGCAGCACTGGGGCCTGGTCGGCGCGGCCGGGCTGCTGCTGCGGCGGCGGGGTGACGACGGCGTGGAGCTGGTGCTGCAGCACCGCGCCCTGTGGTCCCACCACGGCGGCACCTGGGGACTGCCGGGCGGGGCGCTGCACCTGGGCGAACGGCCGACGGACGGCGCGGTCCGCGAGGCGATGGAGGAGGCCGGCGTCGAGCCGGAGACGATCCGGGTGCGGGCCGACCGGGCGCTGGTCCACCCGGACTGGTCCTACACCACGGTGCTCGCCGAGGCGGTCGCGCCCTGGGAGCCGCGGGTGACGGACCGGGAGAGCCTGCAGGTGCGCTGGGTTCCGCTGCGCGACCTTGGCTCCTACCAGCTCCTGCCCGCCTTCGCCGACGCCCTGCCCGAGCTGCGGCAGATGCTCCGCCGCCTGGTCCTCGTCGTCGACGCCGCCAACGTGGTCGGGTCCCGGCCGGACGGCTGGTGGAAGGACCGGGCCGGGGCGACGGCCCGGCTCCGGGACCACCTCGCGGGCCTGGCCACCGCGGGGCTGGCGGCCGAGGACCTGGGCCTGCCGGGCCGGCGCTGGTACCCCGAGATCGTCCTGGTCACCGAGGGCGCCGCCCGTACGGTCCAGCCGGCCGGCGGGGTGCAGGTGCGGGCCGCCGACGGCGCCGGGGACGACGCCATCGTCCGGGCCGCCCGGGCCGCGGCGCAGGACGGCACCGTGGTCGCCGTCGCCACCGCCGACCGCGAGCTTCAGGGCCGGGTCCGCGCCGTCGGCGCCCACCCGGTGCCGCCCCGGCTCGTCCGGAACTGACCCGGTCGCGGGACGGCGGCGAGACCCCGGCCCGGCGGCCGTAGGCTGACCGCATGACCGACCGCACCGCCTGGGGCTTCGGCCTCGCCACCATCACCGACGCCGGCGAGACCCTGGACGTCTGGTACCCCAGCCCCGCCCTCGGCGAGCCGCCGGCCGACGCCGCCGTCCCCGAAGAGCTCACCGCGCTGGAGGCCGCCGACCCGGCCCGCGGGGTGCGCACCGCCGTCGTGAACGCCCAGGTCGACCTCGACGACGCCCCCGCCTCGGCCGTGGACGCCTACCTGCGCCTGCACCTGCTCTCCCACACCCTCGTCCGGCCGAACACCGTCAACCTCGACGGCATCTTCGCCCGGCTCGCAAACGTCGTCTGGACCAACCGGGGCCCGTCCGCCACCGCCGGCTTCGAGGCCACCCGGGCCCGGCTGCGGGCCGCGCACGGCACCGTCACCGTCTACGGCGTGGACAAGTTCCCCCGGATGGTGGACTACGTGCTGCCGACGGGCGTGCGCATCGCCGACGCCGACCGGGTCCGGCTCGGCGCCCACCTGGCCCCCGGCACCACCGTGATGCACGAGGGGTTCGTCAACTTCAACGCCGGCACCCTGGGCCGGTCCATGGTCGAGGGCCGCATCTCGCAGGGGGTCGTGGTGCACGACGGCGCCGACGTCGGCGGCGGGGCGTCGGTCATGGGCACCCTGTCGGGCGGCGGGCAGCAGGTCATCTCCATCGGGCCGCGCTCGCTGCTCGGCGCCAACGCCGGCCTGGGGATCTCGCTGGGCGCGGACTGCGTGGTCGAGGCCGGGCTCTACCTCACCGCCGGCACCAAGGTCTCCCTGCTGGCCGGCGGCGGCACCCGGCCCGACGGCGGCCAGCTCACCGAGCCGCCGGTGGTGGCCGCCCGCGAGCTCTCCGGCCGGGACAACCTGCTCTTCCGGCGCAACTCCGTCTCCGGCGCCGTCGAGGCGATCCCCCGGGCCGGCGCCGGGATCGAGCTCAACGCCGCGCTGCACGCCTGACCCACGGCCGGCGCTCGATGAGCAGCGGAGCGGCGCGCCGGGGACCGGCTGGGCGAGGCGGCCAGGCTGCTGGCCGGACGGCGGCCGGCCGGGCTGCGGGCGGCCGGGCTACGGGCCGGATGGCGGCCGGCGGGACTGGTAGCGGGAGGGTTGGCGGCGCGGCTGCGAGCGGTCAACCCCGAAGGGCTGCCGCCCGCGGCGCTGCCGCTCGCGGAGCTGCCGGCCGCGTCGCGCCGGCCCGGCGCCGGGGCCGCTCGGCCGGACGTGGCTGTGCCACCGTCGTCGCGCTGCTCGTGGTCCTGCTGGCCCTGGCGGTCGGCGCCGTGCTGCTCGCGCTGCACCTCTTCGTCCGGCCGGCCGCGGCGGGCACCTGCACCGTCACCCTCGAGGACGGCACGGCCGCCGAGCTGGACGCCGACCAGGCGGCCAACGCCGCCCTGTTCGCCGCCGTCGCGACGCACCGCGAGCTGCCCGCGCGGGCGGTGAGCATCGCCGTCGCCACCGCCATGCAGGAGTCACGGCTGCGCAACATCGACTACGGCGACCGGGACTCGGTCGGCCTGTTCCAGCAGCGCCCCTCCCAGGGCTGGGGGACGGTGGAGCAGATCATGGACCCGGTGTACTCCACCAACGCCTTCTACGACGTCCTCGTAACCGTCGAGGGGTGGCAGGGGCAGGAGATCACCGACGCCGCCCAGCGCGTGCAGCGCTCGGCCTTCCCTGACGCCTACGCCCAGCACGAGGGCCCGGCGCGGGCCTTCGCCTCGGCGCTGACCGGCCACTCCCCGGCCGCCCTGGCCTGCCACCTCGACCCGGTCGACGATCAGTCGCCCGCCGCGGGAGCGGCCGGCGGTGCGGCCGGCACGGGTACGGCCGCGGGCGCCGGCACGGCCACGGGCGGGGGCACGGCCGGCGAGGACGGCGCACCCGCCGACGGAGCCGCGGCCGCGGCCGCGAACGGCCCCGCCGACGCCGACGCCGAGGCATCCACTCCGACCCAGCGGCTGCAGGTGGTACAGGACCGGCTCGCGCGAGACTTCGTCGACGTCACGACCGCCGTCGCCCCGGGCGGCCTGCTCACCGTGGACGCCACGTCGCTGCCCGGCGGCACCGACGCCGGGCGCCTGGGGTGGGCGGTGGCGCACTGGGCGGTGGCGACGGCGAGCGAGACCGGCGCGAGCGTCGTCGCCGTCGACGGCCGGGCCTGGCTCCGCGCCGACGGCGACGACGCCGGCTGGGTGCCGCTGGACCGGGCGCCCGAGGCGGTGGCGACGGCCGCGGCCACCGCCGGGCCGGGCGCCGTCGTCATCGGCTGAGGCGGCTCAGCGCTGGCGGCTCAGCGCTGCTCGATCGGCACGTACTGCCGCTCCGCGGCGCCGGTGTACACCTGCCGCGGGCGGCCGATCTTGGTGGTCGGGTCGGCGATCATCTCGCGGTACTGGGCGATCCAGCCGGGCAGCCGGCCGAGCGCGAAGAGCGGGGTGAACATCTGGGTGGGGAAGCCCATCGCCTTGTAGATGAGCCCGGTGTAGAAGTCCACGTTCGGGTAGAGCTTGCGCTCGATGAAGTACTCGTCGTGGAGCGCGATCTCCTCCAGGCCGAGGGCGATGTCGAGCAGCTCGTCGTCCTTGCCCAGGCGCTGCAGGACGTCGTGCGCGGCGTCCTTGACGATGGCGGCGCGCGGGTCGTAGTTCTTGTAGACCCGGTGCCCGAAGCCCATCAGCCGGACCCCGTCCTCCTTGTTCTTGACCTTCTGCATGAACTGCTCGACCGAGTAGTCGGCGTTCTGGATCCGGCCGAGCATCTCCAGCACCGCCTCGTTCGCGCCGCCGTGCAGCGGGCCGGAGAGGGCGCCGACGCCGGCCGCGATGGAGGCGTAGATGTTCGCGTGCGCCGAGCCGACCATCCGGACGGTGGAGGTGGAGCAGTTCTGCTCGTGGTCGGCGTGCAGGATGAGGAGCATGTCCAGGGCCCGCACGAGGACCGGGTCGATGTCGTGGCGCTGGTAGGGCAGGCCGAACGTCATCCGCAGGAAGTCCTCGATGTAGGACTTCGACGCGTCCGGGTACAGCAGCGGCAGGCCGGTGGCGCGCTTGGCGATCGAGGCGATCATCGTGGGCACCTTGGCCATCAGCAGCACCGTGGACAGCTCGCGCTGGTAGGGGTCCATCGGGTCCAGGGTGTGCTGGTAGTAGGTGGCCAGGGCGGAGATCCCGGCCTGCAGGATGGCCATCGGGTGGCCGTTGTGCGGGAAGGCGGTGAAGAAGGCCTTGAAGTCCTCGTGCAGGATCGTGTGCCGCTTGATCCGCCGCTCGACCGCCTCCAGGGTCTCGGCGTCGGGCAGCTCGCCGTAGATCAGCAGGTAGGCGACCTCGAGGAAGTTCGACTCCTTGGCGAGCTGGTCGATCGGGTAGCCGCGGTAGCGCAGGATGCCGGCGTCGCCGTCGATGTAGGTGATCGCAGAGGTGGTCGAGGCGGTGTTCATGAAGCCCGGGTCGAGGGTGACCAGGCCGGTCTGCTTGAGGAGGCTGGAGATGTCCACCCCGTCGTTGCCGTCGACGGCGCGGACTCGGTCGAACCGGAGCGTCTTCCCGTCTACCTCGAACGTCGCCGGGCTGAGCTCAGCATTCGACATCTGTGGTTCCTCTCTCCGTCGGCGCTCGCCATGAGCGCTCATCGTGACCGCCCGGGACGGCGTCGCCCCGGGCGGTGATCGGCCTCCCCAAGATATGCCATCGCGGGCGTCGGAGAGGGATCGGGCTGCGGCGGCTGGCAGTTGTCCCGACGGCGCCCGGCCGGCTGCACCAGCGGCCCACCGTCGCGCAGGCGCCCGCTACGCCAGCGGCCGGTGCCTCCCGACGGCGCCCGGCCGGCTGCACCAGCGGGCCGCCGTCGTGCAGCCGCCGACTACACCAGCGGGCCGCCGTCCCGCAGCCGGCCGGCGGCGGCTGCGACGCGCTCGTCGGTGGCGGTCAGCGCCACCCGGACGTACCCCTCCCCCTGGGCCCCGTAGAAGGTGCCGGGCGCGACGAGGATGCCGCGGTGGGCCAGGGCGTCCACGAGCTGCCAGGAGGTGGCGGCGCCGTCGGCGGCGCGCACCCACAGGTACAGCCCGGCGACGGACTCCGGGTCCAGCCGCAGCCCGGCGGCGTGGACGGCGTCGAGCAGCAGCGCGCGGCGGGAGCGGTAGCGCTCCCGCTGGGCGGTGACGTGCGCGTCGTCGCCCAGCGCCGCGACCATCGCCGCCTGGACCGGGGCGGGCACCATCATCCCGGCGTGCCGGCGCACCTCGGTGAGCGACCCGACGAGCGCCCGGTCCCCCGCCGCGAACGCCGCCCGGTACCCGGCGAGGTTGGACTGCTTGGACAGGGAGTACAGCACGAGCAGCCGCTCGTGGGAGCCGCCGCACACCGCGGGGTCCAGCAGCGAGGGCACCGCGGTGCCGGTCCAAGGCTCGGCCCAGGGCAGCTCGGCGTAGCACTCGTCGGCGGCGACGACGGCGCCGCGGTCCCGCGCCCAGGACACCACCGCGGCCAGCTGGGCGGCGGAGAGCACGTGCCCGTCCGGGTTGCCCGGGGAGTTCAGCCAGACCAGCCCCACGACGTCGTCCGGCCACTCGGCGGGGTCGGGGCCGACGGGGACGGGGGTGGCGCCGGCGAGCCGGGCGCCGACGTCGTAGGTGGGGTACGCCGTCGCCGGGTGCAGCACGAGGTCCCCCGGACCCAGCCCGAGCAGCGTCGGCAGGAGCGCGACGAGCTCCTTGGAGCCGATGGTCGGCAGCACCGCGTCGACGCCGAGGCCGGGCACGCGCCGGCGCCGGGCGAACCAGCCGGTGATGGCCTCGCGGAGCGCGAGCGTGCCCACCGTCTGGGGGTAGCCGGGGGCGTTAGCGGCGGCGCGCAGGGCGTCCTGGGCGACGGCGGGGGTGGGGTCCACGGGCGTGCCGACCGAGAGGTCGACGATCCCGTCGGGGTGGGCGGCCGCGCGGGTCTTGGCGCCGGCCAGGGAGTCCCAGGGGAAGTCGGGCAGCGCACTGCCGGGCCGCGGCACCTCAGGCCTGCGGGGGCAGGGCCGCGATCATGGGGTCGTCCTTGTCGATGACGCCCATCTTGGCCGCGCCGCCCGGGGAGCCGAGGTCGTTGAAGAACTCCACGTTCGCGCGGTAGTAGTCCGACCACTCGGCCGGCACGTCGTCCTCGTAGTAGATGGCCTCGACCGGGCACACCGGCTCGCACGCCCCGCAGTCCACGCACTCGTCCGGGTGGATGTACAGCGAGCGCTTGCCCTCGTAGATGCAGTCGACCGGGCACTCGTCGACGCACGCCCTGTCCTTGATGTCCACGCACGGCTGGGCGATGACGTAGGTCACGGGTCCTTCCTCTCCTCCACGGGCGGCGGCACGCGGCAGCGGCGGCCACTCCGGCCCAGTATCTCCCACCCGCGTCGGGGGGCACGACCGGCGACGCCGGCGGTGGCAGGGTGGGCGGCATGAGCACTGACGACGGCGCCGCGGCGCCCGGGGCGGGGCCGGCGGGCGAGGCGGGTGCGGGCGCGCCGGGTCAGGCCGCGGCGCGTGGGGGCGTGCCGGGTCAGGCCGCGGCGGCGACCGGCGGCCAGCCGGCGCCGCCCTGGCTCCGGTGGCAGGTCGGGGAGCGGGTGGTGGTGCGCTACCGGGCGGCGGACGGCGTGCACGACGCCCTCGGCGACCTCCTCGCGGTGACGCCGGACGGGGTCGTGGTGCGCACCCGCCGGGGCGACGTGCCGGTCCCCGGCGCGGCGATGGTCATCGGCAAGCGGGTGCCGCCGCCGCCGCGCCGGCGGACGGGCGGAGTGCGCAGGAAGTAACACAATCTCGGTCGGCGGGCGGGCAGCCCGACCGGGATCTCGCGGAAAGGTCAGGCGCCGCCGGTCCCGCCGGCGGCGATTGTGTTACTTCTCGACACGCGGCAGCAGCCGACCGGTCCCGCTGCAGCCAGCGCATCCTCGTTCTATCCGCTACTGGCAGCCGACCACGTTCCCCCCGCTACTGGCAGACGACCTCGTTCCACCCGCTACTGGCAGACGACCTTGTTCCACGGGCTGTAGGTCCAGGTCCACTTCTCCGGGTCCACCGCCACGCCGTCGCGGGAGCGCTGCCGGGTCACCGTGACGGTGAAGCCCGGCTCTCCCGCCGACTCGGGCTTGCACTCAGGCGACGGGTTGGTGACCGTCTTCGGCGGGACGATGTTGTACCGGTCCGAGGTCGACGTCTGCACGTCCCACACGTCGGTGCCCCACAGCCGCGCGTGCACCTGGTCGGCGCTGACCCACGCCTCGACCAGCACCCCGAAGTCGGTGTTGTTGCGCCACACCATGTCCTTCGCCGGCTCCCAGACGGTGGCCTCCCGGCCCTGCGGGTAGCGGGAGAACCACCGCGAGTGCGGGGTGTGGGCGACGTCGTCCATCCCGGCGAAGAAGGCCGCGTTGTACAGCGTGGTGGAGAGCTGGGACAGCCCCCCGCCCAGCGCGGTGGTCGCGAAGCCCTCCTCCACGACGCCGGAGGAGACGTACCCGTTGGCCGCGGTGATCGGCGCGATGGCGTCGAGCAGGGAGAACTCCTTGCCGGGCAGGACGAGGACGTTGCTCACCCGCTGCGTCCCGAGCTTGAGGTTGGAGGTGCGGACCGGGTCGTACGGCATCGGGGTGCTGAACTCGCCGATGACCTCCTTGACCCCCAGCGCCTCGGCCTCGGCGGTGGTGAAGTCCGGCTCGGACTCCACCAGCGGCACCTCGGCGGTGCGGTCGGTGGAGGTGCCGGCCTTCAGCACGGCCTCGGCGACGGCGTCCGGCGCGAGCCCCTTGCCGGTGGTGGAGGGCACGATGGTCGGCGCCCCGCCCTGAAGGACGATCTTGGCGTCCTCCCCAGCGACGACGATGCCGGGGTTGCCCTCGCTGACGGCGGCGGCGAGGCCCTCGCCGTCGAGCTGGAGGTGCAGCGCCCCGCCCTCGGGGACGAACGCGGCGTTGGCGGCGAGCTGCTCGGGGCTGAGCTCGGCGAGCGTGCCGCCGACGTCGACCGCCACCGGCCCGGAGACCAGCGGCTCGGCCAGGGTGGTCAGCGCCGTCTGCACCGCGTCCGGCCCGATCGTCGGCGGGACCTCCTCGGCGGGCAGCTGCAGCGGCCGGGCGGCGGTCAGCCACTCCCGGCGGACCACGGTGGCGGCGTCGTCGACGGCGACCGCGCTGCCCGGGACCGGCTCGGTGACCTCCGGGGCGGCGCCGGCGAAGGTGATGAAGCCCTCGACCGGGGCGACGTCGAGCTCGGTGGCGGCGGCCGCGACGGCCTGCTCCAGCGCCGCCTCGTCGACGGTGGTGACCGGCTCGACATCGCCGAGGTCGGTCAGCCGGCCCCACAGGACGCGGGGGTCGAGCGTGAAGCCGGTGAGGTCGTGCACCGTGGCCGCCGCGTCGAAGCCCAGGCCGGCGGTGGCGGGGTCGATGGTGGCGGCCCGCTCGCCGACGGCGACCGGGATGGGCTCGCTGGCCAGCGGCCCGAGCTCGGTCTCCAGCCGCTCGGTGGCCTCGGCGCGGGGCAGGCCACCGATGCCGACGCCGGCGACGGTGGTGCCGTTGGGCGTGCGGTCGCCGAGGAACCAGGCGGCGGCGCCGTATCCCACGACCAGGACGGCGAGGATGACCAGGGTGAGGACCAGGCCGCGGTGCGACCGCCGCTTGGGCTCCTCGGCTGGGAAGCCCGCGAGCGGGGACCGGTTCATCTCCTCAGTCTCCGGGGCGTCGCCCCAGCCGCGGCTCGCCGGCGGCGGGGCCGCCGCCGGCAGGACCTGGGTCTGCTCGGGGTGCGAGCCGGGGGCGCCGGCGGGGACCCGGGCGCGGTCGTCGACGCGGCGCCAGCTGCGCCAGGTGTCGGCGTCGGTGGGCGCGGGTGCGGCCGTGGTGGGGGCCCCGGTCCCGGCGGGCTCCGCGGCGAGCTGCTCGGTCCGGGCGGTGTCCTCGGTCACGCCGGTCTCCGCGATCCGGTTGGTCTCGGCGACCTCCGCGGTGCCCTGGGTGGTCCCGGCGGTGTCCTCGCCCGCACGAGACCCTGCAGGGCGCTCGGTCCCGGCGGTCTCCTCGGTCCCGCCGATGTCCTCGGTGCGGCCGATCTCCTCGGTCCGGCCAGGCTCTGTGGCGCGCTCGGTCCCGCCGGAGCCCGCCGCCCCGGAGATCTCCTCGGTCGCGGCGTCCTCCTGGCGGCGCGCGGCGAGCACGGCGTCGAGGTCGCTCAGCCGCCGGGACTCCCCCTCGTGCGCCGAGCCGTCTGTCGCGCGTGCGCGCTCGCGCGCGATGCCGTCGCCCGGCGTGTCCGTTGCCACCAGCGAGTACCTTCTTCCCCCTGCATTACCCTGCGGGACCTAGGCATGGTAGCCAGGAGGCAGCCTCACGGCCGGCAGGCGAGGCCGACGTCACACAGTTGTGACCACCACACCTGCTCGGCACCCGCGAGCCGCGGCAGCGTCAGGCCGTCCCTCCGAAGCGTTCACGAACTGCGTGGCTGGAGACGCCGAGGACGAGGCCGATCTCGGCCCAGCTGCGGCCGTGGGCGCGCGCGGCGGCGACGGCGTCCTCGAGCTCGCCCCGCTGCTCGGCGACGGTCCGCAGTGCCACGCCGAGGCGCCGCAGGTCCGCCGGGTCCTCCGCCGGTGCGGTGGCTGGGTCCAGGGAGTCGAGCCAGGCCTCGGCCTCGGCGGCCGCCTGCTCCAGCTCCTCTCGCGCTCGTGGCACCAGTCCTCTCGCGCTCGTGGCACCAGGTCTCACCTCCTCACAGGTACCGGTAGATCTTCGCGTGCCATGGCGTCGGTGTGAATGGCGACCGGTCCGGCGTACGGCTTGGATGCCGCAGCGCCGGCCCAGCCAGCGGTCACGGCAGGGGCCGCACCCGGCCGAGGTGGTGCACGAGCCCGCCGGTGCCCGTGGCGCCGAGCCGGGCGTCGAGCACCTCGCCGACGACCACGTCGTGGTCACCGGCGTTACGGATCCAGGCGGTGCGGCACTCCACCCAGCCCTGGGCGTCGTCGAGCAGCGCGGCACCGGAGGCCGCGCCGCGGTGGTGCGCGATCCCGACGAGCTGGCCGAAGGCGGGACGGCCGGGCATGGCCAGCCGGTCGGCGGCCACCGCACCGTTGCGGTCCAGGACGCTGAGCGCCCAGGTGTCGACCTCGTCCAGGGCCTCCCGCAGCCGCGCATCGGTGTAGACGCAGAAGAGCACCATCGGCGGGCGCAGGGACACCGACGCGACGTCGGTGGCCGTCATCGCCAGGTCGAGGCCGGCGTGGCGCACGCTGACCACGGTGACGCCGGCGGGGCGACGGGCCATCGTGGCCCGGAAGCGGTCGATCAGGTCCGACTGGTCAGGCACCGCGTCTGCCCAGCGGGGTCTCGGCGTACCAGGACCGGGGGGTCGGGGCGACGGCGACCAGGGCGACCACCAGGCCGAGGAGCCAGGCGTAGCCGAGCGGCTGGTCGGTGACCAGGACGTCGCCGCCCGGTCCCGCGAACGTCAGGGCGAGCGTGGTGGCCACGGCCACGAAGCCGTGCAGGAGCAGCAGCGCGCCGCCGCCGGCAGCCCGGGCGAAGACGCCGCCGCTGAGCACCAGGAGGAGCGCGAGCACCAGACCGGCCGGCGTCTCCCAGCGGTGGACCAGGGTCCCGCAGGCACCCACGACGACCCCGGTGATGACGGCGACGACGCCGTTGACCAGCACCGCCGCGCGGTCCGGGGCGGGCACCGCCCTTCTCGTGTCTCTCATGCCGCCACCTCGGCCCCGAGGAACGCGGCGAGCCGGTCGGTGCCCCGGCGCGCACCGAGCCGGTCCCGGGCGAGCCCGTCGACCTCTCGGGTGGCCTGCAGCTCGTCGGTGCGGTCGTGCCCCGGCGCGAGCTGCAGGCTGGTGGTGTCCAGCACCGGCAGCAGCAGCCCGTTGCTGACGGCGAACCAGCCGCAGGCCGGGAGGCCGCGGTTCTCCGCCAGGCCCAGGTCCAGCACCCGCACGCTCTGGACCTGGGTGCGGTGGGCGCGCATCGCCGTCGCAATCTGGGCCAGGGCCGGGGTGACGTCGACCGTGAGGTCGACCTCCGCCGGGTCGCGGACCAGGGACGGCAGGTCGGCGTCGGCCGGGAAGGTGGCGAGCGCGTCGCCCCGGACGCCGAACTGGGGGTGCTCGCGGACCGTGGTCTCCAGCCAGTGCAGCGCGTCGCGGTACCGGGGCTCGCTCTCCACCAGCCAGCCGACCACCGGCACCCGCCACGGCGCCAGGCCGGTCAGCGGGTCCTCGGCGTCGTCCGGCTGGGGCGGGGCGTCGGCGGCGAGCGCGACGGCGGCCATCGTGATCTCGTGGATGCGGACGTGGTCGGGGTGGCCGTAGCCGCCGCCGGGCTCCTCGGTGATCACGACCTGCGGGCGGCTGCTGCGGACGACGGCGGCGAGCAGCCGCGCGGGCACGTCCAGCGGCACGGCGGCCAGGGCGCTGGGTCCGGCGTCCGCGGCGGGCTCGGCCATGCCCATCCGTGCCCCGACCATCCCGGAGTCGGTGAACCGGGCGGGGCGCTGCCCGGTCAGCCCGGGCAGGGCGTCGAGGAAGCGGTGCGCGGTGACCCCGAGGGCGTGGAGGGCGTGGGCAAGCTCCCGCTCCCGCCGGCGCGCCAGCGCCAGGCCGTTACCGGCGAGGTGGGCGAGGTCGGCGGGGATCACCTGCCCGCGCTCGCCGCGGGTGCCGGTGACCACGGCGACGCCGACCCCCGCGCGGGCGGCCATGGCCAGCAGGCCGCCGGCCCCGAGGGTCTCGTCGTCCGGGTGGGCGAAGACGCCGAGCAGGCCGCCGGTGGGCAGCGGTGCCTGGTCGGGCGGGGGCGTGCGGGCCATGGGCCCATCATCGCCCGTACCGGGCTGGCCGGGAACCGGTTCGGCCGCCGTCGGCCACCGGACCGGCAAACGGCTGGGCCGCCGTCGGGCACCGGACCGGCAAACGGCTGGGCCGCCGTCGGGCACCGGACCGGCAAACGGCTGGGCCGCCGTCGGGCACCGGACCGGCAAACGGCTGGGCCGCCGTCGGCCGTGCCCAGGACCAGGCCGGGTCAGCTCGCCGCGGCGGCCCGCCGGTTCCGGGAGGCGGCCTTGTACCGCTCCTGGGCGTCGAGGATGACCTTGCGGATCCGGACCGCCTCCGGGGTGACCTCCACGCACTCGTCCTCGGCGGCGAACTCGAGGGACTCCTCGAGGGTGAGCCGGCGCGGCGGCACGAGGTTCTCGAACGTGTCCGCCGTGGAGGAGCGCATGTTCGTCAGCTTCTTCTCCTTGGTGATGTTGACGTCCATGTCCTCGTTGCGCGAGCTCTCCCCGACGACCTGGCCCTCGTACACCTCGGCCGTGGGCTCGACGAAGAAGGACCCCCGCTCCTGGAGGTTGATCATCGCGAACGGCGTCACCGAGCCGGCCCGGTCGGCGACCAGCGAGCCGGTGCTGCGCTGCGCGATCGGCCCCTGCCACGGCTCGTAGCCGGCGGCGATCGAGGACGCGATCCCGGTGCCGCGGGTCTCGGTGAGGAACTTCGTGCGGAACCCGATCAGCCCGCGGGCGGGCACGACGAACTCCATCCGCACCCACCCGGTGCCGTGGTTCGCCATCGTCTCCATCCGGCCCTTGCGGGCGGCCATCAGCTGGGTGACGGTGCCCAGGTGCTCCTCGGGCACGTCGATGGTCATCCGCTCCATCGGCTCGTGCCGGCGCCCGTCGATGACCCGAGTGACCACCTGCGGCTTGCCGACGGTGAGCTCGAAGCCTTCCCGCCGCATCTGCTCCACCAGGATGGCCAGGGCCAGCTCGCCGCGGCCCTGCACCTCCCAGGCGTCCGGCCGGTCGGTGGGCAGCACCCGGAGGGAAACGTTGCCGACGAGCTCGCGGTCGAGCCGGTCCTTGACCTGCCGGGCGGTGACCTTGGCGCCCTTGACCCGCCCGGCGAGGGGGGAGGTGTTGATGCCGATGGTCATCGCGATGGCGGGGTCGTCCACCGTGATCAGCGGCAGCGGGCGGGGGTCGTCGGGGTCGACGAGCGACTCCCCGATCGTGATGTCCTCGATCCCGGCGACGGCGACGATGTCGCCGGCCCGGGCGCTCTCGGCGGGGACCCGCTCGAGGGCCTCGGTGCGGAGGAGCTCGGAGACCCGCACGTTCTTGATCGTGCCGTCGTGCCTGGCCCAGGCCACGGTCTGGCCCTTGCGGAGCTCCCCGCCCCGGATGCGCAGCAGCGCCAGCCGGCCCAGGAACGGGGAGGCGTCGAGGTTGGTCACGTGCGCCTGGAGCGGCGCGCCGTCCTCGTAGCTCGGCGCGGGGATCTTGTCCAGGATGGTCGCGAACAGCGGGTCCAGGTCCGGGCTGTCCGGCAGGGCGCCGTCGGCGGGCTGGGTGAGGCTGGCCCGGCCGGCCTTGGCCGAGGCGTAGACGACGGGCACGTCGAGGACGGCGTCGAGGTCGAGGTCGGTGCCCTCCTCGGCGAGGTCGGAGGCCAGCCCGAGGAGCAGGTCGGTGGACTCGGCGACGACCTCGCTAATGCGGGAGTCGGGCCGGTCGACCTTGTTGACGACGAGCACGACGGGCAGCCGGGCGGCCAGCGCCTTGCCGAGCACGAACCGGGTCTGCGGCAGCGGGCCCTCGGAGGCGTCCACGAGCAGGACGACGCCGTCGACCATGCTCAGCCCGCGCTCGACCTCACCGCCGAAGTCGGCGTGGCCGGGGGTGTCGATGACGTTGATGACCACCCCGTCAGTCAGCCCGGCGGCCTGCGCGGCCGGCCCGCGGTAGTGCACCGCGGTGTTCTTGGCGAGGATGGTGATGCCCTTCTCGCGCTCGAGGTCGCCGGAGTCCATGGCGCGCTCGTCCACGTGCTGGTGCTCGCCGAAGGCGCCGGACTGCCAGAGCATGGCGTCGACCAGGGTGGTCTTGCCGTGGTCGACGTGGGCGACGATGGCGACGTTGCGCAGGTCCGAGCGCACAGGCATGCGGGGTTCTCCAGGATGAGAGGGCGGCCGACGGCGGGCGGGACGAGTCGCTGCGGGGGAGCGAGCGGGCGCCTCCGGGCCGGGCACCGCTACGGGTGCCAACGAACGATTCTACTCGCCGGGTCCTGGCCGGCGGCACCCCCGCCGGCTGTGCGGAGCGACACGGCGGGGCTTCCCGACGGCGGTCGGGTGGGCGGCCTCGCAGGCCGGGGTCGGGCGGCACCTGGGAGGATGCGGGGGTGGGTCCGACCGTCGTCCTCCGCGCTGCCGGCAGCCGGGGCTATGCCGTCCTCTCCTGGGTGGTCGCCGCCGTCCTCCTCGTCATGTTCTTCGGCAACGGCGGCGGCCGGGAGGTCGCGGAGTACGGCGCCGTCCCCCTGGTGCTGGCCGTCCTCGGGTGGGCCGTGTTCTGGCGGCCGGCGGTGCTGGTCTCCCCGGCGGGGGTGCGGGTGGTGAACGTGTTCCGCACGATCGAGGTGCCCTGGTCCGCGCTCGAGGAGGTGGAGACCCGGTGGGGGTTGCGGCTGCACACCACCGGTGGGCGGGTGCGGGCGTGGGCCACGCCGGCCCGGGGCGGTATGGCGCACCGCCGCGTCGAGGAGGTCCCCACGCACCTGCTGGACCTGGACGTCGCCGGCGAGTTCCACATCACCGGGAGCGCGGAGGTGGCCGGGCAGGTGATCGAGGCCCGGCTCGCGGCCGTCCGCGCCGGCAACGGCAGCAACGGCGCCGCCGGCCCAACCGCCGGGGCTCCCCCGGACCAGCCCCTGGAGACCGGGCGTGTCCGTCGCCGGCTGGACGTTGTCCCCATCGCCGGCGTCGCGGGCTCGGGGCTGCTCGCGGTGGTGACCGCCCGGCTGCTCGGCTGACCAGGCGGGCGGGCGCACGGCTCATAGAGCAGCCGCACTGGTAGGTGATGACGGGCCGTGCTGCGCTCGAGAAGGCACTGGTGGACCGGCCGGCCGGCTCTGAGGCGGTGAGCGACCACCTCGCCATCTGCACGATCCCGTCAGGCAAGGTTGCACACCTAGACCGATCAGAGTGTGCATCGCCCAGTCGCCTGGGGGCATGCCATCGCACAGCATCACCATCACCCCGGAAGACGTTCACGCCTCCGCCGGGCGGGCGGGTGCCCGCCCGGGTTGGCTGGACGAGATCGCCGACTACGTGCGACGCGCCGCCTCGGAGGGCGAGCAGGTGACGCTGACCGCGAAGCGGCGGATGATGACACCCGCGCAGGTCGCCGAGGCGATGGGGGTGTCCCGTTCGACGATCTCGCGGAAGATCACGGCCGGGGAGCTGCGCGCTGTGAGGGTCGGCAACCGGAACCGGATCCCGTACGAGGAGTTCCGGCGGTTCTGGCAGCAGACGATGGGCGATGTCATCGAGCTCACGCGCGACGACATCCGAACTGACCTTCTTGGTGGCTGACAGCCTCATCCGCGCCTTCCTCGACGCCAACGTCCGCCAGACCGGTCATCCGCACCCTCCTTGTGGCCGGGGCCGCTCAGCGGGTTTTCGCGCCGCCTGGCTGGAGCAGAACCGCCGAGCAGGAAGCCCTCCGCCACATGCGCCCCCGCGCCGTATCGCCCACCGATGTGCGCCTCCGGTTCGGAGGAACCTCGGCCCCACCGGCGATATAGGCGGCAGGTTCGGCGGCATCTCGCCGGCGGACCGGCACACCTCGCCGACGCCGAAGCAAGTGACGCATGACGACGCGGGCGTCCGGGCGTAGCCGGAAGACCTCCTGAGCCGAAGGACCTCCAGGACGACGTCCGTGCAGAGGACGCTCAGCCGAGTTCCGCCGATCGCGCGACGTCCACGCGTTCGGGCACGGGGAGAGCCTCGATCCCGCCGGCCTCCTGAGCCGCATGCATGAGCGCCAGGCCGATGTGGGGCTGACGCACGGCCTTCGTGAGGATGTCGCGGACCTCGGCCTCCATGGAGCGGCCGTGCTCCTTCGCCTGGGCGGCGAGCCGCTTCTTCACGGACTCCTCCAGGCCACGGACGACGATGGATGCGATCGGGACCACCTCCTTGGCGACATGACCGATGACACCACGAAGCCGGGGCGGGCACTACCCTCGAGCGCGGCAGAGGGGCCGGTGGTCGCCCACCGGCCCCTCGTCCGCGTCCGTTCGGGCACGGTCCGGGTGGTGTCGCCGCCAGGGCGGTGTCACTGCCCGGCGGTGTCACGCCCAGGATCGTGCCGCCGACGTCACTGGGCGGTGAAGCCCCAGTTCTCGGCGCGGGTCGTGCTGAAGCCCATCGCGCCGAAGTTGGCGAGGTTGCTCACCGTGGCCGCGATGTCGGGCCGCTGGTAGAGCGGCAGGGTGTGGACGGACTCCCAGATCATCGTGTCCGCCTCGTTCGCGAGCTCGATGCGCCGGTCGTGGTCGGTCTCGGTGGCGATCTGGTCGAACAACTCGTTGAGCTCGGGGTTATTGAGCTTGGCGTAGTTGGAGGAGTTTGTGGCCGGGTCGCCATAGATCTGGTCGAGGTTCGCCATGGGGTACGGCGTGCCGATCCAGGAGAAGCCGATGATCTCGAAGTCGCCCTCGTCGAGGGTGCGGCTGAAGTCGTCGATCGCCACCTGCTGCAGCTCGAGGTTGATGCCGACCTCCTTGAGCTGGGCCTGGGCGAGCTGGCCCTCGTTCTCCGAGACCGGGACGCCGGTGAGGACGGCGAACTTCACGGTGAGCGGCTGGCCGTCCTTCTCCCGGATACCGGTGGACTCGTTGAGCACCCAGCCCGCCTCCTCCAGGTCCGCCGCGGCCCGGTCCGGGTCGTGCTCGAAGCCCTGGGCGTTGTCCTGGTAGCCCTCCTGGCCCTCCATGAAGATGTGGTTGTTGAGGGTGCCGATGAGCTCCTCCGGCATGCCGGCCAGGTCCGACTCCGCGATGGCCTGGCGGTCGATGGACCGGGCGATCGCCTGGCGGACGGTGAGGTCCTGGAGCAGGCCGGCGGTGGAGTTGAAGGTGAAGTGGCGCCAGTCCGGCCCGAGCGTCTGCCGGAGCTCCGCCCCGCCCACCGTCTGGGCGAGCTGATAGGCGTTGGGGTCCGCGCCGACGTCGAACACGTCGATCTCACCGTTCTGGAAGGCGGTGCCGGTGGCCTCCGCGGCCACCACCCGGAACTGGATCTCGTCCAGCATCGGCTCCGGGCCCCACCAGTTCTCGTTCGGCACGAGGGTGAGGACCTGCTGCGCCTGGTCGATGTTGTCGACCCTGTACGGGCCGGTGAACCACTCGTCGCGGAACTCCAGCCAGCCCTCGTTGAAGGTGGTGGCGTCGACGAGCCCCTCGGCGGGATACACCTGATCGACGATGGAGCTCCAGTCCGGGTAGGTGCTCTTGAACCGGATGACGACGTCGAACTCGGTCTCGCCCTGGGTCACGGACTCGACCTGCTCGTACGGTCCGGTCTGGACGCACTGGTACTCGGGGTCCTCGGCGTTGCAGACGGTCAGCGACGCCTCGTAGTCCTCCCAGGTGATCGGGTCCCCGCTGTTCCACACGGCCTCGGGGTTGAGGTGGAGGGTGATGACCTGCTGGTCCCCGTCCATCTCGTCCTCGAAGTCCCGGAGGTAGTTCTCGTTCGGGGTCGGCTGGGCCGCGCCGTCGTAGTCAAACAGGTGGGTAGTGATGGCGTCCCGGACCTCGGTGTACTCGGACTGGTTGCCGTTGACCTGCATCGGGTTCCACTGCGGGGGTAGCTCGGCGACGGCGCGGCGCAGCTGTCCGCCCTGCTCGAGCTCCTCCCGCGGGGTGGCGTTGACGTCGAAGAGGTCGCCGTCGCCCTCCGTGATGACGCCGGCCGACCCCTCGGCACCGCCGGCGCCGGACTGCCCGCCGCCGTCGTCGTCGCCGTCTCCCCCGCCGTCGGTGCTGCAGGCCCCGAGGACCAGCGCGAGGGCCGCACCGGTCGCGAGGACCGCGGACCCCTTCGTCGTGCGCACGATCTGACCTCCAAATGTCACGGACGGCGCCGGCGGACCGCGCAGCGCACGGCTGCGGCGGCACGTCCTGGCCGTCTGTACTGAACCACGCCCGGTGTGAGGCGCGGCACCATCGCCGGGCGCGGCGGCGGATTCGTGACCGTATCGAGACCGGGCGACGACGGTGGCTTGGCTGAGCGGCCTAGAAGATCTCCACCGGCTCGGCGTAGTGGCAGGCGGAGTGCTGGTCCCCGCCCATCGGGTACAGGGGCGGCAGCTCGTCCACGCACCGCCGCCGCTCGGCGTCGGTCAGCTCCCGGGCGAACTTCGGGCAGCGGGTCCGGAACCGGCAGCCCGACGGCGGGTTGGCCGGGGACGGGAGGTCACCGGTGAGCAGGATCCGCTCGCGCTGGCGCTCCCGGACGGGGTCGGGCACCGGGATGGCCGAGAGCAGCGCCTGGGTGTAGGGGTGGGTCGGGTGGTCGAAGACCCGGTCCACCTCGCCCACCTCGACGATCTTGCCGAGGTACATCACGGCCACCCGGTCGGCGATGTGCCGGACCACCGACAGGTCGTGGGCGACGAACAGGTAGCTGAGGTCGAGCTTGCCGCGCAGCTCGTCCAGCAGGTTGATCACCCCGGCCCGGATGGACACGTCGAGGGCGGAGACCGGCTCGTCCAGGACGAGGAGCTTCGGCTCCAGCGCCAGGGCCCGGGCGATGCTGATCCGCTGCCGCTGCCCGCCGGAGAAGTGCTGGGGGTAGCGGTTGGCGTGCGAGGGCTCCAGCCCGACCAGCGCCAGGAGCTCGGCGACCCTCTCCTCGGTGCGGCCCTTGGCGAAGCCGTTGGCCTGCAGCGGCTCGGCGATGATGTCGAAGACCGGCATCCGCGGGTCGAGCGAGGCCATCGGGTCCTGGAAGACCACCTGCAGGTCTCGGCGCACCGCCGTGCGGTCCCGGCGCCCGCGCAGCTGGCCGACGTCCTGGCCGAGGACGACGATCCGCCCGTCCGCGGGGGCCTTGAGGTCGAGGATCTGCAGCAGGGTGGTGGTCTTGCCGCACCCGGACTCCCCGACCAGGCCGAGGGTCTCCCCGGCCCGGACCTCCAGGCTGATGCCGTCGACGGCGTGCACGGTGCCGACCCGGCGCTTGATGACGGCGCCCTGCATGAGCGGGAAGTGCCGCTTGAGGTCGGTGACCTCCAGGACCTGCGGGCGCTCCACACGGGGCACGGTGGCCAGCGGCCGGTCGATCACCCGGGGCACCGGGTAGATGTCGGTGTACCCCAGGTCGCCCTGCTCGATCTCGCTGGAGCGGTGGCAGGCGCTGGTGTGCCCGGCGGCGCCCCGGGTGGGCGCGAGCGGCGGCTCGATCTCCCGGCAGGTCTGCACGGCCAGCGGGCACCGGGGCACGAACGGGCACCCGGGCGGCAGGTCCAGCAGGGAGGGCGGGCTGCCCTCCACGGGTGCCAGCGCCGTCCGCTTCTCGGCGTCCGGCCGGGGCAGGGAGCCGAGCAGGCCGATCGTGTAGGGCATGGTGGAGCGGTAGAAGATGTCGTCGACGTCGCCGTGCTCGACCACCCGCCCGGCGTACATGACGGCGACCCTGTCCGCCATCCCGGCGACGACGCCCAGGTCGTGGGTGATCATCACGACGGCGGCGCCCGTCTCCCGCTGCGCGGTGCGGAGCACCTCGAGGATCTGGGCCTGGATAGTCACGTCCAGCGCCGTCGTCGGCTCGTCGGCGATGATCAGGTCCGGGTCGTTGGCGATGGCCATGGCGATCATCGCCCGCTGGCGCATGCCGCCGGAGAACTCGTGCGGGAAGGACCGCACCCGCTCCCGGGCGTTGGGGATCCCGACGAGGTCGAGGAGCTCGACGGCACGGTCCCGGGCGGCGCGGTCGTCCATCCGCTGGTGGGTCTGCAGCGCCTCGACGATCTGGTCCCCGACGGTGTAGACGGGCGTGAGCGCGGAGAGCGGGTCCTGGAAGACCATGCCCATCTGCCGGCCCCGGATGCCGGAGAGGTAGGCGTCGGAGCGGCCGAGGAGCTCCTCGCCGTGCAGCCGGACGGACCCGGACACCGCGGCCGACGCCGGCAGCAGCCCCATGACCGCCATCGACGTGACCGACTTGCCGGAGCCGGACTCCCCGACGATGCCGAGCACCTCGCCGGGGTGGACCGCGAAGCTCACCCCGCGGACGGCGTGGACGGTGCCGTCCTCGGACGGGAAGCGGACGTTCAGGTCCTCGACCTGCAGGACGGGGCCGCCGCCGGCGCCGGTGACGGTGTCGGTAGGGGCGCTGGCCGCGCCGGTGGCGGCGGTGGTAGCGGTGGTAGCGGCCGTGGCGGCGACGGCGGAGCCGGTGCCGGCCGCCGTCGCGCCGGCGCTCCCGGTAGCGGCCGCCGTGGCGCCGGACGACCGCCGCCCCGGCCCGGCCGCCGTCGCCCGGCTGCGGCTGGTGATCCTCACGCGCGTCCTCCGGACCTGGACGAGGGGTCGAGGGCGTCGCGCAGCCCGTCCCCGATGAAGTTGATGAACACCAGCATCAGGGTCAGCGCGGTGGCCGGGGCCAGGAAGATCCACGGGTAGGTGGCGGCGGTGCGCTGGCCCTCGGCGATGAGCGTGCCGAGCGAGGTCTCGGGGGCCTGGACGCCGAACCCGAAGAAGGACAGCGAGGTCTCCGCGAGCACGGCCGACGCCACCGCCAGGGTGGCGTCGATGATCAGCAGCGAGGAGATGTTGGGCAGGATGTGCCGGACGATGATCCGCGGGGTCGGCACGGACATGTACCGCGCCGCGGTGACGTACTCCAGGTTCTTGATGCCCAGGGTCATCGAGCGCACCACCCGGGCGGAGAGCATCCAGCCCAGCCCGGCCAGCAGCAGGATCAGCACCAGCACCGACCCGCGGCTGCCGCCGGTCTGCACCGACAGGATCGCGATGATGAAGAACGAGGGCACCACCAGCAGCAGGTCGATGACCCACAGGGCGACCCGGTCGAACCACCGCCCGTGGTAGGCGGCGAAGGCGCCGACGGCGGCGGCGATGAAGGTCTGCACGGCGGCCACGCCGAGCCCGATGATCATCGACTTGCGCAGGCCCTCGACGGTGAGCGCGAAGACGTCCCGCCCGGCCTGGGTGGTGCCGAGCCAGTGCTCCCCGGAAGGCGGCTTGAGGAAGGCGTCCTGGTCGACCTCGGTGTAGCTCCACGCCCCGATCCGGGGCCCGAGGACGGCGAAGAGCGCGAGCAGGAGGTACCCGACGAGCCCGACGACGGCGGTGCGGTTGCGCAGGAACCGCCGGCCGACGATCCGCCGGCGGGACAGCCGCCGGGAGCCGGCGGGCACCTCCTCGACGGCGACCTCGGGCAACTGGGCGAGCAGCGGGGTGTTGCGGTCCTCCCCGATCTCGTGCGTCAGCGGGACCTGGCCGTCCCGGTCCGGGACCTGGGCGTCCCGGTCGGGGACCTGCGCGTCCCGGCCGGGGACCTGGGCGTCCCGGTCGCCGGGCGGGTTGCTGGTCGTGGTCATCTCAGCTCACCCGGACCCGGGGGTCGAGGGCGGCGACGAGCACGTCGGAGAGCATCGCCCCGACCAGCACGCACACCCCGCCGAACGCGGCCACCGCCACCGACCCGTTGACGTCCTGGGCGCTGATGGCCTGCACGCCGTAGATGCCCATGCCGTGCCAGCCGTAGACCAGCTCGGTGAAGGTGGCCCCGAGCACCAGGGTGGCGATCGTGAACGCGAAGTAGGTGCCGGTCGGGATGAGCGCGGTGCGCAGCGCGTGGCGGCGCAGCGCCGTGCCCTCCCGCAGGCCCTTGGCCCGGGCGGTGCGGACGTAGTCGGCGCCGAGGGTGTCCAGCATGAGGTTGCGCTGGATCCGGCTGTAGGACGCGACCCCGCCCACGGTGAGCGTGATGGTGGGCAGGAGCAGGTGCTGGAGCCGGTCCCACACCGGGGCGAGGGCGCCGTCGCCGTGCCGGCCGGTCTCCCCGAGGAACTCGAAGAACTGCGTGCCGGTGGCCTGGTTGACCTTCACGGCGAGGATCTGCAGCACGACGGCGATGACCAGGGTGGGGGTGGAGAGCACCACCAGCGAGGCCAGGGTGATCAGCCGGTCGCTGGCCCGGTACTGCCGGGTCGCGGTCCACGCGCCCAGCGCCACCCCGAGGGTGATGCCGAGCAGGGAACCGATCGTCACCAGCCGCAGCGAGACCCACACCCGGGTGCTGATCGTCTCGTTGATGCTCTCCCCGAACGGGGTCCGGCCCCAGTCCCAGTCGGTCACCACCCCGGTCAGCCAGGTCCAGTACCGCTCCAGCAGCGGGACCCGGTCGCTGAGGTTGTACGCGCTCAGCGACGCCTCGACGACGGCGGGGTCGATCGGCGGGTTGCGGGCCTCGTACAGCGACCGCGGGTCGAGCTGGGTCGCGGCCAGCAGGTACACCAGGGACACGGCGACGACGAGCAGCACGGCGTAGTTCGCCAGCCGTCGTGCCAGGTAGAGGAGCATCTGCCGGCTTCCTGCGTCAGGAGACGGTCCGGGCGGGAGCACCGTCGCCCCGCCCGGGCCCCCTCACCGTGGGGCCTTGCCGCTGGCGCGTGGCCCGCGTCGTCGGCGTTTCCCGCAGGTTACCCGGTGCAGATGACCGGAATGTTTCCGACGGCGTCCGCGCGTTTTGCGCGTGTCGGTAACCAGCCGGCCCGGGTCTGGGAATGCGACGGCGCGCTGATGCTCAACCCGGCGCGGCGGCGCCGGCCGGAGCCGGACCGGCGCCGTGCACGGCGGCGCGGCCGGGCGCCGTCGCCCGGGCCGCCTCAGAGCTGCAGGCTGGAGCCCGGGATCGCGGCGAGCAGGTCCCGGGTGTACTGCTGGCGCGGGTTCTCGAAGACCTCGTCGGTGCTGGCCATCTCCACGATCCGGCCCTTCTCCATCACGGCCACCTGGTCGGCGATCTGCCGGACGACCGCCAGGTCGTGGGTGATGAACAGGTAGGTCAGGCCCAGCTCGGCCTGCAGGTCGTTGAGCAGGGTGAGCACCTGGGCCTGGACGAGGACGTCGAGGGCGGAGACGGCCTCGTCGCACACCACGAGCTTGGGCTGCAGGGCCAGCGCCCGGGCCACCGCCACCCGCTGGCGCTGCCCGCCGGAGAGTTCGTTGGGGTAGCGCCGCATGGTGGAGGTGGGCAGGGCCACCAGCTCGAGGAGCTCGGCGACCCGCGCCGCCCGGGCCTTCTTGTCGCCCACCCCGTGCACCCGCAGCGGCTCCTCGATGGTCCGGAAGATGGAGTACATCGGGTCCAGCGAGCCGTACGGGTTCTGGAAGACCGGCTGGACCTGGCGGCGGAAGTCGAAGAGCTCGCGCCGGCCGAGGGACCCGACCTCGGTGCCCTCGAAGATGACCCGGCCCTCGGTGGGCTCGAGGAGGTTGAGCATGATGTTGGCGACGGTGGACTTGCCCGAGCCGGACTCCCCCACGAGCGCGGTCGTGCTGCCCCGGGGGATGGCGAAGGAGACGTCGTCGACGGCCTTGAACTCCCCGCCGGAGCCGGGGCGGGCCCCGCGCAGGTGGAACACCTTCGTCAGGTTCTGCACCTCGACGATGTCCGGGGCGGCCTGGACGGTCTCCTCGTCCTTGGCGAGGAGTTCCGCGCTCTCCACCCCGCGCTCCTTGGCGCTCTGGATGCGCCGGGACGCCAGCGACGGCGCGGAGGACACCAGCCGCTGGGTGTAGGGGTGCTGCGGGTCGGCGAGGATCTGCCGGGACGGCCCGGCCTCCACCACCCGCCCGCGGTGCATGACCACCAGGTGCTCGGCCCGCTCGGCGGCCAGGCCCAGGTCGTGGGTGATGAACAGGACGGCGACGTGCCGCTCCTGGGTGAGCCGCTCGAGGTGGTCCAGGATCGTCTTCTGCACGGTGACGTCCAGGGCCGAGGTGAGCTCGTCGGCGATCAGCAGCTTCGGCTCCCCGGCCAGCCCGATCCCGATCAGCGCGCGCTGGCGCATGCCGCCGGAGAACTCGTGCGGGTACTGCCTGGCGCGGCGCTCGGCGTCGGGCAGCCCGGCCTGGGCGAGCACCTCGGGCACCTTGGCCTTGGCGGCGGCCCCCTTGGCGACGCCGTTGGCCTCCAGGGCTTCCTTGACCTGGAACCCGATCTTCCACACCGGGTTGAGGTTGGTCATCGGGTCCTGCGGCACCAGGCCGATCTCCCGGCCGCGGAGGTGCTCGACCTCCTTGCGGGAGGCCTTGGTCAGCTCCTTGCCGGCGAACTTGATCGACCCGCCGGTGATCCGCCCGGTGCCGGGCAGCAGGTCGATGATCGCGTGCGCCGTCGTGGACTTCCCGGAGCCCGACTCCCCCACGATGGCCACGGCCTGGCCGGGGTAGACGGTGATGTTGGC
This sequence comes from Georgenia sp. TF02-10, assembly GCF_022759505.1. NCBI lineage: Bacteria > Bacillati > Actinomycetota > Actinomycetes > Allobogoriellales > Allobogoriellaceae > Georgenia > Georgenia sp. TF02-10. The sequence continues at coordinate 1,162,239 of NZ_CP094289.1, read as the reverse complement.
GCCGCGGACGGCCGGCACCAGCCCGGTGGAGGAGCGGAAAGCGACCTCCAGGTCGCGGATCTCCAGCAGCGGCACGGTGGGGTCGACGGTGTCCGGGATCGCCGTCACCTCGGTCAGCTCGGTGGCGCTCATCGGTCACGCACCTTCGGGTCGAGGGCGTCCCGGACGGCGTCGCCCATCATGATGAAGGCCAGCACCGTCAGGGCGAGGGCGCCGGCGGGGTAGAACAGGACGGCGGCGTTGGACCGCAGCGAGGCCTGCGCCTTGGAGATGTCCCCGCCCCAGGACGTGATCGACGGCGGCAGGCCGATCCCGAGGAAGCTCAGGGTGGCCTCGGCGACGATGAAGGTGCCCAGCGCCACGGTGGCGTAGACGATGATCGGCGCCGCCGCGTTGGGCAGGATGTGCCGGAGGAGGGCGGCGACGCGGCCCACCCCGAGGGACTTCGCGGCGGTGACGTAGTCGTTGTTCTTCACGCCCATCACCGCCCCGCGGGTGATCCGGGCGATCTGGGTCCAGCCGAAGACGGCGAGCACGGCGACGACGGTGGTGGTGGAGCGCCGGTCGCTGAAGACCTGCATGACGACGATGGCGGCCAGCACCAGCGGGATGGCGAAGAAGATGTCGGTCAGCCGGGACAGCAGGGTGTCGAACCAGCCGCCGAAGTACCCGGCGATCGCGCCCACCGCGGTGCCGATGATGACGACGGCGATCGTGGTCAGCACGCCCACGCTCACCGACGCCCGGGCGCCGTAGACGGTGCGCGCGTAGATGTCGCAGCCCTGCCGGTCGAACCCGAACGGGTGCCCCTCCTGCGGCAGCGCGAGGGAGTTGCCCAGCTCGCAGAACCGGGGGTCCTGAGAGGTGAACAGCTGGGGCACGGCGGCGACGGCGCAGACCAGGACGATGAGGACCGCCGAGATCCAGAAGATGGGACGCCGGCGCAGCTTCTGCCACGCCTCGCTCCACAGGCTCGACGGGGCGCCGGTGTCCTTCACTGCGTCGACGGCGCCCAGGCCGGTCTCGTCGAGCTCGGCGAAGAAGTGCTCCTGGTGCCGCCGTGCGGTCACCGGCTCGGGCGCAGCGCCCGGCCCGCTGTGGGTGATGTCAGGCATAACGGATCCTCGGGTCCAGGGCCGCGTAGAGCAGGTCGACCAGGAGGTTGGCGAAGATGTAGATGAGGACGAGCACGGTGGTCAGCGAGACGACGGTGGCGGACTCCCCCTGCAGGATCGCCCGGTACAGCGTGCCGCCGACGCCGTTGATGTTGAAGATGCCCTCGGTGACGATGGCCCCGCCCATCAGGGCGCCGAGGTCGGCGCCGAGGAAGGTCACCACCGGGATGAGGGAGTTGCGCAGCACGTGCACGCTGATCACCCGGCCGCGGGGCAGGCCCTTGGCGGTGGCGGTCCGGACGTAGTCGGCGGTGAGGTTCTCCGCGACCGAGGTGCGGGTCAGCCGCAGCACGTACGCGAAGGACACCGCGCCGAGCACGATCGCCGGCATGAGGAGGCTGCGGATCGTCGTGTCCCCGCCCACGGTCGTCGGTAGCCAGCCGAGCTGGACGCCGACGACGAACTGCAGGACGAAGCCGATGACGAAGGTCGGCACGGCGATGACGAGGAGGGAGGTCACCAGGGCCGTGGCGTCGAAGATGCCGCCCCGGCGCAGCCCGGCGAGGAGGCCCGCGCCGACGCCCAGGACGCCCTCGAAGATCAGGGCCATGATGGCGAGCTTGAAGGTGACCGGCAGCGCCTCCTGGATGACGTCGATGACCTCCCGGCCGGAGAAGGTGATGCCGAAGTCGAAGGTGAAGATGCCCTGGAGGTAGAGCAGGTACTGCACGAGGAAGGGCTCGTTGAGGTTGTACCGCTCGCGGATCTGCTCCTGCACGGCCTCCGGGAGCCCGCGGTCCCCGCCGAGGGCGGCGACCGGGTCGCCGGGGAGGGCGAAGACCATGAAGTAGATGAGCAGGGTGGCCCCGAGGAACACGGGGATCACCTGCAGGATCCTGCGCCCGATGTACCAGAGCATCAGGTCGTCTCCTCGTCCTGTCGGGGGTGCTGGCGGTCCCGGTCCGGGAGCCCGGCGCGGGACGCACGATACGCCGTACACGGGCCGCGATGAATCCGGACCCTGCTGTCGGTGAATTATCTCCCACCGACGGCGGGGCTGACGCCGACGCCGCGGGGGACGCCGCGCGGAGGTGGGGGTCCGGGTGGACGCCGGGGCCGGGCGGCCGGGGATCGGGCGGCCGGGGGTTTGGGCGGCGGGGCCGGGAGGCCGCGGATCGGAGGCCGGCGCCGACGCTGCGGGTCGGGGCCCGGGAGCCGCCGCCGGCGGTGAGGCCAGGGGCCGGAGCCGCCGACGCCGGCCGCGCCACCAGACCGGGGGCGGGACCTGATGGTCCCGCCCCCGGTCCGTCAGCGGTGGTCGGTCGCCGTCAGCGACGTGCCTCGGAGGTCACTCCGACTTGGTGATCTCGTAGTAGAGCGGCACGCCGTTCCAGCCCGCGAAGGTCACGTTGTCCACCGTGTCGGCGGAGCCGCCGGTGGTGTTGGAGTACCACAGCGGGATGGCCGGCAGGTCCTGGAACAGGATGGCCTGCGCCTGGTTGTACAGCTCGTTGGCCTCCTCCGGGGTGGCCGCGGCCGCGGCCTTGTCGATCGCCGCGTCGAACTCCGGGTTGGAGTACTCCCCGTCGTTGGACCCGGCACCGGTCCCATAGAGCGGGCCGAGGTAGTTGCCCAGGGCGGGGTAGTCCGGCTGCCAGCCGGTGCGGAAGGCGCCGGTCATGGTGTTGGCCGTGACGTCCTCGCGCAGGTCGGCGAAGATGGCGTAGGGGTTGCCCTCCGCCTCGATGCCGAGCACGTTCCGGATGGAGTTGACCGTGGCGTCGACCCACGCCTGGTGCCCGCCGTCGGTGTTGTAGGCGATGGTGAACGTGCCCTCCCAGGGCGCGATGGCGTCCGCCTGGGCCCACAGGTCCTTGGCCTTGTCCGGGTCGTACTCGAGCACCTCGGAGCCCTCGATGCTCTCCGGGTCCCAGCCCTCGATAGCCGGGGAGGTGAAGTCCTGGGCGGGGGTCCGGGTGCCCTGGAAGATCGTCTCCGTGATCTCCTCGCGGTTGATCGCGTGGGACAGGGCCTGGCGGCGCAGGTTGCCCTCCTCCCCCGAGAAGTGCGGGAGGTACTCGGGGATGGTGAAGGACTGGAAGACCCCGGAGGGCTGGTTGACCGCGCGCTCGCCCAGCTCGTCCTCGAAGGTCCCGAACGCCGAGTCCGGGACGGCGTCGAGCACGTCCAGGTTGCCGGCGAGCAGGTCGTTGTACGCGGCGTCCTGCGTCTCGTAGAACTTGATGTTCACGCCGCCGTTCTGGGCCGTGCGGTCGCCGGCGTACTCCTCGTTCGGGACGAGCTCGATGCCCGTGTTGTGCTCCCAGGCTCCCTCACCGGCTAGCTTGTAGGGGCCGTTCCCGATCGGGTTCTCCCCGAAGGCCTCCAGGTCCTCGAACGCCGACTCCGGCAGCGGGTAGAACGCGGAGTAGCCCAGCCGCATCGGGAAGTCGGCCTCGGGCTGCTTCAGCTTGACGGTGAAGGTGAGGTCGTCGACCACCTCCAGGCCGGTGAGCTCGGAGTCCTCCTCGAGGGAGAAGCCCTCGATCGGCTCGAAGAAGTAGCTGGAGAGGTGGCCGTTGCTCAGCAGCGCACCCTGGTTCCAGGCGTCGACGAAGCTGTTGGCCGTGACCGGCGAGCCGTCGGAGAAGGTCCAGCCGTCCTTGAGGGTGATCGTGTAGTTCTGGCTGTCCTCGGTCTCGATGGACTCGGCGACCTCGTTGTGCATGGCGCCGTCGGCGTCGTAGGAGACGAGGCCGGCGAAGATGAGGTCGAGGATCTTCCCGCCACCCACCTCGTTGGTGTTGGTCGGGACGAGCGGGTTCTGCGGCTCGTTGCCGTTGGCGAGCACGACGCCGGTGCTTGCCCCGGTCGTCTCCTCGCCCTCGCCGGTGGCACCGGCCTCGTCGCCGCCGCCACCTCCCCCGTTCGAGCACGCGGCGAGCACGAGCGATCCGGCGAGGATCGACGCGGCCGCACCAGCCATACGCCTGGTCTTCAATGTTCCTCCTGGTGGGTGAGCAGTCCTGCTCTTTCCGCCCCGGGGACGGCAGGGCCGAGGTCCGGCGTGCCGCCCATGTGTGGCGCGGGTTGCCGAAACCTTAGGACGCGCTCAGCGGAAGCAAGAAACCGATGGACGGATCGTTACGAGATCGTGACGGCAGGCTGAGCCTTCCGCCCAGGAATTCCGGTCCAGGATGCGTCCGGAGCGGGAGTTGGCCCTCGCCCGGAGATGGACGGCGCGGCACCCGGGCGCCGGCCGCCGGGCGTCGGGACGGCCGCGTCTGGTCTGGCGTCTGGCGTCGCACAGCGGGCACCGGGCACCGGGCACCGGGCACCGGGATCAGCGTGGGCGGACGGTGAACCTGCGGTTGCGCAGGCTCGGGTTGGCGGCGCGCACCTCCGCCAGGACCGCGGGGTCCAGGTCCGCCACGACGACGCCCGGGTCCTCCCCGGCGTCGGCTAGGATCGCCCCGGCCGGGTCCACCACCACGCTGCGGCCGGTGCACCGCGGCCCGGTCATCCCGCAGCCGAGCACGTAGGCGGTGTTCTCGATCGCCCGGGCCTTGGCCAGGGTGAGCCAGTGGTCGGCCTTCCCCGGCCCGGCCACCCAGGCCGCCGGGACGGCGAGGACCTCGGCGCCGGCGTCGAGGAGGAGGCGGGCCATCTCCGGGAACCGCAGGTCGTAGCAGGTCAGCACGCCCACCCGGAGGCCGTCCACGGCCAGGACGAGAGGCTCGGGCGGGCCGGCGCGGAGCCGGTCGGACTCCCGGTCGCCGAAGGCGTCGTAGAGGTGGACCTTCCGGTAGGCGCCGAGCAGCGCCCCGTCCGGCCCGACGGCGACGACGGTGTTGGCCGGCCGGCCGCCGTCGGCGAGGTCCTCGACCATCCCGGCCAGGAGGGTCAGGCGGTGCGCGCGGGCGAGGTCCGCCAGGGCAGTGACGAACTGCCCGTCGAGGGGCTCGGCGACGGCGGCCAGCCCGGCGGCGTCGGGCCGCTCCAGGTGGGCCATCGCGTACTCGGGCAGCACGACCAGCCGGGCGCCGGCCGCGCCCGCCTCGGCCACCAGCGCGGCGGCCGCGGTGAGGTTGGCGGCCTTGTCCGGGCCGGCGGCGAGCTGGGCGAGCGCCGCGCGGGTCGTGCCGGACGGTGCGCGGGTCGTTGCCGTGGCCGTGGGGTTCGTCCCGGCCGCAGCGCGGGTCGTCCCGGCCGGCTCGCGGGTCATCCCCGTACGTCCCAGGTGTGGTGGACGAGCTCGTGCAGGGCGTACTGGCCGAGGGTGGTGGCGGTGAACGCGGCACCGTCCGAGCGCCGGCCGGGCCGGTCCCGCTCGTCCGGGCCGACCCCGTCGAGGGCGGCCGCCAGCGCCAGGCCGGCCTGGGTCAGCTCGGTGGTGACCTGCTCCGGGTCCGCCTCGGCGTAGCGGCCCGCAGCTGCGGCGGCGTCCTGGTCCCAGTTCGGGAAGACGGGGTCCTCCTCCGCGAGCACCATCTGCAGCCGGCCGACGATCACGCGGAACATGTCCCGCACGTGGCAGGCGTACTCCAGCGCGGACCATGTCTCAGCAGCGGGGCGGTGGGCGACGTCGGGGCGCTGGAGCACGGGGGCCCACCGCGGCAGCACCTCCCGCACGCGGTTGCCGAGCTCGTCGGCCGGCACGGTGCCGGCGTCCAGGCCGCAGTCGGGGCACCGGCGCTCGAGCACCCAGGTCCAGTCCTGCTGGGCTGCGGCACTGGCGGCGCCGTCGGCGCGGTCGCCGGTGGTGTCGCCGTCGGCGGTGGAGCGGGGATCAGCGGGCCTCATGCTGCCAAGGGTACGGACCGGGCGGGTGCGAGGCGGCCCACCAGCGCCGCGCGGCCAGCACCGCGCTTCTCGTCCGCGCCGGCAGGCGCGGCGCTACCGGCGCCAGAGGTACGGCGTCGTCGTCGAGACCCGGACGAGGCCCGAGCGCTGGAGGGTCGGGCGGGAGTACTCGGTCGAGTCGCTGGTGATGAGCGTCTTGCCCAGGCGCAGGGCAGACCGGGCCCGGGCTGCGGTCAGCGCCCGGTAGATGCCGCGGCCGCGCCACTCCGGCCGGGTGGCACCGCCCCAGATGCCCGCGAAGTCGGTGCCCTCCACCGGCTCCAGCCGCCCGGCGCTGACCACCCGGCCCGCCGCCTCGGCGACCCACAGCTCCATCCCGTCCGCCCGCGCGAGGCGTCGCAGGAGCGCCTGGGCCATCTCCTCGGAGACCGGCTCGCCGAAGACCTCATCCTGCATCGCGCTCATCGCCCGGACGTCGGCCTCCGCGGTGACCCGGCGGAGCGTCACCCCCGCGGGCAGGGCGACGTCGACGGCGAGCGCCCGCGCCTCGCCGATCATGATCGACTCCGGCTCCCCCGGCACGAACCCGTTGGCCAGCAGCGCCTCGTGCAGGCCAGGCGCGTGGTCGTGACCACGGGTCTTCCACTCCACCCGGTCGATCTCGGGGTCCGCCCGGTACTGGGCGAGCACCTGCGGGACGAGCCGGCGGAGCCTGCCGGCGTCGGCCCCGCCCAGGTCCCGGTAGGTGACGAAGCCCCGTCCGCCCGGGAAGGTCACCAGGCGCAGCGGGCCCCACCGGATGACCGAGACCGCGCTCGGGGTCTCGGCGTCGGTACGCAGCTGCTCGTCGTAGGCCGCGAGGAGGCTGGTGGGATCCGGCACGATCACCAGGGTCCAGGGCCAGTACTCACGCGGCAAGAGATTTGCGGACTACCTCGCTGGCTCTGGCGGGTCAGCGGCAGGGGAGCCGGTCAGGTGAGGACGGTCAGGCCGGGTGCGTCCTGGTAGATACCGTCGCCGGCCAGCAGGGCGATCCCTTTGGCGATTGCGGACGCTGCAATCCACCGGTCGGCGGTGTGCTGCTTGTCCTGCAGTGCATGCCCACGGCGGCGGCACTCGGCGAAAAGCGTCGCGTGGGCGTCGATGACCTCGTCGTCTGCTCGGATCGTTGGCGTCCGGTCGAGGACGGCGCGCAGCTCGGACAAGCGGCGCCTGCCCCAGCTGTTGGCGAGCGCACCGGCGAGGAGCTCGGTGCGGGTCTGGAAGGAGATCACCACACGCGTGCCGGTGAGAAGCTTGCGCCAACCTGGCACTCGTCGGTCGGTTGAGCTGACCCAGACGTAGACGTGGCTGAACACGTCGGTGTCCACCACGGTGGCTTGCAGCCGGACACCCCGCTCACCCACGAGCCGCCTCAAGGAAGGCGACGAACTCGTCGTCTGTCAGCTCGATCCCGCCGGCCGGATCTGGGCCTGGGGTCGAGGCAAGGATCTCGTCGATCGTGAGGACCTCGTGGTTCTCAAAGTCCAGGGCGGGATCATCGACCGGCGAAATGGAGGCGTTGTCAAGAGCAACGATCCGATCGGAGGCCCGGATACCCCTACCGGTTGCGATCACCCATCGACCGACAAGCTTCGCCGCATCCTTGTCGTCTTTGACGTGCTTGAGGTCCACGGCCTGGCCGATGTCGTCGCGTACTCGGAACTCGTGAGAGTGAAGGTCGATCTTCTCCAGGCGACCGCGGGCTTCCATCTGGGTGCCGGTCTGCACGCGCTTGGATGTCCAGGTCTCCACACGGATGCGGCTCGAGTCGATCTGGACTGCGGCGTGGGTAGAGTCCCTCAGGGTCGCACGAGGAGCCGTCTCGCGCAGGGCGCTCACCAACCTGGCGGCACTCTCGGCAACACGATCGGTGACCCAATCCGGACGCCGATCCTCTCGGATGGCCTCGACGATCTCCCAAAACCGGTCATCGGCTGCTTTCTGCTGGGGCAGGTCGACATCGAGCTTGCCGATCGGTCCTCTGCTGAACTTGAGGACGGTGCTGCCCGGCTCCAGGGCGCAGAGGCGGAGCTGCACGAACTCCTCCATGAACTGCTTGGTGCGACCCGGACCGGGGGTGTTGACGATATCCCTGCCGATTCGGGTGGAGAGCTCTTGAAGGGCGAGAGTGAGCGCGGCGAGGTCCTTGACCACGATCTCGCCGTCGGGCACCGATGCGCCGACGAGCCGAAGCTCCAGGTCCCTCGTCATGGACCTCACCTCCTCGTGCCGCCGTGGAGAGGGCTCCACGGATGTGGCAGGTCCCCATTCTGCTGGACGGGTGACCGCACCCGCACCTGAACATGATCCGGCACGGGACCGACAGCGGGACAGACCACGCTGCGTCGTCCCGGCGGCCACGGTCGACCTCATCTGAACCCCAGTGAGGCGAGCAACGGAATGTCTGACAGAGGTAGTACGATCGGAGCCATGCTGACGGTCACCAAGCGCGAGCTCAACCAGCGCACCGCGGCGGTGCTCGACCAGGTCACCGACACGGACGACGTCGTCGTGACCGAGCGGGGGAAGCCGCGCTGGCGGGTCAGCGCGGTCCGGGACCTGGATACGGCGCTGGTGCGGCTGGAGCGCGAGGGACGGTACACGCCGCCCGCCTCGGAGCCCGCGCCGTGGCCCAGCCGCCCGGGCGGCCCGCCGTACACCGGGACCCAGGCCGACGCGCTGCTCGACGAGATGCGCGGGGACCACTGATCCGTGGTGGCAGACCTCGTCTATCTCGACTCCTCGGTGGCGCTCCGCACGATCCTGGACGTCCCCGAACGCGAACGTCTGCAGTCCTGGATGCAGGCGGCGGGCACGACCTTCGTCTCCTCCCGCCTCCTTCGTACGGAGGTGATCCGCGTCCTGCGGCGCGACGGCCGGCCGCTCGTGGACGCAACGCCGCTCCTCGACCGCGTCGGCCTGCTGGAGATCGGACGTGAGACCCACACGATCGCCGAATCCATCGAACGGCATGTCAGGACCCTCGACGCCCTGCACCTGGCGACCGCGCTTCTGATCGGCGAGCCGGTCACGGTAGCGACGCACGACTCCACGATGAAGGACGTCGCCGAGCACCTGGGACTGCTCGTGACGGACCCCGTCGAGCTCCAGAGGTGAGGACGCGGCCGCCCCGACACGAAGTTCGACCTGCTCGGGCTCGCCCACGACGTCGCCGTTCTCCAGCTGCTGCACGCGCACATACGGATGGGCGTCTCGACGGGTCCCGGTCCGGCTTGAGCTAGGCGTAGGCGTCGACGAGGGCCTGCATGAGCTCGGGGTCGTCGAGATTGCTCTGCAGCTGGCCCTCGGCCTCCGCTCCTTCCATGCCGATCGTCCGCATGTTCATCGGGACCCCGCCGACTCTCCGCTGCCGCGGTGCCGGCGGCAGGTAGGTCGGGCGGACCGTGCCGTTGAGGTCCCGTGTCGTGGCGAACTGCGTATCGGCTTCGCGCACCGGCGACGGCGGCGCACGCCCTGCGCGTCGTCGCGCCGATGAGCGGAGCCGCCGCTAGCGTGACCTGATGGGCCCCGTCACCCGCTCTGCGGACGCACTGATCCGCCTGTACCAGGAGCACCTGTCCTCCCGGAAGCGGTGGACGTGCGCGCACCTCGTCGCGCACGGCGGCCAGTCGTGCTCCGCCGCCGTGCGCCATGTCCTCGTCAATCGGGGCCTCGCCCGGAGTGTCGTGCCGACCGTGGTCCGCTTCGTCGCCTGCTACCAAGCGGCGATCATGCTCGCGAGCTCCGACGTGCAGGGAGTGTGCTGCTGCGGCGGCATCCCGATCCCGTTCCGCTTCCGACGCTGACCGTCCTCGCATGCTTCAGGGCAATGCGAGGACGTCCCGCAACCAGCCGTCCACGTCGCGCATCGTTGCGGCGTCGACCGTTCCGATGTGGCCGATGAAGCGGTCCCGGACCAACGGTGCGCGGTTGTTCTGTCATCGCGAACGTCGGCTTCGGCGGGCTGAGCCGCGGACCACGCAGGAGTACGTGGTTGAGCCACACGACCGGCCGTCGTCGCGGGGAGGACGATCGCGAGCGGGTCCGCCTGCTCAAGCTACAGATCGCTCGCGACCACATGCGCCGGCCAGCAACGAGGCGGCTCACGTCCGCGAGCTGGACCAAGGTCCGCCCAGACGACGTCTCCGCGACGAGCTCACTCACCGGGTAGGCCGTCGTCGAGCGTCACGTCCCATGACCGGAACTCATCCCAGTACGCCGCGTCTGCGCCCCTGAACGCACGCCCGAACCCCTCCATGCGCTGACGCCGCTCATGCGCATCGAGCAGTCGCTCGATCAGACCTGCCGCAGCGAGACGTCGCTCCTGTGCGGCACGGTTGATCCGATCGCACAGTTCGACGCTCACCTTGATCGTCGTCGCCATGGCCTGAGCCTGGAAGCGCCGACGCTGTTCCCTGGCGGGCTCTCGGCGGTTTTCGAGGGGAAGCGGGCCCGGCATTTGGGTGAAGGGCGTGCGGGACCTGCCGGTCTGCCCGGCCTTTCCACCTGGGTTCCTTCTCGTCGGGACAGGGATCCGGCCGTCAGGCCGGGGCGGGACGGGGGCGGCCGCGGACGGCGGCGTTGAGCCTGTTCCAGGCGTCCTCCCAGAGCCAGCCGTGGGGCAGGTGCAGGCCCCAGGTCCGGGCGCGGTTGGCGATCCGGGCCGGGACCTTGATCAGCTGGGCCCGGATGGTGGCCGGGCGGGCCCTGGCGTGGAACCTCGAGGCCAGCACCCCGGCGGCCCGGGTGAGGTTGAACGCCATCGCGGTCAGCACCGCCCAGGCGCTGTTGGCCGTGAACACCCCCGACGGGCAGTGCGCCAGCGGCCCGTTCTTCAGGTCGGCGATGACCTGCTCGACGATCGCGTGGTCGCGGTGGGCGGCCTCCGCCTCCAGCATGGGTTGACGGGAGTCGGTGAAGACGGCGTGGTGGCGGTAGGCGGTGAACAACCCACCCTGCTCCCCGTCACCGGTGCTGGGGTTGAGGCGCTTGACCCGGCGGACGATGAGCCGGGCGTCGACGCGCTCGTCCTTCCGCCTCGAGGTGAAGGCGGTGTAGGTGGTCTCGGCGTCGGAGACCCACCGCTGCTCTTCTTCGTCGTAGATGGCGTGGGGGTACTCGATCGGCACCCACGCCTCCTCCGGGATCCGGCTGATCGCCGCGGTGACGGCCTGGTCCATCCGGGCGGTGATGGAGAACCGGGCCCCGCCCCGCCGGACAGCAGCGACGACGTCGTGGTTGTAGTAGGCGCTGTCCGCGCGCACCGTGACCTGCCCGCTCACCCCCGCCCGCCGGGTGGTGGCCAGGGCCTCGGCGACGAACCGCCCGGCCCCGTGCGCCGAGGCCACCGCTCCCTTGCGCAGCCGGATCCCGGCGACCACCGGCGCCGCCGTCGGCGCCGACACGGTGGCGAGGATCGCGTTCAGGCCCTTCACCTTCGAGTACCCGTACCCGGCGCCCTGCTTGGCGTAGCCGTAGGTCCGCCGGATCGTGTCGTCCACGTCCAGGTAGGCCACCTCCTGCGCCCCGGACAGCAGGGCCGGGACCCGGCGGGCCAGGGCCGCCAGCAGGCGGGAGGCCACCGCGTCGAGCTGGCGCACGTGCCCGTGGGTGTAGGCCCGCAGGTGCGTGCCCAGCGTCGTCGGGGCCCGCGGGCCCGTGAAGGCCTTGCCCATCCCGCCGTGACGCAGCAGGCCCAGGCCCTCGATGGTGTCCGCCCCGGCCACCATCCCGGCCACCAGGGCCGGGACCTTCACCGCCGCGTTCGCCCCCGCCGTGCCCGGCACAGCCACGTGCTCCTGAACCAGGTCGTGCAGCCCGGCCGACTCGGCCAGCTCCATCACCGGCACCAACCCCGCGTCCGCGACCAGGTTCTCGTCGTCGAACATCGTCTGGAAGTTGTGGGAGACTCGCACTACCGGTGCCCCTGTTTCTCAGCGTCATGGAACCCTTGCAAGTCCCATCATCGCTGGTCACAGGGGCATCCGGCCGTTACGACGCGCCACCCCCTCGGCGGATCCAGGCTGAGTATACCCAGCAGCATATCAACGAGCATACTCCATTTACCTTCGAGCCGAGATTGGACCGCGTTCAGGCACCGACCAGGCTCAGGACGACGGCGCGGCTTACTCGTGCTGCAGGTCGGACACGCTCAGATGTGCTTTCTTTCGCCGTCTGGGCAAGCCTCAACGCGGCGCCCGCACGTCACCCACCCAGCGCATCTCACCGTCGACAATGTCCCCAGTCGGAGCCATACCAAGACCCTCGGCAATGCACTGTGAGGCCGTATGGTTCGGATGAATATGCGCCATTACAACGCGCACGCCTCGGCGATCAAGCTCTTCGACCAGAATCTGAGCGGCACGGCGCGCATAGCCATTCCCTTGCCAGGGCCTCCCGATCACCCACGCAACTTCTGCGACATCTCCACCGACGGGGATGGCTGCCTGCACATAGCCAATAGGCTCGGCATCGAGCACCACGATATAATTGATCCACACATCACTGCCGTCGGGGGAGAACCCGCGGACCTGGGAAGAGTATCGCCGGACAAGCTCTTCTTCACTGGGAGGTTCACCGCCCGTAAAGCGGTATAGGGAGACGTCTGACAGCACTCCTGCCATGACCCCTGCGTCCGCCTCCGTTAGATGGCGGAGACTCAGCCACTGAGGCATCGATCCATCCTTAGGCCATCCTTAGCACCACCAACAGGAACTGCAGCAACATTTAATCCGCGCTCCGCGCATTCCGGCCGGCCGGGCCACCTGCAGGACGCGGGTCGCCCCACACGCGGCGATCCTACCGTCCAACTTGCTCGGAGACCCGAGCGGTTGTCCTGACTGCATCCGGGCGTACGCCGACTTGTCGACTAGCCAGGTTGTCACCGCCACGCGGCGTCCATCATATCGTCGTCCACCAGGTCGCCGAACGCCGCAGCAGAGCGGTCCCAGTCCGCGGCCGTCAGCGCGGTTTCGGCGTTCGCGAAAGCTGCCGCCCCTTCGAGCTTCCGGCGCAAGAACTCATTGCGTGACAGACCCAACTCTGACGCCTCTGCATCGATACGTTCGATCGCTGCGTCACTGAGCCCTCGGATGAGGACGTTCGTCATGACGACCACCTCCGATGCGGAGGATATCGCGATATCATCAGGTGGTCCAGCCGCCCGCTCTCGCACCACGAGCATGGCCACGTTGGCCACGTTTGAGGTCGTACTGACGCAGGGACTACACGTTGAAGCGGAACTCGACCGAGTTCCGGCGCGTAGAGCCATCACGGTGATCGGACCAGCGAGCTCACGAGTCCCCTGGCACAGGCGTGCCGGACAGAATGCTGTAGACGAACATGTCCTTTCGCTGCCGACCCACCTGCTGCCACGCGCGCAACAGCCCTTCTCGCTGATATCCGCATCTATCGGCAGCTCGCCACGACCCCTCGTTCCAGGGCTCGACGAACAATTGAAGTCGCTCGACCTCGTCCAATGCCAGCGCCCAGTCCGTCAACGCTCGTAGAGCAGCTGTGAGGTAGCCGCGCCGTCGGTGCCCGGGGCCGATCCAGTAACCAGTGGTCGCGCGAGCCTCGTCGATATCACGCAGCCAGAGTCCGATCTGACCGACGGCCACATCGGTCTCAGATTTTGCGATGGCGAAGGAATAGCCGGCACCTGAACGAAGGCGTGAGTGCTGCCTCGCGATGTACTCCACCGCGTCGCGTCGAGACCCGCTTGTGGGCACTGTGGTGATCGAGGGGATCAAGTCATCAGAAGCAGCCGAGATGACGAGATCCGCATCTCGCTCCTCGAAGGCCCTGAGCACGACCGGTCCGTGGCGCAGACGCGGCACCGCATCAGGCAGCGCCATGCGGTGTCCAATCTCCGAAAAACGGGAGACGGCTGGCGCAGCATCCAAGCACGCATGTCACGGTCATGCGGCCGTCAACGGGGTGATCGACGCGATCTGCTCCCCCGCGGCGTCCTCTGCGCGGTCGAGCTCGTAGCGACTCTGCAGGTTGATCCAGAACTCAGCCGAGGTGCCGAAGTACTGAGCGAGGCGCAGCGCGGTGTCCGCCGTGATCCCTCGCTTGCCGAGCACGATCTCGTTGATCCGCCGGGGCGGCACACCGATCGACACTGCGAGCTTGTTCTGCGTGATGCCGAAGCCCTCGATGAAGTCCTTCATCAGGACCTCCCCGGGATGGATCGGAGCGATCTTGTCAGTGGTAGTCAACGATTTCCACCTCATCTGGTCCTGCGTCGGTCCACACAGAGCAGATCCGCCACTGGTCGTTGATCCTGATGCTGTGCTGGCCGGCTCGGTCGCCCTTGAGCGCTTCGAGCCGGTTTCCCAGGTGGGACTCGGAGGTCGTCGAGTGACTCCGCGGATCCCGCCTGACGAAGCTTGCGCAACGCGACACGCTGGACCCTCGATCGAGCGCACCCGTTCACGACGCCACAGCCGTTCGGTCTCCTTGCTCCCGAACGATCTGATCACGAGACCAGCCTATAACGAGCACCGTCATTAACGCTAGACGTTAAACCTGAACTCCACCACGTCGCCGTCGCGCATGACGTAGTCCTTGCCCTCGACGCGGACCTTGCCGTGCGCGCGGGCCTCCTGCATCGAACCGAGCGCGAGGAGGTCGTCGAAGGAGACCACCTCGGCCTTGATGAAGCCACGCTGGAAGTCGGTATGGATCACCCCGGCCGCCTGCGGGGCGGTCCAGCCCTGGTGGATCGTCCACGCCCGGGCCTCCTTGGGCCCGGCGGTGAGGAAGGTCTGCAGCCCCAGGGTGCGGAAGCCGACCCGGGCTAGCTGGTCCAGGCCCGACTCGCACTGCCCGGTCGCGGCGAGCATCTCCGCCGCCGCGTCCGGCTCCAGCTCGACCAGCTCGGCCGGATGACGGCGGAACCGCCGCCCGGCGAACCAGTAGCGAAGCCTCCGCACCTCAGCTTGCGTTTTAACCTCTACGCGGCCTTCTTGATGGCTGGGTGTCGGGTTCGTGGGCCGGTTCGGGTGCCGGGGGGTCGTCCGGGTCCGGGGGTGCGGGATTTCGGTGCCCTGGCCATGGGGGGTAGGTGGGGCTGGAGCTGGCGAAATCCTCGCCGGACCCGGGCCGGGGAGAGCTTGGGGCGTGGTCGGGGTCGTTCCCAGGGGCGGCGGCAGTCCTCGACGAGGGTGCGGGCCAGGCGGAGCTGGGTGTAGGCGGCGGTGATGATCCAGGTCCACCGGTCGGCCTGCTCGGGGGTGCGCAGCGAGGGCGCGGTCCAGCCCAGGGTGTTCTTGTAGAAGCGGAAGGTGTGCTCGATGTCGAAGCGGCGCAGGTAGGCCCGCCAGCAGACGTCCAGGTCGGTGCCGTGGGGGCCTGTGACCCACAGCCACAGGACCTTCTTGGTGCGGCTTGTGGGCTTGGGCAGGTGCTCGACGTCCACCCGCATGATCGTCCCGCGCACGATCGGGACGACGTCGCTGTCCTTCCAGGGGCCGCGGCGGCCGAGCTTGGGGTGCAGGTCGTGCCAGGCGTCCACCCGCACGGTGCCGTACCGGTCGTCGGTGGCGGTGATGCTGTGGTCGGGGGTGGGCCAGGAGGCGACCTCGCGCAGGGCGCGGCGGGCCCCGTGCCGGCGGGGCCGCCCGGCCCGCCCGGCCGGGGCCGGCTCGGGGTCGGCGTAGAACACCCGGTCGTCCCGGATCCGGACCACGATCCCGGCGCGGACCCCGGCCAGGGCGTGGGTCAGGCCGGGGGCGTCGTAGCCGGCGTCGAAGGCCACGACCGGGACCTGCTCGGTGGCCCCCAGCCGGGCGACCAGGCCGGTGACCTGGGCGGCGGTGACGGTGGTGGCATCGGCGGTGGGGTCCAGGCGGACCACGTCCACCGGCGCGGTCCAGGAGTCCTTGGCCCAGCTGAGCTGGACCAGGTGCTGGTAGGACCAGCCGGCCACGATGGGCTGCCCGGCGGAGTGGGTGGAGGCGGAGTAGTAGAACCCGCGCCCCGGGCTGGTCTCGGCATCGCACCGCGGCCAGGTCGTGGCGTCCATCGCGAAGACCAGCGGCCAGCCGCCGGGACGGTGGGCCGCGAGCAGGTCACGCACCGCGCCGGCGTCGACCCGCCCCCGGGCCAGGGCCTTGTACAGGCTGCCGTGCGAGCGGCGGAACACCGGCTCCAGGGACAGCGCCGGCACCGAGGTCACCGGGCCGGGCGTGCACAGCACCGCCTCGGTCAGCTCGAAGGCGGCGTCCGCCCAGCCGGTCCAGGCCTGGTAGAAGCCCTCCCGGAAACCGACCAGCCCGGCCCCGCCCGGGACGCTGAGCGATCTGTCGTCGTGGACCATGCTGCCTCCTTCGCCAGACAGTAGCCATACTGTCTGGCAGAGGATGGAGACCTCGTCCGACACGCCGGAGGAACCACGATGAACTCATCGACAGCCCAGGAGCTCGCTGCCCACCAAGACCGCTACCGCGAGCTCGCCGCCCGCATCGCCGACCTCGGCCTGATCAGCGCGGGCAGCATCACCCGCCGCTACACCAGGTGCGCCACCCCGGGCTGCCGCTGCCGGGCCGACCCGCCACAGATGCACGGGCCCTACTGGCAGTGGACCGCCAAGGTCGACGGCAAGACCGTCACCCGACGGCTCACCCCGACCGAGGCGGGCCTCTACCAGGAGTGGATCGACAACGACCGCCAGCTCCGCCACATCGTCGCCCAGATGCGCCAGGTAGCCGCCAAGGCCACCGCACTCATCCTCAACGACGCCAAGGACCAGCAGACCTCACAGGTTTAAACGCAAGCTCAGACGTTGCGGTGCGGCGTCGCGACGTCACCGTGACGCCCAGCGGGGCCGAAGGATCCGTCGATCAGCACCGGCACGGCTTTTGACGCGTTGAGTGCAACCGCTGCCTCGACGTCCGACCGGAAGTCCTTGCCGGCGAGCTCGCGCGCACTGACGCACTCGCTCATGCGCTCGACGAGGCTCCCCTGCACCGCTTGGAATAGGTCAACGGCTGCCAACGCCTCCGGGCTCATGCTCCGCCGGTACCCTCGACGAGCCAGGGAAGCGAGAATGGCTCCGGCGCCGAGGTGGTCTTCGAGGGCGGGCCGCAACGAGTCGTCGTCGTCCCACCGTTCGCCCGCCGCGATGACCGAGACGGAATCGCCGCGGTCGAGCCGTACCGCTAGCCACTCGGCTACGGCACCTGCGTTGCGCAGGCACCCGGCTGCCACCCTGGACCCGGACTCGCCCAGCGCCGCCGCGATCGTTGATCCATTGGGCGAGGGCAGGACCAGGCGGGAGGCCGGTGCACACTGGAGAAGACAAGCGGGCGACAGCGAAGGGGCGGGGACCGTGGGCGACGTGGTCGCCTCGAGGCGGCCGACAGCGAGGACGGCGTCGTGCTCCCGTGCGAAGGCCTCTGCTCGTGCGCCCTCCCATGGGTAGGGGTAGACCCGCATCCCTCGCTCGACGGCGATGCAGACCGAGGTCGAGAAGCTCAGCACATCCACGACAACGGAGACGTCAGCCGCGGTGGCTCGGGCGCCAGCAGGACCCCAGTCCAGGCGCACGGCATAGTGGTGTTGCCCGAGCAGGTTCGCTACTTCGCTCATTCCCATCACCAGAGGTCGGACCATCCGGACGTTGAAGCGAAACTCAACCACGTTCCGGCGGATAGGGCCATCTGGTTCAGGGCAGGATCGCCACCCCGGGCGCGACCACATCAATTCCTGCAGACTCTGCCGCCTCGCCGAGGCTACGGTCGTAGGTGAGGATGGCCGAGGCATCGAGTCGCATGGCGGCCTGAAGGTGCAGCGCGTCCAAGGTGCAGATGCGGCATGGGGTAGAACCCGGCACTGAGGCACACAGCTCGGTCGAGGGCCGCGAGCGCAACACCGTCGAGGACGCGAGCCGCGTCGGACTGGTCGAGGCCTTCCCCGACTGCTGCGCGGCGCAACTCGGTCTCAAACAGATCGCTGGCGACGAGGGTTGCAGACGTCTGGTCCAGCCAGTCCATGAGCGCCGGACTCTCAGGCTGGTCAATCAGCAGAGCTCTGAGTGCAGACGTGTCGACGTAGATAACCGGAGTTGAGGTCACACCCGGTCCTCGCGTAGATCGTCGACGATCCCGACGACACTCTGCCCCCCGGTCTTTCGCTCGATGGCGAGCGCACTCCATCCCCCCTCACGACGCGCCGGGCGCGCGATGGTCAGGCCAGGAGCGGGAGCATCCATCGGCACGATCTTGCCCACGGGCACCCCACCGTTGGTCAGGACGAACGAGTGCCCCTCGCTGACAGCACGAAACACTCGACCGGACTCGTTGCGCAGTTCGCGCTGCGACAGGCTCTCCATCTGTGGCTCGATGATGCCCATGTCCCGATTGTCGCACGCGTGCTACAACGTTGCTGAGGCAGGCGTGCCCCAAACGACGACGCCGTGGACGACCCGTCCCTGACGGTCAGAACGGTGGCGAACTCTCCGTGCAGATTCACGGCTGCGACCGCCGCCGGGTCACGGGACGGAAACACCCTGCCTCCCTGTCGGATCGTCAAAGCCGCGCGACAGATCGACCACGGCCGGGGTCGGGTTGTCAGCGGACGAAGGGAGCCGAGGCCTGCTCAGGCTAGCTCCGACCGCCCGCGGAGTAGCGTGCCAGCATGGATAAGCCACGCGTTCTCCAGATCGGGATGGACCCGTCGGTCATCGACTTCTCGCCGTGGCGAGGTCAGGACGTGGACAAACTTCGAGCGCGCATCGCCAAGGCCGAAGCCGCCTTGAGGCGCGAAGGACTTGACGTCATCACGTGCCTCGTGCCCGACGATGTCGACGCCGCCGAGGAGATGGTGCGGGGGTGCCTGGCGGACCGCAACTTCGACGTGGTCGAGATCGGATCCGGGATGCGGACCTCGCACGAGTACACCCTGATCTTCGAGCGGGTCGTCAACACGGTCATGGCCGTCCACCGGGTGTGCCGCTCACTTTCAACGATTCACCCGAGACGACCCTTGACGCCGTCCGTCGCGGCCTCAAACGTTGAACCTGAACTCCACCACGTCGCCGTCGCGCATGACGTAGTCCTTGCCCTCGACGCGGACCCTGCCGTGCGCGCGGGCCTCCTGCATCGAGCCGAGCGCGACGAGGTCGTCGAAGGAGACCACCTCGGCCTTGATGAAGCCGCGCTGGAAGTCGGTGTGGATCACCCCGGCCGCCTGCGGGGCGGTCCAGCCCTGGTGGATCGTCCACGCCCGAGCCTCCTTGGGCCCGGCGGTGAGGAAGGTCTGCAGCCCCAGGGTGCGGAAGCCGACCCGGGCGAGCTGGTCCAGGCCCGACTCGCTCTGCCCGGTCGCGGCGAGCATCTCCGCCGCCTCGTCCGGCTCGAGCTCGACCAGCTCGGACTCGAGCTTGGCGTCGAGGAAGATCGCCTCCGCGGGGGCCACCAGCGCGCGCAGCTCGGCCTGCATCTGGGTGTCGGCCAGGCCGGCGTCGTCGGTGTTGAAGACGTAGATGAACGGCTTTGCGGTCATCAGCTGGAAGGTGGCGAGGACGTCCGGGTCGAGGCCGGCCTGCGCGGCGCCGGCGGAGAGGAGCGTCCCGCGCTCGAGCAGCGCGAGCGCCCCCCGGGCGGTGTCCAGCACCTCGGCGGGGGTCTTCTTGCCGCGGACCTCCTTCTCCAGCCGCGGCAGCGCCTTCTCCAGGGTCTGGATGTCGGCCAGCGCGAGCTCGGTGGAGACGGTCTCGATGTCCGCGCGCGGGTCGACCTCGCCGGTGACGTGCACGACGTCGGGGTCGTTGAAGGCGCGGGTGACCTGGCAGATGGCATCCGCCTCGCGGATGTTGGCCAGGAACTGGTTGCCCAGCCCCTCCCCCTCGGAGGCGCCCTTGACGATGCCGGCGATGTCGACGAAGGAGACGGTGGCCGGGACGATCCGGGCCGAGCCGAACATCTCCGCCAGGGTGGTCAGGCGCTCGTCGGGCAGCGGGACGACGCCGATGTTCGGCTCGATCGTGGCGAAGGGGTAGTTCGCGGCCAGCACGGTGGCGCGGGTCAGCGCGTTGAACAGGGTGGACTTGCCGACGTTGGGCAGGCCGGCGATGCCGATGGTGAGAGCCACGTGGGGGGAGTCTACGTGCCGGGGCCGCGCCGGTCCGCGGCGATGTCGGTGGGCCCTGGCACGGTGGGGGCATGGCTGAGACGGGGTGGTTGGTGGCGCTGCTGGCGCTGGTCCTCGGCGGGGTGGTCGGGTTCGCCGCGGCGACGGCGCGGGCCGCTGCCGCGCGGGCGACGGCGCAGGACGCGGTGTCCCGGGCGGGCGCCGAGGCGGCCGCGGCCCGGGCGCGGGCCGAGCGGCTGACGGAGGAGGTGGCCGGGCTGCAGGACCGGGCCCGCCGGGACCACGACGTGCTGCGCGCCCTGGCGCCGGTCCAGTCCGCGCTGCACCAGGTCGGTGAGCACGTGGCGCTGCTCGAGCGGGAGCGCACGGAGCAGTTCACCGTCCTCACCGAGCAGCTCCACCACGCCCGGCGCACCGACGCCGAGCTCCAGCGCACGACGGCGCAGCTGGAGTCGGCGCTGCGGTCCACCTCCGCCCGGGGCCAGTGGGGCGAGGTGGAGCTGCGCCGGGTGCTCGAGGCGGCCGGGATGCTGCGGCACGTCGACTTCACCGAGCAGCGCGCCGTGGGCAGCGGCGGCCGGCCGGACGTCGTCGTGCACCTGCCCGGCGGCAAGTACCTGGCCGTGGACGCCAAGGTGCCGATGGATGCCTACCTGGAGGCGGCCGCGCTCGGCGCGCGGGCCACCGGGGCGGCCGAGCGGCGGGAGCGGCTGCTCGCCCAGCACGCCAAGGCCCTGCGCGGGCACGTCGACGCCCTGGCCCGACGGCGGTACCACGACCACCTGCCCGGCTCGCCGGAGCTGGTCGTGCTGTTCGTGCCGTCCGAGGGGCTGCTCGCCGGGGCGCTGGAGGCCGACCCGGCCCTGCTCGACCACGCGCTGCGGCAGGGCGTCGCACCGACCGCGCCGGCCTCGCTGCTGGCGCTGCTCAAGGCGGTGGCGGCGGTCTGGTCCACCGAGCAGGTGACCACCCAGGCCAAGGAGCTGCTCGCGCTGGGCCGCACCCTGTACGACCGGCTAGGGACCGTGGCCGGGCACATCTCTCAGCTAGGCCGCGCCCTGGAGTCCACCGTCGTGCAGTACAACCGGATGGTCGGCTCGGTGGAGTCCCGCCTGCTGGTCACCGCGCGCACCTTCGAGGGCCTGGGCGCGGAGGACCTGCGGGTGGGGCCGCTGGACCCGGACCGGGCCCAGGTGCGCCGGCTGCTCGCCGCCGAGCTGACCGGCCCGGACGAGCTGGCCGACCCGGAGGAGCTGGCCGGCCAGGACGAGCTGGCCGGACCGGAGGAGAAGGTGCGGGCAACCGGCTGAGGGTTCAGGACAGCGGCCGCCACGGCGCGAGCCGTCGGTAGGCGGTTCAGGACCGGGGGACCTGGGCGGCAGGATCGGAAGGCGGAGGCTCAGGCCCGGGCGGCCGCCGGGCGCGCGCCGGCGCGGCGGGGGCGGCGCGGCCGGTCCGGCTGCCCGCCGGCGCCCTTGAGGTCCGCGCGGAGGTTCTTGGGCAGGGAGAACATGATGTCCTCGGTCGCGGTGCGGACCTCCTCCACGCCGGTGAAGCCGAGCTCCTGGAGCCGCTCCACCACCGTGCGGACGAGGATCTCGGGCACCGAGGCGCCGGAGGTCAGGCCGACGGTGGTGGCCCCGGTCAGCCACGCCGGGTCGATCTCGTCGGCCTTGTCCACCCGGTAGGCGGCGCCGGCGCCGGCCTCCAGGGCGACCTCGACCAGCCGGACGGAGTTGGAGGAGTTCGCCGAGCCGACCACGATCACCACGTCGGCGTCGGGGGCCAGCTTCTTCACGGCCACCTGCCGGTTCTGGGTGGCGTAGCAGATGTCGTCGCTCGGCGGGTCCTGCAGGTGCGGGAACCGCTGGCGCAGCAGGTTCACCGTCGTCATGGTCTCGTCCACGCTAAGGGTGGTCTGGGAGAGCCAGATGACCTTCTCCGGGTCGCGCACCTGGACCTGGTCGACCTCGTGCGGGCCGTTGACCACCTGGATGTGCTCCGGCGCCTCGCCCTGGGTGCCCTCGACCTCCTCGTGGCCGTCGTGGCCGATGAGCAGGATGTCGTAGTCGTCGCTGGCGAAGCGGACGGCCTCCTTGTGGACCTTCGTCACCAGCGGGCAGGTGGCGTCGATGGTGGCCAAATTCCGGGCCGCGGCCTGGGCGTGCACGGCCGGGGAGACGCCGTGGGCGGAGAAGACCACCCGGGCGCCCTCGGGCACCTCGTCGGTCTCGGCGACGAAGACGGCGCCGCGCTGGCTGAGGGTCTCCACGACGAACTTGTTGTGCACGATCTCCTTGCGCACGTACACCGGCGCCCCGTACAGCTCCAGCGCCTTCTCGACGGCGTCCACGGCCCGGTCCACGCCGGCGCAGTACCCGCGGGGGGTCGCCAGCAGGATCCGCCGGCCGTCCGGCGACGGCTCGGCGGCGACCGGCGCCGGGAACGCCGAGGCGCCGGCGAGCGACGTCACGGGGGGCACCGGGGCGGCGGGCTGGTCGGGGGTGGGCACGCCTCCAGGGTACGTGGGGCCCGCCGGGCCGGCTATTCCCGCCCACCGTCGTCCGCGCCACACCGGCGCCGGCCGACGGCGGCCGTCCCCGTTGCCCACCGTCCGCAGGTGGGGCACCGCGCCGGGCGGGCGGTGCGGGCGCTGACGCCCGGCGCCGGTGGCGCCACCTTCCGCGGGCAGGGCGCCACGCTCGGGCGGCGGTGCGCGCCAGGCCCGGCGCCGGTGGGCGTGCTGGCCTCGCGGCCGCCCGCGAGGCACGCTGGGGCAGAGATGAATGGACTCACTGGGGGCAAGGAGGGACGGAGCGGAGATGCTGAAGCTGGACGAGGTGGACCTGCGCGGGGTGATCGACGGCCTGAGCAACGGGTCCGTCGAGCTGTCGGTGTGGTTCGACCCGGCGACCGGCCAGGTCGAGTACCGCGACGCCGGCGCCGAGGACCTGGACGAGGACGCGGACCACCCGGCGGAGCGGGGCCTGGTCGAGGTCGAGCCGATGGGCTCCGCGGAGGGGTACGCGGACATGGCCGACTTCGTCGCGGAGGTGCAGGACGAGCGCGCGCGGGACCTGCTCGCGGTCGCCATCCAGGGCCGGGGGGCGTTCCGCCGCTTCCGGGACGTCCTCCACGGGTTCCCCGAGCTGGCGGAGCGGTGGCGGACCGGGCAGGACCGGCGCATGCGCGCCCGGGCGATCCGGTGGCTCGCCCTGAACGACCTGGTCGACCCGGCCGAGGCCGACGCCGAGCTCGACGCGCTCGTCGCGCTCAACGCGGCCGACGCAGCCCCGGCCGACGGCGCTGCCACGCCCTCGGCCGCAGGGACGCCGTCGGGCACCGCCACGTCCTCGGGCACCACCGCACCATCCGGCCCTCCCACGCCGTCGGCCACCGCCCTGCCGTCGGGCGACGACATGCCGGCGGGCACCCCCGTGCCGGCCGAGACGGACCGGCCCAACCTGCTCGCCGGCCAGGCGACGCTGCTGCCGGACGAGACCGACCGCGCCGCCCGGGCCGCGCTCGCCGCCGGCACCGACCCCCGGACGGTGGCCGCCCGGCACCCCGCCTCGAGCCTGGCCTGGGCGACGCTCGCCCGTGCCGCGCTGGCCGACGGGGACGCCGTCGCCGGCTACGCCTACGCCCGCACCGGCTACCACCGCGGCCTGGACGCCCTGCGCCGGGCCGGGTGGCGCGGCCAGGGCCCGATCCCCGCCGGGCATGAGCCGAACCAGGGGTTCCTCCGGGCCCTGCTGGCGCTGGCCGACGCCGCCGCGGCCATCGGCGAGGAGGACGAGGCCGCCCGGTGCGCGACCTTCCTCGACGACGCCGACCCGGACGCCCGCCGCCTGCTCGGCTGACCACTGCCCGGGGCCCCCGTCCGAGCACGGCCCGGGCCGTCCCTCGCCCGGGCACCGTCTTAGCCTTGCTCGCCCGGGCACGGCAGCACGGCAGCACGGCAGCACGGAGCACGGAGCACGGAGCACGGAGCACCGCGCACCGAGCACGGCCCGGACCGTCCCCGCCATGTCGGTGGCGGGTGAGAGGGTGGACGCCGTGATCAGCCCCGCCCCCGCCGCCCCGCGCCGCCTCGCCGACAAGGCGCTGGAGACCACCGCGGAGAACCCCTGGCCGGTGCGGCTGCTCTCGGCCAAGATCGCCGGGTACGTCGACCGGATGGCACCGGTGTGGGTGGAGGGCCAGGTGGTCCAGCTCAACCGGCGCCCCGGCGCCTCGCTGGCCTTCCTGACGCTGCGCGACGCCGTCGCCGACATGTCGCTGCCGGTGGCCGTCCAGCCCCGGGTGCTCGGCCGGGTCGACGTCCCGCTGGCCGAGGGCGCGCACGTCGTCGTGCACGCCAAGCCGGTGTTCTGGCCCAAGCGCGGCACGCTGCAGCTGGAGGCCGACGAGCTGCGCCCGGTCGGCGTGGGCGAGCTCCTCGCCCGGATCGAGCAGCTCAAGCGGGTGCTCGCCGCCGAGGGCCTCTTCGACGCCGACCGCAAGCGGCCGCTGCCGTTCCTGCCCCGCCGGGTGGGCCTGGTCTGCGGGCGGGAGTCCAAGGCGGAGCACGACGTCGTGGTCAACGCCCGCGCCCGCTGGCCCGCCCTGGCCTTCACCGTCCGGGAGGTCGCCGTCCAGGGCGCGGCCGCCGTCGCCGAGGTCAGCGCCGCCATCGCCGAGCTCGACGACGACCCGGACGTGGACGTCATCGTCGTCGCCCGGGGCGGCGGCGGGGTGGAGGACCTGCTGCCGTTCTCCAACGAGGCGCTCGTCCGGGCCGCCGCGGCCTGCCGCACCCCGCTGGTCTCCGCCATCGGCCACGAGACCGACACCCCCCTGCTGGACCTGGTGGCCGACTACCGCGCCTCCACGCCCACCGCCGCGGCCCGGCGGGTGGTGCCGGACGTCGCCGAGGAGCGCGCCGCGCTGGCCCGGGCCCGCGGTCGGCTGCGGGCCGCGCTCACCGGGCTGACCACCGCCGAGCAGCACCGGCTCGACGCCGTCCGCTCCCGCCCCTGCCTGGCCGACCCCACCACCCTGGTCACCCGCCGCGCCGAGGACGTCGCGAGGCTGCGGTCGGCGGCGCGGCAGGGCTTCACCTGGCGGACCGAACGGGCCGGCGCGGAGCTGACCGCCGTGCACGGCCGGCTGCGGGCCCTCTCCCCCGCCGCGACCCTGGCCCGCGGCTACGCGGTGCTCCGCACCCGGGACCAGACGGTGGTGCGCTCCAGCGCCGAGGTCGTCCCCGGGGACCGGCTCGAGGCGCTCCTGGCCGCCGGCCGGCTGGGGGTGGAGGTCCGCGCGGCCGCCCCGCCCGACGGGCCCGGCGGCACCGCCGCGACGGGCCGGGCCGCCGGCCGGCCGAGCCCCGCCGATCTGGAACACTGACGCCGTGAGCCAGAACGAGGCACCCGACGTGGAGTCGCTGAGCTACGAGCAGGCCCGGGACGAGCTGGTCGAGGTCGTCCGGCGGCTCGAGGCCGGCGCCGCCACGCTGGAGGAGTCCCTCGCCCTGTGGGAGCGCGGGGAGGCGCTGGCCGACCGGTGCCAGTCCTGGCTCGACGGCGCCCGCCGCCGGCTGGACGCCGCCCGCCGGCCCCCGGGCGACGACGCCCCCCGGGCCGGCGACGACGGCGCGCCGGGCTCCGACGCGCCCGGCACCGGCGCGCCGGGCACCGCCGACACCCGCGCCGGTCGGCGCACGGACGCCACGGCCCTGGACGCGGCCGCCGCGCTCCCCGAGGAGGAGGAGAGATGAGCATCGGTACCCCGAGCCCGGAGGGCGCCGAGCCCACCGGGCCGGTCCCGCCCCTGGACGGCCCCCAGCCGGACAGCGACCGACCGACGGTGCGCTCCGACCGTGCCCCGTCCGCGGCCGAGGACCCCTTCCGGCCGACCGACGACCCCGAGCTGGCCGGCCCGCCGCCGGCGCCGACGTCGCCCGCGTACGGGCGCGACCAGCACGCCGGCCTGCCCGGCGAGCACGGCACCGAGCAGGCGATGGTGATCGGCGAGGCGCTCATCGACATCGTCGAGGCCCCCGGCCAGGAGCCGCGGGAGCACCCCGGCGGCTCGCCGGCCAACGTCGCCGTCGGGCTCGCCCGGCTGGGCCGGCCGGTCGAGCTGGTCACCTGGTTCGCCCCGGACGACCGCGGCGCCACGCTGCGCGCGCACCTGGAGGCGGAGAACGTGTCCGTCTCCGCGGCCTCCGCCCGGGCGCCGCGCACCTCCACCGCCCGGGCCCGGCTGGACGAGACGGGCGCGGCCACCTACGTCTTCGACCTGGAGTGGGCCCCGCCCGCCCCGGAGGCCGGCGCGCCGGTGCACGTGCACACCGGCTCCATCGCCGCCGTGCTCGAGCCGGGCGACCGCACCGTGCTGGCCACGGTGAGCCGCCACCGCGGCACGGCCACGATCAGCTACGACCCCAACGTCCGGCCCGACCTGATGGGCACCACTGCCCAGACCCGGCCGCGGGTGGAGGCGCTGGTGAACCTCGCCGACATCATCAAGGCCTCCGACGAAGACCTCGCCTGGCTCTACCCCGAGCTCGACCCGGCCCAGGTCGCCCGGCAGTGGGCCGGCCGCGGCCCCGCCCTGGTGGTCCTCACCCGCGGCGACGCCGGCTCGGTCGCCTTCACCGCGGCCGGCGCCGAGGTCACGGTCGAGGCCACCCCGGTGGACGTGGTGGACACCGTCGGCGCCGGGGACTCCTACATGGCCGGGATCCTGGACGGCCTGTGGGCCCAGGGCCTGCTCGGCGCCGGGCACCGGGAGGCGCTGCGCGCCGTCGACCCGGAGGTCCTGACCGGCGTGCTGCGGCACGCCTCCCGCGTCGCCGGCATCACGGTCTCCCGGGCCGGGGCGAACCCGCCCACCCGCGCCGAGCTCACCGCCGCCCGGGTCTGACCGGCGGCGGGCCCGGCCGCAGACCAAGCCCGGGCGGCACCCAGGCGAGAAGCGCCGTCGGCCCACGGCTGCGGCCCGCCGCTCGGCGGGGCGCCGTCGGCCCCCGCCAGGCCGGCCGCCGTCGGCCCGCCGACCCGCCCCGCCTCAGGCCCGGGCCGGGGCCCGCTCCTCCTGCTGCCGACGGGCACGCTCCAGCGCCCGCTTCCGCTGCTCCTGCGCGTCCCGCTCGAGCTCCTCCGCCCGGGCCTCGTCCCGGGTCAGGTTCTCCCCGGACTCGGGGTCGAAGACGTGCAGCGAGGCCGGGTCGAACCACAGCTCGGCCCGGTCCCCGTCCCGCAGCCGGCTCATCGACTCCAGGGCGACGACGAGCTGGGTGCGCATGCCCTCCCCGTCCAGGTCCCGGTCGAGCTCCTCGAGCTTCTCCCGCACGCCCTCGTGGGTCTGGAACGGGATGTAGGCGTAGAGCACCTCGCCGAGCCACTCGGTGACGTCGACGTCGGCCTCGAAGACCACCCCCGAGCCGCGCCGGTCGCCGGACAGCAGGTCGGCCTCCTCGAACGCGTCCGGCCGCACCCCCACGATGACGAGGTCGCGGCCGGCGACGGCGGCCCGGAGCCGGTCGTCCAGCGGGACGTCGACGAACGGCAGCTCCAGCACGTCCCCGCGCACCGTGCCGGGCAGGAAGTTCATCGGCGGGGAGCCGATGAACCCGGCGACGAAGAGGTTGACCGGCTGGTCGTACAGCGCCCGCGGGCTGGCCACCTGCTGCAGGTCCCCGCGGCGCAGCACCGCCACCCGGTCCCCCAGGGTCATCGCCTCGGTCTGGTCGTGCGTGACGTACACGGTCGTGGTGGCCAGCGCCCGCTGCAGCCGGGCGATCTCGGTGCGCATCTGCCCGCGGAGCTTGGCGTCGAGGTTGGACAGCGGCTCGTCGAAGAGGAACGCCTTGGCGTCCCGGACGATCGCCCGGCCCATCGCCACCCGCTGGCGCTGCCCGCCGGAGAGGTTGGCCGGCTTGCGGTCCAGGTGCTCCTCCAGCTCGAGCAGCGCGGCCGCCCGGCGGACCTTGGCGTCGATCTCCTCCTCGGAGAACTTGCCCTTGGTCAGCCGCAGCGGGAAGGCGATGTTCTCGTAGACGGTCAGGTGCGGGTACAGCGCGTAGTTCTGGAACACCATGGCCAGGTCCCGGTCGCGCGGCGCCCGGTCGTTGACCACCTCGCCGTCGATGCGCAGCTCGCCGTCGGAGATGTCCTCCAGCCCCACGATCATCCGGAGCACGGTGGACTTCCCGCACCCGGAGGGGCCGACGAGGATGACGAACTCGCCGTCGGCGATGTCCAGCGACACCCCCTTCACCGCGGTGAACCCGTCGGGGTAGGTCTTGACCACGTTGTCCAGGGTGATCGAAGCCATCGGGACCTTCCTTCCTTCGCGGGCCGCAGCCCGTGACCTGAGTGGGCCTCAGCCCTTGACGGCGCCCTGGGTGAGGCCGGAGACGATGCGGCGCTGGAAGAGCAGCACGATGATGACCACCGGCACCGTCACCACGACGGCGGCGGCCGAGATGGCCCCGGTGGGCTCCTGGAACTGGGAGGCGCCGGTGAAGAACGCCAGCGCCGCGGGCACCGGGCGGGCGGCCGACGTCGAGGTCAGCGAGATGCCGTAGACGAAGTCGTTCCAGGCGATGAAGAAGGCGATGATCGCGGTGGTGAACACCCCGGGCGCGGCCAGCGGGACGACCGCCTTGCGGAAGGCCTGCCACGTCGTCGCGCCGTCCACCTGGGCCGCCTGCTCCAGCTCCCAGGGGATCTGCCGGAAGAACGCGGCGAGGGTCCAGATGGAGATCGGCAGGGTCAGGGACAGGTACGGGATGATCAGCCCGAGCCAGGTGTCGTACAGCCCGATCGACCGCCAGACGTTGAACAGCGGGGTCACGATGGAGATGACCGGGAAGATCGACACGCCCAGCGCCGTCGTGAGGATGATCCGCTTGCCGGGGAAGTCCAGCCGGGCGATCGCGTAGGCGCACAGGGTGGCCAGCACGACGGCGATGAGGGTGGCGATGAGGGAGATCCCGATCGAGTTCCGCAGCGCCGGCAGGAACAGGTCCTGCGCGCTGCCGCCCGGGGCGAGGATCGCGGTGTAGTTCTCCAGCGTCCACTCCGGCGGCAGCAGCGTGCCGGAGAACAGGCCCGCCTGGGTCTTGAAGGACGTCATGACGATGGACAGGACCGGGAACAGGGACCAGACCAGCACCAGGACGGCGATCACCGCCCAGCCGATCTTCTGGTTACGGCTCAGGGCACCCATCACTCGCCTCCCCGCGCGCTGGCCAGGTCCACCTTGAAGCCCTTGATCGCCACGAACGCGATGATCAGCACGCAGGCGAAGAGCAGGACCGAGATCGCCGAGCCCATCCCGATCTCCAGCCGCCCGATCGAGGTGCGGTACGCGAGCAGCGACAGGACCTCGGTGCCGTTGGCGCCGTTGGTCATGATGAACACGTTGTCGAAGATCCGGAACGCGTCCAGCGCCCGGAACAGGACGGCGACCATGATCGCCGCCTTCATGTTGGGCAGGATGACCCGCCGCAGCACCTGCCAGCTGGTGGCCCCGTCCACCTTGGCCGCCTCCTCCAGGTCCCCGGGCACCTGCGCCAGGCCGGAGAGGAGCAGCAGGGAGATGAACGGCGTGGTCTTCCAGACCTCGGAGGCGATGATGACGAACAGCGACGTCCACTGGCCGGCGAACCAGTTCAGCCCCGGCTCGATCCCGGGCAGCCAGTCGAACCAGTTGTTGACGTACCCGCCGGAGTTGATGTCGAAGGCGTAGAACCAGGCGAACGCCGAGACCACGGTGATGATCCCGTAGGGCACCAGGATCGCGGTGCGCAGCAGACCGCGCAGCCGGGTGGCGGCCCGGTGCATGACCATCGCCAGGGCGAACCCGAGCAGCAGCTCGATGACCACGGTGACCACGGTGATGAGCAGGGTGACCAGCAGGCTGCGCCAGAACACCCAGTCGCTCAGCACCACCCCGTAGTTCCCGACCCCGACGAACTCCCGCTCGCCGGGGGCGGTGAGCCGGAAGTTGAACAGGGAGTCGTAGACCGCCTGCAGGATCGGGTAGAGGGTGACGGCCAGCATGATGACGAAGGCCGGCCCGGCGAGCAGCCACCCGAGGCGGACCTCGGCCCGGGCCCGGTCCGAGCGGCGCCGGACCGGGCGGGGGCGGGTGGACGCCTGCTCCCGGGTCCGGTCCACCTGGACCGGCGGCATGGCTGAGGTGGTCATAGCAGGCTCTCCCCTCGAAGCACGGCGGTGATGAGGCTGGTCGCGTCCGCCGTGCTGGCGTCCGGGTCCACGTCCGACGGCGGGTGCCAGGTCTGCTGCAGGCCGAGGGAGACCTCGTTGTACCGGGGCGTCTGCGGGCGGGGCACCGCCTGGTCCAGGGAGTCGCGGATGGTCTCGGCCATCGGGAACTCCTCGCTCACCCGCGGGTCCTCGTAGGCATCGATCGCGGAGGGCGGGTTGCCGTTGGTGACGAAGTACTCCGCCTGGTTCTCCGGCTGGACGATGCAGGCCACCGCGTCGTAGGCGAGGTCGGTGTGCCGGCTGAAGGCACCGACGCCGAGGTTGATCCCGCCCACCGGCGGGGCGGCGTCGGTGCCCTCGGCCACCTGCGGGTAGATGGCCCAGCCGATGTCCTCCAGCAGCTCGGGGTTGGACGCCGACAGCGCGGGCCAGACGAACGGCCAGTTCACCATGAACGAGCCGCTCTCCCCGGCGAAGAGGTTCATCGACGCGTTCTCGTCGGCGGTCGGCAGGCCCGGCCCGCCCAGCTGCTCCCGGCCGATGGTGCCGATGATCTCCGCTGCGGAACGGCCCGCGTCGGAGTCCAGGCCCAGCTCGACCTCCTCGGCGGGGGCCTCCGGGTTGTCGATGATCTCCCCGCCGGCGGAGGCGACCAGCGCGTTGATCCACACCGTCAGCGACTCGGCCTTGGCGCCCTGGACGCCGAGGAACTTCCCCTGGTCCCGGGCGGCCTGGATGACCTGGTCCCAGGTGACCGGCTGGCTCATGTCCAGCCCGGCCGCCTCGGCCACCGACTTGCGGTACCAGAGCAGCTGGGTGTTCGCCCAGAAGGGCACGGTGACGAGCTCGTCGTTCCACATGGCGCTCTCGACGGCGCCCTGCACGACCCCCTCGGTGTCCTGCAGGTCCTCGGGCACCGGGGCCAGGAAGCCCGGCTCGGCGAGCTCGGGGATGAACGGCGGGTCCAGGCTCATGATGTCGATGGAGGCGTCCGAGGCCGCCAGCCGCCGGGCGAGCTGCTCGCGCTGGGAGGCGGCGTCCCGCGGCAGCAGCGCCGTCTCGATCCGGTAGGCCCCGTCCGCTTCCTCCGTGCACTGCTCGGCGAGCGCCGCCTGGCCGCCGTCGTCGGGGTTGATGTACCAGGTGAGGGTGGGCGGCCCGGACTCCGCCGAGCACGCCGCCAGCGTGGTCGCGAGCGCCAGCACCAGCCCGGCACCCATCAGTCTGCGTCGTCGCACCTGGGCTCCCTCGTCGTCGTCTCCGCCGTGTGAGATAGGAAACACCCGACCGAGGAGGAACGCATCTCGGACGGGTTCCGTCCCGGCGCCGGGCCGGGGGCGGTGGACGGCGCCCGGGGGGGCGCCCGGCCGGGGGCCGGCCCTGGTCGTCCCGGTCAGCCTCGCCGGACTCGGCGCGCTACTGCCGACGGGCTCACCGGTTGACCAAAACCACCTCCGGAGGCGGTCTCGTGCCGATCTCGTACATTTTCACCTCCGGGAGCCTGTTGTCCTTTGGCGGCGGTCGCGCGGGGGCCTGGTGGCGGGATTTTCGGACCAGCGGCTCGGTGAGCCGGGCCGAGCGTGTGCTGGACGCCCTGGGGGGACTTCGGGGGCTGTGCGGGCGGGTGGGGGCCCTGGCGGGGGTGTGGGGGTGCCCCTGGTGGGGGTCAGGCGACCTGGAGCTGGGCGGTGGTCACTCCCTTGGCGAGCAGGCGGAGCAGGTTGGTCACCCCGGCGGCCAGGGAGAGCTCGGACTGCACCGCTGCCAGGCCGCGGCGGGAGAACCGGCGCAGCCCGCGGCCGTCCTTCAGCCAGGCGTTGGGGGCTTCGATCAGGTGGGACCGGCGCCGGTAGGTGGCGAGCCCGTCGGGGGTGCGCAGCCGGTGGTTGACCTTCTCCCGGGCCGACGCACCCTCCGGTGGTGGACCCTCGGCCGGGTTCGTGGTGGCGCGGGCGGACAGGCGGCGGCGCTTGCTGTCGGCGATCAACCGGTCCGGGCCGGGTGCGGTGAGGTTCTCGTTGGAGTCATACCCCGCGTCGGCGAGCATCGTCCCGATGGTCAGGTCCGTCCGGCCGGTGCGCTCGGCGATGGTGGCCAGGGTGGTCTCGACCGCGTCCTTGGTGGGCAGGAACTGGCGCACGTCGGTGGTGTCCTGGGT
Organism: Georgenia sp. TF02-10; assembly: GCF_022759505.1. Lineage (NCBI taxonomy): Bacteria > Bacillati > Actinomycetota > Actinomycetes > Allobogoriellales > Allobogoriellaceae > Georgenia > Georgenia sp. TF02-10. The sequence goes on along the minus strand of NZ_CP094289.1, from coordinate 1,129,798 downwards.
GGCCCGGGCGGTCAGGATGAACACGTCCTCGCTGGTGGAGGTCTGGCAGTTCATGCCCTGGACCCAACCGTCGCGGGTCTTCATCAGCCGGGAGTCCGGGTCGGTGAGGTTGGCATACACCTTCTCCCCGGCGTTCTCCCCGGCCGGGCCGCCGGCCTGCGCCGCCGCCCCGGCGCCAACCTTCTCAGCGTCTGCGGCCTGCTCCGTGCCGGCGCCCGGCGCCTGGCCGGCGTCGGCGGTCTGCTCCGTGCCGGCCCCGGTGGCGTTGCCGGCGCCGGCGCCTGGGGCCCGGTCCTGATCGGTGCCGCCGGCCGTGTCCTGACCAGCGGTCACGAGGCCGCGGGCGGCCAGGGCCGCCTGGTAGGCCACCCAGGCCCGACGGACCCGGCAGTGCTCGTCCGGCGGCAGCGGCGGGCGTCCCCTCCTGACCACCCCGGCGGCCAGGTCGCCCTGGTAGGCCTCGTACCGGGCCGCGGCCTGCGCCCGCGCCCGCTCCCACCGGGCCCTGGCCACGCCGACCGGGTCCACCCCCTTCGGCGGGTGCCCGCACAGCGGGGCCCCCTCCGCCTGCGCGCTCTGGTACTCCTCGGCCCGCTCGACCGTCTTCTCTGCCCGCTCGGCCGTCTTCGCCGCCTCGGCCTCGGCCTTGCGGCGGGCGGCGAGATACTTCTCGGCCCGCTCGGCGGCCCTCGCCGCCTCCGCCTCCGCCTCCACCTTGCGGGCGGCGGCGCGCTTCTGGGCCCGCTCGGCCTTCTTCTTCTCCTCCGCCTCGGTCTTGGTGCGGCGGGCGGTGATGACGTCCAGCGCCCGCTGGATCCGCCCACCCCGGTCGGTCCGGTCGGTCACCGCCTCGGGCAGCTCGTCCCCGCGCTTGTCCGGACCGAACAGGGCGTCCTCCTCCGCGTCCGTGGCGCCGACCCGGCCGACGTAGTCCTCCGCCATCTTCCGCAGGGTGGCCTCGCTGCGGTTGGCGCCCCTGCTGGCGCTGGCCTGGATCTTCGTCCCGTCCAGAGCCACCACCCCCATCGAGAGCATCCCCAGCTCGGCGGCCAGCACCAACGACTCGGTCAGCAGACCGGTCAGCGCCTCCTCGTGGCGCTGGCGGAACCGGGCCAGCACCGTGTGGTCCGGGACGTCCTGGGCGCAGATCACCCGGAACGCCACATCCGTGTGGCACAGCCGCTCGATCCGCCGCGAGGAGGACTCCCCCTGCGCCATCGCGTACACGAACAGCGTCAGCAGCATCTCCGGGTCATACCCCCGCCGACCCACCCCACCCAACCGGGCCTTGGCGTGGAAGGCGGTGGTGTCCATCCGCTCCACCGCCGCGATCAAGAACCACACCAGATGCTCCGGCGGCAACCACTCACGCATGTCCGGCGGGAGCAAGAACTCCTGGTCCCGATCCACCACCCGGTACGTCCTGGCCATACCCCCGATCCTCCCGGCAGCGCCCAGGCCGGCCGGCAGACACGCCCAGGCCCGCGCCAGCCCAAAAAGCAACAGGCTCCCGGAGGTGATCCTCGTCAGGGGGTCCGGTCGCCTGTCCACAGATGCCGCCCGGGCGGGCGGTGTCGGCCCTGGTCGTCACGGGCGGCCCGGTGCCCGGGCGTGGCAGCATGCACGCCGTGACCGACGCGACCGACACGACAGCGCTGTCCCCCGCCCAGGCCTGGGAGCGGCTGCGGGCCGGCAACGCCCGCTTCGCCGCCGGCGAGATGGTCCACCCCGGCCAGGGCGCGGACCGGCGCGCCGAGCTCGCCCACGGCCAGCACCCCGGCGCGGTGCTGCTCGGCTGCTCGGACTCCCGGGTCGCCGCGGAGGTCCTCTTCGACCAGGGCCTGGGCGACCTCTTCGTGGTCCGCACCGCGGGGCACGTGCTCGACCCGGCGGTGCTCGGCTCGGTCGAGTACGGCGTGGAGGTCCTCGGCACCCCGCTCGTGGTCGTCCTCGGCCACGACCGGTGCGGCGCGCTCGCGGCGGCCACCGAGGCGCTGGTGTCCGGGACGATGCCCGGCGGGTTCGTCCGGTCGGTGGTCGAGCGGGTGCTGCCCTCGCTGCTCGCCGGCCCGGGCGGCCGGCCGGCCCGGGAGCCCGGCCGCCGGGGCTTCGACCTGCCCGACGACGACGAGCTGCGCCGGATGCACGTGCGGGCCACCGTCGAGGCGCTGGTGGACCGCTCATCGGCCCTGGCGGCCGCCGTCGCCGAGGGCCGGTGCGCCGTCGTCGGCCTGGAGTACGCCCTGGCCGAGGGGACGGTCGCCGTCGTGCACCACCTCGGCCCGCTACCGGTCTGACGGCGCCGGCCGAGGTCGGTCTCGCGGCCACGTCCTGACCGCCGTCAGCGGCCGGTCAGCGACCCGCCCACGCCGTCACCCGGTCCACCGGCCAGGTGGTGACGATGCGCTCGGCGGGCACGCCGAGCCGGCGGGCCCGCTCGGCGCCGTAGGCCTTCATCTCCAGCTGGCCGGGGGCGTGCGCGTCGGAGTCGATGCTGAACAGGCAGCCCGCCGCCAGCGCCTGGCCGATGAGCTCGTCCGGCGGGTCCTGCCGCTCGGGCCGGGAGTTGATCTCCACCGCGACGTCGTGCGCGGCGCAGGCCGCGAAGACCTCCCCGGCGTCGAAGGTGCTCGGCGGCCGGGTGCCGCGCCCGCCGGTGACGAGCCGGCCGGTGCAGTGCCCCAGGACGTTGACCCGGGGGTTGGCGACGGCGGCCACCATCCGCCGGGTCATCGGGCCGGGCGCCATCCGCAGCTGGGAGTGCACCGAGGCGGTGACGACGTCGAGCCGGTCGAGCGTCTCCGGGGTCTGGTCCAGGGCGCCGTCCTCGAGGATGTCGACCTCGATCCCGCGCAGCACCCGGACCTGCCCGGCCCAGGTCGCCTCGACCTCCGCCACGACGCCGAGCTGGCGGGCCAGCCGCTCGGCGCTGAGCCCGTTCGCCACGGTGAGCCACGGGGAGTGGTCGGTCAGCGCCACCCACTCGTGGCCGGTCTCGACGGCGGTGAGCACCATCTCCTCGATCGGCGCCCCGCCGTCGGACCAGTCCGAGTGCATGTGCAGGTCCCCGACGACGGCGGCGAACAGGTCCTCGCCGCCGGTGGCCAGCGGCACGGCGGCGGCCTGGAGCTCGGCGAGGTAGTCCGGCACCTGCCCGGCCAGGGCCTGGGCGACGACCCGGCCGGTGGACCGGCCCACGCCGGGCACGTCGGTGAGCGTCCCGGCGGCGTCGCGGCGGCGGACCTCCGGCTCGCCCAGCCGGCCCAGCGCCGCCGCGGCCCGGCGGAAGGCCTCGGCCTTGTAGCTGCTGGCGCGCTGGCGCTCCAGCAGGTAGGCGATCCGGCGCAGCGCGGCGAGCGGCGGGACCGGCGCGGTCAGCGGGTCGAGGGTGTGCACGACGCCGAGCCTGCCCACGCCCCGGCGGGCCCGCAACCAGCCCGGGCGGCCGGGGTCCGCACGGGCCGCCGTCGTCCGGTCAGGGCTGGAGGCCCTCCAGCAGGTCGGTCACCAGGGCGGCGACCGCCGAGCGCTCGGACCGGGTGAGGGTGACGTGGGCGAAGAGCTCCTTGCCCTTGAGCGCCTCGACCACGGCGGCGACGCCGTCGTGCCGGCCCACCAGGAGGTTGTCCCGCTGGGCCACGTCGTGGGTGAGGACCACCTTGGAGCGCTGCCCGATGCGGGACAGCACGGTGAGCAGGACGTTGCGCTCGAGGGACTGGGCCTCGTCGACGATGACGAACGCGTCGTGCAGGGACCGGCCGCGCACGTGGGTCAGCGGCAGCACCTCGAGCATGCCGCGGGCGAGGACCTCCTCCAGCACCTCCGGCGCCACCAGCGCGCCGAGGGTGTCGTGCACCGCCTCGGCCCACGGGTTCATCTTCTCGGCCTGGTCCCCGGGCAGGTAGCCCAGGTTCTGCCCGCCGACGGCGTACAGCGGCCGGAAGACGATCACCCGGCGGTGCTCGCCGCGCTCCAGGACCGCCTCCAGCCCGGCGCACAGCGCGAGCGCGGACTTGCCCGTCCCGGCCCGGCCGCCGAGGGAGACGATGCCGATGTCGGGGTTGGTGAGGTGGTCGATGGCGATGCGCTGCTCGGCGCTGCGCCCGCGCACGCCGAAGACCTCCCGGTCCCCGCGCACCAGGTGCACCCGCCCGTCGGCGGCGGTGCGGCCCAGCGCCGAGCCGCGCGGGGAGTGCAGGACGACGCCGGTGTGGCCGGGCTGGTCCGCCAGGTCCCCGGGGGTGGCCAGGTCCGCGACCGGCACCGCCCCGGCCGACCACAGCTGGGCCATCTCGGACTCGGTGAGCTCCGCCGTCGTCATCCCGGTGTAGCCGGAGTCCACCACCTGCTGGGCCCGGTACTCCTCGGCGGCCAGGCCCACCGCGGCGGCCTTGACCCGCATCGGCAGGTCCTGGGCGACGACGGTGACGTCGTGGCCCTCGGCGGCGAGGTTGGCGGCGACGGCGAGGATGCGGGTGTCGTTGTCGCCCAGCCGCAGGCCGGCGGGCAGCGCCTGGTCCGAGACGTGGTTGAGCTCGACCCGCACGGTGCCGCCGTCGTCGCCGACCGGGACCGCCGCGTCGAGGCGGCCGTGCCGGGTGCGCAGCTCGTCCAGCAGCCGCAGCGCGGCGCGGGCGAGGTAGCCGAGCTCGGGGTGGTGGCGCTTGGTCTCCAGCTCGGTGATGACGACGACGGGCAGGACGACGTCGTGCTCGGCGAACCGCAGGATGGCCCTGGGGTCGGCGAGCAGGACGGAGGTGTCCAGGACGTAGGTGCGCAGCGCGGTGCCGGTGGGCTCGGGGACGCCGAGCTCGGCGGCGACGGCGGCGCCCGGGTCGGGGCCGGGGGCGGCCGGGGTGCGGCCGGCGGTCCGGGGGGCGCTGGGGGTGGGGGCGATGCTCACTGCTCCTCCATCAGGCGCCGACGGCGCCGTCTCGGCTGGCCGTCGCGCGCTGCGCACGGCCGGGCAGGGGATGCGGTGGCCCGGCCCGGCGAGGGCCGGCGGCCCCCGTCCTGCGCAGCGAGCTGCGGCATGGGCTGGACCTCCCGGAGGACGGCCGGTATGCCGTCCGTCACCTCGGACGCTACGGCCTCGGCGCGTGGGTGGCGGCGCGACACACCGGCGGGGGTGCCGCCGGCCGCCGGGCCGGGGCCTGGCGGGGGCTAGGCGGCTCCCGCCGGTCGGGGCTCGGCCAGGCCGTTGGCCCGGCGGATCCGGGCCAGCACCTCGGCCTCGCGCTCCGGCCCGCCCTCCTGCAGGTCCCGCGCGAAGGCGGCGAGCTCGGGGTCGGGGTGGAGGTGGCGCAGCGAGAAGGCCGCCATCGCCAGCAGGACCGGGAAGAGGTCGAGCGCCGTCTCGGTCAGCCGGTAGTGGACCTTCTGCTTGTGGCCCGGGACCGGTTCGCGGGTCAGCAGGCCGGCGCGGGTGAGCTTGTGCAGCCGGTCCGCGAGCATGTTGGTGGCGATGCCCTCGGGTGAGCCGGTGTGCAGCTCACCGAAGGTGTGCCGGTCGGCGAACATCACGTCGCGCAGGACCAGCAGGCTCCAGCCGTCGCCCAGCAGCTCCACCGCCAGGTTGACCGGGCATCCGGATCTCGGCCGTTCCACATCCACTCCCTCAAACCACTTGCAACTACCAAGGAGTATGGCTAGCGTCTCTGCCACTTGCAAACTACAAGTGGATCGGAGATGGCGATGCGAGTGCTGCTGCAGTACCTGGCCGGTGAGGTGCCCGAGGCTGAGCGGGCCGACAACGTGGCCGCGCTGTGGGCGTGGGTCGACGACCTGGCCGCCCGGCCCGAGCACGTCCTGACCGTCGCGGTCGGCGAGGGGGTGCGGGTGAGCGCCGACGGCGTGGGCCCGGCCGCCGGCAGCGTCTTCGGGGTCAGCGTGGTGGACGTCGCGGACCTCGACGCGGCCACCGCGCTGGTGCGGGACTGGCCCGAGCTGGCCTACGGCGGCGCGGTCGATGCCCGGCCCGAGCTCGTCCGATGAGCCCGAACGCCGACGGCGGCCGGGCGGGATCCGTCGTCGCAAGCCCCCTGAAGGAGGTCGCGAGCAGCACCCTGAAGCAGGGCGACCTGGGCCTGCTCGGGACCGAGCAGGCCCAGGCCCTGCTGACCTCGCGGGTGCCGGCCCGGGTGGCCTACGTCGCCGCGGACGGCACGCCGCGGGTGTTCCCCACCCACTTCGTGTGGGACGGGCACGAGGTAGTGATGGGGACCTATGCCGGGGCCTTCAAGATCGCCGCGCTGCGTGCCCGGCCCGTGGTGGCGATCACCATCGACACCGAGGGATTCCCGCCCACGGTCCTGCCGCTCCGTGGCCCGGCGTCGGTCACCGACGTGGACGGCATCGTGCCCGAGTACGCCGCGGCGATGCGCCGCTGCGTCGGCGATGAGACGGCCGACGAGCTCCGCGCCGAGGCCGACGAGCCCGGCCTGCGCATGGCACGCATCGCGGTGCGCCCGACCTGGGTCGGGCTGCTGGACTTCCAGCGCCGCCTGCCGGCCGCCGTCGGCGGCATCCGGCCCTGACCGGGCTCCGGGCCGTCGGTACGGATTGGGTCGATGCCCGGCGCTCAGCCGATCTCGTCGAGCAGCGGCGCCAACTGGTTGTCGACAATGTCGCGGATCATGTCCGGGTCGACCCGGAAGTACTCGTGGACAAGAACGTTGCGGAGGCCGGCGATCGAAGGCCCCGGCTACACCCCCGATTGTGAACAGCCAAGAAAGGGGCTGGATCCGCTCATGACGAAGATCGACGCCCTCGTCGCACCGCTGACGAAGTCGGACGAGGCGGCCTGAGCCGACATCCGCCGTGGCCCGTCGCGGCGGCTCGCCGGTATCCCGGAGACATGCCGAAGACCATCGGCACGCCCGAGACGCTCGCCCTGCGCGAGCTCCTCGAGGCGCGCCGCGACGAGTTCCAGACGCTCCTGGACAAGTACGCGGCGACGAATCCGAAGCTCTTCGGCTCCGTCGCGCGCGGCACCGCTCAGGCCGGCAGCGACATCGACATCCTCGTCGAGATGAACCCCACCGATGGAAACCTGCTCATGCGGCCTCCGGACTCATGGAGGAGACCCGGGCCCTGTTCGGCCGCGACGACATCGACGTGTTCCCGGTGCAGCTGCTCAAGCGGTCGATCTCGGCCTCGGCCCTCGAGGGCGCGGTCACGCTGTGAGCCGTGGGCCCGACCAGAGGATCTCCGACATCTGGTTGTGCCATCGAACGCCTTGCGGGAGACGTCGAGCGGATCCGCCGACTGGCCGCCCGCAGCGAGGTCGCTTGAGCCCCGACGGTATCCGCGTCGTGCTCACATCAGGTGGCGAAGCTCCCAATCCCGGCGCAGCCGAACGGGCGCCGTGATGCGCCAGGCATCGACCACGAGCTCGGCGAGCTGGTCTTGGTCAACGAGATCCAGCTGAACGAGTATGGAACCGTGGTTGTCGTAATGCGGGGTGGTGAAGAAGGCGGGGTCTTTCGTCGCGAGCAGCGCTTCCTTCTCGCTCAGGTCGCACATCAGCACCAGGGCGCCCTCGGCCTCGGTGCGGAGGCGTGCGAAGCTCCGTCCGGCCACCGTCAACGAGGGTGCTGAGCGGTTCCATGTCGACTCTTCGACGCGCGGCAGCTTTGACGCGATTGCGACGACGTCTTCCCAGGTTGCCACGGCGACGGCTCAGCTCCCTCCGGGGGTGGGTGGCGCCATCTTGCCAGAACGTCCAGCCGTAGCCCCAGGGGTTGCGGATGGTAAAGGTCCGGAACATTGGCTGGCCTACCGGTGGGTCAACCGGAGCATCGGTCGCCTGCGCGCCGGTGTCAGGAGGAGGAGGCCCTCCTGCGGACACTGCTCCGTCGGAGCCTGAGCAGGCGAAGCTCCGTTCAGTCTCGGGGCCGGGGTGTTCAGCCCGCCCCCAGGTACAGGCTGATGGCGCGGCGGATCGCCTCCGAGACGCTGATCCGCTCCTCTGCCGCGCGCAGCAGCAGTGTGCGCTTCAGCTCCGGGTCGAGGCGGACGGACTCCACCGAGGGTGCAGCCGAGCTGATGGGTGGGCGGCCGCCGCGACGCCGCTGGATCTCCTCGACGTCGTAGCCCCGCTCGGCCTCGTCGGCCATCGCCTCCACCGCCTCATCGCTGATCGAGGTGCCGTCCGCCCTGGTCCCGTGCGTTGCCTCCATGGCCACCGCCCTCCCGGTAGCAGTCGTCGGTACTTCCTTCTCATCGTCATCGCATCGACGACCGCGGGACCTTGCGGCCGGTCCAGCACGACCAGCTCCAGCAGGTTCCCCGCTCTGTCAGGGCCGAGGACCGCGTCGCGCATGGGTCCTCGCCGATCTCGTCGATCGCCAGGGCACCCCGGAGGGCATGCTGAAGGTCCTCTTCCGCGACTCCGTGGCGGAACCCCGAAGCGAGGACATCCGCATGGAAAACGTACTACGAGACAGTTCCACCGAGCTCAGCGCAGGTGCGGTGCCGCGGGACGCACCATCGCGGTGGAGTCCGGGGCGGTGAAGCCGAACCGCTCGTACAGCCGGTGGGCGTCGCCGGTGAACAGCACCCAGCGGAAACCGCGGCCCGGGCCGTCGTCGATCATCCGCTGGACGAGCCGCTTGCCGAGGCCGCGGCCCCGGTGCCCGGGCAGCACGAACAGGTCGGCGAGGTAGCCGAACGCCACCCGTCCGAGACTGCCCGGGCGAAGCCGGCCTGGTCGCCAGTGGCGGCGTCGTAGGCACCGACGACGCGCCACGCTGAGTCGAGCTGGACCTCCAGATCGGCCCTTGTGCGCCACCTGCCCCAGTACGCCTCGGTGGACAGCCATCGCCACACGACGTCGCGCTGCACCCGGGCCGGGTCGTCGTCGAGCTCGTAGTCCATCGCACCATCCTGACCCCGGCCGGTACCGCTCGGCCGGGCCGCTGGCCGCGCCGGACCGGCGCCGGCCGCGAGGCGGCTCCATCGATTCGGGCTGTCACGCCGTTGGCCCCGCGGATCTGGACCAGCGCCTCGGCTTGGCACTCCGGTATGCCTGCCTGCAGGTCTCACGCGAAGGCGGCGGCAGGCAGCGATGTCGCCCTGCCGAGGCCCGGACCTGCCCAGGCTCTGCTGGACCTCGGGCACCGCCCGCCGGCCGCCGTCGGCGGCATCCTCCTGATTGGCTGGCGGTGTTCCCGAACGCGGCGGGGGAAGACCGTGCGGCCCACGTGGAGCCAGGGAACTGCTCGTGGCCGCGTGGGCCTGCCGAGCGCGAGGTCCGCCAGGTCAATGGTTCTGGAGCTCTTCACGGGCGACCCGGCGAGCGATGCCCTCCACTTCCGCTACCGATACGCCGGGCGGGCCCTGCTGCACGGCCTGGCGCAGCAGCCGCCGCACGAGTGCGGAGGTCGGGATGTGCTCCTCGCTGGCTCGTTGACGAAGCTGCTGGTCGAGCCTTCTGTCGATGCGCAGGTGCATCGGCACGTCCAGCGCGGCGGCCTTCTCGACCGCTTCAGCCTCGGCGGCCTCGGCTTCCTCACCGGCGACCTCCGCGCGGATCGCATCGTGGCGCTGGGCACGGTCCTGCTCGAGCCCCTCGACGATCGAAGACGCGTCGACACCGAGGTCTGGAAGGTCACCCGTCATCTCCGGACCGTCAGCTCGGCGAGACACGTCGGAGAGCTCCCGGACGGCGACCGCGCTGACGGTGGCACCGTCACGATCGGCCAGGCGCTGAAGCCTGCGCACCACGTCGTCGGGCACGTTCCTGAGGTACAGCGTCCCCATGCCGCAGAACGGTAGCAAGAAGCAGTCAGCGCCAGGCGGACGGACTCCGCGAGGACGCCGCGGAGCCGATCGGTGCATGGCCGCCGCGGCACCGCTGACCGCTGGTCTTCATCTCCGTCGCCCTCGGCTTCCTCGTCGGCAAGACGCGGGGAAGCGTCAACCGGGTGCAGCAGCAGAGCCCGACCGGTCAGCGGCCGAGGCGCCGCTCCCGCTGGGCGTAGTCACGCAGCGCCCGGAGGAGGTCCAGGCGACGGAAGTCGGGCCAGTAGGCCTCGCAGAAGTAGTACTCGCTGTGCACCGACTGCCAGAGCAGGAACCCGCTGAGACGCTGCTCGCCGGAGGTGCGGATGACGAGGTCGGGGTCCGGCTGGCCGCGGGTGTACAGGTGCTCGGTGATGTCGTCGACGCCGATCTCGGCGGCGACCTCGGCGATCGTCTGCCCGGCGGCCGCGCGCTCGGCGAGCAGGGACCGCACCGCGTCGGTGATCTCGTGCCGGCCGCCGTACCCGATGGCCACGTTGACCTGCATCCCGTCGACGTCGTCCGTGTCGGCGGCCGCGACGGCGAGGCGGTCGGCGATCGCCGTCGGGAGGAGGTCGGCGGAGCCGACCACCCGCAGGCACCAGCGGCGGGCCTGCGCCAGCTTTTCGACGGCGGCGGTGATGATCTCGAGCAGCTCGGCGACCTCATCGGGGTCGCGCTGCAGGTTGTCGGTGGAGAGCATCCACAGCGTGACGACCTCCACGCCGGCGTCCTGCGCCCAGTGCAGGAACTCGGAGATCTTGTCCGCTCCCCGCCGGTGCCCGTGCGCGACGGGGGTGCCGACCCCGCGGGCCCACCGCCGGTTGCCGTCGAGGATGACGCCGACGTGCCGAGGGACGCGGGCGCGGTCGATCTCGCTGAGCAGCCGGCGCTCGTAGAGCGGGTACAGCAGGTCCCGGACGTGCATCGACCCCTCGTTCGCTCGGTTCCGCGCCGCCTGGTCCGGGCCCGGCGCGGGCGACGACGCTGGGGCCGAGGGTACCGCCGCGGGCGCACCGGTCCGTGCCCGCCGGGGGTCATGTCCGGGCCTTGGCCACGCGTCCCCGTGGTCGGCTGCGCGGCGGCCCCGGGCCGGAGAGACGGCCAGAGCTCGTTCGCTGGTGCGGCGCCGGCGCCGGGACCGGCCGCGAACCTACGCTAACGTAGGTTCCGCCGTGGCACGGGAGGCCGGGCCGCTCGGCGCCCCGCGCGCCGCCCGCCGGCGCGTGGAGCGGACGCTGGCCGCGCCGCTCGCGCCTGCCGCGCCCCGGCCGCCGGCGCCGCCGTACCCGTCGCCCGGCGTTCCCGCCCCGCCTCCCGGGAGGTCCCATGGCCACGCCCCACCCCCAGGCGCCGTCGCCCGGTGCCGTCGACGCCGTCGTGGCCGCGGTCAAGCCGCGGCTCCGCGGCTGGATCCACCTGGGCACCGCCCCCCTGGCGCTGGTGGCCGGCCTCGTCCTCGTCGCGCTCGGGCAGACGCAGCCGGCGCGGGTCTCCTCGGCGGTGTTCGTCCTGTCCGCCGTCATCCTGTTCGGCTGCTCCGCCCTCTACCACCGCGGGACCTGGTCGCCGCGGGCGGCCGCGGTCCTGCGCCGGGTGGACCACTCCAACATCTTCCTGCTCATCGCCGGCACCTACACCCCGCTGGCGGTGACCCTGCTGGACCGCCGGCTGGCCACCGTGCTGCTGACGATGGTGTGGACCGGGGCGCTGGTCGGCATCCTCATGCGGACCCTCTGGCTCGGCGCGCCGCGGTGGCTCTACGTGCCGATCTACCTCGCGCTCGGCTGGGTCGCGGTGGGCTTCCTGCCGGCGTTCTGGCGCTCCGGCGGCCCGGTGGTGGTCGGGCTCGTGGTGCTGGGCGGGCTGGCGTACACCGTCGGCGCCATCGTCTACGGGATGAAGCGGCCCAACCCCTCCCCCCGCTGGTTCGGGTTCCACGAGATCTTCCACGTCTGCACCGTGGTGGGCTTCGTCTGCCACTACGTGGCGGTGTCGCTGGCGGCCTACCAGGCCGGGTAGCGCGGCTGGGCGGTAGCGCCGGCGCTCTGGTTGCCGGAGCCGCTGCCGGGACGGCCGCACCTACCCGAGGGATGACGCCCTCACCGCCTTCCTTTGGCCGAGATCGCGGGATCGATCGACGGCGGTGTGTCAGCTGGCCTTCTGGTTGCTGAGGTACTCGGCCAAGGCGGCGCGGATGACATCGGAGACGCGCCGGCCCTCAGCCCGCGCTCGAGCGGCCAGGGCGTCATTCATGTCCTTGGGCAGGCGGACCTTTCGTGCTGGGGAGTGCTCCCCAGGCCGGGCGCTGGGGTCCAGGGGAGGCCTGCCGCCCAAGGCGCGCTCGAGGCCCGCGCGGCCACCGGCAGCCTCCTCGAGCATCGCCCGTACCCGTGCGCGGCCCTCGGTGCTGCCCCGGTCGATCTTCGTATCAGGTCCCAGCTGGAGCGCCTCGTCGCTCTCAGCCCAGGCGGCCAGGGCCTCGTAGTCCTTCTCACTCCTCATCGTTCTCTCCTTCGGCATCGAGCAGGGCCAGGAACTTCCGTCGGGCCGGCATGACGTGGAAGATCACCACATCCCGCGGGGCACCATCTCGGCCATCACCTCGAGCAACGGCCCGCCTGGTTGGCGGGGCGGGCCGATGAACAGGTCCGGTCGCCCAGCGCCGGCCCGCCGGGGCTCGTCGAACTCGCGAAGATGCAGGTAGTAGTGCAGTACGGCATGCAGCGCGTCCTGGTGGTCGACGCCATGCTTGTCGGCGCTGTCGGTCCACCGATCGCCACTCGGTTAGTGTACTCCACAACAGGGATTTGGAGTACACAAGTCGGCCTAGTAAGGACCTCAGTCCGGGAGCTCGCAGGAAGATGGCGGCGTGGGCCACCTCCGGCGGATCCGGCTCCAGGTCAAGCCCGTGGTCCCCCGACAGCTGCTCCGCGGACTTTGGTATGCGGCTCAGCCGAAGCAGCGCCAGCAGCCTCGTCTACCGGCGCGGGGATGCACCGTGGCCGGTTTTCCCATCGCCCGCCGCACCTTCGCCGGTCGCGCCGTCGCCGGTCGCCCGGTCCCCGGCTGCGGCGGCATCGGCCGCGCCGGCGCCGGTCGCACCGCCGTCGCCAGTCACCCCGTCACCTGCACCGTCGGCAGCCGCACCGCCCTCGGCGCGATCGCGCACGCGCTGGTTGTGCTGGATCTTGCGCATGTGCCGGACCATGGACCAGGACAGCAGGATGGCCGCCACCGCGAGAACGAAGAAGCCGTAGAAGAAGCCCTCGATGCCGGGGCTGACCTCCCACAGCTCCTGCTCCGGGGTCGGAGTGGGGCTGGGGGTGGCGGCGAGCAGCAGCGCGAGGGTCATGGTTCCACTGTGCCAGGCTCGGCCGGCGCCGGGCGCTGGGCGTCCCGACCGCCCTCGGCCGCCGGCCTCGCCCCGTCCGCGGCCGCCCCGGCGCCGGGCAGCGAGATCCCCTCCGGGTGCACCCCGGCGAAGAGGTCGTCCTCGATCCCGTCGGCCACCGGGATGCGTGCCCGGGCGAGCTCGAACTCCTCGAACGGCCAGACCTCCGCCTCCAGGTCGCGCGGGACCTGGAAGAAGAACCCGTCGGGGTCGATCTGGGTGGCGTGGGCGCGCAGCGCGGCGTCCCGCTGGGGGAAGTAGGCGGCGCACTCGACGCGCACCGTCGCCTGCCGGCTGGGCCGGTCGTGCCGGGTCTCGAACCACTCCGCGAACGGGGAGGTCAGGCCGCGCTCCTCCATGGCGGCATGAATGGCCTCGATGCGGGCCAGGGAGAAGGAGATGTCGTAGTACAGCTTCTGCACCGCCCACGGCTCGCCCGCCTCGGGGTAGGCGGCCGGGTCCGCCGCTGCCTCGTAGGCGGCGACGGCGACCTTGTGCGCCATGACGTGGTCAGGGTGGGGATAGCCACCGTTCTCGTCGTAGCAGGTCATCACGTGCGGGCGGAACTCGCGGACCTGCCGGACCAGTGCACCCACCGGCACCTCCAGCGGCTCCAGCGCGAAGCAGCCCTCGGGCAGCGGCGGCAGCGGGTCCCCCTCGGGCAGGCCGGAGTCGACGAACCCGAGCCACACCTGCTCGATGCCGAGGGCCCGGGCCGCGGCGGCCATCTCCCGGCGGCGGTACTCGGGCATGTCCCGCAGGATCTCGGGATTCCCCTCGAGCTTGGGGTTGAGGATGTCGCCCCGCTCCCCGCCGGTGCACGTCACCACCCGGACCCGCTTCCCCTCGGCCGCGTACCTGGCCGAGGTCGCCGCCCCCTTGCTCGACTCGTCGTCGGGGTGGGCGTGGACGGCCATCAGCCGCAGCGGTTCGTCGGTCACTAGTCAGTTCCTCCCTGGTGGGCACGGGGGCCGGTCGGCCCATCGGTCCGGTTGCGGTCGGCGGTCGGGTCGGCCGGTCGGCGGTCGGGTCAGGCCGGTCGGCGGTCGGGTCGGCCGGTCGGCGGTCGGGTCGGGCCGGTCGCCGGTCGGGTCGGCCGGTCGCCGGTCGGGTCGGCCGCGTCAGCCGCGGACCGCCCCTTGGGCTCTGAGCCCGACGGTGGCGCGCCGACGACGGCCGGTCGGGGACAATGGTGGCGCATCCCCGCGGAGATGGCGACGCCCGCCGACCCCGGCGCTCCCGCCGCGGCCGGCACGCCAGCCGGGCACGCCTGGCCGGGCACCCGCGCCCCGCCGATGACGAAGGAAGGACCGACCGTGCCGACGACCCCCCGTCCCGGGCCTCCCGCCCCCTCCGGGAGCGGGGTCGACCCGGCGATCATGGCTGCCCGCTACGGCGGGGCCCGCCGTGGCCGGCCCGGCCGGATCGCCGTCGCCGGGCTCGTCGTCCTCCTCATCGCGCTGGTGGCGATCCTGGCCGCCGGCCTCGGCAGGCCGACGGCGACCGCGGAGCACGTGGGCTACACGGTGCAGGGCGACGACGCGGTCAGCGTCCGCTTCAACGTCATCACCGACCCGGGGACCACGGTCACCTGCCGGGTGGTCGCGGTCAACGACTCGTTCGCCCAGGTGGGCTTCCGGGAGGTCACGCTCGGCCCGGCGCCGAGCCGGATGACCTCGCACGAGACCGAGGTGCGGACGACCGAGCGGGCTAGCGCGGCGCACGTGGACGGCTGCTCGGTCGTCGACGGCTGACGACGGCGGCCCCCGCCCCGGGGAGGTCGCGGCCGGTGCCGCGCTCCGGCCCGGATCCCTCCGCCGCCGGCCCGCATCCGCACCGCTCCCGCGCTTGCATCCTCGCCGCTCCCGGGCTTGCATCCCCACCGTTCCCCGTGGTGCCTCATGTCAAGGTGCTCGCGAAACGGGACCGCGTGCCTCAGCTGGGTCTGCTCGCGTAGGCGGTCAGGAGGCGTCGCGGCGGGCGAGGGTCTTGGCTCGGGCGTGGCGTTCGAGCTGGGCCTGGATGGCGGTGATCCGGCGGGTCAGGTCGGCCGGGTTGAGCTCGGCCCGCACGGCGGTCAGCTCGGCGGCCTGCTCGGCGGTCAGCACCCCGGAGTCCAGGACCCGCTGGTAGGGGGTGCGGGGGGCGTCGTAGGTGCGCACGTGCCGCCCCGCGGGGGTCTCGCGCCAGCCGGTGACCTTCTTGGTCGGGAGCAGGTAGTTCTTGCGCAGGTTGACCAGCTCCCACAAGTCGCCCAGCAGCTCGAGCTCGGCGGGGGTGTCGTAGCGGTAGCGGAAGGCGTTCCTGCGCACGATGTCGCCGTTCTTCTGCTCCACGTGCGCGTTGTCGTTGGAGGTGTGCGGCCGGGACCGGGTCATGAACACCGCCCGCTGGGCGCACCAGGCCACCAGCTGGTGGTTGATGAACTCTCCGCCGTTGTCGGAGTCCAGCCCGACCAGGGGGTAGGGCAGGGTGTCGGCGAGGAGGTCGATGGCGGCCACCACCCACCGGTGCGCCCGGTTCTTGATCGCCAGGTTGGTGGTCCACCCGGTGACCACGTCGGTGCCGGTCAGGGTCCAGGCGTGCTCCCCGGCCAGGGAGTGCCCGCAGTGGGCGACCAGGTCGACCTCGAAGAACCCGGGCCGGGTCTCGGCCTCGTCGGTGGAGCGGCGCACCGCCAGCTCGCTGCGCAGCGTCGACGACGGCCTGGTGGCGGCCTTGGCGCCCGGGTAGCGGGCGGCCCGGGTCGGGGCCAGGTAGCGGTCGATCGTGGCCGGGCTCATCGCGAGCACCTCGGCGCGGACCTCCTCGGTGAGCCGGTCGGCCACCGCTGTCAGCTCGCCGTGGGCCTGCAGCACGTCCAGGGACTCGGCCAGGATCACCTTCAGGTACTTCCCGCACGGCTGCCCGCACAGGGTCCAGACCTCGATCAGGACCTTCAGCGCGTCGTAGGAGTACCCCCGCCCCCGCGGCTTGCGCACCACCGCCCGGGCCGGGCCCTTCCGGACCCGGGCCGCGGCCAGCGCGCGGCGGGCGTTGGCCCGCGACCACCCGGTGGCCCCGCACAGCTCATCGAGCATGCGGCCCTTGTCCTTCTTCCCCGCCGCGGCGTAGCTCGCCGTGTACCGCTTGGTGATCTCACGCCTGGCACCCATCGACAACCGACCCATCCGGCCAGCCCACCACCGCGGCCACGGTTCGCGAGCAGAACCCATCTGAGGCACGCGACCCGTTTCGCGAGCAACTTAGGTGAGTCTCGTCGTCCCCGTCCGGACGGCGCCACTTTGATACACTGCCGGTCTGACCCGCCGCCCCGGAAGCGGCACAGCGGTGCGAGCGCCTGGGCGGACGGTGAGTTCTTCCTGGCCTCGGCCGCGTGCTCGCGCGCCGGGGCTGAACCATTTGTGGAGGAGGACACGTGACGCAGACTCAGCCGGGTACCACCTGGCTCACGCAGGAGGCGTACAACCGCCTGAAGGCCGAGCTGGAGTACCTGTCCGGCCCGGGCCGCGCCGAGATCGCGGAGAAGATCGATGCTGCCCGCCAGGAGGGCGACCTCAAGGAGAACGGCGGGTACCACGCCGCCCGCGAGGAGCAGGGCAAGCAAGAGGCTCGGATCCTGCAGCTGACCGAGCTGCTCCGCAACGCCCACGTCGGCGAGCCGCCGCCGGACGACGGCATCATCGAGTCCGGCATGGTCGTCACCGCGACCATCGCCGGCCGCGAGCGGACCTTCCTGCTCGGCTCCCGGGAGAGCGCCTCGGACGTGGATATCGATGTCTACTCGGAGAGCTCGCCCCTCGGCGCGGCGCTGGTGGGCAAGAAGTCCGGCGACACCGCCACCTACACCGCGCCCAACGGCGCGCAGATCGAGGTCAAGGTCGGCGAGGTCAAGCCCTTCCGGGGCTGACCCAGCGGGGTGGCAAGGACCGTCGGAGGGCGGGGCTGGGACCGGCCCCGCCGCCCGACGGCGGCTGGTAGCCGGCGGCAGCAGGGGCGGCCGGCCTGCCGGTAGCCGTCGGTAGCAGCGGCGGCAGCCAACCGTTGGCCCCTAAGCGGCGGCCCGCCGGCCGGTCGCCGCCAGGAGCGGCCGGCCGCGGCCGCTAGCCTCCGGGGCCGGGGCTCGCGCCACCGCGCCGCTGCGCCCTGGCGCACTACGGCCGCAGGACCGTGTACCCCTGCTCCCGCAGGGCGGTGAGCACGGCCTCGCAGTGCTCCGGCCCCTTGGTCTCCAGCTCCACGGCGATCTCCACCTCGTCCACCCCGAGGCCGGCGCCGGTGCGGCTGTGCTCGACGCTGACGACGTTGCCGCCGACCGCCGCGAGCTCGGCCAGCAGGGCCGCGAGCCTGCCCGGGGCGTCCTGGACGAGCACCCGCATCTGCAGGTAGCGCCCGGCCGAGGACATCCCGTGCCGGATGATCCGCAGCAGCACCAGCGGGTCGACGTTGCCGCCGGTGAGCACCACGGCCACCGGGCCCGGGAACGCGCCGGGGTCGGCCAGCAGGGCCGCCACGCCGGCCGCGCCGGAGGGCTCGACGACCAGCTTGGCCCGCTCCACCACGTGCAGCACCGCCCGCGACAGCTCTTCCTCCCCGACCGTGCGCACCTCGCGCACGTGCTCGGCGATGAGGGCGAAGGGCACCGTGCCGGGCAGCGGGACGGCGATGCCGTCGGCCATCGTGCTCAGCCGCTCCAGCGCCACCGGGTGCCCGACGGCGAGCGAGGGCGGGTACGCCGCCGCGCCGGCGGCCTGCACGCCCACCACGGCCACGTCGGGGTCCACGGCGTGCACGGCGGCGGCGACCCCGGCCAGCAGCCCGCCCCCGCCGGTGGGGACGAGGATGGTCCGCACGCCGGGCACCTGCTCGAGGATCTCCAGCCCGATGGTCCCCTGCCCGGTGACGATGTCGGGGTGGTCGTAGGGGTGGATGAGGACGCGCCCGCTGGCGCCGACCTCGGCGGTGGCGGCGGCCAGCGCCTCGCCCAGGGTGGCGCCGGTGAGCACCACCTCGGCGCCGTACTGCCGGGTGGCGGCGACCTTCGGCAGCGCCGCGTCCGCCGGCATGAAGATCTTCGCGGACAGGCCCAGCTCCCGGGCGGCCAGCGCGACGCCCTGGGCGTGGTTCCCGGCCGAGGCGGCCACCACCCCCCGGGCCTGCTCCGCGGCGCTGAGCCGGGACATCCGCAGGTACGCCCCGCGGATCTTGAACGAGCCGGTGCGCTGAAGGTTCTCCGCCTTCAGCCACACCGGGGTCCCGGCCCGCCGGGCCAGGGTGGTGGAGGCCTCCACGGGGGTCCGGTGGACCACGGGCTCCAGGACGCGCGCGGCCTCGACGAAGGCCGGCCGGTCGAAGGCCGGGTCGCCGGCCCCCGCCGGTGGCGCCTCCCCCCGCTGCCGCGGCGTGGCCGTCACGGCCGCCCCTGCCCGGGCGTCCCACCCGGCCCCGGCGTGCCGCCCGGCCCCGGCGTGCCGCCCGATCCGGGTGCCCCGCCCTGCCTGGGGGCGCCGACCTGCCCCGGCGCGCCGTCGAACCGGGCGGCGTCCTCGTGCTCGACCGGCGCGTCCTCGTCGTCGGCGATATGGGCGTAGGAGTCCTCGATCGCTGCGGAGAGCTCACCCGGCGGGCCGCCCGGGCGGTTCAGGTCCTCGGCGATGGCGGGGAACTTGTCGTGGCCGTGCAGGTAGAGCAGCACGGTGTTGACGACGGCGGCGATCGGCACCGCGAGGAGCGCGCCGAGGACGCCGACCACCCCGGTGCCGGCGGTCACCACGAGCAGCACGGCGATCGGGTGCAGGGAGACCGCGTTGCCCATGAGCCAGGGCTGCAGCACGTTGCCCTCGAGCTGCTGCACGAGCAGGACCACGCCCAGCATGATCAGCGCGGTCACCAGGCCCTGGTCCACCAGGGCCACCAGGACCGCGATGCTGCCGGTGATCAGGGCACCGACGATGGGCACGAACGAGCCGAGGAACACCAGCACACCGAGCGGCAGGGCGAGCGGCACGCCGAGGATGGCCGCACCGCCGGCGATCCCGACGGCGTCGACGAAGGCCACCAGGATCTGGGTGCGGGTGTAGCCGCCGAGCGTCAGCCAGGCCCGGATGCCGGCCTCGTTGACCCGGTCCCGGGCCCGGACGGGCGTGAGCCGGACGACCCACTGCCAGATGCGGCGGCCTTCCTTGAGGAAGAAGAAGAGGCAGAACAGGGCGATGACGGCGCCGGTGAGCACGGAGGTGACGGAGCCGGTGACGTTCGCGACGCCGCTGACGAGGGTCCCGGAGTTCGCCTGGATCTGGTCGGTGAGCTGGCCGAGCCAGGTCTCGATCTGCGCGTCGTCGATGCCGAGCGGGCCGTCGCTGAGCCAGGTGCGCAGCTGGTCGAAGCCGGCAACCGCGCGGTCCGCGAGGGCGCCGAAGCCGACGAAGATCGACCGCCCGGCGAGGGTGATCAGCCCGACGACGAGGGCCAGGGTGAGCAGGATCGCCGAGGCGGCGGCCGCCGCGCGGGGGAAGCGCAGGTAGCGGCGCAGCCAGCGGCCGACCGGGTCCAGGAGCACGGCGAGGAGGAGGGCGACCAGAAGGGCGACGACGATCGTCTTGAAGGTCACGATGACGTACCCGACGGCCACGGCGGCCAGCGCGATCACCAGGATCCGCCAGGACCAGGCGGCGGTGGCGCGCATCGACCAGGGCACGGCCTCGGCCGGGTCGGTCCGGCTCCCGGCCTGCCGGGTCACCGCACGGGTCGGGGTCGCTACCTCCCGGGCCCGCGAGGGACCCGTACGGTCGGCCCGCGCCCGGGCCGAGGCCAGGCGCGTGCGCCAGGTGACGTTGTGGTCAGCCATGGTCTCCTCGTTCGCCGCGGTCCAGCCTGTAGCGTACGGGCGGTTGCCCCGGGGGCAGCGTACGGGCGGCTGCCCGCGCGGTGCCCGCGGTGCGTCTGGACTCGCCGGTGGCCGCCGCCGTCGGCCGGAGCACAGCGGAGGCGCCGGACGACGGCGGTCGCCGGCCGGTGGGGGCAGGTTCGGCTGGCGCCGCTAGACGGATCTGCCTCCGACCGTCGAGCTCGAGGGATCCTCCTCCCCCGCGTCCGTCGGGCTCGGCGCCAGGACCTCGAGCACGCGCCGGACGTCGCCGTCGTCGGCGTCACAGCCCACGAGGTAGCGCCGGCCGTCGTGCAGCGTGAGGCTGATCGCCGCCGAACCGCCGGCCGAGTAGAGGAGCCCCTTCGGTGATCTCGCGGAGCCCTTGATGCCCCACCCGCCGTAGGACTCGAACGCGTCGACGAGCGGGATGAGCTCGACGTGCTCGACGTCGGCACGCCGGAACTTGCTCCGTGCCATCGGCGAGAACCCGACGCGCACGGTGTCAGCAGAGACGCGGATGAAGGCACTGGAGAGGAAGGCGAAGCCAACTGGCAGGAGCGTGAGCAGACCTATGACGACGGTGCCGACGACGGGATCACCGTTCCCGCGGCCGGAGGCGACGACACCCATGAAGAGCAGATAGGCAGGCAGGGGCAGCAGCATGAGCAGGTTGAGCGACGGGCTCAGCCGCCTGCGGTATGTCGCTTGCATCAGATCCCCCGCTCACAACTCGCTCTCAGCGGCACCGGCCCTGGCCTGGCCCACCCCTCCACCATGGCCGACGCGCCGGCAGGCGTCAGCTTCCGCAGCCGCGGCGGGGCCTGCACCGCCCCGGCGTTCACGACCCTGTTCCGGCGTTCACGACGCCGTCCCGTCGCTCCGGACACAGTCCCGGCGCTCCCGACGCCCGTCACAACGCCGTCCCAGCGCCCACGACACGGCCCGGCGGCTCGTGCCCGGCGGGCCCGTGCACCCGTGCGGTTGTGCGCCGACGACGCGACCGCCGTCGTCCCGTCACGGCAACACCGACGCCTGCCCACCGGCCGGAAGAACCGGCGGTGCACAGCTGTTGACTATGGGGCGAGCCCCGGCTCGCGTCCCGAGACGAGGAGGAACGATGTTCGGACTTGGCCGCAGCACCCAGATGGTGACCCCCGAGGCGGCACTGCCCGGCCGGCCGACGTTGCCGTTCCCGGTCCCGACCCGCCACGAGGTCCTGGGCACGCCGCTGCAGGGCCCGTGGCCGGACGGTTCCGAGGTGATGTACGTGGCGATGGGCTGCTTCTGGGGGGCGGAGCGGATCTTCTGGCGCCTCCCCGGCGTCATCTCGACGGCGGCCGGCTACGTCGGCGGGTACACGCCGCACCCGACCTACGAGGAGGTGTGCACCGGTCGGACCGGGCACACCGAGGCCGTCCAGGTCGTGTACGACCCCGCCCAGACCAACCCCGAGCTGCTGCTGAAGGCGTTCTGGGAGAACCACGACCCGACCACGGCGAACCGGCAGGGCAACGACGTCGGCACCCAGTACCGGTCGGCCATCTACTGGACGACGCCGGGCCAGGAGGCCGCGGCGCGCGCCACCAAGGAGGCCTTCCAGCAGGTGCTCACCGAGCACGGCCACGGCGCCATCACCACCGAGCTGCGCCCCTACGCGGAGGCCGGGGCGTTCTACTACGCGGAGGCCTACCACCAGCAGTACCTCCACAAGAACCCGGGCGGGTACTGCAACCACGGCCCGAACGGGATGACCTGCCCGGTCGGGCTGGTGCGGCAGGACCAGCTGCCCGCCCAGCAGGACATCGTCGCGCCGCGGGCGTAGCCCCGGCGAGGACGGGGCCGTAGCCCGTCCGGACGAGGCGTGGCCCAGCCAGAGGCGGAGCCCGTCAGGCGTGGAGAACGGGGGCCGATCGGTACGCCCCCGTTCGTCGTCCTCGCGCGAGTGCTCGTATCCTGACCGCAGGGCTACTCGATGGGCCTGCCGCCCGCGCCGAGGTTCTCGGTCTCGGTGAATGCATCGACGGTTCTTCTGTCAGAGGTTCTCGTGACTGTCACGGTGCCCGGACGGCAACGCGGGCACCGACCAGGCCTTTGGCACCGAGAGAGCGCAGAACCGATGAATCTGTCCCTGAGCGACGCCAAGACCGCTGCACGAGCGCTTCGCCGCAGTCTCGCCGCGACCGACATCTCGATCAGCCACAGCCGCGCGCTGGAGATCGTCTCCCAGCAGCTCGGCTTCACCGACTGGAACACCGCGTCGGCCATGCTGTCCACCCCGCACGCGGCCTCGGGACCAGCGGTTCCGGTGCTCCGCATCCACGACGAAGCACTGGCCCGGGAGTTCTACCTGGACTACCTCCGGTTCGCCGTCGAGTGGGAGCACCGCTTCGAGCCCGGCATGCCCCTGTACCTGCGCATCCGCCGCGACGAGACCGTGGTGGACCTGTCCGAGCACCACGGCGACGGCACGCCGGGCGCCGCGGTGTGGGTACCCGTTGCCAGTGCTGCCGCCTTCCATGCCGACATCTCTGGACGGCCGCACCCCCGCCTGCGCCCCGGCATCGACCGCGACGCTCCTGGAGGGCCCACGGTCGAGGTGACCGACCCCTTCGGGAACATCCTGCGCTTCTGCGAGGTCACCGACTGACGCGGTGACGCACAGGGTCGGGCCGGCAGCGACCGGCGGCTGCGAGGGTCGCCGGCCGCGCGCTCACTCCTCGCGCAGGATGGCGAGCAGGCGCAGGAACTCCAGGTACAGCCACACCAGGGTCACCGCCAGCCCGAACGCCGCGGACCAGGCGAAGCGGCCGGGGACGCCGGCGTCCACGCCGCGCTTGATGGCGTCGAAGTCCATGATCAGGCAGACCGCAGCCAGCCCGACGGCGAAGACACCGATGAACACGCCCAGCGGGATCCCCATCAGCTCCACGCCCGTGCGCAGCCCCCACGGGTCGGCGGACGCGCCGGTGAGCATGAGGACCACGTTCACCAGCGAGAACAGCGCGTACCCGACGAGGGCGACGAGCACGATGCGGGTCAGCTTCGGGGTGACCCGGACGGTGCCGGACTTGAACAGGAACAGCGCCGCGGCGAACGTGGCGGCCGTGCCGATCACCGCCTGGAGGACGATGCCCTCCCACTGGGCGTTGAAGACCGCGGAGATGCCGCCGAGGAAGACGCCCTCGGCCGCGGCGTAGGCGAGGATCAGGCCCTTGCTCGGCTCCCGCTTGAAGGAGTTGACCAGGCCCAGGACCAGGCCGACGAGCGCGCCACCCATGGTCAGCGCCACGTTCGGACCGGCGACCCAGTGGGCCGCGCCGGCGAGCACGATGACGGCGAGGACCAGGCCGGTCTTGACGATGACGTCGTCGTAGGTCATCCGGCCGGTGTCGGCGGGCGCGGCGGGCGGCTGGCGGTACGCGCGCTCGAGGTCCGCCACCTCCCCGGCGGCCAGGCCGGGCTGGCTCGGTGCCGGCTGACGGGCGGCGGGCCGGCCGCCGTCGGGAACGTACCCCGGGTAGGCCGGGTAGCCGGCGGGCGTGCGCTGGGCGTTCTGCCCGAAGTACGGGCTCTTCTCAAAGACGGGGTTGCTCACTGTGCCTCCTGGTCGCGGCGCCCGGTGACGCGCTGGTGTCGCTGGCCTGACGCCCATCCTAGGGTGCGGGAGACGCCGACAGCTGGTGCTGACCGGACAAACGGCCGGCCCGGCCCGGGTGTTCCCGCCCGTCCTCGGCCGCTGGTGGCTCGGGGCCAGGTGCTTTCCAGGGGCACAGGCGGGGCATGGGGTGACGGGCAGGCATGGGGCGAAGAGGGCCGGGCATGGGCGACCGGGCGGGGCGCGTGGGTGACCGGGCGGGGTATGGACGTGACCGCGGACGGTCGGGGATGACAGGCTACGCACCGGGCCGCACGCCCGGGCGCCGGGCCGACGGCGCCCGGTCCCGCCGGGGACCGGTGCGGCCCGTGGACCCCTGACAGCAGCTCTGGAGAGGCCCGGACATGATCGAGGCAGACGCCCTGACCAAGCGGTACGGCGAGAAGGTCGCCGTCGACGGCGTCAGCTTCACCGTCCGGCCCGGCAGCGTCACCGGGTTCCTCGGGCCGAACGGGGCGGGGAAGTCCACCACCATGCGGATGATCGTCGGGCTGGACCGGCCCACGGCCGGGACGGTGACGGTCAACGGCCGGCCGTACAGCGAGCACCGCTCGCCGCTGCGGGAGGTCGGGGTGCTGCTCGACGCCAAGGCCGTGCACCCCGGGCGGACCGCGCGGTCCCACCTGCGCACCATGGCGGCCACCCACAACATCTCCCGACGGCGGGTGGACGAGGTCATCGAGATGACCGGGCTGGGCGACGTCGCCGGCAAGCGGGTGGGCGGGTTCTCGCTCGGGATGGGCCAGCGGCTGGGCATCGCCGCGGCCATGCTCGGCGACCCGCGCACCCTCATCCTGGACGAGCCGGTCAACGGCCTGGACCCCGAGGGCGTGAAGTGGGTGCGCCAGCTGGTGCGCTACCTCGCCGAGTCCGGCCGCACCGTCTTCCTCTCCTCCCACCTGATGAGCGAGATGGCGCAGACCGCCGACCAGCTCCTCGTCATCGGCAGGGGCCGGATCATCACGGCCGGGCCGGTGCAGGACGTGATCGACGCGGTGCAGGCCAGCGCGGTGCGGGTCCGCTCCCCGCAGGCCACCGACCTCGCCGAGCTCCTCACCGCCCGCGGCGCCACCGTGGCCGGTCCCGAGCCGGGGCTGCTCCAGGTCAGCGGCCTGGGCGCCGAGCAGGTCGGGGAGGCGGCGGCCGCCGCCGGCCTCGTCCTGCACGAGCTGACCCCGACCCGCGGCAGCCTGGAGGACGCCTACCTGGCCCTGACCCAGGACGCCGTGGAGTACCAGTCCGCCCCCGCCGCCGAGGAGGCCAGCCGATGAGCACCGCCACCACCGCCGCCCCGCCCGCCGGCCGCCGCGCGGCGGCCGGGCCCGCGCCGCGCCTGACCTTCCTCGGGGTGCTGCGCGGGGAGTGGATCAAGCTGCTCTCGCTGCGCTCGACGTGGTGGACCCTCGCCGTGACCGTCGTCGTCATGGCCCTGTTCGCCCTGGCCCAGGCCGCCTCGCTGGAGGTGCTGATGGACCCCGAGTTCGGCGGGGGCGGGCCGGTGAGCATCCACGGGGCCGAGGTGATCACCGGGGGCTACCAGTTCGCCATGGTGACCGTGGCCGTGCTGGGGGCGCTGGCGATGACCGGTGAGTACAGCACCGGCATGATCCGCTCCACCCTCGCCGCGGTGCCCACCCGGCTGCCGGTGCTCGCCGCCAAGGCGATCATCCTGGTCGGGCTCACCGTGGTGGTGGCCGCCGTCGGCATCGCCGTCTCGGCGCTGGTGACGGCGCCGATGCTGGCCGAGCACGACCTGGTCCCCGCGATGGACGACCCGGACACCTGGCAGGTCTTCGGCGGCACGGTGTACTTCCTCGTCGCCGTCGCGCTGTTCGCCCTGGGGCTGGGCGCGGTCCTGCGGCACAGCGCCGGCACCATCACCGCGGTCCTCGGCGCGCTGCTCCTGCTGCCGATGATCCTGCAGTTCATCTCGCTGGACTGGGTGCAGGACGCCCTCGCCTACCTCCCGCTGCCGGCCGCCACCGCGTTCGTCGCGGTCAGCGAGATGCTCGCCATCGGGGACGGGCTCAGCCCGTGGCAAGGCGTGGCGGTGCTGGGCGGCTACGCGGTCCTGGCGCTGGTCGCCGGGGCGGTGCTGCTGCGCCGGCGCGACGCCTGAGCCAGCGGGACGCCTGAGGTCGCGCACCTGGAGCGTCGACCCGGCGGACGACGGCGGGCGGCGGGGCGGGCAGGCCGCCATCAATTGGCCTTGCGGCTCGGTCAGGTCACAGCACGTGGCTGGACAACGAGGTCGACCTGCCCGCCCGGTGCCATTGTGCCCCGCCCCGGGACGCAGGGCCAGAGCTCCCGCCGACGGGGCCGGCCGGCCGGGTCACTGGTTGCCGGAGGGCTGCTTCCCGCCGGGGATGGAGGCCTTGTCGTGCGACGGCGCCGGCTTCTTGCCCGAGGCCGCGGCCGCCGTGAAGGCCGCCCGCGGGTTCTGCAGGGCGTCCAGCGCGACCAGCTCGCGGCGGAAGAACAGGGCCTCGGTCCAGTCCGCGAGGATGCGGACTTTGCGCTCGAAGGAGGGCATGGCCAGCACGTGGTAGGTGCGGTGCATGAACCAGGCGAGCGGCCCGCGGAACTTGTGGCCCTGGATCTGCGCGACCCCCTTGTACAGGCCGAGGGAGGCGACCGTGCCGATGTTCTCGTGCCGGTACTCCTCCGGCGCCTGCCCGCGCAGGACGCGGACCAGGTTGGTGCCGAGCTGGCGGCCCTGGCGGACGGCGTGCTGCGCCGTCGGGGCGGTGGTGGCCCCGGGGGCGGCGGCGGTGAGGTCCGGGACCGCCGCGCAGTCCCCGGCGGCCCAGGCGTTGGGGACGACGTCCCCGTTCTCGTCGACGACCTGCAGCATCGCGTTGGTCCGGACCCGGCCGCGCTCGTCCAGCGGGAGGTCGGTGTCGGCGAGCATCGGGTTGGCCTTGACCCCGGCGGTCCACACCACGGTGTCCGCCTCGAACTTCTCGCCGGAGGAGAGCTCGATGTGCCCGTCCACGCAGGAGTTGAGGAAGGTGTTGAGCCGGATGTCGACGCCGCGGGCGCGGAGCTGCTCGATCGCGTAGCCGCCCAGCTCCTCCCCCAGCTCGGGCAGGATCCGCCCGGTGCCCTCGACCAGGACGAAGCGGAGGTCCTCCTCCTCGATGGAGTCGAACTCCTTGGTGGCGGTCCGGGCCATGTCCTCGACCTCGCCGATGGCCTCGACGCCGGCGAACCCGCCGCCGACGAAGACGAACGTCAGCATGCGGCGCCGCAGCTCGGGGTCCCAGCTCGAGGCGGCCACGGCCATCCGGTTGAGGACCTGGTTCCGCAGCGCGGTGGCCTCCTCAATCTGCTTGAAGCCGTTCGCGAACTCGGCCAGGCCGGGGATGGGCAGCGTGCGGGGCACGGAGCCGACCCCGATGACGAGGTGGTCGTAGGTCACCTCGTAGGGCTCCTCGTCCTCGACGAGCGGGGTGATGACCGCCTTGCGCTCGGCGTGGCGGACCTCGGTGACGTTGCCGGTGAGGACCGTCGCGCCGCGGAGCTCGCGGCGCAGGGAGGTCACCACGTGGCGCGGCTCGATGGACCCGGCCGCTGCCTCGGGGAGGAAGGGGTGGTAGGTCATGTACGGGCGCGGGTCGACGACGGCGATCTCGGCGGCGTCGCGGCCCAGCTGCTTGCGCAGGCTGAACGCGGTGTAGAGGCCGATGTAGCCGCCGCCGACGATGAGGATCCGCGGGGTGCCGCCGGGCTGGACAGGGCGGTCGTCGCGGTCGTCCTGGGCGTCGCGGCGGGCGCGCACCGCCAGGGCACCGGCGCCGGCGAGGGCGGCGGCGACGACGGACGGCAGGGCGACGGAACGCGGGTTCACGGCCATGGCTCTCATGCTAGGACCGAGGTCCTAGTGGCACACCCGGAGGTGGAGGTGGGCCTGGTCACGGGCGCCCTCGGGACGGCGCTGCCGACCCGCCGCTGCCGTCAGTGCTGGGGGCTGGGCGCCCCGGCCAGCGCCGGGACCGACAGCCCGCGCGGCGAGATCACCAGCCGCTCGAGGTACATCTGCCGCTTGCCGCCGGCGGCGTCCCAGGCGTGGAAGGCGATGACGTCGCTGCCGTCGGGAGCGGTGGTGAGGCTGTTGTGGCCCGGGCCGACCAGCCCGGGCCGGGTGCGCAGGAGCGGCGCGGTGCCGGCCGGGGCGTGCCGCCAGGGCCCGAGGGGGTGGTCGGCGGTGGCCCAGGAGACCGCGTAGGCGGGCCCGGTCCAGGCCCCGCCGGAGTAGGTGAGCCAGTACCGCCCGTGCCGGCGGACGACCGAGGGCCCCTCGAGGGTGTGCCAGGTGTACCGGCGACCGTACATCTGCCGGTCGTGCTGGAAGACCTGCCAGTCGGCGTTCGGCGCCAGGACCGCGGTGGTCGGGCCGAGCTCGGTCATCGACGTCATGGGGGCGACGGCGAGGTGGGTGCCGGGGCGCTCGGCGTCGAGGATGTCCCGGGCGAAGAAGAGGTACCAGCGGCCGTCGTCGTCGCGGAAGGGGTGGGCGTCGATCGCGAAGCTCTCTTCCGGCGTGAGGTTGCGGCCCAGGTCCCGGAAGGGGCCGAACGGGCCGTCCCCGCGGGCGACCCGCAGGTGGTGGCCGTGGTCGCCGTGCCCGACGGAGTAGTACATCCAGTAGCCGCCCTCGGCGACGGCGACCTCGGGGGCCCAGTAGTCCTCCCCCAGGTCGGCCGGCAGCCGCTCCAGCACCGGCCCGCGCGGCTCCCAGGACTCCAGGGTCGCCGACCAGAGCGCGTCGAACGCCCGCGCACCGGGGTGCGCCTCGGCGGGCGGCGGCCCGGAGCCGTAGGCGGCGTAGGTGCCGTCCGGCAGCCGCAGGACGAACGGGTCCGCGAGGTAGCCGTCGTGGACGGGCTCGAGCATGCTGCGACCTCCTGTCGGCGTGGGCCTCAGCGTATGGGCGCCGGGTCCCCGGCACCCGGTCTTGGCGGCGGCGAGGGTGACGACGGCGACCCCGCCGACCCCCGCGACGACGGCGACCCCGCCGACCCCGCGACGACGGCGTCGACCGGTCGCGACCGCAACCCCGACGGTCCAGACGTCCAAGCTCACGCCGTCGCGGGAGCAAACGTCGACGCCCCCACGACGTACGGGACCAGGGAACTGACGAGCTCGTCTCGAGCAGTAGCAAAGTTCTCGTCGATCCAGGCCATCGTGACCTGGCTGACGCCGCCGGCTACAGCGGTGAGAAGAACGGAACGCGCCGCGCCGACAGCCACGATTGTCCCTCCGCGGGTCTCGACGAGCCGACCGATTAGCTCACCGAACTCTGACAGCCGCTGGATGTGGCGGCTCTCTACGGCTCGACTGACGCCAAGGATTTCGAACCAGACGAGTCGCGCCAGCGGGGGGTGTTGCTCGACGTACGCCAAAAAGCTGTCGAGTCCTGCGGCGACGGCGATGTGTGCCGGTTCAGTCGGCGGCACGCCGGCCCACGCGTCCGCGACAGCCTGCCGGAGTCGGTGATGGCATTCGTCGTACACCGCCAGGAGCAGGTCCTCGGTGCCATTGAACTCTTCGTAGAAGTAGCGGTCGGCTACCCGCGCCTGGCCACAGAGCTGACGCACGGTCGTCTTTCGGAACCCGACCGTTCCGAACAGTTCCAGGCCCGCGTCCATGAGTTGACGGCGGCGGCGTGCCGCCCGATCGGCGGGCGCCTCGCCACCGTAGACCCGGCCCCCGTTCGCCGGTTCCGGCGATTCGGTCGTCATAGGGAACATCCTAACGGGGCTGCGCCGCAGCCCGAGGAGTCGTGTGGGTGGTCGCCCGTGGTTTCGGGGCTCCGGCCAGCGGGACGACGACGGCCCTGGGGCCGCCGTGCTGTGACCGCTGGTTGGCGGTGGTGGGCTGTGAGCCTGCCCGCCTGACCGGAGCCTGATCATGAGCACGGTGGGGCGCCAGCCCAGCGGCTCGTGGGACAGGCGCCGGACGATCGTGTCCGGCGGGATGCCCTCGCACCCGCAGCGCTTGCACCAGCCGTCGCCCTCATCGGCCACCACCGGCAGGCCAGCACCGCACGCTCGGCCTCCAGGCGCTGCCCGATGACCTCCAGGCCGAGGTCGTCCAGGCCGGCGAACGTGGTCAGGTCCGGGCGGTCGAAGGTAGCGTCGGACAACGTCGAGGTCTCCTGGCTGGGTCGGTGTAGGAACCCCATCGCCGGGAGGCCTCGACCTCTACCCGTGCAGCGACGCGCCGGGTCCGCCCCGGTCCGGTCCTCACCGTGCTCCACCCTCATCTGCGCAGAGCCTGTAATGTGATGCGCACCATCATCAGATCGAGGAGGACCAGGATGAAGAGCTTCGCGGGCAAGGTCGCGGTCGTCACCGGCGGCGGCGGGAGCGGGATCGGGCACGCACTGGTCGTGGAGCTGGCCAGGGCTGGTGCACACGTCGCGTTCTGCGACATCGCGAAGCTCGAGAGCACCGAAGAGGAGATCGCCGCCCTCGGCGTCCCGTACCTCGCGCTCAAGGTCGACATGAGCGACCGCACCGCCATCGACGGATTCATCGACGCCGTGCTCGATCGGTTCGGTCAAATAGATCTGTTGTTCAACAACGCCGGGATCGCACTCGGCGACCGCACCTTCGACGAGCTCACCGCCGCAGACTTCGACCGCATCACCGACATCAACTACTGGGGCGTCGTCCACACCACGCAGAAGGCGTACCCGTCGATTCGCCAGCGACCCGAGGCTGCCATCATCAACATCTCCAGCGCGCAGGGCATCCTCGCGCTGCCATACATGATCCCCTACTGCACGACGAAGTTCGCCGTGCGGGGGTTCACCGACTCGCTGCGTGCCGAGCACCGACTCCGCGGAATCAAGAACGTCACCGTGCATACCGTCCATCCAGGCCGTGTCGCAACGAACATCACCGTAAACTCGGACTACCAGACCGAGACGAGCATGAAGTTCCACGAGAACCTCCAGAAGGGCATCTCGGCCGCCGACGCCGCCAAGGTGATCTTGAAGGGTGTCCAGAAGAACAAGGGACGCATCGTCATCAGCGACGGCAAGGTCCACGACCTCCTCGCCCGCATCCTCCCGACCGCCAACACCCACATCGTTCGCCTCGAGCTTCGCCGCCAAGGCGTCATCCCGCGCTGACAGCGGAAGGCAACCCTCGTGACCAACGACCAGCCCACCGAAGTCGACGTCTTCATCATCGGTGGGGGGATCTCTGGTATCGGTGCCACCTACCGCCTCCAGGAGATGTGCCCCGACCTGCCGTACCTCGTCGAAACCGGGAACGTCGCTTGAACGACCACGCTCTGGTGCCCCCAGCGGGACTCGAACCCGCACTGGGCCGGGTTTAAGCCGGCTGCCTCTGCCGATTGGGCTATGGGGGCGTGCGCCAATCCTGCCCCACCGCCCGCTCCCGACGCCGGCCGCCGCGGGCCGCGGACCTCCGCCGCTCCCGCGGCGGTGGGCCGGCCGCGCCGGGGCGGGTCCTATCCTGGGCCGATGCTCGAGCGGTCGACAGCCAGGTCCGTGTGCGGACGAGCCCGCGGCGAGGAGCGCGGCGGATGAGCGAGGAACCCGGAGCAACCGGGGCCGGGGGGCCCGCGCGCGGGTCGACGCCGGGCAGGTCGCCGCAGGCCGAGACGCCCCGGAGCGGGTACCCGCGGGCCGGGACGTCCCGGACGGGCGGGTCCCGCAAGAGCCAGCCCCCCACGAGCGGCTCCTCCCGGGACCGGTCGCCGCGGCGCGGGTCGACCCCGGGCGGCCCCGCCCGGCGCGGCCTGCTGAGCAGGTACCGGAAGAACCTTGGCAACGAGACGTTCGCCGGCATGGTGCTCCTGGCCGGCGCCGCCGTCGCCCTGGTCTGGGCCAACTCCCCCTGGCGGGCTACCTACCACACCATCGCCGACCACGTGATCGGCCCGGAGAGCCTGCACCTGGCCCTGCCGGTCGGCTCGTGGGCCTCCGACGGGCTGCTCGCGCTGTTCTTCTTCGTGGTCGGGCTGGAGCTGAAGACCGAGTTCGTCACCGGCTCCCTGCGCGACATCCGCCTGGCGCTGGTGCCGATGATCGCTGCCGTGCTGGGCATGGCCGGCCCGGCGCTGGTCAACACCCTCGTGCAGGCGGTCAGCGGCTCGGGCACCTACGCCGGCTGGGCGATCCCGGTCGCCACGGACATCGCGTTCGCCGTCGCCGTCCTGGGCATCTTCGGCCGGGGGTTCCCGCCGGCGGTGCGGACCTTCCTGCTCACCCTCGCCGTCGTCGACGACCTGCTCGGCATCACCGTGATCGCGGTGTTCTACACCGAGCAGATCCACTTCCTCCTTCTCGGCGCGTCGCTGGCCCTGATCGCCCTCTTCGCGCTGCTCGTGCAGCCGCGGGTCACCCGCTGGTGGCTGCTCGTCCCGGTCGCCGTGGTGGCCTGGGCGCTCATGCATGCCTCCGGGGTGCACGCCACCGTCGCCGGGGTGCTGATGGGTCTGACCGTGCCGGCCCTGGCCGGCGCTGGGGAGCGGTCCTCCCTCACCCACCGCCTCACCGCGGCCCTGCAGCCCTGGTCCGCCGGGGTCGTCCTGCCGATCTTCGCCTTCTTCGCCGCCGGCGTCTCCGTCGTCGACTCCGGTGGGCTGGGCGGGGTGCTCACCGACCCGGTGGCGATCGGGGTCTACCTCGCCCTGCCGCTGGGCAAGCTGCTCGGCATCTGGGGCGGGGTGGCCGTGCTGCTGGCCGTGACCCGGCTGCGGCTCGGGGAGGGCGTGCGGCTCGCCGACCTCGTCCCCGTGGGCCTGCTCGCCGGCATCGGGTTCACCGTCTCCCTGCTCATCGCCACCCTGTCATTCGACGCCGGCAGCCCGGAGGTCGACCATGCCCGGGTCGGGGTCATCCTCGGCTCGCTGATCTCCGCGGTCCTCGGCGCCGTCGCCCTGCGGATCCGGGCCTGGCGGCGCCTCGAGCACCTCGGCAGCGCCCACCTGCCGGCGGGCTGAGGGGTCACCGGCCGGGTGCGGGGCCGCTGACTGGGGTCCGGGGGCGCTGACTGGGGCCGGAGGCGCTGACCGGGTGCCGGACAGTCGCTCACGTCACCGGGTGCGGGGGTGCCGGGTCACGCCACGGACAGGGCGATGCCGTCCAGGATGTCGTGCTCGCTGGTCACCACCGTGCTCAGCCCGCCGCCGGCGGCGGTGGCCTCGGCCTGCACCCGGGTGATGATCTCCGACCAGACCAGGGCGCCGGCGCCGATGACGTCCACCCGGCCCGGGTGCATGAACGGCATCGCCGCCCGCTCGGCGCGGGTGGCGTGGAGCAGGGCCCGGCACGACGCCAGCACCGCCGGCACCGGCAGCACGGCGCCGTCGATCCGGGCCGGGTCGTACTCCGGCAGGTCCAGGGCGTGGGCGGTGACCGTGGTGACCGACCCGGCGAGCCCGACGAGCGTGCGGGTCAGCCCGAGCGGGACGACGGCGGCCGCGGCGTCGAGCGCGTGGCGCACGTCGGCCCGGGCGGCCTCCTCCTCGGCGGCGGTCGGCGGGTCGGTGGCGAGGTGGCGCTCGGCGATCCGGACGCAGCCGACGTCGACCGAGACGGCGGCGTGCGGCGTGCCCTGCCCAAGCACGAGCTCGGTCGAGCCGCCGCCGATGTCGACGACGAGGTGCGGGCCGGCGAGCCCGGCGGCGGTCAGCGTGCTGGCCGCCCCGGCGAAGCTCAGCGCCGCCTCCTCCTCCCCGGAGACCACCTCCGGCTCGACGCCGAGGGCTGCGCGGACACCGTCGACGAAGTCCTGCCGGTTCTCCGCGTCCCGGGTGGCGGAGGTGGCGACGAACCGGACCCGGTCGACCCCGTGCGCGGCGCACTGCTTGGCGTAGGCGCCGGCGGCGGCGAGGGTGCGGGCCAGCGCCGCCGGGTCCAGGCGACCGGTGCGGTCCACGCCCTGGCCCAGCCGGACGATCTCCGTCCGGCGCAGCACGTCGCGCACCGGGCCGGCCGGACCGTCCACGTCGGCGATGAGCAGGCGGATGGAGTTGGTACCGCAGTCGATCGCTGCCACCCGGGTCACGTGCTCACCCTGCCACGGCCGGCGTCCGCCGCGGCGCGCCGTTCACCGGGTGGGCAACGGGCGCCGACGCGGTCCTCCGGACGCCCGAGCGGCTGCAAGAGCGGGCCTCCCGAGTTACGTGAGGGTATTTTAATCCGGACTCGGGTCAGTGAACTCGGGGTGGCCACTGCCAGTCGGGAGTGCATTCCTGGCCTCCCGCGTCATGCCGCACGTCGCTGGTTCTGAAGTTCATTCCTAAGCACACCCCTTTCTGTCGACGTTGTCCATAATCAGACTCAACCGAGGACGGTACCGAATTGTCGTGTACCCCAAGTCGGGCCTGGAGGACGCTTCAGCGGTACACTGGCTTCATGATGAGCTGGGACAAGCAAGCGGCGAAATGGGACAATCAGATGAGGAGAGGTGACAAGCGTTCACGTCGCGACGAGCGCGCAAAGGCCAAGGAAGAGCACGGGAGGGCGAGAGAAGAGCGCGCAAGGGTCAAACTTGTCCCAGCAGATGAAGCGGAGCCCATTCTCCGAGACGCCGAGGTACTGCGAGCAGAGGGTGTCCATGTGTATGCATGTGCGGTACTCATCGCACACACCAGCGGCGGAGGTGCTGGCACCGGCGGGAAGTGGACCACTAAAATCTCCAGGTTCAACCCCTCTTGGCTTATCGAGCAACTCGAGAGATCCGGTTGGCGCCTTGAGAACATCGACCACGTCTGGATGCAGACAAGCCAGAATAATTCTATAACGGGCAACTTTGGAATCATCGAGGGATTTGTCGAGGCTCAGATGCTCTTCCGCAGAGACTAACGAGGGCCACAGTCTCGAACACATATACAGTGAGAACTTCTGGGGTTGATGTCAGCATGAAGGGAACTCCTTCACTCCGGCGGTGATCCTGTTCGGGCGGTCCAGGCCCTGTGCACACGTCTCACCTTGGGTCCGCGCGTCAGCTACGGGCGCCGAACCGGCCACCGCCACGCAGAGCCGTTCACCTTCCGCGGCCCGCAGTGCTCCCTGCGGCTTCTCAGGGGCCGGCTCCGGAGCCACCGGCGGGACAGGCGGCCAGCTCAGCAGGCGCAGCGGTCCGGGGACCACCGGCCGGCCAGCAGCGCCAGGGTCTCGTCCCCGAACGGGTTGACGCCGGGCCCGACGGCGAGGGTGTGCGCCAGCAGCGCGTGCAGGCACTTCACCCGGGTGGGCATGCCGCCGGCGGAGACCCCGTCGATCTCCGGCACGTGCCCCAGCTCGGCGCGGCGGGCGAGGTAGTCCTCGTGGGCGGCGGCGTAGGCGGCGCGCAGCCCGGCGTCGGCGGCGAGGCGCTCGTTCATCTCCGCCATCACCCCACCGGCCTCCAGGGTGCTCACCGCCCGGACCGCGGCCGGGTGGGTGAGGTAGTAGGAGGTGGGGAAGGGGGTGCCGTCGGGCAGCCGGGGCGCGGTGCGCACCACGGTGGGGCGACCGCACCGGCAGCGCGCGGCCACGGCGACCACCCCGCGCGGCTCCCGGCCCAGCTGCTCGGTCAGGACCGCCAGGTCCTGCTCCGAGACGGCGGACCCGCTGGTCACGGCGTCTCCGGGGGCGGACCGGTGGGGGCGCCGGTGGGGGTCAGTGCGTCCTCGGTGGGCGTGGTCAACCCGGACGGGTCCTCCTCGCCGGTGGCCGACTCTCCCGCCACCTGAACGGAGTCCCAGACGCGGACGTACCAGGGGGTGGCGGCGGCGCGGGCGGCGGCCCGCTCGGCCGCCTCGGCCTCGGCGGGGCTCTCCCCGCCGGTGACGGTCTCCGGGTCCACGACGACGTAGGGCGTCTCCCCCGGCATCACGTACCCGAGCCGGTCCCGGGCCTGGGCCTGCACGTAGGCGGGGTCCTGCCAGCGCTCGAGCTCGTGCTCCAGGGCGGCGGTGCGCTCCCGCGCGTCACTCACCTGGGCGTTGAGGGTGCGGAGCTGCTCCTGCTGGGCGACGGCGTACCGCAGGGTGGGGGCCAGCACGGTGAAGGCGACGAGCGCGACGATGAGCAGCCCGAGCGCCCGCAGGCTGATGGTGGGCCGGGGGCGCCCGTCGGCCCGCGGCGCCCCGAGGGTGACGCCCCGGCGCGGGGCCTGTCGGCCGGCCGGGCGGGCGGCCGTTGCTCCGGCCGACGCCGTGGGGCGGGGCGCGGCCTTGGCGCGCGGCGGGGCGGGCCGCTCGGCGGCGCCCCGGCCACGGTTCGCACCGCGCGCGCCCGCGGCGCCCCGGGGCGCGGCCGGACGTCGGGTGCTCATGGCCTCCATCGTCCCCCATGCGCCGGGCGATCCCGGGAACGCCCGGGCGTGAGTCGCGAGACCGGCCCGGCGCAGCGCGAGGCGGCGGGGGCGCGGTGCCAGGACGTCCCAGTGCTGCAGAACCGGGCTGCGGCGGACCCTCGGGGCGAGGGACGGCGGTGCGGCACGGGGCACGGGACGCCCGCCCGGCGGCGGCCCGGGCACGGCAGAGGCCCGGTGCGGCATGCGCACCGGACCTCCCGGTCCTTCGGAGCCGGTCGAGCAGCGGACCGTCGGTTCACCGGCACCCGGCCGACCCCAGGCGGGGCCGGCCCCGCCGCAGCAGGCGCCGCAGCGGGGCCGGGTCCGGCCGGGCTCAGACCCGGCGGGCGGCCCGCGGGAAGGCGCTGCGGCCGGCGTAGACCGCGGCGTCGTCGAGCTCCTCCTCGATGCGGAGGAGCTGGTTGTACTTGTTGATGCGCTCCCCGCGGGCCGGCGCACCGGTCTTGATCTGGCCGGCGTTCACCGCCACCGACAGGTCGGCGATGGTGGTGTCCTCGGTCTCGCCCGAGCGGTGGGAGACCATCGCGGTGAAGCCGTTGCGCTGGGCGAGGGTGACGGCGTCCAGGGTCTCGGTCAGCGTGCCGATCTGGTTCAGCTTGACGAGCAGGGAGTTCGCTGCGCGCAGCTCGATGCCCCGGGTCAGCCGCTCGGGGTTGGTGACGAACAGGTCGTCGCCGACGATCTGCACGCGGTCCCCGACGGTGGCGACGAGCTGGGCCCAGCTGTCCCACTCGTCCTCGCTCAGCGGGTCCTCGATGGAGACCAGCGGGTAGTTGGCGAGGAGGTCGCTGTAGTAGGCGATCATCTCCTCGCCGGTGGTGGACCGGCCCTCGAACTGGTAGGCGCCGTCGCTGAAGAACTCGGTGGAGGCGACGTCGAGCGCCAGGCCCATGTCCTCCCCGGGGGTGTACCCGGCCTTCTCGATGGCCTCGAGGATGAGGTCCAGCGCGGCGCGGTTGGACTCCAGGTTCGGCGCGAAGCCGCCCTCGTCGCCCAGGCCGGTGGCCAGGCCCCGGCCCTTGAGCACCGACTTCAGCGCGTGGTAGGTCTCCGCGCCCCAGCGCAGCGCCTCCTTGAAGCTCTCCGCCCCGATCGGGGCGACCATGAACTCCTGGATGTCGACGTTGGAGTCGGCGTGCGAGCCGCCGTTGAGGATGTTCATCATCGGGACCGGCAGCAGGTAGGCGTTGGGGCCGCCGACGTACCGGAAGAAGGGCAGGCCGGCGGACTCCGCCGCACCCTTGGCGACGGCGAGGGAGACGCCGAGGATGGCGTTCGCCCCGAGCTTGCCCTTGTTGGCGGTGCCGTCCAGGTCGAGGAGGGTCTGGTCGATGATGCGCTGCTCGGTCGCGTCGATCCCGAGCACCTCGGGGGCGATGGTGTCGATCACCGCGTCGACGGCGTTCTGCACGCCCTTGCCCTGGTACCGGCCGTCGTCGCCGTCGCGGCGCTCGACGGCCTCGAAGGCTCCGGTGGAGGCGCCGGAGGGAACGGCGGCCCGGGCGACGGTGCCGTCCTCCAGGGCGACCTCGACCTCCACGGTGGGGTTGCCGCGCGAGTCAAGGATCTCGCGGGCGCCAACGGCCTCGATGCTGGCCACGTAGGTCTCCTAACGATGAGGGTGTGCAAACAGGCTCAACCGTAGTACGGGGCGCCGGGGCCAGCGCGGGACCATCCGCCCGGGCTGCTCGGCCCTCCAGCGGTGGCGGTGCGGACCGTCCCGCCGGGCGGTCAGGCCGAGGGCTCGGCCCCTCCGGCTCAGCGGTCCCGTCCGGGAGATCGGCCCTCGGTGTCAGCGGTCCAGCCCGGGGTCCGCACCCTCGGGCTGGGCGATCCAGTCCGGGCTGAGCGGGCTGATGATCCCGGTCTCGTCGACGGTGCCGTAGCGCGGGTTGACCTCGATGTCGGCGTCGGCCATCGCGGTGGAGAACTCCTCGAGCACCGCCTGGCCCTGCTGGGCGTTCTGCAGGCTGGGGACGAGGAAGAGGTAGCGGCCCAGGTCAACGAAGGCGTCGCTGTAGCCGTCCTCGGGGGCGGTGGTGCCGGCGGCCTCGGCCTGCCGGTCGAGGAGGGAGACCACGTCGTCGTCGGACAGGACCACGTCGTGCTCGGCGGCGATGCCGGGGAGCACCTCCGCGGCGAGCATGGTGTTCAGGACGACGGCGGGCTCGGTGGGCTGGTTGGTCAGCGCGACGTAGTCCCCGTGCGCGTCGGCGAGGTCGTCCTCGCTCACCCGCACCCCGTTGATGGACGCGGCGGTGCCGGGCTGCGCCGCGCAGCCGGCCAGGAGGCCGGCGACGGCGAGGGCGGCGAGGGCCGGGCGTGCGGGCCGCTGGGGAACCACCGATGTACCTCCAAGGTCGCCCGGGCCGGTGCCCGGGGTGTGCAGGACCAGCGCCCATGGTAGGGCGCGCGGGCGGGTCCGGGGAGCACCGGCGGGGACGCCGGCGGCCGGCGGCGCCGCGGTGGCGGACGACGGCGGCCCGAACCGGCCGCGTCAGGTGCCCTGGCCCGCCGCGCGCCACGGCGCTGGGGCACCCCGGTCCGGTCAACCACGGCCCGACCGGTCAGGACGGTACGGCCACCGCGGCCGCCGTCGTCAACCGGTCAGCCCACGGCCCGGCGGGTCAGGACGGCACGGCCACCGCGGCCGCCGTCGCCACCCGGTCCTCCAGCACGGCGCCGATGAGGTCCCCCACCCACCGCAGCAGCGCCAGGTCGGTCAGCGGCTTCCCGCCCAGCTTCGCCGTGCGCGGGTAGGGCACCAGCACCGTGCGGACCGCGGGCTTGAGGACCGTGCCGGGGTAGAGCCGCTTGAGCCGGAGCTGGGCGGACTCGGCCAGCTCGACCGGGGCGAGCCGGACGTACTTGCCCTGCCCGGTGATCTCGGTCAGCCCGACGGCGCGGGCCCGCTCGCGCAGGGCCGCCACGGCGAAGAGCCGCTCGACCGGCTCGGGCACCGGCCCGTACCGGTCGGTGAGCTCCTCCCGCACGGCGACGATCGCGTCGTCGTCGGCGGCCGCGGCGATCTTGGCGTAGGCCTCCAGCCGGAGCCGCTCGTGCGCGATGTACTCCGGCGGGACGTGGGCGTCGATCGGCAGCTCGATCCGCACGTCGGCCTTCTCCGTCTCCTTCTCCCCCCGGAACTCCGCGACCGCGTCGGCGACCATCCGCACGTACAGGTCGAACCCGACCCCGGCGATGTGCCCGGACTGCTCCCCGCCGAGGAGGTTGCCGGCGCCGCGGATCTCCAGGTCCTTCATGGCCACCTGGATGCCCGCGCCGAGGTCGGTGTGCGCGGCGATGGTGGCCAGCCGGTCGTGCGCGGTCTCGGTCAGCGGCCGCTCGGGGGGGTAGAGGAAGTAGGCGTACGCCCGCTCCCGGCCGCGGCCCACCCGCCCGCGGAGCTGGTGGAGCTGGGCCAGGCCGAAGGCGTCGGCCCGCTCGACCAGCAGGGTGTTGGCGTTGGAGATGTCCAGGCCGGTCTCGACGATGGTGGTGCACACCAGCACGTCGAGCTCGCGGTGCCAGAAGTCCTGGATGACCTGCTCGAGCTGGTGCTCGCCCATCTGCCCGTGCGCGACCCCGATCCGGGCCTCGGGCACCAGCTCGGCGAGCCGGGCGGCCGCCCGGCCGATGGACTGCACCCGGTTGTGCACGTAGAAGACCTGGCCCTCGCGGAGCAGCTCGCGCCGGACCGCGGCGGCCACCTGCTTCTCCTCGTAGGGCCCGACGAAGGTGAGCACCGGGTGCCGCTCCTCCGGCGGGGTGGCCAGGGTGGACATCTCCCGGATGCCGGTGACCGCCATCTCCAGGGTCCGCGGGATGGGGGTGGCGGACATGGCCAGCACGTCGACGTTGGTCCGCAGCTGCTTGAGCGTCTCCTTGTGCTCCACGCCGAAGCGCTGCTCCTCGTCGATGATGACCAGGCCCAGGTCCTTGAACCGCACCTCCCCGGTGAGCAGCCGGTGGGTGCCGATGACGACGTCGACGCTGCCGACCCGCACCCCCTCGCGCACCGCCGCCGCCTCGGCGTCGGACTGGAACCGGGACAGCGCCCGGACCGCGACCGGGAACCCGGCGTACCGCTCGGTGAAGGTGTCCAGGTGCTGCTGGACGAGCAGGGTGGTGGGCACCAGGACGGCGACCTGCTTGCCGTCCTGGACGGCCTTGAACGCCGCCCGCACGGCGATCTCGGTCTTGCCGTAGCCGACGTCGCCGGAGATCAGCCGGTCCATCGGGGTCGGCTTCTCCATGTCCGCCTTGACCTCATCGATGGTGACGAGCTGGTCGGGGGTCTCCCGGTAGGGGAAGGCGTCCTCGAGCTCGCGCTGCCAGGGGGTGTCCGGGGCGAAGGCGTGGCCCTGGGTGGACATCCGGGCGGCGTAGAGCCGGATGAGCTCCCCGGCGATCTGCCGCACCGCCCGGCGGGCGTGGCTCTTGGTCTTGGCCCAGTCCGACCCGCCGAGCTTGTTCAGCGTCGGCGCCTCCCCGCCGACGTACTTGGTCACCTGGTCCAGGGAGTCGGTCGGGACGAAGAGCCGGTCCCCGGGCTGGCCGCGCTTGGTCGCGGCGTACTCGATGACCAGGTACTCCCGGGTGGTGGCGTCCGCCCCGGTGCCGACGGTGCGGGAGGCGAGCTCGACGAACCGGCCCACCCCGTGCTGCTCGTGCACCACGTAGTCGCCCGGCCGCAGCGCCAGCGGGTCGACGACGCCGCGGCGCCGGGAGGGCATCTTGCGCATGTCCCGGGTGGAGGTGCCGGCCCGGCCGGTCAGGTCGGGCTCGGTGAGCAGGGCGAGCCGCAGGTCCGGGGCGACGAACCCGCGCCCGGTGGTCGCCGTCGTGACCAGCACGACGGCGGCCGGCGGCTCCTCGGCGACGTCGGCGACCAGCCGGGCCGGGACGTCCGCGCCGGCGAGCTGCTCGGACATCCGGCGGGCCGGCCCGGGGCCCTCGGTGGTCAGCACGATCCGCCAGCCGTCGTGGACCAGGCGCGCCAGGTCGGTCAGCGCCCGGGCGACGTCGCCGCCGTAGCGCTCGACGTCGCGGGCGGCCACCCGCAGCGGGCCGGCGGTGCCGGCGTGGTCGCCGTCGCCGTCGCCGTCGCCGTCGGGACCGGGACCGGCGGTGGCGGGGCCGGCGGGGCCAACGACGGCGGGTCCGGCACTGGCCGCGGGGCCGGCGGGGCCGGCGGGGGCGGGGCCGGCGGGAGCCACGGGACCGGCAGGGGCGGCGGCGGCGAGCTCGGCGTCGGTGGGCAGCGCGGACAGCGACCACCAGCCCATCCCGCGGGTCAGGGCCAGGGCGCGGGCCTCGGCGAGCTGGGCGAAGGACGCGGCCCGCAGGTCCAGCGGGGTGGTCCCGCCCTGGGCGGCGGAGGCCCAGGCGGCGGCGAGGAACTCCTCGGTGGTGGCGACCAGGTCGTGCGCGCGGCGGCGGATCCGCTCGGGGTCGGACAGCGCGACCAGGGTGCGCTCGGGCAGCAGGTCCAGGACCGGCTGCAGGCGGTCCACGAGCACCGGGGCGAGGGACTCCATGCCCTCCACCGCGATGCCCTGGCCGAGCTTCTCGAGCAGGTCCGCGGCCCCGGGCAGGGCGGGGACCAGGTCCCGGGCGCGGGCCCGGACGTCCTCGGTGAGCAGCAGCTCCCGGCACGGCGGGGCCCACAGGCCCCGGTCGGCGACCTCGAGGGAGCGCTGGTCGGCGACGGCGAACCAGCGGACCTCCTCCACCTCGTCGCCCCAGAACTCCACCCGCACCGGGTGGTCCTCGGTGGGCGGGAAGACGTCGAGGATCCCGCCGCGCACGGCGAACTCCCCGCGCCGCTCGACCATGTCCACCCGGGTGTAGGCGGCCGCGGTCAGGTCGGCGGCGACCTGCTCCAGGTCGGCCTGCTGGCCGGGGGCCAGGGCGACCGGGGCCAGCTCGCCCAGCCCGGCGACGACCGGCTGGAGCAGGGCCCGGACCGGCATGACGAGGACCCGGACGGGGCCGGCCGGGCCGACCGGCTCGGGGTGGGCGAGGCGGCGCAGCACGGCCAGCCGGTGGCCGACGGTGTCCGCGCGCGGGGAGAGCCGCTCGTGCGGGAGGGTCTCCCAGGCCGGGAAGACGGCGACGTCGTCATCCGGCAAGAAGGCCCGCAGGGCGCCGGCCGCCTCGTCCGCCTCGCGGCCGGTGGCGGTGACGACGAGGACGGGCCGGCCCGGCTCGCCGGTGGCGATCTCGGCGACCAGCGGCGCGCGCACGCCGAGCGGGACGGTGATGCTCACCTGCGGGGCGAGCACCGGTGCGGCGGCGAGGTCGACGGCGGCCGCGACGGCCGGGTCGGTGCGCAGCGGCGGGAGCAGTCCGGTGAGGTTCATGGGTCCTTCGCGAGGTCGCGGGCAGCACAGGAGCCCCGCATCCGGGCGGAGTGCGGGGTAGCCGATCCAGTGTACGGCGCCGGGGGCGCGTCGGGGCGGGCGGCGCCGAGACGCACCTGAGCCGCTCGCGAGACGGGGTGCGCGGGGCGGCTAGAAGACGCCCTGGACGGGTGCGCTCTCCTCGATCTGCGCGCGCGCCTCGAGCAGGGCCGCGGCCACCTCCGCCTCGCGCGCCTCGGTCATCCGGTCGACCGGCACCGAGCAGCTGATCGCGTCGAGCACGGGGCGGGTGTAGCGCAGGGCGACGCCGAGGCAGCACAACCCGGGCGTGTTCTCCTCGTTGTCGATCGCGTAGCCGCGTCGGCGGGTGCGCTCGAGCTCGGTGGTGAGGTCCGCCGGCGCGGTGATCGTGCGGTGGGTGACGGCAGCCAGCGGCCCGGCGGGCGCGTCGCCGCGCTCGGCGAGCAGCGCTTTCCCGAGGCTCGTCGCGTGGGCGGGGAGCCCGCGCCCGACGCGGGCTATCCGCCGCGGCTCGCGCCCCGACTCGTGAGTGGTGAGGTAGACGACCCGGTCGCCGTCGAGGCGGGCCAGGTGCACCGTCTCGCCCAGCCGGTCGCGCAGCGCGGCGAGCACGGGCCGGGCGACGCGCAGGTACGGGTCCGAGTCGAGGATCGAGGTACCGACCAGCAGGCAGCGCAGGCCGATCGCGTAGAGCGTGCCGGTCGGGTCGGTCCGGACCCAGCCCGACCCGCTGAGCGTGCGCAGCAGGGCGTGCACGCTGGACCGCGGCGCCCCCAGCTCGTCGGCGAGCTCGGCGAGGCGGGCGGGCACGCCGCCGCGGTCGGCGAGGAGCTCGAGCAGCTGCAGGGTCCGGGCGGCGGACTTCACGGCCGACGAGGGCGCGTCGCCGGGCACGGCGGCGAGTTCTCTCGGGGTCGGGGCTGCCACGGCCCCCAGGGTACGGCCTGCGGCGGCCGGCGAGGGGTCTTCCGGCACGTGCCGCACCTCCCGCCGCGGCCACCGGCCGCCCTGCGGGTATCCGACCAAGGTCCTTGACGCCCCCGTCTGACGGGCCGCTATCGTTACCGCGTCCACATACGTGAACGCTGTTCGTAGCTTTGAACGGCCTCCATAGACAGGAACATCGATGTTCGTACCGGCAGGTGCCGTCCCGGCCCTCGTCACCCCCCTGGACCCGCACGGCGAGCTGCTCGAGGACGGCCTGCGCGCCCTCCTCGACCACGTCATCGCGGGCGGCGTCCACGGCGTCTTCGTCCTCGGCAGCTCCGGCGAGATCTACGGCCTGGACGACCGGCAGAAGCGTCGCGTCGTCGAGATCACGGTGGAGCACGTCGCCGGCCGGGTCCCGGTCTACGCCGGCGCCTCCGAGATCACCACCCGCGACTGCGTGCGCACCGCCCGCATGGTGGCCGAGGTCGGCGGGGTCTCCGCCCTGTCGGTCCTCACCCCGTACT
Source organism: Georgenia sp. TF02-10 (assembly GCF_022759505.1). Taxonomy (NCBI): domain Bacteria; kingdom Bacillati; phylum Actinomycetota; class Actinomycetes; order Allobogoriellales; family Allobogoriellaceae; genus Georgenia; species Georgenia sp. TF02-10. The sequence goes on along the minus strand of NZ_CP094289.1, from coordinate 1,085,911 downwards.
TCATGACGCCGACGCAGCACGAGCTCCTCACGCACTACACCGAGGTCGCCGCGGCGACCGACCTGCCGGTGGTGCTCTACACCAACCCGGGCCGCACCGGCGTCGACCTCGACGTCGAGACCGTGCTCCAGCTGGCCAAGGTCGAGACCATCGTCGGGATCAAGGACTCGAGCGGGAACCCGGACCTCCTGCGCCGGTTCCTCACCGAGCGCCCCGCCGGCTTCGCGGTGCTGGTCGGCCGCGACAACATGATCCTCGAGGGCCTGCGCGAGGGCGCCGACGGCGCGATCGCCTCGACCGCCAACGTGGCACCGGCCCTGGTGGCCGGCATCTACGAGGCGTACCGGGCCGGCGACCTCGAGCGCGCCGCCCGCCTGCAGGCCGCGCTGTCGCCGCTGCGTGCCATCGTCGACCGGGCGACGTTCCCCGTGGTGCTCAAGGAGGGGCTGCGGCTGGTCGGCGTCGACGCCGGCGTCTGCCTCGCCCCGGCCCGGGACATCGACGAGCAGGTGCGCGCCGAGCTCGCCGTCGTGGTCGCCGACGCCCTCGCGGCGACCACGGACTGAGGGCCCGGCCATGGAGTTCCTCGTCGTCGCCGTCGCGGTCGTCGTCCTCGTCTTCCTCATGACGAAGCTGAAGCTCAACGGCTTCATCGCCCTGCTCCTCGTGGCCGTCGCGGTCGCGCTGGTGGAGGGCATCCCCGTCGAGTCCATCCCCGAGATCCTCGAGGAGGGCGTCGGCGGCCAGCTCGGCGGCACGCTGCTCGTCATCGGCCTCGGCGCGATGATCGGCCGGGTCATGGGTGACGCCGGCGGCGCCCAGCGCATCGCTATGAAGATGGTGGACGCCTTCGGCGCCCGCGGTGTGCAGGCGGCGATGGTCGTCACCGCGATGCTCGTCGGCGTGACCATGTTCTACGAGGTCGCGTTCGTCATCATCGTGCCCGTCGCGTTCACGCTCGTGCGGGCCACGAAGCAGAACCTGCTCTGGGTCGGCCTGCCGATGTCCATCGCGCTGTCCACGATGCACTCGTTCCTGCCGCCGCACCCCGGCCCGACCGCCGTCGCGGCCACCTACGGCGCCTCCGTCGGCCTGACCCTCGCCTACGGCCTGCTCATCGCGGTGCCCGCCGGAGCCCTGATCGCGTTCCTGTGGCCGCGGCTGTCCTTCGTCCGGGCGATGAACCCGGCCATCCCCGTGGGCCTGGTCTCGGACAAGGACTTCGAGGAGGACGAGATGCCCGGCCTCGGCTGGTCGCTGTTCGTCGCCCTCCTGCCCGTCGTCGTCATCGCCGGCGCAGCCGTCGTCGAGCTCGCCGCGCCCGAGGCCGCGTTCCTGCCCCTCGTGCAGTTCCTCGGCGCCGCGCCGGTCGCGCTGCTGATCACGCTGCTCGTGGCGTGCTGGGTCTTCGGGCCGCGCGTCGGCCGCTCGCTCGGCGAGGTGGCCGCCTCCTGCTCCTCGTCCGCCAAGGCGATGGCGATGATCTTCATGGTCATCGGTGCCGGCGGCGCGTTCAAGCAGGTCCTGGTCGAGGCCGGCATCGCCGACCGCATCGCCGACGTCACCTCGGGCTGGGCCCTGTCCCCGATCGTGCTCGCCTGGCTGATCGCCGTGATCCTGCGGGTCGCGCTCGGCTCGGCCACCGTGGCGGTCGTCACCGCCGCCGGCGTCGCCGCCCCGCTCGTCGCCGCGTCCGGCGTCTCCCCCGAGCTGATGGTGCTCGCCACCGCGTGCGGCTCGATCGCCGCCAGCCACGTCAATGACCCCGGCTTCTGGATGTTCAAGGAGTACTTCGGGCTCACCGTGCCCCAGGCCCTCCTGTCCCGCACCACCTACACCACCGTGCTGGCCTTCCTCGGCCTGGGCGGTGTCCTCCTCATGAACCTCGTCATCGGCTGAACCGGAAGGAAGCACACATGAAGATCGGATTCATCGGGCTCGGGATCATGGGCAAGCCCATGGCCAAGAACCTCGTCGCGGACGGGCACGACCTGGTCGTCCTCGACCACAACGCCGACAACGTCGGCGAGCTCGTCGCGCTCGGCGCCGCGCGGGCCGCCACCCCGCGCGAGGTCGCGGAGCAGGTCGACCTCGTGCTCACCATGCTGCCGAACTCCCCGCAGGTGCAGGAGGTCGTCCTCGGCGAGGCCGGCGTCCTGGAGGCGGCCCGGGACGGGTTGCTCTACGCGGACATGAGCTCCATCGACCCGCTGGTCGCCCGGGACGTCAGCGCCGCGCTGGCCGAGCGGGGCGTCGTCATGCTCGATGCCCCCGTCTCGGGCGGCGAGCCGTTCGCCATCGAGGGGACGCTGTCCTTCATGGTCGGCGGGCCGCAGGAGGCGTTCGACGTCGTGCAGCCGGTCCTGGCCGCGATGGGGAAGTCCGTCGTGCGGGTCGGCGGCATCGGCGCGGGCAACATCGCCAAGCTGGCGAACCAGGCCATCGTCGCGGTGAACATCGCGGTCGTTGCCGAGGCCCTGGTGCTCGCGCAGAAGGCGGGCGTCGACCCCGAGCAGGTCTTCGAGGCGATCAAGGGCGGCCTGGCTGGCTCCAACGTCATGAACGCCAAGGCCCCGCTCATGCTGGACCACCGGTTCGCCCCCGGCTTCCGGATCAACCTGCACCTGAAGGACCTGACCAACGTCATGTCCACCTCGCACGCGGTCGGGGCGCCGATGCCCATGACCGCCTCGGTCTTCGAGCTGATGACGCAGCTCAAGGCGCACAACCACGAGACCGAGGACCACTCCGCCCTGCTGCGCGCCTACGAGCGTGCCGCCGGCATCGAGCTCACCCGAGGAGAGCCGTCCTGATGTCCACCCCCACCATCGTCGAGGCGGCGGTCTACCCCGTCGCCGGCCGTGACTGCATGGAGCTCAACCTCTCCGGCGCGCACGGGCCGTACTTCACCCGCAACGTCGTCGTCCTCACCGACTCCGCCGGGCGCACCGGCGTCGGCGAGGTCCCCGGCGGGGAGAAGATCACCCGCACGATCACCGAGGCGTTCGAGCTCGTGCGCGGCTCCTCGCTCGGTGACCACGCGAACGTGCTGCGGCGCATCGGCGAGGAGTTCGCCGGGCGCGACGCCGGCGGCCGCGGCCTGCAGACCTTCGACCTGCGCACCACCGTGCACGCGGTCACCGCCATCGAGTCGGCCTACCTCGACCTGCTCGGCAAGCACCTCGAGGTCCCCGTGGCCTCGCTGCTCGGCGAGGGCAAGCAGCGGGACTCCGTCAAGGTGCTCGGCTACCTGTTCTACGTCGGCGACCCGGACAAGACCGACCTCGGGTACCTGCGCGAGCCGGACTCCGACGTCGACTGGCACCGGCTGCGGCACGAGGAGGCCGTCACGCCCGAGCAGATCGTCGCGCTCGGCGAGGCCGCCTACGCGCGGTACGGGTTCGAGGACTTCAAGCTCAAGGGCGGCGTGTTCTCGGGCGAGGAGGAGGTGCTGGCCGTCCGCGCGCTCAAGGAGCGGTTCCCGGACGCGCGGATCACGCTCGACCCGAACGGTGCGTGGTCGCTGGAGGAGGCCGTGCGCCTGTGCCGGCCGCTCGTCGACGTGCTCGCCTACGCCGAGGACCCGTGCGGCGCCGAGGGCGGGTTCTCCGGCCGGGAGGTGCTCGCGGAGTTCCGCCGACGCACCGGCCTGCCCACCGCCACCAACATGGTCGCCACCGACTGGCGCGAGATGTCTCACGCCCTGGCCCTGCAGGCCGTCAGCATCCCGCTGGCGGACCCGCACTTCTGGACCATGCGCGGGTCGGTGCGCGTCGCGCAGCTGTGCCACGCCATGGGCCTGACCTGGGGCTGCCACTCCAACAACCACTTCGACATCTCGCTGGCGATGGTCGCCCACGCCGGCGCCGCCGCCCCGGGCCAGTACAACGCGCTCGACACGCACTGGATCTGGCAGGAGGGCGTCGAGCGGCTGACGGTCGAGCCGCCGCAGATCGTCGGCGGCGAGATCGTGATCGGCGACAAGCCAGGCCTCGGCGTCGAGATCGACATGGACCAGGTCGAGAAGGCGCACGCCCTCTACCTGGAGAAGGCCCTCGGCGCCCGCGACGACGCCGTCGGGATGCAGTACCTGATTCCGGGCTGGGAGTTCGACCACAAGCGACCCGCGCTGGTCCGCTGACCCGCCCGAGCGCTCCTGCGCCCGCCCGTCCCGCTGCCTCCTCGGCTCGGGCCGGGCGGGCGCGCAGGCTCCGCCCCGCCGAGAAGGGACCCGTCGATGAAGCTCGTGCTCGCCCCCGACTCGTTCAAGGAGTCGATGTCCGCCGCCGAGGCCGCCGCGGCGATGGCCCGCGGCGTGCGTCGCGTCCTGCCCGACGCCACCTGCGTCGAGGTGCCGATGGCCGACGGCGGCGAGGGCACCACCGACGCCCTGGTGGCCGCGCTCGGGGGCCGGCTCGTCGAGGTCGCCACCACCGACGCCCTCGGGCGGCCGGTCACCGCCACGATCGGTCTGGCCGACGACGGCATCGCGATCCTCGAGGTCGCCGCCGCGGTCGGCATCGGCCTGGTCGCGCCCGAGGACCGGGAGGTTCTCTCCGCGACCTCCGCCGGCGTGGCCCCGCTGCTGCGTGCCGCGCTCGACGCTGGCGCCCGCCGGATCGTCGTCGGGCTGGGCGGGTCCGCCACCAACGACGGGGGCGCCGGCCTGCTGGTCGGGCTCGGTGCCCGTCTGCTCGACGCCGCCGGTCGCCCGGTCGACCCTGCCCCCCGGGCGCTGCCCGCGGTCGCCGCGGTGGACCTGGCCGGCCTCGACCCGCGGCTGCACGGCGTGAGTGTCGAGCTCGCCTGCGACGTCACCAGCCCGCTGCTCGGACCCAGGGGCGCCAGCGCGGTGTTCGGGCCGCAGAAGGGCGCGGCGCCGGAGCAGGTCGCGATGCTCGACACGGCGCTCGGGGCGCTGGCCGACGCCCTCGAGGCCGCCGCCGGGCGCCGCGTCCGGGACCTACCGGGCGCCGGGGCGGCCGGCGGGCTCGGCGCAGCGTTCCTCGCGCTCGGCGCGACCCGGCGCCCGGGCGTCGAGGTCGTCGTCGACGCTGCCGGGCTGGCCAGGCACGTCGACGGCGCCGACCTGGTGCTCACCGGCGAGGGGGCCGTCGACGCGCAGACCCTCCGGGGCAAGACCCCCGCCGGCGTCGCCGCCGTCGCCGGGCGGGCGGGGGTCCCGGTGATCGCGTTCGCCGGGCGGGTCGACCCCAGCGCGGACACCCTGCTCGACCACGGCTTCGCGGCCGTGGTGCCGATCCTGCGCACCCTCGGCGGCACCGCGGAGGTGCTGCGCGCCGGGCCGGAGAACCTGGAGCACGCGGTGGCGACAGCGCTGCGGCTGCTGCGCCTGGGCGCGGCCGGCGTGACCGCCGGTGCGGCCGGCGTGGCCGCCGGTGCTTCCCGAGCCCCCCGGCGAGCGCCCGGACGGTGATCGGGCCCCCGGGCTCGCGACCGGTGGGCGGCCAGGAGAACGCTCCCGGGCAGCCGGTCCCGGGCAGGCCAGGCGCCGCGGGCAGGCCGTTCACGACGCGGGCCCGGTCGGTGCCACCATAGGAGGCCGCCGTCGGCGTCCCGCGCCCCGGCTGCCTCGACGAGATTGACGAGCGCCCCGGCGCCACTGACCAGGAGGATCCATGCGTGTCTCGGTGATCGGCTGCGGCTACCTCGGCGCCGTCCACGCCAGCTCGATGGCGCTGCTCGGCCACGACGTGGTCGGCATCGACACCGACGCGGCGAAGGTGGAGCTGCTCGCCGCCGGGGAGGCCCCGTTCTTCGAGCCCGGCCTGCCCGAGGCGCTCCGCGAGGGCGTGGCGAGCGGCCGGCTGCGGTTCAGCCCTAACATCGCCGACGCCGCCGGCGCCCAGCTGCACTTCCTCTGCGTGGGCACCCCGCAGCAGCGCGGCAGCTACGCGGCCGACCTGACCTACGTCGACGCCGCGGTCACCGGCCTGCTCCCCCACCTCGCCGACGGCGACGTGCTGGTCGGCAAGTCGACCGTCCCGGTGGGCACCGCCGCCCGGATCGCCGAGCAGGTCGCCGCCCGGGCCCCGGGCGCCGTCGTCGCCTGGAACCCCGAGTTCCTCCGCGAGGGGCACGCCGTGAACGACACCATCCACCCCGACCGGTTCGTCTACGGCCTGCCCGCCGAGCCCGCCGCCGCCGACCACGCCCGGGCGGCGCTGGACGAGGTGTACGCGACGCCGCTGGCCGAGGGCATCCCCAAGGTCGTGGCCGACTACGCCACCGCCGAGCTGGTCAAGGTCGCCGCCAACTCCTTCCTGGCCACCAAGATCTCCTTCATCAACGCGATGGCCGAGCTGTGCGAGGCGACCGGCGCCGACGTCGTCGCCCTGGCCGACGCCATCGGCTACGACGACCGCATCGGCCGGAAGTTCCTCGGCGCCGGCCTGGGCTTCGGCGGCGGCTGCCTGCCCAAGGACATCCGCGCCTTCATGGCCCGGGCCGGGGAGCTGGGCGTGGACCAGGCGCTGAGCTTCCTGCGCGAGGTGGACGCGATCAACATGCGCCGCCGGGTGCGGATGGTGGACCTGGCCCGGGAGGTGTGCGGCGGGTCCGTCGCGGGGCGCACCGTGGCCGTCCTCGGCGCCGCCTTCAAGCCCAGCTCCGACGACGTCCGGGACTCCCCCGCCCTCAACGTCGCCGCCCAGCTCCAGCTCCAGGGCGCCCACGTGCGCGTCACCGACCCGGCGGCCATCGCCAATGCCGAGCGGGCCTGGCCCACCCTGGCGTTCGCGGCCACCCCCGAGGAGGCCGCGGCCGGCGCCGACGTCGTCCTGCTGGCCACCGAGTGGGCGCAGTACCGCCAGCTGGACCCGGTGACCTTCGGCGACGTGGTCGCCGCCCGCCGGATGATCGACGGCCGCAACGTGCTGGACCCGGCCGCGTGGCGCGCCGCCGGCTGGACCTACCGGGCGGCCGGCCGGCCCTGACCTGGCCGGCCGGCGACGACGTGTGCAGGAAGTAACACAATCTCGGGCCGGCCGTGATGCGATCTGGCGGAATCCCGCCGCTCCAGCGGCCGGTCACGCCGAGCTTGTGTTACTTCTCGCACAGCCCGGCCGCGGTGACGGGGCGGGAGCCGCCGGGGCCCCGAGGTCAGCGGGCGGCGGAGCCTGCCGACGCCGCCCGGACCGCCGTCAGCAGCTGGTCGGCGAGCTCGGCGCGGCAGACCAGCAGGTCGGGCAGGTAGGGGTTCGCCTGGTTGTACGCCAGCGGCGTGCCGTCGACCCGGCTGGCGTGCAGCCCCGCGGCGCGGGCGACGGCGACCGGCGCCGCCGAGTCCCACTCGTACTGCCCGCCGGAGTGCAGGTAGGCGTCCACCTCCCCGCGCACCACAGCGGCCACCTTGTACCCGGCCGACCCCATCGGGACCAGGCTCGCACCGAGCCGCTCGGCGACGGCCAGGACCAGGTCCGACGCCCTGCTGCGGGAGACCGCCAGGGCGACCTGCGGCCGCGGCGACGGCGAGGGCGGGGTGACCGTGGCGGTGTCGAGCGTCAGGCCCAGGCCGGGCAGGGCCACCGCGCCGGCGGCGAGCCCGCCCCGCTCCCACAGGGCGACGTGGACCGCCCAGTCCGCGCGGCCCTCGCCGTACTCACGGGTGCCATCCAGCGGGTCGACGATCCAGACCCGGTCCCGGTCCAGCCGGGTGGCGTCGTCGGCGGCCTCCTCGGACAGCACGGCCTCGCCCGGGCGGGCGGCCGCGAGCCGCCGGGCGATGAGCTGCTGGGCGCCGCGGTCCCCGGCGGCGCCCAGCGCCCGGCCCTCCGGCGCGTCGTCGGCCCCCCGCAGGTCCAGCAGGAACCGGCTGGCCGCGGCGGCGACCTCGGCGCTGATGGCGGCGTCGTCGCGGGACGCGGCACCCCGGGTGCCGTCGTCAGCGGCCGCGCCCCGGGCGCCGTCGTCAGCGGCTCTGCCCCGGGCACCGTCGTCAGCGGCCGTGCGCCGGCCGTCGTCGCCGTCCCCGGCGCCCATCAGCTCGCCCCGAGGATGGTGCCCGCGCCGACCGTCCCGCCGGTGGCCTCGTCGACGAGGATGAAGGAGCCGGTGGTGCGGTTCTGCTCGTAGGTGTCGCACAGCAGCGGCACCGTGGTGCGCAGCTGCACCCGGCCGATCTCGTTCAGGCCGAGCTCGGTGGCCTCCAGGTCCCGGTGCAGGGTGTTGACGTCCAGGCGGTACTGGATCTCCCGGATCACCGTGCGGGCGGTGCGGGTGGTGTGCTTGATCGCGAGCTTGCGGCCCACCCGCAGCGGCGCCCCGGTCATCCAGAACACCGTGGCGTCGATGTTCTGCGCCGGGGTCGGGGCGTTGCGAGGCCGGCAGATCATGTCCCCGCGGGAGACGTCCAGGTCGTCCTCGAGCCGGACGGTGACGGACATCGGCGGGAAGGCCTCGGCCACCTCGCGGTCGAAGAGGTCGATCCCGGCCACCCGGGTGGTCAGCCCGGACGGCAGGACGAGGACCTCGTCGCCGGGCTTGAGCACCCCGCCGGCGACCTGGCCGGCGTAGCCGCGGTAGTCGTGGTGGTCGTCCGAGTGCGGCCGGATGACGTACTGCACGGGCAGCCGGGTGTCGATGAGGTCGCGGTCGGAGGCGACGTGCAGGTGCTCGAGGTGGTGCATGAGGGAGGCGCCGTCGTACCAGGGCATCCGCTCGGACCTGGTGACCACGTTGTCGCCCTGCAGGGCGGAGATGGGGATCACCTGCAGGTCCGGGATGTTGAGCTTGGTCGCGAAGGCGGTGAACTCGTCGTAGATGCGCCGGAAGACGCCCTCGTCGAAGTCGACGAGGTCCATCTTGTTCACCGCCAGCACCAGGTGCGGCACCCGCAGCAGGGAGAGCAGCACCGCGTGCCGCCGGGACTGCTCGGTCAGGCCCTGCCGGGCGTCGACCAGCACCAGGCCCAGGTCGGCGGTGGAGGCGCCGGTGACCATGTTGCGGGTGTACTGCACGTGCCCGGGGGTGTCCGCGATGATGAACTTCCGGACCGGCGTGGCGAAGTACCGGTAGGCGACGTCGATGGTGATGCCCTGCTCGCGCTCGGACCGCAGCCCGTCGGTGAGCAGGGCGAGGTCGGTGTAGTCGTAGCCCCGGGCGGCCGACGTCGCCCGGACGGCCTCGAGCTGGTCCTCGAAGATCGACTTGGAGTCCATCAGCAGCCGACCGATGAGGGTGGACTTGCCGTCGTCGACCGAGCCGGCCGTGGCGAGCCTGAGCAGGTCCATCAGAAGTAGCCCTCTCGCTTGCGGTCTTCCATGGCCGCCTCGGAGAAGCGGTCGTCCCCGCGGGTCGCGCCGCGCTCGGTGACCCGGGCGACGGCGACCTCGGCGATGATCTCCGGGACGGTCGCCGCGGTGGACTCCACGCACCCGGTCAGGGTCAGGTCCCCGACCGTGCGGAACCGCACGGTCCGCTCCTCGACCCGCTCGCCGTCGCGCAGGCCGTTCAGCGGGCTCTCGGACAGCAGCATCCCGTCCCGGCGGAACACCCGCCGCGGGTGGGCGAAGTAGATCGACGGGATGTCGATGCCCTCCCGGTCGATGTAGTGCCACACGTCGAGCTCGGTCCAGTTCGACAGCGGGAAGATCCGCATGTGCTCCCCGGCGTGCAGCCGGCCGTTGTACAGCGACCACAGCTCCGGGCGCTGGTTCTTGGGGTCCCACTGGCCGAACTCGTCCCGGTGGGAGTACACCCGCTCCTTGGCCCGGGCCTTCTCCTCGTCGCGGCGACCGCCGCCGAAGGCCGCGGTAAAGCCGTGCTCCTCGATCGCGTTCAGCAGGGTCCCGGTCTGCAGCCGGTTCCGGCTGGTCCGGCCGTCGTCGACGACGACGCCGGTGCGGATGGCCTCCTCCACGGAGGCGACGAGGAGGCGCAGCCCGAGCCGCTCCACCCAGCGGTCCCGGGTCTGCAGCACCTCCGGGAAGTCCAGCCCGGTGTCGATCTGGAGCACCGGGAACGGGATCTTCGCCGGGTAGAACGCCTTCTCGGCGAGCCGCAGCATGGTGATGGAGTCCTTGCCCCCGGAGAACAGGAGCACCGGCCGCTCGAACTCGGCGGCGACCTCCCGGAAGATGTGGATGGACTCCGCCTCGAGCTCGTCGAGCTGGCTCAGCCGGTAGTCGCCGTGGGTACGCAACATGTGGCCCTTTCGCGTGTGAACGCGGTCACCTTAGCGGTCTTGGGTCCGGTCCCGGGCCGCTTCACCGCGGTCGCGGGCCGGTCCCGGGCCGCTTGACCGCGGTCGGGGGCCGGTCCCGGGCCGCACCACGCGGTCGCAGGCCGGTCCCGGCCGCACCGCCGCGCTGGCACAATGCCGGGATGACGAGCCCGGCGCCGCCGCTGCCCCGGCACGCCCTGTCCGCGCCGGAGCTGGACGTGCTCGACCTGCTCCGGGCCGGGGCGCTCGGTCCGGGCGCCGGGTACGCCGCCCCTGACGAGGGGCCGGTGCTGGTCCTGCCGGCCGACGTCGTCGCGGCGGCCGGGGTCGGGCCGGCGGGAGGCGCCGGGCCCGCGCGAGGCGCCGGGACGACGGCGGCCGCGGGGCCGGCGGCGGTCGAGCTCACCGACGCCGAGGGGGTCCCGCTCGCCGTCGTGACCGTGACCCAGACCTACGACCACGCCGGCGGGGTCGGCGTCGTCGGCACCGTGCGCCACCTCGGCGGGCGCGGCAGCCGCCCGTTCGACCGGCTCTACCTCGACCCCGCCGCCGTGCGGGCGCAGGTCCCGGCGGACGCGCTGACCGTGCCGGTCGCCCGGCCGCTGAGCGAGGAGGACCTCACGGCCGTCACCGCCGCCCGGGCCGGCCGCACCGTCGTCCTCCTCGCCCTGGCCGGGCACGGTCCGGGTGGCGCCGCCGCCACCGCCGACCTGCTCCGCGCCACCGTGCGCGCGGCCGAGCTGGTGCCGGACGCGCGGGTCGTCGCCGTCCCCCTCCCCGCCGCCGGCGCGGGCCCGGCCAACGCCCGCCTGCGCCGCCGGGTGCTCGCCGCCTACGCCCCCGGGGAGGTGCTCGAGGTCGCCGGCCGCGGCCCGCTCCCGGCCGCCGTCGCCGCCGCGGTCCGGGCCGGCGGGGCCCGCCGCGGCGCCGTCGTGCTGTTCACCGGGCTGTCCGGGAGCGGCAAGTCCACGCTGGCGCGGGCGCTGCACGACCTGGTGGTGGAGGAGGGCGCGAGGACGGTGTCGCTGCTCGACGGCGACGTCGTGCGCCGCAACCTCTCCGCCGGCCTGTCGTTCTCGGTGGCCGACCGCGAGGTGAACGTGCGCCGCATCGGGTGGGTGGCGGCCGAGATCGCCCGGCACGGCGGCCTGGCGATCTGCAGCCCGATCGCGCCGTTCGACAGCACCCGCCGGCAGGTCCGGGCGATGGTGGCGGACGCGGGCGGGGCGTTCGTCCTCGTGCACGTGGCGACGCCGCTGGCCGAGTGCGAGCGGCGGGACCGCAAGGGCCTGTACGCGCGGGCCCGGCGCGGGGAGGTCCCGGACTTCACCGGCATCAGCTCCCCCTACGAGCCGCCGGCCGACGCCGACCTGGTGGTGGACACCACCGGCCGGCCGGTGGCGGAGGTGCTCGGGGAGGTCGCCGCGCTGCTGCGCGGCCGGGACGTGCTCGTCGGGTAGGGCGGGGCAGGCCGGCTGGCGCCAGCCGCCGGAGGCCTAGATCCCGTGGCCGCGCGCGTTGAGCACCCGCATCACCCGCTCCGGGCTGACCAGGCCGAGCGCGACGACGGCGGCGAGCACGCCGCGCGGCTCCCGACCGTTGTGCCGCAGCGAGCGGGCCGCCGCGCGCAGCGCCTCCGCCCGCCGCCCCCCGCCGGCGGCCAGTGCGAACGCGCGCTGGCCCTCCATCCAGGCGTAGCCCTTGCGGTCGGTGGTCAGGCCGGGGTGCTTGGCCAGCAGGTACCCCAGGCCGTCGGCCATGCCCTGCCAGCGCTGGGTGAAGAAGGAGCCGGGGTGCCACAGCACGTCGACCAGCGGCTCGGGCACCACGGTGACCGTGCCGGCCTGCGCGCAGCGCAGCAGCAGGTCGAAGTCCTCGCCGTAGCCGGACGGCAGCTCCTCGTCCACCAGCCCCACCGACCCGAGCAGCCAGGCCCGGTCGAAGAGGTAGCTCGACGGGTGGGCGCCGGTGAGCCGACCCTGGTGCAGCGCGCCGGGGGTAACCCGGGGCACCGCCGGGACCCGCGGGACCTGACGGCCCTGGGTGTGCACGAGGATGCCGGTGACGCACCCCTGCGCGCCGTCGTCCCGCATCCGGGCCACCTGGGCGGCGGCCTTCGCCGGCCGCCAGACGTCGTCGTCGTCGCAGAACGCCACGAGCCGGCGGTCGGCCGCGAGCAGGCCGGTGTTCCGGCCGCCAGCCAGCCCGGGCGTCCGGGAGTTCGGCAGCACCCGGACCGACCGGTTGGCGGCGGCGCGCTCGAGCGACGGGTCGGGCGGGACCTGGTCGAAGACGATCGTCAGCCGGATCTCCCCGGGGTAGTCCTGGGCGAGGATGCCGTCCACCGCCTTCAGCAGCAGCTCGCGGCGGTCCTTGGTCGCGATGATGACGTCGATCCCGGGCGCCGGGGCGCTCATCTCGGTCCTCCTGGGTCGGGGGTGCCTGGGTGGGGCGTCCCTGGGTCGTGGGTCCGCGGGTCGGTGCTCCCCTGGTCGGGGTTCCCCGGGCCCTGCAAGCCGACGGCGGCCGGTCCGACGTCGGCCGGGCCGACGGCGTCCGGCCCCGTGCTGCCCGGGCGCTCGGCGGGCCCGCGGAGCCAGCTGCGCGCGGCCGCCAGGGTGACCGCGGCGACGACGGCGACGGTCAGCGTGGACGCCATCGTGACCGCCAGCCCGGTGCGGGCCCCGTCGGTCGGCACGGTAGGCGGCTGGGCGACGTAGCCGGGGTCGGGCCGCAGCGTCGCGAGCGCGGCCTGCTCGCCGCGCAGGTACCCGCGCTGCTCGATGAGGAAGCGGCCGCCGACCGTCCGGTCGTTGCTGCCGGCCGGGTCCTCACCCTGGACCACGACGAGGTTCAGCCGGTCGAGCTCGCGGTTGACGGCGGCGAGCTGACCCCCGACCGACTGCTTGCGGCGCTGCGTCTCGGCCTCGATCGCGCTGCGCCGGACCTCGAGGAGACTGTCCACCACATTCGTGACGGCCTCGACCGCCGTCGCCGGTGCGAGCGCGGAGACGGACAGCCGGACGATGCGCGAGTTGGGGACGGGTCGGGCGATGAGGTCCCGGCCCAGCCCGGCCGACCCGCCGGGGTAGTCCATCCGCGCCGCCGCCCGGCCCAGCACCTCCTGCGAGCGGAGCTGCTGGAGCGCGGAGTCGATGGTCGTGTCGCGGTACTCCCCGCTCCCGCCGCCGCGCGTCGTCGTCGAGACCAGCACGACGTCGGCCGAGGAGGTGAACCGCTCGGGCTTGCTCAGCTGGACGAGCAGGCCGAGGACGACGCCGACCAGGGCGGCGGCCACGAGCAGGCGGCGGTGCCGGCGGACGAACAGGGCGTAGGAGGCCAGCGTCCGCTCCGCGCCGGGCGGCGCCCCGGCGGGCGGGTGTGGGTCCGGGACGGGCGTCATCGTCGCCAGCTCGGCACGCGCCCGAGGATCCGGGTGAGCTCCTCGTCGGAGTCGGCGAACGCCTCCTCCAGCCGCGCCCGGGCGGTCGCCGGCATCGGCGAGCTCGGCCGGGCGTTCGCCTTCGGGGCGGCCTCCAGCGGGACATCCCGGAGCCCGACGTGGGCCAGCACCTCGGACCAGTACTGCTGCGGGTCCGCGAAGAAGTCGTCGGCGTCGAGCACGAGGACCTGGTCCCGACCGACGGCGTCGAACATCCGGGTGAGCTGGGCGGCGTACCGGCCCCGTCCGACATAGGCGTAGTGCTGGTGGGCGAAAGACTGGTACGCCGGGTCGGCAACCATGCGCTCGACCTCGCCGGCGAGCCGGTCCGGCTCCGCCGCCAGCGCCTCCTCGAAGGAGAGGGTCTCGAACCCCCGCCAGGTCTCCTGCTTGTGCGCGGAGAACGCCCGCTCGACCGGGTCGCGGAGCAGCACGATCACCCGGGCGTCGGGCACCTCCCGGGCGATCCGCTCGGCGGCCAGCGGGTGGAAGACGTAGTAGGGGCTCGCCTCCCCGGTAACCAGGTGGTGGTGGTCCCGGCCGCGGGGCGCGAGCGGGAAGTGGGCGCCGTAGAAGCGCGGCCCGCGCCGGTACCGCTCGGCGGTGTCGAAGTAGTGGATCCCCTTGGTGTAGGCCGGCGGCCGGACGTCGGGGTGCGCCGCCAGCATCCGGAAGAGGCTGGTGGTCCCGCACCGCTGCGCACCGGCGATGATGAACCCCGGCCGCATCCGGGCGTCCGCGGTCGCCTCGCCCAGCACCGTGTACCCGGACCGCACCACCCGCCGCGCGGCCGACCGCACCCGCACCGTCAGCTCCATCTGTGCACCTCTTCCTCGTCGCGCCGCTCTCGCTTCTCGTCGCGCCGGTCGCGTTCCCCGTCGCGCCGGTCTCGTTCCTCGTCGAGGCGGTCGCGCAGCACGCCGAGGTGCCAGCGGGCGAGGCGCCCGACCGCGTCCCCGCCCGGGCGGCGGGCATCGGCGGTGAAGCGTGCCGCGATCGCCAGCAGGTAGCCGGCCACCAGGGCCTGCACCAGCCGGTCCGACGGCGGCCCGCCGCCGGGCAGCCGGGCCAGGACCCCACGGAGTGCCGCCGCGCCGGCGCCGGTCAGCGCGGCTCGGGCGCGCGGCAGGTCCCCGACGGCCCGGAGGGCTTGGTGGCAGGTGAAGTGGACGGCGTCGATGCCGGCGGGCACGCCTGCCGCGCAGCGCTCCCAGTCCCAGATCATCGGGGTCCGCCCCTGCCACGCCATGTTCCAGGGGCCGAGGTCGCCGTGCCACCGGCCCACCGGCAGGTCGACGTCGCCGAGCTGGTCCCGGTAGCGCCGCGCCAGCTCGACGAGCTCGGGCTCGGCGTCGACCTGCCCGGACCCGCCGTCCGCGGCCCCGCCGTTATCGGCCGCGGCGTGCTCGTTCCCGGCGTGCCCCGCTCCCTCGGCGGTGATCCGCGTCAGCCAGTCGGTGTCGGCCAGCCGTTGCCGATCAAGGCCGCCGCGCGCGGTCAGCTCGGCGACGGCGTCGAGCGGGACGCCGTGCGCCGCGGGCGGGCCGGCCGGGCGCAGGCTCTCCATCAGCACCACGCTCGACCCGCGCCACCGGCCGTGGTGGAGCAGCCGCGGCGCGACGAAGCGGGCGGGCCGGTCGCGCTCGAGGTCGGCGAGGACGGCGGCCTCGTGGTCGATCAGCTCGTTGGCCAGGTCGGTCAGCCCGACCTTGGCGTAGCCGACCTCCGTCCCGTCGACGCGGTGGACGTTGAGGACGGGCTTGCGGTTCGCCCGTCGGGAGCCGATCGCCAAGGAGATCCGCACCTCGCCGCCGACGACCTCCGCCAGGTAGTCGCTGACCGACTCCTCGGCCGACCGGCCCACGGCCAGGCCGCGGGGCATCACGGCCGCGGCGAGGTGCGGGGCCCGCAGGACCTTGGCAGCCACCCGGCGCAGGGCGGCCTGGCGGGTCGTGTCGTTCGCGCTCGGTCGGTCGACGGCGCCGACGGCGGCGTGCGGGGCGTCGGCGGCGACCAGCAGGCGCGGGCGGCGGGGCCCGGGGACGAGGCGGAACCCCTCGGCGTCGCCGGCCAGCCGGCCGTAGGCGACGGGGGCGCCAGGGAAGAGTGCCTGCACGGTGGCGCGGAGGTCCTCGACCTGCGCCGGCTGCTTCGGCGTCATCGCGGACCTGCCCGAACGACGCCCGCAGGCTCCCGCCAGATGCCGGCACCGGCAGCGCCGCCATCGGGATGACCGTCGCCGACGCGGTCGCCGTCGCCGTCGGCGATACTGCCCGCGCTGCTGCGGCCGTCGCGGCTGCTCCCCCCGGTACCGTCTCGGGCGCCCGTCCCCGCACGCTCGGCCCGCCACAGCAGGGCGAGGGCGATCATCACGGTGACCAGGGAGGACCCGACGATGTCGTACACCCAGATGACGACCGCGAGGTAGATCCCGGTCGCGGTCATCGCGATCCCCAGGCTCGTCCCCTGCCGCATCCCGCTGGCGTAGCGCCGGAGGAGGAACGCGCAGAAGAACCCCGCACCGAGCAGGCCGGTGGTGAAGAGGAGGAACCAGAACGAGCCCTGCGTGCCGAGCTGGGGCGGTGAGCACTGCGGGCAGCTCTCGGTCGCCCCGCCGGCGGCGGAGAAGAAGTTGCCCTCGAGGGCGCGCGGGGTTCCCAGGCCCACCAGCGGGGAGTGCTCCAGCACGGTGCGGACCGCGGTGACCGCCAGGTTCGTCCGGCCCTGGTTGCTGTGCGGGTTGTCCAGGCGGGCGAGGATGATCTCGGCAAGCGGGGTCCGGGCGAGGATCACGCCCGCCGCCACGGACAGCCCGGCGAGGAGGGCCAGGACGAGGAAGCGACCCCGCAGGGCCAGCCGGATAGCGACGTAGCCGGCCATCACCGCGAGCCCGGCCCAGAGCCCGCGGTTGAGCGTGAAGATCACCGGTGGGATGGCCAGCAGCAGCAGCGGCACGAACGCGACCCGCCGGGCGACGCTCGCCCGCGGCCCGGTGAAGGCGAGGACGAAGAAGGGCAGGAGCAGGCCGTAGCTGGCCCCCCAGCCGTTGGCGTAGGTCCACGGCGCCTTGGGCCGGGGGGCCTCGAAGCCGAGGATGTCCTGGACCTGGGCCAGGCCGGGATGGATCATGATCGAGAGCAGGTTGATGTCCCGCACCGACGCGGGCAGCACGACCTCGAGCAGCGACGGGAAGTCGACGTGCCAGAGGAACTGCCCGGCATACCCGCCCGCCACCGTGATGAGGAAGAGCCAGGCCATCATGTCCACCACGCGGTGGGTGGGCAGGTGGGCCTCGGGGACGTTGCCCAGGTAGAGCAGGAAGATCATCGCCGTGAGGAACCACGCCGCCCAGAACCCGTAGGTGAGGATCCGCTCCCCGCCGACGGCGGGGACCAGCCCCGGGATCGGGCTCCAGATGGTCACGGCGCTGACGGCGAGCACCACCAGGAAGAGCAGCCAGAGGCCGAACCCCGCCGGCACCGCCACCCGCCGCGCCTTGAGCAGGTAGCCGGCAAGCACCACCGCGACGAGGAGGTGGCCGAGCTGGCCAAGACCGACCAGCCACCACAGGGGGAACCCGACGAAGAACACGGTGAGCACGCGCACGCTGCGGGGCCGGGAGCCGCCGGCCGTCCTGGTCCGCGGCGATCGGGACGAGCCGGCGTGCCGGGTGCTGGACGCCCGAGGCAGGGTCGTCTCGGGGACGGTCGTCACGAGGGCGGGGGCCGGCGTGCGAACGGCGTGCGCCAACCCAACCTCCCGGGCCGTCCTGGCAGTGACCGGCTCATTGTGACCCACCTCCCGCGGCGGGGCGGGGTGTTTCACGGCCGGACCTCCGGCCGGGACGTTTCCGCGGCCTCCAGCGGACCTGGTCACGACCGTGGGCCAGGGCGGCGGTCCGCCGGTCGTGGGCGCTGCAGGATCGTCCGCAGGCGGAGGGCGTCGGACATCCGCCACAGGATCACGGCGTAGCCCGCCGCCCCGACCCCGGCGGCGACGAGCACCGCGTTGGTGCTCCCCCAGGCCGCATCGGCGGCCCACGGCAGGAGCCCGAACAGCGCGAGGCAGGCGGCGCCCATGCCGAGCGCCGTGGTCGCCAGCGGGGTGATCCGCAGGTGCCGGGCGACCTGGACGGCACCGAGGAGGTTCCGGACCAGGATCGCCGCCGCCCAGGAGACGGCGGCGCCGGCGACACCGAGCCGGGGGACGAGCAGGAGGCAGCCGACGACGTCCACGACGAGCGCCGTGCCCGTGTTGGTCAGCGACAGCACGCTGCGCCCGCCCATGAGCAGGAGGACGTCGACCGGTCCCATGGCGGTGGCCACCAGCATGGTCAGGGCGAGGATCGTCAGGCTGGCTCCGCCGGCGGCGTACCCGGCGCCGAAGATCAGCTCCAGCAGCACGGGGGCGAGGACCGCGACGAGGAGGTAGAGCGGCCAGGTCAGCGCCACGCTCCACAGGGTGAGCTGGTGGTACACCGACCGGACCGCGTCCCGGCTGTCCACCGCGATCAGCCGAGCCAGCTGGGGCTCGCTCACCTGCTGCAGCGCCTGCGTCGCGAGCTGGCCGACCACGAGGAACCGGGTCGCCGCCGTGTACACCGCGCTGGCCGCCGGGCCCGCGAGCGCCGCCACGATGGCGATGTCCGCCCGCTGCAGGGCCACCTGGAAGAACCGGGCGGCGCCCCGGGGCAGGGTGAACCGCCAGAACTGGGCGACCCCCGGGTCGGAGCCGGCGGCACCGTCGGTGGGCGGCTGGGCGGTGCGCGGCTGGGCGGTGTCGTCGGTGGGTGGCTCAGCGGTGCCGTCCGCGGGCGGCTCAGGCACCGCCGGGATGGGCACGTCCGCGGCCGGGACGGGCGGTTCCACCAGTGCCGGGGCCCCGTCCACCGGGCCGGCCGCGGCCGCGTCCGGCTCGTCGCTGCTCCGGCGCAGGGCGGCGACCCCGGCGAGCAGGCCGAGGAGGTAGGGCAGCGTCCAGGCCACGGCCAGCCAGAGGGCCGGTGCGGCCGCCGCGGCGGCCACGGCGAGCAGCCCGACCTGGAGCACCGGCCGGCCGATGCGTTCGACCAGGATGGTCGGCCGCATCCGGGACCGTCCGCGGGTGACGGCCAGGACGAGGTCGTAGCACGCGGCCACCGGCAGGGCGAGCGCGAGCACGCGCAGCATGTCCGCCGCCGCCCGGCTCGTCTCCTCGTCGGCGATGAGGCCGGCCACGGGCTCGGCCAGGACCAGGCCCACCAGCGCGGCGACCCCGCTCACGGCGAGCACCAGCCGGAAGCCGGAGCGCCGGATCGGACCGTTCCGCCACTGCCGGCCCAGGGCGATGTTCCGGGCGTGGAACCGCACGAACCCCTGGTCGACCCCTACCTCGACGAGGGACAGCGCCACCAGGAAGACCGAGGTGGCCGCGAACAGCGAGCCGGCCAGCGTCGCCGGCACGCTGCGGGTGACGACGACGACGATGGCCAGGTTCGCGACCGCGCCCACCCCCGCCGCGGCGAGGTTGGCGCTGCCCGCCCGGGCGATCCCGCGGATCGCCGCCCGCCCGGCCGCGTCGAGCTCCCGTGCCCCGCGGCGGCGATCGGGCCTAGCCCCGGGCCGGGCGCCACGACCGGCGGACCGGGTCAACGCCCGTGGCCGGTGCCGGCCGCAGAAGTCTCCGCCGCGCCGGGCTCGCCGCCGTCCGGGCCGGATCCGCCGACGTCCGGCCGCTCCCCCGCCGCGCGGGGCACGGCGGCGCCCGGCTCGGCCCCGGCCGCGCTCGGCCCCGCGCCGTCCGGCCGGTCCCCCGACCGGCTCGGCTCACCGTCACCCGGCAGGCCCCCGGCGGCGCCTCGCTCCCCGGCCGGGCCGGCAGCGCCCACCGGCTGCCAGCCGCCGCCCGGGCCGCCCTCGTGGGCGCCCGTCAGCGGGGGGCCGGCCGGGGCGCCGCCGCGGCGGCTGCGCCGCGGCGGCGCGACGAGCAGGACGCCGTCCCAGCGGGCCCCGACCTCCGTCAGCAGGCGGGCGGCCTCGACGACCTCGGGCTCCCGGGTGAGCCCAGTGGCGGCGACCACGACGGTGCCGTCGGCGACCCGGGCCAGGGCGCTGCCAGTGGCGGAGTGGGCGCTCGGTCCGACGAGCAGGACGAGGTCGTGCCGCGCGGCCAGGCCCCGCACGAGCTCGGCGAACGCCGGCTGCTGGACCGGGTGCGCCAGCGCCTCGGGGTCCGGCCCGGACGGCAGGACCTGGACCTGCGGCCCGACGCCACGGACGGCGGCGTCGGCGGTCACCGCACCGGCCAGCACGTCGCTCAGCCCCGGCCCGGACAGCTCCGCCGGGACGGCAGGGCCGGCGAGCACCAGCACGACCGACCGCCCGGCAGCCCCTGCGGCGGACGCCAGGCCCAGCGCGGGCTCCAGGGTCGCCACGTCGGGGCCCGCACCGACGACGCAACGAACCTCCCGCGCTCCGGTGCCCAGCCGCAGGGCGTTGCGCACCACCTGGTACTCCTCGTCCGCCCGGCCCGTGGTGGAGGACGCGGGGACCGGGCCGAGCACCGGGACGTCGAGGTCGGCAAGGTCGTCGGCGGTCCGGACCCGGGTGTCCAGGTGCTCCTGGACCAGGGCGAGGATCAGGCCGCCGACGAGCAGGCTGACCGCGAGGCCGAGCCCGATGAGCAGGGGCGGGATGCCCTCGGGCTCCTCCGGCTGCACCGCCGGGCTGATGATCTCCCCGGCGGTCAGGGCGGTGCTCTCGGCGTTGGACCGCTCGATCCGGAGCTGGCCGAGCTGGCCGGCGTAGATCCGGACCTGCTCCTGGAGGTTCACCACGTCGGCGGAGGGGGCGGCGGGATCGGACGTCCCGAGCGCCGTGGCCAGCTCCGTCGAGGTCTCCTCCTGCAGCGCCTCCAGGGAGTCGATCTGCTCGTCGAGCCGGACGACCTGCTCCCCCACGATCTCCGCGGCCCGCTCCTGCCGGTACTCCAGGTAGGACTCGGCGAGGGCCTGCGCGCCGACCTGCGCCCCCACCGGGTCCGGCGCCGCGAAGGAGATCCGGACCACCTGAGAGTTCGAGGGCACCTCCGTGGTGGTGCGCTGCGGGGCGTCCTCGCCCAGCTCGGTCCCGTCCGCCGCGGCGTCCTCGCGGGCCTGCCGCACGACGGCGTCGGAGAGCACGAGCCCGGCCTCCGTGGTGAGCGCGGCGAGCTGCTCCTGACGCGTCTCGGGGGTGGTCGGCGAGTAGGGGTTGCCGACCAGCGGCTGGAGGAAGACGACCGCGGTGGAGCGGTACTGCTGGTTGTCGGTCAGCACGGCCGCCGCCCCGGCGAGGACCCCGAGCAGGGCGGCCAGCACGATCGTGAGCCACCGGTGCCGCAGCGCGTTGCGGTAGAAGTCCGGACGAGAGGTGCCCGCTGAAGCCATCGACCGTCTTCCTTCGTTCGGGGCCGCCGGTGCCCAGGTGAGCGCTAGTGTCACACGGAGCACCGCCGCCCGTATCGGGAACCGCGCGAAAGGCCCGCCATGACGACGTCGGCCCCTGAGGGGGAGCAGCGGGTGCTGCTGGTCGCCTCGACCGGCGGGCACCTCGCCCAGCTCATGGTGCTGCGCCCCTGGTGGTCGAGGTACCCGCGGACCTGGGTCACGTTCGACAAGGCGGACGCCCGCTCGGCCCTGGCCGGTGAGGACGTCGTGCACGCCTACCACCCGACCACCCGGAACGCCGCCAACGCCGCCCGGAACCTCGCGCTCGCGCGAAAGGTCCTCGCCGACCGGCGGCCGGCGCTGGTCGTCTCGACCGGGGCCGGGGTGGCCGCCCCGTTCTTCCTCGTCGCGGCCTGGCGGCGGATCCCGACGCTGTACCTGGAGGTCTTCGACCGGGTCGACTCCGCGACCATGACGGGGCGGATGTGCCGGCCGCTGAGCACGGCGTTCTGCGTGCAGTGGCCCGAGCAGTTGCGCCGCTACCCCGGCGCGGAGTATGTCGGGGCGCTGCTGTGAGCGTTGGTCAGCCAGGGCCGGCGCGGCCCGCGCCGACGACGGCTACCTCGACGGCGGCGGGCGACGGAGTGACGGCGGCCGCCTCGACGCCGGCGACCTCGGGCGGGCGTGCGGCGGCCGGCCCCGCCACGTCGGCCGCGCCGGCGACGGACACGGCGCAGCTGCCCGGCACCCGCCCGCTCGTGCTGGTGACCGTCGGCTCGGACCATCACCGGTTCGACCGGCTGGTCCGGTGGGTGGACGCGTGGGCCGCGACCCGCCCGGTCGACTGCCTTATCCAGCACGGCCCGGCCGCGCCGCCGGTCACGGCCATGGGCGTGGACTTCCTCCCGCACGAGGAGCTGCTGCGCCTGATGGCCGCCGCGGACGCCGTCGTCGTGCAGGGCGGACCGATGTCGGTCGTGGAGAGCCGCGCGGCAGGACGCCTGCCGGTCGTGGTGCCGCGGCTGGCTCGCCTGGACGAGGTCGTCGACGACCACCAGGTGGCGTTCAGCCGCCGTTGGGCCGCGGAGGGCCGGCTGCTGCTCGCCGAGGACGAGGCGGCCCTCGGCCGCGCCCTCGACGCCGTGCTCGCCGACCCGGCCGTGGCCGCCGTCGGCCCGGACCCGCGGCACGAGGCGGAGGTGGCCCGCGCCGTCGCCAACGTCGCCCGGGTGGCCGACGGCATCCTGTCCCGCACCCCCGGGAGCGGGCCGCCGGTGCTCATGATCGGCGGCGCGGGGCGCAGCGGGTCGACGCTGCTCGAGCGGTGCCTGGCCGAGGTCCCCGGGGTGACCGGCCTCGGCGAGGTGCTCCACCTGTGGGAGCGGGGGGTGGACCAGGACCAGCTCTGCGGCTGCGGGCAGCCGTTCTCCCGGTGCCCGTTCTGGACGGAGGTCGGCCGGCGGGCGTTCGGCGGGTGGCCGAGCCTGGACGCCGCCGCCCGGGTGGCCGACCGGGCCGACGTCGTCCGCGGCCGGAACCTGCCGGCGCTGGTCAGCGGGGGCCTGCGGCCCGCGTGGCGGCTGAAGCGCCAGCGCCTGCTGCGCCACCTCGACGCCCTGTACCGGGGGGCGCACGAGGCCGCCGGCGGCGGGCTGCTGGTCGACTCCAGCAAGCACCCCGCCTACGGCTACCTGCTGCGGGACGCGTCGGTGCGGCTGCGGTGCGTGCTCGTGGTGCGCGACCCGCGCGGGGTGGCGTTCTCCTGGTCCAAGGCGGTCGTGCGGCCGGAGGTGACCGGGGCGGAGACGCTCATGCCGCAGTACTCGGCCGGGCGGGTCGCGCTGGACTGGCTGTCCTACCGGGTGCTCATGCGGGGCCTGGCGCTGCTGGGCGTGCCGCTGCTGACGGTCCACTACGAGGACTTCGTCGCCCGGCCCCGCGAGGTGGTGGCGGAGGTGCTGGCCTTCTGCGGCATTACCGCCTCCGCCGCGGACCTGGCCCACGTCCGGGACGAGGAGGTGTCGCTGACCGCGCACCACACCGTCGCCGGGAATCCGATGCGGTTCCGGACCGGTGCGATTCCGGTCCGGCGGGACGACGGCTGGCGCACCGGGCTGGCGCGCCGGCCCCGCCTCGTCGTCGAGGCGCTGACCCTGCCGGTGCGCTGGTGGGACGCCCGGGCTCGGCGGCGGCGGACCGGCAGCGGCCGAGCCCTGCGACGGCGACCGCCGGGCCCCGCCCGGGCCTGAGGGTCACGGGTCCTGGCTCCGGCTCGGGCCCCCTGCCGGGTCAGGCGTCCTGCTGGGTGAACTGGGTCTCGTACAGCTCGGCGTAGAGCCCGCCGCGGGCGAGGAGCTCGGCATGGGTGCCCCGCTCGACCACCCGGCCGGCGTCCAGGACCGCGATCGCGTCGGCCCGGCGCACGGTGGACAGCCGGTGGGCGATGACGATCGAGGTGCGCCCGGCCATGGCCGAGTCCAGCGCGAGCTGGACCGCCGCCTCGGACTCCGAGTCCAGGTGCGCCGTCGCCTCGTCCAGCACGACGACGCGCGGGGCCCGCAGCAGCAGCCGGGCGATCGCCACCCGCTGCTTCTCCCCGCCGGACAGCCGGTGCCCGCGGTCCCCGACCACCGTGTCCAGCCCCTGCGGCAGGCGCCGGACCAGCGGCTCGACGTGCGCGGCGCGCAACGCCGCGTAGAGCTCCTCGTCAGTGGCCTCGGGGCGGGCGTAGGTCAGGTTGGCCCGCACCGTGTCGTGGAAGAGGTGGGCGTCCTGGGTCACCACGCCGACGGCGGCGTGCAGGCTCGCCTGGCGGACCTGCCGCAGATCCAGCCCGCCGATGCGCACCGCGCCGGCGGTGGGGTCGTACAGCCGCGCGACGAGGCTGGACAGGGTGGTCTTGCCGGCGCCGGACGGACCGACCAGGGCGAGCATCGTGCCGGGCTCGACCCGGACGGAGACGCCCT
The DNA here is from genome assembly GCF_022759505.1 of Georgenia sp. TF02-10. Lineage (NCBI taxonomy): Bacteria > Bacillati > Actinomycetota > Actinomycetes > Allobogoriellales > Allobogoriellaceae > Georgenia > Georgenia sp. TF02-10. Next base: position 1,061,915 of record NZ_CP094289.1, on the reverse strand, counting down.
TGAGCACCTCCTCATCGTCGCCCCGCAGCCCGGCGCCGGCGGTGATGACCGCACCGTCCCCGGGACGTGCGCCCACGCCGTCGGGGATCCCACCGTCCCCGCCGCCCGCGGGGCCGGTCCTGACCGCACCGTCCTCGCGCCCTGCGGCCGTACCGTCGGGGATCCCCCCGTCCCCGCGGCCCGCGCGGCCGGTCCTGACCGCACCGTCCCCGCCGCCGCCGTCGGCGGGCGGCAGCCCCTCCAGGGACGCCAGGGCGACCCGGGCCCCGCTGGGGTAGGCGAAGCGGACGTCGTCGAGCTCGACCGACAGCGGCCCGTCCGGCAGGTCCACGGCGTCCGGGGCGTCGACGACCAGCGGCTTCAGGTCGAGCACCTCGAAGACCCGCTCGAAGCTGACCAGGGCGCTCATCACGTCCACCTGGACGTTGCTCAGCGCGGTCACCGGGCCGTACAGGCGCCCGAGCAGCCCGGCGAAGGCGACCAGCGTGCCGACCGTGACGGCGCCGTCGATCGCCAGCACGCCGCCGAGGCCGTAGACCAGCGCGGTGGCAAGGGAGGCCATGGCGCCGAGCGCGGCGAAGAAGACCCGGTTGCTCATCGCGGTCCGGATGCCGATGTCGCGGACGGCGGCGGCCTTGGCGGCGAAGTCGGCCTCCTCGCGGGCGGGCGTGCCGAAGAGCTTCACGAGCAGAGCGCCGCCAACGTTGAACCGCTCGGTCATCCGGTTGCCGAGCTCGGCGTTGAGCTCCATCCCCCGCCGGTTCAGGCCGGCGAGGCGGCGGCCCACCCGGCGGGCGGGCAGCAGCAGGAACGGGACGACCGCGAGCGCCAGCAGGGTGATCTGCCAGGACAGCGCGACCATCGTGACGAGCACGACCGCCACCGAGATGAGGTTGGCCACCACCCCGGACAGGGTCGAGGTGAAGGCCCGCTGGGCGCCGATGACGTCGGAGTTCAGCCGGGTGACGAGCGAGCCGGTCTGGCTGCGGGTGAAGAAGGCGATGGACTGGCGCTGGACGTGGGCGAAGACGTCGGTGCGCAGGTCGTAGATGAGCCCCTCGCCGATGCGGGCCGAGAACCAGCGCTGCAGGAGGGTCAGGGCCGCCTCGGCCACGGCCACCAGGGCGACCAGGCCGGCGAGGATCACCACGAGCCGGCGGTCGCCGGTGGCGACGCCGTCGTCGATGATGCGCTGCAGCAGCAGCGGGGTCGCGACGACGAGCAGCGCGCCGAGGACGACGAGCAGGAGGAACCAGGTGATCTGGAAGCGGTACGGCGCGGCGTACCGGAGCACGCGGCGGGTGGTGCCCGGGGTGAGCCGGTGGTCCGCGACGGAGGCGTCCTGGCGGAGGCTGTGCCCGAACCCGCCGGGCCCGCCCATGCCGGCGGTCATCCCGCGGTGCTCCCGGGGACGGTCGTGGCTCTCACCACCTCAACCTACCCCGCGGCGTCCGCCGCGGGTCCGGCGGCTCAGCCGGGCCGGGCGGCGTCCGCGGCTGCGGGGGCGGGTCGTAGCGTCGGCCGCGCCGTTCGGTAGCGGCGGGCCGCCACCTGCGCCGGCCGCTCGATCCACGTCCACGAGGCCCAGGCGAGCGGGAGCGTCAGGGCCACCGTCGCGGCGATGTAGAGCGGGACGCCGAGCCGCGCGGCGCCGACGAGCCCGAGGAGCTGCGCCACCGGGAAGGCGTAGACGTAGACGCCGTAGGAGATGTCGTTGCGGGCGCCGACGCGCTGCAGGGGCAGGCGCGCGCCGCCGTAGATCACCAGGTACGCCAGCGGGAGCGCACCCCACGCCCCGACCGTCCCCGTGGCCAGCAGCACGCCGAGCGCGCCGCCCGCGCCGACGGCCAGGCGCCAGTCCGCCGGCACGCGGTCCGCGTAGCGGCAGAGAACGGCCCCGGCGAGGAAGAACGACCCGAGCCGCAGCCCGGCCTGAGCACCGTCGGAGACCGGCAGGTCGAGGGCACGGGTGAGCCCGTGCACGAGAGCGACCACCACGAAGAGGGCGAGGGTCGGCCAGCGGTGCCGGCGCGCGTAGCGCCAGAGCAGCAGCAGGCCCACCGCGCAGTAGCACAGGAACTCCCAGAACAAGGTCCACAGCGACAGGTTCCAGGTGGTCGGGTAGGGCACGGCCGGGAGGGTGTCCGCGATGCCTGGTTGGGAGATCCGCAGGGTTGAGTTGGCGGCAACGTACGTGGCCGCGCTGACCGGGTCCCAGCTGCCCTGCCAGAGGGTCGAGAGGGGCGCGAGGACGGCGGCGGTGACGAGCAGCGCGACCCAGAAGGCCGGGTAGATCCGCGCACACCGTCGCCAGAGGAACCGTGGCAGGTCGAGGCGCATCCGGCTCGTGGTGATGAGCCACCCGGAGATCGCGAAGAACCCGGCGACAGCCCAGCCGCCGATCTCCAGGTCGCCCCAGTGGTAGGCGGCACCGCCGCTCGCCACCATCGGCGCGTGGCTGACGATGACGAGCAGGGCCAGGCCGAGACGGAGGGCGTTGAGGCTGTTGCTCCGCATGTCGAGCGCGTCGACGAGCATCACCGCATGGCCTCGCTGCCCGGCTGGCTGGGCTCCTCACCTGAGCCAGCAACGGGGGGTTCCACGCCGGCTCCCGCCGCGGGGGCATGCGGAGCGGGCGCCGATGGGGCCGCGGACGGTGCGGTGGGCGCGGCGGGCTCCGGGACGACGGCGGCCGGCGGCCCGCCGTCGTCAGCGGCGCCGTCCGTCGCCGGCTCGGTCGCCGCGGCCTCCGGCGGTGCCGCGTCCGTGCTGGCCGGTGGTGCCGCATCGGCGGTCGCCGCCCCGGTGGCCGGCGGTGCCGCATCCTCGGCGGCGTCCGTGGCCGCCGGCGCGGTGGCGTCCGCCGCCGCCGCGGCGCTGGCGGGGCGGATCACGATGGTCGCCATGACGGCGTTCGCCGTGGCCGAGGTCGCGGTGGCGGTCAGGCCGCCGGCCGTCGAGCCGCTCACCCCGCCGCCGCTGTCGGCGTACAGCCAGCTGAGGTGGCCGGCCCCGGTCCCGGCGCCGGTCTGCCGCACGGCGAGCCCGCCCGGCGGGGTCCACCCGGTTGTGCTGGCGGTCTTGTCCGCCCAGTACGAGGCGACCCAGTCCCCCGGGGAGGCCGGCAGCGTGGGTGTGGTGTGCGCCGCCCGGGAGGTCCGCTCCGGCTCCATGGCGATGGTCGCCCCGGCCAGGTCGGCGCCGCGGTAGGCGGCCACGACGACGTTGCCCCGCTGATAGCCGGAGGTCCCGACCGTGATCGTCCGGCCGGCGTCGGCGGCCGTCGCCGCCTTCGTCCAGATGACGCCGGACATGGACGTCGTCGAGGTCTGGGCGGCCTGGGTCCAGCCGGCCGGGCCGGTCACCGTGCCGCCGGCCGCGTTGGTCGCGAAGGTCGCGACGAGCAGGTCCCCGGCGGCCACGGCGGCGGGCACCTGGGCGCTGTGCTGGGTGGCCGATCCCGTGGGCTGGGTCGCGCTGGACCCGACGAAGGCCAGGTCCGACGTCGGCGGCGGTGGTTCCTGCGCCACCGTGACGGTGCGGGTGAGGGTGCTGGTGGCGCCCCGGTCGTCGGTCACCGTCAGCCGCACCGGGTAGTCCCCGGCGGCCGGGAAGGTGTGCGTCTGGGTGGCCCCGGTGGCCGCGCGCCCGGCGAGGTCCCAGGCGTGCCCGACCACCCGGCCGTCCGGGTCGGTGGAGCTGGACCCGTCGAAGGTGCAGGTGAGTCCGGTGCACTGCTGGGTGAACGCGGCCACCGGGGGCTGGTTCGCCGGGGGTGGCGGCGGCGGGGTGGTGCCGGGCAGGGCGATCAGGGCCCGGCCGCGCCAGTCGGCGCCGTCGCTGCCCGGGCCGCTGACGATCTGGTCGGGGCCGGTGACCTGACCGTCACCGACGTTCCCGGTCCAGCCCAGGCGGTGCAGGTTGCCCGTGGCGTCGGCCCAGAAGACGCCGTCGCCGGCGAGGAACATCCCGCGCACCGCGCTCCAGGTCATGCCGGGCAGGTTCCCGCTGTGCGTGAAGCGCTGGGCGCCGACGATGCCGCTCTCGACCTCGAAGTAGCGCATGAAGAGGCTGCTCTGGCCGGCGAGGGTGTAGTAGATCCGGCCGTGCGTGTAGAACAGGCCGGTCATGGACTGCATCTCGGCGGCGAACGTGCCCAGGCCGTGCAGGTCCAGGGTGGTGGCGGGACCGGCGGTGCCGTCGCGGAACGGCCGGCGGGTCAGGGTGCCGTCGGCGCCGGCCAGGTAGAGCTGGCCGTCGGCGAGGAAGCCGCCGCGCACGCCGTCCCAGGGCACGTTGCCGGCGGCGAGCGGCCGGGCGGCGCCGCCCTGGTCGCCGTCGAACGGCCGCACCTGGGCCGCGTTGGTGGTCCCGGTGCCGGGCGGCGGCGCGTCCAGGTCGACGATCTCGATCCCGTTGATCAGCGGGTTCTCGGTCACGTGCCGGAGCTCGATGTTGACCGTGCCGTCGCTGACCACGTCGAAGGCGCGCATGGTGCCGACCCGGTGCCCGACCTGGGCGACCAGGTCCAGGTCGTCCAGGACGACGTTGTTCTCCAGCGCGACGTCGAAGACGCGCGAGCCGGGGGTGGCGGTGCAGTCGCAGGAGTTGGCCAGGTACAGCCGCACCTGCACGTTCCGCCCGGCCGGGACGGGGAAGTTCCACTGCAGCTCGGGGGCGTCGCCGGAGTCCCACCGCTCGCTGGCGAAGAGCGCCCGCGGGGCGGTGGCCGGCACCTCCGGGGTCACGGTGGGCACCGGCGTCCACGTCGCCGCGTTGCCGGTGTTCCGGTAGGTGCTGCCGGGCGGCTCGGTGTCGCCCACCCAGTCCGGGCCGTTGTCGATGGCGGGCAGGGTCCCGGCACCGGCGTTGACCCGGTACAGGTACCGCGCGTCGGCGCTCTGGACGGCCCCGGTCTGGATGACGTCCACCGGCAGGTCGGGGGCCTCCGGGCGGGGGATGATCGTGCCGCCCGCGCGGGGGAAGTAGGCGATGCGGCCGCGGTACTGGAAGCCGGCGATCCGGTCGGTGTCCGAGCCCACCCAGAGCCCGTCGCGGACGGCGAGCAGGTCGAAGACCCCGCGGCCGCGGGTGCGTCCGGGGTCCCAGGACAGCGGCATGCCGTTGACCGGGTCGAGCACCCCGATGCCCTCGCGCTCCACGGCGCCCTCGCCGGGGGCGTCGCGGCCGAACGGGTTGTTGACCCAGCGGTGGTGGCCGCCGATGTAGATGGCGTCGCCGACTGCCTCGACCGCGTAGACGCTGTCCCCGCCGGTGTAGTTCACCCAGGTGGGGTTCAGGGACGACCCGCGCGCGGCCGTCTCCCAGCGGGAGATGGTGTCGCACAGGGTCGGCGGCCCGCTGCCGTAGCCGCCCATCGAGGAGAGGATGAAGTAGGACCCGTCGGGCGCGAAGTCCAGGTCGTTGAGGTAGTACTCGAAGGAGGCGTAGCACTCCGGCTTCCACCGGTCGGTGTGCCAGGCCGCCAGCGTCGCGCCCGCGGGGGTGAGGTCGAGCATCGCGACCTGCACCCGGTCCTGGCCATTAACCGTGGCGAAGTTCCCGGTGGCCACCAGGGTGGTGCCGGCGGAGTTGACGTCGAACTTGTGCACGTGGGTGGTCCCGCCGCGATGGGTGCCGGCGAAGGCGAGGTTGACCCCGGGGCGCAGCGCCCCGGTGCCGGGGTCGAGCTCGGCGAGCGCGGTGCGGGTCTGGTTGCCGATGCGGGTGAACTCCCCGCCGATGAAGAGGCGGCTGCCGACGAGCTTCATGTCGTGGACGACGCCGCTGATGCTCGGCGGGGCGAAGGAGGCGATCCGGGCGCCGTCGCTCAGCCGCAGCCGGACCACCCGGGTGCTGGTCGCCCCGTTCACGGCGCCGAACTGGCCACCCACGTAGACGCTCTGCCCGTCCGCCGCGGGCACCACCGACCGCACGCTGTTGTTGACGTTCGGCGCGAAGGTGGCGCTGATCTGCCCGGTGCGCTTGTTGAACGCCACCAGGCGGTTGCGGGTGAGCACCGGGCCGCCGTTGGCGGCCTGGACCTGGGTGAAGGACCCGCCGAGGACGATCGTCTCGCCGACCTCGGCCACCGAGAAGACGATGCCGTCCAGGACGTGCGGGGTGAACGCGGCGGGTGAGCCGCTGACCACGCCTTGGTGCTCCACCTCGGCCGCGCCGGCGGCGGACTGCCCGAGCGCGGTCGGGGCGACGAGCGCGAGGACGAAGAGCAACGCTGCTAATGCACGACGACGCATGATCGCGTCTCCCTCCAGTGGGGCACCAGGACGACGGCGCCCCCCGGGGAGCCCGCTGAGGGACAAGGGAAGCAGCGGGGCGGCCCGGCGGAGGCTGACGAGCCCGGATGATCACCGGGTGAATGCCCGGCTGCCCGGCAGGGTGAAGTCCTCACCAAGAGGGGGAGACGGCGCGTGAGCGCGCCGGTCGGGTGCCACGGGCGTGGGGGCTCCAGACCGGGTACGGCCCCGACGGCGATGGCCCCTCCCCCGCGCACGAGGCGGGGAAGGGGCCATGGATCGGTGCCGGCACGGTGGGACCCGACCTACGTCAGGACTGCCGCGCCGGCAGGTCGGCCGGGCCGTGCCGGAAGCGGTTACTGCGTGGCGACCTGGACGTCGGCGGCGTGCCGCAGCGCAGCCGTCAGCGCCGGGTCCTTGGCGGCGAGGTTGTCCTGGCCCGGGAGGTACTCGTCGAAGTCGAACCACCCGAACGACTCGCCGCCGACCTGGGCGACGTACTCCGCGCCCTCCCGCACGATCTTGGCGCGCTCGGCACGGGCGGCCCCACCGATCGGCGCAGAGCCGTCGACCGGTGAGCCGGCGGCGGTGACGCCCCACGGCACGCCCGGGGCGTACTTCTCGGAGAACGCCTCGATGCGGTCGATGCCCGCTCGCATGGACCGGCCCTCGGGCGGGTACAGCGACCAGGAGATGAAGTCCACGTCGGCGGGGTCGAAGAACTCGGCGAGCGCCTGCTCCCCGCCCCAGGGCTTCTTGTTGTACGGGTCGATCGTCCACTCCTGCAGGTGGACCGCGTTGCGCACCCCGTAGGGCCGGACCAGGTCCGCCATGGCGGCGACGGTCCCGCGGAACTGGGCGCGCTGCGCCGGGGTCGTGAAGTCCTCCTCCGGCTCCTGGTGGTAGGCCACGGTCATCTTGTCGCGCCAGGCCTGGGGCAGGTGGTCCAGGAAGTCCCGCACGCTGGCGGGGTCGTCGCCCTTGGGCGAGGCGATCACCGGCAGGCCCTCGGGGTGCCGGGCGACGAGGTTGGCCCACCCCTGGCTCCACCGCATGTCGCCGGGGAAGTAGGCGAACAGGGCGGTGCCCCACCCGGCGTCGTGCCGGGTCTCGAAGGCCTCGAGCGTGGAGTTGCCCCGGTCCGGGCTGGGCGAGACGTACACCGGCAGCTCGCCGGTGCCCTGCTGGACGACCTGCGCGGCGCCGGCGGCCGCTGCCCGTGCATCCGCGCCGGGTGCCGCCGGGGCTGCCGGGGCGGGGGCTGCCGGGGCCGCCGCAGCGGCCGCACCGCCCGTCGGGACGACGCTGAGCACCGCGGCCCGGCCGGCGCCGTTCTCCCGGGCGGCGACGCGGGTGATCCCGCCGTCGTCGCGGGTGAGGGCGAACGAGACCTGCGCCCCGGGCTCGAGGTCGACGTCGAGCGGGATTGTCACCCGCTGCCAGCCGCCGGTGAGCTCGGTCTGGCCGAGCACGGGACCGACGGCGGGCGCGCCGCCGGCGGCCAGGTCCGCCTCGTCCCAGCCGGAACCGGTGGCGTGGACCTTGAGCGTGCCGGCGGTGCCGCTGAGCACCTCGAGCACAAGGCGGGCCTGGCCGGCGGACACCGGCGTGAAGCGCAGGTACCCGACCTTGGTGGCGGCGCCGTCGGCACCCACGGCGACCTTGGCGGCGCTGCCGGTGGCGTGGTCGGGCCGGGTGGAGGTGGTGTAGGTGTCGGCGCTCGCGGTCACCCGGACCTCGTCGGCCGCGGCGCTCGGCAGCGCCAGCGGGCCGACCAGAATCGGGAGCGCCAGGGCGGGCGCGAGAGCGGCGATGCGGGGGCGTCGGGCCCGGCGAGCGAGGTGGTCGCGGGCTGCGGGGGTACGGAGCGAGTCATCAGTTCTGGTCACGGCGTCCTCAGTTGTCCTTCTGCTCGGGGGACTCGCGCTCCGGGCGCGGTCTCGGCCGCACTGGACCCTAGGGGTTCGGCTACACATGTCACAAGAAGGTAACGGTCACTGTGAGGCGTCGCACATCGAGTGCGCTAACCGTCCGCAACGTCGACCACGAGCCGGTTCGGGTCGGTGAGGAGCTGGACCCGGAACGGGCGAGCCGGACCCACGAGGCCGATGTGGGACGTCGCGCCGGAGGCGGTCTCCTCGGCGGGGGCGACGGCGAGGACCTGGGCGGCCTCCTCCGGCGGCGCCGGCGGGGCGGCCGGCCCGGGGGCGGTCCCCGTCAGCGCCACCCGCAGCACGCTCTCCGCTCCCTCGGGCGGGACCGACCCCGGCTCGGCCACGTACCCCACCTCCCAGCCGGGGAAGCCGGTGCCGGAGAGCGCGTAGACGACCCGGTCGTAGCCGTCCTCGCGGCGGACCTGCACCTCCTCCAGGACGAGCGCGGGACCGTCGAACGCGTCCTCCATGCTGGTCTCGTCGGGGCCGACGAAGTCGGGCGGGAGCGGCGCGGGCGCGGCCGCGGAGCCGTCGCCGGACGCGCCCTCCGGGGCGTCCGGGGCCCCGGCGTCCCCGTCGCCTGCGTCCGGTGCGTCGGCGGCGTCGGGTGCGTCCGCCGGTTCGGTGGGGTCCGGGGCGGACGGGTCCTCGCCCGACGGCGGCTCGGCCGCTGCGTCCTCGTCCCCGGTGGCGTCCGCGCCCGCGGGGTCGTCGTCCGTCGGTTCGGCGGGCTCGGTCGTCTCGGCCGGCTGCGCTGCGGTCTCGGTGGCCGGGCCGCCGTCGTCGGGCTCCGCGGTGCAGGCCGCGAGGAGCAGCAGCGCGGCCAGCCCGCCGACGACGCGCCACCTCGCCGGCGGGGGGATGTGCGAGGCGACCATGGCCACTCCCTGAACGCAGCGATGCCGGACGAGCCCCGAGTGACGCGAGCGTAGCGGCGCGGACGGCCCGCCGCGCCGCTTTCGGCGTCCGGGTGCGTCGGCAGGCCTGCCGCCAGCACGTCCGCCCACCGCCAGCACGTCCGAGGGCCGTCCGCGCCGGGGAGTCCCGCTGCCCGGCGTTCGCGTCCGCGCCGGGCCCGGTGGTGGCACGATGTGCCGATCACCGAGGCCGTGCACCGGCTCCCGCCCGTGCGCCTGGACGAGATGGGGCCCCGCGCATGGCCGACCTGCTCACCCTCGACGCGGCCGCGCTCGTCCTGGTCAGCTTCGGCGTCGGCATCGTCGTGGGTCTCACCGGCATGGGCGGCGGCGCCCTGATGACGCCGGCGCTGATCTTCCTGGGGATCCCGCCGAGCGCCGCCGTCTCCAACGACCTGGTGGCGGCCGCGGTCAACAAGTCCGTCGGGGCTGCGGTGCACTGGCGGTCCGGGTCGCCGAACCTGAAGCTGGCCGGCTGGCTCGTGCTCGGCTCGGTCCCGACGGCGTTCGTCGGGGCGTTCGTGCTCCGCGCGGTCGGCGAGGGCGAGCTCCCCGAGGACCTCCTCCGGACCGCCATCGGCGTCGCGCTGCTCCTCGCCGCGCTGACCTACTCGGCGCGCCGGCTGCTGTCGCTGCGCCGCGCCGCCGTCGGGCAGGCGCCCGTCGGCACGGTCCAGGTGCGGCCGGTGGCCACGGTCGCGGTGGGCGCGGTGGGCGGCTTCCTCGTCGGCCTCACCTCGGTCGGCTCCGGCTCGCTCATCATGGTGGCGCTGCTGCTGCTCTACCCGGCGCTGTCCTCGGTGCGGCTGGTGGGCACCGACCTGGTGCAGGCCATCCCGCTCGTGGTCGCCGCCTCGGTCAGCCACGTGATCGTCACCGGCGTGGACTGGCTCGTGCTGGTCCCGCTGCTGGTGGGCGGCCCGCCGGGCACCTACCTCGGTGCGCGGCTCGCCGGGCGGGTCCACCCCCGGGCGGTCCGCCGCGGGATCGTGGTCGTCCTGACCCTGACCGGGCTGACGCTGGTGGGCGCCTCCCCGGTCGCCGTCGGGATCATCGGCGCGGCGCTGCTGATCTTCGGCCCGCTCGTCTGGACGCTGGCCCGCCAGGCCAGCGGGGCCGGTCGCTGGGTCCCGCCCGTCGACGCCGTCGCCGACGACTGACGGTGCAGGGACGAGGGGCTTGGCCCCGCCGGGCGGCGCACGAGGCCGCCGCCGGCGGCGGCCGACGACGGCGGCCGCTTCCTCGGGTCAGGCGGTGTGCAGCCGCTGCTGGGTCTTCTCCAGCCCCACCGTCACCAGCTCCTCGACGGCGTCCGCGGCCTCCTCCAGGGTGACCGCCAGCTCGGGCCGCTCGGCCGCGGAGAAGTCCCGCAGGACGTAGTCGGCCGGGTCCATCCGGCCCGGCGGGCGGCCGATGCCGACCCGGAGCCGCAGATAGTCCCGGGTGCCGAGGGCCGCGGAGACCGACTTCAGGCCGTTGTGCCCGCCCTCCCCGCCGCCGCGCTTGAGCCGCAGGGTGTCCGCGGGCAGGTCCAGGTCGTCGTGCACGAGGAGCAGGTGGCCGGGGTCGACGTCGTAGAACTTCACCAGCGCGCCCACCGGCCCGCCGGAGACGTTCATGTAGGAGGCGGGCTTGGCCAGGATCACCCGGGGGCCGGGGGCCCCGCCCGGCCCGGTGCCGAGCCGGCCGTCGAGGACCAGGGCGCGGGCCTTGTGCGTGGTGAAGGAGCCGTTGGTGCGCCGGGCCAGGACGTCCAGCACCATCTGGCCGACGTTGTGCCGGTTGCCGGCGTACTGGGCCCCGGGGTTGCCCAGCCCGACGACGAGCCACGGGCTCATGACGATCCTCCTCGGTCCGGCCGCGCGCTACCTCGCTCCGGGCGCGTGCTACGCCTTGCACGGCGAAGCGCCCCGGGGCCGACGGCGGGACCCGGGGCGCGTCGCGGCGGGCTCAGGCGCCGGCCGGCTCGGCGGCAGGCGCGCCGGCCTCGGCGCCGGCGGCCGCGGCGGCCTCGTCGGCCTCCAGGTCCTCGGCACTGGCCCGCGGGGTGGAGATGACGACGACGACGGTCTCCGGGTCGTCCTCGATGCCGGCGTCGGAGGGCCGGGGGATGTCGGCGACGCGGACGACCGCGCCGTCCTCGAGGCCCTCGACCGGGACCGGCACCGACTCGGGGATGCGGGTGGCGGGGACGTTGACGGTGATCGTCTGCAGCTCGAGCTGGTGGATGGTCCCGGGCGCGGACTCGCCGGTGACGTGCAGCGGGACCTCGACGGTGACCCGCTCGCCGGCCCGGACGATGACCAGGTCGACGTGCTCGATGTGCCGCTTGACCGGGTCACGCTGGACGTCCTTGGCCAGGGCCAGCTGCTCGGTGCCGTCGACGTCGAGGGTGAGCAGGGCGTTGGCGGAGTCCTTCAGCGCCAGGAACGTCTCGTGGGACGGCAGGGCCAGGTGCTGCGGCTCGGTGCCGTGCCCGTAGAGGACGGCGGGGATCAGGCCGGCGCGGCGGGTGCGGCGGGCGGCGCCCTTGCCGAACTCGGTCCGGCGGGTCGCGGTGAGCTTGGTGGTCTCGGCCACGGGAGTCTCCTTGGGGCTGGTCTCGGTCGCGGTGGCCTCAGCGTGGGACGTCGGGCGGACGGCGCGAGCAGGCACCACCGCGTCGAATCACGGAGCCGGGGGCGGCGCGCCGCTGCTGGCGGCCACCGCGGGCCTGGAGGCCCGTCCGGCGTCCCTCGCCGAGGCAACCTGCCCATCCTAACGGCACCGGCCGGGCCCGCTCGACCGGCCGTGTGAGAGCAATCCCACCGGGCCCTGCGGGACACTGACGCCACCACCGAGACCAGGAGCCGCCATGCCCAGCCCGACCGCCGACAATCTGCCCAGCCCGGCCGCCACCGAGGTGCCCACCGCCGACGGCCCGATGCCCGCGCAGCTGTGGCGGCCGCCGTCGGGCCGCGGGCCCGGGCTGGTCCTGGTGCAGGAGATCTTCGGCGTCAGCGCGTACATGCAGGCCCGGGCGGCCGACCTGGCCGGGCTGGGGTACCTCGTCCTGCTCCCCGACCTGTACTGGCGGCTCGGGGAGACGGTGGACGAGTCCCGCCCGGACGTCCTGGAGCAGGGTCTGGGGCTGATGGCGCGGCTGGACTTCGGCGCCGCGGTCGCGGACACCGCCGCCGCCCTGGCGGCGCTGCGGGCGCGGCCGGAGGTCGACGGCGGGGCCGGGCTGGTCGGGTTCTGCCTGGGCGGCGGGATCGCCTTCGCCGCTGCGGCCTCGGCCGCCCCGGACGTGCTGGTGTCCTACTACGGCTCGGCGCTGCCCGACCTGCTCGACCTCGCCCCCGCGGTGACCGCACCGTCGCTGCACCACTTCGGCACGGCCGACGACTACCTCCCGATGGAGCAGGTGGAGCGGATCCGGCAGGCCGTCGAGCGGCCCGGCGTGGAGGTCCACCTCCACCCCGGCGCGGGGCACGCCTTCGACAACCCCTCCCCCGCCTTCCACCACGCCGAGGCGTCCGCGGCCGCGTGGGCGCAGACGGTGGAGTTCCTGCGCCGAGAGCTCCCGGCGGCCTGAGCCGCCGTGCCGCGGACGCCGGGCGAGTCCGGTCCGGGGGCAACGTCGGCGGGTCAGCGGCTCGATGACGCCCGGCGAGCCAGGGCTTGCCGACGGCGGCTCAGGCGTTGCCGTCGAACAGCGAGGTGACCGACCCGTCGTCGAAGACCTCCCGGATGGCCCGGGCCAGCAGCGGCGCGATCGGCAGCACGGTGAGCTTGTCGAACCGCTTCTCGGCCGGGATGGCCAGGGTGTCGGTGACGATGACCTCGCGCGCCCCGGACTCCGACAGCCGGTGCGGCGCCGGGTCGGAGAGCACGCCGTGGGTGGCCGCGACGATGACGTCCGAGGCCCCCGCGGCGCGCACCACCTTCACCGCCTCGGTGATCGTGCCGCCGGTGTCGATGAGGTCGTCCACCAGGATGGCGGTGCGGCCCTGGACGTCCCCGACCACCCGGTTGGCCACCGTCGAGTTGGGCCGGTTGATGTCCCGGGTCTTGTGCACGAACGCCAGCGGCGCCCCGCCGAGGCGGGCGGCCCACTGCTCCGCCACCCGGATCCGGCCGGCGTCGGGCGAGACCACCGCGACGTTCCCGACGTCCACCCGGGTGCGGACGTAGTCGGTGAGGATCGGCATGGCCCACAGGTGGTCCACCGGGCCGTCGAAGAAGCCCTGGGTCTGCGCGGCGTGCAGGTCCACGCTGAGCAGCCGGTCCGCGCCCGCGGTCTTGAACAGGTCGGCCACCAGCCGGGCGGAGATGGGCTCCCGGCCGCGGTGCTTCTTGTCCTGGCGGGCGTAGGGGTAGAACGGCGCGACGACGGTGATCCGCTTGGCCGAGCCGCGCTTGAGCGCGTCGACCATCAGCAGCTGCTCCATCAGCCACTTGTTGATCGGCGTGCCGTGGGACTGCAGCACGAACGCGTCGGTGCCGCGCACCGACTCGGCGAACCGGACGTAGATCTCGCCGTTGGCGAAGTCGTAGGCGGTGGTGGGCAGCAGCTCGATGCCGAGCGCGCTGGCGACGTCGGCCGCGAGGGCGGGGTGGGCGCGGCCGGTGACCACGACCAGCCGCTTGGCGCCGCTGGTGACGATCCCCGTCATCGCTCGCGGCCCTCCGCCGCGCGGGCGGCATGGTCCCGCGGTGTCTGCGGCTCCGGGCCCGGCCGGGCCCGCTCGGCCCGCGCCTGCGCGCCCAGCCCGCCGCCGCCGTCGGCCAGGGCCCGCTCGGCGGCCAGCGCGGAGGGCGTGCCGGCCCGGCGGCGCAGCACCCAGCCCTCGAGGATCCGCTGCCCGGCCCCGGTCACCGACAGCGCCCCGGGCGGGACGTCCTCCCGGACGATGGTGCCGGCCCCGGTGTAGGCGCCGTCGCCGACGGTCACCGGCGCGACGAACATGTTGTCCGACCCGGTGCGGGCGTGCGCGCCGATCGTGGTGCGGTGCTTCGCCACGCCGTCGTAGTTGACGAAGACCGAGGAGGCGCCGACGTTCGAGCCCTCCCCGATGGTGGCGTCGCCGACGTAGGTCAGGTGCGGGACCTTCGCGGCGGGGCCGATCTGGGCGTTCTTCGTCTCCACGAAGGTGCCGATCTTCCCGCCGGTGCCCAGCTCGGTGCCGGGCCGGAGATAGGCGAAGGGGCCGACCGTGACGTCCGCGCCGAGCACGGCGCCCGCGCCGTGGGTGCGGACCACGGTGGCGCCGGGGCCGACGGCGACGTCGGTCAGCGTGGTGTCCGGGCCGACGCGCGCGCCCTCCGCGACCCGGGTGCGGCCGTGCAGCTGGGTGCCGGGCAGCAGCGTCACGTCCGGCGCGAGCTCGACGGACACGTCCACCCAGGTGCTGGCCGGGTCCACGACGGTGACGCCGGCGCGCATCCACCGCGTCAGGGTGCGGCGGTTGAGCTCGGCGCCCAGCTCGGCGAGCTGGACCCGGTCGTTGACGCCGGCCACCAGCCAGGGGTCGGCCACCGTGACGGCGCCGACCCGCCGGCCGCGGGCGTGCGCGGCGGCGATCACGTCGGTGAGGTAGACCTCGCCCTGGTCGTTGTCCCGGCCCAGGCCGCCGAGGGTCTCGCGCAGCACGGCGGCGTCGAAGACGTAGGTGGAGGTGTTGATCTCGCGGACCTGCCGCTGCTCGGGGGTGGCGTCGCGCTCCTCCACCACGCCGACGACGGCGCCGCCCTCGCGCAGCACCCGGCCGTACCCGGTGGGGTCGGCCACCGTGGTGGTGAGCACGGTGACGGCGTTGCCGCCGGCGGCGTGCGCGGCGAGCAGCTCGGTCAGGGTGGCGGCGTCGAGCAGCGGGGTGTCCCCGGCCGTGACGACCACCGGCCCGGTGAGCACCGGCGGGGCCGGGTCGTGGGCGGGGGCGCCGGGCCCGTCGTGGCCGGCGACGGCGGCGGCGTGGGTGGCGGCGTCGAGCGCGGACAGGGCGCACTGCACGGCCCGCCCGGTGCCCGGGACGGCGTCCTGGTCGACGACGAGGACGCCGCCGTCCACCGCGGTGGCGTGGGCGGCGACGGCGTCCCGCCCGTGCCGCACGACCACGGCCAGCCGCGCCGGGTCCAGCCCGCGGGCCGCGGCGAGCGCGTGCCCGAGGAGGCTGCGCCCGCCGATCTCGTGCAGCACCTTGGGGGTGCGGGACCGCATCCGGGTGCCCTCCCCCGCGGCAAGGACGACGACGGCGGCAGGTTGGGTCAGGCTCACGCCGGCTCCCTCAGGATGGTCACCGCCCGGCCTCGCTCCGGGCGTCGTGCACGGGCCACTCTATCGTCGGGCCGGTGGGCGCCGACGCGGCCGTCCGGCGGGCGACGGCGACCCGGCGCGGTCCTCGCGCCGGGGCTATCGCCCCCGTCGGGCGCCTCTGGCCCCTGGGACGGGCAGGAGACCGGGCACCGGCCGCGCATCGACCCGGAGGGACGGCGGGAGCGGAGCGGATCCGCTCGAAGGTCGCCCGGAAATCGAGGAGGTCCTGGTGGACGAAGCGCAGCACGCGGGCACCGGCCTCGGAGCGCGTCCTCGCGGGTCTTCTCCATCTCGACGAGGCGCCCGGGGCGCCCGCGGCGAGATCGCGGTCCTTGATCATCCCGTCGTACTCGCACAGCAGTCGTCCTCGCGCAGCAGGAGCCAGTCCTCCACCCGCCAGCCCATACCCGGCCACCGGCTCCGCCCCCAGGATTCGAACCCGGACCACAAGGCACCAAAGGCCTGCGTGCTGCCGTTACACCAGGGCGGAACGCGCTCGTGCCCGCGCTCCTGCCGGCGGCGGAGCGCGCTCGCGCACCTCAGTCTGCCAGCCGCCAGACGGGCGCCGCCGGCCCGCGTCGGGGCTGTCCCGACCCCGCGCGACCGCTCCGGCCGGTCGCGCGGCGGCTCCGGTCGGTCGCGGGGCTGCTCCCTCCGGTCGCGGGCTACTCCGGCCGATCGCGGGGCGGCTCCGGCCGGTCGCGGCGCGGCTCCCGCCGGCCCGGGGGCCGCGGATCAGCGCCCGCTCGCCGGCGGCCAGCAGGCATGATGGGGACCGTGGCGTCGCAGAAGGCACGTGCGCCCCGGGCGCGGATGACCGGCAGCCAGCGCCGGGAGCAGCTGGTGCGCGTCGCCTGCAGCCTCTTCGCCGAGAAGGGGTTCGAGGGCACCTCGGTCGAGGAGGTGGCCGCGCGGGCCGAGGTCTCGAAGCCGGTGGTGTACGAGCACTTCGGCGGCAAGGAGGGCATCTACGCCGTCGTGGTGGACCGCGAGGTGCAACGCCTGCTCGGGATGCTCACCACCCAGCTCTCCGCCGGCGGGCACCCCAAGGTCGTCGTCGAGCGGACCGCGCTGGCGCTGCTGGACTACATCGAGGCCAACACCGACGGCTTCCGCATCCTCGTCCGGGACTCCCCCGTCGCGCAGGCCACCGGCACCTTCTCCTCCCTCATCGGCGACGTCGCCAGCCAGGTCGAGCACCTGCTCGCCGAGCAGTTCCGGGTCCGGCGCCTGGACGCCGCAGCCGCCCCCATGTACGCCCAGATGCTGGTCGGGATGATCGCCCTGACCGGGCAGTGGTGGCTCGAGGCCCGCGAGCCGGACAAGACCGAGGTCGCCGCGCACATGGTGAACCTGGCCTGGAACGGGCTGTCCGGGCTGGAGCGCCGGCCGCGGCTGCAGACCCTCGAGCGGCGCTGAGAGATCTCGCCGCCGGCCGCCGTCAGCCGCCCGCGGCCAACGACACCGGCCGCCGTCGTCCGAATACCGGCGCGGCGCCGCCCGGGGGGCAGGACCCGGCTGATAACCTGCGCGCGGCCGCCGATCCCCGCCCCGATGACCCCTGCCCGAGGAGCCAGATGAGCGCGCTCGAGATCGACCATCTCAACAAGACCTACGGCACGCTCCGCGCGCTGCAGGACCTCACCTTCGACGTCCGAGCCGGGGAGATCTTCGGCTTCGTCGGCTCCAACGGCGCCGGCAAGACCACGGCGATGCGGATCGTCCTCGGCGTCCTGGCCGCCGACTCCGGGGAGGTCCGCTGGGAGGGCCGGCCGCTGGATCTCACGGCCCGCCGGCGGGTCGGCTACATGCCCGAGGAGCGTGGCCTGTACCCGCGGATGAAGGTCGGCGAGCAGCTGACCTACCTGGCCCGGCTGCACGGGATGTCCCCGGACGCCGCGCGGGAGGCGATGACCTACTGGACCGACCGGCTCGGCGTCGGGCCGCGGCGCGGGGACCACGTGGAGAAGCTGTCCCTGGGCAACCAGCAGCGGGTGCAGCTGGCCGCCGCGCTCGTCCACGCCCCGGACGTCCTCGTCCTCGACGAGCCCTTCTCCGGCCTGGACCCGGTGGCGGTGGACGTGATGAGCGCGGTGCTGCGGGAGCGGGCCGACGCCGGGGTGCCGGTGATCTTCTCCTCCCACCAGCTGGACCTGGTCGAGCGGCTGTGCGACCGGGTCGGGATCATCCGCGCCGGCCAGATGGAGGCCCTGGGCACGATCGAGGAGCTGCGCACCACCGAGGACGCCCGCTGGCTGCTCGACGCCGGCCCGGCCGTCGACGCCGACGCCGTCCGGTCCTGGGCGGTCCCGGGCACCACCGTCCTCGGCCCGGCCCGCCGGGCCAGCGGCGTCGTCGTCGCGCTCGACGGCGAGCCCGCCGCCCGCACGCTGCTCACCACCGCCCTCGGCCACGCCGCCGTGCGGGAGTTCTCGCCGCTGCGGCCGACCCTGACCGACCTGTTCCGCGACGTCGTCAGCGCGGAGGAACCACCGCCCGACGGCGCCGCCGATCCGGCCGCCGTCGGCCAGCCGAAGGAGGCCGCATGGACGCGCTGAGCACCGTCTGGATGGTCGCCAAGCGCGAGGTCAGCACCCGCCTGATGACCAAGGCCAACATCATCTCGATGGCGGTGATGCTGGCGGTCATCCTCGTCGGCACCGTCGTCGGCGGGTACTTCCTGAACCGGGACAGCGAGCCGGACACGACCGCCGTCGCCGTCGACACCACCGCCGCAGAGCTGACCGGGCCGCTGGAGGCGGCGGCCGCCGAGCAGGACCTGCCCCTGGAGGTCTCCACCCTCTCCCGCACGGAGGCGGAGGAGCGGATCCTGCCCGCGGACGACGCCGACCCCTCCCTGGACGCCTTCGTCGGCGGGGACCCGGCCGCGCCCACCCTGATGACCGCGGAGGAGCCGGACGAGGAGCTCCAGCAGGTCGTCTCGACGGCGGTGCAGGCCTACGTCATCGACACCCAGGTCAGCGAGCTCGGCGGGGACCCCGCCGCCTTCCGCACGGCCCTGGCCCAGGCCGTCCCCCAGCTCGAGGTGCTCCAGGAGGACGAGAGCTTCTTCGACGGACCGGGGTACCTGGTCGCCGTCATCATGGTGACCCTGCTGCTCTTCACGCTGGTCAGCACCGGCAGCACGATCGCGATGGGAGTGGTGGAGGAGAAGACCTCCCGGGTGGTCGAGATCCTGCTGGCCACCATCCGGCCCACCCAGCTGCTGGCCGGGAAGATCATCGGCATCGGGATCTACGGGCTCATCCAGATCCTCCTCCTCGGCGGCGCCTCCGCCGCCGCGGCGGCCTACCTGGGGCTGACGGACACCTTCGAGCTGGACCTGGGCGCCGCCCTCGTCTGGCTCGTCGTGTGGTTCCTGGTGGGGTACCTGCTCTACGCCCTGCTCTTCGGCGGCTTCGCCGCCCTGGTGTCCCGGCAGGAGGACATCGGCTCGGTGACCACCCCGCTGATGTTCCTGATGTTCGTCCCGTTCTACGTGACGATGTTCATGGTCACCTCGGACCCGGACAGCACGGCCGTGCGGGTCATGTCCCAGGTGCCGTTCTTCGCCCCGTTCATGATGCCGGTGCGGGACGCCTTCAACGCCGTGACCACGTGGGAGATGGCGCTGTCCCTCGCCATCGCGCTGGTGACGATCCCGCTGCTCGTGTGGGTGGCGGCGCGGGTGTACCGCCGGGCGGTGCTGCACACGGGCGGGCGGATGAAGGTCACCGAGGCGCTCAAGGGCTGAGGCGGGCGCGGTCGGCCGTCGGGGGACGGGCGGCGGACGGTTCCGTACTGCGGTTCCGGTCAGGCCCTCGGGACCCACGTCAACGGGACCGGCGAGGCCAGCGGGACCGGCTAGGCCAGCGGGACCGGCCATGGCCGCGCCGACGACGGCGGGATCCGGGCCGCCACCGTCCCGCGGGCGTCCGGCGTGGGCCAGGCGGGGGAGGTGCTGACGATGGCGTCGGCGTCGTCACTCGAGCGTCGACCATCGGCGCTCGTGGGCTCGTCGCTCGCGCTCGTTGGCCCGTCGATGAGCAGCGGTTCGGAGGCGGAGGTGTCGAGCTACCCGATCATCGGCGTTGCTCGGCCACAAGGTCGCTGACCGTCCCGGTGCCGACGACGGGCCGCGGGGCGGGCACCTTCCGGGTTCGGGCCCCTCGGACGCGGCCCTGGCTCACAACCTGCTCGAGCCGGCCGGTCCGGTCGACCGGCACGATGCGGGCGATCGGCCAGCCATGATCGGTCACGGTGACCGTGCGACCGTCGCGGACCTGGGCGAGGAAACGGCTCAGACCGTCACGCAACTCCTGCACTTCGGCGTTCACGGTGCAGCCCTCCGCGGCTAGGTCGTCCACGTTGTCGCGGCCATCTTGCCGCCCCACCACGTGCCCGGCCACGGAAGAGCACGGGGCTCACGCTGGAAGCCTCCGGGCGGGGCCCTTTGGTCGGTTGTTTCCCCACGGTGGGTACGGGGACACCCCGATGGCGGTGCCCGGGGTTCACCCTCATCGGCGCGGCGATCGCCTATGGCGCTGCCCAAGTGGCAGTCCACACCGCCAGGCATGGGGCGGAGCGCCAGGAGTGGTGGGACCGTGCCGAGTGGGCGCTGAACCTGGCCCGCTCCGACGAGCGGAGGGACCGCCTGATCGGCCTGCGTGCGCTCGAAGCGCTGCGCAATGAGGCTATGCAGATCGAGTACGGCCTCATCATCGCCGTGACCGAGGAAGTGACGGGCGGCATGGACACCGGCGGCAGTGTGCCGGACAATGCAGACGGAGGAGGTGGTGATAGTGGGGACGATGCGCGGCCGACCGAGCGCGCTCGCTGAGCGAATCGCTGCCGGCAAGGCCGACCCGATCAGTGACGAGGAGCGCCAGATCGTCGCGGGCTTGCGAGCCGACTACGAGAAGAAGTACGGGCGAACCCCGACCAGCACCACCAAGAAGTGGCCCAGGACGAAGCGAACGCGAACGAGCAGGCCGCAGGCGTAGTCGCCTAGAACGAAAGAGAGGACCGCCCCAGGTCGGTACGGTCCCTCCCTTGCATGTGTGCCACCCAGCCTGCCGGCCTGGGCCCGTCATCGAGGCGGCCTGGCCGCCCCGCCTCGTCGGCGCCCGGATCCAGATCCAGTATCTCGATGTCAAGTAATCTCAAGCGCATGAGCGCGCGCCGGCCGACGAACCCCGGGGACCGTCGTGACCCTATCGTGGGGCCGACGGGCCCGCGCGCGGAGAACATGCGCAGCCGCCAGGCGCTCGCACTTCCCGACGACGCGAGACATCCCCAGACGCCCGGACCGCCGGAACGCTCCGGCCAGCCCTACACGCCTGCGCACCCGGACGACGGCCAGCTCGGCCCGCCGGCCGAGCGCCGGGACGAGGTGGACCGGATCGTCGAGGCGTGGCGGCGGGAGCGCCCGGACCTGCACACCATGCCGCTGCACGTCTTCTCCCGGGTCACCCGCCTCGCCCGGCACCTGGACCTCACCCGGCGGAAGGCGTTCACCGAGCACGGCGTGGAGGCGTGGGAGTTCGACGTCCTCTCCGCGCTGCGCCGGGCGGGCGAGCCGTACGAGCTCACGCCCGGCCGGCTCATCGCCGAGACGCTCGTCTCCTCCGGGACGATGACGAACCGCATCGACCGGATGCAGGCGCACGGTCTCGTCGTCCGAGCAGCCGACCCCGCGGACAGGCGGGTGGTGCAGGTGCGGCTGACCGCCGAGGGCAGGCGACGGGTGGATGCGGCGATGTCGGCGCTGCTGGCCTCCGAGGACGAGCTGCTCGGTGGCCTCGACGACACCGAGCGGGCGGTCCTCCGGGACTCCCTGCGCACGGTGCTGCTGCACTTCGACGAGGCGTGACGACGACGCCGGCGCCGTTGGTTCTGGGCCACAGCTGGAGGTACTACGCAACCACGCCAGGTGGGTCCCGCAGGCCGCCGTCGCCGAGGAGGGCGACCTCGTGGTCGGGAGCATGCCTGCTATAGGGAGACCGGACACAGCCGTGGGCACGTCCTGGTGACGGTCGGGATGAGGGATCCGCCTACTCCTAACCGTGAACGATCAGCACCTCGCGGTGGAACTTTACGAACTTGGCTTCGGTGAAGGCCGCAGCGATGTCGTCCAGCCGTTCGTCGAACAGTGCGAGCAGATCGTCATTGCGGATATTTCCCGTGGCGACCAGCAGCAATCTCTCCGGCGAGCTCGTGGCAAGATAAGCGTAATGGAAGTCAGCGTCCTTTGTCACCACCACTCGCCCTCCCTGTCGGCGATGGCGGCAATCTCGGCGTCCGGCACGAGGACGCCACCCGGGAGCGACACCGTGTGGACAGCGTCGTGGCCCTTCAACCTCAAGTAGGTCGCAAGGCGAGGGGGTAGTTGAGCATCGACGAGGAGCTTCACGGGCCCGTGATGACCACGTGACGTCCACCTGACGCGGCCGCACCGTACTCGAGGGCCGCGAGGAGATCCTCACGCTCCAGGTAGGGGTAGTCAGCCAGAAGCTCATCGAACGACATACCGCTGGCCAGGAGCTCGAGGATCGTCTCAACCGTGATGCGCATGCCGCGGACCGTGGGTTTGCCATGGCATACCCCTGGGTCGACGGTAATGCGCTCCAAACGGGACATGCCAAGAGGATACTCCGGGCTTCCCACCAGGCACCATGCGCCGCAGACCGCCTGGGCGGGTGACTCACGGAGCAAGGGCCACGACCGCTGACTCTGGTCGGTCACTCCGGCAGCGTCCTGCCGGGTGACGCCCAGAAGGTGGCGGTCAGGCGTCGTCGCTGCGCCGGAGCGTCTGTCGGTGTCGTCCCCAGCGCCGGCAGGACCACGACGAGTGAGCCCGCTGCTAGATGCTCAGCACCTGCGCTCCCAGCACCAGTGCCGACACCAGGACCAGCCGCACCCCGGCTGTCGCGACCCAACCACGCCGACGCCGGTGACCAGGGCGACGGCGACCTTGGCGAGGATCGTTGAGGACCTGAGAAGACGCTCGCGAGACTGAGAGGATGGGGAGCCATGGCGACGGGCCCCAGAAGCGCCTCCAGGGCCGCCTGGTCCGAGCGGGCGAGCAGGCGCTGTCCGACCACCAGTTCGTCAGCCCGATCGACGTCCTGGTCGGTCTCGCCTGGTTCGCTCCGTCCGCTGTCGACCGGTGGCGCCCAGGGGCGCGTTCCGTTCCTCGAAGCGGAGGCACAGGCCAAGAATCGTGGCCTCTTAAACCTCGCCTACTGCAGGGCCTGTCGTTGAATCTGGGGGGTAGGTTCGGGGGCGTCGGAGCAATCTTGGGGGCCGGCTCGGGGCTGGTCTGCGCCTCTCACTGAATTAGCTCACGCAGCCCCGGCGCGACGGAGAGAAGTTCTACGGTTGCCGTCATCTTGTACCGCTCGTCGAGGAGCGTCAGTAGACCGGACGCTGTGAGTTTTGGGCCGTGCCGTCCACTGCGCTCACATATCGCGATCACGGCCCGGCATGCCTGCGTGAGGTGCTGCCGTACCGTGTCGTAGGCAAAGTCCCGTGCCGGTACTGCGTGGATCGACGCGGGGAGCTTCGCTGCCGGGAAGTGCTTGACGTTCTCCGTGACAATGACTTCGGCGCCACCCACGACCGCGGCGGCGACGACATGCTCGTCATGGGGATCCGGCAGGCTGTAGGTGCCATCTAGGGGCTCCCAGTCCGTGACGAGCGCGTCGTCGAACGCCTGCGACATCTGGTTGATCAGCCTCTGTGCGGACCTCTCGGCCTCACCTTCGGGCGTTCCTCGCTCGACGAGCTTCTTGGCCTCGTGGTAGACCAGTTCGTCGAGAATTGCCGGGCTCCACACCGGGCGAGAGCCCCGGGCGGTGACGTCACGCCGTCGCCCGTGACCAGGGCGACGGCGACCTTGGCGAGGAGGGTCGAGAACCTGAGAAGACGCTCGCGAGACTGAGAGGATGGGGAGCCATGGCGACGGACTCCCAGAAGCGCCTCCAGGGCCGCGTGGTCCGAGCGGGCGAGCAGGCGCTGTCTGACCACCAGTTCGTCAGCCCGATCGACGTCCTGGTCGGTCTCGGCTGGCTCGCTCCGTCCGCGGTCGACCGGTGGCGCCAGGGGCGCGTTCCGTTCCTGGAAGCGGAGGCCCAGGCCAACCTCGCCAAGCTCTCCTCGGCCATGAAGTACTTCCGCAGCTGGGCACGGGAGCGTGGGCTACGGCCCAGCGAGACGGCCTACGTCGCCCGCACCCGCGACCGCCGCACGCTGCGGTTCAGCGCGAGCGGCGCTCCGGACATCGAGCGCGCCTACCGCACGCACTGGGTCTCCCCCGACCTGTCCGCGAAGAAGCGCCAGCGACTGGCCGAGCAGCAGAGCAAGCCGCCGGATCTCGTGGTGATCTCGCCGCGCAGCGCCTTCACCTGCACGGAGTGCGGCGAGTCCGGCGAGGGGCTGCTCATCATGGAGGACGCCGGCCCGCGGTGCCTGTCCTGCGCCAACCTCGACCACCTGGTCTTCCTGCCCGCAGGTGACGCCGCCCGCACCCGTCGGGCGCGGAAGGCGAGTGGACTGAGCGCGGTGGTGGTGCGGTTCAGCAAGACCCGGAAGCGCTACGAACGGCAGGGCGTGCTGGTCGAGGAACAGGCACTGGCCGATTCGGGGGAGCGATGACCGAGGGACGGGCACGGCACGTGGTCGCCGCGGCAGACCCAGGCGTGGTCGACGTTGCGAAGATGCCATACGAGCTGGACGTGGCAGACGCGCGCAATGCCCCTCAGCTGTGGCGGCTGCTGGTGTGGGGGAACGGATCGGAGCATGAGCCGAGGATCGCTGTCGAGGCGTTCCGCCGGCTGCACGGTGCGGGCAAGCCGCACCCGTTCGACTCCGCACTCCTGCTGTTGACGGACTGGCGGTGGCGCCGGACCAGCGCCCGGGTGCTGGCCGGCGTGCTGGAGTCCGGGCTGCTGGAGGATGCCGAGCAGGATCTGCTCGCCGACGAGTTCCTGTGGCAGGACGAGGTGCGGTACGTGCATCCCTCCGGCTGGTTCGGGGAGGCCTTCATCGAGCACGAGATGGGCCCCTCGGACCAGACCCCCGCACCGCCCCGAGAGATCCGCATCGACCCTGCCACACCGGTGACCAACCGCCGCGAGGTGCGTCCCCCGCTGCGGACGTGGGCCGCCCGGCGGTGCCTGGTGCGCCGGCGGTCCAGCGTCGCGGACGTGCTCCGCCGGGCCCGGGCATTGCCGGCCCGCGACGGCGCCGCGGTGGTGACCGGGGCGGTGCACGCCGTCGGCGCGCTCGACGCCGGTTCGGTGCGCACGGTCATCGACGCGGCCCTCGGGTGGCCGCACCAGGGACCGCGGCTCGCGGCGCTGAAGCATCTGGCCGAGCACGGCGAGGCCGATCGCGCCCGTGCCCTCGCCGCCGGCGACCCCAACGCCTCGATCCGTGCCTGGGCAGCCCCCTCGCCGCCGGACCCCGCCGGCGAGCCCACCCTGTTCGACTGACGGCCCGGGGGGGCGAGCCCGCTCTGTTCGACTGAGTGCCCGCGGGCGCTCCGTACACTCGGTCAGTCGCCAGCACTCGCACGCCCGCCGTCGGCCGGCAGCGGCACCGGGCGCACGTCAGGAGCGTCCTCGCGCGAGCAGGGAGCGGCCGCCGGCGTCAGCCGACGAGCTCGGACAGCTCGAGCCAACGCTCTTCCAGCTGCGCGACCTCGGTCTCCAGCTGCCGCACCCGGTCGGTGTGCTGCCGCAGGCCCTCGTAGTCGCTCTGGTCGTGGTCGGCCAGGCGCTGGTGCACCGCCTCGATGCTTCCCGACAGCTTCTCCAGGCGTCGTTCGATCGCGCCGATCTCCTTCTGGGCGGCCCGACGCTCCGCGCCAGTCATGGCGGACCGTTCCTCGGACTCGGCCGGGACCGCCGAGGCCGCCGTGGCGCCTGGTCTGTCCGACGCCGCCTGCTTGGCCTGCGCCCGGCGCAGCTCGAGGTATTGCTCGACCCCGCCCGGCAGGTCCCGCAGGCCGCCGTCGCCCAGCAGGGCGACCTGGTGGTCGGTGATCCGCTCGAGCAGGTACCGGTCGTGCGAGACGACGACGAGCGTGCCCGGCCAGCCGTCCAGCAGGTCCTCGACGGCGGCGAGGGTGTCGGTGTCCAGGTCGTTGGTGGGCTCGTCGAGGAGCAGGACGTTGGGCTCGGCGACGAGCAGGCGCAGGAGCTGCAGCCGGCGCCGCTCGCCGCCGGAGAGGTCGGCCACCGGGGTCCACGCCCGCTCGCGGGTGAACCCGAGGCGCTCCACCAGCTGGCCGGCGGTGAGCTCCTTGCCGCCCACCTGCACCCGGCCCCGGACCTGCTCCACAGCCTCGACCACCCGGAGGTGGGCGACGGCGTCGAGCTCGTCGGTCTCCTGGGAGAGCTGGGCGACCTGGACGGTCTTGCCCCGCCGCACCCGCCCAGAGGTGGGCTGCTGGGTGCCGGCGAGCAGCCGGAGCAGGGTGGACTTGCCGGCACCGTTGACGCCGACGAGGCCGACCCGCTCCCCCGGTGCCAGGCGCCAGGTGACGTCGGCGAGGACCACCCGGCCGCCGTCGGGAGCGTCCCCGGCGTGGCCGCCGTCGGGAGCGTCCGCGGCGTGGCCGCCGGCGGCGGCCCGGGGAGCGGCCGGCGCGGCGGGCTGCGGGTCCCCGGGGCGCGGCGGGTAGACCACCGTGACGTCCTCGAGGTCGAGGACGTCCTTGCCCAGCCGGGCGGTGGCCAGCCGGGTCAGCTCGAGGGGGTCGCGCGGGGGCGGCTCGTCGGCGACGAGGGCCGCGGCGGCGTCGAGCCGGAACTTGGGCTTGGCGGTGCGGGCCGGCGCGCCGCGGCGGAGCCAGGCGAGCTCCTTGCGGAGCAGGTTGGCTCGCTTCTCCTCCGCCAGGGCGGCGGTGCGGGACCGCTCGGCGCGGGCGAGGACGTAGGCGGCGTACCCGCCCTCGTAGGTCTCCACGTGCCCCGGTCGGGGCGCCCGCCCGCCGGGACCGTCGTCGCCCGGGACGACCTCCCACACCGCGCTGCAGACGGCGTCGAGGAACCACCGGTCGTGCGTGACGACGACGAGGGCCCCGGCGCCGCGCCGGTAGCGGGCCTGGAGGTGGCGGGCGAGCCAGTCCACCCCCTCGACGTCGAGGTGGTTGGTCGGCTCGTCCAGCACGAGGACCTCGGCGTCGGTGGTCAGGACGCGGGCGAGGGCGACCCGGCGGCGCTGCCCGCCGGAGAGGGTGCCGACGGCGGCGTCGAGGGGGACGTCGGTCAGCAGGCCAGCGTGGATGTCCCGGACGGTCGGCTGGGAGGCCCAGACGTGCTCGGCGACGCCGGGGTGGACGACGTCGCGCACGGCAGCCTCGGGCGGGAGGTCGTCGGCCTGGTCCAGGGTGACGACGCGGGTGCCGCCGGCGCGGGTGACCCGCCCGGCGTCGGGCTCGCGGCGGCCGGCCAGCAGCGCCAGCAGGGTGGACTTGCCGGCGCCGTTGCGGCCGAGCACGCCGACCCGCATCCCGTCCTCCAGGCCCAGGGTGACGCCGGCGAGCAGGGGCCGGGCGCCGACCACGGCTCCGACGCCCTCCAGCCCGAGGAGGTGGCTCACGAGGTCGTCCGGGTCGGTGCGTGCACGGGTTCCAGTGTCTCAGGCACGGCGGGGCTACCGGGGACCGGCGGCATGGGGACGTTGGCGTACTCGGTGCTCGCTGCGCCAATCCCGGCCTCGCGTCGCGCCCGGCGGCTTATGCGGCAGTCGGCGTCACCGTGTCGGTCGCGCCTGTTGCCTCTGTCGCGTCGGTCGCGTCGGTCGCGCCAGTCGCCTCTGTCGCGGGATCGCGTCTGTCGCGTCGATCGCGTCCGTCGCGTCGCTTCGGTCGCGTCGATTTGCGTCGGTTGTGTCGATTGCACGAAAACTCCTTGACCCGCCTCGCCGGGCGCGCGGACCCTCTCCGGCATGGGCGCACGCACCCTCCTCCAGGTCGTGGCACATCCCGACGACGACGCCTACGGCGTGGCCGGCACCGTCGCCCTGCACGCCGCCGACCCGGGCTTCCGGTTCGTCCTCGTCCACGCCACCGACGGCGGCGCGGGCGACATCCGCGACGGCTTCCCGGCCACCCGGGAGACCCTCGGGTCGATCCGCCGCGCCGAGGACGCCGCGGCCTGGCGGGCCCACGGCCGCCCACCGGACCGGCACGAGTGGCTCGGGCTGGACGACGGCGAGGTGAGCCGGGTGCCAGAGGAGGAGCTGGCCGGCCGGATCGGGGAGATCCTGGCGGAGGAGAAGCCCGCCGTCGTCGCGACCTTCGGCCCGGACGGGCTCACCGGCCATCCCGACCACATCGCCGTCGGCGCCGCGACCGACGCCGCCTTCCGGCAGGGCGCCGCGGCGGGCCTGCCGGGTTTCCAGCGGCTGGTCCACGCGGCGCTGCCCCAGACGGTCTTCGAGCGGTGGAACCACCGGCGCGCGGCCCGCGGCCTGGCCGTGTGGGACCCGACGGCCGTGTACCACCTGCGCGGCGTGCCGGACGAGGAGGTAGGCGTCACGGTGGACACGACCGCCGTGTCCGCCCGGGTGCTGGCCGGCCTGCTCGAGCACCGCAGCCAGCTGCACGTCATCGCCGAGGACCCCGCCGACCTGGTCAGGTGGGAGCGGACGCTGCGGCGCGAGCACCACGTCATCGCCTGGCCGCCCCGGCCGCCCGGCGGGCCCCGCCTGCCCGACCTCTTCGCCGGGCTGGAGCAGCCCGAGGAAGCGGTGGCGCACCACGACACGGCCGCCCCGTCTGGGCGATCCAGCCTCGCTACCTGAGCGGCCCGCGCCCCGGCCACATCCCAGGCGCACAGGTCC
Source organism: Georgenia sp. TF02-10 (assembly GCF_022759505.1). Classification (NCBI taxonomy): domain Bacteria; kingdom Bacillati; phylum Actinomycetota; class Actinomycetes; order Allobogoriellales; family Allobogoriellaceae; genus Georgenia; species Georgenia sp. TF02-10. The sequence continues at coordinate 1,033,657 of NZ_CP094289.1, read as the reverse complement.
CGTCCCGCGCCGGCTGCACCGCTCGCGCGGGAGCTTTTCCCGTGGCCCGGCGCCTCGGTGGTTCCCTGGCGCCCTACCTGCGCGCGGGCGGGGCGCGCATCATGATTCACCAGCACCACTTCACCCGTCCCCGGCACGGCACCGCGCACGGATGTGTGTGCGGCCGTGCCGGCGAGGTGACCCTGGCTCGGAGGCAGCGCCGTCGATGTCAGCCGGCCGTGCTCAGGACCGCCGGTCCCACCTGCACGCCCCCGTCGGCCGCGTCGATCACCAGGGCTCGTCCAGGCTTGCTGCACAGACGGGTGTTCAGGGCGACGTCGTCGACGTAGAGGGTGGCGATGTCGCCGTCGACCACCAGGTCGAGCGTGTGCTCGACGCCCGGTGCCACGGTGAACGGGCGCTCGAGCCCCTTGTTGTCGTTGCGGTGCCAGGGGAGGTTCGGCCTGCGGTCGAAGACCAGCCGCTGCTCCCCGACGTGCAGGCGGAACTCGTACGCGTCGCCGGTGGCAGGGTCCTCGAACAGGCGCAGCCCCACGGACCGTGTGCCGTCCGTGACGGTGAACGTCGTGCTGAGCAGGGCGAGCTCGGGGACGGCGTCCACGACCGAGCGCTCCACGAGGGAGTCGGTGCTCGACAGCGCGAAGGCGTCGGCCCGGGCGACCTCCTGGGCCTGCAGCGCCTCACGAACCGTGCCCGGGATACGGACACCGAGGGATCCGTCCGCGCGCTGGACCACCTCGTGCACGACGAGCGTGCCGCCCCACTGCCACAACGCCATGTCGTCGTCGTGCTCGCGGGTCGGCACCCAGCCCACGAGGTACCGCCGCTCGCCGTCGCTGACGGACCGGGCCGCGTAGTAGGCCCGCCCGTCGAAGGCGTCGTCGACGGGTGCGGTCCACGGTCCCTCCAGGGACCGGCTCATGCGGTACACGGTCTTCGACCTGTCGCTGTACTCGGTGGTGAGCAGGTACCACCAGTCGCCGATGCGGAACAGGTCCGGCATCTCGTGCATGCTGTAGAGGCCGGGCGCCCAGAAGTCTCCCCGGAAGTCCCAGGTCTGCAGGTCCTGCGAGGTAAAGCTGACGGTCGAGCCGGTGAGGATCTTGTCCCCGTCCGCCTTCCGTGCCCCGAGGATCATCAGGTACTCCTGCGCCTCGTCGTTCCACAGGACGAACGGGTCGCGCCAGTTGTCCGGGTCGTAGCCGGGCTGCGGCGGCACGAGCTCGGTATCGGTCTTGGTCCAGGTCAGCAGGTCCGGGCTGGTGGCGAGCATGAGCACCTGGGCCGACCTGCCCTGGGCCGAGTAGTCGCGGTTGTACCCGGTGTACATGGCGTAGTAGGTGCCATCTGCCTCGAAGATGCTACCGGCGAAGATGAACTGGTCCTGGTCCTCGTCCCCGCCGCGCGCGATGACCTCACCGAGGTCCTCGAACGTGACGAAGTCGGTGGTCCGGGCCAGCGCCCAGCCGAAGGGTTCGCCGAACGGTCCGGGCTTGCGCGTGTCGCGCTGGTGGAACAGGTAGAAGGCGCCGTCGTGGAAGAACGGCATGCAGTCGCCGAACCAGGTTCCCTCGTGCTGGTAGTACAGGTTAGGCACGGTGGTGGTGCTCCCTTGTCTGTGTCGGGTGATGGTGGGTGGGCGGTCAGATACGTGTGCTGAGGGTGCTGGCGAACACGCGCTGGAAGGCGAGGAAGACGATCACGGTGGGCAGCGACACCAGGAGCGCGCCGGCGAGGATGACCGGAGGTCCGACGGTCCCGTAGGTGCTCTGCAGGCCGGCCAGGGCGGCCATCACGGGTCGGACACCCTCCCCGTAGCTGAGCGTGATGCCGAACAGGAGCTCGTTCCACACCCAGACGAACTGGAAGATGAAGGCCGCGGCGAGTGCGGAGCGCGACAGCGGGAGATAGAACCGGCCGAAGACGGTCCACCACCCGGCACCGTCCAGCTGGGCGGCCTCGGCGATCTCGCGGGGCAGCGTGATCATGTGGTTGCGGACGATGAAGAAGGAGAACGGGATGCAGGTGGCGATGTAGATCAGGTACAGGCCGAGGTGGGTGTTGTAGAGCCCCGTGTCGGCGTATCCGGTGAACAGCGGCCGCAGGAAGGCCTGGGCGGGGAAGAGCGAGCCGGCGTAGATCAGCCAGAACCAGAACACCTTGCCGCGGCCCGGCACCACGGTCAGGACGAAACCAGCCAGGGCGGCGACGAGGACGGCCAGGACGCCGGCGACGACGGCGTACAAGAGGCTGTGCAGCATGGCCGGACCGAGGTTGGCGGCGTCCATCGCGGCCGCCATGTTCTCCAGGAGAGCAGTTCCCCGGGGGAACCACGCGACGGTGCCGTCGTAGTCGTCCGTGGCGGTGAAGCTGTTGACGAGGATCAGGTAGGTGGGGGCGAGCCACAGCAGGGCGATGACGACGATCGCGACCGAGCGAAGCTTGTTCATGTCGACCTCAGGAGGTTCGAAGCTGGCGGCGGAGGTAGCCGACGGACACGGCGACCACGACGACGGTGAGGATCACGGCGATCGCTGCGCCCGAGCCGGGCCGCTGGAGGACGAAGCTCTGCCAGTACATGCTCACGGCGAGCGTCTCGGTCGCCCGGCCGGGACCTCCGTTGGTGAGCACCCAGATGAGGTCGAAGGACTTGAGTCCGTTGGCCAGACTGATGCCCATCACGACGGCGGTCGTCGCGCGCAGCTGCGGGAAGACGATGTAGAAGAAGCGGCGCACCCCGGCGACGCCGTCGAGGGCGGCGGCCTCGATGGTCTCGCGCGGCACGCCCTGCAGGCCGACCAGGTACAGGATCACGGCCACCCCGGTCGCCTGCCAGGAGTTGGCGACGATCAGCATGATCGTGTTCGCGGGCCACTCGAGGAGCCAGGCATGGGCCAGCGAGCCGAGGCCGAGCCCTTCCAGGAGGCCGTTCAGGGCGCCGTCGTCGCGGAGGATGAAGTTCCAGATCACCGCCACGGCCGTGCCCGAGAGCGCGTAGGGCATGACGATCGCCAGCCGCGCGTACTTCCCCCACGAGACGCTGTTGGTCAGGGCGGCGATGGCGAGCCCGAGCCCGACGGGGATCGCCACGGTGCCGATGAGCCAGAAGAAGGTGTTCACCAGTGAGCGCACGATCACCGGGTCGGTGATGATGCGGGCGTAGCTGCCCCATCCGTTGAAGTGGGGGTCGACGAGGCTGTCGTCGAAGAAGCTCCGCCAGACGGTCATGACGAACGGCGCCAGGCTGAGGACCATCACGAGGACTGCCGCGGGGGCCAGGAAGGCGATCCTCGTGGTCAACGGCGCCGGGGCCCGGCCGGGGTGGCTGGCGAGGCGGGTTCTCCTGGCGGGCTGCCGCGGCAGGTCCTGGCGGCCGGGACCCCGGCGTGTGGTGGTCGCGGTCACGAGGTCACCTCCCGCCAGTAGGACCACTCGGTCTCGGCCCGACGCTGCAGCGACTCCAGGACGCCGCGGGGGTCGGTGGGCGAGGCCATGAACCCGCCGAGGTCCTGGGTGGTGCCCACGACGAGCGGCGGCGGGCTGTTCTCCCAGTAGCGGTTGAGGACGCGGACCTGCTCGTCCCTGACCTGCTTCTGGATGCGCCGGCTGACGGGGTCGGACCAGGGCACCTCCTGGTTCGCGGAGCTTCCGTTGAGGAAGTCCGACCACGGCTGCTGCACCTCGGGGGCGAGCCAGTTGCTCATCGCCTCCCGGGCCGCGTCCAGCCGGGTGGATCCCGCGGGCACGACGAGCCCGGCCACCTCGGTGACGACCGACAGGCCCTGGCCGTGCACGCTGGGGAGGATGAAGGCGTCGTAGCCGCCGTCGCCGCTCAGCCCGGCGAGCTCGAGGCTCTGGGTGCTCCAGCTCACGGGGGTGGGCTGCATCCCGATCCGCCGCTGCTGCAGCATGGCCGGGAAGTCGTCGGAGAGGGCGTCCGAGCTGGTGTGGTACCCCCGGTCGATCATCTCCTGCCAGAGCTTCATCATGTCGCGGGGCGCGGCGTCGAGGAATGACGCCTCGCCCGTGCACGCCGCCTGGTACCAGTCCGGGTCGAATGCGGCCGCGAGCATGCTGAACCAGTTCGCCACCGGCCAGATGTTGACCTGCGTGGTGCCGATGGGGGTGACGCCGGCGCGCTTCAGCGTCTCGCACACGCCCATGAACTCGTCCCACGTGGTGGGCGGCTCGAGCTCCAGCTCTGCCCAGAGAGCGGTGTTGTAGAACATCACGTAGAAGCCCTGGATCAGCGGCAGGCCGTAGACGTGACCGTCGTAGGTGAACTCTCGCCGTAACGCGTCGTCGAGCCAGCCGTTGGCCACCGACGTTTTCCAGGCGCCGTCCAGCGTGGCGAGCGTCCCCGTCCGCGCCAGGTCTTGCGTCCGGTAGCCGCTGCCCCACTTGACCAGGTCGGGCGGGTTCCGCGTCTCCAGCAGGGACCGCATCACCTGTTCGTAGGAGGTGGCATTGGGGATGGTCTGGGGATCGAGGGACCAGCCCGTCCGCGCGGCCAGCGCCTTTCCTGCCCGCAGGTAGCCGGGCTCCCAGGAGGCGGCGTCGTTGAAGAAGCTCAAGGATCGTGAAACCTGCTGCGGCTGATTCGGAGAGCAGCCCGCAAGCACCGCGCTCAGGCCCATCAGCCCGGCGGCGGTCAGAAAGCTGCGTCGTCGCATGCATCTCTCCTTGCTGTGCCAGAGGGGCGGTGCCTGTCCGGGACCGGCATGGTCCGTGGTGACACCGTTGTCCAACGTAGGGGTGGGCAGAGAGCGGCCAACACGTCCGATACGCCAGATCTCGGCTGCAGGGCCTCGCGTCCTGCCCGTCATCCCTGGTCAGAGACCATGACAACGGTGTCAGAAGACCGTCAGGAAGACCGCGACGACGGACGCTCTGGACACCGCCTCCGCCACTCCTACCGCCTGCGCACTCCGCCACGCCGGTGTGCCGGAACCCCGCGCCGAACCAACCGCCATCCCACGGCCGTTACAGTGACCGCGGCCTCCGGGGTCGGGACTTCGATGCGCACCCCGGGGAAGTTCAGCGGCCGTCATCGGGGAGTGTTGTGAGTCGACCGAGGCCGACCATCCGGGAGGTCGCGGATCATGCCGGAGTCGCCATCAAGACTGTGTCCCGCGTCATCAACGAGGAGCGTTACGTCGCCGACACGACGCGGGCACGCGTCCAGGCGTCCATCGCGGCACTCGGGTACCGGCCGAACGCTGCGGCGCAAGGCTTGCGCCGGGCGACCAGTCGGTCCATCGCGCTCGTCTGCCCAGACATCTCCGAACCGTTCGCCGCCCAGCTCGCCCGCGCCGTCGAGCAGGCCGTTGGCGACCGCTCCACGGTGATCGTCGGCTCTACCCTTGGCGATCCCCGTCGCGAACGAGAGCTGCTGGATTCCCTCATCGCGCGTCAGGTCGACGGGGTCATCCTCGCCCCCACCGAGAAGGTCCAGCGCCACCTCGCGCGTCGCCTGGGGCGCACCGTCGTCGTCTGCATCGACCGTCCCGCCAAGGGTCTCGACAGCGACGTCGTTCTCTCCGACAACGCCGGAGGTATGGCCGCGGCGGTCGACTACCTGGTGGAGCGCGGCCACCGATGCATCGCCTACTTCGGCGACGAAGCGGCGCTGTTCACCCAGCGGGAGCGGCTCGGAGGGTTCAGAGCCGCCCTGCGTCGGCACGGGATCGAACCCGACCCGGCCCTGGTCTACCAGCACACCCCGGACCGCGACCGGCTTGCCCGGCAGCTGCGCTACGTCGCCCAGATGCCGTCCGCGCCGACCGGCATCGTGTCCGCCAACTCGCTCACCACGATCGAGATGCTCCGGGGCGGGCTACGGCCGGCACCAGGGGCCTTCGTCGCCTTCGACGATTTCCTCCTCGCTGACGTCGTGGGCGGGATCACGATCGTCGCCCAGGACACCCATGCACTCGGGGTCGAGGCTGCCGAGACGCTGCTGCGGCGGGTCCAGAGCGACGCCGCGCCGTTCAAGACGGTACGTATCGGTACGCGGCTCCTCGACTACTCGTCGGTCCCTCGGTGACCGCTGCCCGGACGATGTGCTCGCCCCCGACCGCCTCGGGCCCGCGTCCCGGGCCACCTGCTGGCGGCACGGGCCTCGGCGACCGACCCAGGTGCGGGCCGAGGAGGGCCAGCGTCGCGGCAGCCGGTCCCGTCGCACGGACGGCCACCGCACGCACCGCACGCTGCCCCGCTCCCGGCACGGCGTCGCCGGTCGGCGCGGTCGGCGGTAGCGTCGGCGGGTCGAGGCCTTCCACAGACGAGGCGGCTGCATGAGCACCTCCCCCGGCCGGCGGGCGCCGGAAGCGATCCAGGTGCGCGGGGCGCGCGTGCACAACCTCAAGAACGTCGACGTCGACGTGCCGCTGAACGAGCTCGTCGCCGTCGCGGGGGTGTCCGGGTCTGGGAAGTCCTCGCTGGCCCTCGGCGTGCTCTACGCCGAGGGGTCCCGCCGGTACCTGGAAGCCCTGTCCACCTACACCCGGCGCCGGCTCACCCAGGCCCGCCGGGCCGCCGTCGACAGCGTCGAGCACGTCCCCGCCGCCCTCGCGCTGCGGCAGCGGCCCGGGATCCCCGGGGTGCGGTCCACGTTCGGGACCTCGACGGAGCTGCTCAACAGCCTGCGGCTGATCTACTCCCGGCTCGGGCACCACCAGTGCCCGAACGGGCACCGGCTGGCCCCGACGATGGACGTCGCCCTGGACGTGCCGCTGACCTGCCCGGTCTGCGGCGCCGTGTTCGGGCCGCCGAGCGCCGAGTCCTTCGCGTTCAACAGCGAGGGTGCCTGCCCGCGCTGCCAGGGCACCGGGACCGTCCGCGACGTCGACCAACGCTCCCTCGTGCCCGACGAGAGCCTGAGCATCGAGGAGGGAGCGGTCGCCCCGTGGCGGATGTTCGGGCTGGCCGCCAACGCGCAGGTGGTCGCGACGATGGGGGTGCGCACGGACGTGCCCTTCGCCAAGCTCACCGCGGCCGAGCGCGACACCGTCTTCCACGGCCCCACCGAGCAGCGCCAGATCCTCTACCCGGCCAAGAACGGGAACCTGTTCGACCTGAAGGTCACCTACCGCAACGCCACCCGGGCGGTGGAGGAAGCGCTGAAGAAGGCCGACACCGAGAAGGGCCTGAACCGGATCGAGCGGTTCCTGAGCGTGCAGACCTGCCCCGTCTGCCACGGCAGCCGGCTCAGCCCCCGGGCGCGCTCCACCCTGGTGCAGGGCATCGACCTCGCCGACGCCACCCGGAAGACCCTGGACGAGGTCACCTCCTGGGTACAGACGATCCCGCCGACGATGCCCGCGCCGATGGTGCCGATGGCCGAGAGCATCGTGACCCAGATGGTCGAGACCGCGCAGATGCTCCGCAGGCTCGGCCTGGGCTACCTCACCCTGGACCGCGCCTCCGCCACGCTCTCGACCGGCGAACGCCAGCGCGTCCAGCTCTCCCGCGCCGTCCGCAACCGCACCACCGGCGTCCTCTACGTCATGGACGAGCCCTCCATCGGGCTGCACCCCTCCAACATCGACGGGCTCCTCGACGTGGTCCGCAACCTGCTGAACGACGGGAACTCCGTGGTGATCGTCGACCACGACGTCCAGCTGCTGCGCGCCTCGGACTGGCTGATCGAGATCGGGCCCGGGTCGGGTGCCGAGGGCGGGCAGATCCTCGCCGCCAGCCCGCTGCCCGCGCTGGGTCAGAACCCGCGCTCGCGGATCGCCGGGTTCATCGACGGCACCCAGGACACTCGCGTGCGCGCCACCGCCGGCCAGCAGGACATGTTCGCCCGCGGCGGCATCCACCTGCGCACCACGCCCCTGCACACCGTGCACGCCCTGGACCTGACCATCCCCAAGGGCCGGCTGGTGGCGGTCACCGGCGTCTCCGGGTCCGGGAAGACCACCCTGGTGCTCGAGAGCCTGGTGCCCGCCCTGGCCGCCCAGGCGAAGGGCGCCCAGCTCCCCGCGCACGTCGCCGAGCTCGGCGCGGCCGGCGTGGAGCGGGTCAGCGTCGTCGACGCGTCCCCCATCGGGATCAACGTCCGCTCCACCGTCGCGACCTACAGCGGCGTCCTGGACGACCTGCGCCGCGCCTACGCCGCAACCCCGGAGGCCAAGCGGCGCGGCCTGCGGGCCGGGGACTTCTCCTACAACACCGGCAGCCTGCGCTGCCCGGAGTGCGACGGCACCGGCCAGATCTCCCTGGACGTGCAGTTCCTGCCCGACGTCGACATCGTCTGCCCCCGGTGCGGCGGCACCCGGTACTCCCCCGAGGCCGACCAGGTCCGGCGCCGGCCGCGGCACGCCGCCGAGACCGACAGCGGCCTCTCGCTGCCCGAGCTGCTGGCGATGACCGTCGACCAGGCCCTCGGCCACGTGCCGGACCTGAAGAAGGTCCGGACCCGGCTGCAGCTGCTCGCCGACCTCGGCCTGTCCTACCTGACCCTCGGCGAAGCGACGCCGGCCCTGTCCGGCGGCGAGGCGCAGCGGCTGAAGCTGTCCTCGGACCTCGAGCGCGACCAGCACGACACCGTCTTCGTCCTCGACGAACCGTCCGTCGGGCTGCACCCCCTGGACGTCCAGGTGCTGCTGCACGTGCTGCAGCGCCTGGTAGACAACGGCGCGACCGTCGTCGTCATTGAGCACGACCTCGACATGATCAGCAACGCCGACTACCTCATCGACCTCGGGCCGGGCGGCGGCACCGCTGGCGGCCGCATCGTCGCCGCCGGCACCCCGGCCGAGGTCGCCGGTAACCCGGCCAGCATCACCGGCCGCTACCTCACCGCACCGGTCGGAACCGGCGGCCGGTCGGCCTGAGCGGCGCGGGAGTCAGGGGCCGCAGCGGCACCGGGGGTCCCGGGCCTGACCGGCACGGGGTTCCGGCCCGTCCGGCACGGAACACGGGGCGTGACGGCCACCGGTCCCGGGCCCATCGCCGTGGCACGACGACGGTCAGGGCTGGCCGCGGACGTGCTCGAGCACCCGGGCCCCGGGCGCCGGCCCGGTGACAGTGAGCACCTCGGCGGCGACGTCGGCGGCGCGCACCACCCCGGCGACGCTCTCCGCGTGCGGGCCGTCCAGCGCGAGGGCGGCCACGGTGGGCCCGGAGCCGGAGACGACGGCGCCCAGCGCCCCGGCCCGCTCGCAGGCGGCCAGCACGTCCCCGAGCTCGGGCCGCAGGTCCACCGCGGCGTCCTGGAGGTCGTTGACCAGGTGGCGGGCGACCGCGAGCGGGTCGCCGGAGAGCAGGGTGGTGAGCAGGGCGTCGTCGACGGCGGGGGCGGGGGCGTCGTCGACGGCGGGAGCAGGGGCGGGCGCGGGGGCAGGGGTGACGGCGGGGGCCACGGACCGGCCGCCGTCGCCCCGATCGGCGGCCCGGCCACCGGCGGAGTACCCGTGCTGCTCGTCGAAGGCGCGGAACACCTCGGGCGTGGACAGCCCCTCGGCCTGCACGGCGAGCACCCAGTGGTAGGTGCCGCGGACCAGGACGGGGCTGAGCACGTCCCCCCGGCCGGTGCCCAGGGCGGTGGCCCCGGTGAGCGCGAAGGGCACGTCGGCGCCGAGGTCGGCGGCGAGCTCGGCGAGCTCCTCCCGCGCCAGGCCGGCGCCCCAGAGCTGGTCGCAGGCGAGCAGGGTGGCGGCGGCGTCGGCGGACCCGCCCGCCATCCCCCCGGCCACCGGCACCCGCTTGGTGAGCGTGAGGTGCACCCCGGCGTCGACGCCGACGGTCCGGGCGAGCAGCTCCGCGGCCCGGACGGCCAGGTTGGTGCCGTCGGTGGGCAGGTCCGTGCCGCGGCCGCGGATCTCCAGGCTGATGCCGTCCGCCGGGCGCGCCACGACGTCCTCGCCGAGCGAGACGGCCTGGAAGACCGTGACGAGGGGGTGGTAGCCGTCCGGCCCGGGCGGCCCCACCCGGAGGGCGAGGTTGATCTTGCCGGGCGCCCGCACCTGCACCTCGGTGGCCGTCATGGCGCCAGGGTGCCAGAGGCGGGGTCAGCCGGGCCGGCCGGCACGTGCCGGTCCACCTCGGCAGGGTCGGCCACGTCCGCCGTCTCCACGTCTGCCGTCCCGGCCCGGCCCGCCGCACCCGCCGGCCGGTGCGCGGCGATGCGGGCGAAGTCGGCGACCGTCAGCCGCTCGCCGCGCAGCCCGGGATCCACCCCGGCCGCCCGCAGCGCGGCCTCGGCGGCGGCGGGCGAGCCGGCCCAGGGAGCCAGGGCGGACCGGAGGGTCTTGCGGCGCTGGGCGAAGGCGGCGTCGACGACGGCGAACACCTCGGCCCGGGCGGCGGGGGTGGCCGGGGGGCGGCGGCGGGTCAGCCGTACCAGCGCGGAGTCCACGCCCGGGACCGGCCAGAAGACGGTGCGCGAGACGGCGCCGGCGCGGGCGGCGTCGGCGTACCAGGCGGCCTTGACCGAGGGGACGCCGTAGGTGCGCGAGCCGGGCGGGGCGGCGAGCCGGTCGGCGACCTCGGCCTGGACCATGACGAGGACGTCGGTGACCGACGGCAGCGCCTCGAGCAGGCGCAGCAGGACGGGGACGGCGACGTTGTAGGGCAGGTTGGCCACGAGCTTGGTCGGCGGCGGCCCGGGCAGGTCCTGCGGGCCGGCGATGGTGAGGGCGTCGGCGTGGACGACGGCGAGCCGGTGGGCCGCCCGGGGCTGGCGGGCCGCGACGGTGGCCGGCAGGGCGCTGGCGAGCACCGGGTCGATCTCGACGGCGGTCACCCGCGCGCCGGTCTCGAGCAGGGCGAGGGTGAGAGACCCGAGGCCGGGGCCGACCTCGAGGACGACGTCGTCGGCGGCGACGGCGGCCGCGCGGGTGATGCGGCGGACCGTGCCGGCGTCGTGGACGAAGTTCTGCCCGAGGGTCTTGGTGGGCCGGATCCCGAGCGTGGCGGCGATGCGGCGGACGTCGGCGGCGCCGAGCAGGCCGGGCGCGGCGGGGTCCGAGGTCACGCCCGGCAGCCTACGTGCCCGGGCGGGCGGGCCCGCGGCGGGCCGGACGTGGGCGAGACGCGGTCGGGCGCCGGCCGCCACCAGTGGTGGCGACCGGCGCCCGGAGTGTCGGCGCGGGGCCGGATGGTCGGTGCGGGCGACGGTCGGCGCGGGCCGAGGGCCAGCCCGGCCGGGCGGTCAGCGCAGACCGGCGGTCAGCGCAGCCCGAGCTTGGCGGAGCAGGCCGGCCACTGGCCCCAGCCGGACCGGGCCTGGAGGGCCTGGGCGCGCTGGGTCTGCTCGGCCGGGGAGGCCTGGGACGGCAGGCCCGACCCGCCGACCGACTGCCAGGTGCCCACGGAGAACTGGTAGAGCCCGTGATAGGCGCCGCTGGCGGAGACGGCGGCCGGGTTGCCGCCCGACTCGCACTGGGCCAGCGCCGCCCAGACGCCACCGCCCGCCGCGCTGGCGGCCGGGGCCGGGGCGGGGGCGGGCGCCGGGGCCGCTGCCGGAGCGGGCGCCTCGGCAGCGGGCGCCTCGGCAGCAGGGGCCTCCGCGGCCGGGGCGGCCGCGCGGGTGGCAGAGCCGGAGGCGGCGTCGTCGTCGTCGGACGTCGCCACCGGCGCAGCGGCGGGGGCCGGGGTCGGCGCGGGCCGCTCCTTGGTGCCGACGGCGATGATCCGGTCCGTCGGGGCGGTGGTCACCTCGTCGGAGACCCGGACGGCGTGGGTCTCCTTACCGTCGACCTTGATGGTGCTGAACAGCTCGGTGCGGACGCCGGTCGCGCCCTCCTGCACCACCTCGCGCTCGCCGACGTAGAGCGAGTCGTCCGGGCGCTCGACGGTCTGGAACTCCACCGGGTGCAGGTTGGCGCGCTCGCTGCGGGCGACCCGGGTGACGGTCACCTGGACGGTGCCGTCGTCGGCGGTACCGATCTCCACCCGGTCGGTGCGGGCGGCCTCCACGCCGGCGGCGGCCAGGGCGTCGTTCGCGGTGGCGGTGCCGGTCAGGTCCACCCGCTTGGTGGCGCCGTCGGCCACGACGTCCACCGGCGCGTCGGTCACCAGCGGCAGGTCCAGGGTGGACCGCTCGTGGGAGCGGGAGGCGGCCACGGTGACCTCCCGGCCGGACTCGAAGAAGCTCGTGACGAGCTCGCCCTGGCTCTGCGCGGTGGTCCACACCACCTGCGGCTCGCCGTTGACGTCCACCGTGACCGGGTGCGCGGTGCGCACCACCACGTCCCCGCCGTCGGCGAGGGAGGTGCCCGGGCCGGGGGCGAGCAGGTCGTGCTCGCCGACCTCGATGCCCTCCTGCTCCAGCAGGCCGGCGACCGAGCCGGCGAAGGTGGTCACGGTGCGGGCCTCGCCGTCGATCTCGACGTCGACGCTCTTGTGCGCGTGCGCGGTCACGGCCCCGCCGGCGAGGAGCACGGGGGCCAGGCCGACGCCGAGCCAGCGCAGCCGCCGGCGGCGGGCCGGGGGCGCGGCGTCCGGGGAGCCGGGGAGGTTCGGGTCGGCGGGGGCGGGGGCCGGCCCGGTGGCGGGCGGCTGGGTGGTGGAGGTCACGGCGGTCCTTCGACGCGCGGTCCGGGCACAGCCCACCGGCGGGGCGCCCGTGCGGCGCCGACCAGGAACGGTGGGACTGATCCGGCTGTCAGGGGGCGGGCCAGGCCCGCGGGGTGCCCGGGACACGCCGGGCCGGGCCAAACCGTAACCGATTCGTTATCTCGCCGTCCAGGGTGAGGACGGCCACACGAACCGGCCGGCGACGGCCCCGGCGGGGTGCGTGCCCGGCGCGGGCGGGCTCAGTACCAGTTGTGGCTCTGGGAGTGGCCCCAGGCGCCGCACGGGGTGCCGTAGCGCCCGGCGATGTAGTTCAGGCCCCAGGTGATCTGGGTGACGGGGTTGGTGCGCCAGTCGGCGGCGACCGTGCCCATCTTGCTGCCCGGCAGCGCCTGCGGGATGCCGTAGGCGCCCGAGCTGGCGTTCTCCGCCCGGTGGTCCCAGTTGGACTCCTTGGTCCACAGCCGGTCCAGGCACTGGAACTGGTCGGCGCCCCAGCCGCGGGCGGCGGCGAGCTCGGCGCCGATGGCCCGGACGTCGCCGCTGGCGGCCTGGGCGGTGGGCCCGGCCGCGGCGGCGCCGTCGCCGGCCGCCCCGGCAGCGCTGGCGGCGGCCGGGGCCTGGGCCGGCTCGGGCTCCTTCGTGCCGACCCGCACCACCTCGTCCACCTTGGCGCTGGCCATCACGGAGGTCAGCAGGGTCCGGGAGACCTCCTTGCCGTCCACCGTGCGCACCTCGTAGGTGTCGGTCGTGACGCCGTCGACGCCGGCGGTCACCACCTGCCGCTCACCCGCCGGGAGCGTGGCGTCCGGCTGCTCCACGGTGGTGAACTTCTCCACCGTCTCCTCGGTGACGTGCTCGACGGCGCCGCGGCCGACCTGCACCGTCTCGCCCGCGGGGACGGGCTCGGCGAGCGGGGCGGAGACGACGTCGTCCGCGGCCAGCCGCACGCCCGCCTCGGCGAGGGCCTCGCCCAGGGAGGCGGCGGTGGTGGTCACGTCCCGGGTCTGCCCGTCGACGACCAGCGCGAAGGTGCGGGCGCCGTCGGCCTCCAGCGCCTGCCGGCCGGCGAGCTGGGAGCGGGAGGCGGTCTCGCCGGCGCGCAGGGCGAGGGTGCCGCTCTCGACGGCGGCCAGCGCGGGCTCGGTGCCGGGGCCGCCGGCCTGGGTGAGGGTAAAGGCGCCGGTGCCGGCGACGACGGCGCCGAGCACGCCCACCCGCACGGTGCGGACGACGCCGCGGGGCAGGGCGCGGTGCGGGGCGGCGGCGGGGGCGCCCTGGGCCTGCTGCCGCAGGGCGCGGCGGCTGCCGGGGGCGGGGTCGCCGGCGGGACGGGCGGCGGGCACGGCGGTGCGCGCCGCGGTGTGTCGAGCCAAGGGTCAGTCCTGTCTTGGAGGGGAGACGGAGCCAGGGGTGACCGTAACCGATCTGTTATCGGACTGGGAAGTTGTGCCCCGGGGTGGGGATGGTCACGCCACTCGTTCCACGGCGGTGTCGACGAAGCGGCCGTTGGACAGTTCTGAGCCTCGTAGCCAGACCCAGGCTCAGGCCCTGCCCACGAGGTCCAGCCAGCCGGCCACTGCGCCGGGCTGGGACAGCGCGATCGCGTGGCCGCCGGGCACGACGACCGGCTCGATGCCCAGGCGCGTGCGGCAGAGCCGCTGCTGGAAGGCGGCGGGGAAGAACCGGTCCTCGGCGCCGACGAGCGCGTGGATCGGGACGCGCGGCCAGGTGTCGAAGGTGCAGGCCGACGCGAAGGCCGCTGCGCTCTGGTCGCGCTGGCGGTCGTGCATCGCGCGGACGACGCTCGGCGGCAGGTCGTGGGTGAAGTCCTCGGCCGCGTCGTGCTCGCCCCTGGCGGCGGCCTGCGCCTCGGCGTGCCCGGTGGCCGACCACCACTGCCCCGGCGTCTCGCCCGGGAGCGGGATCATCCCGTTGACGAAGGCCAGCGCCCGGACCGGGAGACGAGGGGCGACCATGGCGGCCGTGAAGGCGCCCAGCGACTGGGCCACCAGGACGACCTCGCGGAGCCCCTCGGCCGCCCGGACTGCGACATCGGCGTACTCCCGCAGGCCGGCATCCTCCTGCCCGGCCGGGAGGTCCACCGCGACCGCGGTGTGCCCGCGACCCTCCAGCCGGGCGACGACGAGGTGCCAGTACCACGGGTCGCCGCCGGCCCCGGGGAGCAGCAGGAGCTCCGCCATCAGGAGCCTCGCCTGTCGAACTCCTCTGCCGAGACACCGCCGGGCAGGCGCGCGACGAAGTCGAGCACCCCGACCCAGGTCGGGCGCAGCCCGATGCGGGCCATCCGGACGCCGGGGTTGTCGACGGCTGCCACGTTGGCCTCGCCCTGCTCCGGGCCGGCGTAGCGCAGGTGGGCCTGCCGGTACTCCGGGACGATCCCGTCGACCTCGTCGACGGTCGCCCGCCCGCGCAGCAGCAGCACCCGCGGCGGAGTGGTCGGGGCGTCGATGGTCACGGCGATGTCTGGCCGTGCGCGGATCGCGTGGATCTTCGCTGCGCCGGCGAAGGTGCACAGCACGAGCTCCTCGCCCGTCCAGTGGAAGAGCATCGGGAAGACGCGGGGGGTGGCGTCCTTGGCGACATAGGCCACCCGGGCCAGCTCGGTCGAGCCGAGCAGCTCTTGCGCGGTCCGGCTCTGCAGGAGGCGGACGTCGCCCTGGGGGAGGTCGCTGGCGCCGGCCTGCGCGAGGTTGCTGGCGCTGGGCTGGGGAAGGTCGCTGGCGGTGCTCTGCTCCTCGGTGCTCATGCCGGCTCCCCCAGCAGCGCGGCGAGCCGGCCGAACGACGATTCCCATCCCTCGCGCAGCGACCCGTTCTCCGGGGAGGTGCGGAGGTCGGTCACTGCAAAGGTCATCTCGGTCCCCTCCTCGACGGGCTGCAGGGTCACCGTGATCCGGGCCGTGGCCTCGGCGGTCCCGGTCGTCATGACCAGGCGGCTGGGCCTGAGCACCTCGACGTAGGCGAACTCGACCGGGTACTCCTCCCCGGTGTCCTGGGAGACCATCGTGAGCGTCCACGAGCCACCTGGCCGAACGTCCATCGCGAGCCGGTCGACGGGGGTCACCAGCCCGACGGGACCGAACCAGGCGGCCACCTGCTCGGGCCGGGTCCAGGCATCGAAGACGTCCTCGACCGGGGCGGTGAAGCGCCGGGTGATCGTGAAGTCGCCCCTCGCGGTCGGGCGACTGACGGCGGGACTAGGCATGGGGCTCCTCCTGGTGGGGTCGGGGCGGTGCGTCCTGGAGGTGGTCGGACAACCGGTCGAAGCTGCTCTCCCAGAACTGCCGGTACTGATCGAGCCACTCCGAGGCCGCCTGCAGGCGCTCGCCACGGAGCTCGCACGGCCGCCACTGCGCCTGGCGGCCCCGGCTGATGAGGCCCGCCTGCTCCAGGATCTGCAGGTGCCGCGAGACGCTCTGCTGGGTCATCGCGAGCGGTGCTGCCAGCTCCTTCAGCGTGGCGGGCCGGCGGCTGAGGCGCTCGAGCACCTGGCGGCGGGTGGGGTCGGCGAGAGCCGCGAAGGTTCGGCTCAGCTCTTCCTGTGCGACCGGCATTGCGTTCACGTCCTCAACTGATCAACTGACTGGCTTAATACAAGCAGGACGAGCGTCCCTTGTCAAGGAGGGGCTGGTGGGCTGCCGGGGCGTGACGCCACCCACGGAGTGCGGGGGCGTTGACGACACCGCGCGGGAGCAACGACGACGCCCGGCGGGAGCAGCGGGGTGCGGGCCCGAGCAGTGGGACGAGCGGCGCGCCCCGCCCGCCGGACGGGGATGCGCCCCCGACGCGGCCTACCAGGTGCCGTAGACGGCGTCGGTGGTGGCGGTCAGCAGCGCGCAGGTCTCGGCGACGTCCCGGCCCAGCTCGGCGGCGATGCGCCGGACGGTCAGCGGCATGACGTACGGGGCGTTGGGGTGGCCCCGGAACGGCGCCGGGGTGAGGTAGGGCGCGTCGGTCTCGACGAGCACGAGCTCGGGCGGCAGCGCCCGCAGCGCGGCCCGTAGGGTCTCGTTCGCGCCGAAGGTGACCGGCCCGGCGAAGGAGGCGTACCAGCCGTGCTCGGCCAGGACCGCGGCGAGCTCGGCGTCCCCGGAGAAGCAGTGGAAGACGGTCCGCTCCGGGGCGCCGTCGGCCAGCAGGGTGGCGACGACGTCGGCGTGGGCGTCCCGGTCGTGGATCTGCAGCGGCTTGCCGAGCTCCTTGGCCAGGGCGATGTGGGCCCGGAAGGCGGCCCGCTGGTGGACCCTGCCCTGCGGGCCGGTGCGGTAGTAGTCCAGGCCGCTCTCCCCCACCGCGACCACCCGCTCGTCCCTAGCGAGCGCGGCGACCCGGGCGAAGGCGTCGTCGAAGGAGAGCGTGTGGTGCGGGCGCACGGCCGGCTCCAGCCCGTCCGGGCCGACCTCGCGCACCCCGCCGTGCAGCGGGGCCTCGTTGGGGTGGATGCCCAGCGCCGCGGCGATCGGCGGGTGGGCGCGGGCCAGGGCGAGCGTGCCGGCCAGGTTCGGGACGTCGCACCCGACGGTGAGCACCCGGGCCACCCCGGCGGCGGCGGCGCGGGTCAGCTGCTCCGCCGTGGTGAGCGGGGCCTCCCCGGGCGGCAGGGCGACGTCGTCGTCCACCGCGGGGTCACCGTCGTCGCCCAGGACCGGCAGGTGGGTGTGGTTGTCGACGACCGTGCCCGGCAGCGGCTCCGGCGCCTCCGGCCACCCGCGCCGGCGGTGCTTCGCCACTCAGGCGTCCCCGCGCAGCCGGGCGAGCTCGGACTCGACCACGTCCTCGTCGAGCTTGGTGAACACCGGCGTCGGCCGGCCCACCGGCGTGCCCGGCGCGACCGGCCGCGGCCCCCACCCCGGGTAGCCGCCCGCGCCGTGGTGGTAGCTGCCGGTGATGATCGGGTACGGGTCGCCGCCGTCGAGGTCGGCCACCTCCTCGATCCGCGGCAGCGGCGCGACCCGGCCGGGGCCACCGAGGACCCGGTCGACGGCGTTGGCCGAGTGCGGCAGGAACGGGCTGAGCATGACGTTGAGGTCGGTGACGGCCTGGGCGAGGGTGTGCAGGACGGTCGCCAGGCGCTCGCGCTGCTCGGGGGCCTTGAGCTTGAACGGCTCGGTGCGGGTGACGTAGGTGTTGGCCTCGCCGACCAGGCGCATCGCCTCGGCGAGGGCGGCCCGCTGGCGGTGCTGGCCGATGAGCCCGCCGACGGCGCCGAACCCGTCCCGGACCGCCGCCAGCAGGGCGGTGTCGAGGTCCTCGAGCGGGCCCGGGGCCGGGATCTGCCCAAAGGTCTTGGCGATCATCGACGCCGTCCGGTTGACCAGGTTGCCCCACCCGGCGACGAGCTCGCCGTTGGTGCGCCGGACGAACTCCGCCCAGGTGAAGTCGGCGTCCTGGTTCTCCGGTCCGGCGGCGGAGATGAAGTAGCGCAGCGCGTCGGGCTGGTAGCGCTGCAGGACGTCCCGGACGTAGATGACGACGCCGCGCGAGGAGGAGAACTGCCGGCCCTCCATGGTGAGGAACTCGCTGGAGACGACCTCGGTGGGCAGGTTCAGCGTGCCGTAGGTGCCGGGCCGGCCGCCGCGCTCGCCCTGGCCGTTGTACCCGAGCAGCTCGGCCGGCCAGATCTGGGAGTGGAAGACGATGTTGTCCTTGCCCATGAAGTAGTAGGACAGCGCCTCGCCGTCGTTCCACCACCGCCGCCACGCCTCGCCGTCGCCGGTGCGCCGGGCCCACTCGATCGAGGCGGACAGGTAGCCGACGACGGCGTCGAACCACACGTACAGCCGCTTGGTCGGCTGGTCCTCCCAGCCGGGCACCGGGATGCCCCAGTCGATGTCCCGGGTCATCGCCCGCGGCCGGATCTCCTGGAGGATGTGCTGGGAGAACTTGATGACGTTGGGCCGCCAGGTGCCCGCGGCCGCGCGCTCGTCCAGCCATGCCCCCAGCGCGCCGGCGAGCGCGGGCAGGTCCAGGAAGTACTGGGTGGTCTGGACGAACTCCGGGGTCTCCCCGTTGATCTTGCTGCGCGGGTCGATCAGGTCGGTGGGGTCGAGCTGGTTGCCGCAGTTGTCGCACTGGTCCCCGCGCGCCTCGGGGTAGCCGCAGATCGGGCAGGTGCCCTCGATGTACCGGTCGGGGAGGGTGCGTCCGGTCGAGGGGCTGATCGCGGACTCGGTGGTCCGCTCGACCATGTACCCGTTGTCCCGGACGGTGCGGAACATCTCCTGCACGACGGCGTAGTGGTTGCGCGTCGTCGTCCGGGTGAACAGGTCGTAGCTCAGCCCGAGGGCGGCGAGGTCCTCGACGATGACCCGGTTGTTCCGGTCCGCGAGCTCCTTGGCGCTGACGCCGGCGGCGTCGGCGGCGACGAGGATCGGGGTGCCGTGCTCGTCGGTGCCGGAGACCATCAGGACCTCGTGCCCGGCCATCCGCATGTAGCGGGAGAAGACGTCGGAGGGCACGCCGAAGCCGGCGACGTGGCCGATGTGCCGCGGCCCGTTGGCGTACGGCCAGGCTACGGCGGAGAGGATGCGCATCCGGCTAGCCTAGTTGCGGCTCCGGGGCGGGCCCGGGGGCGGCGGCCGGGCCGGGCCTGGGTGCCGGCGGCCGGGCCGGCCCCGGTCGTCGGAGCCGGCGGCGACGGCGGCGTCGACGGCGACGGCGGCGTGGATGGCACCGAGGGCGCCAGGAGCCAGCCGAGTGGAGGACAATGCTGCCCATGAGCACCCGTGCCCTGCTCCTCGTGGACCTCCAGCCCACCTTTTGCGAGGGCGGCGCCCTGCCGACCGTCGGTGCCGACGCCGTCGCCCGCAAGGCCGCCCGCTACGCGGCCGAGCACCGCTCGGACTACGCCGCGGTGGTGACGACCCAGGACTGGCACATCGACCCGGGCGACCACTTCTCCGACACCCCCGACTTCGTCGACTCCTGGCCCCCGCACGGCGTGGCCGGGACCGCGGAGGCCGAGCTCCACCCGGCGCTGGCCGGGCAGACCTTCGACGCCTCGGTCAAGAAGGGCCAGTACGCGGCCGCCTACTCCGGGTTCGAGGGGGTCGACGAGGACGGCCGCCCGCTCGCCAACATCCTGCGCGAGCGGGGCATCGATGCCGTCGACGTCGTCGGGCTGGTGGAGTCCCACTGCGTGAAGGAGACCGCGCTGGACGCCCAGCGCCTGGGCCTGCGAACCCGGGTCCTCACCGACCTCACCATCCCGGTGAGCCCGGAGCTGGGCGCGCAGGCCCGCGCCGAGATGTCCGCCGCCGGGGTCGAGCTGGCCGAGTCAGTGAGCCCCGGGGCCGGCCGGGCCGGCTAGGCCTCGGCTCGGCCGGAGCTAGGGCCAGCCAGGCCGAAGCTAGGCCCGCCGGTCCAGCGCCGCCTGGTACAGCTCGCGCTTGCTCAGCCCGGTCCGGGCGGCGACGTCCCCGGCGGCGTCCTTGAGGCGGGCGCCGGCGTCGACGAGGTCGAGCACCTCCTCGAGGTGATCGGCGACGCTCGGCGCCACGGCCGGCGCACCAGCGACGACGACGGTGATCTCGCCCCGGACGCCGTCGTCGGCCCACGTGGCGAGCGCGCCGAGACCGTCGCGGCGGACCTCCTCGTAGGTCTTGGTCAGCTCCCGGCACACCGCCGCCGGCCGGTCCGGGCCGAAGGTGGCCGCCATGTCGGTGAGCGTGGCGGCGAGGCGGTGGGGGGCCTCGAAGAAGATCATCGTCCGCGGCTCGGCGGCGAGAGCAGCGAGCGCGCGGCTGCGCTCCCCGGGTCGGCGGGGCAGGAACCCCTCGAAGCAGAACCGGTCGGTGGCCAGGCCGGAGATCGCCAGCGCGGTGAGCACCGCGGACGGCCCGGGCACCACGCTCACCCGGACGCCGGCGGCGGTGGCCGCCCGCACCAGCCGGTACCCCGGATCGGAGACCGAGGGCATGCCGGCGTCGGAGACGACGAGGACCCGGGCGCCGCCGGCCGCCGCGTCGACGATCTCCGGGGCCCGCGTCTGCTCGTTGTGCTCGTGCAGGCTGACCAGGCGGCCGGTGACGGTGACGCCGAGGCGGGCGGCCAGGGCCCGGAGGCGCCGGGTGTCCTCGGCCGCCACGACGTCGGCCTCGGCCAGGGCGGTGCGCAGCCGGGGTGGCGCGTCGGCGACGTCCCCGATGGGGGTGGCGGCGAGGAGGATGACGCCCGGGACCATCGGCGAAGGGCCAGCCTGGGGCTGGGCGTCGGCTGGCGGACCATCGCCCGGCTGCCCGCCTCGTTCTGCAGGCTGCACATCCTCGGTCACAAGTGCCAGTCTCCCCCACGCGGTCGGCGGGTGGGCTGAGCCGCTCCTGCGCCAGAAGTAACACAAACTCGGGTGGGCCGTGACCGGACGTGGCGGAAATCCGCCGTTGTGGCAGCTGCCCCGACCGAGATTGTGTTACTTCTTGCACACTGCTGCCGTCGTGCGGCGGTCACGAGCAGACGAGAGCCGGTCGGTTGACCCGAGAAGCCGGTCAGTCGGCGGGCAGCGGCCCGCCTCGTCCGGTTGCAGGCCAGCCGGGCAGCGTGGCAGCAGCCCGACCGGCCCAGGTGGCCCACCTAGACTCCGCGGGTGAGCACGTCCCGGTCCGCGCCCACCGGCGACCGGCAGCCGGCCGGCGCCGGCGAGGGGCGCGCCCCGGGCGATGAGGTCTTCGTCGGCGAGGAGCCCGCCGCCAGCGAAGGGACCTGTGCCCGCCAGGAGCCCGCCACCAACGACCAGCCGCCCACCGAGGCCGAGCTCCGCACCCGCCTCGGCCTGCCCGCCCGGCCCGGCCGGCCCGACCCGGCGGCCCGGCTATGGGGGTGGCTCGGGCCGCTGGCGGTGACGGTGCTCGCGGCGGTCCTGCGGCTCGTGCAGCTGAACCACCCCGGCCGCCTCGTCTTCGACGAGACCTACTACGTCAAGCAGGCGTACTCCCTGCTCACCCTGGGCTACGAGGGCGAGTGGGCCGAGGACAGCGACGCCGCCTTCGCCGCCGGGGACGACTCCGGCCTGTCCACCACCGCCGACTACGTCGTCCACCCGGCGGTCGGCAAGTGGATGATCGCCATCGGGTTGCGCCTGTTCGGGGCGGACAACGGGCTGGGCTGGCGGTTCTCCGCGGCGGTCGTCGGCGCCCTGTCGGTGCTCCTGCTGGCCCGGGTGGCCACCCGGTTGTTCGGCTCGGCGCTGCTGGGCACCACCGCCGGTCTGCTGCTCGCCGTCGACGGGGTGCACCTGACCGAGTCGCGCACCGCGCTGCTGGACGTCTTCCTCAGCTTCTGGGTGCTGGTCGGCTTCTGGTGCGTGCTGCACGACCGCTCCGCCACCCGCGCGGTGCTGGCGCGCCGCGCCGCCGCCACGGCCCGCGCCCCCGGCGCGCCCCACCCGTGGGGGCCGCGCACCGGTCCCCGCTGGTGGCTGGTCGCGGCCGGCGTCGCCCTGGGCCTGGCCTGCGGGGTGAAGTGGTCCGGGATCTACGCCGTCGCCGTCTTCGGCCTGCTCGTCCTGGGCTGGGACCTCGCCGCCCGCCGGGCGGTGGGGGCGCGGCTGTGGGTGGGCGGCGGCATCTTCCGCGGCGGGCTGCCGGCCTTCGTCGCGCTCGTCCCGACGGCGGCGCTCACCTACGTCCTGACCTGGGCCTCGTGGTTCGCCCACCCGGCCGCCTACCGCCGACAGTGGGCGTCGGACCTGCGCGCGGCGGGGCACGAGGTGCCCCGCGACTGGCTGCCCGACGCGCTGAACTCCTGGTGGGAGTACCACCTGACGATGTGGCAGTTCCACAACAACCTCGACGCCGACCACCCCTACCAGGCGAACCCGGCCGGCTGGCTGCTGCAGCTGCGCCCGACCTCCTTCTACTGGCCCGACCCCGCGCCGCCGCCCAGCGCGTGCGGGGCGGACAAGTGCGTCCAGGCGATCCTGTCCGTGGGCAACCCGGTGCTCTGGTGGGCCGCCGCGGTGGCCCTGCTGGCGCTGGTGTACCTCGCGGTGCGCCGCCGGGACTGGCGGGCCTGGGCGGTGCTGGCCGGGTACGCCGCGATGTACCTGCCCTGGCTGGGCTACACGCACCGGACGATCTTCACCTTCTACACGGTGGCGGTCGTGCCGTACGTGGTGCTCTGCCTGACGTTCGTGCTCGGCTGGGCGGCGGGGGTCGTCCGGCCACCGGTGCAGGGAACGCGGACAACGGCGCGCGGCCAGGCGGACGACTTGGCCGCAGCTGCGGTCCCGCCCAGTGGCGGCGGCACGGATGTCCGCTCCGACGCCGCCGGCGGCGAGGACGTTCCGCCGGCCGATGGTCGCGCGGCCCCGCAGGGCGGAGCCGAGGTCTCGCCGGCGATGACCGGTGCCTCCGCCGAAGCGGCACCCCCGGCCCGCCCCGGCTGGCGCGGTCGGGCCCAGTTCCTGGTCTCCGACGACGGCGACGTCCGGCTCGGCAAGCGCGCCTGGCTGCTCGGCGCAGTCGTCCTCGCGGCGCTCGCCGCCGCGGCGTTCTTCTGGCCGGTGTGGACGGGTGAGACGATCAGCTACGACGCCTGGCGGTGGCGCATGTGGCTGCCGTCCTGGATCTGACCGGGGCGGCAGATGACGGAGGAGCCTGTGCCGATGACCGTGCGCGGCGCCCGGGTGCTGGTCACCGGGGCGAGCCGCGGCCTGGGCCGGCTGTTCACCGAGCGCGCCGCCCGCGAGGGCGCCGCCGAGGTGCTGCTGTGGGGCCGCGACGCGGCGGCGCTCGCCGAGGTGCGCGGCCACCTCCCTGGCCCGACGGCGGCGCGCACCGCCGTCGTCGACCTCGCCGACAGCGCCGCGCTGGACGCCGCCGCGGCCGAGGTGCTCGCCGGCGGCCCGCCGGACGTCGTCGTGAACAACGCCGGGACCATCACCGGCAACACCTACTTCTGGGAGACCGACCCGGACGACGCCGCCCGCACGCTCGAGGTCAACACGCTCGCACCGATGCGGCTGCTCGCGCGGCTGCTGCCGGCGATGCTGGTGCCGGACCGGCCGCGGCGGATCCTCAACGTCGCCTCGGCGGCCGGGCTCCTGCCGAACCCGCGGATGTCGGTGTACGCGGCGTCGAAGGCGGCGACGTACAGCTGGTCGGACACCCTGCGGATGGAGCTCGCCCAGGCGGGGCACGCCCACCTCCGGGTGACGACCGCCCTGCCGTCCTTCATCGACACCGGGATGTTCGCTGGCGCCGGCGGGGTGCGGCTGAGCCCGACGCTGGCCCCGGAGCGGGTGGTGGACCAGGCGTGGCGGGCGATGCTCGCCGGCCGAGCGCAGGTGGTGGCCCCGCCGTCGGTGCACCTGGCGCGGGCGCTGCGCGGGCTGCTGCCGCCGCCCGCGTGGGACGCCCTCGCCCGGGCCATGGGGATCAGCCGGTCGATGGAGGGCTTCACCGGCCGTGGCTGACGCCCGTCGCTCGACCGGGCCGGGGCCCGGGCGCTACCCCGCCGGCGGCCCGAGCCGGGCCCGCACGACGGTCTCGAGCACGGGCCGCGGGTCGCTCGGGTCGTGTCGGGCGATGCGGTGCAGCAGCAGCCCCTCGAAGCAGGCGACGACGGCCGCGGCTGCGGTGACCGGCTCGGTGGCGCCGAGGGCGGCCATCGCGACGACGACAGAACCGATCATGGCCTCCCGGGGCGCCGAGACCGTCGCGCGGAGCGCGGGGTCGTGGCTCGCCTCCATGAACAGGACCAGGCGCGCCGTGGTCTGGGTGCGGCGCGGGCCGGTCAGGAGGTCGAGGAGGTCGCACAGGCTGTCGACGAGCTCCTCCGGCGACGCGGGCGGGGCGAACGCGGTGCCGACGGGCGGCCGCTCGAGCTCGACGATCCGGTCAACCACGCCGGTTACGAGGGCGAGGCGGGTGCGGAAGTAGTTCGACGTCGACCCCCTCGGCAGGTCCGCCTGCTCGTCGACTCGGGCGTGCGTGAGGGCGCGGAGGCCGCCGGTGCCGAGGAGCTCGATCGCGGCATCGAGGACGCGGGCTTTCGTCAGGGTCACGTCGGTAACTATATCCCTAGTGCCACATCACTATAGAAGTAGTACCGTCGCGGCATGGTTCCCGACGACGGCACGCCTACCGCAGGCACAGCACCCCACGACGGCGCGACCGGCGCAGGTGCCGAACCCCACGACGGCCCGCCCGGCGCAGGCACAGCACCCGCCGACCTCACCGACCTGCCCGCCGTCGCCGGCGTCGAGGTGGAGCACCGGTTCGTGGACCTCCCCGGGCTGCGGATGCACCTCGCCGAGGCCGGGTCGGGCCAGCCCCTGCTGCTCCTGCACGGCTCCCCGAAGCACTGGTGGCAGTGGGCCCCGGTGATCCCCGGGCTCGCCCGGCACTACCGGGTCATCTGCCCGGACATGCGCGGCTGCGGCTGGACCGACGCCCCCGCGGGCGGATACACCCGGGAGCAGCTGCTCGCCGACACCGTCGCCCTGCTCGACGCCGTCGGGGCCGGCACCGTGCTGCTCGCCAGCACGGACATGGGCTCGATCACCGGGTACGCGCTGTGCTGGGAGCACCCCGACCGGGTCGAGCGGCACGTCGCGATCGGCGTCCCGCCGTTCTTCATCCGGATGGATGCCCGGCTGCTCCCCCGCTTCCGGCACCTGTGGCACCAGGAGGCGCTCGCCGTCCCCGGGCTCGGCCCGGCGCTGGCGGGCGGCGGCAAGCAGCGGGTGATCCGGCACATGCTCGCCGGCCCAGGCCTCGACCCGGCGGCCGTGGCCGCGACGGCGGAGGTGTACCTGGCTCCCCTCCGGCAGCCCGACCGCGCCCGGGCGAAATCCGCGATGCTCCGCCGCCTCGTCCTGCCCGAGGTCGGCCGGATCGTCCGGGGCACCTACCGCGGCAGGCGGCTGCGCACGCCGACCCTCGTGCTGGCCGGGACGGTGGACCCAGTCTTCTCGCCCGACGTCGTGCGGGGCCTGCTCGCGGACGCGGCGGAGCACGCCGACCACGTCGAGCTGGCCGCCGTCGAGGGCGCGGGGCACTACCTCGTCGAGTCCGCGCCGGCGGCGACGCTCGACCTGATACTGCGGTTCTTCTCGGCCGCCTAGCGGCCTAGCGCTGCCCTAGCGCCGCACCACCCACACCGCTGCGGCGGCGGCCAGCCCGACCTCGCGCGGGCCGCCGTCGCCGTCGCCCCCGCCGCCGTCGCCGACGTCGACGTCGACCAGCAGGGTGCCGGCGAAGTCGCGCCGCTCCAGGACGGTCAGCGCGGTGTCGAGGGTGATGCCGAGCCCCTCGAGGTAGCGCAGCACCTGCGGGTCGGTGTCCGCCACCCGGGCGACGACCACCCGCTCCCCCGCCGCCGTGAGGTGGAGCTGGTGCGCGGCGGGGGCGGGCACGGTCCCGTCCGGGCCGGGGATCGGGTCCCCGTGCGGGTCCCGGACCGGGTGGCCCAGGCGCGCGTCGAGGGCGTCGACGAGCCGGTCAGAGACCGCGTGCTCGAGCACCTCGGCCTCGTCGTGGACCTCGTCCCAGCCGTACCCGAGCTCGACCGCCAGGAAGGTCTCCAGGATGCGGTGCCGGCGCACCACGCCGACGGCGGCGGCCCGCCCGGCGTCGGTCAGCTCGATGGCCCCGTAGCGGGCGTGGGTGAGCAGGCCCTGCGCGGTCAGCCGCTTGACCGCCTCGGAGACGGTGGACGGGGCGAAGCCCATCCGCCGGGCGAGGGAGGTGGTGGTGACCGGCTCGTCGGACCACTCCTGCGCCGACCAGACCACCTTGAGGTAGTCCTGGGTCGCGGCGGAGAGGTCCTCGAGCACGGCGGCCACGCTACGCGACGGCGGCCGGGCGCCGTCGGCGGAGCACCCCCCGGGCCGGGGCGAGCAGGGCGGCGGCGGCGAACAGCACCCCCTGCGCCAGGACGATCATCGGCCCGGAGGCGGTGTCGAGGTAGTAGCTGGCGTAGATGCCCACGACCGCGCACGCCGCGGCCAGCGTCGGGGCGAGGACGAGCATCCGGGGGTGCCGGTCGGTCAGCAGCCGGGCGGTGGCGCCGGGCAGGACGAGCATGGCCACCACCAGCACCACGCCGACGGCCTGCAGGGCGACGACCACGGTCACCGCGAGCAGCCCGAGCAGCAGCGCGCCGAGGCGCCGCGGGCTGAGCCCGACGGCGTGGGCGTGGGTGGGGTCGAAGGCGTACAGGGTCAGGTCCCGGCGCTTGAGCAGCAGCACGGCCAGGGTGGCGGCGCCGAGCAGGAGCACCTGGAGGAGGTCGGCGGGCGAGACGCCGAGGAGGTTGCCGAAGAGGATGTGGCCCAGGTCCGTCTGAGCCGGGGTGACCGAGATGAGCACCAGCCCGAGGGCGAACAGCACGGTGAAGACGACGCCGATCGCGGCGTCCTCGGCGAGCACGGACCGGTCCCGCACCACCCCGATCAGGGCGACCGCGAGCAGCCCGAAGACCAGGGCGCCGACGGCGAACGGGGCGCCGAGCACGTAGGCCAGCACGACCCCGGGCAGCACCGCGTGGGAGACGGCGTCGCCCATCAGCGACCAGCCGACGAGGACCAGCCAGCAGCTGAGCACCCCGCAGACCACGGCGGCGACGACCGCGACGACCAGCGCCCGGTCCATGAACCCGTAGGCCAGCGGGGCGGTGAGGAGCTCGGTCACGACGCGCCTCCGCCGAAGGCCAGGGCCAGGTTCTCCGGCCGGAGCACCACGTCGGGGGCGGCGTGCAGGAGCACCCGCCGGTGCAGCAGGGCGGCGTCGTCGCACAGCTCGGGCAGGGCGGCCAGGTCGTGGGTGGAGACCAGCACGGTGCGCCCGGCCGCGGCCACCTCGCGCAGCAGCGCGACCAGGGTGGCCACCGAGCGCTGGTCGACGCCGGCGAACGGCTCGTCGAGCAGGAGCACGGTGGCGCCCTGCGCCAGCCCGCGGGCGACGAAGGCCCGCTTGCGCTGCCCGCCGGACAGCGCGCCGACCTGGCGGTCGGCCAGCGCGGTCAGGCCGACCCGGTCCAGCGCCTCGGCCACCGCCGCCCGGTCCGCCGGGCGGGGCCGCCTGGTCGGGCCCAGGTGGCCGTAGCGGCCGGTCATCACCACCTCGCGCACCGAGATCGGGAAGGTCCAGTCCACCTCCTCGGCCTGCGGCACGTACCCGACGGCGGCCCGGCGGCGGGCCTGCTCGGGCGGCAGGCCGTGCACGCGGACGGACCCGGCGGCGGGGCGGACCAGGCCCATGACGGCCTTGAACAGGGTGGACTTGCCCGAGCCGTTCATCCCGACGAGCCCGGTCACCCGGCCCGGCGCGAGGGTGAGGGAGGCGCCGTCGAGCGCGGTGACCTCCCCGTAGCGCACCACGAGGTCCCGCACCTCGAGCGCGGGCGCGGCCGTCGCGGGGGCGGCGGGCCCGGGCCCAGCCGGTCGGGGCACGGCGGGCGTGGCCGGCGCCGGCCGGGGCGCCGTCACGACGCGCTCCCGGGTGGGCGGCCCTCCGCCGGGCGGCCCGTCCCCCACGCCGGCCGGCGCGCAGTCACGTCGCGCTCCCGGTCAGGCCGGCGACGATGGTGGCCGCGTCGTGACGGAGCAGGTCCAGGTAGGTGGGCACCGGGCCGTCCGGCCCGGAGAGGGAGTCGACGTACAGGGTGCCGCCGAAGCGTGCGCCGGTTTCGGCCGCGACCAGGCGCTGGCCGCTGTCGTCGACGGTGGACTCGCAGAAGACCGCCGGGACGTCCTGGGCGCGGACCCGGTCGATGACGGCGGCCACCTGCCGCGGGGTGGACTGCCGCTCGGAGTTCACCGGCCACAGGTAGGCCTCGGCCAGCCCGACGTCGCGGGCCAGGTAGGAGAAGGCGCCCTCGCAGGTGACGAGCACCCGCTGGGCGGCCGGCAGCCGGCCGAGCGCCGTCGTCAGCTCGGTGCGCACGGTGGCCAGCTCGGCGGCATAGGCCGCGCCGTTGGCGGCGTAGCTGTCGGCGTGGGCCGGGTCCAGGTCGCTCAGCGCGGCGACGATGTTGTCGACGTAGACCTGCCCGGCCGACGGCGACATCCAGGCGTGCGGGTTCACCTCCCCGCGCCCGCCGGCCACCTCGATGGTCTGCACCCCCTCGCTCAGCACGACGTGCTCGGCGTCGACGTCGGCCATGAACTGGCGGAACCACGCCTCCAGGCCGAGCCCGTTGTCCAGGACGAGGTCGGCGCCCGCGGCCCGGCGCAGGTCCGCCGGGGTGGGCTCGTAGCCGTGGATCTCCGCGCCGACGGCGGTGATCGAGGCCACCCGGACGTGCTCGCCGGCGACGTTGCGGACCATGTCCGCCAGCACGGTGAAGGTGGTCAGCACCAGGGGCCGGTCGTCGGCCGGCGACGGCGCCGCACCGGCCGTGCTGTCGGCCTGCCGGCCGGGGGCGGACCCGGCCGCCACCGGGCTGCACGCGGCGAGCGCCGTGGTGACGAGCAGCAGGACGACGGCGGCCGCCCCGGACCACCCCCGCCCGGCTCCCCGCAGCATTGCTTGGGGGCAGCCCGTCGGCTGAGGTTTCGGCATGGCGAAACACTAGGCCCGAGCCCTGTTCGCCGCAACGGTGGCGCGCGGGTCGGGAAGCGAGCTGTCCGGCGGCGAGCGCGAGCGCTACCGGCGCGGTCAGGACGCGACCGGCAGCGGCTCGGCGTCGACCCGCTCGCGCCGGCCGGGCCCCTGCACCGCGGGCCCGGCCGGGCCGGCGGTCTCGCCCCGGCCGGGCCGCGCGGCGCGCAGCGCCCACAGGATGCAGGCCAGGTCGACGACCTCCTGCAGCCCGGCGCCGACGATCGCCGGCAGGAACCCGGCGGCGGCGAGCACCATCAGCCCGACCGAGAGCCCGACCCCGATGCCGATGGCCTGCCAGGCGACGCGCATCGTGCGCCGCCCCACCCGGACCGCCCGGACGGTGCGGTGGAGATCGTCCCGGAGGATGACCACGTCGGCCGACTCGCTCGCCGCGGTCGACCCGCGGGCGCCCATGGCGATCCCGACGTCGGCGGCGGCCAGCACCGGGGCGTCGTTGACGCCGTCGCCCACCATCAGCACCGGCCGCTCGGGCACCGCCCGCACCACCGCGACCTTGTCCTGGGGCAGCAGCCCGGCCCGCACGTCCTCGATCCCGACGGCGGCCGCGACGTGCCGGGCGGTGGGCGCGGCGTCCCCGGTGAGCATGAGGGTGCGCCGCACCCCGGCGCGGCGCAGGTCGGCCACGGTGGCCGCGGCATCCGCCCGGACCTCGTCGGCCAGCGCGAGGGCGCCGGCGTAGCGCCCGTCGACGGCGACGTGCACGAGGGTCTGGCCGGGCTCGACGCCGACGTCGGCCACGCCGCCGGCCTGGTCCGCGACGAAGCCGGCGCCGCCCACGACGACGCGCCGGCCGCCCACGGTGGCCCGCACGCCGGCGGCGGTGACCTCCTCCGCGTCGCGGGCGGGGGGCACCGGCAGGTGGCGCGCCCGGGCCGCGGCCACCACGGCCTGGGCGAGCGGGTGGGCGGAGTACTGCTCGACGGCGGCGGCGAGGGTGAGCAGCTCGGGGTCACGGACGCCGTCGGCGGGGTGGACGGCGGCCAGCCGCGGGTGGCCGTGGGTGAGGGTGCCGGTCTTGTCGAAGGCGGCGGTCCGCACCCGGGCGAGGCGCTCGAGGGTGCCGCCGTCCTTGACGATGACGCCGTTCTTGGCGGCCCGGGACATCCCGGCCAGGAAGGCCACCGGGGTGGCGATCAGCAGCGGGCACGGGGTGGCGACGACGAGGACCTCGGCGAACCGGACCGGGTCGCCGGAGGCCGCCCAGGCCAGCGCGGCGAGCGCGAGCGCGCCGAGGGTGAACGGGACCGCCACCCGGTCGGCGAGCCGGACGAACGGCGCCCGGGACTCCTCGGCGGCGCGGACCAGGTCGAGGATGCGCTGGTACTGGGAGTCGGCGGCGGCCGCGGTGGCGCGCACGTGCAGGGCGTCCGGGCCGTTGACCGAGCCGGACAGCAGCGCCGCGCCGCGGCGGTGCTCCACCGGCAGCGGCTCCCCGGTGAGGGAGGACTCGTCGACCGTGGCGGCCGCGGAGAGCAGGACGGCGTCGACCGGGACGACCTCGCCGGGCTTGACGAGGAGCTCCTGGCCGGCCACGACCGCGGCGACCGGGACGTCCCGGGTGCCGCCGTCGCCGGTGACCAGGTGCGCGGTCTGCGGGGCGCGGGCGAGCAGGGCGGTGAGCTCGCGCCGGGCCCGGCCGGCGGCGTGGTCCTCCAGCGCCTCCCCGCCGGCCAGCATGAGGCACACGACCAGCGCCGCCCAGTACTCGCCCACGGCCACGGTGGAGCCGATGGCGGTGACGGCGAGGATGTCGATGCCGTAGGTGCCCGCGCGCAGGTCGGCCAGCATGCCGCGGGCCTGCTGGGCGGCGACGCCGACGGCGAAGAGGGAGACGACCCACCGGGCGGCGCCGCCCGCGCCGGCCAGCTCGAGCGTCCCACCGACCACGCCGACCAGGAGCGTGAGGGCGACGAGGGGGTAGCGCCGGAGGAGGCGCACGACGGCGGCCATGACCCCGTTCTAGGTCAGATCCCGCGGCGTGTATAGCAAGGAAAGGCTGCCCTGCGCGGGGGCGCGGGGCCGCCGTCGGCCCGGTCGCGACGCCCCGCCGGGCCGGCCCGACCGGCCGGTGCGGGCGCCGTCGGCGGGCTCAGGCGTGCGGGTCGGCGATGCCGACGTAGACCGTCTCGAGGTACTCCTCGATGCCCTCGTGCGAGCCCTCCCGGCCCAGCCCGGACTGCTTGACGCCGCCGAACGGGGCGGCCGGGTTGGAGATCACGCCCGAGTTGAGGCCGAGCATCCCGGTCTGGAGCACCTCGGCCATCCGCAGCCCGCGGGCGAGGGAGGTGGTGAACACGAACGAGATCAGCCCGAGCTCGGTGTCGTTGGCCATCCGCACGGCCTCGGCCTCGTCGGCGAAGGTGGTGATGGAGACGACCGGGCCGAAGATCTCCTGCCGGTGCAGCAGCGCGTCCGGGCCGGCGCCGGTGAGGACGGTGGCCGGGTAGAACCAGCCCGGGCCGTCCGGCACCTGCCCGCCGAGCAGCACCTGGGCGCCGTTGGCGACGGCGTCGTCGACGAGGTCGGCGACCTTCTGCCGCTGCTTGGCCTCCACCAGCGGGCCCAGGCCCACCCCCTCGGCGGTGCCCGGCCCCATGGTGATCTGCCGGACCTGCTCGACAAGCCTGGCGGTGAACTCCTCGGCGACGTCCTGGTGGACGAGGAACCGGTTGGCCGCGGTGCAGGCCTCCCCGCCGTTGCGGAACTTCGCGGCCATCGCCCCGGCGACGGCGGCATCGAGGTCGGCGTCCGGGAAGACCAGGAACGGGGCGTTGCCGCCGAGCTCCATCGAGGTGCGCAGCACCTGCCCGGCGGCGTCGGCCAGCAGGGACCGGCCGACCTCGGTGGAGCCGGTGAAGGAGAGCTTGCGGGTGCGCGGGTCGGCCAGCAGGGGCCCGGTGGTGTCCCCGGCGGTGGTGGTCGGCACGACGTTGACGACGCCGGGCGGCACCCCGCCGTCGGCGAGGACCTCGGCGAGCAGCAGGCTGGTCAGCGGGGTGAGCCGGGCGGGCTTGAGGACCACGGTGCTGCCGGCGGCGAGCGCGGGACCGATCTTGCGGGTGCCCATCGCGAGGGGGAAGTTCCACGGGGTGATCAGCACGCTGGGCCCGACCGGGCGCTTGGTGACGAGCACCCGCGACTTCCCGTCCGGGGCGACGGAGTACCGGCCGGGGGTGCGGACCGCCTCTTCGGCGAACCAGCGGAGGAACTCGGCCCCGTAGCTGACCTCCCCGCGGGACTCCGCCAGCGGCTTGCCCATCTCCAGGGTCATCAGCAGCGCGACGTCCTCGGCCCGGTCGGTGAGGAGCTCAAAGGCCCGGCGCAGGATCTCGGAGCGCTCCCGCGGCGGGGTGCGCGCCCACCCCTCCTGGGCCCGGTGGGCGGCGTCCAGGGCGGCGAGCGCGTCCTCAGCGCCGGCGTCGGCCACGGTGGCGATGACCTCTCCGGTCGCCGGGTCCTCGACGTCGAACCGCTTGCCGCTGGCCGCCTCGCGCCAGGTGCCGTCGATGTACAGCCCGGTGCTCAGGGTGCCGAGCAGCTGCTCCTGCCGCTTGCGGAGGTCCTCGGGGATGTCCGTCGTGGTGGTCATGTCCGCTCCTCTCGCTCGCCCTCGAGGCTACGTCACGGTGCGCCGCGTGGCAGGGCGGCGGGCTGCGCCGTCGGCCCGGTCCCGTACGGTGAGGCAGTCCCCCTCCCCAGACCTGGAGCCACACCGATGCCCGTCCCCGGTCCGCCGCACTCCAGCCGGGACGGCGCGGGGCGGTCGCCGCGGCGCCCGTGGTCCTCGGGCTTCCTCCTGCTGGGCATCGTGCTCGTCGCGGTGAACCTGCGCCCGGTGATCACCGCGCTGGGGCCGGTCCTGCCGCTCGTCGGGGCGGAGACGGGGCTGTCCCCGGCCGCGCTCGGGCTGCTCGGGGCGATGCCGGTCGTCGCCTTCGCCGTCGTCTCCCCGGTGGTCCACCTGCTCATCGACCGTCTCGGTGTGGAGCGGACGGTGCTGGGCGCGCTGGTGGTGCTCACGGTGGCCACCGTGCTGCGGTCCTGGCCCGGGCCGGCCGCGAACCTGTGGGTGGGCACCGTGCTAATCGGGGCGACGGTCGCCGTCGGCAACGTCGCGATGCCGGTCGTCGTCAAGCAGGACTTCCCCAGCGTGGTGGCGCGCACCACCGGGGTGTACGTCGCCGCGCTCAGCGTGTGCGCCGCGCTCGCCTCGGGGCTGGCGGTGCCGCTGGCCGGGCTGTCCACGCTGGGCTGGCGCCTGTCCCTGGGGGTGTGGGCCCTGCTGACGGTGGTGGCGGTCGCCGCGTGGGTCCCGCGGGCGCTGCGGCCCGGGCCGGGGCGGCCGGGCCCGCTCACCGGGCGGCCCGCGCCCGGCCGGCCGCCGTCGCCCGCAGCTGGCCGGCCGCCGTCGCCCAGCCCACCACGACCGGCCGGCCCGTCGGTCTGGCGCTCCGGGCTGGCCTGGCAGCTGGCCGGCTACATGGGGCTGCAGTCCACCGCCTTCTACGTCCTGGTCACCTGGCTGCCGACGCTGGAGCAGGACCTGGGGATCAGCCCGGCCGACGCCGGCTGGTACGTCTCCTTCTTCCAGGTCGTCGGCATCGCCGGGAACCTCGGCGCCCCGGCGGTCATGCGGCTGGGCCGGGACCAGCGCCTGGCGGCCGCGCTGCCCGGGCTGCTCCTGGCGGTGGCGGTGGTCGGCATGCTGGTGGCGCCGGGCCTGGTGCTGCTGTGGAGCGCCGGCATCGGCCTCTCCACGGGCGCGGCCTTCGTCATCTCGCTGTCGCTGATGAGCCTGCGCGCCGCCGACGCCGCCACGGCCGGCCGGCTGTCCGGCATGTCCCAGGCCGTGGGCTACGCCCTCGCCGCGCTCGGGCTCGTCCTGGCCGGCGTGGTGCGGGACCTGACCGGGCCCGGCCCCTGGCTCCTGGTGCTCGTCGGGCTGGTCGCGGTGGCGATGGTGATCCTGGGCCTGCGGGTGGGGACCTCACGTCCGGGGCTGGGCGGCCGTCTACCTCAGTGACGACGGCGGGAGGGAGCCCGGGTGGATGACGACGGCGGTGCGGGGCGTACGGCCCCGGGGGTTCGCCAGCTCCCGCAGGCCGGCGGGGACCGCCGGGCCGACGAGGTCTCACGGGCCGCGCGAGTCTCGCGGACCGGCCGCGACCCGCGGGCCGCCCGGGTCCCGCCGGGCGACCGGAAGGCCCCCTTCGAGACGGTCGTGGCCCGGCACGGGGCGACGGTCCTGCGGGTCTGCCGGGCCGTCGTCGGGCCGGACGACGCCGAGGACGCCTGGTCCGAGACGTTCCTCGCCGCGCTGGCCGCGTACCCGGCGCTGCCCGGGGACGCCAACGTGGAGGCCTGGCTGGTCACCATCGCGCACCGCAAGGGCGTCGACGCGCTCCGGGCCCGGCAGCGGCGCGCCGTGCCGACCGCCGAGGTGCCCGAGCGGGCCGCCCGGGCGGACCCGGCCGGGCCCGCGGTGGAGGTCTGGGCGCAGGTCAAAGACCTGCCCGACAAGCAGCGGCAGGTGCTGGCCTACCGCTACCTCGCCGGCCTGCCCTACCAGGACATCGCCGACATCCTCGGCGGCACCGCCGTCGCCGCCCGCCGCGCCGCCGCCGACGGGATCTAGACCCTGCGCGCCCGGCTCGCGCCGGAGGCTGTGGACGTGACGCCGACGCCCAGAGCCCTGGCGCCCGGAGACCCGGCACGCCAAGACCTGTCCCCCGGGGCCATGGCACGCGGCCGCGCGCCGGCCCGGCAGACCCCGTGACCACCCCATGACCACCGACATCCGGAGGCATCCCATGACCGCCAGCCCCGCCGCCGCGGCCGCCCAGCTGCTCGCCCCGCTCACCGACCCCGCACCCGGCGACCTCGACAGACTGCGCGGCTCCCTGGCCGCCGCGGCCGAGCGGGCCGGGCTGCTCGACGTCGCCTACACCACCGTGGACACCCCCCTCGGCCGCCTGCTGCTGGCCGCCACCGAGCGCGGCCTGGTGCGGGTGGCGTTCGAGCGGGAGGACCACGACGCCGTCCTGCAGACCCTGGCCGAGCGCGTCAGCCCGCGGGTCCTGCACGCCCCGGCCCGGCTGGCGACGGCGGCCCGCCAGGTCGAGGACTACCTCGCCGGCCGGCGCACCGGGTTCGACCTGCCGCTGGACCTCAGCCTGGCCACCGGCTTCCGGCGCAGCGTGCTCGAGCACCTGCGGCAGATCGGCTACGGGCGGACCGAGAGCTACACGCAGGTGGCGACGGCGGTCGGCAGCCCGCGGGCGGTGCGGGCCGTCGGGTCGGCGTGCGCGACCAACCCGGTCCCCGTCGTCGTGCCGTGCCACCGGGTGCTGCGCTCGGACGGATCGCTCGGCGGGTACGTCGGGGGGCTGGCGGCGAAGCAGGCGCTGCTCGGGCTGGAGGCGGCGGCGTAGGTGCCCTCGCCGGTTGCTGGCGTGACTTGCATACGTGGCACGCGGGCTGGCGGCCGCCACGACGCCCGCGACGCACACCCGCACCACACGGCTCGGCCAGCAGGGTCAGGCCCCGCGGATCTCGTCAGCCGGCCGCGGTCACGGACCGGGCGGCGATCAGTGCCGCCGGGACGTGCCCGGCCGCGAGCACGACGGCGGCCACCGCGACCCACGGGTTGCCCATCCAGGCGGCGGTGGCGAGGAGCACCACGACTGGCAGGACCGCCATCGGCACCGGGATGCGTCCCAGCGGGCGGTACAGCGCCGCCGCGGCATGCCCGGTCGGGAAGTAGCACGCCCACAGCGCGTAGTACCGGACCAGGCCCGTCACCACCGGCACGGCCCACCCCCAGAGAAGCGGACCAGGCGCGGTGCTCACCGGGACGGCCAGGCACAGCGCCTGCCCCGCCCGCTCCAGCCAACCCACCGGCCGTGGCACCGTGGCCGACGGCACCGGGCCGCGCGGCGGGAAGCGCAGCAGCAGGAGGTTCGGCCCCAGCACCGCGAGGGCGACGACCAAGCCCTCCGGCGAGAACCCCACGTCCTGACGCCACAGCGCTGCCACCAGCGAAACCCCGGACGGACGGGCCCGAACCTCGATCAGCCCGGAACTCCTCGCCCTGCCCACAGCCGGCACGACAGCTCTGGCACGCTGGTCCACCCCTCCGGCGCGACGCCGCCACACGCTCGATGATCGACGACGGTCACCGGGCCCCGGTCTCCCCCCCGGCAGACGGGCGGTAGCCTTCGCGGAACTTCGCGTTCCACCGGCTACCGAGGGAGAGTAACCGTTGTCGTTCCGAACGATGTGGAACAAGACCCTGTCACTGTTCGCCATCGCCTGCATGAGCGCGATCGTGACCGGGCCGACGGCGATCGTCCTCGGCATCACCCAGCTCAACGAGTTCCCCGGTCGGTTCACGGATGACACCTACGGCCCGGGCGACCAGTTTCGCATCTCCGCACCCGGCAAGGTGGCCTCCGTCTGGGCCTCCGGCGAGGACCTGCGCCGGGACGAGGTGACGTGTCTCGACAACGGCGAGCCGGCACCGCTCGCCAAGAACGCAGCGAGCACGACCATGGACGGCCGCGCCTTCGAGCTGCTGCTCGACGGCGACTACGACGTGCTCAACCAGCTTACCTGCACAGGCGGAGGACTCGAGGCGCTCCGCGTCTCCACCCGCACGCCGGAGTCGCGTGCGCGGACCTTCATCATCGGAGGGGCCGCCGCGACGGTCGTGCTGGTTCCAGCGGGCATCGTCCTGTGGCGCGCCACCGCTCGCACCCGTCGGCAGGAGTCGATGGCTGCGAACGACCGACCGACCAGCGTCTAGGGCCTCGGCCCCAGCAGCCCGCCATCCCTGCACCTGGGGGATGGCGACGGGGCGGCCGACGGGGCCTTGATCCTGAGTGCGACGAGACCTGAGTGCGACGAGAGTGGGCGGCTCCTGCGGGTGGGGGCGCTCCGCCGGGGTTGCCGCGGGCCTCGCGTTGCATCCGCGGGCCCGTAATGAGCGGGGCGACCACGCACGTCACACCGGCGTCGTTCTACGCCGCCGCATACTGCGCTCGCACGGCCTACCGCCCTGCGAGGTGCGCATCATCAGCCGCGTGCGGCTGGCGACCCATGCCGGAGGGCAAGCCCTCGAGCCCTCCGAGCCCGTCGAGCGGATCGGTCCGGACGGTCACCAGAGCACTGCGATACCAGCGTTGAAGAGGACCAGCGCGCCGATGAGCCAGAACACCGACGTCGGCAACGGCGGACCCTTCTTGGTACGGCTGGTACTGATACCGGTCAGCGCGGCGACCACGATCAGTACGACCAGCTTGATGCCGATCTTGACGTAGTTCAGCTCGCCGTCCACGCCCCACGGTGCGGACAGAACCAGGCCGGAGACCAAGGCCACCAGCACCCCGAAGTTCATCAGCCTGGTGGCCTGGTACCGGCGAGCCGCCGCCTCCACCGTCCACGCACCGAACATGATGGCGAAGGCCACGAGATGCACCAGCACGACGACACCGCGGAGAGTCTCGAGGAAGTCCATGCCTTCACGGTAATGCGGCGCCAGGATCACGTCCTGCTCCCCTGCCTGGGCCACAGCAGCTCGGCAATGTCCTTGTGGTCGAGGGACTCCCCGCCCCGGGCGGTCGGCCCTGTCGTCAACCATTCCGCTTCACGTCACCAGCGGCGCTACGGGAACCTGACCCAAAGACAAACGGCCCCGCCGGCCAGGCGGGGCAGTGCTAGTGCGCGCGACTTATGTGGAAGTTTCGAGAGTACGTTCCAACCCACCCTCCGGTGGCACAGTCCCTGTTCAGAGAGCCTTCTGCGGGAGCTGCGACGGTCGGTTCGGAGCGGCGATCAGACGCGTCAGGGCCGGTTCCGGGCACCCGGCAGGCGCAGAAGCGGCTAGACACCGCCTCGGTCGACGCGCTGGTGGACGGCTACCTGAGCGGTCAGACCGTGTACGAGCTGGCCGCCGAGCTCGGCATCGAGCGCCGCACCGAGGGCGCGCACACCTGCATCGGCGTGACGTTCCGATACGACGGCGCGGTCTGTCCCTCGCTCAGATGGAAGAAGCACCCGCGCCCGGCGACGAGGCGTGGCAGCAGCGCCTCCACGTGGTGGTTGGCCTCGGCGCGGCGGAGCTCGACGGCCAGCGCCCCGAAGGCGTCGGAGGCGATCGCGTCGTCGGACTGGTGGGCGGTGAGCCCGGATGCGCGGATGAGGTGACCCAGCGGTCGTGCTGGGCGGCAGCGGCGATGGTCTCGTGCTCGGCGGCGAGCTGGGCGATCGAGGCCCAGGCGTCTTGCTCGGCGGTGATGGTCTCGTGCGCGGACAGCTCGGCGCCGACGTGCGGGAGCACTCCGAACAGAACGCTGCGGCCGGTGGCCTCGGTGTTGTCGCCGGGGCGCGGCCCGTCGTGTGCGGTCTCGGGCTCGTCAACGGCAACGTAACCCGTGTTCGCCTCGCGGCCGCGGGTGAGGGTGACGTACAGATTTCCCGTCTCATGGCGGCGTCGACCAGGACGTGCGCGTGTCGGTCGTGATCCCCGGCGCCCGGCAGGAGGTGGCGGCGTAGCCGAGGTCCAGGTGTTCGGCCACGTCGCTGGCCGGGAGCACCACGGAGGCGCCCCAGCGGCGGCCGGCGGAGGGTGGCCGATCGTCGTCGCGAACGTCCGTGACTGTCCAGCGGTCGCCGTTGCGGACCCAGCCTCGGCCGGCGCGCAGGCGGCGGTCGTTGTGGCGGGTGAGGACGGGATCGCCGGCAGCGGCGCGGGTGCCGTCGTGCAGCTCGACCTCGCGCGGGCCACGTACGGTGCCGTCGAGGATCAGATCAGTCCGGGCACGCACGTTGAGTGCGGTCACGGCCTCGCTAGAGTCGGTGACCAGCACCGTGGCCTTCCCGGCGAGCATGTCGGCTCGCCATGCGGTGCAGGCCGCGTTGGTCATGGCCTCGGTGTCGCCGTCGAGCACGCGGCCGCGGTCGATGTAGGTGTCGATGACCTCGGTGCGACCGTACCGCAGTGCAAGGCGGTCTCCTCCCAGGCATGGGTGAAGCGGTGGACATCGACGAGTTCGGGCGTGTCGGGCCGATTGAGCAGCGCGAACGTGCCGCCGGCGTCGACCGATCGGAGCTGGGCGTAGCCCCCGACGAGCAGCGCCTTCACCCCCGCGCCGGCCGTGAGCGCGGTGATGTGGTCCAGTGAGACGGCGCCGGCCAGGAGACTTCGTCCACGATCGCGAGTTGGCCGGCGTGGAAGGTCCCGCCGGTCGTGAAGTGGTTGTCCACCGGTTCGCTGTGTTCTCGGTGGCGATCCCGAGGTCGTCCGCGAGGGCTTGGGCTGCCACCGCCGAGGGCGCGAGGCCGACGACGGAGCCCTTGCCGTGCTCACGCTCCCACCCTCGGCCCAGCCCGCTCATGGCGGTGGTCTTGCCGGCACCGGCCGGCCCACGAGCACGTCGACCTGACGACCGGAGACGGTGACCTCCGCGAGCGGCCGTCCGGTCGTCGCCGAGCATCCAGCCTTCGCGGTCGGGTCGGCGGGTTGACTTCGCCGCGGTCGCCAGGGGCACGGTCGGGCCGGTGGTGGTGCGGTCGCGCTCGAAGATCGCACGGTCACCATGCCTGCCACGCCAGCCACGACCACAGTGAAAACAAGTTTGGACAAACCAACTATCGCCGGTAGGGTCGACGTCCTCCACCGTCGACACCGAGGAGCCTCTCCTGTGAAACTGTCCATCATCGACCTCGGGACGGTCGCTCCCGGAACCACGGAGACGGATGCGCTGGCCGACTCGCTGGACAACGCCCGACACGCCGAGGCGCTGGGGTACCACCGGGTGTGGTTCGCCGAGCATCATCTGAGCCGATCGGGCGCCTCGCATCACCCTGAGCTGCTGATCGCCGCTACGGCGATGGTCACCTCGCGGATCCGGTTGGGCTCGGGCTCGCTGCTGATGAACCACTACAGCCCGTTCAAGGTCGCGGAGATGTTCAAGCAGTTGGAGGCGATGGCTCCGGGCCGGGTCGACCTGGGCATGGGGCGCGCCACGGCGGGCCCGGTACTCGACCTCGCGTTCCAGCAGAACCGCCAGCACCCTGCTCAGGCCGATCACCAGCAGCAGGTCCTGGAGACTCTGGCCTGGCTGTATGAGTCCTTCCCCGAGGACCATCCCTTCGCCGGGCATCCGCTGATGACCACCGTGCCCGAAGTCCCGCAGACCTGGCTGCTGGGGTCCAGCCCGAACGGGTCGAACCTCGCAGCGGGGCTGGGTATCGGCTACACCTTCGCCGGGTTCATCAACCCCCAAGGCGCAGCCCCGGCCCTGCGCCACTACCGCGAGAACTTCGAGCCCCAGGGCTTCGGGCTGGACTCGCCGCGAGCGATCCTCGGGGTCAACGTCGCCGTGGGTGAGACCAGCGCCGACGGCCTGCACCTGGCAGGCTCCCCGAAGGGCTACTACGCACGGCTGCGCCGGGCCGGCCGGGAAGCGGGAGCAGTCATGGTGCCCACCCCCGATGAGGCCGCCCGCGAGATGAGCCAGGCCGAGAAGGACGAGCCGGTCACGATCACCGACGGCCGCTGGCCCAGGTTCGTCGCCGGCAGCCCTGCCGAAGTGCGCGCCACGCTGGAGCAGATGATCGAGGAGAGCGGGGCCGACGAGCTCATGATCCAAGACCTCATCGCCGATCCCACCGCCCGCCGCCACTCGCACGAACTCCTCGCGCAGGCGTTCGATCTCGCGCCACAGCCGGAGCCCGCCATGACGGAACGGGGCGAGCGGTGAAGTTCGAGGACTACTACGAGATCATGCAGACCATCGCCCGGTACGGGCATGCTCTCGACGCCGGCACGGTGCCCTTCGACCAGGTACTCACCGAGGACGTCGAATTCGACTTCACCCACGCCGTGCCGCCCGGTCAGCCCGGCCAGGTCATCAGAGGAAGGAAACGCGTCCTCGCAGCCATGACCGGCAGTACCGACGACCCGTATACCTACCGGTCGGCACTGACACGACCCGCGCTGTCCCACCACACCACCAACAGCGAGATCGTCGCCGACCGCGGTGACGAGGTCCAGGTCCGCAGCAAGTTCCTCCGGCTGGGAAACAATCAACCCGGCCCCATGCCCGTACTGATCGGGCAGTACCTCGACACCCTGAGACGCACCGACGCTGGCTGGCGCATCAGCCGCCGCGAAGTCATCTCCCACGGACTGTGAAGCCACGGAGGATAACACAGTGAACGACTACTTCGACCGTCGAGCCGACAAGCGCTACACCACCGCCTACAAGGAAACAACCCCGGACATCCTTGCCGCGTTCAACGCCTTCGACCGTGCTGTTTTCGCCAGCGACGGACGAGAGATCCCCCTCAAGTACCGCGAACTCATCGCCCTCGCTGTGGGTATCACCACACAATGCGTCTACTGCATCGACGCGCACAGCAACGCGGCAGTGAAAGCGGGCGCGACCGAGACCGAGCTTTCAGAAGCCGCCTGGGTCGCCACCGCCATCCGCGCAGGTGGTGGGTTCGCCCACGGACGGCTCGGCTTCAAACTGTCCGGCGCACATGACCACGAAGAACGAACTTCAGGCAGGACGCAGTCGGCCGGTTGAGGCAGCCTCTGGAGGCACAGGATAGCGAGGGAGAAGCCCTGCCAGCGCTTTCAGAGTTCCGTTGGAGCGCTGAAGTCGCGTTCGCCTGGCCACCGCCTGCTGCGCCGCCGGATTCGGGTGGCTAAAGATGCGCTGGATGATCTCGCGGAGCTCGGCGCGCCAGCGGGGGGTGACCGAGGGCTTGCGCTTGCGCCACTCGCAGCAGCCCGAGCGGTACACGTTCGCCCAGGTGCGCATGCCCTGCAGGGGGTATATAGTTACCGGCGAAAACCCCACGGTCGTGACGCTACAGCGCATCCACCAGCGAAATCCCGGACGGACGGGCCCGAACTTCGGCGTGCAGGGGCCTTCTCGCCTGCCCGCAGCCGGCACGACAGCTCCGGCAGGGTTCCAGCCAGCTGGCCCCGACCCACGGTCGATCGTCGACACTAGGTGCCGAGCCCGACCCGCCTTGCAGGCGGGCGGTAGCCTTCGCGGAACTTCGCGTTCCACCGGCTACCGAGGGAGAGTAACCGTTGTCGTTCCGCACGATGTGGAACAAGACCCTGTCACTGTTTGCCATCGCCTGCATGAGCGCGATCGTGACCGGGCCGACGGCGATCGTCCTCGGCATCACCCAGCTCAACGAGTTCCCCGGTCGGTTCACGGATGACACCTACGGTCCGGGCGACCTATTTCGGGCTCTCCTGACCCATCTGTGGGTGGTTCGGCGCGCCGGGGGTAGGGGCACGCCGCTCTCCGTCTAGGTTTCTGGCTTGTCGACGGTCAGTCACCTGAAGAGCGGAGAGCGGCGTGCGCAACGCAAGGGTATGGCGTGCCCTGATCGGGGTCGAGCAGGGCGTGGTGATCGAGCGGGTCGAGGGCGACGCGGACGGTGGTGGAGGCGTCGGGGAGGTCACGGTCCACGTCCGGGTCTCGCGGCGCTGGCGGGGTCGGTGCGGGATCTGCCGGCGCCGGGCGCCGGGGTATGACGCCGGTACCGGGCGGCGGCGGTGGCGGGCGCTGGATCTGGGCACGGTCAGGACGTTCGTCGAGGCCGACGCCCCGCGGGTGACCTGCGCCGAGCACGGGGTCGTGGTCGCGCACGTGCCCTGGGCACGGCACGGGGCCGGGCACACCCTGGCCTTCGATGATCAGATCGCCTGGTTGACGGTGCGGTGCTCCAAGACCGCGGTGGCCCAGCTGATGCGTATCGCCTGGCGCACGGTCGGGGCGATCCTCACCCGGGTCGCCGGCGACGCCCTCGCCGGGGTCGACCGGTCCGCCGGCCTGCGCCGGATCGGCATCGATGAGGTCTCCTACAAGAAGGGCCACCGCTACCTCACCGTGGTGGTCGACCACGACACCGGGCGCCTGCTCTGGGCCGCGCCGGGGCGGGACAAGGCCACCCTGCGGGCCTTCTTCGACGCGCTCGGCCCGGACCGGTGCGCGCAGATCACCCACGTGTCCGCGGACGCGGCGGACTGGATCGCCGCCGTGGTCGCCGAGCGGTGCCCGAACGCGGTGCGCTGCGCCGATCCGTTCCATGTCGTCGCCTGGGCCACCGACGCCCTGGACGAGGTCCGCCGCCAGGCCTGGAACCGTGCCCGGGGCGCGGTGACCCGCCGCCGCGCCGGCCGGGCGAGCGGGGACGCCAGAGCGCTCAAGCACGCCCGCTACGCGCTGTGGAAGAACCCGGAGAACCTGACCGAGAAGCAGACCACGAAGCTCGCCTGGGTCGCCAAGACCGACCCGCTGCTCTACCGGGCCTACCTGCTCAAGGAAGGCCTGCGCACCGTCTTCCAGCTCCGCGGCCAGGACGCCAAGGACGCCCTGGACCGGTGGATCTCCTGGGCCCGGCGCTGCCGCATCCCCACCTTCGTCGACCTCCAGCGCCACATCGTCAAGCACCGTGACGCGATCGACGCCACCCTCGACCACGGCCTGTCCAACGGGCTCATCGAGTCCACGAACACCAAGATCCGCCTCCTGACCAGACAGGCCTTCGGCTTCCACCGGCCCGAAGCCCTCGTCGCCCTGGCCATGCTCGCCCTCGGCGGCTACTGCCCACCCCTCCCCGGCCGCGGGAAGCCGAAATGACCCACAGATCAGTCAAGAGAGCCCTATTTCGCATCTCCGCACCGGGCATGGTGGCCTCCGTCTGGGCCTCCGGCGAGGACCTGCGCCGGGACGAGGTGAGGTGTCTCGACAACGGCGAGCCGGCACCGCTCGCCAAGAACCCAGCGAGCACGACCGTGGACGGCCGCGGCTTCGAGCTGCTGCTCGACGGCGACTACGACGTGCTGAACCAGCTTACCTGCACAGGCGGAGGACTCGAGGCGCTCCGCGTCTCCACCCGCACGCCGGAGTCGCGTGCGCGGACCTTCATCATCGGAGGGGCCGCTGCGACGGCCTTGCTGGCTCCGGCGGGCGTCGTCCTGTGGCGCGCCACCGCTCGCACCCGTCGGCACGAGGCCGCAGCAGCGAACGACCGACCGACCAGCGTCTAGGGTCTCGGCCCCAGCAGCTCACCATCCCCGGTGCACCCGGGGGTACGGCGACGAGGCACGTCCGAGGCCCCGACCGATCTCGACAGACGACGAGCGCGAACCGCTGGCGCGCGGGCGGACACCACAACGCCCCGCCCCACCCGGGCACCGCGCCCGTGCCGATCGGGCGGCCGCGTCCGACGAGGCCTTGAACACCGATGCGAAAAGGCCCCGTGCCCGGTGGTACCCGCACCGGGCACGGAGCCTTCTCCTCCGTCACTGGGTCGCGACGCCCTGGACCTCCTCGCCGTCGCGCATCACCACGTGGTAGGCGTGGTCGCCCACCTCGGCGACGGGCACGAGCCGGACGCCGTCGACCTCCCAGGCCTCCGCCCACGGCCGGGCGGCCACGGTGGCTCGTGCCCGCTCCGCCGGGAGCGGCAGCACGGTCTTGCGCGGGTGGACCGCGGCGA
Organism: Georgenia sp. TF02-10; assembly: GCF_022759505.1. Classification (NCBI taxonomy): domain Bacteria; kingdom Bacillati; phylum Actinomycetota; class Actinomycetes; order Allobogoriellales; family Allobogoriellaceae; genus Georgenia; species Georgenia sp. TF02-10. The sequence continues at coordinate 989,013 of NZ_CP094289.1, read as the reverse complement.
GCACATGGGGCCCGTGCTGCAGCCAGAACAGCTGCGGGTCGTCCGGGCAGCGCCGCACCCGGGTGGCGACCTCGATCTCGATGTCCAGCTCGTCGGCCGGGCTCCACGGCCCGGGGACCACCAGGTAGCCGTCCGGCCCGGGGGCGACCCCGACGGTCTCGCCCCGACGACGCACGGTGAACACCGTGGCGTACCCGGGACGCCGCAGCCGCAGTTCCACATTGCTGGCCTCTCTCGCCACGAGCGTCCAACGCCCGGCGCCGCGACGTACGAGCTCGAACCGGACGCCGGTGCGTCGGTCCTCCAGCTCGGCCGGCACGTACAGGTTCAGGTACCACGTGCGCTCGTCGCGCACCGTGACCACGTCCTCCTGGAAGCGGAACGGGTTCTCGAGCCCGGTGCCGTGGCAGCAGGTGTTCTCGTCGGTGTCGAAGGACCGGGTCGCGCCCGGCGACAGCGGCAGGAAGTAGGTGGACCCACCGTCCGGACGTCCGCTGAACGTCGCCGCGACGTGGTTGGCCAGCGCGTGCTCGTAGTAGTCCATGTACCGGGCGTCGGGGGCCGAGCGGAACAGCGCGGCGGAGAGCTTCATCATGTTGTACGTGGCGCACGTCTCTGCGGACTTGTCGGTCAGCGACGCCGCCACGGCGTCGGGAGCGCGGAACATCTCGGTCTCGCCGGTCCCGCCCACGGGCACCGTGTGGTGCTCGGTCACCAGCTCCCAGAACCGCTCGGCCGTCGCCCAGTGCCGGTTCTCCCGCCCGTAGGTGAACAGGTCCAGCGCGCCCATGACCTGAGGGATGTGCTGGTTCGCATGCATCCCGTCGAGCGTGTCGTACCCCTGCTGCAAGGGCTCGAACAGCTTGTCGTTGCTGAAGTACCGTGCGGCGCGCAGCGGCCCCTCGTCCCCGGTGAGGCGGTGCAGCCGCACCAGGGTCGAGATCATGGCGCCGTACTCGCCGGCGATGTAGATCGACCACATCGCGTCGCGCCGCTGCACGGGCACCCTCGAGAGCCGCCGGCCCACCCAGGTGCCGACGCGAGCACATACCGCCAGCGCCTCCGCGTTCCCCGCCATCTCGTAGGCGTCGAGAAGGCCGGACATGATCTTGTCCAGGGTGTAGTACGGCGCCCAGATCGTCGGGTAGGTGGTCAGCTCCTCCAGAAGGTCGAACTGCTCCTCGCTGTAGGAGCTGAGGAAGCCCTCGCCATGGCCGCTGCAGCCGAGCGCGTCCTGGCACTCGGCGAGGCCGCGCACAAGTGCGGTCACCTTGTCGGCCAGCTCCGGGTCCCCGGTAGACCGCCACGCGAGCGCGAGTGCCGACAGGTAGTGGCCGGTGGTGTGCCCGCGCAGCAGGCTGTCCGGGCTGTCCCATCCCGTCATGGGCTCCGTGCCGCGGGTGTCGAGGCCCGCGGCCGCGCGGAACCCGTGCAGCAGCCGGTCGACGTCTACCTCGTGCAGATGTGCGACGACGTCACGCGCCGCGGCCGGCAACCGGCCGCGCCCGGTGAGCCGGGCGGCCGCTCCGGTGGTGACCTGCCGGGTCACCCGCCGACGGGTGAGCTCGGCCTGTGTCGGGTCCGCGTGGAGACGCACCACGGTGGAGACGGCCGGCAGGTCGGTGCCCTCCACGGTGCCGCGGGCCCGAAGCCCCCCGGGGACGGGCTCGGGCTCTCCCCACGCGACGGCGCGCACGGTGGTGCGGCCGTCCTCGAGCCGGACCACCGCGAACGCCGGCAGCCTCAGCACCTCGTCGCCCACCAGGGTCACCCGCACCGGGATCACCTCCGCGACGGCCAGGACGAGCTCCTCCTCGAGGATCGTGACCTCCCAGGCGCGCTGGACGATGGCCCCGTCAAGGGTTGCGGTCAGGTGGAGCGGAACCACCCGGTTGCCCACGCCAGGGCTGGGCCGAGTCACCCGGCCGGCGTGCGAGAGGAACAAGGGCTCACCGGACCGCCAGGTGAACCGGGTGCCCCGGCTGCCGCGCGGTGGCAGCGTCAGGTCGGTCTCGACCGTGGCGAGGTTGCCGAGGTAGATCTCGGCAACATCTGCCAGGAGGTCGGCTTCGTTGGCGGCTCGGACCGTCGACGGCGTGGCGGAGCCGGTCATCGTGCGGCCTCGGTCCGGGCATCGGCCAGGCCGTTCAGCCTGGCGGCAGCAACGTGCCGTCCGTCCTCCGTTACCTCGGCGAGCTCCTCGCCGACTGCTGCGGCGGGGCCGTCATCGGTCGGGCGGTCACCGGTGCCGACCGTGCGCTTGATCCAGTCCTTGCCCTCGACCACGCGGGCGATGAACATCGCCGCGGCCGAGTCACCGGCCACGTTGTTCATGGTGCAGAACGGGTCGGTGAGCGTGCCCATAATCACGATGATCGGGACCACCTCGGTGGGGAACCCGAACGCGGTGACGATGAAGAGCTCTCCGATGAAGCCGCCGCTGGGGATCGTTCCGACGATGATGCCACTGATGACGGCGACGAAGACCGCCGTGAGGACGGTAGGGACGTCGATCGGTCGGTCGAACACACCGAGCAGGAAGATGATCTTGAACATCTGGACCGACACGACGCCGTTCTTGTGCATGCTTGCACCGAGAGGGACCACCAGGTCGCTGATGACGCGCGGGATGCCCATCTGCTCGCAGGCGATGCGGTTCGCGGGGATGCTGGCGGTCGAGCTGCAGGTCCCCATGCCTGTCGCTGCCGGCAGCCACACGTTCTTGAAGTACCGGCGCACGCCCTCGCGGCCGCCCCCGGCATAGCTGAACGCCACGCCGAACAGGACGAAGAAGACGACGCAGAAGAGCACGTACATGACCGACAGGCGGGCGATCGACGAGATCACCTGGCCACCCATCGTCCCGACGAGCGAGGCGAAGTACGCGGCGATGCCGATCGGGGCGATGTACATGACGATCGCGACCATCTTCGACAGCACCTCGGTGGCGGAGGCGAGGAGCTTGCTCAGCGGCTCGGCGGCCTGCCCGACCAGCGCGGCCGAGATCCCGAGCAGCACGGAGAACACGATCATCGGCATCATGTTGTCGATCGACAGCAGGTTGACGAAGTCGTCGGTGGTGAACAGGCCAACCAGGTCCAGGTTCCCGGTGATGCCACTGGTGTCCTGCTCCAGGTCGAGCACCGCACCCTGTGCCGGCTTGAAGATCAGCGCCGTCAGCAGGGCCAGCAGCGCGGTCATCAAACCGGTCACCACGATCACCGCAAGGAAGAGCAGGAGGATCTTCCTCAGCTTCCCCAGGTTGCCCATCGCCGCGATGGACGACGAGATCGACGTGATGACCACCGGGACGATCAGGCAGAACACCAAGTTCAGGAAGACGTCGGCCACCGGCTTGAGAACAATCGCCCTCTCCCCCAGCGTGAGCCCGAGGACGGCCCCGACGACTACCCCGAACAGCAAGATGATCGAGAACCTGTAGTTCCCCAGAACCCTGCGCATGACAACCTCTCCGTCCGTCACTCGAGCCGGCGTTGGCTCCTTCAGGACGAGGCTGGCCCGGCCGCGCGACCGCTCCCAGTCGCAAGCCTGCGCCGCGCTGCCCCGATCCGCGCACGACGGGTGCAACGAGTCTGACCCCCGGCGGGCCGTCCTTGGAACTCGCCTACGTCCCGACGCTCGTCATCGCTCGTGAACGAGCCCGAACGATTGCCGTCAGACTACGATCGATGGAACAAAACTGCGCTCCGAGGTGACCATGCTCGTCCAGCTGTCGTGCCCCCCGATGCCGTACCTCGTCGTCGGTGGTCGCTCTCGGTTCCGCCCCGGTGATCTTCACGAGAAGCGGGTCCTGGGGCAGACCTTCGACCTTCTGCTGGTCGACGAGGGCACGCTCGACATGGAGGTCGACGGCGAGCAGCATCACCTGGGGCACGGGCAGTACCTGCTCATCCCGCCGGGCACGCCGCACCGGGGGTGGCGGCACTGCACCTCGGAGACGACGTTCGCGTGGGCCCACTTCCACGCCCCTGGTGGCTGGGCCCTCACCGAGACGGCCGGCCCGCCCCGCAGCCGCCGGCTGAACAAGGGGAAGTACTACACGAAGGACCCGTTCTCGATCATTCTGCCGACGACCGGCACGCTCGACGGCGCACCGCTGGTCCACCTCTACGACGCCCTCGTCTCAGCCGAGCACGTCCGCATCGACAACTTCGCCCATGCCAAGGCGTTCCACACGCTCGACCGCCCCGAGGTCGTGTACCAGGCGGCCTTCCTGAGCGCGCTGGCGATCCTGGCCGATGAGATCACGGCAGTGCCTGCTCAGCAGGACCTGGCCGAGGACGTCCACGCTTACCTCGGCCAGCACCTCGACCAGAAGGTGACCGCAGCGCACCTCGCCCAGCGGTTCGCCTTCAGCGAGGGTCACGTCATCCGGTCCGTGAAGACCCGGTACGGCTACGGCCCGCGGCAGCTGCACATCCGGATGCGCCTCGAAGCGGCCGCGCGCCTTCTGGACAGCACCGACCTGGCCGTCGCGGCGATCGCCCGGCGGGTCGGCTTCGACACACCCTCCTACTTCGCGAAGCGGTTCAAGGAGTATCACGGCTGCGAACCGTCGCGGTTCCGCGGACGCTCGGCCGAAGAGCATCCGGGGGGCAAGGCCGCCGGAGGACAAGCATCAGAACCTGGGGGATGAGATCCCGATTCCGGGTACTGATCAGTCGATCGGGTCTACTCGCCCGAGCGGTCCATCGCGGATGCGTTCCGGATGCGCGGGGACGTTGGGTACGAGCTGGCGCGAGAGGCGCTGAAGGAGTGGCTACGTCGCGGCGGCAAGCCTGCTCGGCTGATGGGCATCGCCTCTCGGCTTCCTCGGGCGAAGTCTCCCGTCCTTCAGGCACTGGATGCGCTGGCGTGAGTGTGGGCGATGAGGCGGTTCGCCGCATCCAAGTCCGTTGTCTCCGCTTCGGGTGGTGCCCTATGCCCATGTTCCCACCGCCGATCATGACATTAGCGAAGCGGAAGCGTCAGCGTGCCACCGGTGATGGTGTGCCGGTTCGCCCGGAACTTTGTCGCCATAAGCGGGTTCCCTCCGTAGCCGGAGTTCCCAGCGAACTGCGGAAACGATCCACCCGCGACCACGGACCGCAGCCGATGCCCGGCCCGAAACGTATGGGCCGTGTCGAACAGTTCGATCCTCACTTTTCCGTTAACCGCCTCACCCTGCAAGCGCACAAAACCCTCGGAGACGTTCTGCGCCCGCCCGTTCGGATCTACGTCGCTGATGCGGACGAAAACATCGGCATCCGGATACTCAGCTGCGTTCTCAAGCACCACCTGAGGCGCTCCGCCGAGCGCGAGATCGTCGGTCAGCGGCGCCGTCTCCCAAACCAGGACATCCTCACGCGCGGCAAGCGGACTGTCGTCGCGGAAGCCGCCTTCGCTGGTAATCACGTTCCCGCCGATCGTTGGCGTTGCATCGGCAGGATCGTAGACGAACGAACGCTCACCGGGCGGACCGCCGAGCACGCCATCTCCGCCGAGCGTGTAGTCGATCGTGCGCGATGCCACCGGCCAGTTTTCAGATTCCAGCCATCTCTGCGTTCCCGAATCAAACACACGCACACGGTGCGGTCGGGGATGCGGCTCACCTGCGAGATAGGTGTCCAACCAGGCCAGGGTCTCGCGATAGATATCGGGCACGTTGGACAACTCGTTATGAGTCCATGGCCCGAGGGTCATCGCCGTCGTCACGCCCCGGTCTGTCAGCGTGCGGAACTGTTCCACGCTCTGGCGCTCGAAGAGATCCTGGAGACCAGAGAAGATCAGGATCGGGATGTTCGCACGCTGAAGCGCGACTTCATGACGGGCACCCGCCCAGTAGGGATCATCGATGTCGGACCGCGTCAGACGATCCCGAAGCCAGGGAGTGCGGTCACGGAAGTGCGCAAGCACGGCATCCGCCGTCGGAACCGCCCTCATCAAGGGACGAAGGCGACGTTCGGACGTCGCCAGACCAATAGCAGTCCGCAGCAGATTACCGCGCAAAAGAACGATCTGCTCAGCCCAGCCATATTGATCAAGATTAAACGAACCGGTACCCCAGGTATGCCGGGCAAAGTCGTGCGGCCCGACCGCGATGATCGCGGCGACGTGATCGGGCTCGGGCTCGTCCAGAATTGCCCACTGAGTGTGCCCCAGATAAGACACCCCCATGGTAGCGAAACGCCCGTCGTACCACGGCTGCGTGCGCATCCAGGCAATCACGTCATGACCATCGCGTGCCTCGGTACGCATCGGATCGAGGACACCGCCTGAGTCCGCGGTCCCGCGGCTCGAGACAAAGAGCACGGTGTAACCCTGGGCAGCCCAGACGGCCGCTAGCGGGCGGGAAAAGACGAAGGACCTGCCGTAAGGCCCGCGAACGAGCACGATCCCCTTCGATGCGGTCGTCGGCTTGTACAGGTCGGCACCCAGCTCGACCCCATCAGCAAGGGGAATGCGCAAGGTTTCCACCGTGTACGGCTGGGGCGCGGCCAGCCCAGCCTTCGCTGCAAGACGTCGGTCGCCACGAGTAAGTCGAGGGCGTGAAGCGCGCATCTGACTCCGTTCCGCCGGTGCGGGTTCCGTCCGGGCGCCGACGCGGCGATCGTAACACGCCTCGACTCAGAAAGACCTCGGCGCGCTTCTGAGGTTCGGGGGCACCTGGTTGATGAAGTGGATGCTGGGCCACGACCTGCTCTACACCTACATCGTGCAGCCCCGCGATCACGCGGGGCAAGGTTCGAGCGTCTCTGATTGGGTGGACCTCCGTAGAGAGTTCGAGAACCCCTGCCCGGCCTTGAAAACCGTGGCTTCTCGCAGGTCGCGGGGCGTCTACCGGCGGAACCGGAGGCCGCTGGAGCCGTCTGTGGTGGACGAGCGGGGGCGGATGGTGCGTGCAGTTGGGATGACTCAAACCTTTCTGAGCCCGGGGCAGGTGGATGAGCTGGTGGCCTCGTATGAGTCGGGCGCGACACTCGTGGAGTTGGGCGAGCGGTTCAGCATTCATCGCCGCACCGCGGCGGCGCACCTTGTCCGCCGCTCGGTACCGATACGCCAGCGGGGGCTCGATGAGTGCCATCTCGCCGAAGCGGTCGAGCTGTACGACGAGGGCCTTACGCTAATGGAAGTCGGGCTGCGGTACGGGGTCAGCCAGCAAGCTGTCCGACGCGCGCTGGCCGCAGAGGGCGTCACGATTCGACCGGGTGGTCGGCGCGCGAAAGCCGTCGCATCGAACGTCTGAGCTGCGAGTCCGGCGGTGTCATCCGTTATCCGTGGGATTCGGAGCGAATCGGACATCACTCGATCGGAATCTCGATCGGGGTGTGGAGGAGGTTCGCCACTGGTGTGTACAGGTCGACGTCGGTGGCGTCGGTCTGGAGTGATACGACGAGGGCGTATCGGATCTTCCGGTCGACGCGTTCGCGGTTCTTGTTGTTCTTCCACCAGCCGCCGACGGGGTAGACGGCGATCTTTCCGGTGTCGGCGAGTGCTGAACCGTAGGTCTCCCAGATGTCTTGATGCAGTGAGCCGTACAGGCGTTGGTTGGCGCCAACGAGCCACGACACTTGTCCGCTTGCGGGGCGCCCGCCGGCTTCCTCGGTGCGGGCTTCACGGTTCACTCGCTGAATGAAATGGGCCTCAGATTCAAGGGGGTCTTGTAGCTCGAACCGGAGTCCGTGTGATGCGTACTTGTACCGCTGCCGCCATCCTCGTCGGGAAGCCGTCGGCTCGATGAAGTAGGAGAGGGTGACGCGCAGGGTCACGGAAGCGGAGCCCAGGTCTTGCAGTACTTCGCGCGGCCAAGGAAGGTCGTGTAGCCGGAACGACGGGACCTTGAACTCATCGCCCTCGAAAGGGGTGAACTCGTCCTGTACGACCAGGGTTACGGACCGATCGGAGGAGAACAACACGCGTTCCTCGGTCGGGACGCCCCAGCCGTATCGGCGTAGCAGCATCTGTTTGGCTTGAAGTCCGCTCTGCCCCGCACGATCGATTTCGTCGCGCATGATGGGTGTCCACTGCGCGGAGTGGACGAGGAGTGCTCGGATCGTCTCGGGCCAGTACTCGGGATAGGTGGCCATGACGAGGGCTGCGAGCCGGGAGGCTTGCGCGGTCGCGGCGCTGGTTGCGTTGGCCGACGCCAGAGCCTGGTCGTTTGTGTGCCCGGTGGTTCGCAGGGACAGCGCCGGGTGGTTCGGCTCGAACATGGAGGCGGTGTCATGGAGGACATTGCCGCCTTCCATGACGATGTCGGGCTTGATCGGCCAGGGCTTGTTCCCGAACGGCAGAGACGTGCGACTGTGGGGCGAGAGGTCGCCCTTCCGCGCGACAGGGGTCCAGCCTGCGAAGGCCGGATCGGTCGGGACCGCGTCGAGGTCGGTGTAGGCGCCGACGGTGAGTGCGTTCCAGGCTTGGCCGGGATCTCGAACCGGAGAGGTGTCGGATTCGGCGAGGTGGTCGGCGACGTAGCCGGTTACGTTTCCGGCGGACACGATCAGAAGTCTTGCTGCTTCGCTGTCTGGTGGCGCGAGTAGCCGGAGTTCGTCGCCGTTGCTGACGACGTTGGCGCCGACGGCCAGTGCGTCGACGGTGGCCGACCACAGCGTGGGCTGACCTGGGTTTCCGGGGGTGTCGGTACTGGTGCTGACCGGCATGCAGAACACCCGGCGCCGTGTCGCTGCGATTTCGGGCAGCGAGACGGCTTGGGCGGTGACGTCTCCGTACGCGCGGGGTTCGTGCGGCTTCTCGGTCTTGGTCGGAAGGATGCGAACCGACTCCAGTCGGTGTCGCAGCACAACGGAGTCCGATCCGAGCAGGTGGCGGTCGACCGCGGCTCCCAGCAGCGCGATGCCGGCCATCTTGGTGCCATGTCCGTCTTGATCGAAGCCGCTGACGCCGATCACGGTGTGCAGGTCCTGGGGTGCCAGGGACTGCTCGATGAGGACGTGAGTTCTCGCTACGCCCGTGTCGAGGTGGCAGACGGCGGGCTGGAGTTCGTCGGCAGGTTCCAGTCGCTTGGCCAGGTCGTCGACGTACTCGGCTTGCTCCTCGGCGGTGAGGTCTTCTATGGAGTCGATGAACTCCGGGCGCCGGATTTCGGCCAGCGGCACCGCGGTGAACGGTAGGACTTCAAGCTGCGCCCACGTCGCCTCGACCCACATGACGTCGCGGTCGACGAGCCGGAGGAGACGCTGCGAGATGGTCAGTCCGGAGGCTTCGGCGAAGCGCCGTAGCAGATCGGGGCCGTCAGCGTTTGGGCGTAGCCATAGTTCCCACCATGTCGTCGTACCTTCTGGCGGGCGACCCTCGGACTGCCAAAGGTCACCCAGGATGGTGGCGCGGATGCGTGCGATGTTCGCGACGAGTTCGTTGTTGCGAGGTTTGCCTTTCGGTGACTCCTTCGCCAGGTAGTCCTCGAAGAGCTGCAGGAACTTCGCACGGTAGTCGTCGCTGACCCAGACGGTCGCTCGCTCGGGGATGCCAGAACCCGAGTCCGCGGGGAGAACCGAGAGAAGGAGCCACTTGGGGCGCCTGCGCTGCGGATCGCGGTGCGAGGTGAGCTGTTGGAGAGTGTCGAGCTTGAGCGGATACGCGGGGTCAGAGCCCTCCAACGTGATGATGGTGCCCAAGGCACGTAGCTCGTCGTCTGGGAGTTGTTCTTCACGGGTCTCGTCACCGCTAGAGAACGCGGACTGCAACTCGTTCAGCCGCCCGCCGCCGTGACCGGCACGGTCTTCGACCGGACGAATCTTCGGGTCCGGTCCACCCCGTCGGCGAAACTCCTCGTCTGCCGCTCGATCTTCTACCAGAAGGTGACTGAGGTGTTCCTGCCCCTCAGCCAAGGCTCGCCGCCTGCCGCGATTTGAGCGACTGTCGAATGTCGTCGGCACTCACTCGTGTTCCGCCAGCGAGGATGACGCTCTTGGCGGCAGACTCCGCAGCCCTTACGAGGTCCGCATGGGAGAGCCCTGCCATGTGCTCTGCCAGTGCGGCCCAACGGACGCCCTTGGCGAGAGACCCGAGCCTGCCGCGCATCACGGCGGCGGCCTGTTTCGCGTCCGGCAGTGAGTAGTTGAGAACCATGTCGAAACGTCGGAACAGGGCCTTGTCCAGAATCGACCGGTGGTTGGTGGCAGCGATGACGATGCTCTCGGGAGAACTGTTCTCCAGGAACACCAGGAAGGAGTTCAGGATGCGTCGGGCCTCACCGACGTCGTTTCCTGCTCGGTCGCCACCGAGCGCGTCGAACTCATCGAACAGGTACACCCCGCGCTGCGCGCCCACTGCATCGAAGATGACGCGCAGCTTACTGGCGGTCTCGCCCATGAACTTGCTCAGCAGGCTGTCGAGCCTGATCGTCAGCAAGGGCAGAGAGAGCTCGTGAGCCAGGACTGCCGCGGTCATCGTCTTGCCCGTACCAGGCGGCCCCTCGAACAGGAGGCGATGCGCAGGCTCAAAGCCGTGATCCAGAAGCTGCTTGCGTTGGCGCTGTTCGCTGAGGACACGTCGCACCTGCGCGGCCAGCTCATCCGGCAGGACCAAGTCTTTCAAGCCAACGGCTGGGTGAGAGGCGATAACGAGTTCTGAAAGATCGCCTCGCGGTTGAGCGATTGAGGTGACCTTTTTCGGCCGCTCGACACGTGAGTGATCAACTGCGGCTTTGAGGTCAGCCGCGAGATGGTGGTGCCCCTGCCGAGCCGCCTGAGCGGCAACCTGTAGCGCGACTGAGTAGAACGCCTCGTCGTCGCCGCTCCCGTGGCTTCGTACGAGCGCCTTGAAGTGCTCTCCTGATCCGGCCACCACTCACCTCCCGCCGTACGCCGCGTGTTGTCCCAAGTCTACGGGCCAGGACCGTCAGAGCATCGCTGATCCCCCGCATGCCGACCACTCGGGTCAGCCAGCAGGCCGCCAAGCGCACTGGCCGGGACTGGCGCCGCGATTCGGCCGAGTCCACGCCGTGCTCAGGGTCAGCGCGTGAGGTGCCTTCCGCACGTGCACGGTCGGATCGTGGCGGTCAAGATGTCTGCCAACGTCATCCGGTCAGTGAGGGCGTACGTGCCACGATCGACCGCACAGACGCACACACCAGCAGTGTCGAGGTCTGCCAGGACGTGGGGGGCAACGGGGATCGTCCGCCCGAGACGGTCCAGCCGCGCGATCACCAGGGCTGAGAACTTGCCGGTTGCAGAGTCAGCGAGCAGTCATGTCAGCTCCGAGCGATCGCCGGCTTCATCGCTGTATCTGCGAGTGACATCAAGGTCGAGGTCGCGGGCAGCGCCAGACAAGCGGTCTGCTGCCGCTCGTGCGCCTCGGAGGTAGGCGAGCGGCGTAGGTGTAGGTGGGGGCGTTCATCGGGCCGCCCCTACGGTCATAGGCACCTGGGACTCCGAGCGGTCGCGGGTGCCCTGCCGGTCGCGGTGCCGGGCAATGGCTTCCTGGGTCCGGGCGCGGATCAGGAGGATCAGGCTGACCGGTCCCATGACGATGAACTTCATCGCGTTCCACACCGCCCACAACACGACCAGATGCAACCAGCCTGGTGCCCCCTGGTCGAGGGCGTTGGTGCAGATGCTCGCGATCAGCAGGTAGGGCACCGCGAGGAGCGTCGCGGGGATGCCCCACTTAAAGTTGCGTCGGCGTCGGATCGCGTCGAGCAGCCGGTTGGTGGGCATGTAGCGGCGCAGGTAGTAGCGGGTGCGGGCGCTGAGCGTCCAGATAAGGCGGATCATGGCGGGCCTCTCGTCACACGTGTCTCTCCGTCGAGGAGGCAGTACGTGTATGAGCGCCCAAGCTGGGCCGTCCCGAAGGACCCGCAATCGAGGAGAACCTGCCTCGGCCCCCAACTTTACGCCCAAGCCCGGACAGACGTAAACCCGTGCTATCTCATCCGCGAGTGTCCGACGCCGCGGGAAGGAAGTGATGCCGTGGGCCGGCTGGTGCGTGTGGCAGGGCGATGAGGTGGGTCCCTGAAACAGGTGCCCCTGCCTGTTGGAGGTGCAGGCCGATCATGTTGACGAGTGTCGCGGCGACAGCAGCGAGGTCCGCGGCCGAGCCATGGAACGTGGGTACGGAGCATCCCCTCGTGGGAGTCAGTTCGTCGCCTTCGGCTGCGTCCTCCCAGAGCCGGTGGTACAGCTCTAATCCACCATCGGCCAATACCGAGCGGCCTGCCTGGTCGTCAAGCTCAGACGGCGTACAGGTGTCACCGGGCGCGCAGATGTTGGCGATACCGAGCGATCCTGTCCTGGCGTCGGTGGCGACCTGGGCGATGAGTGCCGTGCGGTCTTCGCCGGCGAGGGTGTCGAGGTAGGTGGTGATGCTGTGGCTGACGGTGGCGTCGATGATGAGGTCCGCGGAGAGTGAGACGGCTGGGTCGGGGACGCTTCCTTCTGCGACGGTCACGGTCAGGTCGTCGCGGATCGCGCGGAGGCGTGTGGCGAGGGCATCGGCCTTGGTCTGGCCGATGTCGGCCTCGGTGTAGTTCTGTCGCACGAGAAGTCCGCCGGTGATGGTGCCGCGGTCGCAGACGGTGATGGCGCTGGCTCCGGCGCGTGCGATGAACTCGGCGAGCCATGAGCCCAGGCCGCCGCAGCCCCAGATGTGGACGGCTCGTCCTTGGAAGCCGTTGACGGGACGGTTGTCGTCGCGTCGGGTTGTGACCTCTTGCCGTTCGTCGGACATGTTGCACCATTCGATGGGGATGTCGGCGTTGATGATCGCGGGGTCGAGGTTGACCGCTGTGCCGTGCTTCTTGGCGAGGCGTCGCAGGGCGTCGGCGGTAGTTGCGGGAAGGCGTCCGCCGAGAAGATGGTGCGGTCCACCTGCGGGGTGCGGAACGGCGAGCACGAAGTACTGCTCGGTGCCGTCAGGGTTTCGTAGAGCGCTGGCGAGGAGCGAGGTAAGGAAAGCGGGCGATTGCGGTGAGACCTCTGGCGGTCGTCCTTCGGCGCGGTCAAGATGCGGGTCGTCCAAGAGCGTCAGGAATAGCGCGAAGGTGGATGCCGCACCGAACGGGAGGTCCCTCGCGAGGACAAAGACGGGTGTGCGGTGTCCGTCGCGGTCGGTCGAGTAGGTGAGGTCGTAGCGGTGCGGTGAGCGGGCGACGAGCCGAGCGATCTGCTGCCGCTTCGGCGGCCCAGGTTCGCGGACGACGATGGTGGGTGTGTCATCGGCGTGGTGGAGCACTCCTCCGACAGCGTGGTACATCGCGGTCGAGGGATCGAACGCTCCGCCGGCAGCATCGGTGAGCCAGTCCCACAGTCGGCTGAGAAATCCGGCCATCCCGGCGGAAGGGCGCCACTCGCGGGAGGGGTCGAGATAGATGCAGAGCCGCTGCCCTTGGAGGACGTGCGGGAAACCGAGGAAGCGTGTGTGGTCAACCTCGGCGCTCGGGGGTGCGAACAGCGAGGGGCGAATCTTGACGATGAACTCCTCGTCGTCTCCAAGTCCCAGCCCACCGGGGCGATGAAGGATATCTGCGGTGTGGAGCCGAAGTCGGAGGGTGGCGTCGCCGTCAGAGTCGAGCCGAGGCTGCTCGACTATCCGCACGTCGCTGGGGTGCTCCCTGGCGAGTGACCTCAGCTCATCGAAGAGGTGCTTCTGCCAAGCCGACAGCGTGGCCCGGTTGCGGCGGCTCATCCCGCGCGGCCAGACCGCCCCACGGTGGAAGCGGCCGCGGGAGCTGCTGCCGGGAACTTCGCGCTGCTGGACGAGGTGGCCGGGGCCTTGAAGCCGTCACCGAAGATGCCCTGCCACAGCTCGATGCTGCGCTCCTTGTTCTCCTCCTCGTAAGCCTCCTCGATCTCGGCGGCGTGAACATGAATACGGTCCCGGAAGTAGCTGTAGGTCGACTGCTCCCACCGATGGTCGAAGGTGACCCCGGACCCGGACGGGTCCGGAATGGAGGGCTTGATCGGGCGCGCCTGGAGCCAGGCGTCGAGGTCCTTTACGAGGTGCAAGAGAGTCGTGGGGACGTCGCTGTAGTAGCCGGGGTCAAGCAGCGTGCGCAACTCGGTGACCTGCTCACCGAGCAGTGTCGTCAGGAGGATCGACCGGGTCCCGGTGAAGGAGTTCTTGTGGTCACGCAGGTACTTCATCAGCCGGATGACCTTGCGGAGGTTGCCCTTCGCGAGCGCGTCCTTGTCCCTCATCCAGTCCGTGAACCCCTGGGGGTCGGTCTGCTCCCAGTCGTTGTCGTCGCGATTGACGATGACTTCGCGTCCATCGGCGAGGTTGAGGTGCGGAACGATGTCCAGGTGCATGGAGTTCGCGTAGACAACTCGGACGCAACGGCACTTGCGTGAGTGCGGCATGTTTCCGTAGGTGCTGTGCCGGTGCAGAGCCGCGTAGACCTCCTCGATGTACTTCTTGGGATCGTCGGCCCAGTCCGCGTTCTCGCTCATGTCGAGCATGAAGTCCGCGTCGAACTCGTTGCTGCCCACCGGATTGATGATGGTCTTGTGCGCCCACGAGCCCTGGGGCGTCTTGCCGAGGATCAGGTGCCCGATCTGCTCGTCGGCCTTCAACGCCTTGTAGACCGCCTCGACGCGAGAGTCGAGCGAGTCGAGCTTCACCTGGCCAAGGTTGACGGTGTCCTTGAGCAAGACGTTGAAGTAGTCAGTGAGCTTCATCGGGAGACCTCCGTGGTCGACGTGTTGGTCGGGTCGCCGCGGTGTCGGTCTCCGATCAACGGTGTGTAGTCCGCCGCGCGATGATCTGCGAACCGCGCGGTGTAGATAGGGCTGAGCTCGCGGCTCACGGACGCGGCGAGGCCGGCGACATCGCTCGGGTCCGCCGAGTCGAGTGCGTACAGTCCGCTCGGCACGAGAGCATCGAACCTGGTGAAAGCGGCCTTGCCGATCAGATGTTCAGCGATGCCCTGTCCGCCACGGCTGCCGGCTGTGAGGATCAGTGGCGCGATCGGCTTCGCCCAGTTGAACAGCCCGCCGCGGTCGAGGCGCTTGGGGTGGTTCGTGAGCTGGTCGATGGTGCCGACGTTGAGCACCCTGATCGAGGCGAGCGGTACGTCGAGCATGCTCACGGCCTCGGCAATCGCGACGACGGAAGGGTTGTTCGCCCACACGCCGCCGTCAATGAGGCGGTGTCCATCGACACGCGCGGCAGGGAAGTAGAGCGGCGCCGCCGAGGTCGCCATCGCGATGTCCACCATCGGGATGCGCCAGTCTCGGGCGAGCCGTGTGTGGTGGGGCGTCTTGAAGATATGCACGGAGCCTCGTTGCACGTCCCACGCCGGGATGACCAACCGCTTCGCGCTGTCTCCCAGCAGCCTTTGGCCGAGCACTTTCGTCAAGGCAGTGCGCAGCGCATCGCCGTCGTAGATGGGTGCAGTGAGTTGGCGAGGCCGCCGCCACAGTCGCCGGCGCACGGCCGGGAAGACCGCCTCGACCAGTTCTTCGTAGTGCCCCACGATCTCGCTCGGGGCGAGACCGGCACCCAGCCCAAGCGCGACGATCCCACCCGCCGACGTGCCAGCGATCAAGTCGAACGAGTCCTTGATGCTGACGTCGAGGTCCTGTTCCAGCCGCGCCAGCACGTGAGCGGTGAACAGTGCCTTGGCTCCCCCGCCATCGAGGGCGAGAATCTGGAAACGATCGACGGATGGGGTGCTTGACTCGATGGTCGTGGATGGAGGGTCCTGCCGTCCGGGCGCGTCGGCCTGTCCGGTCGGCGTCTCGCCTCCGGGATCGGTCGAACTTGCAGGAACTACACCCATGTAACTATTCTACGCTGCCGCACCGACATTCCCTCGGGCTCAGATCACAGGCTCCGCCCGGGAGAAATTCGCTCGATCGAGCGACGCTCGGTGACGGCCGCGGATCGGCGGGCGGCTTCATTTACCCGTGCGAGTGCGCTTCTTGCGCGAGCCGCGTCGATCTTCTGCGCCGCGTTCTCCGGTTCCGGGCCGAGGGGCGAGTCATCGGTGATGCCGTACCGGTCGCGGTAGGCCGCGACGGTGTGGGCGTGCCGTCGCCACGCCGCTTCCTTGCGCGGATCACGGGGTGGCTCACCGAGCGGTTCCGTCCAGGGCTCGCCAGCCTGGCGTGCGGTGTCGAGCACCGCGTCGGCACGGGCTTCGATCAGCTCGCGCCGCTCATCAAGCGCCTGGCGCATATCGTCGGTCATCGGGCCGTCCGCGGATGGGATCAGCCCTGCGATCATTCGTGGTGCCTTACGGGTGCGACCCGAGCCAGCCGGGCGGGCAGTGGCACGAGCCACTCGGTAGTGCAGGACGGAGGCGATGTCGTCGGCATCGGCAAACCCGCGCGCCGCGACCAGCCGAGGGAACAAGGTGTCGAGGTTGTGGTGGTTGGCCTCGGCTCGGCGGAGCTCGGAGGTGAGTGCCCCGAACGCCTCGGACTCGATCGCGGTGTCGGCTTGCTCGGCAGTCAGACCAGAGGCACGGATGAGGGTGGCCCAGCGGTCTCGTTGGGCTGCGGCAGCAATCGTCTCGTACTCGGCGGCGAGCTGGGCGATCGAGCCCCAGTGCTCCTGTTCTGCGGTGATGGTCTCGTGCGCGGACAGCTCAGCACCGGTGTGTTGAAGCACCCCGAACAGGACGGATCGGCCAGTGGCGTCGGGGTTGTCGCCCGGATGTGGCTCGGCGTGCTCGTCGGCCCGGTCGAGGATCACGTAGGCGTTGTTGGCCTGCTTGCCGCGGGTCATCGCGACGTAGAAGTTCTCCCTCGTCGTGGTCGGCTCCACCAGCACATGCGCGGTGTCGACAGTGACGCCTTGCGCCCTGTGCGCCGTGACCGCATAACCCAGATCGACGTGATCGGCCACATAGGCGGCGGGCAGGACGATGGAGCCGCCGAACCTGCGGCCGGCCTTGCGGATCGTGACCGAGCCGTCGTCACGGACGCCGGTGATGGTCCACGTGTCACCGTTGCGCACCCAGTCCTTGCCGTTGCGCAGTCGGCGGTCGTTACGGCGGGTGATGATCGTGTCCCCAGCCCCCGCCGTGGTCCCGTCGTTCAGCTCGACCTCCCGACCAGGCTTCAACGCGCCGTCGAGAATCAGATCGGCGCGGGCGCGGGTGTTGAGGCCGGTCACGTCCTCGCGGGTCTCGGCGACCAGCACCGACACCAAACCTTGGTTCCGGTCCGCGCGCCACGCGGTGTAGGCGGCATCGGTCATCGCGTCGCCGTCGCCGTCGCGGATGCGGTCATGGTCGAGGTAGGTGTCGATCACCTGCGTACGGCCGTGCCGCAGGGCGAGGGACGCGGACTTCTCCCACTCGTGGATGAACCGGTGCACGTCGACCAGCTCGGGTACATCATCCCGGTCACCGACGAGGAGCCCGAACGCGCCGCCAGCATCCACCGACTGGAGCTGGGCGTAGTCGCCGACCAGCAACACCTTCGCGCCGGCTCGTTCGGCGAGCTGGGTGATGCGATCCAACGAGAGGGTTCCAGCGAGGGAGGCTTCATCGATAATGACGAGCTGACCCGCCTGGAAGTCAGTTCCGTGGACGAGGTGGTTCTGCCACCACTTCGCTGTGTTCTCCGTCGCAATCCCCAGGTCGTCAGCGAGGACCTGCGCCGCCACGGCGGACGGTGCCAGCCCGACCACGGACCCGGCGCCGTGTTCCTTCTCCCACGCCCTGCGCAGCGCGTTCATGGCAGTGGTCTTCCCGGCGCCCGCCGGGCCCACCAGCACATCGAGCATCCGGCCAGAGACCGCGATCTTCATGAGTGCGTCGGCCTGATCCTCACCGAGCATCCGCCCTTCACGATCAGGCTTAGTGGTGACGTTCTCGACCGTCGCCAGCGGCACGGTGGGAGCGGTCAGGGTGCGAGAGCGGTCGAGTAGCCGGTCCTCGGCCGCGAGCAGCAGCTCGGAGGAGAACACGGTGGAGTGCTTGGGCAGGAACACGCTGGTGCCGTCCGCCCGCCGGAACGCGACCGGGCTGGTGGCGAGGTCGGGCGGCGTCAACCGCAGCGAGGCTTGCTCGGCGGCGTCGGCGATCATCCCCACGACCGCTTCGCGGTCGTGCATGGTGGCGAAGCGCCAGCCCATCGTCTGCCGGGACGCCTCGGCCATCAGGTTCCACCTGCGCCAAGTGGAGCGCTTCTCGCCCACCATCTCGACCACGGTCTGGCCGAGTTCGCCAATCGCGTCCAAGGGCACGTCATCGGCTCGCAGCAGCAGCGGCTTGTCGTTGTCCATCACCCCACGTGCCCAGGTGGTGGCGTCGTGGCCGAGTACCCCGGTGGCGCGGGTGCGCCACTCGGCAGTCAGGTCAGCCATCGACCGCACCTCCTTCTCCGGGCGTGTGGCGAGGGTGGCTTGGGCGCGGAGCTTGATGATCGTGGCCGTGGAGGGTTGGCGGCCATGCCGGGCGACGTACTCGGCGATCAGCCGGTCCTTCTCGGCGTCGATGTACCTGGCACGGGTGGAGAACTCCCGGACCAACTCCTCCGGCACGCTGCTAATCGCCCAAGCCGGGTTCCGGTCCCGGCCCATATCGCGGGCCTCCCACTCAACGCCGAAAGTGCGGGTCATGTGATCAGCGAACACCGCCTCGTGCAGCTCCGAGAGCGCCACCACGGCGGCGTGCATCGGACGGCCATCCAAGCTCCGCCACTTGCCGTCGAACGCGGTCTGCACCTTGTTGGAGATGACGACGTGCGTGTGCAGATGGGGGTCGCCGGCGCGGGAATCGAAGTGATCGAACGCCGTCGCCACCAACCCGGTCACATCGACCTGCGCAACCGCACCGTCACCGGCAGTTGCACCCGACCGGGTGGCTGCAACCTCCCGCTCCATGAACGCAACCACCTCCGCAACCGCCGCATGATGCGCCTCACCAATCAACGCCTGCGTCCCGGCATCCGCGACCGCCCACAACGCCGAGGCCGACTTCGGAACCGAGAAGGTGAAGTCGAACCCCGCCACCGCCCGCCGCTTCCCACGTTCGGTCTCCTCGACCTCGATCCGCGCGACCGCCTCGCCCTTGGCACCCGGACTCAGGCTCGGGTCGAGGTCGGCGATCCGAGCCTCGATCCGCTCCGGCACCGACTTGTAGGCCGGGAACGCATGCCCGAGCGGGTCGCCGGTGATCGGGTCACGCCCCATCCCGACCAAGAGCTGGAGCTGGGCCTCCGACACCCGATCCCCGACCGCGAGCTGCCCCTTGCCGAGCGCGGCGACGCCAGAGCCGAGCCACTGGCCCGGCGGTGTCCCCGCCTCCACGTAGTACCTGGTCAGCGGTGTTGAAAGAGCGCGGTCGCCGTCTGCGGCCGCGACGGTGCGCAGCAGGTACATGTAGCCGTCCCCGGCCGACATCACGCGCATCGAGACCGTCACCACGCCACCGCCTTTCGACGGTCAGGTGAGCGGGCGTTGACCGCGCGAACGCTCCGTCAACTTTGGTTGACAAACCTCGACCTGCAAGACGCGTGGAGACTCGGAGACAGGATCGAAGCGAAGCTTCCTCGCGTGCGGCCAAGGGGCGACTCCGTTGCTCATGGATGGGAGCAGGGCGAGATCCGGTGGCTGAGAAGCCGGCCGTCGCGCTCACGAGCTTGGCCCAGTGTCGTACCAATCGCGTACCAGTAAAGCGCGCTCCGGCTTCGACAGTCGCGCGCGTTCCCCGGGTCCATCACCTCCAGGGAGACCAGCTGATTGATTCACATCTCGACGGCGCATGTGCGCGCCCATTTTTGGGTCTCTCGGGGAGTGCATCGTCCCACGGCACGAGCGCTTCCCTTTAGGAGTACTCGTGCTGACCACTCTTCGCGCCGTCGCTACGGCTACTTGGGGTGTGGTCACGGCGCTCGCGCCCTGTTGCACAACTGGGATAGATGCTGCACGGTCGCTCCTCAGGTGACGTGTCCATCGGCTCCCTGGTGGTCCGGCTGCCAGGCGGTGACCGACGACGCCACGGCTTGAGCTGAGGACCGCATATGACGGAACGATGTTCCTTTAGCGACGTCTGGGCGAAGGTCGATGACTCCGTCGGGCGGGGACTGGCATGGTGGAGGTATGACTCATGACGCGCGGGTGGCCCGGAGCGCTGCCGAGGACAAGGCCACCGACTACCTGCTTACGGCCGACGACGGCGCGGCAATCGATGCGTGGTGGCGGGCAGCGAACTACCTCGCGGTCGGACAGATCTACCTAATGAGCAACGCGTTGCTGAAGCGTCCACTGGCGGAAGAGGACATCAAGCCCCGGCTGCTCGGGCACTGGGGAACCTCCCCGGGGCAGAACTTCCTGTATGCCCACCTCAACCACCAGATCATCCAGCGCGACCTGGACATTATCTACCTGAGTGGACCCGGCCACGGCGGCCCGTCACTCGTAGCCGCCTCCTGGCTGGAGGGCACCTACTCGGAGGTCTACTCCCACGTCGGCACCGACGCCCGCGGTGTCGACGCGCTGTGCCGGCAGTTCTCCTTCCCGGGAGGCATACCCAGCCATGTCGCGCCCGAGACACCCGGATCGATTCACGAGGGCGGCGAACTCGGCTACGTGCTGTCTCACGCGTACGGCGCTGCATTCGACAACCCCGACCTGATCGCAGTAGCCGTAATCGGCGACGGCGAGGCCGAGACCGCGCCGCTGGCGACGGCGTGGCACAGTAACAAGTTCCTCGACCCGCAGGCAGACGGAACGGTCCTACCGATCCTGCACCTCAACGGCTACAAGATCGCAAACCCCACCATCTTCGACCGAATCCCGCGCCAGGAACTGGAGTCGCTGCTACTCGGGTACGGCCACCAGCCATACTTCTTCGAGGGCGGCTTCGACGGCGAGGACATCATCAAGACGCACCGGCGGTTCGCCGGTCTGCTCGCCCAAGTGCTTGACGAGGTTGTGGACATCCGTACTCGCGCCGCCGACGGCCGCCTCACCGAGCGGCCGCGGTGGCCGATGATCGTCTTCCGCACCCCGAAGGGCTGGACAGGGCCGCAGGAGGTCGACGGACTGCCGGTCGAAGGCAGCTGGCGCAGCCACCAGGTCCCAATGTCTGCCGTCCGCGGCAACGAGGAGTACACCCGCCTGCTGGAGAGCTGGATGCGCAGCTACCGCCCGAAGGAGCTCTTCGGTCCCGAGGGGCGGATCATGGACCTCGTCGCGCAGAACAACCCGGTCGGCACGCGGCGAATGAGCGCCAACCCGCACGCCAACGGTGGTTTACTCACCCGCGACCTGGACCTGCCGGACTTCCGTGACTACGGCGTCGACGTCCCAGGACCGGGTGGCGCCACCGCGGAGGCAACACGCGTACTCGGTGGCTGGGTGGCCGACGTCGTGGACCGGAACCGGCAGACCTTCCGGGTCTTCGGACCCGACGAGACCCACTCCAACCGGCTCGGCGCCGCGGTAGAAGCGGGTCGCAAGGCCTGGCAAGCAGAACTGCTTGACACCGACGTCGACCTGTCCCGCACAGGTCGGGTGATGGAGTTTCTATCGGAGCACCAGGTGCAGGGCTGGCTGGAGGGCTACCTGCTCACGGGCCGTCACGGGCTGCTCAACAGCTACGAGGCGTTCATCCACATCATCGACTCGATGTTCAACCAGCACGCAAAGTGGCTCGACTCCAGCCGGGACATTCCCTGGCGGGTACCAGTGCCCTCGCTGAACTATCTGCTGTCTTCCCACGTGTGGCGCCAGGACCACAACGGGTTCTCCCATCAGGACCCGGGCTTCCTTGACGTGGTGATGAACAAGACCGCCGACGTCACCCGCATCTACCTGCCCCCGGACGCCAACACGCTGCTGTCGACGTTCGACCACGTGCTGCGCACGCGCAACTATGTCAACGTCGTAGTCGCCGGCAAGCAGCCCGGGCCGCAATGGCTGACGATGGAGGAGGCCGTGCTGCACTGTACCCGCGGCATCGGTATCTGGAACTGGGCCGGCTCTGAGGAGCCGGGCAGCAAACCTGATGTCGTGCTCGGGTGCGCCGGTGACGTCCCCACGATGGAAGCGATCGCCGCGGCCAGGCTGCTGCGCGAGCGGCTGCCGGAGCTGAGGGTGCGGGTGGTCAACGTCGTGGACCTCATGCGGCTGCAGGACGAGCGGGAGCACCCGCACGGCCTGAGCCACCGCGACTTCGATGCCCTGTTCACCGCCGACCGGCCAGTAATCTTCGCGTTCCACGGCTACCCGTCACTGGTACACCAGCTAACCTACCGGCGCACCAACCACCACAACATCCACGTGCGCGGCTTCAAGGAGAAGGGCACCACCACCACACCGTTCGACATGCTCATGCTCAACGACCTGGACCGCTACCGACTGGTCATCGACGTCATCGACCGGGTGCCGGGTCTGGCAGAGCGGGAGTCGTCGCTGCGTCAAGAGATGCTCGACACCCGTGTACGGGCCCGCCAGTACACCCGCAAGCACGGCCAAGACCTCCCCGAGGTGACGCAGTGGGTCGTGCAGGACGGCGACAACACCCAGGGGTCGGGCGCCCCCGGCTCCGACACGGGCGGGGACAACGCGTAGCGTGGCTCACCCGGCCTCCGCACCGACCCTCATGCGGCATCCCGGTCCAGATGCGGCACCGGTCCAGCTAGTGGATCGAAGTTCATTGGATGTGATCCTTTCCACTGCTGGGAGGCCTAGACGTCGGGACGGGACTAGGAAGGGACCGGTTCAAGCCCGGCGCGGGAGTAAGAGGGCGTTGTAGATGGCCGTGTCCAGCGGCTGGGCGAACGGCAGCGTGAAGGTCCCCCGATGAAGCCCTTGCTGGCTGTTGCGGCTGCCGGATGGATGATCGGCGAGGTATGCCTCCAGCTGCGGCTACGGGCGTGGGTGAACTCAACCTCAGCCCCGATCCCAAGGGCGCGACGGTAATTGGTGGGCCAAGCAGCACACTGGTGCCCTCGCAGCCCGAGCACAGTTGTTCCAACCGGCTAGGACGTGTTGCTAAATCCATTGCAGAGCGGCGGAGAGGCAGATCCCTGCCGCGTATGACCGGGCGGTCTTGTCGTAGCGGGAAGCGAGTCCGCGCCACTGCTTCACGAAGTTGAAGCACCGCTCGACGACGTTGCGGCCCTTGTAGCGCTCCCGTTGGTCATCGCCGAAGTCGATCGGACGGCCCGGCCGCTTGCGACGGTGCGCGATCTGGTCGTCGCGTTCGGGGATCGTGGCCTTGACGCCGCGCTCGCGCAGCCAGGCCCGGTTCTTCTTCGACGGGTAGCCCTTGTCCGCGAGCACCCGGTCCGGTCTCGTGCGCGCGGGCCCTCGGCCGGGGATGTGGATCTCGTCGAGTACGCAGGTGAACATGCTCGTGTCTGCGACCTGCCCGCCAGTGAGGACGAACGCCAGCGCCCGGGCCTTCCCATCGCAGACGAGATGGATCTTCGTCGTCAAACCACCCCGTGACCGGCCGATCGCGTGGTCAGGAGGCTCTGGCCCGGACGTCTTGTAGTTCGACGGATCCCCCTGTGACCCGGGGCAAGGTCGCGCCATGCTGATGGACACGCGCGATCGAGGAATCCACCGACACGACCCAGTCGATCTCGCCAGCGAGCGACGCCCGCTTCTGCACGTGGGTGAGCAGGTCCTCCCAGACGCCGTCGCTCGCCCACCGGCGGAAGTTCTTGTAGATCGTGTTCCAGCTCCCGAACCGATCGGGGAGGTCTCGCCACGCCGATCCCGTGCGGAACCGCCACGCGGTCGCCTCGACCACTGTGCGCCGATCCACCGGAGGACGGCCCCGTGTCCTCGCCGGCGGGAACACGTCCCGGATCAGCTCCCAGACCTCGTCCATGATGACATCTCGCGACACGACTCAAGAATCACCCGAAGGCTCCACACCCACATTTAGCAACACGGCCTAGCAAGCGGTCTGGCCTGGTCGGGAACCTGCGCCTGCCGCGCAACCTGAGATGCGTTGACTCGCGCCAAGGTTCAAGCTCGACCTGTCGGCTGCAGCCTCCTCCGATCATGCCGTTGTGGCCAGGAAGCGCAGACGGCGTCGGTACCTTGGACGCCATTGGGCCGCCCGCCCGCTGACGCTGGCCTTCCCCACGTTTGATGTGAGGTGGCGAGCGGTCGGCGGTGACGGGTTACCCGATGGCGGCGAGGAGTTCGTTGCAGGCTTGTTCGCAGGCCCGACACGCTTCGGCGCAGATGCGGCAGTGTTCGTGGTGGCCGGCGTGCTGCTCGCACTCGTCGCCGCAGGACTTGCAGGCCTGGGCGCAGGCCTGGAGTTGGGCGCAGGTGAGGTTGGCGTCGTAGCCGGTATGCCGGGACAGGACTCGGGCGGTGGTGGCGCAGATGTCAGCGCAGTCGAGGTTAGTGCGGATGCACTTGCGCAGGTCGGCCACCATCTCCTCGCTCAGGCAGGCATCGGCGCAGGCCGTACATGCCTGGGCGCACGCCACGAGTGCGTCGACGGTGCGGGCGAGCAGGTCTCGGTCGAGGTTGATCGCGGCCGGGTAGGTGTTCATCATCTCGGCGGTCTTCATGGCTTGCTCCCTCATGTGATTGGGTGCGACGCCGGAGCGGACCGGGCGCCGCAGGGTCCTTCTGACGCTACGGCGTCACGATGGGTGATACGCCGGTGAATCGATGAAGGTTCCATGAAAAACGGGGGTCCATCAGGATGGTGAAATCGGCGTCTGCCGGCGCGGGCTCTGCGGTGCCCGTCCCCGCTGACCGAGGTGCGTCTCATACTCAGGCGTCAATCCGGAGTGTGGTCAAACAGGTCGCCCCGTCCTCGCGAGTTGAGAACGGGCTCTGGCCGGTGCGCCCGTCATAGGTGACCTCGATGGTGCCGTCGACCTCGCGCGGAAGCCAGAACCCGACGAAGCCGTTGTCAAACGTGGTGGCCTGCTCATCGACGAGGACCTCGCCGGTCTCGTCGACGATGCGCACGCCGATGTCCTCGTTGGCCAGCTCGCCGCGACACGTGGTCAGAGAGTGGTAGTAGCACTCGTGGGTCTGATCGACGTAGGGCGCCACGGATAGATAAAACCGGTCCTCTGCCAGCGGGACCATGACCTCCTGCTCAACATCGGCGAGGACAAGCTGGTCCGCGCGCACGGATGCCATGAGGTCAGTCGGCCGCTCGGCCACGGGCATCCGGTCGAGGTGGTCGACGATCTGCTGCCCGTCCATGCCATCGAGGTCGTGCGCCGCGAGAAAGTCGGCCTGCGCGGCGGTGTTGGCTGGGGGGCTGGCCGTCGGGCTCGCGTCGGGGGTGGTGGAACATCCGGCGAGCACCAAGGCGAACGCGGCAAGGAGGATCACGGGTCGTTTCAAACAACGCATTCTGTGGCAGGCCCACCGACCTCAGTGTGGTCGAGCGTTGAAGATTCGATGAAGATCGACGGGCGGGGCGGGGCCTCGGCGGGCCGATCTGCTTGACTCGATCGGGAGGTTCTCCGCACATGTCGGATGTCACCGATGTCCACTGGGATCGAGGGGACGACCAATCCCCCGGTGCATCCTGTGATCCCGGTCCGGAGCGGGCACTGAGTGATGGAGGTGAGGTATGGGTTGGAACTGGGGCCACATGGGCGGGTGGGGCATGGTCTGGGGCTGGCTTTTCCTGGCGCTGTTTGTCGTGGGCCTGGTCGTGCTGATGGTGGTCCTGGTCCGGCTGCTGAGCGGTCGCGATCGGCGGTCCGACGAGGTGCACAGATCAGGGCGGAGTCGGGCCCGGGAGGTGCTCGACGAGCGATACGCCCGTGGGGAGATCGATGACACCGAGTACGACGAGCGCCGCCGGCGCCTGGACGAGCCGGGGAGGCCTGAGGCGTGAGGCCCATCACTCGGCGGGAGGCGCTCCGGCTCGGCATGCTCGGCGGCTTCGGCGTCCTGGTCGGTGGGGTGGGGTTGTCGTGGAGCGGCTTGCCCTGGCTAGCCCCGCGCTCCAGCTCGATCGGGGGCGGCGGAGGGTCCCTGGTGGAGCCGGAGGTGCTGCGCAGCTGGGGCGGGGTGCTGCGGGTCGAACTGGTCGCCGCCCGCCAGGAGTCGACCGTCGCTGGGCGGCGGGCCCGAGTGCTGACCTACAACGGCACGGTGCCGGGCCAGACCTGGCTGGTCCGGCCCGGGGATCGCATCGAGGTGCGGCTGCGTAACGAGCTGGACATCCCGACCAACCTGCACACCCACGGACTGGAGGTCTCCCCGCAGGACAACGGGGACAACCCGTTCCTGTCCATCGAACCCGGCCAGGTCTTCGACTACCGCTTCGATCTGCCCGCGGACCACCCGCCCGGGGTGTTCTGGTATCACCCGCACCGGCACGGCACGGTCGCCGATCAGCTGTTCGGCGGCTTGTACGGTGCCCTGATCGTCGAGGGCGATCAGGTGCCGGTCAGCCGGGACCGGGTGTTGGTCGTCTCGGACCTCTCGCTGACTGCGGACGGGCAGGTCGCCTCGGTCTCGGGCCCGGAGGTGATGATGGGCCGCGAAGGGGAGCTGGTGCTGGTCAACGGCCAACACCGGCCGCAGCTGTCGGCGCGTCCCGGGCAGCGGGAACGCTGGCGCGTGATCAACGCGTGCACCTCCCGCTACCTACGCCTGAACCTGCCCGGACAGCGTCTGGAGCTGCTCGGTATCGACAGCGGCCGCGAACCGGCCCCGCGGGAGGTGACCGACGTGCTCTTGGCGCCGGGCAACCGCGCGGACCTGCTGGTGAGCATGCGCGCCGGCACCAGCGATAGCGGCCATAAGACAAGAACTGATTCCTGACCCGGGGCGAGAGCTACGAACGGCTGAGGCGTGTCGCCCCATGCGAGATCTGCGAAAGGTTGTGGGCGTGTCGCGGCGCGCCTCCCCAGGATTGGACGTCTGATTACTACTATTGGTGCATGACGTTGATCGAGCTGGACGGTACCGAGTGGTCCATCCTGATGAAGTACAAGGAGCAAGCGCCGTACAAGCTGATGCGGCTCAAGGCAGAAGCGCTGATGCTGCTGCACGAGAACGTCGACATCGGCACGGTCGCCAGGTTTGTCGACCGCAGGCCTTCGACGGTACGGGCCTGGGTGAGGGACTGGCAGAAGATGCGTCTGGCGTCGGTGCACACCGGTCACGCCGAGAACCTGAACGCCTCCAAGCTCACCGCCGACCAGCGCGCCCAGGTAGCCCAGATCCTGGCCTCCCCACCCTCGGAGCAGGGACTGCCCGCGCAGTTCTGGGACGTACCGAACCTGGCGTCCTGGCTGCACAACCACTTCGAGGTGGTCTACGAGTCCGACAGCTCCTACCACTTCCTCCTGCACATGGCCGGGATGACCTTCCACAAGCCCGAAGCGGTGGACAAGCGACGCGGCGACGAGGCCACCATCGCCAAGCGGATGGCCGAGATCCACCAGGAGATCGCCCCGCACCTGGCCGACCCGGACACCATCGTGGTGGCCGCGGACGAGGTCCGCATCGAGCACGAGGCCATCCTGCGCCGGGCCTGGCAGATGGCCGGAACCACCACCCGCATCGAGGTCGACCGCCAGCGCCAGGCCCAGAGCTACATCGGGTTCCTCCACCAGGACGACGGGAAGGTGGACCTGCGGCGCCTGGACTGGCAGAACAGCGACACCATCATCGAGGCCCTCACCGCGTTCACGGCCGCCCACCCGAAGAAGAAGATCGTGATCGTGTGGGACAACGCCGCCTGGCACCGCTCCAAAGCCCTGCGGGCCCACCTCGGACCAGGCAATCTCCTCGAACGCATCCACCTGATCCACATGCCGCCCTACGCACCCGACCACAACCCGATCGAGCACGTCTGGGGCGAAGCAAAAACCAGCATAAGCAACATCCAGCGCGCCACCTTCGACCAGACCAGGACCGCGTTCGAAGGCTTCATCCGCGGCAACAAGTTCCCCTACCGCCTGGAGTGAGCTTTTGATCTATCCGGGCTAGAGCTGCGCAACCGGGGTCACGACCGCGGCGGGATGGGAATGATGGGGGGCCGCGGCCTGTCCGGGCCCGGCACCTTGGCCACGCTGACTGTCAGCGGCGATGAGGCCGCTGCCCCGGGCCCGGTGCCTGACCGTCCGGCGGTTCCGGATCTGCGCGAGAAGCCCGTCGCCCGGCAGCGGGAGATCGCGTTCACGATGACCATGGGGTCGATGATGGGCCCCGGCCGGGACATGATGGATCTCGGGTTCGACGGTCGCGCCTTCGACGCCGACCGGATCGACCAGCAGGTGAGCGCCGGGACAGTCGAAGAGTGGGTGATCGCCAACCCCACCACCATGGACCACCCCTTCCACCTGCACGTGTGGCCGATGCAGCTCATCGAGAGCGGCGGGCAACCGGTCAACGAGCCGGCCCGGCGCGATGTCGTCAACGTCCCGGCCCAAGGCCAGGTGCGGGTCCTGGTCGACTTCGCCCGCCACCCGGGGCGCAGCGTCTACCACTGCCACATCCTCGACCATGAGGACGCCGGCATGATGGCCAGCGTCGAGGCCCGCTGACCACAGGACACCCCGGTCCCGACGAGCAGGAGAATGCATGAGTGACGAGCAGGAGAATGCATGAGTAATGACCACGCCGCAGGCGGGCACGTCCCCGCCCACGGAGATCGCCGCGCGTTGCGGATCTCCGGGGCATTGACCGGGGTGTACTTCGTCATCGAGCTGATCGTGGGGCTGTGGTCGGGGTCGGTGGCCGTGCTCTCCGATGCGTTCCACACCTTCTCGGCCGTCGGTGGCGTGCTCATCGCACTGGTCGCCCAACGCCTCAGCCAGCGTCCGGCCACCGGCAGAGAGACGTTCGGATGGGGACGCGCGGAGATTCTCGGGGCGCTGTTCAACGGGGTCTTCCTGGTCGTCATGGCCGGATACGTGTTCTGGATGGGGGCGATGCGCCTGGCCGACCCGATCGAGCTGCCCACCACGGTGATGCTCTGGGTGGCCGCGGGCGGCATCGTCACCGAACTGATCGCCTTCTGGTTGCTCTACCAACGCCAGAAGACCAACCTGAACCTCAAGGGCGCGTTCTGGCATATCCTGCAGACCTTCGTCGGCAGCCTCATCATTATCGTCTCCGCGGTGGTGATCCAGTTGACCGGGTTCCTGGCGATCGATCCCCTGTTGGGGATGGCCTTCGGGCTGGTGCTGCTGTGGGCATCTTGGACCATCCTGCGCTCGGCGATGCGCGTCCTGCTCCAAGGCACCCCCGAGCACCTCGACGTACACGAGGCGACCGCACAACTGCGGGATCTGGATGGGGTGGCCGACGTCCACCACGTCCACGCCTGGACCATCACCTCCGGGCGCACCGTCTTCTCCGCCCACCTACGCGTGCCCGACCTGCCTGCGACCGGCGACCGGGTCCTGCACCAGGCCACCGCCCTGCTCCAGGACCGCTTCGACGTCTACTTCTCCACCCTCCAGCTCGAACAAACCTGCCCGAGCCAAGAGAACGCCACAGACATCGACATCACCAGATAGCTCACCACCCTGCGCATGGCCTCGCCGACGGGTGGCGCGCTCTTTGGGAGAATAGGGGCATGATTTCGATGGATGGCCTGCCGCGCGTGCTCGTCGTGGACGACGAGGAGCCGTTGGCGAGATTGGTGGCGAGTTACTTCGAGCGCGACGGGTTCGAGGTCGAGACGACGGGCAGCGGTCGCGAGGCGATCAACCTGACTCGGCAGCTTGACCCGGGCGTGATCGTCCTCGACCTCGGTCTGCCCGGGATCGACGGGGTCGAGGTCTGCCGCACGGTGCGCACCTTCTCGGACTGCTACATCGTCATGCTCACAGCGCGGGTGGAAGAGGTCGACAAGCTCATCGGCCTGTCGGTGGGCGCCGACGACTATGTCACCAAGCCGTTCAGCCCGCGTGAACTCCTCGCCCGGGTGCGGGCCATGCTGCGCCGCCCGCGTTCGAGCCTTGACCCGGACGCGCAGACCAGACGGTTCGGTGCCCTGACGGTGGACGCCGCCGGCCGCGAGGTCCACCTGCACGCAGAGCCGGTGGAACTGACGCGCACGGAGTTCGACGTGCTGGCCGCGCTGGCGGCCCGACCGCGGATGGTTTTCACCCGGCGCCAACTCATCGAGGCGGTCTGGGGTGAGGGCTGGGTGGGTGATGAACACCTGGTCGACGTGCACATCGGGCATCTGCGGCGCAAGCTCGGCGACGATACCACCACCCCGATCTTCATCAAGACCGTCCGCGGGGTGGGGTACCGGATGGGCAGCGGCGAATGACACGGCTGTCGGGACTGGCTGCGCGCCTGCTCGCAGCCACGGCGGTTGTCGTGTTCGTGGGCTGGGCGACCGCCTGGGTGGTCGTGGCCGCCGTCGGCCCCGCCATCTTCCATGACCACATGATCCAGGGCCAGGCAAGTGAGCCCGGCGTGGTCCAACACGCCGGGGAGGCCTTCCAGTCCGCCTCGGCACTCTCCTTGGCCGGGGCGTTGCTCGCCGCCCTAGTCGCCTCTGTCGTGGTGAGCCTGTTCCTGGCTCGGCGGGTCAACGGCTCTCTGGTGGCGGCCACCGACGCCGCCCACCGCGTGGCAGCCGGCGATCATTCCGCTCGCGTGCCCCGGGTAGGGCTGGGCCGGGAGTTCGACGACCTGGCCGAGGCGTTCAACACCATGGCGACGGACCTGGCGGAGGTCGAGACAACCCGCACCCGGATGCTGGGGGACCTCGCTCACGAGATGCGCACCCCGCTGGCCACCCTCGACGGTTACCTCGAAGCCATCCTGGACGGGGTGCGCGGCGCCGACGAAGAGACGATCACGCTGCTGCGGGACCAGGTCGCCCGCTTGTCCCGGCTCGGGGAAGACATCGCGCTGGTGACCACGGCAGAGGAGGGCGGGCTGACGATGCACCGCCGGGAGGTCACCGTCACCGCCCTGCTCGCCGCGGCGCACGCCGAGGCGCAGGCGCGCTACCTGGAGCGTGGCGTCCGCCTGGAACGGGCGGTCTCGGCCGCAGCGGCACAAGCCCGGGTGGACGCCGACCCCGACCGGCTCGCGCAGGTGCTGACCAACCTGTTGGACAACGCCTTGCGGCACACCCCGGCTGGCGGACGAGTGGAGCTGAGCGCGGAACGACAGGGGCCGGCGGTCCTGCTCCGGGTGGCCGACGACGGAGAGGGCATCACGGCTGAACACCTCCCCCGCCTGTTCGACCGGTTCTACCGGGCCGACACGGCCCGGGACCGCGCCCACGGCGGGTCCGGGATCGGGCTCGCGGTCGTCGACGCCATCGTCCGCGCCCACGGCGGAACAGTCAACGCCACCAGCGCGGGACCAGGCCAGGGCGCCACGTTCACCGTGACGCTACCGGCGGACGGCTTCGCTACCGCCGCCGGGTGAGCGGTCTGCCGAGGGATGCTCGGCCGGCGGTGGGGCATCGGCGCCCCGGTGCGGGTGACCATGGGCGCCGTGGCCCATGAACATCATGCCGATCATCATCAGCGGGCAGGCGAGCAGGGCAGCCAGTGGAAGCGCTTCACCGAGCGAGCGGCCTGCGGCGAGCAGGGCCAACACGACCAGCGCAGCGATCCCTAGTAGGCTGAGCAGGTGCGAACGGTGGTTGGTGTGCATGGGATGCTTCTCCTTGATCGTCGGCGCGGACGGGGAAGATCGTCGCCACGGCCCAGATGCCGAGGGTGACATAGAGCAGGACGACCGCCGTGAGCGTCAACCAGATGGTGGGTGCCATGTCCGCTCCTCCTCGTTCAATCCCACCTTCGGGCACGTCGCTTGTGCTTCGGGTAGAGGAATGACGAAGAAACCCTGAAGCCTCCAGCCAGCCTCCGCCTCGGTGGAGGCCTGCCCGATGTCCGCTGGGCGAATCAGGACGGAATCGAGTCCACGCGCGACCGACAGCGCCTCGTTGCCCCTCCTGCCCCCGCCGAAGACTGCTGCATGAGGCGCGGCTCGCCACTGGTCCTGGATTTCCCCGGAGGTCCAGGATCTTTTCGGGCCCACGCGAGCGATGCTCCACGACCCCGGCCGAGATGGCGCACGACCTGGCTTGGTGAGGCGACCCGAGGTGTCGCGGTGATCTTCCGGGTTCGGTCGCGAATGCTTACTGGTGGTCAGCTGGCCGGTGCACCCACGGTGGGCGGGTCACGCGGCGGGCCCTTCGATCGCGCGCGCCACGAAGGTCTCGACCGGATTCGATGAAGAGGTGATGAAGATCGGCCGCCCGGCTGGTGGCAGTTCCCGTGTTCTTGCTTCACTCGGAGGGAACCCTACGTCACCGTCTTTAGGAGCAGTTCCCCGTGAAGATCACCTCCCGCTTAGCCGCTGGTGCCAGCGCGCTTGCCCTCGCCCTGACCTTGGCCGCCTGCGGCAGTCCGCAGGACCAGGGTGAACCGACCGGGCCCGGCACCGTGACCCAGGACCCGGGTGGGACGCAGACCAGCGGGCCGGCCGGTGAGGGGGAGATCGATCAGGCCCACAATGGCGCCGACACGATGTTCGCGCAGATGATGATCGTCCACCACGAGGGCGCCATCGAGATGGCCGACCTGGCCGTGGAACGGGCCGCCTCGGAGGAGGTCCGGACCTTGGCCGAGGGCATTTCCGCCGCCCAGGGGCCAGAGATCGAGCAGATGACCTCCTGGCTGGAAGCCTGGGGTGAGAGCACCACGCCGATGGACGACATGGAAGGTCACGGCGGCATGGACATGGATGGGATGAGCCAGGAGGAAGCCATGGCCGAACTCGAAGGACTATCCGGGACCGAGTTCGACCGGCGGTTTCTGGAGTTGATGATCGCCCACCACGAGGGCGCCGTAACCATGGCCGAGGACGAACTCACCGACGGGCAGAACCCCCAGGCGCGCGAACTCGCACAGAAGATCATCGACGACCAGCAGGCCGAGATCGCCGAGATGGAGCAGCTGCACCAGACCCTGTGACCACCCCTCGACTGGCGGCGGTCCCCCCTCCCCCACAAACCCAAGGCGGGCCACCGCCCACCGCGCGAGGCGGCGGCATCGTCAAGTTCGGTGACCTTCAACGCGCAGGGGCACTTCCTGTGGCTGGCCATCGACAGCGAGCGAATTGCGGGAACCGATTCGCCGAACGAAGAGGAGAAACACGAGGAACTGACGTATGGACATGGATCAGGCCGAAAGACTCAGGACCGGCACCGGATTCGTGGCAGCCCTGGACCAGAGCGGGGGCAGCACGCCGAAGGCGCTGGGACTGTACGGAATTGGCGAGGACGCCTACACCGGCCACCAGCAGATGTTCGACCTGGTGCACCAGATGCGCACCCGGATCATCACAAGCCCGGCTTTCGACGGCGACCGCGTGATCGGGGCCATCCTTTTCGAGGACACCATGGACCGGGACATCGAGGGAGTCCGGACAGCTGAGTACCTGTGGACGGTCAAGGGCATCGTCCCGTTCCTCAAGATCGATCGGGGCCTGACCGCCGAGACCGACGGCGCCCAACTCATGAAGCCGATCCCCGACCTGGACGCCCTGCTGACCCGCGCCGCGGCGAGCAGATGCTTCGGCACCAAGATGCGCTCGTTCATCCGTCTCCCCGGTGCCAGCCTGACCCAGGTCGTCGCCCAGCAGTTCACCCTCGCCCGGCAGATCCTGCGTGCCGGCCTGGTTCCCATCGTCGAGCCCGAGGTGGACATCCACAGCCCCCGCAAGACCGAGGCGGAAAGGCAGCTCCGCACGAGTATCCGCGCCGAACTGGACCGGCTGGGCCAGGACCAGGCAGTCATCCTGAAGCTGACCCTGCCTGAGGTCGACGACTTCTACCAGGAGTTCGTCGCCCATCCGCAGGTGGTTCGCGTGCTGGCGCTGTCCGGCGGCTACACCCGGGCCCAGGCCACTGCCCGACTGGCTCGAAATCACGGGGTGATCGCCAGCTTTTCCCGCGCGCTGACCGAGGGCCTGGCCATCGACCAGACTGACGAAGAATTCGACGCCGTTCTGGACGGGGCGATCGAATCGATCGCCGACGCATCGCGCACCTGACCGCAGCCGCGGCGGGACGAGCGCCGGGGGTGGAGCCGGCGCGGGAGAAGGTCCAGCATCATCGCCGCGCCTCGCGCGTCCGCCCGGGCACGACGGCGTCTTCATCGAATCTTGACTGTTTCACCGCCAAAACCCCACCCCACCCGGCGTTACATGAATGGCGATACCACCTACCGGTATCGGGTCGCGGAAGGAGACGGCGGATGAGCACGACGACGTATGAGGTCGAGGGCCTGACGTGCGGGGCCTGCATCGGCGAGGTGCTCCGGAAGGTCCTCGACCTCGCGGGTGTCGACGAGGCCACGATGAACCGCACCGCGGACGCGTACTCCCTCACCGTGGTCGGCGCCCCTGCCCCGGACATCGAGGGTGTGCGCGGGGCGCTGCGAGCCGGGGGCTTCACCGTGACAGTGCGTGAGTCGGAGGTGTGAGCGGTGAATCTCAACGACTGGCTGGTGGTGGGTGTGGCGCTGGCGGTGACGGTGCTACTGGGCTGGTACTTCTTCGGGCCGAAGAAGTCCCGCCGGGCCGAGGTGGCCGATGGTGTCCAGGAAGTGACCGTCACCGTCAAGGGCGGCTACAGCCCGGACCTGATCGAGGTGCAGCCGGGAGTGCCGGTGCGGCTGGTGTTCGACCGCCAGGAGAGCGGCGAGTGCTCCTCGCGGGTGGTCTTCCCCGACTTCAAGATCAATCAGACGCTGCCCGCGAACGCCCAGACGGCGGTGCAGTTCCTACCCGAGGTGCCCGGGGAGTACACCTTCGCCTGCGGGATGAACATGCTGCACGGGCGCGTGCGGGTAGTGGACCGGCCCGGACCTACCACGATGGCCCCGACCGAGACGGCCGTCGCGGTGGCCGACCGACCCCGGCCGGTCACCGACGTGCCGGCCGGGCCAGTGCCCGGCGTCCGGGTCGATGACGGGGTGCAGGTGGCGCAGGTCACGATCCGCGGCGGCTACCACCCCGACACCGTGCGGCTCTCCGCCGGTTTGCCCACCCGGCTGGAGCTGACCCGCCAAGAGCAGGCGGCGTGCTCGGAACGGTTCGTGGTCCCCGCCCTCGGGGTGGACGTGGAGGTGCCCGCCTTCGCAACGACCACTGTCGAGCTGCCGGCCCTGCCGGAGGGCCGCCACGAGGTCACCTGCGGGATGGACATGCTGCACGGGGCCATCGACGTCGGTAACCACGACGACCGGGACCGCGATGATGGCCGGCACAGCGGCACCGGTGACCGCGCTGCGCGCACTGCGCCGGGCGAGGACGCCGAGGCGCGGGAACGGGCCGCGGAGATCAAGGATCTGCGTCGGCGGGTCATCGTCGGCACCGTTTTGACGCTGCCGGTGCTGCTGGCGGTGATGGTCCACGAGTTCTTCGCGGCGACCTGGGTGCCCGAGGCGTTGCTGAACTCGTGGGTGCAGCTGGCGCTGATCACCCCGGTGTTTGTCTATACCGGCTGGCCGATCCACAAGACCGGATGGCTGGCGTTGTCACACCGCACCGCGGACATGAACTCCCTGATCACTCTCGGCACGATCGCGGCCTACGGGTACAGCCTGGTGGTGACCTTCGCCCCCGGCGCGGTACCCGTCGAGGCCCGCGAGGTGTACTACGAGGCGGTCGGGGTGATCCTGACCTTGATCCTGCTGGGCCGCTGGCTGGAGACCAAGGCCAAGGCCGGCACCGGAGAGGCGATCCGGGCCCTCATCGGGCTGCAGCCGCGCACCGCGCGGGTGGTCCGCCGCGGGGAAGAGTTCGAGATCGGGCTCGAGCAGGTCGTCGTCGGCGACGTGGTCGTGGTCCGTCCCGGCGAGAAGCTGCCCGTCGACGGCGAGGTGGCGGAGGGCAGCTCGGCGGTGGATGAGTCGATGGTGACCGGGGAACCGATCCCGGTGACCAAGACGGTCGGGGACACGGTGATCGGGGCCACGATCAACCAGACCGGCGCGTTCCGGTACACCGCCACCAAGGTCGGGGCGGACACGATGCTCGCCCAGATCATCAGACTGGTCCAGGAGGCGCAGGGCTCCAAGGCCCCGATCCAGCGCCTGGTGGACAAGGTGTCCAGCTACTTCGTCCCGGCGGTCATCGCCATCGCGATCTGGACCTTCGTGGTCTGGGCGCTGGTCGGGCCAGCCCCGGCACTGGTGTTCGCCCTGGTCGCGGCCGTGTCGGTGCTCATCATCGCCTGCCCGTGCGCACTCGGGCTGGCCACCCCGTTGTCGATCACCGTCGGCACCGGCAAGGGCGCCACGCACGGCATCCTCATCCGCTCCGCCGAGGCGCTGGAGACCGCGCATAAGCTGGACACGGTGGTGTTGGACAAGACCGGCACGATCACCCAGGGCGCCCCCGCGCTGACCGACGTCCTGCCCGCCGAGGGCTTCAGCGAGGCGGAACTGCTCCGCCTGGTGGCGGCGGTAGAGCGCTCCTCCGAGCACCCGCTGGCCTCGGCGATCGTCGCCGGCGCGACCGAACGCGCCTTGGACCAGCCGGCGGCCACCGCCTTCGACTCGGTCACCGGGCAGGGCGTGCGCGCCCTGGTCGAGGGTCGTGAGGTCGCCGTCGGAAACCGGCGCCTGCTGGAGGGCGCCGGCGTGCGGGTCGAGGCGGCCGCGGCCGACCGTCTCGCGGCGGACGGCAAAACCCCGATGTTCGCGGCGATCGACGGCCGTTTCGCCGGGGTCATCGGCGTGGCCGACACCGTCAAAGACGGCTCCGCGGCTGCCGTGGCCGCGCTGCAGGCCCGCGGCATCGACGTGGTGATGATGACCGGCGACAACCGGGCCACCGCCGCCGCGATCGCCCGCCAGGTCGGCATCAGCCGGGTGGTCGCCGAGGTCATGCCGGAACACAAGGCCGCCGAGGTCCAGCGCCTGCAGGCCGAGGGCCGGGTGGTGGGGATGGTCGGAGACGGCATCAACGACGCTCCCGCCCTGGCCCAGGCCGACGTCGGCTCCGCGATCGGCACCGGCACCGACGTGGCGATCGAATCCTCCGACATCACCCTGATCTCCGGGTCGCTGTCCGGTCTGGTCACCGCGGTGGACTTGTCCCGGGCCACGATGCGCAACATCCGCCAGAACCTGGTCTTTGCCTTTATCTACAACGGCCTGGGCATCCCGATCGCCGCCGGGGTGCTCTACCCGACGCTGGGCTGGATGCTCAGCCCGATGATCGCCGCGGCCGCGATGGCCCTGTCCTCCCTGTCGGTGGTGACCAACGCCAACCGGCTGCGCGCCTTCACCCCCAAGCCGATCCCCGAGGTGACGCAGGTCCCCGCCACCGACCCGGTGGTGGAGGTCGGGCACGGGCCCGACGAAGAGAACACCCCCGAAGAGAAGGAGAACATCATGTCCCAGAAGTCCACGACGGTCACCGATCCCGTCTGCGGGATGAGTTTCGAACCGTCAGCGGCGGCGTCGAGCACCGAACACGAGGGACAGACCTACTACTTCTGCTCCAGCCACTGCGCGCAGACGTTCACTGCCGACCCAGCCGCGTACACCGGAGCGGGGACGCCCTGACCCAGCTTCGCGCGGGGGCACTCGCACGCATGCGGGTGCCCCCGGAGCAAGGAAGACAGGCCAATGACAACCATCCAAGCCGTGCGGGACCCGAAAGACGACGTGCTCGTGCGGCTAGCGCGGATCGAGGGTCAGGTCCGTGGCATCGCGCGCATGGTCGAGCAGGACAAGTACTGCATCGACGTCCTCACCCAGGTCTCGGCCGTCAACCGGGCCCTGCAGGGGGTGGCGCTGGCCCTGCTGGAGGAACACATGAGTCACTGCGTGGTCGACGCCGCCCGCACCGGCGGCCCGGGACAGGACACCAAGCTCAAGGAAGCCTCCGCCGCCATCGCCCGCCTGGTGCGCAGCTAGCCGAGTTGCTCCGGCGAGGCGACAGGAGTGACCGACCCCGACCCACTGCCTCGCACCGGACCCGCACGCGTACGACGTATGTGCATCCCCCGCCGCCGGTTCGCCCCGCCATCCACAGATCAAGAACAGAGAACACGACCAAGCAGTCGACCGGGAGGTCACAATGAACGTTCAGGTTGCCGTCAACGGTTACGGCGTGATTGGCAAACGTGTCGCCGACGCGGTGCGCTCGATGCCGGACATGGAGTTGGTCGGGGTTGCCGATGTGGCCCCCGATTGGCGCATCCGCACGGCCGCCGAACTCGGCATCACGGTGTATGCCGCCACCGAGACGGCTGGCACAGCGATGCGCGAGGCCGGCGTGCCGGTGGCCGGCACCCTGACCGACCTGCTTGACCAGGTCGACGTCGTTGTCGACACCACGCCAAAGCGAGTTGCTGCCACCAACCTGCCCACCTACCAGGCCGCCGGGGTCAAGGTGGTGCTGCAGGGCGGGGAGTCCCACACCACGACGGGGCACTCCTTCGTCGCCCAGGCCAACTACGCCAGCGCGCTGGGCCGGGACATGACCCGGGTGGTCTCCTGCAACACCACCAGCATCGTGCGCGTCCTCGGCGCCCTGCAGGATGCC
Source organism: Georgenia sp. TF02-10 (assembly GCF_022759505.1). Lineage (NCBI taxonomy): Bacteria > Bacillati > Actinomycetota > Actinomycetes > Allobogoriellales > Allobogoriellaceae > Georgenia > Georgenia sp. TF02-10. The sequence goes on along the minus strand of NZ_CP094289.1, from coordinate 950,586 downwards.
GGGCTGCTGGCCCGGGCCCGCGGGGTGCTGATCCGCCGGGCCACCGACCCCAGCGAGTCCCACGAGGGCGGGATCATGAACACAATGGTGCCCGAGGCCGCCATCCCCTCCCACCAGGGACCGGACGCCAAGACCGTCCTGCCCGAGTTGGACGTGGTGACCATCGCCGCCAAGGCCGCCCACACCCAGACCCACAACCACTTCTGGACGCTGCAACTGACCCGTCCAGCAGACCGGGAGGACGTCCTCCAGGCCCTGCGGTCGGCACCGCGGATCGCGTTCATCCGCATGTCCGACGGGCTGACGGCGCTCAACACGACCGTGGAACTCATGCGCGACCTAGGCCGGCCCCGCGGGGACATGTGGGAGGTCGCGCTGTGGGAGGACGTCCTCAGCGTCGACGGCGACGAGGCCTACCTGACCTACCAGGTCAACAACGAGGCCATCGTCGTCCCGGAGACCATCGACGCCATCCGCGCCCTGACCAGCACGGCCCGCGACGCCGCCACCTCCATCGGACTGACCGACGAGGTCCTCGGCATGCGGCAGGAGTTCCTGGCCGCTGCAGGTCTGCCGTCGGGCCGGACAGCGCAGGGCTGATCGAGTGAGGAGATAACCAATGTCAGAGGCAGACCCCAATAAGCGCCATCACCGGGGTGCGGACCGCGGATCGGGTGAGTCCATCCGTCGGAACGCTGGGCACCGTGCCGGCGAGCACCGAGATCCACCGACAGCACCTCCCGCTGCATCACGCGGGCGGAATCAGCTCACCGAGGCCCCGGCTCCGGGGCACGACGAGGTCGTGAGTCACCCCGGGCATGCAGCGCACGATCCGCAGCTTGGCCCGGATGATCATGCTGGGCACGACAAGCATGAAGGCCACACCCCGGAGATGTTCCGCAACCGGTTCTGGGTTGCACTCGTCCTGACACTGCCGGTCGTGTTCTGGGCCGAGCACATTCAAGAGCTGCTTGGCTACCAGGCGCCAGAATTTGCGGGTTCCACCTGGATTCCTCCGGTGCTGAGCACCGTGATCTTCATCTACGGAGGATGGATCTTCGTCCAGGGGGCCTGGCACGAGCTGCGGGCCCGGCTCCCGGGCATGATGACGCTGATCGCCCTGTCCATCAGCGTGGCGTTTGTGTTCTCGTGGGTGGTGCAGCTCGGGCTCCTCGATGCCCAGCCCCTGTGGTGGGAGCTGGCCACCCTGGTGACCATCATGCTCCTCGGGCACTGGGTGGAGATGCGTTCGATCGACCAAGCCCAGGGCGCGCTTCAGGAGTTGGCGAAGCTGCTGCCGGACCTGGCGACGCGCATCACCGACGGCGGCGAGGAGACCGTGGCCGTGGCGGAGTTGCAGGACGGCGACGTGGTGCTCGTGCGACCCGGTGAGAGCATCCCCGCTGACGGGGTCGTGCGACGCGGAACAAGCGAACTCAATGAGGCGATGATCACCGGGGAGTCCCGCCCAGTGAAGAAGAGCGAGGGGCAGGACGTCCTCGCCGGGACGATCAATGGCGAGGGTTCCCTGCGGGTGGAGGTGACCGGGACCGGAACGAACACCATGCTCTCGGGAATCATGCGGCTGGTCTCGGAGGCGCAGGGGTCGAAGTCCCGAGCCCAGCATCTGGCCGACCGTGCCGCTCAGCTGCTCACCGCGGTGGCCCTGGTTGCCGGCGTCTTGACCCTGATCGTGTGGCAACTCCTGGGGGCCCCTATCGACTTCTCCATCGTACGCGTGGTCACGGTGCTCGTGATCGCCTGCCCGCACGCGCTGGGCCTGGCCGTCCCGCTGGTGGTGGCGATCTCGACCACCCTCGGTGCCCAGAACGGGCTGCTGGTGCGCGATCGAAGGGGCCTGGAAGAGGCCCGCCTCTTGAACGTGGTGGTCTTCGACAAGACCGGCACCTTGACCCTGGGTGAGTTTCGCGTCGTGAATCTGGCGGTAGCGGATGGCGTCACGGAGGAGGACGCCCTACGGATCGCTGCCGGTGTCGAGGCGGAATCTCAACACCCCATCGCCCGGGGGATCGTCACCACGGCGCAGGACCGTGGAATCGACGTTCCCTCCCCAGAGGGGTTCCGCTCGATCACCGGCAAGGGCGTTGCGGCGTCGGTGGACGGAGCGGAGTACCACATGGGTGGACCCCGTCTTCTCGAGGCCGAGGAGGCACACGTGCCTGAGGCCCTGCGGGCGGCCGCGGCCCAGGCCTCCGAGCGGGGTCAGGCGGCCATCTACCTCCTTCAAGACGGCAAGGCCCTGGGCGTGTTCGTCGTGGCGGACGCCGTCCGCGAAGAGAGCCGTGAGGCAATCAGCGCGCTCCACGAGCGTGGTATCGAGGTGGCCATGCTCACCGGCGACTCGTGGCCAGTTGCCAACGCGGTGGCTGAGGAGCTGCAGATTGACACCGTGTTCGCCGAGGTGCTGCCCGAGGACAAGGCCTCAAAGATCCGCGAGCTGCAGCAGGAAGGCCGGAAGGTGGCCATGGTGGGCGACGGAGTGAACGACGCTCCGGCGCTGGCCACCGCTGACCTCGGGATCGCCATCGGCGCCGGAACTGACGTCGCCGTGGAAGCCGGTCACATCGTGCTTGTTCGGTCCGATCCCCGCGACATCCCTCGAATCGTCACATTGTCCAGGGCCACGTACCGAAAGATGATGCAGAACCTCTGGCTGGCAGCCGGGTACAACATCGTGGCCATCCCACTGGCAGCAGGGGTACTGGCCGGGTGGGGAATTCTCCTGACGCCAGCGCTGGGTGCGGTACTCATGTCGGCGAGCACCATCGTCGTCTCCCTCAACGCTCAGCTGTTGAGAAGGGTCGAGATGTAGATGGCCACCCCCGTCACCCCCGTCGTTGCCAGCGACCCCCTCGGCCGGGAGTCCGGAGCGCCGCGACCACCGCGCGCTGGCCGCATGATCTGGATCACCGCAGCCTGGGGCGCGTGCTTCGTGGCGATCGAGTGGGGCCTGCGGGACGCGCCCGTCCTGTGGTACGCCGCGCTGCGGGCCCTGCTCGCGGGTGCCGCGCTGGTCGCGCTGGGTGCTACTCAACGCCGCCCGGCACCGGCAGCGGCACGGGACTGGGCCTGGATCACGGTGCTGGGACTAGTGAACGTGACCGTCGCGTTCGCTGCGATGTTCGCCGGCGTCGACACCGGTGCGACCGGCACCGCGGCGGTGTTCGCGAATGCTCAGCCCCTGCTCATCCTGCTCCCCGCGTGGTGGCTGTACGGAGAGAAGCTGTCGCCCGCACCAGTGCCGCACTGGGCCTGGTCTTCATCGGCCTGGTTTTGGTCGCGGTCCCTGGCGGCGGGGGCAGCGGGGGCGTGCTGTCGCTGGTGTCCGCCGCGGCGGTCACCGCCGGGACGCTGCTGTCCCGGCGCCTGCGCGGAGTCGATGTCGTGGTGTTCACCGGATGGCACCTGCTCGTCGGCGGGGCCGCCCTGGCGGTGGTGGCTGCGGTGGCGGAGGGACCTGCAGTGATCGTCTGGACCCCACGGTTCGTGCTCGCCCTGCTCTTTCTCGCCCTGGTCGGCACGGCGGCCACCACGGTGGCGTGGTTCGCGGAGGCGCGCCGTTCGCGCCTTGACACACTCACCGCCTGGACGTTCCTCACCCCGGTCGTCGGGATCGGGATCGGTTTTGCGGTGCTCGGCGAACGCCCGACTGGGTGGACCGCCGCGGGTCTGGTCGTGGTCCTGGCCGCCACGTGGATCGTGTTGCGGCGCCCGGCCCCACCAGCGCCACACCGACCGACCGATCCGGCGCCGGCGCCGGCGGCGGACCCTCCGGTTGATCCCCATTACCGATCTGGAGGCGCGCGATGACCCGGACGACGACACACGAGCAGGGTCGACCGCCCGCACCAGCAGGCGCCACGCCCCCGCAGGAGGCGGTGATTTTCGACCTGGACGGCGTCGTCACCAACACCGCCACCGTGCACGCTGCCGCCTGGAAGCGCCTCTTCGACGAGGCGCTGGCCGACCCCCGGCTGGACGGCGGCCCGTACGCTCCCTTCGACGTCACCGAGGACTACCGGCGCTACGTCGACGGGCGCTCCCGCGAGGACGGCGTGGCCGCCTTTCTGGCCGCCCGCGGCATCGAGATCAAACCGGGCGCTGATGGCGGGGCGGCCGACGACTGGTCGGTACGCGGGCTCGCAGCACGGAAGAACCGGATCTACCTCGACCTGCTCGCCGAGCAGGGCGTGCGGGTGTTCCCCGGCACGGTGGACCTGCTGCAGCGTCTGCGGGCCGGTGGGGTGCCGGTGGGCCTGGTGACCGCCAGCCGCAACGCCGAACAGGTGCTGGCCGCGACCGGACTGAACGGGCTCTTCGACGTGGTCGTGGACGGCCGGCAGGCCGAGGAACTCGGTCTGCCGGGCAAGCCCGACCCCGCCATGTTCCTGCGGGCGGCCGAACGGCTCGGCGTCGACCCGGCCCGCGCGGCGGTGGTCGAGGACGCCGTCGCCGGGGTCCGTGGCGCCCGGGCCGGGGGGTTCGACCTGGTGGTCGGGGTGGACCGGGCCGGTGATCGTGCCGCCCTGGAGGCCGCCGGGGCCAGCATCGTCGTCACCGACGTCTCCGAACTGGACCTCGGGGCGCTGCGCGCCGACCCCTGGACCCTGGTCTATGCCGGGTTCGACCCGGCCCACGGGACCCACCGGGAGGCGCTGACCGCGCTGGGCAACGGGTACCTCGGCACCCGCGGGACGGCGCCGGAGCGGGCCGCGGACGGGGTCCACTACCCGGGCACGTATCTGGCCGGGGTGTACAACCGGCTGGTCACCACCGTGCACGGGCGGCAGGTCGAGGACGAGCACCTCGTCAACGCCCCCAACTGGCTGGTCCTGGACCTCCGCGTCGGCGACGGGCCGTGGTGGTCCGAGGGTGGTCTGACGGTCATGGACGAGCGCCGCGAGCTGGACCTGCGCCGCGGGGTGCTCACCCGCACCGCGGTGCTCACCGACCCCGCCGGACGGCGGCTGCACCTGACGCAGCGGCGTCTGGTGTCCATGGCCCGCCCCCACCTGGCCGCCCTGGAGACCACGCTGGTGGCACAGGGCTGGAGCGGCCCGGTCAGCGTCCGGTCCGGCATCGACGCCGGGGTGGTCAACGCCAACGTGGCCGAGTATCGGGCGCTGGCCAACCGTCACCTGCGCGTCCTGGGCGCCGACACGCTCGGCGACGGCTCCCTGCTGGTGGAAGTGGAGACCACGCAGAGCCGGATCCGGATCGCCACCGCAGCGCGCACCACCATCACCGGCGCGGCCGCTGCACCTCCCGTGCCCGAACTCGTCGGAGACCGGCACGCCCAGCTCTTCCAGTTCTCGCTCCGGGACCGCGTGCCGGTGACGGTCGACAAGACGGTCACGATGTTCACCTCCAAAGACCGGGCGATCGCCGCCCCCGCGCTGGCCGCAGCCGGTGAACTGGGCTGGGCGCGCGGCGGGTTCACCGACCTGCTGCCCGCCCACGAAAACGCCTGGGCGCGGCTGTGGGACCGCTTCGGCGTCACCCTGGACGCCGACACCCAGACCCAGCTGGTGCTGAACCTGCACGTCTTCCACCTGCTCCAGTCGCTCTCAGGACACACTGCCGGCGTCGACGCCGGGGTGCCCGCGCGGGGCCTGCACGGGGAGGGCTACCGCGGGCACGTGTTCTGGGACGAGTTGTTCGTCCTGCCCGTACTCACCGCCCACCAGCCGTGGGTTTCCCGGACACTGCTGGACTACCGGCACCGGCGACTCGACGCCGCCCGCCGCGCCGCCACCGCCGCCGGCCACCGTGGAGCCATGTTCCCCTGGCAGAGCGGCAGCGACGGACGGGAGGAAACCCCGGTCATGCTGTTCAACACCCGTTCCGGGCGGTGGATGCCGGACAACTCCCGCCACCAGCGCCACGTCGGGCTGGCCGTGGCCTACAACGCCTGGCAGTACTACCAAACCACCGGGGACACCGCCTGGCTCGCCCACCGCGGAGCAGACCTCATCATCGAGGTAGCCAGGTTCTTCACCTCCCTGGCCACCTACGACGGCACCGAGGACCGGTTCCACATCGCCGGCGTGATGGGACCCGATGAATACCACGACAGCTACCCCGACGCCCCCGGGCAAGGCCTGGTCGACAACGCCTACACCAACGTGCTCACCGCCTGGCTCTGCACCCGCGCGCTCGACACCCTTCGGGTCACCCACGGCCAGGACTGCGACGAGTTGCGTGCACGGCTGGGCATCCGCGCCGACGAACTCGCCCGCTGGGAGCGGCTGTCCCGGCGCCTGGCGGTGCCCTTCCACGACGGTGTGATCTCCCAGTTCGCCGGTTACGAGCACCTCGCCGAGCTGGACTGGGGCGCCTACCGCGACCGGTACGGCAACATCGGCCGCCTGGACCTGATCCTCGAAGCCGAGGGCGACACCACCAACCGGTACCGGCTCGCCAAACAAGCCGACGTGCTCATGCTGCTCTACCTGCTGGGCCCCTCGGAGCTGCTGGCCACGCTGGGGCGACTCGGTTACCCAGCCGACCAGAACCTGCTCGCCCGAACGGTGGACTATTACCTCGCTCGCACCGCCCATGGCTCCACCCTCAGCCGGGTCGTGCACGCCTCGGTGCTGGCCCGGATGGACCCGCTTCGGTCTTGGGCGACGTTCCGGGAGGCGCTCGTCGCCGACCTCGACGACACCCAGGGCGGCACCACCGGAGAGGGCATCCACCTTGGCGCCATGGCCGCCACCGTCGACATCGTCACCCGTGCCTTCGCCGGACTGCGCACCGACGGCGACACCGTCGTCTTCGACCCCCACCTCCCGCGGGCCCTAGGCTCGGTGCGCTTCGGAGTCGTGCACCGTGGGCAGAGCCTGCGGATCACGCTTGGTCACGACTCCCTGACCATCACCGCGGACCCGTGCACCATCCACCCAGGAGCAGTCGTCCGTCTGGGCCGTCGGAGCGTGACGATCCGAGCCGGGAGCACTATCGCGCTGGACCTCAAGGAATGTCGGTAGCGGGACGCCAGAATGGACGGACCGAATCGCAGTGGGGGAAGGGGGTGGCTCCTCAACTTCGCGCCTTGAACGGCGCCTCTCACCGATTGCGGCGCGGACCGAGTGCCTGCACCGGCCGCGCGACCCCGTGGCCTTCGATTGCGTGAAGCTCATCTTCGTCCGCGCAGGATCGGCACTGCTGTTCAGCGAGTTCGGCGAACGCTCGATCAAGGTCGGGGATGTGGTGTTGCTCGCGGCCAACACCCTGTGCGGCGCCGAACCCGAGGAATGGCTGACCGTCACGACCCTGTATCTGGATCGCGATTACGTGATCGATCAGGTGTTCTGGCAGTACGCCGCCATCCTGACCGATCGACTCGAAGCCAAAGACTTCATCGCCGCCCGCTACGCCGAGCCGGCGCAACTCCTTCGGCTGGGTGAGGACCGCGTGGGATACCTGATGCCTTGGCTGGACGAACTCGGCCAGCTCAGCCTTGACGGACCACCCCCCGAGCGGTTCTACCGCATGCAAGCGCTGCTGTTCGCCATCCTGGACGTGGTCTCACCCTTCGTCAGCACCACGACAGTTCGCCAATCGCCTACTCAGCGAAGATCGGCACCACCCAGCCCTTCAGCGCTACGGCGCTGCGCACCACTGCGGGCCGAAGCACGCACCGCCGCCAACCTCATGAGCATGCAGCCAGCACGACGATGGACCCTCGGCGAATTGGCCGAGGCGGTGCACCTCTCGCCCTCGCAGCTCGGCCGGATCTTTGTCGACGCCTACGGCGCCACCCCCATGTCTTACCTGACGACGCTGCGCGCCGAGCACCTCGCCCGCCTGCTGCGCGAGACGGACCTACCAGTCGAGGTGGCCATGGGCGCGGTCGGTTGGCGCAGCAGGGGCCATGCCGCCCGCCTATTCCGGCAGCGAGTCGGCCTCACCCCGGCCAGGTATCGGCAACTCAGTCGGCAGAGCAACACTTCCTGAGGGCTCGACACGGATCCGTCCATGTGCCTCAGGCGTTGCCGCAACAGGACGTGCGTGAACACGGTTGTTGAGCGATCATCGCGGGGGGGGGGAGAACCCTGGATCAGGAACTCGGATCCAGTGTTCACAATCGTTGCCAATTTTTGGTCACCGCCGTGCCGCCACCTGTGCGTGCAGCTCGGGAAGATACTCGTGAACGAGGCGGGTCGCGTCGATCCCGGTAAGTGCGACGGGAACTCCGCCAAGTTGATGGACGACCAGCAGCGGATCGGTCGAGACGATACGTGTGCTTGTGCCGAGCGCGGGGTGGCCGGCACCAATGAGGGTGTGCCCGTGGATGCGCACGGAGAAGGTGGAGACCGGCAGGTATGTGCCAGGGTCAGCGGCCATGCCGAGATCGTGCAGCAGCGCCTGCGCGGCGTGCACTCCCTGTGCGGTGGAATCGTCCCAGTGGTCGATCCGGTAAGCGCTGTGCCCGGGATAGTGGTGCACCGCCACGCCTCCGGTGGCGTAAATGCGCTGGTCCGGGGCATGCAGGGACCGTAGATGACTGTCGACAGGTATGCCCTCGGGGCCGGTCCAGGGAGCCGGCGCGGTAGGTGCGGTGCCGTGAGCGACGATCGCGAGATCGCCTTCTACGCGAGTGCCGTCATCGAGGACGACGGCGACGCGATCGGAGTGAGTGCGGATCATGCGTGGACTGCGTCCGAGGTACGCGGCGTGCTGGGGCTGATGCAGGTCGAGCAGCCACCGGGCGGCGGGTTCGCCGATCGCGCTCGCGCCAGGTACGAGCGAGCGGGCGATCAGGGCGGTGTCGTGGCCCGCATCGGTGAGCAGTGACGCGGTCTCCGAAGCGACCAGGCCGCCACCAAGGATCAGCACCCGCGCCGGCGAGGCGTGGGCGAGGCGGTCACGTACACGGACGCCGTCGGCCATCGAATGCAGAGTGGTCATGCGACCAGAACGCACGGCCTCGTCGCGGCCGATGATCTCCTCATCAAGGATGCGAGGCCGACTTCCGCTGGCGATGACGAGCGCGTCGAAGGCTCGTCGCTCGCCGGAGTCGAGACGAACCTCTCGGGTTCGCGGGTCGATGGCGCGTACGGTGTCCGCGGTAGGCACTACCCCAACATCGGGAAGCGCTGCTTGGTGGGGTTCGAGCAGGCCGATGGCCACGCCCTTGTTGACTAGGGTCCGGTTGGAAGGCTGTTCGCCGGTTCGTGTGAACAGCTCGACTTCGACGTCGACGCCCGAAGCGTGCAGGGCTTTCGTGGCGGCGGTTCCGGCTGCTCCGGCGCCGATGATTCCGACTGTCGAGGTCATCAGGCGTCCTCTGTCTCGGTTGCGGCCTGGGTGAAGGCTGGTAGCAGGATTGCGTCGATGAACCAGGGTGCGTCGTCGGGGTCGAGGCGCCCAGTGCGCACCTCCTCAGCGGCGCCGTTGAGCACGACGTGGGTGGTGGTGAGCAGCCAGGTCACGGGGAGGTCTATGCGGAAGGCGCCCTCGCGCTGGCCGCGTAGCAGCAGGTCGCGCATGCGAGCCTCGGCCTTCTCGTGCAGCTCGCGAATCCGTGCCGCGGACAGCTCCTTCTGGGCCGTGGCCAGCAAGGCGCGGGACTGGTCGACAAACATCCAGCTGGAGGAAACCAGCCGCTGGAACGCCGCACGCGCATCGCCGTCCAGTGGCACCTCACTGAGCACGTCCTCGGCGCGTTCGAGGCTTTCCACGAGCGCGGCCTCGATCAGTTCGGCGCGGGTCTGGAAGTGCCCGTACAGGGTCATCCTCCCCACTCCGGCCTCGGCGGCGATGTCGGCGACCGAGGCGTCGGGGTTCTTGCGGATCGCAGTCACGGTCGCGGCCAGGATCTTCGCCCGGTTGCGCTGGGCGTCGGCCCGCTGGTTGGCCGCGCGGTTCGCTATCGAGCTGGGCAGAAGACACCGCACAGAACACCCACCACGACGAAGGAGACACCATGGACACCGCCGGGCACGAGGGCGGCCACACAGGCGAAACGGCCCCCCTCGGCCTGGGCATCGCGCAGGACGGTCACCAGCTGACCGCCGTGACCGCCCCCACCGACACCAGTACCGAAGGAAGCCTGTCCCTGACCATCACCGGCCCGAATGGGAGCCCGGTGACCGACTTCGAGCTGGAGCACGAAAAGGAACTGCACCTGATCGCCGTTCGCGCCGACGGCCAACACTTTCGCCATGTCCATCCCGAGATGAACGACGACGGCACCTGGACGATCCCCTGGCAGTGGGAGGCGGCCGGGACCTACCGGATCTTCGCAGACTTCGTTCCCGCGGACGCCAGTCAAGGTCTGACCTTGTCGACCTCGGTGCAGGTGGGCGGTGCCTACGAGCCCGCACCGGCCACCGAACCGGTCACCACGACCGTCGTCGACGGCTTCGACGTCAGCGTGCAGGGCGATCTCACGGCAGGCGAGGCCACGCAGCTGACCATGACCATCACCCGTGCCGGCGAACCAGTCACCGAGCTGGAACCCTACCTGGGCGCCTTCGGACACCTCGTCGCGCTGCGGGACGGGGACCTCGCCTATCTGCACGTCCACCCCCACGGGGACGAGCCGCAGGCCGGCCAGACGTCTGGTCCGGAGATCGTGTTCGAGGCCACCGCACCCACCGAGGGCCGCTACCTGCTCTACCTGGACTTCCAAGTTGACGGCAAGGTCCACACCGCCCCGCTGGTGATTGATACGACCACCGGCAAGGACGAGAGCGACGGCGGGCACTCCGACGGTGGGGCTCCCGGTCAGGAGCCGGGCACGGGTGGCGAGCAGCAGGAAGGAGAAGGCCATGACCACTGAGAAAACCAGCACCGGGGTCGCCGGCATCGAATTGCAGATCGGTGGCATGACATGCGCCTCCTGCGCGAACCGGATCGAGAAGAAGCTCAACAAGCTCGACGGTGTCACCGCGAGCGTGAACTACGCCACCGAGAAGGCCAGCGTCACCGGCCCCGACGACCTGGACCCGCAGACCTTGATCGCAGAGGTCGAGAAAACCGGCTACACCGCCGCGCTTCCGGCACGTACCAAGGGCACCGGTGACAGTTCAGAGGATGAGGGCGACTCGGCCGAGGACAGAGAGCTGCGTTCTCTGCGCCAGCGCCTCATCGGCGCCGCGGTCCTGGCGGTGCCAGTGATCGCGATGGCGATGATCCCAGCCTTGCAGTTCGACTACTGGGGCTTTGCCTCCCTCGTCCTGGCCGCCCCCGTGGTGGTCTGGGCGGGCTGGCCGTTCCACAAGGCCGCATGGACGAACCTCAAGCACGGTGCGGCCACGATGGACACGCTCATCTCGGTGGGCACGACCGCGGCGCTGATCTGGTCGATCGTGGCCCTGTTCTTCGGCACCGCCGGCCAGCCCGGCGTCACCCACTCCTTCGAGCTGACCATCTCCCGCTCCGACGGGCTCGGGAACATCTACCTCGAAGTCGCCGCCGGGGTGATCACGTTCATCCTGATGGGCCGCTACTTCGAAAAGCGATCCAAGCGTCGCGCCGGGGCCGCTCTGCGCGCCCTGCTGGAACTGGGGGCAAAGGAAGTCTCGGTCCTGCGCGACGGCACCGAACAGCGCGTCTCCATCGACGAGCTGGCCGTCGGCGACGAGTTCGTCGTGCGACCTGGTGAGAAGATCGCCACCGACGGGACCATCACCTCTGGCAACTCTGCGATCGACGCCTCCATGCTCACCGGCGAATCCGTGCCGGTCGAAGTCTCAGAAGGCGACCCCGTCACAGGTGCGACCGTCAACGCAGGCGGCCGACTCGTGGTGAAGGCGACCCGAGTGGGCTCGGATACCCAGCTGGCGCAGATGGCGAAGATGGTCGAGGACGCCCAGTCCGGCAAGGCTGAGATCCAGCGACTGGCCGACCGTGTCTCCGGGGTGTTCGTACCGATCGCGATCGCCATCGCCGTCGCGACCCTCGGAGCTTGGATCGGCGCAGGATTCCCACTGTCGGCCGGCTTCACCGCCGCCGTCGCCGTGCTGATCATCGCCTGCCCCTGCGCTCTCGGCCTGGCCACGCCGACCGCACTGCTGGTCGGCACCGGGCGCGGCGCGCAGATGGGCGTGCTCATCAAGGGCCCCGAAACCCTCGAATCCACCCGCAAGGTCGACACGATCGTCCTCGACAAGACCGGCACCGTCACCACCGGGAAGATGACCCTGACCGACGTGATCGCCGCGGACGGGATTGACCGTGACAAGCTGCTCAGGCTGGCCGGCGGCCTGGAGGACTACTCCGAGCACCCCATCGCCCAGGCCATCGCCACCGGAGCGACCACCGAAGTCGGTGACCTACCGGCACCGGAGTCCTTCGAGAACATCGAGGGCAAGGGTGTCCAAGGCGTTATCGACGGCCACGCAGTGCTGGCCGGCCGGGAGTCGCTGCTGGCGGACTGGTCGATCCACCTGGGCGACGACCTCCGGGTCGCGAAGCAGGCCGCGGAGGCCGAAGGCAAGACCGCGATCGCCATCGCCTGGGACGGTACCGCACGCGGTGTGCTGGTCGTCTCCGACCAGATCAAGCCCACCAGCGCCCAAGCGATCGCACAGTTCAAGGAGCTCGGGCTGACCCCGGTGCTGCTGACCGGCGATAACCAGGCCGTGGCTGAGCAGGTCGCCGCAGAGGTGGGCATCGATCAGGTCATTGCCGAAGTCATGCCCAAGGACAAGGTCGATGTCGTCTCAAAGCTCCAGGACGAGGGCAAGGTCGTGGCCATGGTCGGCGACGGCGTCAACGACGCCCCCGCCCTCGCCCAGGCCGACCTCGGTCTGGCGATGGGCACCGGCACCGATGTGGCGATCGAGGCCGCCGACATCACCCTGGTCCGTGGCGACCTGCGCGCCGCCGCGGATGCGATCCGGCTGGCCCGGCGCACGCTACGGACGATCAAGGCGAACCTGTTCTGGGCCTTCGCCTACAACACCGCCGCGATCCCACTGGCCGCCTTCGGGCTGCTCAACCCGATGCTCGCGGGGGCAGCGATGGCCCTCTCTTCGGTGTTCGTCGTGTCGAACAGCCTGAGGCTGCGGACCTTCAAGGCCCGCGCCGACGATGTCAGCGACCCGGCCCCTGCTGGCCCGGCGCCGGCCCGCGAGCCGGTGGCCGCCTGACCCATCCATCTGTCATCACCCAACGAGAAAGGACACACCTGATGACTGCACATGAGAACCTCAACCTCACTGACACCTCGGACTCCGCGGGAGGAAGCTGCTGCGGCCACGCGCCCAGCACCGACTCCGACGCGCAGATCCCTGCCGCAGACATGGCCGAGTGCCCGGTCATGGTCGGCACCCCCGTCGTGAAGGCCGAGGCCGAAGCCGCCGGCCTCTTCCGCGACTACAAGGGTGAGCGGTACTGGCTGTGCTGCGGTTCCTGCGGGCCGCTCTTCGACGCCGACCCCGACCGGTACGTGGACGCCGCCTAACACCCCGCGAGCGAGGAACCCGGCTCGTGCGGTGCACAACCGAAGACGAGCCGGGGTTCCCCCTCACTCGCCACATACCCGTACCGGGTAACAGATAGGAGCATCACGATGCGCCCCGACCACCACCGCACGCAGACATCGTCAGCGGCACACGAGGAACACGCAGGCCATCCCGGGACGCACCCGGGCCATACCGATCACAGCGCCGAGCACGCCGTCAGCGAGGGCCACACCGACCACCACCACGAGCACTCCGACCACGCCGGCAGGGACCATGAGCCTGCACACCGCGAGAAGCACGTCGACCACCAGGATCATCACGGTCAAGCCGGCCAGCACCACGCCGGGCACGAAGACCACGGCGGACACGCCGGCCACGGCGACCACGTCGGGCAGTTCAGGCGACTGTTCTGGATCATGCTCGTCCTGGCCATCCCGGTGGTGGGGTTCAACGAGATGTTCGCCGACCTCCTGGGCTACCAGCTCCCCGACGCCGGATGGGTGTGGTGGGTCTCCCCGGTCCTGGGCACCGTGATGTATCTCTGGGGCGGCCGGCCGTTCCTGACCGGCGCGGTCGCTGAGATCCGGGCCCGTCAGCCCGGCATGATGCTGCTCATCGGCCTGGCGATCACCGTGGCGTTCATCGCCTCCTGGGGCGCCAGCCTGGGCTTGCTGGATCATCAGCTGAACTTCTGGTGGGAACTGGCGCTGCTGGTGGTCATCATGCTGCTGGGCCACTGGATCGAGATGCGCTCCCTGGCACAGACCACCTCCGCGCTCGATTCCTTGGCGGCCCTGCTACCCGACGAGGCCGAAAAGGTCGACGGCGACGACGTGGTCAAAGTCGCTCCGGCCGACCTCGCGGTCGGTGACATCGTCATCGTGCGCCCCGGCGCCTCTGTGCCCGCCGACGGCAGGATCACCGACGGCTCGGCCAGCATGGACGAATCCATGGTCACCGGCGAATCCAAGTCCGTCCGACGCGAGACCGGTGAGCAGGTGGTCGCCGGCACGGTGGCCACTGATTCAGGCTTGCGGGTCGAGGTCACCGCCATCGGCGAGGACACCGCCCTGGCAGGTATCCAGAAACTGGTGGCCGACGCGCAAGCATCGTCCTCGCGCGCCCAGCGCATCGCCGACACGGCGGCGGCCTGGTTGTTCTGGTTCGCACTCGGCGCAGCCGCGATCACCGCCGTGATCTGGAGTGTTCTGGGGATGCCGGATGCGGCGGTGGTGCGCACGATCACCGTGCTGGTGATCGCCTGCCCGCACGCGCTGGGACTGGCGATCCCGCTGGTGGTCTCGATCGCCACCGAACGCGCCGCCCGCGGCGGAGTGCTGGTCAAGGACCGCCTCGCGCTGGAGTCGATGCGAACAGTGGACACCGTCCTGTTCGACAAGACCGGCACCTTGACCAAGGGCGAGCCCACCGTCACCGGGATCGAACCGATCGAGGGACACACCGAAGACGAGGTGCTGGCTCTGGCCGCAGCGGCCGAGACCGACAGCGAGCACCCGCTCGCCAGGGCCGTGGTCGGGGCGGCGCGCGCCCGTGAGCTGGACGTGTCCAAGGCGACCGACTTCTCCTCCTCGCCGGCAGTTGGAGTGAAGGCGACAGTGGGCGGCACGGTGGTCGAGGTCGGCGGCCCCTACCTCCTCGACGAGCATGGCCTCGACGAACTCCCCGTCGCCGATCAGTGGCGCACCGAGGGTGCGATCATCCTCCACATCCTCTCCGACGGTCAGGTGATCGGTGCCCTGCGGTTGGCCGATGAGATCCGGTCGGAGTCCCGTGACGCCGTCGACGCGCTCCACGCCGCCGGCGCGCAGGTCGTCATGATCACCGGCGACGCCCAGGCGGTGGCCGACACCGTCGCGAACGAACTCGGCATCGACCGAGTCTTCGCCGGGGTCCGGCCCGAGGACAAGGCCGCCAAGGTCGCCGAACTCCAGCACGAGGGCCGCAAGGTGGCCATGGTCGGCGATGGAGTCAACGACGCTCCGGCCCTGGCCCAGGCCGATGTCGGCATCGCCATCGGCGCCGGCACCGACGTGGCCATCGGCTCCGCCGGAGTCATCCTGGCCAGCTCGGACCCGCGTTCGGTGCTCTCGGTCATCGACCTCTCTCGGGCCTCGTACCGGAAGATGAAGCAGAACCTCTGGTGGGCTGCCGGCTACAACCTCATCTCCGTCCCGATGGCAGCCGGCGTCCTCGCACCGATCGGATTCGTTCTGCCGATGAGCGTTGGCGCGATCCTGATGTCCGCCTCGACCGTGGTGGTCGCGCTCAACGCCCAGTTGCTGCGCCGGCTCGACCTGACGCCTGAGGCCAGCACGGCCAAGACCCTTGACCGCGCGGCAACCAGATAAGCACTGTCCCCTCCCGGAGCGGACACCATACAAACAGGAGAAATACGATGGAAACCATCACCACGCCAACGGCCGAAGCCAGCCACGGCTACATCAATGACAAGGACCGCTACCTGGCTCGTCTCAAGCGCATCGAGGGCCAGGCACGCGGCATCCACCGAATGATCGATGAGGACACCTACTGCATCGACATTCTCACCCAGATCAGCGCCCTGACTTCCGCCCTGGAGAACGTCGCCCTCGGCTTGCTCGACGACCATCTCAAGCACTGCGTCGTGGACGCCGCCAAGGCTGGCGGGCCACAGGCCGAGGAGAAGATCAAGGAAGCCTCCGACGCCATCGCTCGACTGGTCAAGTCGTAAGGGACCACGGTCGCATGCGCTCTTCAAACATCATCGTCAGGGCATTGTCACTTGCCACGGAAATCGTGACCTTCCGCGCCTCAACTTCTGGCGACGCGAGCTGGCGGGCCTCCAGCACCACGGGACGCACTCAGTGGGTGTTGGAAGTCACCATTCGCGCCGTGAAAGCCTGCTGCTGAGGCCAGCCTCGGCGCCCGCCCGTGAGGCATCCCGGCATCCCATACGTGTCCCGCGTCAGGGGAACCGGAAGCGCTGGCCGTCAGGACGAGTCGCAGCTCCGGTGAGTCGAGATGGCGGCCCTCGATACGCTCGATCTCGACCACGTGAGAACAACCGCGACGCGGCGATCGCCAACACAACGCCAATCGATGCGACCCAGCCTCCCACGCCACCGCAGGTTCGCGCCCCTACGGGCCGAGGCCCAGGCCGCTGCCGACCTGCTGCGCGCTGACCATGCGCGCCGATGGACGTTGCGAGAACTTGCCGGCGCCGTGCACCTCTCCCCATCCCAGCTCGGGCGCGTGTTCGTCGATGCCTACGGTAAGACCCCGATGACGTACCTGACCACGCTACGGGCCGAGCACCTGGCCCGGGTGCTGCGCGAGACCGACCTGCCCATCGAACAGGCCATGGCCGAGGTTGGATGGCACAGCCGCGGCCACGCCGCCCGTCTGTTCCGCCAGGCCGTCGGGCTCACGCCCACCCGCTACCGCGAACGTAGCCGACACTCCCGCGCCTGATCGGATGATTCGCATTAGCGCATTTTCGATACGCGTATCGGCATCATCGGCCCTTCTCGGCCCACTGCCGAGTTTCCAGTTGGTAGTCCGGTAAGGACTCGTCGGGTTTATCACTTGTGCCTGACGGTCACCGCGTCGTTGTCCGTCTCGTCCGTGCTGGTGATCCCGGCGTACCTGGGGGTTACCGAGCCTGTTCGGCTCGGTGTCCAGGGTAGCGGGAGGAGACGGCGACGATGGCCACGACACGGGAAAACTCTCAGGCGGCGCGGGAGGCGAAGCTCGACGAGCTGCACGAGAAGCTGACCGGCGCCGTCGAGCGGCTGGTCTCTGGGGAGGACTGGGCGCGAGCGCTCGCGTTCGCGGCACGGTTCAGGGCCAGATCGTTCTCGAACACGCTGCTGATCTGGGCTCAGCACCAAGCCGCCTACGAGGCGGGCCGGGTACCGGAGCCGATGCCCTCCTATGTGGCCGGGTACCGGCAGTGGCAGACCCTGGGCAGGCAGGTCGAGAAGGGACAAGCTGGCTACCAGATTCTCGCCCCGGTCACCGGCCGGTTCGCCTCCTCGAACCCAGCAGATGCGGAGTCGTGGCGGCGCCTCGGCAAGGGAGAGAAGCCCCGGCCAGGCGAAGTGGTCAGGTCGAAGATGATCACCGCCAAGCCTGCCTACGTGTGGGACGCCTCCCAGACCTCCGGGGGGCCAATCCCGGAGCCGCCGGCGCCGACGCTGCTGGAAGGCGAAGCCCCCACCGGTCTGTGGGACGGGCTGGCCGACCACGTGCGCGCGCAGGGGTTTGCGGTGCTGCGGGTGCCGCACGAGGGCCTGATCCACGGCGCCAACGGCGTCACCGATTACACCGCGAAGACGGTGACGGTCAGGGAGAACATGGACCCCGCCGCGCAGGTGAAGACCCTCGCCCACGAACTGGGTCACGTCCTGCTGCACGGCCCCGACAACGACGATGCGCGTCAGCATCGGGGCATCGGAGAGGTCGAGGCGGAATCGGTCGCGCTGATGATCGGCGCCGCCCACGGCATGGACACCTCCGGCTACACGATCCCCTACGTCTCCACGTGGGCCGCGCGGGTGGACGGCAAAGAGCCCGGCGAGATCGTCAAAGCCACCGGGGAGCGGGTCCGCAAGACGGCCCTTGCGATCCTGGAACGGCTCGACACCGCACAGGTGACCGACGGCGCCCCGCCCGGCCTGGACCGCGACGCACCACAGCGCGCGGAGACCTCCCGCCCGCAACCGACCCACGAGACCCCGGCGTCGCGCCGAGTTACGCCGCTGCCCGAGCCCGAAACTCGAACGGTCACCGCATCCTCCACGACCCAGGCGAGGGCATTGTGACGGCCGCGGTGGACGCTGTCGCCAGCGTGCTGATCCGCATCGCCGGCCCGCGGCCGGTCTCGGTCGTGGCGGGGGAACTGGCCGCCGCCGGGGTGCCGGTCTTCCCGTGCCTGCCCGGCGGCAAGCGTCCCCTGACGACGCATGGTTTCCACGACGCCACCACCGACCTCGAACAGATCACGGCGTGGTGGCACACGCACCCGGAAGCGAACCTCGCCGTGCCCACCGGCGCGGCGTCCGGGCTGGTGGTGGTCGATGTCGACGTCCACGGGCCCGTCGACGGCTACCGGGCATTCGAGCGCGCCCACCGCGCGGGGCTGGTGTCGGGGTGGCAACTTCTCGTGGCGACGCCCTCGGCTGGGATGCACGCCTACTACCCGGCCACACCAGACCGGGAACAGCGGTCGTGGCAGGCAGCACGCGCCGGGATCGACTTCCGTGGTGACGGCGGGTACATCATCGTCCCACCCTCGACCGTATCCACCGCCGGCACAAGCGCCGGCTACCGAGTGCGGCGGATCAACAGCGGGGCGACGTCGGTGCTCGACTCCGACCGGCTGCGAGAGTTCCTCGACCCTCGGCCCGCGCCCTCTGCCACGTCGAGCCGGGGGGTGGAGCGGTCAGCGGATGTGTCGCGCCTGGCGGCGTGGGTCGCCGGCCGCGGCGAAGGAGAACGCAACCGAGGTCTGTTCTGGGCGGCCTGCCGCCTCGCCGAGAACGACATCCCGGCGCCGGAAGCTCTCGATGTGCTGACGGCCGCGGCCACGGAGGCGGGACTGGGTGAGCGAGAGATCACTGCGACCGTCCACTCGGCCTACCGCACCGTCCAACCCCGCCCCCAGACCTCCTCGCGGGTCCAGGACGGTTCGTCGCCGGCCATGGACGGGTGGTTCAGTCGGGACGGGACCGTGCGGGCGTCGCCTGCGGTGCGGGGGCTGTCATGACCGTCCATGCCAGCACCGGGCCGAGGAGTCGGCGATGGGCGGTGGTCACCGCGGTGGCCGGGACGGTGTTCATCGCCGCCGGCGCGTTCTGGCTGTCATTCACGGCGCTGGCCGATCTCGCCGCACGTTCCGGGGTCGGCGGCTCGCAGGCCTGGGCGTGGCCGCTGATCGTCGACGGCATCATCGTTGTCGCCACCGTCGCCGTCGTCGCGCTGGCCGGGCAACGCTCGGCGTGGTACCCGTGGGCGCTGCTGATCGGCGGCGCTGCCGTGTCGGTGACCGCCAACGCCCTCCACGCCGTCGTCGCCGCGGATGCCGATGTCCCAGGGGTGCTGGCCGCGGCCGTGGCCGCGGTGCCACCGGTGGTACTGCTGGCGATCACCCACCTGACGGTCATCCTCACCCGACCACAACGGATTACCGAGGCATCCGTGTCCCGCGACGACGCCGTGTCCAGTGACACGTCCGCGTCCGTCGAGGAACCCGGCTGGGGCCGGGTGCCGGCGTCGGAGTTGGGAGCGGGGCAACCGGCAGAGACCCAGGCGGTCGTCGCGTTGCCGGCGCCGACGCCGGAAGCGATCGACCCGGCATCGGCGCCCGAGAGCGCTGAACCGTCGGTCGACCCCCGGGCGGTCCTCACGGATAGGCGTGCCCGGGCAGCGGAGCTGCGCGGGCAGGGGTGGTCGAACAAGAAGATCGCCCGGGAACTGGGCGTGCATCCCTCCACCGTGGGCCGCTGGTTCACCGCGGCGCACCTTCCCGACAGCACCGATGTCGAGGAGGCGACCCCATGAGTTCCGAGCACGACCACGATCCCCGGCGGCCCGACGCCGACGAACCAGTACCCGAGCCGGTGAGCGCGCACCCGGCGGCGGAGTCGGTCGAGAAGTCCGAGGCACCGGACGCGGTCCGGGCCGCACGGGCCTCCCACCGACGCGGAGCCGGACGGCAGACACCGGCGGCGGAGACGAGGGGCGCGCGGGGTGTGGAGTGGGTGCGGCCCACGGACCTCATTGCCCGCCACGGGGCGGCCCTCGCCGGGCGGGGCATCGACTTCGAGGTCGAGCTGGCCCGCCGAACCCGCACCCCCATCACCGTTGGCGCCCAGCAACTGGGTGAGCGGGCACGCCGGCTGCCGCCCGTGTCGGCGTTCGGCCGCGGCAGCGCAGGGCAGGCCGCTGCGTCCCGGCCCGGTGTCGGGATGAGCTGAGGAGGGCGGTGACAAGCGATGCGGATACCAGCAGAAACGGAGCGTGGGGACGGCGTGTGCACCTGCTTGTCAGGAGGTGCCCTGCCCATGACCGAGAACACACACCCCACCACCACCCCAGCGGCAGCTGCTGACCGAGCGGACTTCACCACCGGTGAGGGCCTGCGCGCGCTGCTGCACCGGCTCCACCACGGCGGGCGGCGCGCCTGGCAGCACGATGCGCACGCGGCGGAGCTGATGGCCTTCACCGCGCAGAAGTATGCGCCGCTGGCGCGCAAGCACGGGCTGGACCCGTGGGAGGCCGCCTCGGCGGCGTTCGACGTGATGCGCACCCGGGCAGCCCGCGAGGCGCACGATCCGTGGGCGGTGGTCACGCACGCGGTGCGGATCACCTGCATCTTCGAAGAACGCGCCCGAGGACTGCTGTGCTCGGTCCACCAAGCCCGCCGCCCCCACATCTCCGCCTTCCACGACCCAGAACGCTTCTCCGACCGCGAGACGCCGCTGGCCGACTACCATCCCGCGTTCCACGTCGCCGATCACCCCCAAGCCCCCGAGACGGCGCAGTCTTCGGCGCCGACGCACGCTCACACGTCGGCGGGCTCGGCTGTCGAGGACGCGATCGCGCTGTTCACGCTGCTGGACTGGCCTGCCGACATTGCCAGAGCCGCGGTGGAGCACGTGTGCGCCGCGCTCACTCGGGCCGGCACCCGGCAAGCAGCTTACGAGGCGTTGCGGCGCGACAAGCACGCCCGTGCCCTGCTGGACATCCCCGGCCGCTCCTGGACGACGCTGTTGAAGGCGCTGCTGGGTCACCCGCACCCCGCTTACAGTGCCACCGGCACCGGGCGCGGTGTGCTGCTGCGGTTACTGATCGGCGAGAGCCTGCCGGTGCTACTGCGCGACGACGACCTCGTCCTGTCGATCTCCCTCGCCGTCCCCACCCACCACCACCGTGTCGAGCGTGACGCCTATGGTGAGGCCTCACCCGGGGGTGAGTCCTGATGAGCGCCCGGGAAGGGTCCATCGAGCTGGAACGCAGCATCGAGTCGATCCGCGTCGGCCACAGGCACCGCACCGACCTGGGCGACATCGACGCCCTCGCCGCCTCCATCGCCCGCGACGGCCTGCTCCAACCGATCACCATCACCCTCGACAACGTGCTGGTATGTGGAGCCAGACGGTTGGCGGCCATCAAGCAGCTCGGCTGGAGAACCGTCAACGTGTGGGTCCGCTCCGGCATCTCCGACCGCCTCGGCCACCTCCTCGCCGAGCAGGACGACAACGTCCTGCACAAGCCCCTGACCCAGCTCGAAGCCGCCGCCCTGTACCGGGAACTCAAGCAGGTGATGGCCGAGGACGCGGCCCGCCGGCAGGCCGCCACCCGGTTCAGCGCCGAGCATCAGCCCCGAGACGACGGTGCGGGAAACTTTCCCGCACCGTCCGATCAGGGGCGGGCCAGTGAGCAGGCCGCCCGGATGATCCCCGGCGCGGCGTCCTACAAGACGCTGGACAAGATCAGCTACCTCCAGCAGATCGCCGCGGACCCCGCCCAACCCGACGACCTCCGCCACCAGGCCACCACCGCGCTGGAACGCATCGAGGCCGGCAACCCGGTCGACGCGCTCTACCGGGAGGTCCGGGAACAGGCCGAGGCCGCGCGCGGTGACCGCGACGCGGACCTGCACCAGCTCGCCGCCGACGCGCTGGCGCGCGTCAAGAACGCCGAGACGAAAAAGCGCACCCCGCGGCCCACACCAGCGGGTCGTCAGGGTGAGAGTGGGCCGGTGCCGTATCCGGTGCGGGCGTTCGTGCTCACCTGGAACGACCTGGCCGACTGGTGGACCCACTACGACCTCGACCAGCTCGCCGCCGAGCTGACCGACGAGCAGATCGACGCCTTCCTCGCCACCGCCGAAGGCACCAGCCGATTCGCCGTGGAGCTGCGTGCCGCGCGCGACCGGCTGCGCGGCGATGACCCGGCCCCGGGCCGCGGCCACCTGCGCGCCTTGTAGCCAACCCCGCTGGCGGGGCGTGTTCGTGCACCTGAGGGGCATGAAGACTCCCGACCTGTCCGATGCTCGCTCCCGACACCGCATGCTCGCGGTGCTCGCCGCCCTCGTGGCCGTCCTCGTGCTCACCGGGATCGGCGTCTACGGCCTGATCACCGGACCCCCCACCAGCACCGAGCCCGGCAGCGATGACAGCACCGCGCCGGAGCCAGTTGTCACCGTGCCCGCCGAGCCGGTGCCCACCACGACCCCCCGCCTGCCCGTGGTGCGGCCCTCCGCGGACCCCGAGACGTTCGCCGGCAACGTCGCCACGGCGCTGTTCAGCTGGGATACCGCCAGCGGGTTCATGCCCCTGGACTACACCTCCGTGATCCTCGCCGTGGGCGACCCCCCCGGTGCGGAGCAGGCCGGGCTCGCCGCCGACATCGCCACCTACCTCCCCTCCCGCGAAGCCTGGGTCGAACTGCGCCAGTACGCCACCACCCAACACCTGACCATCGACACCATCTACGTCCCCAACGCCTGGGATGAGGCCGTAGCGCAGGCCCAGCCGGGGCAACTCGCCGAGGGCACGATCGCGTACACGATCGAGGGCACCCGCCACCGCGAAGGGGTCTGGAACGACGAGACCGTCACCTCCGAGCACCCGGTGGCGTTCACCGTCTTCCTCGTCTGCGCACCGGCCTACGACACCTGCCATCTGCTGCGACTGTCCCAGCTCGACAACCCTCTGCGCTGAACGGGACGCTGTCGTGTTGAAGAAGCTCGGTATCGCCGCCCTAACTCTGGTGCTGCTCGGCCCCTCGCTCGGACTGATCGGGGTCGGCCTGGTAATGAACCCGGCCGCGTCCGCCACCTGCACCGTGACCGGCACGAACGTCACGATCGGTGACGTCCCTGAGTCGCTGACGGTGACCACCGCCAACGGGGAGACCTTCACGCTTAACAGCACCCAGTTAACCCATGCGGCCACCATCATCGAGGCCGGCTCCAGCATCGAGGGGGTGACCCGGGACGCGCTGGTCATCGCGCTGATGGCCGCACTCACCGAGTCCACCCTGCGGATGCTCGCCAACACCTCCGCGTATCCGGAGTCGGCGAACTATCCCAACGACGGGGACGGCTCCGACCACGACTCGCTCGGCCTGTTCCAAATGCGCCCCCAATCCGGGTGGGGCACCGTCGCCGACCTCATGGACCCGACCCACCAGGCGCGGGCGTTCTTCGGCGGACCCGAAGGACCGAACCACCCCTCACCGCGCGGGCTGCTGGACATCCCCGGCTGGGAACAGCTGGACACAGGAGAGGCCGCCCAAGCCGTCGAAGTCTCCGCCTACCCCGACCGCTACCGCAACTACGAGCCCGTCGCCGAGACCATCCTGACCACCCTCACCACCACCCCCGGCCCTGCTGCCAACTCGGCTGCGGCAACTGGCGGCGCCACGGTGCCAGCAGTGCAGCCGGTCGCGGCGGAGTCCTCCCGGGTGGTGTTCCCGGTGCCGGAAGGCACCTGGGTGCTCACCAGCGACTACGGGCCGAGGGTCCATCCGATCTCCGGGGAGAACTCGTTTCATACCGGCACCGACTTTGCCGCCCCCGACGGCACGCCGATCCTCGCCGCTGCCGATGGCACCGTCACCGTCGCGGAGTTCTCCGGCGGGTACGGCGGCCTCGTCGTCATCGAGCACCAGATCGCCGGGCAGACGGTGGCGACCGCGTACGGGCACATGTGGGAGCACGGCATCCACGTCACCGCCGGCGACCAGGTGAGCGCCGGGCAGCACATCGGCGACGTCGGCTCCTCCGGCAACAGCACCGGCCCGCACCTGCACTTCGAGGTCCGCCAAGGCGGCACCGACGGTGAGCACACCGACCCCGCCGCCTGGCTCAACAGTCACAGCGCCGCCAACCTGCCCGAACCAGAGACCGGCGCCCCCGCCGGCTGCCACCCCGGCACCACGCCACCCGGCAGTGAGCCGGACCCGATCGATGGGGACCCGGACGCGCTCGTGGACGACCCCACCTCCAATGGACAGATCACCGCCCGGATGCTGCACGTCTACACCCAGGGCATCGCGGCGTTCCCCGACACCTCCTGGGCGTGCTACTCACCCCGGCCCGGCACCAGCTCCGAGCACCCCCTCGGCCGCGCCTGTGACCTCACGTTCGGCAACGCCATCGGCCAGCACCCCACCCCCGGCCAGCTCGAAGCCGGGTGGGCCGTGACGAACTGGATGAAAGACCACGCCGAGGTCCTCGGCGTGGAATACCTGATCTGGCAAGGCCGCATCTGGTCCGCCGCCCGCGACGCAGAGGGGTGGCGTGACTACAACGGTGGCGGCATGCATGACCCCGACGACGTCACCGGCGGTCACTACGACCACCTCCACATCACCGTCCGGTCCGGGAGCTGAGCGGCATGGACGTGTTTCCCGACTTCGACGGGATCGGCGGGATCGGTGACCTGCGCGCGGTAATCGGGGCGCTGCTGACGTTCGTGCTCATCACGGCCGTGCTCATGCTCATCGTCTGCGCCATCGTCTGGGCGCTGGCCACTGCCAACGGTCACCATGCTGCGGCCAGCAAGGCGCGCACCGGCGCATGGACCGCCGTTGGCGCTGCGGTCCTCGCTGGGGGTGGGGTGGCGTGGATGAACTGGCTGATCGACCTCGGGCAGACGCTGTAAGCGTCACGACCGGAGGCGCTGGGCGATGAGGTCGCCATGTCGGCGCGCCCCCGGGTCGGTTCGGGTGTGGGTGGCGACCACGGTGAAACCAGCGTCCTCGATCACCGCGCGCAGCGCATCCGTGGGCCAAAAGTAGGCGGTGGTCACCGCGTGGTCAAACTCGGTGAGGTCAGCGCCGGCGAAGAAGCCCACTAGCAGGGTGCCGCCGGGACGCAGGGCACGGGCGAACTCGTCGAACACCGAACTGATGCGGGCGGGGTGGGCGTGAATCAGCGAGTACCACGCCAGGATGCCACCCACGCTGGCGTCGTCCACATCAAGCACCTCGGCCCGCCCGACCTGGACGGGAACATCGGGGAATCGGGCGCGGGCGTGGTCGATGAACTCCGGCACCGGATCGATCCCCGTCACCTCGACGCCGGCCTGGTGCAGAAAACCGGCCCAGTGCCCGGGCCCGCATCCGACATCCAGCACCGGCCCGTGGACGCTACGACCCCACGCCTCGATCAACTCCTGGTCTACCAGTGCCGTCGCATCGATCGACCCGAGCCGGGAGATGTACTCCCCGGCACGTCGCGCGTACGCCTCGCGCACCGTCTCGATCCTCACCCTGACCATCCTACGAACCCGGTATGACGACGTCCGTGCACCTGAAGAGCGAGAACCCCTGCCCTCGCGCGCCTAAGGAGCACCCCGCCATGACCGCCCTGACCCTGATCACCGACACCGCCACCACATTTGCCGCGCTGCCGGCCCTGGTACCGATGGATGTCGACATCTCCCCCAACGATGACGGCCTGCCCGGCATCGCCCAATTGCGCACCATCGTCGGCGCGGTGATGACCATCGGTCTGATCCTGTCCGTCCTCGCGCTGATCATCTCCGCCATCGTGTGGGGATTCGGCGCCAACTCCTCCAACCCGCACTTGGCGGGCCGCGGGAAGATGGGCGTCCTCGTCAGTTGCGGGGCCGCGGTGATCTGCGGTGCCTCGGTGACGTTGATCAACTTCTTCTGGGACGTCGGCCAGCAGGTCTGACACGACCGGCCGTCTCGACCCCGTGAAGGAGTGATTGCGGTGGGTGTGTGCGATATCCCCGTCATCTCGGCCGTGTGCGACACCGCCGGCGAAGCCGCCGCGAGCTTGGTCGCGGCCCCGTTCGACTGGCTCGCCCAGGCGATGGGTGCCGCCGCCGGCTGGCTGTTCGAGGCCGTCTGGGCGGTGTTCGACACCACCACCCTCGTCGACGTCACCCGGCCCGAGTACGTGGCGGTCTACAACCTGCTGTTCGGCATCGCCGTGTTCGTGATGCTGATCTTCTTCTGCCTCCAATTGATCACCGGCCTGGTCCGCCGTGACCCGACCGCTTTGTCTCGGGCCGCCCTCGGGTTGGCGAAGTCCGTGCTCGGGTCCTTCGTAGTGATCACGCTGACAGCGTTGCTGCTGGAGATCGTCGACCAGCTCTGTGTCGGGATCATCCAGGCCGCCGGAGAGACCACCGAGTCCATGGGCGACAAGATCACGCTGCTGGCCGCGGGCCTGGTCGGGATCAACATCGCCGCGCCCGGTGTGGGTGCGATCATCACGATCTTCCTCGCCGGCCTGGCGATCGCCGCCGCTGCCATCGTGTGGCTATCCCTCCTGATCAGGAAGGCGCTGTTGTTGGTGGCGATCGTGTTCGCACCCCTGGCGTTCTCCGGCGCGTCGTGGGACGCCAGCCGGGGGTGGATCGGGAAGTGGGCGATGTTCGTCATCGCGCTGATCTGCTCCAAGCTCGTCCTGGTCGTGATGTTCCTCGTCGCCGTCACGCAGGTGTCGGCACCGATCGATGCGGACCTGTCCTCGATCAGTGACCCGTTGGCGGGGATCGTGCTGATGGCGATGGCCGCGTTCGCCCCCTACCTGACGTACAAGTTCATCAGTTTCATCGGGTTCGACATGTACCACGCGATCGGTTCTGAACAAGACGCCAAGCAGGCCCTCAACCGGCCCGTCCCCACCCCCACGAAACCGGCCGGCGACGGCCCGAAGAAGGTCCTCGACGGCGGCACCAGCAGCGGCGGTAACGAGACCGGTGGCGGCGGCAGTGGGAGCGGTGGGGGCGGTGGAAAGACGCCGCGCCAGGCCAAGACCTCCACACCCCAGGCATCCGGGGGCAGTACCGGTGCCGCGGGAGGCGCTAGCTCCGCCGGTGGGTCCGCCGGAGCCAGCGCCAGCGGCGGCGCCGGAGCGGGAGCCGGTGCGGGAACTGCGGCGGCGGGACCGGCCGCGGCAGCGGTGATCGCCGCGAAGGTCGCCAAGGACGCGGCGACCGCCGGGCCGAAAGCCGGCACGGCCCTCGGCAACCAGGCCGAGACTGCCGCCGACGACGCCGGGCAAACCGGCACCACACCCCCTCCAGCGGCGTCCCCGACACCGTCCGCACCGACCACGAAGGCTCCACCTCCGACCGAGCCGAAGACACCGACAGCCGGTCCGGGCCCGGCACAACCTGAGCCGCGTGCGCTGAAGCCGGCCCCGCCGCCGGCGCCGAAGCCGACCGGTCCGCCAGCGCCAAAGTCGACCGGGAAGGACTGAGACGGCCATGACCTCAAAGCAGAAGGAGTCCGCCACGGAGCTGGTGCCGGTCAAGTTCTCCCGCCTCACCCGCCGCGGCATCCTCCTCGGCCTGTCGCTGGCCCAGCTGATCACCCTCGCCACCGGTGTCCTCGCCGTCGTCGGCGCCCTGTATGCCGGCGGTGGCATCCTGCTGGCCTACACCGCTCCCGTCTGGGTGCTCGCCGCCGCGCTGACGTGGATACCCGTCGCCGGGCGCCCGGCGGTGGAGTGGCTGCCGGTGGCGTGCTGGTGGCTGTGGCGCACCACCGCGGGCCAGCTGCTCTACCGGCGCCGCATCGTGGCACCCCGGCCGGTCGGCACGCTCGCGCTGCCCGGCGACATGGCCCGGTTGCGCGAGTACACCGACCCCGACACCGGCGCCGGGATGATCCACGACCCCCACGCCGCGACCCTCACCGTGGTGTGCGAGGTGACCCATCCGGCGTTCGTGCTCCTCGACCCGGGTGAGCAGGAACGCCGGGTCACCTCCTGGGGCCGGGTGCTGGCCACGGTGTGTCGCTCCGGGCGGGTCGCCACCCTCCAGGTCCTGGAACGGACGCTGCCGGACTCCGGCACCGGGCTGGCCGAATGGTGGGCCTCCCACGGCACCGCCGACGACACCTGGGCCGCGACCACGTACGCGGAACTGATCGAGCGTGCCGGGCCGGCCGGGGAACGGCACGCCACCACCCTGTCCCTGTCATTGGATATGAAGACCGCGGCGCGACAGATCAGGACCGCCGGTGGCGGCATCCGCGGAGCCGCTGCCGTGCTGCGTCAGGAGATGTCCACCCTGGTCGCGGCGCTGCGCTCCGCCGACCTGAAACCCTCCGGCTGGTTGAGCCCGGGACAGATCGCGGTGATCCTGCGCAGCGCGTACGACCCGGCGATCGCCGCGACTCTGGAGCGCCACGGCGAACTCGGCCAGCACCTCGCTACCGCCGGCCCCGTGGCCGTCACCGAGTCCTGGGCCCGGTTGCGCACCGACTCTGCCCACCACGCGGTGCTGTGGATCAGCGAGTGGCCGCGCTCGATGGTCTACCCCGGTTTCCTGTCTCCGGTGCTGCTGTCCACCGGCATCCAACGCTCGTTCTCGCTGCTGTGCACCCCAATGCGCTCGGACCAGGCCGCCCGGGACATCCGGAAGAAGAAGGTCGAGCACATCTCCGACCAAGCGCAGCGGGCGAAGATCGGGCAGATCGAAGACGCCACCCAGACCGCCGAGTACCACGACGTGCTCCAGCAGGAAGCCGACCTGACCGCCGGCCACGGGGTGCTGCGGTTCACCGGCCTCCTCAGCGTCTCCGCACCCACCGTCGAGGAACTGGACGCCGGGGTGGCCGCGATCGAGCAGGCCGCGATCCAAGCCTCCTGCGAGACCCGGCTGCTCGTGGGACAGCAGGCCGCCGCGTTCACCGCCGCGGCACTGCCGCTGTGCCGATGCATCTGACGCCCAGCACACACCGGCCCGTTGCGCGGTGGGGGCGCGCGTGCACCTGGCAGTCGACCCCGGATGCCCGGGGCTTTCGCGCTTGTCACAGGAGGCCGCTCATGCCCACGTATCACGACCCACTCCAGGATGCTGCCGAAGCATCCGAGGCGCTGCGCGGGCTCGCGCACGCCAGCCGGGTCTTCGACAACCCCGCCGACACCTACGGCGTGCTCGGTGACCTCCTCTCCAGGGTCCGGTCGCTGCGCCAGGTGCTCGACCAGCTCGGCTCCGCACATCTGGCTCATCGCGACCGCGCTCACGACGATGACGGTGACCACGCGATCGGTGCGGCCGAAGCCCTCGCCGCGGCAGACGACCTGCACCACGCCGGAACACTCCTCGATGGAGTCGAGGAGCGCGTCAATGCTGCGATGACCCATTCGGGACGCGTGGCCTGGCACGCTCCAGCCCACGAACTGGACCGGGAGGCAGTGTCCACCGAAGCACCGCGGCGCTGGATCAGCGTGGTCTTCCACCAAGGCGCCGAGGCCGACGAGGTGCTCGACCTCATCGACCGCGACGGCTCCGACGCGGCCATCGAGTACCTGCGCGGTTGGGACTACGGGGACGAGACCACCGACGCGGCACTGGAGAACGGGTACGTCTACGACGAACCACCCACCGGCCAGCTCGACCGGACGGTCACCGACGGTGACTACACCCTCACCTACAACCCGCTCATGGGCCACGTCAGCCTCCTACGCTCACATCCCGCCGCGATGTCCGACGCGGGCCTGGATGAGACCGACGTGGTGACCGCGCGAGAGGCCATCAGCGGCGTCGGGCCACTCGATGCAAGCACGCCAAGGTCCTCGGCGACACCCGCCTCCGCGCGGACGCAGGAGAGGCCGGCGGGCGTGGACCGGGACTGGTTCGCCGGTCCGACCCGCTCCCCGGGGTCGACTGGGCGGGGGCTGTCGCTATGAGCGCACGAGAGACCGAGCGGCTGCACGCCTCCGTCCTGGTCGCCCCGGCCGCTGAACGCCGCAGACTGCGCACACAACGCCGGCGGGCCGCCACAACACTGCGGGCCGAACAGCACCGCGCGGAGCAGGCTGCCGCGCGCGCGAAGGCCGACGCGGAACGCAGTGAACGGCGCGCGACCACGTACCTGCCTGCCGCCGGTGAGCCCGGCCCGGCGGCGCTGCGCACTCCAGGCAGGTTCCGGCTCCCACGCCATCAGGACACGTCGGCCACGTTGGCCGGGGCCTACCCGTTCGTCGCCGAAGGCGGCCTCGGCGCCGACGGGGTGTTCGTCGGTCAAGACCTCTACTCTGGCGGCTCGTTCGTCTACGACCCCTGGGTGCTCTACGCCCGCGGGATCATCACCGCCCCCAACGTGGTCCTTGCCGGGATCGTGGGCTCGGGCAAGTCCTCGCTGGCGAAATCGCTCTACACGCGGTCGCTGCCGTTCGGGCGCCGCGTCTACGTCCCCGGTGACCCGAAGGGCGAGCACACCGCCGTCGCCAATGCAGTCGGCGGACGGGCGATCGTCCTCGGCCACGGCCTGAGCACGAGACTCAACCCTCTCGATGAAGGTCACCGGTCCGCCGGGCTGTCGGATCGGGAGTGGGCCATCACGGTCGCCTCCCGCCGTCGCGACCTCATCGGTGCCCTGGCCGAGACCGTCCTGGCCCGCGGGTTGACGCCGTTGGAGCACACCGCGATCGACCTCGCCCTGACCGCAGTCGTCGCCCAGAACACTGTGCCGATCTTGCCGATGGTCGTCGACCGCATCCTCACCCCGGACGAGGCCGCCGACGGCAGGTTGGCCGAGGACGGACGGCTCGTCGGCCATGCCCTGCGCCGCCTGGTCGCCGGTGACCTCGCGGGCCTGTTCGACGGCCCCAGCACGGTCCGGTTCGACCCCAGCCTGCCGATGATCAGCCTCGACCTGTCCCGTGTCACCGAGAACAGCACATTGATCTCGGTGTTGATGACCTGCTCGTCGGCGTGGATGGAGTCCGCGCTGCTGGACCCCAACGGCGGGCAGCGGTGGGTGATCTACGACGAAGCGTGGCGGCTGATGTCCCACCCGGCCTTGTTGAAGCGGATGGACGCCCACTGGCGTCTCGCGCGGCATTACGGGATCGCGAACATGCTGATCTTCCACAAACTCTCCGACCTGGACAACGTCGGCGACGCCGGCTCCGCCATGCGATCCCTCGCCAACAGTCTGCTGGCCAATGCCGAGACCCGGATCGTCTACCGGCAGGAATCCGACCAGCTCGGCCCCACCGCCCAAGCGCTTGGCCTGACCGGCACCGAGCAGAAGCTCCTCCCGGGCCTGGGTGTCGGGCAGGGGCTGTGGCGGATCAAGGATCGGGCCTTCGTCACCCAGCACCAGCTCCATCCCGCCGAACTGGCACTGTTCGACACCAGCTCGCGACTGACCTCAGGGGTGAAGTGATGACCCGCAAAACGCGCCGCACGAATCGGCCGGAACCGGAGGAGACGCCGGTCGTGCTGCCGCACGCGGTCATCAGCGTCACCGAGACCGGCGCCCTGGACGTCACCATCGACGGCACCGACCTGCCACCCCCGGAGGGTGAAGCGTGGACGCGAAGCACCTTCGGGCCCCTGCTGGATCTGCTCACCCGGGACCGGACCATCACAGTGCGCATCGAAGTGCACGAGAATGACGGGAGCGTGTTCACCGACGTGATCCGCGCCCATCGCCGCACCAGGCCCGAACCGTCAGAGATCGAGGCGCAGCCCGAGGCGGAGGACGAACGGACCACGCAGTTCACGAGCAGAAGCAAGCGGCGGCCGGACCTGGTCGAAGTGAGCGGCGAGGGGTTCGTGCCCGGTGAGGACGTCGCCGTCGCGGTCATCGTTTCCCACACCGACGCGACCGACACTGGTCATGCCCGCACGCTGCTGGACCGCGGTCGGCTTCGGCCGCTGCTGCCCGATGGCGGCGGCGAGGTGATGCTGTTCGGCCGCATCTCGGGCACGATCCACGTGCGGCGGCTGCCGTGAGCACCCCCTCCGGGCGGCAGGCCGGGTCGTTCGGTGACGAGCTGACCAACGCCGCGCTGATCGCCCTGGTGGGGATGTTCGGGATCGCGCTCATCCTCCGCGCCTCCGGGTCCGTAGCCGCGTTCCTCACCGGCACACCCCAACCCGAGGCTGGCCCCGCGTCCGGGCTCGGAGTGCTGTTCAACCCCAGCAACCCGGCGGGCGCGCTCGGGGCCGACGGGCTGTCTCCGGTCGCCTATTGGACTGTCACCGGGTTGCTCCTGGCGGGACTCGCCAGCGGTATCGGATGGGCGTGGGTGCGGCTGCGCCGCCATTCCCGCAGGGTCGAGGCCGACCCGCGCCGCCTTGCCGGCACCGCCACGGCCCATGAAGTCGCCCAGACCGCGTCCGCGAAGGCGCTGCTCCGCAGGGTCGCGACACTGCGCCCATCCCTCGATAAACCCGCACCCGGTGATGTCGGGTATCGGATCGGCGCGTCCAAGGGACGCGAGGTGTGGGCGTCGGTGGAGGACTCCATCCTGCTCATCGGCCCCCCGCGCTCGGGCAAGGGCCTGCACATCGTCATCCCCGCGATCCTCGACGCGCCCGGCGCCGTCGTCACCACCAGCACGCGGCCGGACAACCTCACCGCTACCCTCCGCGCCAGACAGCGCCTCGGCCCCGTGGCGGTGTTCGACCCCCAACACCTCGCCGAGGGCATCCCCGCCGGGATGCGCTGGTCACCGATCCGCGGGTGTCAGGACCCGCTCACGGCAATGATCCGCGCCACCGGCCTCTCGGCCGCGACCGGCCTGTCCGCTGGCGGGGTCGAATCCGGCGGCTTCTGGGAAGGCAAGACCCGCACCGCCCTCCAAGCACTCCTGCACGCCGCAGCCCTCGACCACCGCCCACCGGCCGAGCTGTTCCGCTGGACCCTCGACCCCTCCGCCGCCGCCGAAGCCGTCGCGATCCTCACCAACAACACGCAGGCAGCCACCGGGTGGGCAGACTCCCTCGGAGCGATGATCGACGCCGACCCCAAGACCCGGGATTCGATTTGGCAGGGCGTCGCCCTGGCCCTCGGCGCACTGGCCGATCCGCGTGTCCTGGACGCAGTCTCGCCCGGGCCCGGTGAGAGCTTCGACCCCGAAACCTTTATCCGCGACCGCGGCACGCTCTACCTGCTCGCCACCGGCGCGGGCGCCGGGGCATCCGCCGCCATGGTGGCTGCGTTTGTCGAGGACCTGATCGAGACCGCCCGCCGGATCGCCGCTCGCTCACCCGGCGCCCGCCTCGATCCGCCCCTGCTGCTGGCGCTGGACGAGATCGGCAATCTCGCGCCCCTGCCGAGCTTGCCGACGTTGATGGCTGAGGGCGGTGGCACGGGCATCACGACCCTGCCTGTGTTGCAGTCATTGGCGCAGGCGCGCGACAAGTGGAACGACAATGCCGCCGGAGCGATCTGGGACGCCTCCATCGTCAAGGTCATCCTCGGCGGCACCTCCAACAGCCGCGACCTCCAAGACCTGAGCACCTTGATCGGGGAACGCGACGAGTACACCGACTCTGTGACCCTCGGCGATCACGGCACTCGCTCCAACCAACGCTCGGTGCGACGGGTGCCGATCCTTCCGCCGGACCGGATCAGGACCCTGCCGTTCGGCACCGGGGTCACCCTGCTGCGGGCCGCCCCACCCATCGTCACCGACCTACGGCCCTGGCCCTCCCGAGCCGACGCGGCTCAGTTGAAAGCCGACCGGGCCGAGATCGAGGCGCTGCTGCGTCGCCCTGGTTCCTGACCGGGGCGCGTGGAGGTGTGGCCTGCGCACCTGCCTGACATCAGCGGCTCCGATCAGCGGGGCCGCGTGAGTGCCAGGAGGACAGTCTGATGGCTATCCGCACCCAGGAGTCGTTCTCGGGGTTCATCGCCTCGGACCCGCAGCTCAGCCAGACCTCGAAGGGTGATCCTCGGTTCTACGCCCGTGTCGGCAAGGAGCACTTCCGTCGCGAGGACGATGGGTCGTTCACCCAGACCGAGACGACCTATCACCATCTGGTGATGTTCGGTCGTTCCGCCGAGCACGCGCATGCCCGGTTCGCCAAGGGCGACAACTTCATAGCCGAGGGCTACACCCGTGAGGTCAACTACGAACGAGGCGGCCAGGCGGTCGAGAGCGAGGAGTTCGTGGCCAAGAAGATGGGTCACGACGCCGCCCGTACCCGCTACGAGGTCGATCGCACCCCACGCCGTGCCGCAGAACGCGAAGCGCCAGGGTTCGAGCCGCCAGCCCGGCCGACCCAGGCACCACAGTCCACGGCCATCGGCCTGTGAACGCCGGGAGCCGATCATCATGACCGACCTCACGCCTGAACCCAGCCCGATCGACGGTGAGGGACCGGGGCTGGACGAACCGGATGTGTTCGACGGGCCGCCGCACGTCAGCGACGCCGATGTGCCCGAGACACCGCACCCGGTGAACTGGAACCTGTTGTCAGCGCATGATCTGGAACAGGAATGGCTCGCGTTGAACCGGTGGGTGGACTGGCTACGTCACACCTACGGACTCCCGGCCAGCGTGGTGCCGCCGTTCTGGCACCACCACCCCGAACTGCTCTGGGAACTATCCGCCCTGCATCTGCACTGGCTGGGCGCCTACGACCCCGAGCAGAACGCTTCCGCGGCGATCGGCTGGCATCGCGACTTCGCCGACGCCCGCGTCCGCCTCCGGGACTGGGCGTCCACATCGGGCACCCGGCTCGATCGTGACCGTCCCACCCGGCAGACCACCTGGCCCGGCGAAGACCCGGCACCGCCGGTGGAGGATGTGGTGATCGCCGACCGTGACGCCGAGTTCGTGCAGTTCGTTCAAACTCAGGTTCGCAAGCGTCAGGAGGCCGAGGATGAGTTCTACGCCAGCCTGGACGACGACCACGATATCGATGTCGACCCGGTGACCGGGGAGGTGCGGGACTGATGGGCGGCTATGTGAAGAAGACCGAACGGCGCCGGTACGAGGAGCGGTCGTTCTCGGTGCGCGCGGTCCACCGCGACCAAGCCGACCTGCACAAGCTCGCCGAGGTGCTGATCCGGCTGACCTTGCAGGAGACCGGCCGCAGCCGCGCCGACCGCCGCGCCGCCAAAGCACCAGAGACCTACCGTGACCCGGCCGCACCAACCGGCGAAACAGCGAGTGGCGCAGGGCCGTTGGTAGAATGAAATCAGCAAAGCCTCGCGCACGCGGGGTGTTGTGGTCCTAAACCCCGCCACTGGCGGGCAACACGCACCGTGACCCCGTCGGGTCTCGTCCTACAGCCACACCGATGGCTGCTCTCACGACCAACATCCACTCCCAGGCATCCGGGGGCGCGAGGACGAATCGCGTGAGAGGTAAGGACCCGATGACCACCGCAACAACTCCTGCTGCTGATCCGGCGGCCAGCCTGATCGACCCGCCCACCAGCACGGCAGCCGCCATCTCCTATCTGCGGGTCTCCACCCGTGAACAGGCGTCCAAGGGTGGCACCGACGAAGGGTTCTCCATACCCGCCCAGCGTGAGGCCGTGCGCCGCAAGGCCGGCCAGCTCGGTGCAACCATCATCGAAGAGTTCGTCGACGCCGGAGCCTCAGCGAAGTCCGCCGACCGGCCCGACCTGATGCGAATGATCCAGTACGTCAAGGCCAACAAAGTCGCCTACTGCATCGTCCACAAGGTCGACCGGCTTGCCCGCAACCGCGCCGACGACGTGACCATCCACCTTGCCCTCCAACAGGCCGGGGTCATGTTGGTCTCGGCCACCGAGAACATCGACGAGACTCCTTCGGGCATGCTGCTGCACGGCATCATGTCGACCATTGCGGAGTTCTACTCCCGCAACCTCGCTACCGAGGTCACCAAAGGCATGACACAGAAGGCAATCGGCGGTGGCACCCTTGGCAAAGCCCCCATCGGCTACCTCAACGTCCGCGTCCGCGACGACCAGGGCCGCGAGGTCCGGACCGTCGAACTCGACCCCGAACGCGCCCCCCTGATCGAGTGGGCGTTCAAGGCCTACGCTTCGGGGAACTGGACCGTCAGCCAGCTTCATGACGAACTCACTTCCCGTGGCCTGGTCAGTGTCCCCACTCCGAAGCGGCCACCGAAGCCGCTGGCGGTCTCCTCGGTCCATCGACTGCTGACCAACCCCTACTACAAGGGCGATGTCGTCTACCGCGGCACCCGCTACAAGGGGACCCACCCCGTGCTCGTCCCGCCTGAGGTCTGGTACCAGGTCCAGTCCGTCCTCACGGCCCACAAGAGTGCTGCCGAGGCGACCCAGGTCCATGACCACTACCTCAAGGGCACCGTCTATTGCGGACAGTGTGCGTCCCGGCTGATCGTGTCCAACGCCAAGAACCGCCACGGCAACGTCTACTGCTACTTCGTGTGCTCCGGACGGCACTCCAAGCGCACCGACTGCACGCGAGGGGCGATTCTGATCGAGGACGTCGAGAAGCTCATCGAGGACTACTACGCCCGGGTGCAGATCAGCCCCGCACAGCGCGATGCTTTGTCCGGGATGCTCCATCACGAGTTCGACCGGCTCATGGCCGCAGAGACCGATGAACTCGAACGCCTGACCAAGCACCGCGCCCGGCTCGAACACGAACAAGATCGGCTCATGCAAGCCCACTACTCCGACGCCGTGCCGCTGCCGGTGCTCAAACGAGAACAAGACCGCATACTCGGCGAACTCGACAGCCTCAACCGGCGCATCGACGCCCACCACGGTGACTACGCCGACGCTCGTGTCCATCTTGACGACGCGTTGAACCTGCTGGCCGACTGCGCCAACATCTACCAGCGGTGCGACGACGCCAACCGGCGCTTGTGCAATCAAGCTTTCTTCACCAAGGTCTACATCGACGAAGACGGCGAGCTTCGCGTCGAGAACAACCGCCCCTTCGAGATGCTCCTCGACCCCGAAGTGAACGCCAACGCGCTCAACTGGGTTCAGGACAACGACAAGGCCCGAACCCGAGCCAACGATTCCATTGGCAAGGGTTCGAGCCTTGTGCGTGGGGTGGAGCTAGCGGGATTCGAACCCGCGACCTTCTCATTGCGAACGAGACGCGCTACCAACTGCGCCATAGCCCCATGCTCGGTGAGCACGGACGAGTCTAGCACCGTCGGGACTGCCGGCACGAGCCGGACCGGCCACGCGCGGAAGCCCTCCGGCGGCTGCCCGCACAACGCCCGGTCCGCCCGCGCCGACGGACCTGGCCGGGGCGCCCGACCGGCGGTCGCCGGCGCCCCGAACCTCCGCTCACTCCCCCGCGGCTCGGCGGCGGGCGAGGACCGCGTCGAGGTCGAGGGCCGGTGCCTGCGGCACCACCTGCCCGGCCGCCGGTTGTGCCGGGGCCGGTGCCTGCGGCACCGCCTGCCCGGCCGCCGGTTGTGCCGGGGCCGCCGCCGTAGGCGCCGTAGATGTCGTCGGGCGGTGCGGGACCTGCCCCGCCGGCTGCACGTCCGGCTCGAACGGGGCCACGTCGCGGCGCGGGGCCGTCGGCTTCAGCGTGTATGACGGCGCCGGGACGGTCACCGGCGTCCAGCGCTCCTCCCCGGCGTGGCTGGCGACGGAGCCTGCGCGGCTGGTGGGACCGGCCGGTGTGTCCTCGGTCGGTGCGTCCTCCGCCGGCGCATCCTCGGCCTCCGTGCCTGCCGCCGGGTGACCTGCATCCGGTGCCGGGCGCGGGTCTTCGGCGATCGCGTCCTCGGCACGTCTCGCTTCGCTGCGGCCACCGGGCTCGGCGCCGGGCCGCGGCGTTGCAGGTGCGGCGGTCTCGGCCGTGCCGGCGGCCGGCCTGGCGGGTTCGGCCGGTCCGCTGCCGCTCGTCGGGTCCACGGCCGCGGTGTCAGACCTGGCCTCCGCAGTCGCCCCGGTGGCCCGTGCGGGCGCCGTCGTCGGCGAGGGGGTTGACGGCCGGGCAGGCGACGGGCTGGCCGGACCGTCCGCCGCATGGGTCGACGCCGAACGGACCACCGTGGCAGCGGTCGCCCCGGCCGCTCGGCGCTCTGCACTAGCGGTCTCCCGGGCGGTGCTGCGGCCGCGCGAACCACCCGCGACCGACCGGCCGTTCGTGACCGCCGTGCCACCAGCGGCACCCGCCGGCGCCCCGCGCCGCTCGGCCCGGACGGCGGCGGACCGGGAGGCCAGCGCGGTCAGGCGGGCCTCCAGCCGGGCCATCTCCGCGCGGTCGCGGCGGTCCCGCTCGGCGGCGGCGACGGCGGCGCGCCGGCCGAGCACGAGCACCGCAGCGAGCAGCAGGGTGGGGACGACGGCGAGGCCCCAGGCCAGCGACGTCAGGGCAACGCCGGCCCAGGCTCCGACGGTCAGGGCGAGCAGGACGACGGTGAGGACGAGGCGGCGGCGGGCCGCCGCGGCCCGGCGGGACACCCGGGCGGCGCGGGCCGCCCGGGCGGCCGCGAGCGCGCGGGCGTCCTGGGTGGCGCGCTCGGAGCGTGCGTGCGGCCGGTTCATCGGTCCCTCCGGACGTCGGGTCGGGTCGTGCAGGTAGGGCCGGGCCGCCGTCGGGCGGTGGTGCGCGGCGCCGTCGTCGCCGCTCCGCCGCTGCCGCGGGTCCGTCCCCGCGGTGGCCACGATGCGCAGGTCACCGGAGAACCGGTCCTCCACCCGGGAGTGGAGCAGCAGCTGACGGGTCTGCACCAGGTGCGGGAGCAGGTAGCCCAGGAGGATCAGGGTCACGGCGAGGAGGACGTACCCCTGAAGCTCCACGGGTCAACGCTAGGCGGGGCGGACCGCTCCCCCGGCGACCCGCCCCGGCGTGTCTTACACGGGTGTGTTTCGCCGTCGTTGCCGGTGCGGTCCAACCGTCCTCCGGCGGAGGTCCCGCCGTCGTCCGCCCCGCCCGGCCCCGGACCGCTCGGCCCGGCTCAGCGCGGCACCTGCCCGGCCGCCCGGAGGCGCCGGACCAGCCCGCCGGGCACCTCCTCGGCGGTGAGGGCGAAGCTGCGGTGGTCGCGCCAGTCGCCGTCGATGTGCAGGAACCGGCGCCGCAGCCCCTCCTCGCGGAAGCCGAGCTTCGCCACCACCCGCAGCGAGGGGCCGTTCTCCGGCCGGACGTTGACCTCCAGGCGGTGCAGGCCGAGGGCGCCCCAGGCGTAGTCGCACGCCGTCGCCACCGCCCACGGGGTGATCCCGCGGCCGGCCACGTGCCGGGAGATCCAGTACCCGACCGAGCCGGACCACAGCGCGCCCCGGACGATCGTCATGATCGACACCTGGCCGACCAGGTCGCCGTCGACCTCGACGACGAACGGCAGCCCCTCCCCGGAACGCCCCTGCCGGTCCTGACTGCGCAGGTAGGCGCCGAACGACGTCGGCGGCGCGCCGACCGGGGAGGTCGCGTCCCACGGCCGCAGCCAGGCGGCGTTCGCCGCGCGCAGGTCCAGCCAGGCCCGCCGGTCGCGGCGGCGCAGCGGCCGCAGCGTGACCGGGCCCTCCACCAGGGTGACCGGCCAGGTCCCGGCGGCGTCGGCGGGCACCTCAGGACTCCAGCAGCAGGCAGTGCAGCCGGTCCCCGGCGCGGACGTCGGTGACACCCTCGGGCACCACGGCGAGGGCGTTGGCGCGGGCCAGGGCGGAGAGCAGCAGGCCGGCCGGCGGGCCGGCCGGCTCGGCCCGGTAGCCCTCGGCCGGGGCGCCGGTGACCCGGGCCCGGACGAACTCCCGCCGCCCGGCCGGGGAGTACCAGCCGTGGCTGACGGCGGCCTCGACGGAGGGGCGGTACAGCTCGCCGTAGCCGGCCATCGCCCGCAGCGCCGGCCGGACGAACGCCTCGAACGCGACCTGCACCGCCACCGGGTCCCCGGGCAGCGCGAACAGCGGGGTGCCCTCGCCCACGTGGCCCACCCCGAGCTGGCGGCCGGGCCACATGGCCACGTTGTCGAACCGGACGGTGCCGAGCGGGGCGAGGACCTCCTTGACGGTGTCGTTGGCGCCGTAGCTCAGGCCCCCGGTGGTCAGCACGAGGTCGGCCCGGACGAGCTGGTCCTCCAGGGTCTCGCGCAGCGCCCGGTGCTCGTCGGGCACGGCGGCGACCCGGAAGGTGGTGGCGCCGGCGTCCTGGACGGCGGTGGCCAGGGCGTGGCTGTTGGCGTCGTAGACCTGGCCGGGGGCGGCCGGCCGGCCGGGCTCGACCAGCTCCTCGCCGATGGAGAGGATGACCACCCGCGGCCGGGGGTGGACGTCGACCCGGCCACGGCCGACGGCGGCGAGCAGGGCCACCTGGCGGGCGCCCACCCGCACCCCGGCGGGCAGGACCACCTCCCCGGCGCGCAGGTCCTCCGCCTGCCGCCGCACGTTCTCCCCGGCGGCCGCGGCCGTGCGCACGGCCACCTGCGCGGTCCCGAGGTCGGTCTGCTCGCCCGGGACGACGGCGTCCGCGCCGACCGGCAGCGGCGCCCCGGAGGCGATCCGCACCGCGGTGCCGGCCACCAGCCGGAGCCGGGCGGCGGCGCCGGCGCGGACCTCGTCGGTCACCCGCAGGGTGACCGGGGCGGCGGGGCCGGCGGCGGCGACGTCGGCGGCGCGCACGGCGTACCCGTCCAGGCCGGCCAGGTCGGTCACCGGCAGGTCGGCGTCGGCGACCACGTCCTCGGCGAGGATGCAGCCGACGGCGTCCGGCAGGGCGACGTCCAGCGGCGGCAGCTGGCCGACCGCGGCCAGGCAGGCCGCCAGGTGCTCCTGGACGCTCCTCACCGGGCGCTCGGGGCGGGCGGTACCGGGGCGGGTGCCGACGAGCCCGGCGCCACCGGGCCGGGCGGCACCGGGGCGGGCGCCGGCGGGGCGGAGGGCGCCGGGCCGGCGGGGCCGGTGCCGGACGGGTCCGAGCCGAGCTCGACCCGCCGCCCGGCCACGTACTGCTCCAGCCAGGCGGAGAAGTCCGGGCCGAGGTCCTCCCGGTCGACGGCCAGGCGCACCACCGCCTTGAGGTAGTCCAGCTTGTCCCCGGTGTCGTAGCGCCGGCCACGGAAGACGACGCCGTGCACCCCACCGCCGTCGGCCGGGTCCATCCGGGCCAGGGTCTGCAGGGCGTCGGTGAGCTGGATCTCCCCGCCCCGCCCCGGCTCGGTCCGCTCCAGCACGTCGAAGACCGCCGGGTCCAGGACGTAGCGACCGATGACGGCCAGGTTCGAGGGCGCCTCCTCCGGCGCGGGCTTCTCCACCAGCTCGGTCACCCTGGCCACGTCGGCCGCGTCCAGGTCGCCGACGGCGGCGCCCGGGGCGGGCTCGACGGCGGCGGCCCCGTAGAGGTTGATCTGCGCCGGGTCCACCTCGAGCAGGGCGACGACGGAGCCGCCCACGTGCTCGCGCACGGCGATCATGTCGGTGAGCAGCCGGTCGCGGGCGTCGATGAGGTCGTCGCCGAGCAGCACCGCGAACGGCTCGCCGGCGACGTGGTCGCGGGCCTGCAGCACGGCGTGCCCCAGGCCCTTCGGCTCGCCCTGCCGCACGGAGTGGACGTGGGCGAGGCCGGTGGGGGCCTGCACGACGGCCAGCCGGTCGCCGTCGTCCTTGGCCGCCAGCGCGGACTCCAGCTCGGGGGCGGCGTCGAAGTGGTCCTCGATGGCGCTCTTCCCGCGGCCGGTGATGAGCAGGACGTCGCGCAGCCCGGCGGCGGCGACCTCCTCCACGACGTACTGGATGGCCGGCTTGTCCACCACCGGCAGCATCTCCTTGGGGATCGCCTTGGTGGCGGGGACGAACCGGGTGCCCAGCCCGGCGACCGGCACGACGGCCTTGCGGACGGGGCCGCCGACCGCCCGGGCGGGGTCGGGCCGCTCGGTGCCGGTGCCGGTCGCCGCACGGGCCTGGCCGCCGCCAGGGGTGGGTCCGGCCGGCGCACGGTCGGGGCCAGGAACCTCGTGCTCGCGGCCGGCGGGGGTGGGGTCTTCTTCGGCTGCCATGGCCCGAGGTTATCCGCCGGTCGGTGGCCGTGGCGCCCCCGCTGCTGCCGGCAGGCGACGGCGGCCGGCGGCCGTGCCGCCCCCGGGCGTGCGACGGCGGCGCGCGCCCGGTCCGCCACCTCCCCGCCCGTGCGACGGCGGCGCGCGCCCGGTCCGCCGCCTCCCCGCCGGTGCGAGGACGGATCCCGCCGGCCGAACCGGTCGCCCCGGGGGGTGGCACCTGCGAGACTGGCCGGTATGCACCGCGCGCAGGTCGCCTTGCCCCCAACGGCGGGGTACGAGGTGGAGGACGCGAAGCAGGAGCTCCGGGCGGCTGTCCGGCGGGCTCGCTCGCGGCGGAGCGACGCCGAGCGGGCCGCCGCCGGCGAGCGGCTCGCCGTCCACGCCCTCGAGGCCGTCGGGGACGCCAGGTGCGTGGCCGCCTACGTCTCCCGGAAGGACGAGCCGAGCTCGTTGCCGACGCTGCAGGCGCTGCAGGACCGGGGCGTCCGGGTGCTGCTGCCCGTGCTCGGCCCGGGCCTGAGCCGGACCTGGGCGGAGTACCGCGACGCGGCGGACCTGCAGGTCCGGGCGCCGGGCCGGCCGCCCGAGCCGTCCGGGGAGGTCTTCCCGACCGAAGCGATCGCGGAGGCCGACGCGGTGCTGGCCCCCGCCCTCGCCGTCGACGCGGTGGGCACCCGGCTGGGGCAGGGCGGCGGGTGGTACGACCGGGTGCTCGCGCACGTGCGGCCCGGGGTGACGGTGTTCGCGATGATCTACGCCGAGGAGCTCATCGCCGACCGGCTGCTGCCCGCCGTCGAGCACGACCGTCCGGTCGACGCGGTGATCACGCCAGAGGAGTGGTTCCTGCTGGCGGGCTCGACGTTCCAGAGCGAGGTGCTGGCCGCCCGCTCGGCGCCCGTCCCGCCGCTGCGCAGCCGGCGCTGACCGGGCCCGCTACTCCGGCCGCAGCGTCAGCGTGTCGACCTCCGCCTCCTCCACCGCCTCCCGGGTGAACGGCCACGGGTAAGTCTCCCCCTCGGCCCAGGACCGGATCTGGTCGGTGTAGTGCCGCGACCCCGGGTGCCCGGAGGTGCCCGAGCTGAGCACCCAGGTCGAGGCGTCCAGGTCGGCCAGGTCCGCGACGAGGCGCACCGAGGGCCCGGAGGTGACGGTGAAGCTGACCCGGTCCCCGGCGTCCCGGGCGGCGGCGTCGTAGCCGGTGGCGTTGACCACCGAGCTCCCGCCCGGCACCGGCAGCGGGGCGGGGTTGACGAGGCGGCGCACCGGCCCGGGCACACCCTCCCCGCCGAGGACGAGGTGCTCGGCCCGGAACTGGTGCAGCTGGCCCCACTGCCAGCCGGCCGGGTCCTTGCCGAGGGTGTTCGTCAGCTGCTGGCGGGCGGTGACCATCGCCTGGCGCAAGATCTCGTCCCGGCCCTCGACGACGTTGACCGTGGTGCGGTCGTCCCACCAGGGGTTCTCGGGCTCCTCGAGCAGGTCGGTGACCACCCGCAGCCACCGCCCGCCGCCGTCGGGCGTCTGGGAGGTGGGCAGGTCGTCGGCGAAGGTGAGGGCCAGGAGGTTGGCCCACACGGCGTTGAAGTAGGCCGCGCCGGCCGAGCCGGTGGCGGTCGGGAACCCCTCGGCGGACCAGGTGCGCAGCTGGTCCACGGCCTCGGCGACGAAGTCGCTGTCGACGTCGACGCTGAGCAGGGCCGGGACGAGCGCGGGCCCGAACGGGCTGACGTCGTCGAGCATGATCGCGTTCATCCCGGCGACGTCGAAGGGCCGGTCCTCGGCGATCTGCTCCTCGATGAGGGTGCGGATGCGCTGGGCCCGGTAGCCGGCGTCCCAGTCGGTGGTGAGGAACGGCCCCGACCCGGGCGGGGCGACC
Organism: Georgenia sp. TF02-10; assembly: GCF_022759505.1. Lineage (NCBI taxonomy): Bacteria > Bacillati > Actinomycetota > Actinomycetes > Allobogoriellales > Allobogoriellaceae > Georgenia > Georgenia sp. TF02-10. The sequence goes on along the minus strand of NZ_CP094289.1, from coordinate 906,578 downwards.
GGCTGGTTCGCGGCCACGATGAAGCCCTCGGGCGGGTTGACCGCGGCCGGCATGTCGGCCGGGTCCACGAATCCCTGCCAGTCGAACCGGGAGTCCCACCCCGGCCGGGGCCAGGAGCCGTCGGCGGGGACGACGGCGTCCGGCACCTGGGCCCGGACCGGGACCTTGCCCGGGGCCTGGTAGCCGATGTCGCCGTCGGTGGTGGCGAAGACGATGTTCTGGCTGGGCACCTCGAACAGGGCGGCGGCCGCGGCGATGTCCGCCGCGTCCCGGGCCCGGTTGATCGCGAAGATCGCCTCCCCGGTGCGCCCGGGGAGCAGGGCGGTCCACTGCAGCGCCACGCCGTAGCCGGAGAACCCGGCCGGCGGGGCGCCCTCGGGCACCGGGACCGTGCCGGCGACCGCGGAGTCGGTGAGGACCTCGGAGATGATCGGGCCGTGCGCGGTGGTGGCCACGGTGATCACCCGCGGCGAGCCGCCGTTGACCTCGATCGTCTCCCGGCGCTCCTCCAGCGGCAGCCGGGCGCCGTCGCGCAGGTAGGTGCCGTCCTCGTAGAGCCGCTCCAGGGTGAGGTCGGTGACGTCGGCGCCGAGGTTGGTCAGCCCCCAGGCCAGGTCGGCGTTGTGTCCGATGACGACGCCGGGCAGCCCGGCGAAGCTGACGCCGGCGACGTCGAAGGTGCAGTCGGCGGAGAGCTCCACGCAGTGCAGCCCCACCTGGTACCACAGGTTCGGGGTCTGCAGGTTCAGGTGCGGGTCGTTGGCGAGGAGCGGGGCGCCGGAGAGGGTGTGGTCCCCGGAGACGACGAAGGAGTTCGAGCCGATCCCGTCGCCGGTGCCGAGCAGCTGGGGCACCGCGTCGAGTGCCTTGGCGCTGCGGGCGAGCGCGGCGGTGGCGGCGGGCGGCACGGGGTCGTCGGTGGTGCTGGGTGCCTGGTCGTCGCGGGTGGGGTTCCCGGACGCCGCCGTCTCCCCGGTCGGGTGCGCGGCCACCGTCGTCTCCGCGCTCTGCCCGGGGGCCGACGCCGCCGGGGCGTCGACGGGAGGCCGCCGCGCCGGGTCGGTGCCGTCGGGCAGGATCGGGGTGGTGACGTCGGCGGAGTAGCCGGGGTAGAGCTGCTGGACCCGGGCGAGGTCCCCGCCCACCGGCCGCAGCGCGGCGGCGCGGCCGAGCTCGTCCTCGAAGTTGCTGCGCAGGTCCCACGCCATCGCCTTGAGCCAGGCGAGGGAGTCCACCGGGTCCCACGGCTCGACCGGCGCCAGCGTGGTGGTCAGGCCCAGCACGGTGTACTCCAGGCCGAGCTCGGAGGCCTCCCGGGAGCGGAGGTAGGCGTTGACGCCGTCGGCGTAGGCCGAGTAGAGGTCGCGGGCCTCCTCGCCGAGCATCTCCCACTCCTGCTCGGCCACCCGCCGCCAGCCGAGGGTGCGCACGACCAGGTCGGCGCCCATCGCGGCCTCGTTCTGGCCGACCAGCTCGGAGAGTCGGCCGGCGGTGGCGTGCCGACGGTAGTCCATCTCGAAGAACCGATCCTGGGCGTGGACGTACCCCTGCGCGCGCATGAGGTCGGCATCGGTGCTCGCGTAGATCTGCGCCACCCCGCGCTCGTCCCGGAGCACCTCCACCTCGGCGTCCAGGCCCTCGAGGGAGACCGTCCCGCCGTGCTCCGGCAGCGGGCGCCGCACCAGCACCCCGACGAGCGCGGTGGCGGCGACGAGCACCAGCACCAGGACGGCGACGAGACCGATCACCACCTTCCGGGACGCTGACATCCGTTGCACATCGGCAGCCTATCGGTGCCCCTGCTCACAGCCCGGGGGCGCGCACACCGGAGTACGATTGGCACTCGTTGGGGCGGAGTGCCAGCATCTGCCCGTATCCCAAGGGAGGTTCGCGTGCCCACCTATGCCTACCGGTGCACCGTCTGCGGCAACGAGCTCGAGGCCAAGCAGTCCTTCACCGACGCCGCGCTGACCGTCTGCCCGGAGTGCGGCGGTGCCTTGCGCAAGCTCTTCTCCTCGGTGGGCGTGGTCTTCAAGGGCTCGGGCTTCTACCGCACCGACTCCCGCGCGAGCTCGGGCTCGGGGTCCTCCTCGTCAGCGAAGGAGCCGGCGGCGAGCACCTCCTCCTCCGGCGCCAAGGAGCCGGCGGGCGCCAGCACCTCGGCGACGTCGGGCTCGAACGGCTCCGCGGGGGCTGCGAAGAGCAGCTCCACCAAGCCGGCCTCCTCCGCCGCGGCTGACTGACCGGTCTCGGGCGGTTTCGCTGCCCGTACACCGGCCGTCGCCGGCCTTGGCTCGGCTGCCCTTGACGTCCCGAGCGTCCGAGCGGTAGGTCCTGACATGAGGTCTACGAGCGCTTGAAAGTGGGCCGGACGCATACTAGCTCGATAGCGGCAGGAAGCGTTCGCGCAGCCTGACCAACCTTCGCCTCCGAAGTAGATCTCCGTCGCGGTCAGTCTCCGGAGCGGATCTCATACGTCGCGCATGAGAACGACGGGAATGACAGCACCGGTCAGGCTTCGCCGATCTTCACGGCCGATGATCGCCATGCCGAGGTGCTCGTAGATCATGATGTTTCGGGTCTCGGCAGCGCGGACGCTGCACGACAACCCGCCCAGACCCATGTCCCGGGCAGCCCCACGCAGCGCCCGCACGAGCGCGGAAGCCAGACCCCGCCCGCGCGCCTCGGGCGAGACCGCGAGGCGGCCGAAATACAGCGTGCCGCCATCCGCGGTCCGGTACTTGACCATCGCGACTGCCTGACCACCGATCCGGGCGAGCCCCAGGCGAGTACCGGTGCTGAGCTCGGCACGCAGCGAGTCGGCAGTCTCGACCATGGCGCCGGACGCCTGTCCCTGGTGGCCGTACTCCACGAAGGCGCTGTGCATGACGACGATCGCCTCGTCGACCTGCTGCGTTCCGGCGTCGAGGTCGATACCGATCTGGTCAATCCAGACTCCCGTACTCACAGCCCGGCACGATACCCGTTGCTCGCCCCGACAATAGGCACTCGTGAGGATCCGCGGGATCGGCGGAGCAAGCTCCAGCCGCGTCGAGTGCCAGCGTCAGCCGTCTCCGGAGTGCATTTCAGTCGCGCGAGTCGTCTCCGGAGCAGATCTCGGGCATGTGGCACGCATTTTCTGCTCCGGAGCGCCTGTTGCTTCCGGTGAGCCGGTCGGCGAGCTCTCGAGCGGCGTCGACGAGCTCAGCCAGTCCAATGATGCGGAACGGCGCGTCGAACCGAAGAACGTAGGCGAGAAGGCCGGCCCACGAGAGTGCAGGACCGAGGCTGCCGGCCATCACCGCCACGCGATCCTGCCGTCCGCACCGCCGCACGCCTGGCCGTTCCCTGCCGTCCCCACCGCACCGGCGACTGACCGCCCCTCCACACGGCCCGGCCGCCGTCGCCCCCGGCGCCTTCCGCGTCCATAACGTGCCGCTATGCGCAGCCGCCGGACACCGCCTCCGCCCTCCCGGTCCGCGCCGGCCCGGCTGCGGCGGGCCCTGTGGCGCTGGCGCCACCTGCTCGTCGCCGGCTGCCTCGGCCTGGCGGCCACCATCACAGTCACCACGCTGGCGCCACCGGCCCCGGCCGGGCAGGCGGTCCTCGTCCTGGCCGACGACGCCGCGGCGGGTGCCGTCCTCGGCGCCGCCGACGTCGAGGTCGTCTCGGTGGCGGCCCGGGCCCTGCCCGCCGGCGTGCTGACCGACCCGGACGCCGCGACCGGCCAGGCCCTCGCCGTCGGGCTGCCCGCCGGCACCCCGCTGCTCCCGGCCATGCTCACCGGCCCGGGGCTGGCCGACGGCGCCCCGGCCGGGACCGTCGTCGTCCCGGTGCCGGTGGCCGACGCCGGCTCTGCGGCGCTCGCCCAGCCCGGCCATCGGGTCAGCCTCGTCGCCGCCGCCTCGGACGCCGCCGGGACGAGCGGCCCGGCGGAGATCGTGGCCCGCGACGTCGTCGTGCTCGCCGTGCGGGAGAGCGAAGCCGGCAGCGGCCTACTCGACGCCGGCGGCGGGCAGGCCACGGTCGTCTACGTCGCCGCGCCGCCGTCCGTCGCTACCCTGCTCGTCGGGTCGAGCGCGTGGGCGCCGCTGCGGGTCCTCCTGGAGGGCTGACACCAGCCGTGGGGCCGCGCGGGACACCTGCCGCCGGACGCGTGAGCCTCGCGCCGAGACCCGGCCTGGCGCGGCCAGCAGGAGGTTGGCCGCACCCGGCCGACGGCGCGAGCCGGGCGGCGGGGCGAGCACGAGGACGAGGGAGTGGGCATGCTGCAGGGCTTCAAGGAGTTCGTCTCCCGGGGCAACGCCGTGGACCTGGCGGTCGGCGTCGTCGTCGGGGCGGCGTTCGGCTCGGTGGTGACGGCGGTGGTGGACCGGTTCCTCAACCCGCTCGTCGCCGGGCTGGTGGGCAAGCCCAACTTCGACCACGTGCTGCAGTTCACGGTCGGCGGCGCGGTGGTCCAGCCCGGCGCGGTGGTCACGGCGCTGGTGAACTTCCTGCTGGTGGCCGCCGCGGTGTACTTCCTCGTGGTCGTCCCGATGAACCGGCTGGCCGCCCGCCGCCGGGTGGCCGACGCCGAGCCGGCGGCGCCGGCCGAGGACGTGCGGGTGCTCACCGAGATCCGGGACCTGCTCGCCGCCCAGCGGGGCACGGACCAGGCGCGCTGAGCCGGGCGGCCCGGCCGCCGGGTCAGCGGCGGCGCGGCCGCCGGCGCGCGGGCACCAGAGTGGCACCGGCGGGGGCACCGGGCCGGAGTCGGCCCAGGTAGCGGCGCCCTGGCGGCGCGGCTACCGGCGTCCCCAGTGCGGCGGGACGTCCCGCAGCAGCCGGTCGTCGTTAGGGCCGCGCGCGGCTGCCGGTGCGTCGCGTTCGTCCGGGGCGGCGTCGCCGCCGTGCAGGGCCTCCTCAGCCGAGGCGATCTCGCCGCTGTCCAGCCGGCGCCGGTCGACCTCGGAGAGAGCGACGACCCGCCGGTGGCGGCGGCGCGCGCCGCGCCCGCGGACCACCCCAGGCCTGGGAAGGTCGCCTGAGCCGGCGGGTTTCGCGATCGGGTCGCCGGTCCCCGCGGGCCCGGGCGGGTCATCCGTGCCGGCAGGCGTCCCGGGCGGCTCGTCCGGTCCGCCGAGAGCCCCGGGCGCGCCGGTCATCGCGGGCGCCGGCGCACCACGTGCCCGAGCACCGCGTCGACCTGGGCGCCCCGGCGGAGCAGGCCGAGCTCGCTGCGCAGCTCCTCGACCAGCGCGGCGTCGTCCCGGTCGGCGCCGTCGGAGACGATCCAGGCGAGCAGGTCGTCGAGCTGGTCGTCGCTGTAGGCGGCCAGCGGCAGCCCGCGGACCACCGGCGGGCGCGGCCCGCGCTCGCGCACCGGGACGGGCCGCCGCTGCGCCTCGCCGGCGCCGTCGGCGTCCCCGTCCGCGTCGCCGCTGGCGACACTCTCGTCGGCGCTCCGGGCGCTCTCGCCGCCACCGACGGCGGCAGCTGGGCCGCCGTCGCCGGTGTCGTCGGTGGGACGACCGGCGGACCCGGCCGTCCCGGCGCCCTCGGCGCCGTCGTCGTCGGCATAGGTGTGCGGCAGGGCGAGCTGGCGCGCGGCCTGGGCCTGGGCCGCCTCCTGCGCCGCGCGCCGCTCGGCGAGCACCTCCAGCACCTCGGCCAGAATCGCCTCGGCCTCGGCCTGGGGGTCCATGAACACGGCTGTCGAGAAGGCCATCCGCACCCGCCACCCGCGATCGATCAGGCGCTCGACCCAGTGCCGGTCCCGGCGGCGCAGGCTCGGCTCGACGACGTACTCCGCGTCGTCGGTCAGCACGGCGACCAGCAGCTCCCCGGGCAGCTCGGGGTGCCCGATCGCCAGCGGGATCCGCACCCCGCCGGGCAGGCCGTAGCGCGGCACCACGGTCAGGCCGAGGCGCCAGAGCCGCTCGGCGAGGTCGACGAGGAGCTGGTCGGGCTTCTCCTCCGGCGCCGCGGTGCCGGCCGCCGTCGGGAGCGTGCCGGTGGCGGCCTGGTCGATGAGGTCGGCGAGCAGCCGCGGGCCGGGCTGGCTGACCCGCTCCCGGTCGATCTCCCCGGGGCCGATGCAGCTGACCAGGACCAGCTGGTGGCGCACCGCGTCCAGCGCGTCGACCAGGCAGGCCATGCCGTCCGGGCCGGAGACCGGGCCGAAGGTGTGCAGCACCCGCCCGTGCGGGGTCTTGCCGTAGCCGACCGAGAGGATGACCACGTCGCGGCGCAGGCCGGCGGCGGCGTCGACCTCCAGGACCGTGAACGGCTCGGGCTGGTCCGGGGCGAAGAACCGGGCCACCGCCGGGCTGCCGCCGACGGCCGCGTCCACCGCCTCCCGGACCCGAGCGGCGTGCCGGGCGTTGACGGCGACGACGGCCAGCGAGCTCTCCGGCTGGCTCAGCGCGTGCTCGATCACCAGGTCGACCACGTGGTCGACCTCGCTCTGCACCGACTCCACCGCCGCCGCGCCGGGCGCCGGCATGCCGAGGCCCTCGACCAGGTCCAGCCGCATCCGGGAGGCCGACGGCGGGGCGGGCACCGAGCGGACCACCCCGCCGTAGCCGTTGGCCGCGAGGAAGGCGGCGATCCCCTCGTCCCGTTCGGCCCGGTCGGTGGGCAGCGGGACGGCCGGCAGCAGCGGGGCCAGCGCCCCGACCAGGCCGTCCCCGCCGCGGCGGGAGTCGCCGACCAGGACCACCTGGCCGGCGCGGGCGAGCAGCGCCACGGCCTGCTCCACGGGCAAGTGCTGGACGCCGTCGAGGACGAGCAGGTCCACGCTGGGGCCCTCGGGGATGAGCTGGCCGACGAGCATCGGCGCGACCAGCCGCACCGGCCGGACCGCGCCGGTGAGGTGCGGGAAGGTGGCCAGGGTCTCGCGCAGGTTGGCGCCGCGGTCCACCCCGAGGGCGTCGTAGAGCTGGGCGGCGTCCTGGCGGTGGTCGCGGACCGTGGCGGCGGCGCGGGCGGCGACGGCGCGGCGCACCGGGCCGGCGAGGGAGGACACCTGGTCGGCGTCGAGGGCGCGGAACCGGTCCGCGAGCGCCCGCAGCGCGGGCCCGTCGTAGCCGGCCAGGGCGGGGTCGGTGCGCAGGATCTGCTCCAGCACCGAGCTCCACCAGACCAGCTCCAGCTCGGCGCCGACCAGCGCGGTGGGCACCCGCCGCTCGGTCAGGTCCGCCACCAGGTCCCCCAGGCCGGCGGCCCGCAGCTGCCCGACCAGGGCGGTCCGCTCGGGCAGCAGCCGCAGCGCCGGGGAGTCCAGGCCGAGGGCCTTCATCTGCTCGGCGAGCTCGGGCAGCGGCAGGGTGAACAGGTCCGGCCGGCCGGCGCCGGTGCCGATGACCTCCTGCAGGGCCTCGACGTCGGCGCGGACCTCGGCCTCGGTGGCCCGGATCTCGGCCATCCCGTCCGGCAGCCGGGGCCACCCGCCGGAGGTGTCGTAGCGGCGCCAGATCTCCCGCTGCTCCTGGACCCGGACGAGCTCGGCGTGCAGGTCGGCGACCGGGCGGCCGGGGCGGAGCATGTCCTTGGCCTGCTTGCGCAGCCGGCGGCGCACCGCGCCCTTCATGGCGACGCCGTGCTCCTTGCGCCAGGCGCTGGTGGCGGTGGCGATGACCATGTCGGCGGCGGAGCGCTCGAAGATCTGCGGCAGGAAGACGTCCAGCGCCTCGGCGACGCCGTCGAGCATCCGCAGCTGCTCGCCCCAGGCCGCCAGGGTGGTGGCCGGCTCCAGGCCGGTCTGGGCGGTGACCCGCTCGGCCTGGCGGAGCAGGGTGGGCAGGGTCAGCTCGCCGAGCCGCTGGGTGCGCTCCAGCGCGGTGGAGGCGGCCGGGGCCTCGGTGAGGTTGGCGCCGTACCAGGGGGTGTCGTGCGGGCGCAGGGTGAAGGCGCCCAGCGCGGCGGCGCGGACCAGCCGGTCCCGCGCCTCCTCCCGCCCGCCGGCCAGGCCGCGCAGGGTGGCGGCGTCCAGCCGCACCCGGGAGCGGGGGGCGGGGCGGGCGGAGGTGAGCCGGGCCAGCGCCTGCAGCGCGTCGTAGGCGGAGACGCCCCACGGCTCGTGGTCGGCGTGCAGGCCGGCGATGTAGTCGCTGAGCCGGCCCCGGACGGTGGTGAGCTCGGCGCGCAGGGCCGCCAGGGCGTCGTCGTCGACGGCCACGTCCGCCGGGGTCAGCCCGGCCCGCAGCCGGTCCGCGGCGGCGGTGCGCCACCGGGCGTCGGTGGACAGGTCCAGGACGAGCTCGTCCAGGCCCAGCTCGGCCATCCGCTGGAGCAGGGCCTTGCCGGTGCGGCGGGTGCCGGGGACGTACAGGGCGGTGCGGCCGGAGGCGGCGGCGTCGGCGAGGACCGCGGCGACGGTGCCGACCACGTCGGCCCCGGGCGGGGCGTCGAGGAAGACGTGCGCGCCGGCGGCCACCGCGTCGACGGCGTGGGCCTGGTCGACGTCGAGGTCCCCGGCGCCGCGCTCGGCGGCGGGGTCGCGGTCGGTGGGGACGTGCTCGGGCAGGGGGACGTCGAGCTCGGCCCGGGCGCCGTCGTCCCCGGCCAGGGCGGCGACGACGGTCGAGCCGGGCAGGTACGGGCCCATGTGGTCCAGGTCGTCGACGAGGACCTGCCCGGGGTGGACGAAGGGGCCGACGACGATCCGCTCGGCCAGCTCGAAGCCGGGCAGGTGCTCGGCGCCGATCTCGGCCAGCCGGGCCAGCGCCGGCCGGGGGGTGAAGCCGTTCGCGGTGACCGCGGCGCGGGCGACCGCGCCGACGTCGAGCTGGACCCCGGCCGCGCGCAGCGCCCGGACCAGGACGGGGTTGACCTCGATGGCGGGCTCGAGGTTGATGTCGAAGTCGGCCTCGCCCGGGTGGGTGGCGAGCCGCACGGCGCGGAGCAGGACCGGGGCGTGGACGGTGCGGACCCGGGTGGGGGCGGGGGTGTCGGTGGGGGCGGGAGTCGGGTCGCCGGCGGGGGCCGCGGTGGCGGCCGGGGCGCCGGTGGCGGCCGGGGCGCCGGTGGGCACCGTTCCACCGGCCGCGGTGTCGGTGGGGATCGGGGCGCCGTCGACGGGGCCGGTGGGCGCCGCGCCGCCGTCGGGAGCGGCGGGCACGCCGTCGGGCACCGGGGGCATGCCCGCGGCGGAGGTGTCCGGGCTGGGGGCGGACGCCGCGCTGTCCCGGTGGGTGGCGGCGTGGTCGGCGTGGGCGCCGGCGGGGTCGGCGGAGGCCTCGAGGGTGAGGTTGCCCGTGTCGGTGGGGTCGGGGGCGGGGGCCTCGGGCAGCACCGTCCAGGTGGCGACGCCGATGGCGAGGTAGGTCGGCACGACGCCGTAGCGGTGGGCGAGCTCGTCGGTGCGGGCGCGGACGGTGCGGGCGGCCCGGCGGGCGGTGATCTGCGCGCCCGGCTCGCGGACCAGGTTGCTGAGCCGGGTGGTCCGGCCGGCGTAGAGCTGGGCGATGCCGGAGGGGTGGGCGGCGGTGAGGTCGATGACCGCGTCGCCGAGGAGGGTGATGTCGGCGAGCGTGCTGGCCCCGCCGAGCTCGACGAGCCGGGCCCGCCACCGCGCCACGGCGGCGTCGACGGCGGCCGCGCGGGCCGGGTCGGCCGGCCGGGGTCGTCGCCCAGGTGCGCGACGAACATCCCCAGGATCGCCAGCCCGCGGGCGGCGTGGCTCCCGCCGGGGCGGCCGGCGCGGGCGGGGCGGCCGCCGTCGCGCGGTCCAGGGTGGCGGGGGTGGCGCGGCCCTGCGCCGCCGCGTGGCGCCGGGCCCCGCCGCGAGGGAAGAACGCAGGAGGAGTCACGTCACCACGGTAGGCAGGACGGGCGCCGTCGGCGGGGACGCCGCGCCGAGGGACCGCCGGGCGATCCGGAAATGGACGGACGGACCGCGGCACGCAGGGGGGCGGGCGCCGCGATCCGTCCGCCGGACATCATGTCGGCCCGCCTGGTCCGCGGTCAAACAGCTCTGCGGCCCTGGGGACGTCCTGAGGACGGGGTGAGGACCGCCGGCAACCCTGGGGACCGGCGGGGGCGGGTGCGCCGGCGCTCCGGGCCGTGCGCCGGGGGCTCCGAACGTGGCGTCGGCGCGCCCTGACGCGGTTCCTGGCGCAGCGGCCGGGGCTGTGCCCTCGGGCAGATTCGAACTGCCGACACCCGCTTTAGGAGAGCGGTGCTCTATCCCCTGAGCTACGAGGGCGGGCGGCCGGTTTGGGCCGCGACGACCTAGCGTATCGGGACGACCGCGCCTATCGGGGCGAGCCCGGTGCCGATGGGCCCGTGCCCGACGCCGGTCGGCCGGTCCGCGGCGCTGATCGGCCGGTACCGGGAGTCTCGGTACGACCGCGTGCGCCCGTCGCCCCGGCGTCTTCCGGCAGGAGCGGCAAGGCTCGGAGCAGCGTGGCCAGGTACTCGCCCCAGGCCCGCGCCCGGTCCAGCTCGCCGGGGAGCAGGGGCCCGGTGTAGCCGTCGACGGTGAACGTCGCGGGTTCGGTGACGAGGCTGAGGCCCAGTTGGCGCAGCCGCCGGGCGATCGCGTCGGCGGCGTGGCCGGGCAGGTTCCGCCGCAGCACCCGGGTGTCGAACACGGCCGCGGGCAGCCCTCGGCGGGCGGGCGTTGCCCCGTCGGCAGGCAGTGCCGCAGGGGCACCGGCGTGTTCCAGCCACTCCCGCACGCCGATGGTGGTCGAGAGGACGCCGGTGCCGGTGCGGGCGGCGGCGTCGCTGCGGGTGGTCGGCCGGCTCAGGCCGAACGCGTGCGTGGGCGCACCGATCACCAGCAGGTCCGCGTCCACGGCCGCGAGCGCCGGTGCCGTGCCGACCTCGATGACGTCGACGGCGTCGCCGGGCGCCACCCGCGCCATTCCGGTGGCGACGGCCTCGGCCACCGCGCGCGTGTTCCCGAACATCGACTCGTACACGACCAGTGCGCCGCCCAAGGCTCCGCCCTCCCTCGCTGGCCGGCGGACCCCTTCACGGTGGCACGGCGGCAGGGCCGGCGCACGGTGACGAAGGTCCCTGTCCGCCGTCGAGCTCGAAGCTGCCGACCCGCACCCCGACCTCGCAAGCGTGGCCGCAGAATCCCGTCCGGCCCGTCCTGCCCGACCCCGGGTCCCGGGCAGGCATCCTGGCTGCAGCCGCACGCCGTCGCTCACCAAGCCGGTGGGCGAGCGAGGGAAGCGCACCTCCGGGGACCGGCGTGTCGGCTGGGAGCTCCTGGCTCGCCTTGTTCTACAGCTGTAGGTGCAGGCGGATGGCGTCGGCAAGCGCGGTCATCCGGGACGGCGGCAGCCGTCCCACGACCGGTCCGATGCGCTCGACGGCGACCGACCGGATCTGCTCGGCCTGGGCCTTGGAGTCCACCCGCAGTCCGGTGGCCGCGGCCGGGAGCAGCGTCTGGAACGGGTATATCCGCGCAACGCTGCTGGTGATCGGAACGATGGTCACCACGCCGCGCCCCAGGCGCTCGGCGACGGCGTTGGCGCGGTCGTTGCTGACGATGACGGCGGGCCGGCGCTTGTTCGCCTCGCTACCACGGACCGGATCGAGGTCGGTCAGGCGGATCTCACCGCGGCGCATCAACCAGCCCGTCGCCGGCGGTGGCGTCCCAGGCCGAGCTCTCTCCGGAAGACTCCCACTCGTCCCACGCCGCCGCGTAGTCCTGCTCGAGGTCTGGGTCGCCCAGCAGCCTGATGGCATGCTGCACGACTGCGGACCGGGACCTCAGCCCGGTGGCCCGGGCGTACTTGTCCAGCGAGGCCACCTCGTCGGCGGACAGGCTCACGCTCAGCTTCACCCACCCATGCTACCGCGGTAGCACGGGTAGTACTACCTTCGCCCAGGTGGCGGTCACGCCCGCCGCCCCTGTCCCGCACCAGCATCCAATCTCATCCCCGGTAGACCCGAGATCCCCAGCTCATCCCGGGCAGACCCGAGATCCCCCGATCACCCCAGGTAGACCCGCGACTCCCACGGCGCCAGCCGCACCCGCTCCCCCTCTGCGGGGTCGCCGTCGTCGTGCGTCCCGAGCAGGACGGTGCCGGCGAGGGTGGCCGCGTGCCCGGGCAGGTCCACCGCCACCGGCTCGCTGGACATGTTCGCCACCACGAGCAGCACCTCGCCCGGCGCGCCGGTGCCCGGGTCGGCGGTGCGGGTGTAGGCGAAGACCTGCTCGTGGTCGGGCAGCAGCAGCGCGAACCGGCCGTCGACGACGAGGTCGAGGGTGTGCCGCAGCTCGATGAGCCGGCGGTAGTGGTGGAAGACCGAGGCCGGGTCCGCCGTCGCCGCGGCGGCGTTGATCTCCTCGTGGTTGGGGTTGACCGCCAGCCACGGGGTGCCGGTGGTGAAGCCGGCGCTCGGGGAGCTGTCCCACTGCATGGGGGTGCGGGCGTTGTCCCGGGAGACCGGGCCGATGCCGGCCATCACCTCCCCGTCGGACGCCCCGCCGGCGACGGACTCGTTGTAGTGGTTGAGGGTCTCGATGTCCTGGTAGTCACCGATCTGGGCCCAGCCCACGTTCGTCATCCCGAGCTCCTCGCCCTGGTAGACGTAGGGGGTGCCGCGCAGCATGTGCAGCACCGTCCCGAGGGTCTTGGCCGAGGCGACGCGGTGCGCCGGGGAGTCGTCGCCCCACCGGGAGACGATGCGGGGCTGGTCGTGGTTGTTCCAGTACAGGGAGTTCCAGCCGGCCTCGGCCAGGCCCTGCTGCCAGGCGGCGAGGTTGGCCTTGAGGTCGGGCAGGTGCAGCGGCTGCAGCCCCCACTTGCCGGTCGGGCCGTGGTCCAGGCCCACGTGCTCGAAGGTGAAGACCATGTCCAGCTCGCGGTGCGCCGGGTCGGTGACCGAGCGGGCCAGCTCCAGGGTCACGCCGGGCATCTCCCCGACGGTCAGCAGCGCCTCGCCCGCCCGGCTGCCGGCGGCGAGGACCTCCCGGTGCATCTCGGCCAGAAACTCCTCCAGCCGCGGGCCGTTGGTGTAGAACGGCGAGCCGTCCCCGAACCGGCCGCCGCCCGTGTCCGGGCCCACCACGCCGTCGGGCAGGGACCCGTCCGGCCGGACGTCCTTGGAGATGAGGTTGATGACGTCCATCCGGAACCCGTCCACCCCGCGGGCCACCCACCAGCGCATCATGTCGTAGACCGCGCGGCGAACCTTGGGGTTCTCCCAGTTCAGGTCCGGCTGCTTGCGGGCGAACAGGTGCAGGTAGTACTCCTCGGTCGGCTCGTCCCAGGCCCAGGTGGAGCCGGAGAAGAAGGAGTGCCAGTTGGTGGGCTCGCCGCCGGTCTCCCCACCGGTGTAGCCCGGGCGCGGGGAGCGCCACCAGTACCAGTCCCGCTTGGCGCTGTCCCGCGCAGCCGCGGACTCCACGAACCACGGGTGCTCGTCGGAGGTGTGGTTGACCACCAGGTCCATGACCAGCCGCATGCCCCGCGCGTGCAGGCCCTCGACCAGGGCGTCGAGGTCCTCCAGGGTGCCGAAGGTGGGGTCGATGGCGTGGTAGTCGGAGATGTCGTAGCCGTTGTCCGCCTGCGGGGAGGCGTAGATCGGGGAGAGCCAGACGACGTCGACGCCCAGGTCGTGCAGGTAGTCCAGCCGGCTCAGCACGCCCGGCAGGTCGCCCACGCCGTCGCCGTCGGAGTCCGCGAAGGAGCGCGGGTAGACCTGGTAGACGACGGCGGTGCGCCACCAGGGCCGGTCGGGCGCGGTGCGGTCCTGGGTCTCGTCGAGCGCGGTGGGGTCCGGGGCCGGGTCTGTGGCGGTGCGGTCCTGGTTCCGGTCGGGCGCGGTGAGGTCCTGAGGCCGGTCGGCCGGCTGGTCCGTCATCTGCCGGATCCTCTCACGACGGCCGCGCCGCCCACCGCCGGGACGGCGCCCGACCGGCCCGGCGGACGATGGCCAAGCGGTGCAGCGTCCGGTACGGCACCACCCAGCCCTGCCGGGCGAGGAGCTCGTGGATCTTCACAATCGACAACCCCCGGCGGTCCTTGCCCTGACCGGCCACCCAGGCCCGGATCTGCTCCTCCCTCGCGAGCAGGGCGGCCTCCCACGCCGGGCCGTGACCGTTCGGGCGCACCGGTCGCACCGCGGCCACCACCGCCCCGACGAGCGCGTCATCGACCGCTCCCGGCCCCGCCCCGCGGCCTGGGCCGCCTGGACGTAGCGGCGGGCGGTCTTGCGGTCCACCCCCGCCCGCTCGGCGACCGTGCGCAGCCCGGCCCCCTCCAGCCAGCCCGCAGCACTTCCCTGACCTCAACCACATCGACCTCCCGGAATCCCATGCCCGCGAACCTCCGCGCCGACAACACTGAAGCAGCGATCAACGAGCCATCGAGGCGACCACCGGCAAGGCGCGCCGGATGGTCCCATGACTGGCAACCCAGGTGGTCCCATGAACCTGGCAGAAAACGGCTCATAGCGGTCCCATGCTCATGGCAGCGACACCTCGGGCGTGAGGCCGCACGCCGAGCGTCTCGAGACGCCAGTCCTCGTGCGAGTCCGAGGTCTGGGCAAGTCAGTGGATGCGGTCGCCGTGCAGCGCCACAATCTGCTCCACCACCTCTGGTGCGGGTTCGGGGGCATCAGGCGGAAGAAGCGCCACCACACCGGCGAGGTGTTCGGTCACGCCCACGACTCCGTGCTCGTGAGCGTGGCCGAGATAGAGCAGCTGCAGCTGGCGCAACCGGTGTGTGAAGTCGGCCTCCGGAACGACATAACGCATCCACGGGTAGTGCATGAACGCCTCAGCGAGGCTGTCCGCTGCCTCGGCGACCTCCTCTATCGAGGCAAGACGTACGGCGCTGGTCCACGACAGCCGGCTCGAGCCTCCGTCAGCCTATGCTCGGCGACGAGCCCGCCCTGCCCCCCATCGGAGGACGTGGCACGCCACTGCACCGACGTGGGATCTCCCGTCAGGCCTCGCGTCACGCCGCGACCGCCACCCCCATCCGGCGCGGGTCGCCGCACGAACGCATCTCGCCGGTCGCCTGATCGATCGTGATGCCGTCGAAGTTCCCGGTCATCGAGTTCCACGGCCCGATCTCGCGTGTCCAGAGTCGGTTCCGGCCCGCCCACCGCTGCACGTCCGCGATGACCGAGTCGGGGAAGCCGGACTCGAGCGTGGTGCCCGGGACCCACCCGCGGGCCGGATCGTGCGGACGCGCGCCGAAGCGCGGTTCGACGACGCTCTGCTCGATCGTCATGCCGAAGTCCATGAGGTTGACGAGGTTCTGCAGCACGCACGCCACCAGCGACACCGACGGCGAGCCGGAGGCGATCACCGGCGCCCCGTCGCGGAGCACCAGGCTCGGCGCGAGATAGATGGTCGCCCGCTCGCCCGGTTCCGGCATCACGCGCTGGAAGAACGAGCCACCGCCGGCCAGCTGGAATCCCTCGGCGTACAGGCCGTTCACCCAGGGCGAGGCCATGTGCGAGTGTGTGAGCGTCGCGACGTTGTGGTCGGCGTCGACGACCGAGAGATGGATGGTCCCCGGGGTCGGCGGTGCGGCGCCCGCGGGAGCAGCGAGCGTGTCGAGCAGGGCGAAGCGCTGACGGGCGTACTCCTTGGACAGCAGCACCTCCATCACGCGCTCCTGCTCACGGAACCGGCGTTCGCGGGGCGGGGCGTAGTAGACCGCGTTGTGGACGGCGATCAGCGCGGAGAGCGTCTCGGGCGACGCACTCGCGGGCCCGAGTGCCGCGAGGTCGAGCTGCTCGAGGATGTTGAACGCCTCGACGAGCTGGAGCCCGCCGTCGTCGGGCGGTGCCGACCCGATCAGCTCGAACCCGCGGTACGTGCCCCGCACGGGATCGGCCCACTCGACCTCGTACGCCTCGAAGTCGGCGACGGTGATGACTCCGCCGTCCGAGTCGCTCGCCGCGCAGAAAGCGCGCGCGAAGTCGTCCAGGTAGTAGTCCATGCCCTCGTCGCGCAAGCGCTCGAGGGTGCGCGCCACGCGCTCCTGCACGAGCGCCTGCCCCGGTCCGATGAGCGAGCCGTCCCGGAAGAACATCTCGCGCGACTGCGGGTTGCGGCCGAGGTTCTGTCTGGCGTGGTACATCTCCCCGTACAGATAGGGCGAGACCGCGAACCCCTCTCGGGCCACCTCGATCGCCGGGGCGAGCAGGCGCCCGATCGACTTGGTCCCGAAGCGCTCCTGCGCGGCGGCGAAGGCCGGCCACCAACCCGGCACGGGCACCCCACGCGCACGGGTGAGGTCCGCACCGCCGAAGTCCGGCAGCTCCGCGAGCGGCGCGTTGATGTTGCCCGAGAGGTACGCCGCCCGCCCACTGGACGCCTCTCGATAGACGAGGGAGATGCCGCCGGTGATCGAGGTCATGTGCGGCTCGGTCACGAGCTGGGTCGCCGCCACCGCCAACGCCGCATCGAGCGCGTTCCCGCCCTCGCGGAGCACGGCCGCCCCGGCCTCGACGGCGATCGGCTCCGAGCTGACCACCATCCCGCGGGTCCCGGTGGCGACGGTCTTGGCACCGAACCGACCGGGGGTCGCATACTCACTTCTCAAGAGTCCTCCTCGTCCTCACCTCGACGGCGATCGCCCGCGGCCTAGCGTGCGACCGCTGCGCCCCGCCGTGCGCGCTGTACCGCCGGATCGGGCACCGGGATCGCGCCGAGCAGGGTCCGCGTGTACTCGTTCTCCGGGTCGTGGATGATGGCGTCGGTCGGCCCGTTCTCCACGACCTGCCCGTCCTTCATCACCAGCACCTGATCCGAGATCGTCGAGACGACGTAGAGATCGTGGCTGATGAAGATGCAGGCGAACTCGTGCTCCCGCTGCAGCCGCGCCAGGAGCTCGAGCACGGTCACCTGGACGGTGACGTCCAGCGCCGACGTCGGCTCGTCCGCGATGAGCACGTCCGGCTTGTGGGAGACGGCACGGGCGATCGCGATGCGCTGGCGCTGCCCGCCCGACAGCTCATGCCGCCGGCGGTCGATCCACGTGGGGTCGAGGTCGACGTCCTCGAGCAGCGCCCGCGCGCGACGCCGCAGCTCGCGGGTGTCGCGCACTGTCCCACTGCGCCAGAGCGGTTCCGTCACGATCCGCCAGAGCGGCATGCTGGGGTCGAGCGAGGAGGTCGGGTCCTGGAACACAACGCCGAGGCGCGAGAGCGCACGCCGACGATTCCGGCCGCGCAGCCCGACGAGTTCCACGTCACCGACCGACACGGAGCCGCCCGTGACCGGCGCGAGACCGAGGATCGCGCGCGCGATGGTCGACTTCCCCGAGCCGGACTCCCCGACGATGCCGAGTGTCTCGCCGCGGGCGACCGAGAGGGTGGCGCCGCGGACCGCGGCTCGCCGACTCCCCTCGGCGCGACGACGTCGAAGTCCCGATTGGCGGTACTCGACCACGAGGTCGCCCACCTCCAGCGCCGCCTCGGACGTGCGCCGGGGCACAAGATCTATCGCCACCGCGGACGCCGGCTCGGCTGCGGGTTTCGACGCGGACGACGCGTCCTCGTCACCGTGCAGGGCGCGGGCGGCGGCGAGCAGCGAGTGCGTGTACTCGTGCGTCGGGTTCTTGAAGATCGAGTACACGTCGCCCGACTCCACGACGCGGCCGTCTCGCATCACAACCACCGAGTCGGCGATGTCGGCGACCACGCCCATGTCGTGCGTCACGAAGATCATGCCCATGCCCTCGCGTTGCACGAGCTCGCGGAACATGGCCAGCAGGTTCCGCTGGGTCGTCACGTCGAGTGCCGTCGTGGGCTCGTCCGCGATGAGCAGCGCCGGTTCCCACGCGATCGCGCCCGCGGCCATGATCCGCTGGCGCTGGCCACCCGACAGCTGGTGCGGATACCGCTGCAGCAGGTCGTCGTAGCCGCCGAGCCCGACGAGCTCGAGGAGCTCCTGCGGCTCACGTCGCCGCCTGGTCGTGCCGCTCTCGTGCGCACCGACGGCTTCGGCCAAGAAGTCACCGACCGTGTGCAGCGGGTTCAGCGCGGTCATCGGCTCCTGGTAGACGCACGCGATCTCCGCGCCGCGGTACCGCTGCATCTCAGATTCGGACGCGCCGACGAGCTCGGCGCCCTTGAACCGGATCGAGCCCCGACGCGTCACGCCGGGCGGCAGCAGGTTCGGGACCGCCATGGCCGTCATCGACTTGCCGGCTCCGGACTCGCCGACCAGCGCGACGACCTCTCCGGGGGACACGGTGAACGACGACCCGTGCACGATGGGCTTGCCCGACACCTCGATCTGAAGGTCGGAGACGGTGAGCAGGACCTCGTCGCTGGTGTTCATGCGTTGACTCCCTGTCCGAGCGAGGCGCCGCTGGGGCCCGGCACTGCGCTCGCGCGCGCCGGGCGTCGGCGGCGGGTGACGCCGCGAGGGTCGAGCAGGTCCCGCACCCAGTCGGCGACGTACCCGAGCGAGACGAGCAGGGCGACTAGCACGATGCTGGGGATGAGCAGCTGCCACGGGCTCTGCATGAAGTACTGCTGGCCGGTGGCGATCATGAGCCCGAGCGACGGGCGCGGCGGGGTGATGCCGAGACCCAGGAAGCTGAGCCCCGACTCGAGGCCGACCGCGAACGCGAGCGTGAGGAAGCCCTGGGCGAGCACGAGCGGGCCCACGCCACGGAGCAGCGGACCGCGGATGATCTGCCAGCGGCTGCCGCCGAACAGTTCAGCCGACTCCACGTAGCTCGCCTGGCGCAGCGAGAGCACCTCGCCGTACGTGAGGCGCGCGAAGGTCGGGAAGAACGCGATGGCGACGACCGCCACGACGGTCAGGTCGCTGGCGCCGTACAGCGAGACGATGAGCATCGCGAAGACGAGGTTGGGGAACGCGAGCACGATGTCGACGACGCGCATCAGCAGCAGGTCCGCGAGCCCTCGGAAGTACGCGGCGAGGATACCGATCAGCGTGCCGATGATGGCGGCGAGGAGCGTGCCCGACGCGCAGACGATGATCTCGGTGCGCAGGCCGAACACGAGCCGCACGAACGTGTCGCGGCCCAGGTTGTCGGTGCCGAGCGGATGACCCGGCGTGCCGATGGGAGCGAACGCGTTCTTGACGTCCTGCGTGAGCGGGTCGATGGGGCTGAACCGCGGGTAGACGAAGATGAACAGCATCACGAGCGCCATCACGCACGTCGTGATGAGCAGCCCAGGGCTGGATCGGTTCCAGATCGTTCGGAACGCGTTTCTCATCGGGATCACCCCTCCACTCGGGGGTCGAGGAATCGGTACAGGAGATCGACGAGGAGGTTCGTCAGGATGAACACCACGGCGAAGAGGATGACGATGCCCTGCACCAGCGGGTAGTCGCGGCCGTTGATGGCATTCAGCAGTGTGCTGCCGATGCCAGGCCAGTTGAAGACCTGCTCGATCAGCACCGTCGCGCCGAGGAGTCCGCCGAACTGGAGCCCCGCGACCGTGACGACCGGGTTGACGGCGTTGCGGAACACGTGCCGGCGGAAGACCCGCGTGCGAGCCAGCCCCATGCCACGTGCGGTGCGCACCCAGTCCTCACGCCGCACGGAGAGGATCGAGGTCCGGGCGACGCGCCCGACGATGGCGAGAAAGCCGAATGACAGGGCGACGCTCGGAAGGATCGCGAAGTAGAGGAACTCGCCGAGGCCGTCCTCGGGTGAGCGATAGCCGAGCGAAGGGAACCAGCCGAGGCTGAGCCCGATGATGAGCGACAGGAAGATCGCGATCACGAAACCCGGGGTCGAGACCGCGACCGAGATGAGACCGGACAGCACCCGGTCGAGCACGCTGCCCGGCCAGTTGCCGGACATGAGTCCGAACGCGAGCCCGATGACGCCGCCGATGACGATGGCCACGAGCACCAGGATCACGGTGTTGCCGAGCGGCGACGCGATGATCTCGGTGACGGGCGCCGAGTACTTGATCGAGTTGCCGAGATCCCCGCGGAGCAGGCCGCCGAGGTACGTGACGTACTGCACCAGGATCGGTTGGTCGAGACCGAGCTCCTGTTCGAGGGCAGCGACGGCGGCGGGGTTCACGTCCCCGCCGCCGGCGCCGCCCTGCAGGATGATCGAGGCCGGCCCGCCCGGGACGGCGCGGACGGCCAGGAAGACCAGCGTCACGACGCCCCAGACGGTCACGACGCCCAGTCCGAGTCGAAGCAGTATGTAGCGAATCATTGGTAACCCATTCGAATCAGCGGGCGCCGTGCAGCCGTGGCGCAGTTCAGTCCGTGAGATGCGCTCCGGCCAGGCTGTACATCGACGAGTAGACGGACGGGCCGTTGATCATCTCGAAGCCCTCCAGCGCGTCGGTGTACGCGTAGGCCGCGGTGCCCTGACCCCACGTCACGAACGGAACGTCCTGGAGGTAGATCTCGCCGAGCTCGCGGTAGATCTCCGCTCGCTCGGGTCCGTCGGGGGTCTTCGCGCCTGCATCCAGCAGCCCAGCATAAAGGTCCTGGTTGATGCCGAAGCTGCGCACGAACGTCGGTTCGCCGATGAAGGCCCCGGTGAGGGAGGACGGGTCGTCGATCGACGCGGGCGGGCCGCCGATCATGAGGTTGTACGAGCCCGCGTTGCCCTTCGCGATGAGGTTCGCGTAGTCGCCGGTCTCGATCTCGGCGGTGATGCCGATCTCCTCGAGGTTGGCCTTCACGACCTGGGCGCGCTCGCTGTGTCCGAAGTACTGCGAGTTGGTCAGCAGCGTGACGCTGAAGCCGCCGCCCGGGAAGCCGGCGGCCGCGAGCAGCTCTTCCGACTTGGCGAGATCCCGCGCGAAGTGGTTGGCCTGTTCCTCGTCGAAGTACTCGCTCTCCTGCGAGATGGGCAGGCCGCCGTTCGCCGAGCCGTAGCCGAGCGTGCCTACCTCGTTGAGGGCGTCGAGGTCGAGCGCGTAGGCGATCGCCTGCCGCACCTCGGGGATCGCGATCGGGCCCTCGGTGAGATTGAACTGCAGCGCGCCGTAAAGGCCGTAGGCGGTGTCGAGCGTGACGCCGTTCGCGTTCTCGAGCGTCGCGTAGTCGGCGGCGGGCACGTAGTCGATGAACTGCACCTGGCCGCTGATCAGCGCCTTCACGCGGGTCTGCGCGTCGGCCATGAAGGTCATCTCGATCTCCTCGAGCTCGACCGAGTCGGCGTCGTAGTAGGTTGGATTGGCCTCGAGCGTGTACGAGACGCCCTTCTCGTACTCCGTGACCATGAACGGGCCGGCGCCGAGGGGAACGCCGTCGGCGTCGACCTCTTCCTCGGGGACGATCGAGTTCAGCGGGTTGGCGAGCACCTTCGGCAGCGCGGTTTGCGGCTCACTGAGGGTGAGCACCACGGTCGTGTCGTCGGGCGTGTCGATCGACGCGACGTTCGCGAAGGACGTCTGGTCGGCTGCGCCGTTCTCGGGCACCGCGAGGTACTCGAACGTGCGCTTGACGTCAGCGGAGGTCAGCGGGTCCCCGTTCGAGAACTCGAGGCCCTCGCGAAGCATGAACGAATAGGTGAGGCCGTCCTCGGACACCTCGTACTCGGCGGCGAGCGCGGGCACGACTTCGCCCTCGGGTCCGTACGACAGCAGACCGCGACGCACGAGCGTGGTCACCTGACGGTTGGCGGAGCCCTGGTCGACACCGGTCTTGAAGCCGGGGGGCTCGGCCGAGAAGCCAATCGTGAGCGTCTGGTCGGCGGCGGTGCTGCCGCCGCCGTTGTTCGAGCCGCCGCCGTTGTTCGAGCCGCCGGCGCAGCCGGCGAGACCGACGGCGAGCGCCAAGGCGGCGGCGACGGCGATGCGCCGGCCACCGCGCGAGGGTCTGACGTGGAGCGTGTTCATGCGGTGTGGATCCGTCTCTAGAGGGCCCAGGGGGCGTGGGAACAGAAACAACGTGCTCGGCCGCGATGCCGAGGGCCGGACCGGGACACGGTGAGCCGTTCGGGTACTCACTCGTCCACTCGCCGGGTTCTGCCGTGAACCTCCTCCTGTCGTTCGTCGGGCGGGAGAGACACTGCCTGGAGCGCACCGAAAATGGGAACGTTCCCGGTCGCGTCGTCCCACTCTGACGCACGTTGGGAACGATGTCAATATCATGAGGGAAGATCTACCGAGCGGTGATCCCCGGCCATCGCGGCAGACACCACGTCCGCTACGGTGCCATCGATCGAAGAGGAGAGCGACGCATGGCGCACGGGGCAGTGACGATCATCGACGTCGCGTTGGCAGCAGGGGTCTCGAAGTCCGCGGCGGCCCGCGTGCTCGCACAGACCGGTTCGGCGAGCGAGAAGACCCGGAAGAAGGTGCTCGACGCCGCGGACCGCCTCGGCTACCGCCCGAACCAGCTCGCCAGAGCCATGAAGTCGGGGGCCACCAACACGATCGGGATCGTCGTGCCGGATGTCGCGATCCCGTTCTTCTCCGCCGTGCTGCGCGGTCTCGCCGATACCGCCCGGGCGGCCGGGTTCGAGGTGCTCGTCAGCAACACCGACAACGACGCCGACATCGAGGCGCGGTCGCTCGAGCTGCTGGCCGAGCAGCGCGTGGACGGGATCGTCATCGCGCCCGTGTTCCAGCCCGAACCGGCCGCGATCATGCGCCTGCACGGCGAGGGACTGCCGATCGTCCTGCTCGACCGCCAGATGCCGGGGTTGGAGGGGATCCCACTCGTCTCGGTCGACCACGTCGACGCGACGCAGCAGGCCATCCGTGCCCTCATCGACGAGGGGCACCGCCGGATCGCGCTCGTCACCGAGGCGTCGGCGGCGCACCTCGCGCTCGACAGCCTCGTCGACCGCGCGACCGCCGAGCTCGATCACGCGCTGGTGCGCCCGTCGGCGCAACGTCTCGTCGGGTACGGCCGCGCCCTGCGCGAGGCGGGGATCGACATCGACGACGAGCTCATCATCCGATCCGGCTACTCCACGGCCGACGCGCAGCAGGCGGTGCGGGCGTTCCTCGAGCGCGGGATCGACGCCACGGCCATGCACGCCACCGACGCGGTACTGAGCTCGGGCGCCTACCGAGGCATCCGCGCCGCCGACCTGGAGGTTCCCGGCGACCTATCCTTCATCGGCTTCGACGACCAGGACTGGACGACCATGGTGCAGCCGGCGGTGACGGTCATCGAACAGCCGAGACAGCGTCTCGGTGCGACCGCCACCACCACGCTCGTCGGGATCATCCGAGGCGGGACGGCGGAACTCCCGCGCCAGATGCTCGCCGCCGAGCTCCTGGTGCGTGGTTCGGTCGCCGCCCCGCCTGTCGGAGCGTCCGCTCAGTCGCGGTAGCTGCGAGCCGTCTCCTGCGAGACCCGCCCATCGCGGACGTCCGCCTCGAGCGCGGCATCCGGTCGCGCCGCGGGATCGCCGTAGCCGCCGGCGCCGGCCGTCTCGATCGACGCCCACTGCCCCGGCTGCAGCACGGTGTATCCGTGGTCGATCGGCCTGGCGTCCTCGCTGAGCACGCAGCGGGCCGAGGCCCCCGGGCCGCCGCCGAAGACCCCCCACGGCTGCGACTTCTGCCGGCTGGTGTCGAGCCAGAAGTGCACGTCCTCCGCCTCGACGCGGATCCGCCGCCGAATCCCCATGCCGCCGCGGTGCTCGCCGATGCCGCCCGAGTCCTCGATGAACTCGTACGCCTCGACCATGAGCGGATACTCGGTCTCCAGGCTCTCGACCGGGAGGTTGGACGTGTTCGTCATGTGCACCTGGACGCCGTCGAGGCCCTCCTTGTTGTACCGGGCGCCGCTGCCGCCGCCGATGGTCTCGAGGTACACGAAGTCGCGCCCTCGCAGCCGGTCGTGCCCCGAGAAGTGCACGCCCGTGTTGGCGCCGTTCGACGCGCCGGTGACGCGCTCGGGGACGGCGGGTGCGAGGGCACCCTGGATGAGGTCGACGATGCGCTGGCACGTCTCGCTGCGCCCGTTGACCGCGGCCGGGGCGGAGCAGTTGATGATCGACCCCTCCGGCGCCTCGATGGTCACCGGGCGGTAGAGGCCCGCGTTCGGCGCGATGTCCGAGTCGATGAGCGTCTTGATCGTGTAGTAGACCGCGGCGTAGAGCCCGGTCCAGACGACGTTCACGCTCGCCCGGACCTGCGGCGGGTTGCCGGCGAAGTCGAACAGCATCTCGTCGCCCCGCACGACGATGCGCACCTTCAGCGTGAGCTCATCGTCCAGCTCGGGGCAGTCGAAGCGGTCCTCGAACGTGTACTCGCCGTCGGGGAACTCGGCGATCGCCGCGCGCGTGCGCCGCTCCGTGTAGTCCAGCAGCTCCGACCCGATCCCGCGCACGACGTCGGACCCGTGCCGCGCGCACAGCTCCTCGTACCGCACGATGGCGACCCGCAGGGCGGCCTCCTGGGCCCGGAGGTCCGCGATGCGCTCGTCGGGCACCTGGCAGTTCAGGAGGATGAGCTGCAGCAGTTCCTCCTGTCGCACGCCCTCGCGGACGAGGTGCACCGGCGGGATGCGGATGGCCTCCTGGAAGATGTGCGCGTGGCCGCGGTCGCCGAAGTCGGCGTGGTGGGCCAGCGCGGCCGCCCATGCCGTGAGCTCGCCGTCGATGAAGATCGGCGTGGCCAGCACGATGTCGGGCAGGTGCGAGCCGCCACCCGTGTACGGGTCGTTGCCGATGAACACGTCACCGGGGCGGATCTGCTCGAGCGGATAGCGTTCGCGCAACGACGAGACGATGCCCATGAGCGAGCCGAGGTGCAGCGGCGAGCCGCCCTCGTCCTGCGCGATGGCCTGGCCCTGCGCGTCGAACAGGCTCGCCGTGCAGTCGCGCCGCTCCTTGATGTTCGGCGAGTACGCGGCCTTCACCAGCGTCTCGCTCATCTCTTCGACGATGGTCGACAGGGCGGAGCCGACGACCTCCACCAGCACCGGGTCCAACTCGACGGCGGTCATTCCTGGTCTCCGATCTCGACGATGAGGTTGCGATAGGCGTCGACGCGACAGATGTCGGACGGCAGCAGCACGGTGGTCGTGTCCATCTGCTCGACGATGGCCGGTCCGGTGATGACGTCGCCGGGCGTGAGCCGCGCGCGGTCGTAGACCGGGGTGTCGACGTAGCCGACGACGGGGTCGAAGCACGTGCTGCGCAGCTCGACGAGCGCCCGCTCGGGGTCCGAGGGTGTGACCTCGTCGCGACGGACCTCGACGTGGGCCGCGGATCCCGCCGCCTCGAGGCGGAACGTGACGACCTCGACCGCGGCATCCTCCGAGCGGTAGCCGTAGACGCGCTCGTGCGCCTCGTGGAAGAGCTCGATGACCGGGTCGATGCCGTCAGCGGCGAGCCTTTGCCCGTCGGGAAGCTCGACCGAGAGCTCGAAGTTCTGGCCGCGGTAACGCAGATCCATCCGCCGGCGCAGGGTCCGGCCGACGTCGTCGACCTGCTCCTCGACGAACCACTCCGCCGCCGATGCCGCGAGCTCGTCGAACACGGCGTCCACCGACGCGGCGCCCGCGGCGTCGACGGCCATGATCTGCGTCCGCATGAAGTCGGTCTTCACATCGGTCATCAGCAGGCCGAGCGCGGACTGCGCACCCGGGATCTCCGGGACGACCATGGTCCGCATGCCGAGCTCGCGCGCCAGGCGCGAGGCGTGCAGGGGACCAGCGCCACCGAAGGGCACGAGTGCGTACCCGCGCGGGTCGTAGCCGCGCTGGACGCTCACCACCCGGATGGCCCGGGCCATGTTGGCCGTGACGACCCGGAGGATGCCGAGCGCCGTCTCCTCGACGCCCAGGCCGAGCGGCGTGGCCAGCCGCTCGACCGCGGCGACGGACGCCGCGCGGTCGATCTTCATCTGCCCGTTCAGCAGGTATTCCGGGTTCAGCATGCGCAGCACGACGTTTGCGTCGGTGACCGCCGCATCCACGCCGTTGCCGTAGCACGCCGGTCCGGGGAAGGCGCCGGCACTCTGCGGCCCCACGCGGAGGTGGTTGCCGCTGTCGATCCAGGCGAGCGAGCCGCCCCCGGCGCCGACGGTGTGGATGTCGAGCATCGGCGAGCGGACGGGCCGTCCGTCGAGCTCCATCCCGGCAGTGACCTTGGGACGGCCCTCCTGCACCAGGGAGATGTCCGAGGACGTCCCGCCCATGTCGAAGGTGATGATGTCGTCGAAGCCCGCCGCCGAGCAGATCTGCGCTGCGCCGACGACGCCGGTGCTCGGCCCGGACAGCACGAGCCGCACCGGGAGGGCCTCGGCGGTGGAGAACGGGATGACGCCGCCGTTGCTCTGCGTGACATGCGGCACCGCGGTGAGCCCGCGGTCGGCGAGGACCCCGCGCAGGCGAGCGAGGTAGTTCGCCACCACGGGGCCGACGTACGAGTTCGTGACGACGGTCGACAGCCGCTCGTACTCGCGGAATTCGGGCAGCACGTCGCACGACAGCGAGACGTACGCCTCGGGGAACTCCTCGCGGATGATCTCCCCGATGCGCCGTTCGTGGTCCGCGTTGAGGTAGCTGTAAAGCAGGCAGACGGCGATCGACTCCACGCCCTCGGCCCGGAGCTGCCGCACGGCGCGGCGCACGTCGTCCTCATCGAGCGGGGTCTCGACGGCGCCGGTGTGCCGGACGCGCTCGGTGACCTCCATCCGGAGGTGCCGCGGCACCTGCGGCTGGGGCTTGTCGGCCTGCGGGTCGTACATGCTGGGCCGGCGGCCTCGGCCGAGCTCGAGCAGGTCCCGGAACCCCCGCGTCGTGATCAGGCCGGTGCGTGCACCCCGCCCGGTGAGCAACGCGTTCGTGCCGACCGTCGTGCCGTGCGCGAAGTAGCTGACCTCGTCGATCCTGCGGTCGCCGATCTGGTCGAGGATCTCGGTGACCCCCTGGACGATCGCCCGACCCGGGTCGTTCGGCGTGCTGGACACCTTCCGCACGTGCACACGGGCCGTCCGCTCGTCGAAGGCGCAGACATCTGTGAAGGTCCCGCCGGTGTCCACGCCGATGCGCAGGCTCATGCCGTCACCGTCTTCTGCTCGTCATTGGTCTCATCGTCCACTCCATGTTCCCGGCGCACGGCGTCCGCATCGAACGCGATGCCGTGCTCGAAGGCGCCGTTGACCTGGCAGACCTGCGCGGCCTGCGCGCTCGCGGCGATGAGCGTCGAACGGATGTCGCGTCCGGTGCCGATCCCCACGAGGACGCCGGCGATGAACGCATCGCCGGCACCGAGCGTGTCCTTGGCGCTCACCCGGTCGGCGTCCTGATGGCGGATGCCGGTCGCCGACCCGAGCAGGGCGCCCCGGGATCCGAGGGTCACGAGCGCGTACTCGGCGCCGGCGTCGAGGACCCGGCGCACGAGCTCGCGCGCGTCGGACTCGGCGAGATGGCCACCGGAGAAGCTCGCGAGGTGCAGGTGGGCGAGGTACGGCTCGGCCTCCGCGACGTCGAAGCGGCTGCCGAAATCGAACGACACGCGGGCCCGCTGGGCGATGTCGGGGACGCGCGCCAGCAGCGTCCCCGCGTACCCCGAGTGCACGACGTCGTACGCCGCCATGGCCTCGAGCTGGAGATCGTCGAGCTCGAAGAGCGCGGTCGTGCGATCCGAACGCAGGAACACCCGGTCGTTGCCGCGCAACTCGACGTCGGCGGTGGCGTTCGGACCGTGCACGACCCGCGTGAGCGACGTGTCGACGTGCTCGGCCCGCAGCGCACGCAGGATCTGCCGGCCCGCGGCGTCGTCACCCAGCACGCCGAGGTAGCCGGCGCGCGCACCCAGGCGCGCGGCGAAGACGGCGACGTTCAGCGCGTTGCCGCCGGGATACAGCATCGACTGATGCAGATACCGGTCGGCGACGTTGTCGCCGGCACCCAGGACTCTCATCGCCAGGATTCCGCTCGCCGCTCAGTACGCGATCTTGTACATGTACCGGCGCTGCGACGTGTCGTGGCCACGACGCGCGGCGACGTGGTCGAGCACGCGGCGCTCGGCGCTCATGAGCGCGAGCACGCTGAGGTCGGGGCGCGACGCGGCCGGGATGCCCGGGAGCGAGAACGCGGCGGTGTCGACCGCGGCGGAGTTGCGCGTCTGCTGGGCGGCGAAGCGGACGACGCGCTCGCCGAGCGACCGGCTGGCGTCCTCGGCCACGAGCGTGACGACGGTGGTGTTTTCGAGCACCATCTCGAGCGGCCCGTGGAAGAAGTCGCCGGCGTTGATGGCCGCCGAGTTCATCCAGCTCATCTCCTGGAAGTAGCACCAGGCCATCATCTTGGCCATGCCGTATGCGGGCCCGCCACCGACGATGTAGCTGAGCGGGGCGTCCGGCGCCGCGAGCAGGTCGGCGACCCGCTCGCCCGCCTCGGCGACCTCATCCTTGACGGCACGCAGCGCACCGGGCAGTGCGGGGATGCCGGCGCGAAGCTCAGCGGCCTTCTCGGGCGCACCGAACGCGTCGAGGAGGGCGGCCGCGATCTGCTCGTTGTGCACGAGCTTGGGCTCGGTGATCGAGATCGTGTCCGGGTAGTCGAAGTGCAGGTCCCCGATGCGCGAGAGCCCGTTCTCACCCTGTCGCGAGATGCCCGCTACCAGCGCGCCGCGCTCCTTCGCGAACTCCGCGGCGGCGACCGTCTCGGGGGTGTTGCCCGAGTGGGACGCGGCGACCACGAGCGCCTTGTCGTCGAGGCCGATCGGCGCGCGCGAGGTCAGCTCAGCGCTCGTGATCCGCTGCGAGACGATCCCGGGGGCGTACCGGTCGAGCAGGTCGAACGCCGGATAGGTGCCGAAGTGCGAGCCGCCGCAGCCGACGAGGTAGACGCGCTCGACGCCGCGCTCGACCGCGCGCTCGACGAGCGCACGAGCCTTCCCGTCCTGGTCGATGGCGTGCTGGACGCATGCTTCGAAGTCATCAGGAACCGGGATCAACTCGCTCATCGCTGTCGCTTTCTCTACGTCGCTTCGTCCGCGGGAACAAAAAGTGGAACGTTCCCACTTCGACCACTCTTGCGTACATTGGGAACGGTGTCAACAGGGCTTGGCCCCGTGGCTCAGGGATTGGCGACCGGTGTCCACGCGCCGGGGTCGACGCGCCGGACCGGGGCTTCGTCGCGAACCGCTCGATGCGGAACGGGGCCAGCACCGGCGCGGGACCGCCGGTGCTGATCTCTTCCGCCAGGAGCTCGCCCAGGATGAGCCCGACTGTCGCGCCCGAATGAGTGAACAGCACGAAGAGACCCGGGATCTCGGTGACGGCACCGACGACGGGCTCGCCGTCACCGGGGATGGGCTTCGAGCCCACGCCGATCCGTGCGACGGTCAGCGCCGGCCGGCCGGCGAGCACCTCGGACCCCTCGGCGAGCAGCTACTCGCTCGTCTCCGGCGGCACGGAGAGCGCACCGTCCGCGTCCACGACGATGGACCGCTCCGCCCATCCCGCATCGATCGACACCCCGCCATCGGGCATCGGGCACACGGCGACACGGGGCGCGTTCAAGACCGTCCGCACGGGAACGGGCAGCGGGCGCGTGATGACGAGGCACGCCGGCACCGTGGCATCCGGCGCGTGGACGCCGAGGTCGGCGAGCTGCGCCGGGGCCGCGGCACCTGTCACCAGCACGACGCGATCCGCGTCGAGCCGACGGCCGTCGGCCAGGCGCACCCCGCGCACGCCGGCGTCGTCGACGGCGAGGTCGACCGGGGCGACGCCCGTCAGGACCTCGGCTCCGCCCGCCACCGCTCTCAGTCCCCGCGACGTGTGACGCGCCTGCCCGACGTGCGCGCGGCGGCCGTGCCCGATGAGGGCGCGATCTTCAACCCGGGTGAGGGGTGTATCGACCTGCGCACCTCGTCGCGGCGCTCGCCGCGGGCAGCGTCGACAACAGGCCCGGCCCGCTCTGGCAGCACGCATCGACGTACGTACAAGTGTCGGTTTGTGCTATTGTGGTCGGCACGAACCCAGGGCAGCGATGACCGAGAGGACGGTGATGACCAGTGAGGGCCGCCGGACCCGCTCCCGACCTCGACCTGGCGCTCCGCGCGCTCGCCGACCCGAACCGCCGGGCGATCCTGTCCGTGATCCGGGCAGAGCCGCGTCCGGTGGGCGCGATCGCCGAGCGCGTCGGCCTCTCCCAGCAGACGACGTCACACCACCTCGGCGTGCTCCGCGACGCCGGGCTGGCGACGGGCACCCGGGACGGCACCCGCCACCTGTTCGCCGTCAGGACCGACGGCCTGGCGGCGGTGCGCTCGTACCTCGACGACTTCTGGCCCACCCGGCTCTCGGCCCTCAAGGCGGCCGTCGAGTCCCGCGAGCAGGATGACCGTGGCTGAGTACACGGCCTCGATCGAGATCGACGCCCCGCCGGCGACGGTGTTCGACTACCTGACCACCGAGGCGGGCATGACGGCCTGGATGGGCCAGCACGCCGAGCTCGACCCGCAGCCCGGCGGGCTCTTCGCGGTCGACATCGCCGGGCACCCGATCCGCGGGTGGTACCTGCACGTCGAGCGGCCCGCCCGCGTGGTCGTGTCGTGGGGCATCGCCGGGAGCGCCGAGCTGCCGGCCGGAGCCTCCACCGTCGAGTTCCGGCTCACCGCCGTCGACGGCGGCACCCGGGTCGACCTGACCCACTCCGGCCTGCCGGACACCGAGCTGGCCGGCCACGCCGACGGTTGGGAGCACTTCCTGCCGCGGCTGCGGACCGCCACCGCGGGCGGAGATCCCGGTCCCGACCGCTGGCGACCCCTCGACGACGGCGACCGCCCGCGGTCACCGACAAGCCCGGGAGCGGAGGCCCGAGAGCAATGACCCGGGAGCACAGGTCCCGGACCAGTGACCCGGGCGCACATGTCCGGCAGCAGTGACCCGGCCGCATAGGTCCGGCAGCAGTAACCCGGCCGCACACGTCCGGGACCACCAACGAAGGAGCGCACCATGACGCAGGAATCCGCGTACGCGGTCGTGCAGGACTACCACCGGGCGTGGACGAGCGGCGACGTCGACCGGGCGATGACACGGGTCGCCGACGACATCACCTGCCGCGCCCCGGGGGCAGACCTGACCGGCAAGGCGGCGTACCGCGCGTTCATCGCCGGTTTCGCTCCCGCACTGACCGGGCTGGCGGACATCGCCAGCTTCGCCGACGGCGACCGGGTCGCGCTGTTCTACTACCCCGAGACGGCGGCCACCACGACGGCGCCCGCCGCGGAGTGCTTCACCGTCCGCGACGGCAAGATCGCCGAGAGCGTCCTCATCTTCGACCGCCTCTCCTTCGGCCCGCCGGCCGAGGCATGACCAGGCCGCCCATGACCAGGCCGCCGGTGCCCGGGCAGTCCGAGCTGGTCGAGCGTCTCCGCGCGCTGCTGTCCGGCGAGCCGTCGGTGCGCGAGGTGCCGATGTTCGGCGGCCGGTCGTTCATGGTGAACGAGAAGATGGTCGTCAGCGCGCTGAAGGGCGGTGGCCTGCTGGTCCGCGTCGCTGCCGAGCGGGACGACGAGCTGGTCCGGGTGCCCGGGGCGTCCCGGGCCGAGATGGGGGCGGGCCGGAGCATGGGTCCGGGCTGGATCTCGGTGGCGGCGGAATCGGTCGCGGGTGAGGAGGGCCTGTCCTTCTGGCTCGGCACAGCGCTGGAGCACAACCGGGCCACCGCCCAGCACCGGGCCTGAGCACGCTCCGGCGGCGGGCAACCTCCGCCGGCTGGCCTGCTGCCACCGCAGAGGACGTCCGACCTCCTGGTGTGCCGAGGCCCACCCGCGCTGTGCCGGCCCCACGTTGCCCGCCGGGCGCGCGGGCCGCACAGTGACCGCATGACATCCGCGGACGTGCAGCACGAGCTGCGCCGCGTCGCCCAGGACGCCTTCGGCTGGGACTCCCTGCGGCCGGGCCAGGCCGAGGCCATGGCCGCCGTCGTCGAGGGCCGCGACGTGCTCACGGTGATGCCCACCGGGAGCGGGAAGTCGGCGATCTACCAGGTGCCGGCGCTGCTCCGGGCGGGCGCGACCGTCGTCGTCTCCCCGCTCATCGCCCTGCAGGACGACCAGGTCGCCGGCATCGACCGGGCCGCCGACGCGCCGGAGGCGGTCACCGTCAACTCCGCCCAGGGCCGGCGGGAGAACGCGGAGGCGTGGACCGCCGTCGGCCGCGACGGCGCCGAGTTCCTCTTCCTCTCCCCCGAGCAGCTCGCCCGCGAGGACGTCCTGGACCGGCTGCGCGGCGTCGCGCCCTCGCTGTTCGTGGTCGACGAGGCGCACTGCGTCTCCTCCTGGGGGCACGACTTCCGCCCGGACTACCTGGGCCTGGCCGCGGCGGCCGAGCACGTCGGGCGCCCGCCCGTCCTGGCGCTGACCGCGACGGCGTCCGCGCCGGTGCAGCGGGAGATCGTCGAGCGGCTCGGGCTGCGGGACCCGCTCGTGCTCGCCCGCGGGTTCGACCGGCCCAACCTGCGCCTGGTGGTCCGCCGGTACACCGAGGACGCGACCAAGCGCCGCGCCGTCGTGGAGGACGTCGCCGCGCTGCCCGGGCCGGGCCTGCTGTACGTGGCCACCCGGGCGGACACCGAGCGGTACGCTCAGGCGCTGCGCGAGGCGGGCCGGCGCGCCGCCGCCTACCACGCCGGCCGGCGGGACAAGGACCGGGAGGAGGTCCACCGGGCCTTCTTCGACGGCGACCTCGACGTGGTCGTGGCCACCACCGCCTTCGGGATGGGCATCGACAAGGCCGACGTCCGGTTCGTCGTGCACGCCGACGCCCCGGACTCCCTGGACAGCTACTACCAGGAGATCGGCCGGGCCGGCCGGGACGGCGAGCCCGCCCTCGCCACCCTGCACTACCGGCCCGAGGACCTCGGGCTGCGGCGGTTCTTCGCCAGCACCCGGGTCGACGGCGAGGCGCTGCGGGCCGTGCTGCGGGCGCTGCTGAAGGCCGACGGTCCGGTCACCCGCAAGGCGCTGGCGGAGGCGTCGGGCATCTCCGCCCGGCGGGTCTCCGGGCTGGTGAACCTCCTCGTCGAGGCCGGGGCGGCGCGCCGGGAGGGCCGCGGGGTGGTGGCCGTCGGCACGGACCGGCCGGCCGCCGTCGTGAAGCGGGCGGAGGAGGCGACGGAGTCCCGCGAGCGGATCGCCCGCTCGCGGATCGAGATGCTGCGCGGCTACGCCGAGACGACGGAGTGCCGGCGCGCGTTCCTGCTCGGCTACTTCGGCGAGGAGCAGGTGGGGCCGTGCGGGAACTGCGACGTGTGCCTGGCGCGGGGCGAGGCGCCGGACGGTGCCGAGCCGGACGGGCGGGCGGCGGCCGCCCCCGGGGAGCTCGCCGACCCGGCCGAGGCCGAGGCGGAGGCGGCCGAGCCGGCGGAGGTGCCCGTGCTCGGGGAGGGGCCGGCGGTGCCGACGCAGCCGGTGCGGTCCGCCTCCCCAGCGTCGGCCGACTCCCCGCCCGTGGCGCCGGCCGGCGGGGGCCCGGGTCCGGGTGCCCCGGGCCGGGGCGGTCCGGACGACGGCGGTCGCGGTGGTGCCGCTGACGACGGCGGTCGCGGTGGTGCCGCTGACGGCAGCGATCGCGCCGGTGCTCCCGACGACGGCGGCCCCTCCGATGGCGACGGCCAGGACGACCCGTTCCCGCTCCAGGCGCCGGTGCGGCACCGCGAGTGGGGCGACGGGGTCGTCATGCGGCACGAGGGGGACCGGATCACCGTCTTCTTCGACACCGAGGGCTACAAGACGCTGGCGCGGGACGTCATCGCCGAGCACGACCTGCTTGAGCGCCGCTGACCCACGCGCCGCCGCCGTCGACCCGCCGCCGGCGCCGCCGACCAAACCCGCACCCTGCGTCCGAGATGCGCCTCCACCCATATCGGGGCACCCTGTGACGAAGCGCACCTTTCTGGGACGGAGAGACCTCATGGCAACGTCACGATCACAAGAGGTGAGCACGGGGCGCGGGCCGCACCAATGGCTGGCGCTCCTCGTCGGCCTGGTGTACCTCATCATCGGCGTCGTCGGCTTCTTCATCACCGGCTTCAGCGGATGGCTGGAGCACAACCACGACCAGACCCTCCTCGGCTTCGCGATCAACCCGCTGCACAACGTCGTCCACCTCCTCATCGGCCTGCTCGGCGTGACCATGTGGGCGAGGTCCGCGAGCGCCCGGACCTTCGGCTGGATCCTCGTCGTCGGCTACGGCGCCGCATTCGTCTACGGGCTCTTCGCGGTGAACAACCCGGACATCAACTTCCTGAACATCAACGGCGCCGACAACTGGCTGCACGCGATCAGCGTCGTCCTGGGGCTCCTCATCGCCCTGTGGCCGGCGCGCCGGAGCACCGCGGCCGGCACGGGCACGACGTACGCCCGCTGACCGTCTCGATCCCGTGCGCCCGCTGTCCGTCCGGCCGGCGCCCCCGCTGACCGTGCCGGTCGGCCTGGCTCACCCGTCCGACCGACGCGGTGCCGGCGGACGGCACGGACTGCAAGCTTCGAGGGGCCTACCTCTCGGAAGAACCCCAACCCACCTAGAGAAAGGAACTGCTCATGGCTACCGGTGAGACCGGCTTCGACGACGTGACCTTCGACCTCATCTCCGTCCAGTACCACTCCCTGAAGGCGGGGCACGACTACGGCCAGTACGTGCGCGACGCGCGCAACGCCGGCCGGGAGGACATCGCCTCCTTCTTCGAGCAGGTGATGAAGGAGGACTCCGACCGCGCCCACAAGTGCCACGAGTTCCTCCGCGAGCTCGGCGGCACCGACAACACCCAGCCGCAGTCCGGCACCGCCTGACCGGTCGGAGCAACGCGAGAGCGCCCGGGTGGGGATGTCCCGCCCGGGCGCTTCGCGTAGCGTGCGATCCATGAGCCGAATCCAGGAGCTGCGCCGGGGCCGCCTGCGCTTCCAGGTCCGGGACGAGGGACCGGTCGACGGCGCGACGGTGGTGCTCCTGCACGGGTTCCCGCAGGAGGGGTCGAGCTGGGACGCCGTCGTGCCGACGCTGCACGGCGCCGGGCTGCGCACGCTCGTGCCGGACCAGCGCGGCTACTCCCCCGGCGCGCGGCCGCCCGGCCGGGCGGCCTACCGGACGAACTTCCTGGTGGCCGACGTCCTCGCCCTGCTCGACGCCGCCGGCCTGGAGCGGGCGCACCTGGTGGGCCACGACTGGGGCGGCCTGGTCGGCTGGGCGCTGGCCGCCGCGCACCCGGACCGGATCGCCACCTACACGGCGGTCTCGACGCCGCACCCGCAGGCGCTGGCCCGGGCAACCCTGCGCTCGGCCCAGCTGCTGCGCTCGTCCTACATGGGGTTCTTCCAGCTGCCCCGGCTGCCCGAGGCCACCCTCGGTCCCCGCCTGGACCGGGCGCTGCGCGCCGCCGGCCTGCCGGAGGGCGCCGCGGCGCGGTACGCCGCGCGGATGCGCGAGCCCGGGGCGCTGACGGCGGCCCTCAACTGGTACCGGGCCGTCCCGCTGCAGCGCTCGAAGGTCGGGCCGGTGCGCGTGCCGACCACCTTCGTCTGGGGCGACCGCGACCCCGCCCTCGGCCGGACGGCCGCGGAGCTGACCGCCGAGCACGTCGAGGCCCCGTACCGGTTCGTCGTGCTCGACGCCGGGCACTGGCTGCCCGAGCGCGAGCCGACCGAGGTCGCCGCCCTGATCGTCGAGCAGGTCACCGGCTGAGCCGTGCGCCGCACGCTGCCCGTCCCCGCCGCCGAGGCGTTCGCGCTGCTGACCGACCTGCGCGGGCACGGCCGGTGGACCCCGCTGACCGTGGTCGACGCGCCGCCGGTGCCGCCCCGGCCCGGGGACGCGGTGACCGCCGTGACGGCCTGCGCGTTCGTCGACCGCATGCAGGTGGTAGGGGTGCGGCCGCCCGACGGCGGGGCCGCCGGGCTGCTCGAGGTCCGCAAGGTCGGACCGGTCCTGCTCGGCTCCGTGCAGATCAGCGTGCACCCGCGCGGGCCGACGGCGTGCGAGGCCCGGTGGGAGGAGGACGTCTGGCTGCGCGGCCCGCTCCCGCGCCGGTGGACCGGCATGGTCCTGACCCCCGTCCTCGAGACGATGTCCGCCCTCGCGCTGTGGCGGGTGGAGCGCCACCTGACCGGGCGGACCGGGCGGACCGGGCCGCCCGGCCGCCGCAGGGAGCGGGACTGAGTGCCACTGTTAGGGCACGACGAGCTGATCGCTGACGCTCACCACGGCATCGCCCGTGATGCTCTCTTCGCTGACCAAGGGCCCCGTCAGGTTCTCGCCAGCTTCACCGATAGTCGCCTTCACCTCGTCGGGCTGGTTGCGCGCGATGGGCATGGTCACGCTCACCTCATAGGTTCCCGGGGGGATCGGGCCGCCCTCGTCACTGAACGGCCCGAACGAGGCGCTGCCGCCGTGCAACGTCTGGGAGTCCTGGGCGAGAAACGCGCCCTCCTGGAACACTGACGATCCGAGCTCGGTGCCATCGGGCAGGTTCGACTCAGCGGT
The DNA here is from genome assembly GCF_022759505.1 of Georgenia sp. TF02-10. NCBI lineage: Bacteria > Bacillati > Actinomycetota > Actinomycetes > Allobogoriellales > Allobogoriellaceae > Georgenia > Georgenia sp. TF02-10. Next base: position 870,245 of record NZ_CP094289.1, on the reverse strand, counting down.
CACCGACACCGAGCCGTCCGCGTTGAGGACGACGCTCATCGTCAGGTCCACCTCAAGCGTCCCTTCGGGCGACGGCGTCCCGGCGGTCTCAGACGGCACCGGCTCAGGTGTGCACGCGGCACATCCGAGAACCAGCAGGAGGGCCGCCGCGGCGGACGCGGCAAGCGTTCGATTCATGCGCCCGAAGTATGGTCACCAGCGCTCAGCCGCGCGAGCGCGGCCGCGACGGGCATCCGCCGCGGCCGCCGTCGACGCCGCCCGCGCCCGACCCCCTCAGCGCCGGCCGGCCGGCTCCGGCGTGGCCGTGCCGGTAACGACGGTGGCCGCGTCGTCGCCGGCGGAGGCCACGCCGTCGGTCTCCTCGGCCGCGGGGGCCGGCACCTCGTCGTCGTCGTCCGCGAAGAGGTCCTCGGCGTCGGCGGCGTTGTACTGCTCGACGTCGAGGATGCGCTCGCGCTTGGCCACGATGACCGGCACCAGCACCTGCCCGGCGACGTTCACCGCGGTGCGGCCCATGTCCAGGATCGGGTCGATGGCCAGCAGCAGGCCCACGCCCTCCAGCGGCAGGCCCAGGGTGGACAGGGTCAGGGTGAGCATGACGACCGCCCCGGTGAGCCCGGCCGTCGCCGCGGACCCGACCACGGAGACGAACGCGATGAGCAGGTAGTCCAGGACGGAGAGGTCGATCCCGAAGAACTGGGCGACGAAGATCGCGGCGACCGCGGGGTAGATCGCGGCGCAGCCGTCCATCTTGGTCGTCGAGCCCAGCGGCACGGCGAAGGAGGCGTAGGCCCGCGGCACGCCGAGGTTGCGGTGGGTGACCCGCTCGGTCACCGGCAGGGTGCCGATGGAGGAGCGGGAGACGAAGCCGAGCTGGATCGCCGGCCAGGCGCCGCGGAAGTACCGGCCCACGGACAGCCCGTGGCTCTTCAGCAGCACCGGGTAGACGACCAGCAGCACCAGCGCCAGGCCGAGGTAGACGGCGATGGCGAAGGTGCCCAGGCTGGCCAGCGAGGTCCAGCCGTAGGTGGCGATGGCCCGGCCGATCAGGCCCAGGGTGCCGAGCGGGGCGAGCCGGATGATCCACCACAGGACCTTCTGGACCACGGTGAGCACGGAGCGGTTGAGGGTGAGGAACGGCTCGGCCTTGGTGCCGGTCTTCAGCGCCGCGATGCCCACGACCAGGGCGATGACGATGATCTGCAGGACGTTGAAGCTCAGCCCGGTGCTGACCGCGGTGATGGTCCCGTCGTCGGCGGTCTCCAGGCTGGACGAGGCGCCCAGGCCGAGGAAGTTCTGCGGGACGAGACCCTGGAGGAAGTCCAGCCAGGTGCCGGTCGTGCTCGGGGCGCCGGCCTCGGACTCGTCGACGCCGGCGGTCCTGCCGGGCTGGAGCAGCAGGCCCAGCCCGATCCCGATGCCGACGGCGATCAGGGCGGTGATGGCGAACCACAGCAGGGTCTGCCCGGCCAGGCGGGCGGCGTTGGCTACTCCGCGCAGGTTGGCGATCGAGGCCACGATCGCGGTGAACACCAGCGGCGGGACGACCGCCTTGAGCAGGCTCACGAATGAGCCGCCGATGGTGCTCAGCGCGACGGTCAGGCCGTTCTCCTCGCCGGCGGGGGTCTTGCCGATGGACAGGGCGAGCCAGCCGAGCAGCACGCCCAGGGCCAGGCCGAGGAGGATCTGGACGCTGAAGGAGGGCAGGCGCAGCCGGCGGCGCGGCTCGGTGGCCGCCGGCTGCGTGGATGAGGTGGACACGGTCGGGGTGCCTTTCGGTCGTGCGTCACGGGGGCGTGGCGCGGGAGGGCCGCCCGGAGGGCGGGGTACGGGGGTGCGGGGGCTGTGGCCGCAGGCCGCGGGCTGCACCGACGCGGGCAAGCGGCGCCGTGGTCAGCCACCGGGCACCGCCGAGGCGGACGCCGGTGGGGCCGGTGGCGCGCCGCCGGTCACACGCCGGTCGTGCGGCGCGAGGGCCGGTCAGCGTGCAGCGCCGAGGCCGGTGCGGGTGCGGGCGCCGCCCGTGCACGGCGTGCGGGGGTTTCCCGCGCCGATGCCGATACCCCGGTGCCGGATTCTCGGCGGGGCGGAGCGGCGGCGTGCCTGCCCAGTGCGGCCGACGGCGACGCAGCCATGGGCTGGGGCCCGGCGGTCGTGCCGGGCGCAGTCAGTGGGTCAACAACAGGTGACGGCCGCACACATCATGCTGGCCTGACGACGAAGGTCGACGGCGCGGCATGTGGTGAGGTTCCAGCTGTTGAGCACGCTCACTCCTGTAACGGTGGCAGGCCCGCCGGTGCGGGACCAAGAACCAACGGTAGTCCCGCCGGGTGATTCACGGAAGGTGGCGTCCGGCACGTGGCCGCAGCCCGTCACCCGCGCTCACCAGTTGGACCGGCGCCGCCCGAGCCGGGTGCGCACGCGGGGACTCGAGGACGTGCACCTGCACGCTGGTCACGAGGCGCTGCCCGTCCCAGAACGCACCGACCCCCATGTCTGTACTCGCTATGGCGGCTTCAGATGGGCGTGAAGCCGCCATCACGAGTACAGACATGGCGCCTCGCACCCCGGGCGGAGCCTTCCGGCGGGCCGTCGCCCGAGCAATGGACGCCCCGCCGCGCCGCTCCGGCCGCCGTCGGCACCCATCGCGCAGGAATCCTGAGACACTCCTCACACCTGCTGCCACCCCTACAGGAGGACCCGTGCTCGACCACGCAGCCGCCCCGGCCTCGGCCACCCGTACCGCCGCCGGCGACGCCCTCGCCCCCAACTACCACCCCCTCGACGTCGTGCTCCACGCCGGCAAGGGCTCCTGGGTCACCGACGTCCACGGCCGCCGGTACCTGGACTGCCTCGCCGGCTACTCGGCGCTGAACTTCGGCCACCGCCACCCGGCGTTGGTGGCCGCCGCGAAGGCCCAGCTGGACACCCTCACCCTGACCTCGCGCGCGTTCGACCACGACCTGCTCGGCCCCTTCGCCGTCGCCCTCACCGAGCTCACCGGCACCGAGATGATGCTGCCGATGAACACCGGCGCCGAGGCGGTGGAGACGGCGATCAAGGCCGCCCGCAAGTGGGGGTACGAGGTCAAGGGCGTGCCGGACGGGCGGGCGAGCATCGTCGTCGCCGACGGCGCCTTCCACGGCCGCACCACGACCATCGTCTCGGCGAGCACCGACCCGGAGACCCGCGACCACTTCGGCCCGTACACCCCGGGCTTCCGGGTGGTGCCGTTCGGCGACGCCGACGCCGCGGCCGCCGCGGTGGACGAGACCACCGTCGCGGTGCTCGTCGAGCCGGTGCAGGGCGAGTCCGGCGTGCTCATCCCGCCGGCGGACTACCTGCCGCGGCTGCGGGCGCTGTGCGACGACGCCGGCGCCCTGCTTGTGCTGGACGAGGTCCAGTCCGGGCTGGGCCGGACCGGGACCACCCTCGCCCAGGACCTGGCGGGGGTACGGGCGGACCTGACGACGCTGGGCAAGGCGCTCGGCGGCGGGATCCTGCCGGTGTCCGCCGTGGTGGGGCGCCGGGAGGTGCTCGGCGTGCTCACCCCCGGCACGCACGGGTCGACGTTCGGCGGCAACCCGCTGGCGTGCGCGGTCGGCCTGGCGGTGGTGGACCTCCTCGCGCCCGGGGACCTGCAGGCCCGGGCGCGGGCGCTGGGCGCCGAGCTCACCGCACGGGTGGACGCCCTGGTCGCCGAGGGGCTCCTCGCCGGCGCGCGGACGGTGGGGCTGTGGGCGGGCCTGGACGTCGCGCCCGCGCTCGGGCTGACCGGCCGGGCGGCGTCCGAGCGTCTCGCCGCCCGCGGCGTGCTGACCAAGGACACCCACGGCAGCACGCTGCGCCTGGCCCCGCCGCTGACGATCACGGCCGAGGACCTGGACCTCGCGCTCGACACGCTCGCCGACGTGCTCCGGGAGGCGGCGGGGCGGCCGGCGTAGCGCCCGGGCTCAGCGGTTCCAGGGCACGTCCGCCGGCGAGGTCCCCTCGTCCCGCATCCGGGCCGGGACGACCATGACCGGGCAGGCGGCGTGGTGCAGCACGGCCTGGCTGGTCGAGCCGAGCAGCAGCCCGGCGAACCCGCCCCGGCCGCGCGAGCCGACGACGACCATCTCCACCGCGGTGGAGAACTCGGACATCAGCGCGGCGGCGTTGCCGTCGAGGGCGTGCTGGCGCACCCGCACCTTCCGGTCGCCGACCGCGGCGGCCACGGCCACCGCCAGGCCCTCGCGCACGTCGGCGAGCACCTCGTCGCGGTCGACGGCGGCGGGCAGCCAGGCCATCGCCCCGGCGCCGGTGGCGATCGGGACGGCGGCGACGGCGGTGAGCTCGGCGTCCCACCGCTCGGCCTCGTCCACCGCGCGGCGCAGCGCGATCCGGGCGGACTCCGAGCCGTCGACCCCGACCACGATGCGCCGGACGGGCTGGAAGTCCCGCTTGCCCTGGACGGGCACGACGACGGTCGGGCAGTGCGCGTGCGCCGGCAGCGCCGAGGAGACGGTGCCGAGCAGCCGGTCGGTGAACCCGCCGCCGCCGCGGGTGCCGACGACGGCGAGGCTGGCCTCCCGGGAGAGGTCCACCAGGACACCGGCCGGGTCACCGGTCTCCAGCGCCGAGGTCACCTCCACCCCGGCGGTCCGGCAGCGGTCGACGGCCTCGTCCACCACCGCCTGGGCGCCCTGCTGGATGGCGGTGTCGTCCATGGCGGCGTAGCCGCCGTCGAGGGAGGCCGCGGTGAAGGACGGCAGCGCGTACGCACAGACGATGTGCAGGCGCCAGCCGCACTTCTGCGCCTCGCCGATCGCCCAGTCCACGGCCGCGAGGCTCGGCTCCGAGCCGTCCACGCCGACGACGATGACATTCGCACGCGCCATTGTCCCAACCTCCTCTTGGTGGTCTGTTGACCTTTGACCTCATTGTGCCGCGAACTGCGGAGCCGGCGAGCAGTAACGGCTGGTGGAGGCGCCGGCGGCAGGTGCGGCGGAACCACCAGCGGCCCGCCCCGATGAAGGGACGGGCCGCTGGCAGGGGCCGGCACCTGGCGGTGCGGCGAGCGTGGTGCCGGTGGGTCAGCCGGTGACCCGGATGAAGGTCGGGTTGGACATGTAGATGGGGCTCTCGTACAGCGGCGTGCTGGGGTTGCGGGCGGCGATGTGCTGGCCGTTGCCGGTGTAGATGCCCACGTGCCCGGGCCCCCACACCAGGTCCCCGGGGCGGGCCTCGGCGGCGGAGACGACGACACCGGCGCCGCGCTGGGCGGAGGAGGTGCGCGGCAGGGAGATGCCGGCCTGGGCGAAGACGTACTGGGTGAAGCCGGAGCAGTCGAACCCGCCCGGGCTGGCCCCGCCGGTGACGTAGGGGGTGCCGATGTACTGCCGGGCGATGTTCACGATGGCCGAGGCGGACGCCGAGGCCGCGGGGGCGGCGGCCGGCGCCGGCTCATCGGCCGGGGCGGCCGTCTCGGCCCCGGCGGAGACGGTGGTGGCCTCCGCAACGGTGTCGGTGGCCTCGGCCCCGGTGACCTCAGCCGTGGTGGCCTCGGTGGCCTCGGCGGTGAGCGCGGCGCGCTGGCCGGTGCGGGACGCCTGCTGCGTGCTGCGCTCGACCACGGGCTCGGGCCGCACGACCGGGCGGGGGGCCTTGGCCTCGACCTCGTCGGCGACGGAGTCCGCCGTCCACTCGGCGCCGGTCGGCACGCTGACGGTCGGGGTGGTGGCCAGGGCGCTGAGCGCCTCGGCGGTGGGCGCCGAGACGTCGACGTTAGGCAGGGCGGCGTTCTCGGACGGGCCGGCGGTGGCGGAGGTCGCCGCCATCGTCAGCACCAGGCCGGAGGAGGCCACGGCGGCGAGGGACCGGCGGGCCCCCTTGCCCTGCAGGGCGAGGGAGATGGGGGTGGAGGGACGAACCGCGGCGCGGTGGCGCCCGGTGGAAAGCGTCGTGGTCACAAGAACCTCTCATGGCCGCCTGCGGGGTGAGCTGTCGGGTGCGGACGAGAGAGACGCCCGGCACGGCTCGTGGCCGTGCTTTACCCCAAGGACCCCATGTGGTGGGACCCGTGATCCGTGGGTCCCCCGCCCCTGCCGACTACCTGCTCGCACCAGTCCCCAGGCAGCGGCAGGGCTCGGCGCCTGCCCGGAGAGCTCCACGAGGAGGGCCGCGGAGCGGGCACGACAGTAGCGGACGGCCAGAGGCCGTGTCACGTTTCGATAACGCTGTCCGTAACGACGCCGACGGCGGGTGCGGGCGGCGCCGTCAGCGGCCCGGGGTGCCGGCCCCCGGCGGGCGGATCATTGCCCAGGTCAGGACGGGGAAGAGGGTGAAGCTGCACCCCGGGCGCTCAACCCTCCGGACGGCCACCGCGGGCCCGAGATGTGATGCAGGACACGCACTCGCTCAGCGCTCGGCGCCGCCGGACAGACGGTTAGCGCTCTGTGCTCCGGACAGACGGTCAGCGCTCTGTGCTGACGAAGAGGTGCCGGGTGATCTCCTCCGGCAGGTCCAGGACCGTCTCGGCGCCGGGCGCGTGCAGCGAGACGAGGTCGCCGTCGGCGCGCGGCCGGACGGCCAGCCGGGCACCCGGGCGCAGGCCCGCCTCGAGCATCCGGCTGAGGAGCTCGACGTCGACCTGCAGCGGCTCGCCGATCCGGGCCAGCACGACGTGCCCGTCCGCGCCGTCGCCCGGGCCGTCCTGCCCGGCCGGCACGAGCTCGGCGACGACGTCGGCGAGCGCCCGGACCTCGTCCCGGGGCGGCAGCGCCGGCTGCTCGCCGAGCTGCTCGAGGCCGGGGATGGGGTTGCCGTAGGGGTCGACGTGCGGGTGGTCGAGGAGGTCCAGCAGGCGCCGCTCGACCTGCTCGCTCATCACGTGCTCCCAGCGGCACGCCTCCTCGTGGACGTGGGGCCAGTCGAGGCCGACGACGTCGACGAGGAGCCGCTCGGCGAGCCGGTGCTTGCGCATCACGTGGATGGCCCGCTCCCGGCCGACGGGGGTGAGCTCAAGCTGGCGGTTGCCGGTGAGGACGAGCAGCCCGTCGCGCTCCATCCGGGCGACGGTCTGGGACACGGTGGGGCCGGAGTGGCCGAGGCGCTCGGCGATCCGGGCACGCAGCGGGACGACACCCTCCTCCTCCAGCTCGTAGACCGTCTTGAGGTACATCTCGGTGGTGTCGATGAGGTCGCTCACGTGTTCCCGCTCTCTGTGGTGCCCGCTGACCGCCGGCAGCCGGCGGCGGCCGGCGCCGTCCCTCCAAGGATAGGGATCGGGCGGCGACGGCGGGCCGCTCCGGCCCTCCGCCAGTGCTTGCCGGCAGGGACCCCGGGCTCCCGCGTGTGCATCCGTCGCGGAACCGTCCGGTGTCCCAGCCGCAAACCGTCCGCTGCGCCAGCCGCGGACCGTCCGGTGCCGGCGTCGGGCGCCCCGCCATGCACGGCCGCGCAGGTGCTCGAGGCGGAGGTGGTCACCGCCTGTCCTGGGCGCGGGCGCGCGGGCTGCTCGTGAGGTCCGTCTCTCGGCCCGGGGGTCCGGAACCGGGTGCGGCCATTTTTCGTTCGTGGCGCCGGTCGTGCCTATCCTGCGCGGGATGCCGCTCACCCCGCCGTCCCCGGACCCGGGGAGCGGTGACGACTCCCCCGACCTGTACGCCGTGGTCGACGGGGTCCCCGCCTACCGTGGCCGGCGGGTGACCGAGCTCGTGGGCACGAGTTTCGAGCGGGTCTGGGGATTGCTGGTCGACGGACCGGGCTCGCCCGGGCTGCCGCCCGCGGAGCCGTTCAACCTCCCCGTCCGGACCGGGGACGTGCGGGCCGACGTGCTCTCCGCCCTCGCGCAGGTCGCGCCGGTGTGGGGGTACCGGCCGCTCACGGACATCAGCCAGGCGCAGGCGCGGGAGAACCTCGCGCGGGCCTCCGTCCTGGCGCTGAGCTTCGTCGCGCAGTCCGCCCGTGGTGACCAGGTGCCCGCCGTCCCGCAGCGGGAGATCGACCTCGTCAGCACGGTCACCGAGCGGTTCCTCATGCGCTGGCGGGGTCACGTCGACCCCGTCGCGACCGACGCCCTCAACCTCTTCTGGCTGGCCGTGGCCGAGGTCGGCCCGGTGCCCTCCACCCGCACCGCCCGGCTCGCCGCCGAGGTGGGGACGGACGCGGCGTCCTGCCTCGCGGCGGCGGTGGCGGTCGCCGGTGGCCCGTTCGGCGGTGGGGCGGCGGCGCTTGGCCTCGAGCTCCTCACGACCGTCGAGCGCACCGGGGACGCCGCGGCCGCGGTGGCGGACTACCTCGCCCGTCACCCGCGCCTGCCCGGGTTCACCACGCCGGTGCCCGGGGACGTACGCACCGACCTCCTCCGCCAGGCATGCGTGGACCTGCACGCCCGCCGGCTCGCGGCAGCCGACGCAGTCGCCGCCGCGGGCCGGGCGGCGCTCGGCGCGGACAGCGGGCCTGACCTCCTGTTCTGGGGAGCGGTGCTCCTCGATCACGTCGGGGTGCCGGCCGAGCTCCTCAGCGCCATGTACATCTGCGGACGCACGGCGGGCTGGTCGGCCCACGTGCTGGACGTCCACGACCGACTCGCCGCCTGAGCCGGTTCCGTGCCGGGACCGGCACGTCAGCGGGCGATGCCAGGGGTGGCGGGCGAGGGGTGTACGCGAACCACCGTAAAGTCCCCTCCGAGCCGGCTCGGGACCCACCCTGATGCGCGTGATTCCGCGGTTGCCGTTGGGCGGTCACGGCGCCACCAGGGGACTTTACGGTCGTTCGCAAACACCTCCCCACGCGCTCGGCTGTCGCCAGTCCCTTCTCAGCCACCCACGAAGCCCCCTCCGCACCTACTGTCCCGCGGTCGACCACCGGAGGCGCAAGCCCGCGGGGCTTGCGTCCACGGTCGCGACCGACCGTCGGCCGCGGAGGGGGTGTACGCAGACGACCGTAAAGTCATCCCCGAGCCGGATGTGCGCTGACCGTGATCCGCAGGATTCCGCGGATCACGGCCAGGCAGGGATGGCTCGCTGGGCGACTTTACGGTCGTTCGCGAGCACCCCTCCCGTGTCCGGCCGTTCAACCGCTCCCCTTCTCTGGCACCTACCGGCCACGCTCGAGCACCAACCCGCCCGCTCGGGCCAGCCAGGAGCCAATCGACCGTGGGAGCGCGACCGTCAGGAGCAGGCGGTCCACAGACACCCTGGTGACGAGGCGATCCACAACCACGGGCTCCTGCTGGTCGCCGGCCATCCCAGCCCTGTCAGCCTCTGACCGTGGACGTCTTGGAGCGGCTGACCGGCCTCGATGGGGTTGCACGCCGCATGGATGTGGCACGCACGCGGGAGCAGCGGCGCGAGCTGCAGGAGCTAGTGGCGGCGTCGGTGGTCATCCAGCTCGGCCGCGGCTGGGTGGCCCGCGCTGATGTCGAACACGCCCTGATGCTCGCTCGCCGACTGGATGCCTCGATCACCTGCGTCAGCGCAGCGCCGTACTACCGGCTCGCCACCCTGGACACGCCTCCAGTGATCCACCTCGCCGTGCCCTACGACCGGAACAACCAGTTGGTCGTCCCCGGCCTCCCGCGCCCACGGGTCCATCGCGAGACCGGATGGACCAGCCCGACGGGTGGTCGCATACCCCTGGCCCCGGTCGCCGACGCCCTCGCCCGGGTCCTGCGGTGCCAGCCGCAGCTCGCGGCGGTCACGATGGTGGATTCAGCCCTCAACCAAGGGCTGGTCACCGTCGAGGAGCTCGAGCGCTCGCTCCGCGGGCCCGGCCGCACCGCCGGCCTGGCCGCGCTCGCCCGCTGCGACGGCCGGAGCCGGTCGGCGACCGAGACCAAGGCCCGGCTCACCCTGGTCGACGCGGGGTTCACCGTCTGCGCCGGTGTGATCATCTCCGGGGTCGGCGAGGTCGACCTGCTGGTCGACGGCGTGGTGGTCGTCGAATGCGACGGTTTCGCCTACCACTCCAGACGCCGCCAGTTCGCCGAAGACCGTCGACGCGACCGTGAGCTCCTCGCCCGGGGATACGTCGTGCTGCGCTTCACCTGGCACGAGGTCATGAACCAGCCCGAGCTAGTGGTCGCGGAGGTCCGCAAGGTGCTCAGCAGCGGCGCTGCCGGCCATGTCCGTCCGGGCCTCGCCCGGGCGCAGCGCTGATCAGGCCCCGCCGGCGGCACCCGCACCCAGCACTGAGGGGCCCGCCGGAACGCCGCTCTCCGCCGGACACCACTCCCTGGACGCCGCTCTCCGCCGGACCCCCTCCCCCCGGACGCCGCTCCCCGCCCCCGCCGGAGGATGGAAGGATCGCCCGCCATGGAGACGATCGCGATCCCCCCCGACCTGCTCCCCGCGGACGGCCGGTTCGGCTCCGGGCCCTCCAAGGTCCGCCCCGCCCAGGCGGACCTGCTCGCCGCGCTCGGCACCACGGTGCTCGGCACCTCCCACCGGCAGGCCCCGGTGCGCTCCCTGGTGCACCGGGTCCGCGCTGGGGTCGCCGACCTCCTCGGCGCACCGGCCGGGTACGAGGTGGTCCTCGGCAACGGCGGCACCACCGCGCTGTGGGACGCGCTCGCCTTCTCCGTGGTCCGCGAGCGCGCCCAGCACGCCGCCTTCGGCGAGTTCGGCCAGAAGTTCGCCGCTGCCACCGACCGCGCGCCCTTCCTCCAGCCCTCCGACGTGCGCACCGCCGACCCCGGCGACCTCGCGGTGTGCGCCCCGGCGGAGGGCGTGGACGTCTACGCCTACCCGCACAACGAGACCTCCACCGGCGTCGCCTCCCCGGTCATCCGGGTCGGCACCAGCGAGGCGCTCACGGTCGTGGACGCCACGTCCATCGCCGGGGCCACCCGGGTGGACCTGGCGCGCACCGACGTGTACTACTGCGCCCCGCAGAAGGTCTTCGGCTCTGACGGCGGCCTGTGGCTCGCCGTGGTCTCCCCCGCCGCCCTCACCCGCATCGCCGAGGTCACCGGGAGCCGGTGGGTGCCGGACTTCCTCAACCTCCAGCTCGCGGTGGACAGCTCGCGCAAGGACCAGACGCTCAACACCCCGGCGGTCGCGACGCTGGTGATGCTCGCCGAGCAGCTGGACTGGCTGGCCGAGCAGGGCGGGCTGGCATGGGCGGCGCAGCGCTCCGCGGCCTCGGCGGAGATCCTCTACGGGTGGGCCGAGGCCCGGGGCTTCACGACGCCGTTCGTGGCGGACCCGGCGCACCGCTCCCCCGTGGTGGGCACCGTGGACCTGACGGGCGTCGACGCCGCCGCGGTGGCGGCCCAGCTGCGCGCGAACGGGGTGGTCGACGTCGAGCCGTACCGCAAGCTCGGCCGCAACCAGATCCGGGTCGGCATGTTCCCGGCCGTGGACCCCGCCGACGTCGAGGCGCTCACCGCGTGCGTGGACTACCTGGCGGAGCGGCTGGGCTGACTCGCGGCCAACGTGCGGACGCACGGCCGGCAGGGATCTGGCCGCCAGGCCGGCCGGTCTGTCACCCCTCGGTCAGCGCGCCCCCGGCCAGCGCGGCCGCGATGGTGGGCGCGAGCGGGAGCACCGGGACGAGGGTCGCCTGCACCGCGTGGTACAGGTCGGGCTTGCCGGGCCAGACGGTGCCCGCCGGCCGGTTCTGCGGGTCGAGCTCGTGGTGCCAGGACCCGCGCTCGTGGTCGATGAGGTACCGGTCGGTGTAGGCCCACCACCGGTGGTAGTCCGCGGCGTACCGGTCCTCCCCGGTCACCTGGTGCAGCGCCGCCGCGGTGTTGATGGCCTCGGCGGCCACCCAGTGCATCCTCTTGCGCCCCACCGGCCGGCCGGACCAGTCCGTGGTGTAGACGAACCCGTCCGCGCCGTCGGCGGCCCAGCCGTCCGCCACCGCCCGGTCGTACAGGGCGACGGCGGCCGCGGTCCAGTCCGCGTCGACGTCCCCCCGCGCGCCGAGGTGGAGCAGCAGCCGGGCCCACTCCAGCCCGTGCCCGACCGTCGCACCGTAGGGCTTGAACGGGTCGTCCGGGCGGTCCCGGTTCAGGTCCAGCCGCGGCGCCCAGTCGACGGTGAAGTGCTCCGGGATGCGCCAGTCGTTCTCCTCGGCCCAGTGCACCACCCGCTCGGCGATGCCGCCGGCCCGGGCGGCCCAGTCCCGCTCCCCGGTCGCGTCCGCGGCGGCGAGCAGCGCCTCGACGGCGTGCATGTTGGCGTTGATGCCGCGGTAGTGCGCCAGGCGGTGGAAGGCGCGGTCCGCCTCGTCCGCGTGCAGCCCGACCGACGGCTCGAAGAAGCGGGCGTCCAGGACGTCGAGGGCGTCGGCGAGCAGCTCGGCGGCGCCGTCGAGCTCGGCGACGGCGGCGCTGGCCCCGGCGAGGACGACGAACGCGTGCGGGTAGGCGCTCTTGGTGAAGTCGATGCTACCGTCCGGGTGCACGGCGGTGACCCAGCCGCCGTGGACGTCGTCGTGCAGGGCGCCGCGGAGGGCGGCCAGCGCCCGCTCGCCCACGTCCCGGGAGCCGGGGACGCCGAGGAGGTCGCCGAGGCTGTGGACGTGCACGGCACGGGCGGTCAGCCACGTCTCGATCGGTCGGGTCGGGTCGACGGCGCCGCTCGCGTCCAGCCATCGCGCGCCGCGCTCGTCCGGGACCTGGGGCAGCCCGAACGTGATGAGGCCGCGCCGGTGGTCGGCCAGCCACTGCCGGTGGGCCGGGTCTACCAGCTCCATGGTCACCGCTCTCTCCTCGTGCTCACGTCGTGCGCTGCGACCCTACCGGGCACCGGCCGGCGGCTGCCGGGCGCGCCGAGGTGCCGGCGGCGGGCCGACGGCGCCGGCCGAGCAGGCGGCCCGCCCGGGCAGCCCGGGGGTCGGCCGGGGCGCGCGCGGCCGGCCGTACCATCGCCGAAGGACCGGACCGACCAGCAGAGAGACCGCCGTGCACCGACTGACCGGGATCGTCCGCGACTACGCGTGGGGATCCGTCGACGCGATCCCTGACCTGGTGGGCCTGCCGCTGACCGGTGGGCCGGTGGCCGAGCTGTGGTTCGGGGCCCATCCCAGCGCCCCCGCGCTGCTCGACGGGGCGGCCGGAAACCAGCCCACCACCAACCCCCCCACCGACCTCCGCGCCCACATCGAGGCCGACCCGGTCGGCGCCCTCGGCGCGGACGTGGTCACCCGGTTCGGGCCGCGGCTGCCCTACCTGCTCAAGCTCATCGCGCCGGCCCGGCCGCTCTCCCTGCAGGTCCACCCCAGCCTCGAGCGCGCCGCGGAGCGGTACGCCGCCGAGGACGCCGCCGGCATCCCGCGCACGCACCCCGACCGCAGCTACCGCGACCCCAACCACAAGCCCGAGCTCGTCTTCGCGCTGTCGACCTTCGAGGCCGTCTGCGGCTTCCGCGCCCCGCGCCGCGCCGCCGAGCTCCTCGCCGGCCTGGACGTCGCCGTCGCCGCCGAGCTCCGCAGCCGGCTCCGGGCCAGCCCGACGGCGGCCGGCGTGCGGGCCGCGTTCACCTGGCTGCTGGACCCGGCCACCCGGCCCGGCGCCGCGGCGGTGGCCGAGCTCGCCGCGGGCTGCCGGGCCCGGCTGGCCGACGGCTCGCCGTCGCCGCGGGCGGACGGCACGGTCGCCATGCTCGCCGAGGCCTACCCGGGCGACCCGGGCGTCGTCGCCTCCCTGCTCCTCAACCCCGTCACGCTCCAGCCCGGGGAGGCGCTGTTCGTCCCGGCCGGCGCGGTCCACGCCTACCTCAGCGGCCTCGGTGTGGAAGTGATGGCGTCCTCGGACAACGTCCTGCGGGCGGGCCTGACGGCCAAGCACGTCGACGTCCCGGAGATGCTGGCCTGCGTGGACTACGTCGCCGCGCCGCCGATCCGGGTCGCGCCGGAGACCTTCCACGGCGCCACCCGGGTGTTCTACGCCCCGGTGGACGACTTCGAGCTCTCGGTCACCGACCTGGCCGACGGCGACGGCGGACCCCCGCAGCCGCTGCCCGGCCGGGGGCCGCGGATCCTGCTGTGCCTGGACGGGGAGGTGGCCGTGCGTTCGGCCCGGTCCGCCGAGGTGCTGCGGCGTGGGGACGCGGTGTTCGTCCGGGCCGACGACGGCCCGCTGACCGGGCACGGCCGCGGCCGGCTGGTCCAGGCGGACGTGCCGTGACGCCACACGGGCGAGCGGCGCGTGCGTGCTCTGGCTCCGTGGTCGTTGGCAACGACGCGCTGGCGCCCCGTTCTGGGCCGCTGCCGCACCCCGTCCGTATCGGTGCTTGACTGTCCCCCATGCCGTTGCACGGAGAGTACGAGCCCAGCCCCGACACCCGCGCCCGTGAGCAGGTCGAGCAGTTCGAGGCGTCCGGCGGCGCCGAGGCCAATACCCTGCAGGGCCGTCCCATCATCGTGCTGACCTCGGTCGGCGCCCGGAGCGGGAAGCTGCGCAAGACCCCGCTGATGCGGGTCGAGCACGAGGGTCGCTACGCCGTCGTCGCCTCCATGGGCGGGGCGCCGCAGCACCCGGTCTGGTACTACAACCTCCGCGAGCACCCGCAGGTGGAGCTGCAGGACGGCGCGGAGCGGCGCGACTACGTCACGCACGAGGCGACCGGGGCCGAGCGGGACGAGTGGTGGGCGCGGGCCGTCGAGGCGTACCCGCCCTACGCGGAGTACCAGGAGCGGACGACGCGGCAGATCCCGGTCTTCGTGCTGGAGCCGGCGCCGGCGTCCTGACCCGCCGCTGGGCGCCCGGGTCCTGACCCCGCAGGGCGCCCGGGTCCTGACCCCCCGCCCCGGCACCCGCGTCCTGGCCCGCCGCCCGGCGCTCGGCGCCCGGCGCCCGCATCCTCACCCACCGCCCGACGACCGCCTCGTGACGCGCCCCCCATTGCCCGGGATCCGGAGGTCGATGCCGTCACACCAGGTCCGGCACCGCCTGCACCGCGGTCCAGACGGCGACGAGCGCGAGCAGGACGGCGAACGCCGTCGTCAGGGCCGCCGGGCTCATGCGTCGGGCGAGCCGGGCGCCGACCACGCTGCCGACCATCGAGGCCGCGGCGAAGGCGAGGACGGGTGGCCAGTCCAGGGCGGCCAGGCTGGGTCCGCGGGCGGCGAGCCCGGTCCCAGCGTTGATCACGAGGACGACCATCGAGGTCCCGACGGCGGTCTGCATCGGCAGCCCGAGCACCAGCACCAGGACCGGGACGACGGCGAACCCGCCGCCGACGCCGAAGAACCCGGTGAGCAGGCCGGTCCCGGCCGCGGCGGCCACCAGCAGCAGCACCCGCCGGACAGGGGCGCCGCCCGCTCGGTCGGCCCCACCGCCGGCGGGTGCGGTCGGGCGAGACCCTGCCGGGCGGGTGGAGCTGCCTCGCCGCCGACCCTGAGGGCGTCGGGCCTGGCGCAGCATGAGGACGGCCACGACGGCGAGGAGCAGCGCGAGCAGGCTCATCAGCAGCGCCGGGTCGACCGCCTCCGCGAGGTGGGAGCTGAGGAACGTCCACACCCCGGCCAGGGCACCGAAGGCCAGGCCCCGGGCCCAGCGCACGTGCCCGGCGCGCGCGTGCGTCACGAGCGCGGCGAGCGCGGTCGCGCCGACGATGACGAGGGAGGCGGTGGTCGCCGGGTAGGGCTGGAAGCCGAGCAGGTAGACCAGGACCGGGACGGTGAGGATGCCCCCGCCGGCCCCCAGTGCGCCGACCACCGCGCCGACGCCGAGCCCGATGAGGGCCGACAGCACAGCCGTGGCCACACCTCTCCTCCCGTCGGTGAACCACGACGTTATCGGAGACGGCGATGCCTCCCGCGCTCCGGGAAGGGGGCAGCCGACGCTGCTGAGGTGGTGAGGGGCGCGGGGGCAAGCACGAGGCGGGCGATGCGCTGGATCGCCGGGGGAACTCGGCTCAGGGAACCGACAAGGCCTTCGTCGCCTCGACCCGATCGACGCCGCCGGCCGGATAGACGAAGACGCGGCTGACAGAGTCGAGCGGGGCGTCGAGGATCAGGACCTGGGTGCCTTTGGCTCCGGGTAGCAGGCTGTCCAGTTGGGCGTTGGACAGGTCGACGCCACGGTTGTATAGATCGACACCCTCGTCGGTGTTGGTGTCGACGAGATCGCCCCAGACGTCGATGGCATCCCCGACGCCGTACGTAGTGAGCTGCTCGCCCTCCTCGGTGACGATGTCGACCTCGTACATGTTGATGTCGTCGGTGCCGTTGGTGTTGTCGATCTCGGCGACGAGATAGGTGACGGGGGCACCGCCGACCGTCTGCCGGTACTCCTCGAACTCGGCCACGGCGGGATGGGTCGCCTCGGCGGGGATCTCGATGGTCCCGGTAGCTCCCATGTACTCGAACTCGTACAGCCCGGGGCCGGTGAATTCCTGGCCGGAGATCACTGCGCGGAGACGGTCCGCCGCGGTCTGCGCGTGGGCGGCGATGTCCATCTCGGCATGGGTTGCGCCCTTCATCGTGTAATCGGCGAGCATGAGCAGCGCGGTGTTGTTACCGGTCCTCAGCATCGCGATCGACATGGCGACATCGGTGGCCAGGGCGTCGTCGACGAGTTCCTCTTCGCTCGCAGCAGTCGCGCCCTGCATCTCGAGGAAGATCTGGTCGTCGACCCCGGTGACGGGCTGCAGGTCGGGATCGTAGGTGATGGTGAACTCCACGCCGTCGATGGTCTCGGTCCCGCAGTCGGCCAGGCCCTTCTTGGCGGCCTCGAACGCGTCGGCGATCTCCTCCACTGTGGCGAAGGAGCTCACCTCCATGCTGGCGACGCCGTACAGGCTCTTGCCGTTGTCGAACGTCCCCTCGTAGTCCCGGGACGCCGTCGCAGCGGGCTCCCCGGAAGGATCCTCGATCGCTTCGAGGCAACTTGGTCCCGCGCCCCCGAAGTCCTGCTCGTCCTGCTCGGTTGCCTCGGTGAAGTACTCGCCGAACTCTGTCGGGGCTAGCAAGACCGACTCAACCTGCTCCTCGGTGAGCAGGGACGGCTCCACGGTGGGGTCTGGTTCCGGGGCCGAGGTGGTCGCCGCCGCTACGGGAGTGGCCGACGGGTCCGGCGTACCTTCCGGGCCGTCCGGCCCGCCGCCGCACCCGGCGACGAGGGCGAGCGTGGCCGCACCCGCGGCAAGCCTGACACTGCGACGGACGTTGATCTCCACCAGCCCATGGTCTTCCGTTTCCGGTTGTCGTGGGCCAGAACGGGTGGGCTGGTTCTGATCAGTGGAAGGCGTAGGCGTCGGTGTTGTCGAGCTCGACCCCGTCGAACCCTGCCGCGGCGCGGCGCCGCAGGCGCTCGGCCTCCGATGGGATGAGCACGTCGAGGCGGCTCACGTCGAGCCAGCGCTCGTCCGGCCAGCCGGTGAGGATTGCCCGACGACCTCCGGCGCACGTCGGCCGCGTCCGCGCACCAGGACTCCCGCGAACCCACCGAGACGTGGCACAGGACCCGCGCGCCGCGCCGGTGCAGTACGGCGACGTCGGCGGCCGAGGCGGCGTGCGGTCGACAACGCATATCCCCGCCTCGACGTCGGCCACCAGCCGACCGGTCAGCTGGTCTTGCCACGTCACACCCGGCTCCGGTCAGCATCAGGCCGGACGGTCCGGGGCGGGCGCCGCGCCCGCGCATCCGCCAGCGAGGCGAGGAGGAGGGCGGCGACGGCGGCGCCCCGCCCTCAGCGCGTCACCTCCTCCAGGAGCTCCAGGACGTGCCGGTAGGGGCGTCCGGTCGCCGCGGTCATCCCCATCTCGCAGGTGCGGTTGCACGAGGCGTACCCGGTGAACGGCCCGTCCGTCGCCTCGCGGGCGGCGACCTCGGCGGCCTCCGTCTCCGTCGCGCCGGCCGTGAGTTCCGGGTGCAGCATCCCGCGGTCGCCCGCGGTGCCGCAGCAGCCCCACGCCACCGGCACGGTCACCTTCGCCGCCACCGCCCCGGCGACCGCCTCGAGGTCGCCGACCATGCCGAGGTGCACGGCCGAGCAGGTGGGGTGGACGGCGAGGGTGGGCAGCTGGCGGGCGGGGTCGACGTCGAGGCGCGGCAGGAGCTGCTCGCGGGTGAAGGTGACGGCGTCGACGACGGTGAGCCGGGACCACTGCTCGGCCAGCGTCCCGGAGAGCTTGCCGGCGAGACCCTCGAGCCCGTGGGTGCAGCTTGACGCGTCGCACACTACGGGCAGCCGGCCGGCATCGGTCAGCTCCCACACGGCCTGGGCCGTGCGGCGGGCCATGGCCTCCGCGCCGTCCTTGAGCCCCTTGGACTCCCAGACCGTCGTGCAGCACAGCCCGTCGATGCCGTCGGGGACGGCGACCCGCACGCCGGCGCGCTCACAGAGCCGGAGGAAGGCCTGCGTCGCTCCCTGGCCCTCGCCCTCGGCGGCGAACAGCGAGCCGATGCAGGCGGGGAAGAAGACCGCGTCCGCCGGTCCGGCGGGACGCGGCGCGGCCTTGGCCGCGCCGGAGCGGGATGCGCCGCCGCCGGGCAGGTCACCCACCTCGGGGATCCAGTCCCGCAGCGTCTCCCCGGCCAGGCGCCGCACGGCCCCGGTCGTGGCCCGCAGCGCGGGGGCGGGCACGTGCGAGGCCACGTTGACTGCCTGACGCAGGACGGCGGTCGTGGGCCCCCAGCCGGCCGCGAGCGCCCGGCCCACCGCCTGCACCGGGGCGGGCCGGGCCTCGGCCCGGAAGGACTTCATCACCTTGCCGGTGTCGATGCTCACCGGGCACGCGACGCGGCACAGCGAGTCCGCCGCACAGGTGTGCACCGCCTGGTAGGGGTAGGCGTCCTCCAGCGCGGCACGCCGCTCAGGGTCTGCGATCGCCATCTCGCGCAAGAGCGTGATCCGCTGACGCGGCGTCGTCGTCGTGTTGCGCGAGGGGCACACCGGCTCGCAGTAGCCGCACTCGACGCACCGGTCGAGCTCGGGGTGCACGGCCGGGACGGTCTTGAGGTGCGTGAGGTGGGCGTGGGGGTCGTCGTCGATGACGACGCCCGGGTTGAGCACCCCGGCCGGGTCGCACAGCGCCTTGACCTCGGCCATGACAGCGTAGAGCTCGTCGCCGAACTGCCGGCGGACGTAGGGCGCCATGATCCGGCCCGTCCCGTGCTCGGCCTTCAGCGACCCGTCGGCGTCGAGGATGAGCTCGACGAGGTCCTCCGTGAAGGCGGCGTAGCCGTCGAGCTCCGCGGGCACGTCCAGGTGCGGGTTGATCATGAAGTGGAGGTTCGCGTCCCGGGCGTGGCCGAAGGTGACCGCGTCGTCGTACCCGTACCGGTCCAGCAGCACCCCCAGGCGGCGTACCGTCTCGGTGAGGGCCGGCGGGGGGACGACGATGTCCTCCAGCAGCGCCGTCGTGCCCGCGGGCCGGGCACCGGCGACGGCTGCGTACAACGACTTGCGCACGGCCCACATCCGCCCGCGCGCGGCCGGGTCCGTGGACAGCGCGGCCGGCGCCGAGAGGTCGAGCCGCTCCAGGAGCGGGCTCATCCGGGCTCGTGCGTCGGCGAGTCCCTCGGCCGTGGTGTCCTGGACCTCCACGAGCAGCGCGGTGTGGTCGGTGATGGTGATCGTCCGCATGAGCTCGTCCGCGTTGGCGTCGCGCTGCGCCACGCGCAGCGAGGACGAGTCCATGAGCTCGATCGCCACCGCACCTGCCGCGCTGAGGGGAGCGATGGCGTCGGTGGCCCGGTCGATGGAGCCGAACACGCACAGCGCGGTCGCGGCGTGCGGCAGGGCGGGGACGGTCCGCAGCGTCACCTCGGCGACGTAGGCCAGCGTGCCCTCGGAGCCCACGCACAGGCGGGCGAGGATCTTCGCCGGGTCGTCGTGGTCGAGGAAGGCGTTGATCCCATACCCCATGGTGTTCTTCATCGAGAACTGGTGCTCGACGACCCCGCGCAGCCGCGCGTCGCCGCGTACCCGGTCCCGCAGGCGCGCGAGGCCGGCGTGGAGCTCGGGCTCCCGCGCCCGCAGGACGGCGTCGGCGTCGGGGCGTGCCGTGTCGAGCGTGGTGCCCGAGGGCAGGACGAGCACCATGGACTCGAGCGTGCGGTAGGCCGTCGCCGACGTGCCGGACGTCATGCCCGAGGAGTTGTTGGCCACCACCCCGCCGATGGTGCAGGCGCTCTCGCTGGCCGGGTCCGGCCCCAGGCGCCGGCCGTACGGGGCGAGCGTGGCGTTGACCCGCCGCAGCACCGCACCCGGCTGGCACCGGACACGGGCGCCGCCGTCGAGGACCTCGACGTCGGCGAGGTGCCGGCGCACGTCGATGAGCACGCCGTCGCTGGACGCCTGCCCGGACAGCGACGTGCCGCCCGCCCGGAACGTCACCGGGGCGCGCGCCGCGCTGGCCGCGGCGAGGACCGAGGCCACCTGCGCCGTCGACGTTGCCGTGACCACAGCTCGCGGGTAGAGGCGGTAGTGCGAGGCGTCGTGCGCGAGGCGCGCCCGGTCGATCTCCGCCGTGCTCAGTGCGTCCGGGCCGGCAGCTGTCGCCAGCGCCGCCAGATCGGCCTGCGGCCGCGGCTGGCGGCCGCGGGCCGCCTTCGTTGTCGTCGTCATCTCGAGCTCACTATCGCGATCGGGACGGCCGTGTGCCCGGCGCCTCCACACAAGAAGGATGCCACCGGCGGGGAGATACGCGCAGCGATTGGCGGAATCTCATGCCCGAAAGCACTGTGCGATCCGCCGCTGACCGGCACCATGGTGGCCACGCACCGTGGTGGCCGCCGTGGCTCGTCGCGGGGAGCCATCCACTGCTGCACGGAGAGCGCCGATGATGTCCTCACCCGTCCTGACTCAGACCTTCACCGCCCAGACCGACGCAGTGGGCGGCAGCCTGCTGACGTCCGCCCTCGTGGGGCTGCTGCCCCTGCTGACCTTCTTCGTCCTGCTCGGCGTGGTCAAGGTCAAGGCCCACGTCGCCGCGCTGGGATCCCTGGCGGTCGCGCTTCTCGTCGCCGTCCTCGCGTTCGGGATGCCCGCCCAGCTGGCCCTCCTGTCCGCCACCCAGGGCGCCGTGTTCGGCCTGTTCCCCATCCTGTGGATCGTCATCACGGCGATCTGGCTCTACCAGCTCACCGTCATCAGCGGCCGCGGGGAGGACGTGCGGGCCGTGTTCAGCGCCGTCGGCCGCGGTGACATGCGGGTCCAGGCCATGCTCATCGCCTTCTGCTTCGGTGGCCTCCTCGAGGCCCTCGCCGGCTTCGGTGCCCCGGTGGCCATCACCGGTGCGATGCTCGTCTCGCTCGGCCTGCCACCGCTGCGCGCGGCCGTCGTCGTCCTCGTGGCCAACACCGCGCCGGTGGCGTTCGGCGCCATGGCGATCCCGATCACCACGGCCGGCAACCTCACCGGCATCCCGGCCACGGACATCGCCGCGATCGTCGGCCACCAGACCCCGCTGCTCGCGGCGTGGATCCCGCTGCTCCTGCTCTTCCTCGTCGACGGCGTCCGCGGCGTCCGTCAGGTCTGGCCGGTCGCGCTCGTCACCGGCGGTGCCTTCGCGGTGCTGCAGTGGTGGGCCTCGAACCACTTCTCCTACGAGCTCACCGACGTCGTCGCCGCCCTGGGCGGGTTCGCCGCCGCCGTGGCCCTGCTGGCCGTCTGGCACCCCAAGACCCCGCCGGAGGTGCGGTCGAAGACCGAGAAGCGGCGCCGCTCGCTGACGACCGGTCGGGTGACCCTCGCGCTCATGCCGTACTGGCTCGTCGTCGTCATCTTCGGTATCGGCAAGCTGTGGCGCTGGGGCGTCGACGTGCCGGCCGCACTCGCCTCCACCGACATCACCATCCAGTGGCCCGGCCTCTACGGGAACCTGCTCACCCCCGACGGCGAGCCGTCGACGAGCGCGGTGTACACCTTCACGTGGCTCTCCTCGCCGGGCACCATGCTGCTCATCACCGGCCTCATCGTCACGGTCGTCTACGCCCTGGCACGTGAGCGTGACCTGCCGCCGATGAGCGTCGGGCGCGGTGTCGGCCAGCTGTTCCGGACCATCGCAGACCTGCGCTGGCCCATCCTCACGATCTCCAGCATCCTCTCGCTCAGCTACGTCATGAACCAGTCCGGGCAGACGATCAGCATCGGGGCGTGGCTCGCCGCCACCGGCAGCTTCTTCGCGTTCCTCTCGCCCATCCTCGGCTGGCTCGGCACCGCCGTGACCGGCTCGGACACCTCGGCCAACGCCCTGTTCGCGAAGCTGCAGCAGACGGCCGGACAGTCCGCGGGCATCAACCCGGACCTGCTCGTCGCCGCCAATACCTCCGGTGGGGTGGTCGGCAAGCTCATCAGCCCGCAGAACCTCACGATCGCCGCCACGGCCATCGGGGAGCCGGGGTCGGAGTCGGTGCTCTTGCGAAAGGTCATCGGCTACTCGCTAGGGATGCTGCTCCTGCTGTGCATCCTCGTGTACCTCCAGTCCACACCGGTCCTCGGCTGGATGGTGGGCTGAGGGCTATGGTGACGACCTCGGTGCCCCGGAAGGGAGACTGACGTGCGGATCGCGATCTTTCCTACGTGTCTCGATGATGCGATGTTCCCGCAGGCTCCGGCGGCGACGGTGCGTCTGCTTGAGCGGTTAGGGCATGAGCTGGTGTTCCCGCGCGGGCAGGCGTGTTGCGGGCAGATGCATGTGAACACCGGTTATTACGACAAGGCGGTGCCGGTGATCCGTAACCATGTGCGGGCGTTCGAGCCGGTGCTCGCGGGTGAGTGGGACGCGGTGGTGGCGCCGTCGGGTTCGTGCGTGGGGTCGGTGCGTCAACAGCAGGCGATGGTCGCCGAGCGGGAGGGGGATCCTGCCCTGGCCCGCACCGCCGCGGCGGTGGCCGAGCGGACGTACGAGCTGTCCGAGCTGCTCATCGACGTCCTGGGGGTGACCGACGTGGGGGCGTGGTTCCCGCACCGAGTTACATATCACCCCACCTGCCACTCGCTGCGGCTGCTCAAGGTCGGGGACCGGCCCTTGCGGCTGCTGCGGGCGGTGGGCGGGATCGACCTGGTGGCGTTGCCGGAGGCGGATCAGTGCTGCGGGTTCGGAGGGACGTTCTCGTTGAAGAACTCGGCGACGTCGGTGGCGATGGTGGCGGACAAGGCGCGGCACGTCGTTAGCACGGGCGCGGAGGTGGTCACGGCCGGGGACTACTCGTGCCTGATGAACATCGGTGGCCGGCTCTCGCGGGAAGGCACGGGGGTGCGGACGGTTCACCTCGCCGAGATCCTCGCGGCCACCGTGGACGAGCCGTGGCAGGCGCCGGACGGTCCGGCGGTTCGTGGTGACGGGGTGGGTGCCCCCGTTGGTGAGCCGATTCCTGGAGGCGGACGGTGACGACGTTCTTGGGTATGCCGGCGCCGTTGCCGCCGAAGAGCCCTGAGGACCCGTTGCGGTGGGGGCCCTCGTTCCCCGCCGCGGCGCGCGAGACCCTGACGAACGGGCAGCTGCGGGCCAACCTCGCTCATGCCACCCGCACCATTCGCGACAAGCGGCTGCGGGTGACCGGTGAGCTGGGGGACTGGGAGGCGCTGCGTGAGGCCGGGGCGGCGATCAAGGCCGATGCGATGGCCCGGTTGCCGGAGCTGCTGGTGGAGCTGGAGGAGAAGGTCACCGCCCGTGGTGGGGTGGTGCACTGGGCGCGGGACGCGCACGAGGCCAACCAGATCGTCACCGAGCTCGTGCAGGCCACCGGTGAGCGTGAGGTGGTCAAGGTCAAGTCGATGGCGACTCAGGAGATCGGCCTGAACGAGCACCTGGAGTCCCAGGGCATCACCGCCACCGAGACCGACCTGGCCGAGCTCATCGTCCAGCTCGCCGGGGATCAGCCCTCCCACATCCTCGTGCCCGCCATCCACCGCAACCGCAGCGAGATCCGGGAGATCTTCCGTGAGCGCATGGGGCAGGTGCCCGCTGAGCTGACCGACGAACCGCGGGTGCTGGCCATGGCCGCCCGGGCTTACCTGCGTGAGCGGTTCCTCGCGGCGAAGGTCGCGATCTCCGGGGCGAACCTCGCGATCGCGCAGACCGGTACGGTCGCGGTCTTCGAGTCCGAGGGCAACGGCCGGATGTGCCTGACGCTGCCGCAGACGCTGATCACGGTGATGGGCATCGAGAAGGTCCTGCCGACGTTCCGGGACCTGGAGGTCTTCACCCAGCTCCTGCCGCGTTCGTCGACCGGTGAGCGGATGAACCCCTACACCTCGATGTGGACGGGCGTCACGCCCGGGGACGGGCCCCAGGCCTTCCATCTCGTCCTGCTGGACAACGGGCGAACCAAGGCCCTGGCGGACGACGTGGGCCGTCAGGCGCTGCACTGCATCCGCTGCTCGGCGTGCCTGAACGTCTGCCCGGTCTACGAGCGCACCGGCGGGCACGCCTACGGGTCGGTCTACCCCGGCCCGATCGGCGCGATCCTGACCCCGCTGCTGCGCGGGACGGGGACCGGCGAGCTCGACCCGAACGACCCCAGCGCCTCCTTGCCGTTCGCGTCCTCGCTGTGCGGGGCGTGCTACGAGGCCTGCCCGGTCAAGATCGACATCCCCACCGTGCTCGTCCACCTTCGGGAACGAGTCAACTCCGCCCAACGCCGCCGCGGGCCGACGGCGTGGGGACTGGCGATGAGCGCGGCCGGCGCCGCGATGTCCAACGGGCACGTCTTCGGCGCGGGGGAACGCGCAGCCCGCGTGCTGCGCCCCCTGGCCCGCGACGGCCAGATCACCTCCCTGCCCGGCGCCGGAGCCTGGACCGACGGTCGCGACCTGCCCCAGCCACCGCGCGAGACCTTCCGCCAGTGGTGGGACCGCACCCACACCACCCCCACCGGCGCCGGACCCGCCGACGCCAGCCACGCCGGCCCTGCCCGCACCGAGGAGGCGTGATGGGGGCACGAGAGGCCATCCTCGCCCGGATCCGCGACGCCAACGGCCGCGCGTCAGCCACCCCCGTGACCATCCCACGGGAGTACGACACCGACGCTCCCGCTCCCCCGGGCTCACCGCAGGTCGTGGCCACCTTCGTCGACCGCCTCGAGGACTACCGCGCCCGCGTCCACCACTGCGACGACGACGGCGTGGGCGGCGTCCTGGCCGGCCTGCTCACCGACGCCGGAACGGTCGTGGTCCCACCCGGCCTGCCGACGCCCTGGCACGAGGCGGTCGCCGCGACCGGGACGCAGGTACGCACCGACAACCCACCCCTGTCCAACGACGAGCTCGACACCGCCGGCGCCGTCCTGACCGCCGCCCGCCTCGGGATCGCCGTCTCCGGGGTCATCGTCCTGGACGGTGAACCGGACCAGGGACGGCGGGCCATCAGCCTTGTGCCCGACCACCACGTCTGCGTCATCCGCCGCGACCAGGTCCTGGCCACCGTCCCCCAGGCCGTCACCGACCTCGCCGAGCACCCCACCCGCCCCCTGACCTGGATCGCCGGCCCCTCAGCCACCAGCGACATCGAACTCGTCCGCGTCGAAGGCGTCCACGGCCCCCACACCCTCGACGTCATCATCGTCGGCTGACCCGGAGCCACATCGGCGCGGCGCGGGAGCGGTGCGGGACACTGGCCCGGGGCGCCTCGAGAACCACGGACGCCTTGATGCCGTGCTCGGTGGTGTCCGGCGGCGTGTACGCCTCGTCGGTGCCGAGCTCCTCGGCAGCACGAGCTTCTCCAGGGTCGGCGTCGACGCCGATCACCGTGCCCGTTGCCCAGCGCGCCACCGGTGAGCACGGCGCAGCTGAGCACCGCGGCGATCTCGGGCGGGATGTCGTCGCCGACGGCGACGAGCGACTGCCGGTTGAGCACGGCTTGAGTGGCGAACGCGGAGAAGCCGGCCTGGCGCAGATGTCCTGGCCGTCGCGGCGCAGGCGCCACTGCTCGCTGACGAGGTGACCGGCGTTGTTCGCGCCGGTGCGGGGTGCACGGGAACGGGGGTGACGCGTCGCGCCGGCCCGGCATCGACGGGGGCCGGAAATGCGCGGGGCCGGCCCGGCGTCGGGGGGTCGCCGGGCCGGCGCTCTGGCGCACCGGGCTGGTCCCACCGGCACGTCTCCGATCCCACCGGATCAGGCGGTCCCGTGTCGCCCTGGCACCGGACGATAAGGGGATGAATACGGAGGATGAAGGTGAGCTGGCGAGGCGTCGGCCTCACCCTCTCCCCCGCCGCGGCGGCGGTCCACCCGGACGGCCGCGGGTCGAGGCACCACGTGGAGCCCGATGACACCGCGGTGACGGGGCTCGCGCAACCGCCACGGCGCCGGGGTCATCCGGGGCGGGTCAGGCGGGCCGCCCCGCTTACGCCGTCTGGCTGCCCTGCTCGGCCTCGGTCCCGCCCAGGGTGGCCCGGACGAGGTCGCGCTCGGCCCGCTCGGCCCGGCGGGCGCTCGCCCGGCGGGCGTTCCGCTCCGCGGGCCCGTCCAGGAGCAGGTGCGGGCGGTGCAGCAGGGAGTAGTGCACCTCCACGTGCCAGGACCGCTTGACCCAGACCGCGGCGGCCGCGGCCACGAGCACCGAGGCGATCGCCCCCACGCCCACCGACCAGCGCGGCCCGAACTGCTCGGCGACCCAGCCCACCAGCGGCGAGCCGATGGGCGTGGTGCCCATGAACACCATCATGTACAGGCTCATCACCCGCCCCCGCATGGCCGGCTCGGTCGAGGTTCCCCCCGGACCCGCGCGCACGATGGCGGCCCCGCTGCCCAACACGTTCAGTGATCAGCGGCTCGTTGTTCGTCGGCATCTGGCCGGACGCCGATCGGCCTCCAAATGCAGTGCTCCATCCCGGCCGTGTCAGGGCCTCCTGAGAGGATGCGCTCGTGACCTCGAACCTGCCCGAGTCGGTCCAGTGGGTCGCGGCTCTCGCGCCCGTTGGCACCCTGACGATCGCCGCGTTGGCCGCGGCCGTTGGATGGCGGACGCTGCGCCAGCGGCGGGAGGCTGACGCGCGCACCCACTGGTGGGACCGGACCAGGTGGGCGATCGAGCAGGTGGAGGCCGGCGGCCTGACCTCCTCGACGGTCGGCGTCCGGGTGCTCCGGGTCCAGGCTGACAGCGCGCTCGCCGGCGCCGAGGAGAACAAGGTGATCGAGGCGGTCTGGGAACCGATCGTCGGACCCGACGAACTCGGTATCCCCGACGACGCCGAGGCGGCGCTGCGGTACCTTGTAGAGGACGAGAGTGGGGAGGGAAAGTGATGTCGAGCGCTAGCGTCAGGCACCGCGCCTCCGCCCCGGAGCGCCACCGCACGGTCGCCGAGCGGATCGCGACGTCGGACTCCAACGTGGTGCATGTGACGAGCCTTGAGGTCGAGGCGGCAAAGCTGCGCCTGGTGACCGATCGCAAGCAGGGGCGGGAGTCGCCCTTGTGGGTCCGCAAGCTCGCCGCGGCCAAGGACTAAGGCGCCAGTACCTGCACGGGAGAGCACGACAGAGTTGCCCCGGCCGGATAACGCCCTCGGGGGGCGCATGGCCCGGGAGAACGACTGGCGGATCCCGGAGCACTTCGACTCAGACTGGACCCTGACCTCGAGCACCACCGCGACCAGCCCGCCCAAAGCTCCGGCCGCACGTTGCCACCGTGGGCCACGGCCTGGAGTGGACACGACTGCTCATCGCCGTCAACTCGTCCCTCGGTTCCAAGGCACCGCAGGGCGCGGCCGAGGCAGGGGTCGCGCTCTTCGACCGGGCGGTGGCGGGAAGGCTGGGCCGTCGCCGGTACCGACGGGTTCGTGTACACGACGAACTGGGCGGGACGCGCGGTGGTGCGGGCGGCCCGGATGCACTGGGTTCTCGCGGAGGCCATCCGTACCGTGACCGTCCTGCACCGCGTCACCGGTCATGAGCGCTACGCGGAGGACGTTACTCGGTGATGGTCCTAGGCCGATCGCTACCTGGTCGACCACGAGCTCGGGTCCTGGCGCCACGAGCTTGACGAGACCAACGTGCCTTCTAACCGGAGCTGGCCCGGCAAGCCGGACGCCTACCACGCCTTTCAGACGGCGCTATCCGGGACGTTCCTCTCGGCGCTCGCACTGCGCTCCGCTAGGCCCAATGCGGTCAGCCCCGGAATGCCCGACGCGGCGGTCAGAGGGGGCCTCCGCTTACGCGGTCTGGCTCCCCTGCTCGGCCTCGGTGCCGCCCAGGGTGGCCCGGACGAGGTCGCGCTCGGCCCGCTCGGCCCGGCGGGCGCTCGCCCGGCGGGCGTTCCGCTCCGCGGGCCCGTCCAGGAGCAGGTGCGGGCGGTGCAGCAGGGAGTAGTGCACCTCCACGTGCCAGGACCGCTTGACCCAGACCGCGGCGGCCGCGGCCACGAGCACCGAGGCGATCGCCCCCACGCCCACCGACCAGCGCGGCCCGAACTGCTCGGCGACCCAGCCCACCAGCGGCGAGCCGATGGGCGTGGTGCCCATGAACACCATCATGTACAGGCTCATCACCCGCCCCCGCATGGCCGGCTCGGTCGACATCTGCACGGTGGCGTTGGCCGCCGTCATCATGGTCAGCGACGTCAGCCCCACCGGGATGGTCATCAGGGCGTAGAGCTCGTAGGTCGGCATGAGTGCCTGCACGCCCATGGCGACGCCGAAGGCGAACGCCGCCCCGATCACCAGCCGGACCCGCGGGCGCCGGCGCCGGGCGGCGAGGAGCGCCCCGGCCACGGACCCGATGGCCATGATCGAGCCGAGGATGCCGTACTCCCCCGCCCCCTTGCCGAAGGCCTCCCGGGCCATCACCGCGGAGGTGAGCTGGAAGTTCAGGCCCAGCGCACCGACCACGCCGATGACCACGAGGATGACGACGATGTCGGAGCGGCGGCGTACGTACGCCAGCCCCTCGCGCACCTGCCCCTTGCCGCGCGGGCTGTGCGGCAGCGGGTGCAGCTCGCTGCCGCGCATCAGGGTCAGGGACAGGATCGTCGCCGCGAAGGAGACGGCGTTGATGATGAACACCCAGCCCGGCCCGACGGCGGCGATCGCCAGCCCGGCGACGGCGGGGCCGATGAGCCGGGCCACGTTGAACGACGTCGAGTTCAGCCCGACGGCGTTGGGCAGGGAGTCCGCCGGCACCATCTCGGCGACGAACGTCTGCCGCGCCGGGTTGTCCAGCGCGGTGACGACGCCGAGGAGCAGCGCGAAGACGTACACGTGCCACAGCTCGGCCACGCCGGCGAGCACCAGGACACCGAGGCCGGCGGCGAGGGCGCCGAGCGCCGCCTGGGTGCCGATGAGCAGCTTGCGCAGCGGCAGCCGGTCGGCGAGGAGCCCGGCGTAGGGGCTGATCAGCAGGATGGGCAGGAACTGCAGGCCGGTGACGATGCCGACGGCGAGGCCCGAGTCGTCCGACAGGTGGGTCAGGACGAGCCAGTCCTGGGCGACGCGCTGCATCCAGGTGCCGACGTTGGCGACGAGGGCACCGACGAACCAGAGCCGGTAGTTGAAGAAGCGCAGGGAGTAGAAGGTCCGGTTCACTGCTCCACCATCCGGCGCATGATCCGGGCGGCCTCGGCGAGCGTCTCCCGCTCGGCCGGGGTGAGCTTGGCCAGCCGCTTGTCCAGCCAGGCGTTGCGACGGCGCTTGACCTCCTTGACCAGCTGCCGGCCGGCGTCGCTGGCGGCGACGACGACCTGCCGCTTGTCCTCGGGGTTGCTGGTCCGGGTGACGTAGCCGCGCTCCTCC
Organism: Georgenia sp. TF02-10; assembly: GCF_022759505.1. Taxonomy (NCBI): domain Bacteria; kingdom Bacillati; phylum Actinomycetota; class Actinomycetes; order Allobogoriellales; family Allobogoriellaceae; genus Georgenia; species Georgenia sp. TF02-10. The sequence continues at coordinate 840,637 of NZ_CP094289.1, read as the reverse complement.
AGGGCCGCGACGGTGCGGGTCATCGAGGGGCGCTGGACCTTGTCGTGCTCGGCGAGCTGCCCGGGGCTCATCGGGCCCAGGTTGACGAGGGCCGCGAGCACGGAGTGCTGCGCCTCGCTCAGCTCGTACCCGGGGTCGGTACGCAGGCAGCGGGACATGCGCAGGACGGCCACGCGCAGGTTGGTGGCGAGGTCGGTGCGCTTCTCGGTACGGGGCGGGGCGGTGGTGGTGGCGGTGTCAGTCATACGGGGAGTTAGTCTAGGTCATTACCTCCGCTAATTACCAGTGGGAACGGTGGTGAGGTGGGGCACGCGGCCGCCCGGGCTACTCGGTCGCGACGGCGACCGCCCACGTCTGCCCGGGCTCGCCTCCACCCGCACGGCGTACTCCTCGTAGTCGGACACCTGGAACTGGTTGGCCGACGGCGCGGCGATGTCCTCGCACAGCAACGGGAACGAGCCCACCGGGTCGATGCTGATGCGGATCTCCCCGGTGCCGGAGCAGGTCAGGTAGACCCACGCCACGTCCGCCGTGACCGGGAACCGGCCGACGTCAGCCGACCCGGTCGCCTCGTCCAGCGACGCCAGCACCTGCTGCTCCGGAGGGTCATAGTGCGTCACCTCCGGCGGCGAGCTGGCCGTCGTGGGCGCGGGCTCCGGCGTCGGGTCCGCTGTCACCGGCCCCGGCTCGGGCGCCGAGCTGCTCGCCGCGGGGCTGCTGGCAGCGGGGTCGGCGTCGGTCGCGCCCGTGCACCCGGCCAGGAGCCCGAGGGCGAGCACGGCCACGACCGACACCGGTCCCCGGCGGGTCAGGCGCTCAACGTCCATCCGACCATCGTGCGCGTCCGTACCGTCTTCTCCACGGGTACGTCCGGGCCGGCGCCTGCGTTCGTTGGGCTTCGGCGGGTTGCCCACCAAGTGCACGGCGCTTCAGGACACCGGCACCCGACGCAGCCGGTCGTTGACCATCTCGCGGTCGAAGTGCGCCGGTCCGTACGGCAGCATCTCCGCCATCTCGGGCAGCACCTCCTCCAGGTCCTCGGACAGGTCGCTTGAGGCCGCGCGGCGTGGGTCCTCGAGGGCGGCGACGATCTCGTTGTACATCCAGATGCCGCCGCAGTCCTCGGGCGGGCCGGCGCGGCGGCCGCCCAGGCAGCGCACCGTCCCCTCCCCGTCCGGGAGGATCTCCTCGACCACGACCCGGTGCTGCCAGGAGTCGCCGAAGTCGTACTCGTACGCAAGGACGTCACCGACCGCCGCCAGCACGTCCCGGAGCCGCACGTCGTGCTCGTCCTCGACGCCGTCGACGTCGCCCGGGTTGCCGTAGTCCACGTAGCCCGCGGAGAACGTGTGCAGGTGGGAGTCCGTCCAGCCGAAGGCGAGCTGGAGCGCCAGGTGCACCTCGGCCAGGGTCATCGTCGCCGGCAGGACCAGCCGGCGCCAGATGGGCGGCCGCGCACCCACGATGTCCACCCGCACGCGGAAGGACGACGTCGGCCCGGCACCCGGTCCGGCGACCCGCCGGTCGTTGCGGCTGGCCGCCCGGCCCGAGGCCTGCTTCCGTGCCCCGCTCGCGCGGCCCCGGCTGCCGGTCGAGCTCGGGGCCCAATAGCCCCGTGCCCCGGTCCCGGCCAGGCTGCCGGTCGAGCCCGAGGCCCACCAGCCCCCGGACCGACCGGTCCCGCCCCGGCTGGCACCCCGGCCGCCGTCGGCCGCCGAGGGCCGGTCCCCGATCTCCGACAGCATCGTCGCGCGCCGCACCAGCAGCCCGAGCCCGCTGGAGCTCGGGCCGAGGATCTGCTCGCCGGCCCGGGCGGCGAGGATCTCCAGGACGTCGCGCCGCTCCAACCCGAGGCCGAGCAACCGTTGGGCCTCCGCCCAGGTCCCGGCCGGGTGGTCGTGCCACACCCGGGCGACGGCGAGCGCGAGCAGCGACACGTGCAGGGTGGCGCCCACCGCGAGCGGCTCGCTCGGGTAGGGGTCCTCCAGCAGGGGCTGGTACTCCGGGTACTCGCCGAGGACGAGCATCTGGAGGTCGTCCTCGTCCTCGGGGTCGAGGCCGTCGTACCGCACGCCGTCGATGACGGCCCGCCGGTAGGGCATGGCGAACCGGCGGCGCTCGGCCGCGGCGGCTCCGCCGCCGCGGCTGCCGGACCTCTGGGCGCGGGCGAGCTCCTCAGCGATCCGGGCCAGCGCCGCCGGCAGCTCGTCCGGGCCGTCGGCGTCGCCGCCATCCGCACCATCCGCGCCGTCGCCGACGGCGGCGACGGCGGCACCGTCCAGCGCGAGGATCTCCCCACCCGGGCCGATGCCGATGTCGGTGACCAGCTGGAGCGCCTCGACGGCGTCCTCCGGCAGCCCCGCCCGCCGGCCCGCCCAGGCGTTCCAGGCACCGACGACCGCGACGAGCGTGGGCCGCTCGGCGCCGGTGATGCTGGCGATGCCCTCCGGGTGGAACGTGCCGGCGGCCCAGGCGAGGAAGGACACGGTCTTCCCCGGTCCCACCCGCAGCGGCCGGCCGCCGTCGGCCTCGTTGCCGTAGCGCACCACGAGCCGGGCGTACCGCTCGACCAGGTCCGCCGGCACGTCGAGCTCGGCGGCCTCGGCCGACCGGCAGAACTCCGTCACCAGCCGCTCGAGCTCGGTGTCCGGGCGGGAGTGGCCCCACCCCTCGGCGGTGCCGGCGAAGCTGCGGAGCCGGGCGGCGGCCAGCACCCAGGTGTCCCAGAAGTCCTCGTCGGGCTCGACAAGGCGGACCTGGCCGGCCAGCGAGGCCGCCAGCCCGGCGGCGAGGACGTCGTGGACCTCCTCCCGGGGTGGCTCGACGAAGTGGACGGCGCCGCCCGACTCCGCGGCCGCCGTGCGCAGCTCCGCCCGGGCCGCCTCGACCTCGGTCACCGGGTAGAGGTCCTTGATCCACACGCCCGGGCCGTTGAAGTCCACCAGGAACACCAGGCCGTGCAGCCCGAGGGCACCGAAGAGCGGGCCGCGGTCGAACGCGCACAGCACGTTCGCCTGGTCACCGTAGACGTCGGTCGTCTCCCAGGCGCCCACCAGCCGGGCGCGGCCCAGGGCCGGCGCCCAGGCCGGCGGCTCGACTCTGGTCCGGAGCTGGGCGGCGACGGCGCCGGCCCGCTCCCGGAGGCCGGCGTCGGTCGCGAGCTCGGCCAGGATGAGTGCCAGCGCGAGCGCCTCCGGCGTCGGGTCGGCCACGCACCGGTCGAGGACGTCCGCGACCGGTAGGCCGGGCTGGTCGTCGGCGGCCACCCGCTCCGGCTGGTAACGGCCGACCTGGAGCAGCCTGGGGAGCACGGACGCCGAGCTGGCCTCGGCCTCCAGGGGGTCCGGGCCGCCGGCCACGTCGAGGATCGCGCCGCCCAGCGACTGGATGAGCCCACCGACCGGGTCCGCCAGCATCTGGGCGACCTCCTCCGCGCTCATGACCGGCTCGCCGTCGTCCGTGACCGGCATGTCGGCCATGAATGCGGCGACGGCGGCCGGCCCGGCCTCGTCGTCGTCGGTCGGCACGGTCACGTCGCCGTCAGTCACGAACGGCAGGCGGCGGACCTCCCCGCCCTGGCCGCGCCCGCCTCCCGGACGGCCGTCCTTGCGCTTGCGTCCCTTGCTCTTGGGGCTCATCGCGCCATGGTGGCACGGGCCGGCGGGGCCGGTCGACGGTGCGACGCCGCCGGCCAGGGCCGGGCGCGACGCCGACCCGGTCAGGCCGAGCCCCGGCCAGGGCCGAGCCCGGCCCGCGCGCCCGCCCAAGTGCCTGAAACACCGTCGCCGTGCGCCCGTTGCCCTCCCGGGGCCCGCCCCGAGCCCGCCCAGCGCCCCTAACGCGGCCGCCGGTTGCCGATCATCGCGCGCACCACGGCGTCGTGGACGTCGGTGTTCTGCTGGACGACGCCCAGCCGCTCCGCCCCCGGCCCCTCGGCGGTGATCGGCGTGGCGGCGCCGGTGTGCCCGCCGGTGGTCCAGTCCACGGTGAACTCCAGGTCGGTGCCGGCGACGGTGAACGGCCCGTCCTCGGCCTCCTCGCCGTCGCCGGACTCGTCGTCCGGGTCGACGTTCTCGATCGCCAGCCCGCCGGTCTCGTGGTCCCCGACCACCAGGACGAGCGTGCGGGGGTGCTCCGCGGCGAACTCCCGGGCCAGGGCGACCGTCTCGTCCAGGGCGCGGCCGGCCTCGATGAGCAGGTGGGCGTTGCTGTGGTGCGCCATCTCGTCGATACCCTCCTCCTCGATGAGGAGGAAGAAGCCGCGCCGGTCCTCGGAGAGGACGTCGAGGGCCTTGGCGGCCATCTCCGGCAGCGGGACCGCCGGGTCGTAGACCGCGCCCTCGCCCTCGTTGCGGTGCTCGAACATCTCCTCGTTGGCGAACAGGCCGAGCAGGCGGGGGCCGGTGGCGGCGGCGAGCTCCTCCCGGGTCGCGGCGTAGGTGTAGCCGGCCTGCTGGGCCCGCTCGACCAGGTTGCCCTCGGTGCCCTTGCTCTGCTCGGTGGAGTCGGTCGGCGGGTTGTCCGGCCACTCCCCCGGGTCCCCGGCGGGGTACCACCAGTCCTCCCCGCCGCCGAGGACGACGTCGGGCATGGAGGAGGTGAGGTACTGCAGGGCGATGGCGCTCTGCGCGGAGCGGTCGGTGACGTGGGCACCGAAGGCGGCCGGCGTGGCGTCGGTGACCTGGGAGGTGGTGACCAGGCCGGTGGACTTCCCGTTCCTGCGGGCCAGCTCCAGCAGGGTCTCCACCGGGTTGCCCTCGGCGTCGACGCCGACGGCCCCGTTGTAGGTCTTGACCCCGCTGGCGAAGGCCGTCGCGGCGGCGGCGGAGTCGGTCACCGGCTCGGTGGGGTCGGCGGGGTCGGTGTGCACCCAGCCGCTGTGCGGCATGGAGTCCATCGCCAGCTCGCCCTCGTGCCCGACGAGCGCGAGCCGGAAGAGCTCGCGGTGGCTCAGGCCCATCCCGTCGCCCTGGATGAGGATGACGTTGCGCGCCTGGGGCCCGTGGGGAGGGTCCGGCTCGCCGGGCCAGCGCGGGTGGGCGGCGGTGAGGCCGGCGCCGGCGGCCGTGGCGACGGCGGTGACCGCCACGCCGGTGCGGAGCCATTGCTTGGTCACGTTCTTCCCCCTCGGACGAGGCCTTCCCGTGGTCCCCGCGCGGGCGGGGGCTGGGCGCGCCGTCGGTGGCGGGCCCGCGGGCCGACGGCGGGGCGGCCGCCGGGTCCGGCGACCGTAGCGCCGGGGGCCGGGGCGGGCAAGACCCCGGGCGACGGCGGGTGGCCAGTGGGCGGGTCTCGGTGCGGGTGCTGGGGCTTGCGGGGCGGCACGCGAGCGGGGTGGCGGTGTGGGACGAAAGCCGGGCGCCGGTGCGGCTGGCGCGCGGCGGACGGCCCCGCCCGCCGTCCCGCGCCTACTATCGAGACCATGGCGGAGCCCCACGTGTTCGAGCGTCGCCCGGACCCGCCCCCCGCGAAGGTCAACGCGGTCACGATGACGGTGACCGGCACCGTGGTGTGGATGATCGCCGCCGCGGTGGTGGCGGTGCTGGACCTGCTCGGCGTGGTGCCGGGCCGCTGGACGGACGTGTGCCTCACCGGCGTGGGGATTGGCCTGGGGGCCGTGGTGTGGGGGTACGTGCACGAGTACCGGGCGCAGCGGTCCACGGCGACGGCGGCGGGCAGCCCGGCGGCCAGCCCTGGCCTAGAAGAGGCGCACGACGGCGAGCCGGCCAGCAGCGTCGATGGAGCCGGCGCCGCTGCCAAGACTCACGGTGTCGACGGAACCAGCGCCGCCCCCACGGCTCGCGACGCCGACGGAATCCACGCGCCCGGCGAGATTCCCGCCGCTGACGTAGCCGAGCAGTCCGGCACGGATGCCACGAGTAGTTCCGACGCCACCAGCCGGCAGCAGGGCTGAGGCGCCGGGACGGCAGCGGCCCCGTAGGCCCTGCCGCGTTACTAAGGAGAACGTAAGTAAGTCGACTCCGGTCCGTTATGCGGTGATGTAGCGGAGATCTGGATCGGCGAAGAACCCGCGTACCAGGTGCGGTAGTTTCTGGAGGCGGTGGAGCGCGGCGATGACGTTGCTCTTGAACTCCTCGGCGGTGCGTGGGGCGGTGCGCCCGACGCGGTCGTGCTTGACGTTCTTCCAGACCCACTCGTCGGGGTTGAGCTGTGGTGAGTAGGCGGGCAGGATGAACACCTTCAGCCGGCCGTCGGTGGAGGCGATGAACTCCTTGACCTTCTTGGCCTTGTGGGTGGAGTGACCGTCGACGACCAGGTACACCCCGCCGCCGCCGTCGCGGCCGGTGTCGGCGAGCAGCTTCTTGCAGAAGCTGATGAACTGGTCGGCGGTGAAGGAGCCGGTGTAGGTGGCGAACCGCAGCTTTCCGGCGGGGGTGAGCGCGGAGATCATGTTCAGGGAGTGCCGGGCCCCGGTGGCCTTGACCACCGGGGTGCGCCCGACCGGGGCCCAGGTGGTCCCGGCGTGGTAGTCCGAGCGGATGCCGGCCTCGTCCGCGAAGTACACCGTCGCGCCCTCGGCCTTGGCCGCCGCCCGGATCGCGGGGAACTCCTCCGCCTTCCACCGCTCCACCGCCTCGGGGTCGGCCTGCCAGGCCCGCCACAGCGGGCGCTGGGGCGACAGGCCGAGCTTCCTGAGCAACCGGCCCACGGACACCTCCGACAGGTGCACCCCGAACTCGCGCCGGATCACCTCACGCACCATCGCCCGGGTCCACAGCTCGAAGTCGAACTGGAGCTGGCGCGGGTTGGTCCCGACGATCAGTGTGTAAAGCCGGCGCAGCTGGCTTCCGTCCAGCTTTGGTGGCCGACCCGGGACCGGTTTGGCCTTCAACGCATCCCGGCCACCCTCACGCGCTCTGGCCAACCACCCGTACACCGTTTTCGCGTGCATCCCCAGCATCTTCGCGACATCTTCCGGGTGGGCCCCGGCCTCTACCGCGTCCACCGCGCGGAACCGCATCTGCTCCAAGGTGGCGTGGTCCAGCTTCCGGCCGTCGTTGTCGCGCATAGAACCATTATGGCAGAAAAGGCCGCCGGAGTCGACCTACTTACGACCGCCTTAGTAAGGTCAGCAGCGATCCTGAGCACCCACAGACCGAACCCCGGCACCTGCGTGGCTCTCGAGAACCGTCATCCGGATCCCCGCGGCCATCTCAACTGCGTGTACTGCCCGGGGCCACGAGCCAGTAGTGCTCCTGCCCTTAGCCGACGACGCGACGGAGCCCGGGACACCTTCGGCGGCAGCGAAGCCCAGGTCGGACTGGGAACACCAGGATCTTCAGGCGTACTCCCACGTGCACCGACGGGATGGCGGCCGACCTTGCCGACCGCCATCCCCTCGCAGGCTCGTACAAGCTGCCCTTCGATCAGGCGGCCTTCGAATTCACGATCGGCTCCACCCGCTTGATGATCAGGCCGAACGCCAGAGCACCGAGGATCGCCACTCCGCCGGCCGTCGCAAGCGGCAGGCCGAAGTTTCCGGTGGCACCGTAGAGAGCGCCGATGATGATGGGGCTGAGAGCCGATCCGATGTTGGCGAAGAAGTTCTGCGTCGCCCCCAGAGAAGCGACGGTACCGGTGGGGGCAACGTCCGCCGGAAGGCACCAGATTGCCACGATCGTGAACGACGAGGCCGCGTAGGAGATCGACATCAACGTCAGCGCCTGCCAGGCCGCGGGAGCAACGGCGGCGAGGGCGATGACCGAGCATCCGAGCATGCCGCCCACGAGGCAGGTCTTGCGAACCTTGGTCACGCTCCAACCCTTGCTCAGCAAGAAGTCACCCGTCAGCCCACCGATCCAGGACCCTGCGATTGCGGCGATCGGCGGGATCGCGCCGAAAGCGCCGAGCTTGAGCAGATCAAACCCGCGGTCCTGGACAAGGTAGGTGGGGAACCAGGTCAGGAAGAACGTCACCATAAAGTTCACGGCGAAGAAGCCGAGCATCATGCCCCACACCGTGCGGTGCTTGAGCAGCTCGACAAGTGGCATGGCCTTCTCGGTAGAGGCGCTCGCAGGGGCGCCACCCCGATCTGCGTTGACGATCGCCATCTCCGCGGGGTTCACCGAACCCATGGCTTCGGGGCTCCGGTAGATCGCCCACCAGCCGATGGCCCACAGGATGCCGATGCCGCCGGCGATAAGGAAGACCGCCTGCCAGCCCCACAGAGCGATGATGAAGGCGATGAGCGGCGTGGCGACGGCGCTGCCGATCCGGGCGCCGGAGTCGTAGACGGACGTCGCCCTGGCGCGCTCCCGCTTCGGGAACCAGCGCGAGACAGTCTTCGCGGCCGACGGGTATGCACCCGCCTCCCCGACACCGAGACCCAGACGCAACGTGAGCAGGGCGGCGAAGGTGTGGACCAGCGCCGTGCCGGCCGTGAACAGCGACCAGACCAGCACCGAGGCGCCGAACATGATTCGCTCACCGAAGCGGTCGATGAGTCGCCCTGCAGGGATCTGCATGAGCGCGTAGGACCAGGAGAACGCGCTGAGGATCAACCCCTGCTCCGCCGGAGTGATCCCGAGGTCCTCGGACATGAACGGCAGTGCGACTGAGATGGCTGATCGGTCGATGTAGTTGATGGCCAAGCCGACGGCACAGAAGACCGCCATCCACCAGCGGATCCTCGAGGCGCGCGACCTCGGCTGTGCCGTCGTGGCGTCGACTTTCGTGTCACTGCTCATCGGGTACCTCCTCGTACCTGCGTGCTCACAACACGCATCGGGGACTTGGCGGGGGCAAGCACTCGTGCACGGTCCGCTCACGGACCGGCCCGCTCCGACGAGCGCACCGCGCGCTCGAAGTTGGCCAGCATGCTTGCCGCAACCCAAAGATGCTGTCAAGTGCATCTGTCCGGGGCGTGAGATGAGCGGTTCGAGCACCAACGTTGACATGATCGAACCGCTCATGTAGGAAGTCCTCATGAGCACCGAAGAACTACTACTCCCCTCCCGGCGACGCGACGTCCGCGGTGCCGCCCGGCGCGCGGAGATCCTGCGCCTGCTGGAGGCCGGAGATGAGCTGACCGTCGAGCAGCTCGCCGAGCGCTTCGGTGTCTCGCTCGCGACCATGCGCCGCGACCTCACGCGGCTCCGTCAGGAGTACGGGGTGACCCGCACCTACGGAGGCGCCACCCTGGCCCGTCCGCGTGACGAACTACCAGTCAGGCAGCGCGCGACTACCCGGCGGGCCGCGAAGGACGCAATCGGACGCCTCGCCGCCGCTGGCGTGGCGGACGAGGACGTCCTCATCGTCGACGCCGGAACGACGACAGAATCACTGGCACGACACCTCGAGGCTGCTCGGCTCACCGTATTCACCAACGGGATCGGGACCATCAACGCCCTGCTCGAGAAGAACCACGATGTCTCTGTCATTGTCCTGGGCGGGCGCCTGCGCCACACGAACGAGACGATCGCCGGCGCAGAGGCCGAGGCGATGCTCCGCCACGTCTACGCGACGACGGCGTTCATCGGCGCCGAGGCAGTTGACCCGAGGCTGGGCATCGCCTCTCGCACCTTGGATCAGTGCCGGATCAAGAGCTTGATGATGACCCAGGCGAAAAACGTCGTAGTCCTAGCCGACTCCTCCAAGCTCCAGGGCGGCTACTTCAACTACTGGTCACCACTCCCCGCCTCCTGGTGCCTCATCACGGACGACGAGGCGTCGCCTGAGGCGGTCGAGGTCATGCGTGAGTCCGGAGCGAGCGAGATCCGGCAGGCGACCGTCGAGCCTGAAGAAGCGGCGGCTGAAACGGAAGGGCAAGCATCATGACGACAATGCGCCAGGCCATCCTCGATGCGCCGCACGATCTTCGGATCGCCGAGGTTCCGGTCCCGGAGCTCGAACCTGGCGAGGTGCTCGTCAAGGTAGACGCCACCTTGCTCTGCGGCACGGACGTGCGAATCTTCACGGGGCGGAAGTCTCGGAACGTCACCTTCCCGACCGTGCTCGGCCACGAGTTCGCCGGTCACATCGCTGACTCGAACGGTCCCCTTCCAGGCCACTTGGTCATGGGCGACCGTGTCTGCATCTACCCGCTGGTGCCGTGCGGCAGGTGTGCCGCGTGCCGCAAGGGACATGAGAACATTTGCCGGAACCGAGTCGCCTTCGGCTACCAGCTCCCCGGTGGCCTCTCCCAGTACGTCAGGGTGCCCGCCAACGCCGTGCAGAACATAGTGCCCGTCCCTGGCGTCTCGGCTGCCGAAGCGGCCATCGTCGAACCGCTGGCATGTGCGTACAACGGGCAGACGCTCGTCCGATCGACCGAGGCGGAGACGCTGCTCGTCGTCGGCTGCGGCCCGCTCGGGCTCCTGCACATCCGTCTCGCCAGGGCCCTCGGTATCCCCCGGGTGGCAGCGGTTGACCCGATCGAGGGACGACGCGCGATCGCGGCGGCCTCCGGTGCTGACCTGGTGCTGGCACCGGGCGAGGACACGGCGGCGAAGATCAAGGACTGGGGCGACGGCGGTATCGACGTGCTAATCATGGCCATCGGCCGCAGCGACGCCCTCACCCCTTACCTCGGAGCTCTCGCGCCCGGTGCGCGAATCTCGGTGTTCGCCGGCTTCGGCTCGGAGGCGGACCTGGTCATCCCGGCCAACGACATCCACTACAACGAGTGGGAGATCGTTGGGGCCTCATCGTGCCGGCTCGACGACTTCCGGGCCGTGGCCGACCTCGTCTCCACCGGCCGGATACAGGTCGACGACCTCGTCGGCTCGCAGCTAGCGCTCGACCAGACCGTCGACGCCCTCGACCTCGCCGCGTCCGGGAAGGACATGCGCGTCGGCGTCGACCCGTGGAACTAGCAAGAACCGCAAGTACCCCAGGGACCGCGACTACCGGACCCGCAAGCTTCCGCACCACAACACCAAGGAGCAGCATGTCTACCCTCATTGCCCCGGTCGAGACCGCCAAGTCCGGAGCCGCCGGATCCGCCTTCGAGATCACTGCTTCCGGTACGACCTCTGCCCTCGGCAGAGAGATCCGACTGCGCCGCCTGTTCGGTGCCGATGGCCGTACCTGCACGGTGGCACTGGACCAGGCCGTGCCGCGCGGCGTGGCACCGCAGCTTGCCTCGATGACCGAGACCTTTGCGATGGTCGCCCAGGGCGAGCCTGACGCGGTGACCATCACCAAGGGCATCGCCGGACACCTCTTCGCCGGCAATCCGGCCCCGGTACCGTGGATCCTGAAGGCGTCGACGTTCTCCGTCGACTTCCACCCCACCTACGACGCCACCATCGCCTCGGTGCAGGATGCGATCCGGCTCGGGGCCGATGCCGTTGCGGTCGGCATCTCGGCCGGCTCGTCCGTTCAGGTCCAGATGCTCGAGATGCTCAGCACGGTGGTCGAGGAGGCTCACTCGTGGGGCTTCCCAGTTGTCTGCCACGCCTACCCCAGCGGCGAGATGTGGGGCGACCGGAAGGGCACGACGGAGTCGGTGCTCTACGCCTCCCGTGCCGCCGCCGAGCTCGGGACCGACATCGTCAAGACCTGGTACACGGGCTCCGCCGCGGAGTTCAAGAGGGTGGTTGACGGCACGCCGGCCATCGTCGTCGCCGCAGGTGGCGCCCCAGCCAAGAGCCCCATCAACGTCCTTGAGCAGGCGGCGGCCGTCGTGGAGGCTGGTGGGCGCGGGATGACCTGCGGCCGCAACGTCTGGCAGGCACAGCACCCCGGAAAGATGGTGGCAGCGCTGAAGGCCGTCATCCACGGCGGCGAGACCCCCTCCGAGGCAGCAAAGCTGCTTGCCTGACCGTCATACGGAGTGAGGAGCTCAACGATGAGCACATACATCGGGATCGATGTCGGGACGACCGCGACCAAGGCGGCGGTGATCACCCCAGAGGGGAGGGTTCTCGCCCGGTCACGAGCTCCGCACCCCGCGTCCCGGAAGCTGGCGGTCGGCCGCGCCGATCCGGTCGCCTGGGTCGGGAGCGTCAAGGAGGCATGCCGCGCACTCGGCCCTGCGGCGGCCGACGCCTCTGCGGTCGGGCTCGCGGCACACTGCCCGACGGCGCTGCTGTATGACGGCGACGGTGAACCGCTCGCGCCTGGCCTCACATGGGACCACCCCGCCCTGCCGGGCATCCTGGCGGAGCTCGAGCCGCTGCGCTCGGAGGAGGACGATCGCCTCAGCGGCAACCACATCTCACCCTCGACCTTCATGGCTGTGGCTCACGCGTTCTTTCGCAAGCAGGAGCCCGAGGCCCTCTCCCAGGCCGACACGCTTGGTCTGGTGGGAAGCTGGCTGGGCCAGTGGCTGACCGGTGAGCGAGGTTTGGACCCGACCCAAGCCTCGTACACCGGAATCTTTGCCTCCACCGACGGCTCCTGGGACTGGAACGGCGCCCTCGTCGACCGGCTCGGCATCCCCCGCGAGCTGCTTCCGCCGATCAGGCCATCGTTGTCTGTGCTGGGATCACTACGGTCGTTCGTCGCCGACACACTCGGCCTGCCGGCCGGCATCCCGGTGATAGTGGGGTCGGCGGACACGCCGGCCGCCTCCTACCTGCTCGGTTCAAGACCGGGCGGCGCGCCACTGTTCATCATGGGAACGACCCACGTTCTCGCGAACGTCGTCGCCCGGCCGGACGACCGTGCCAAAGTGCTCCAGCGCGCTGACGTGCGCCAGGGCCAGTGGCTGATCAACGGCGTCACGAACGGCGGCGACGCCCTCGCCATGGGAGCCCAGCTCCTCGGATACGGCATGGCCGGCGGGGCAGTGCAGAGCCTGATCGAGGACGCCTGGAAGGCCAAGCCGAAGGACGTCCTCCAGGGCGCCCCGATCTTCATCCCGCACGTCGTGCCCGAGCGTGGCCCCCTCTGGCTCGACAAGCCGCGCACCGCACTCCTCGGTCTGCTACCGAGCACTGCACCGGAGGTCGCAGCACGTGGCGTGGTCGAAGGGGTGCTGTTCGCCGACCGCCTGATCATCGAGAGCTGTGTCGTCCCTGAGCAGGGCGAGATCCTGCTCTCCGGAGCGTTCGGTTCGGATGTGGTGCTGCCGCACATCTTGGCAGACGTCCTGCAATCGACAATCCAGGTTCTCGATGAGAGCCATCTGCCGTCGATCGGAGCTGCCGCCATGTGCGCGGAGACGATCGAAGGCGTACGGCCGACGTGCCCGTCATCCCGCCCAGTCCTGCCACGCCGGGCCTGGAAGGAGACGGTGGAACGACGTTGGGACGAGTACCGGGCCCAGTGGGAAGCTGTGGTGGGCTGCGAGATGCCGAAACCTCTTGCCGACCGCTCGCTCGAGAGCACCCCGCTACCGCTGGGAGCAAGGAGAATGACGTGACGTCGAAGCGGATCTACGTGGCCCGGCTACTGACCGAACGAGCGATGGACACGCTCAGAGGTTCCGACTGGGACCTCGACGTCGGCGACGAGGCCCCACCGAGCCGGGACCAGCTCCTCAGCAAGGTGCGTGGTACGGATGCCGCCGTCGTGACGCTTACCGAGCGGATCGATGCCCAGTTCTTCGACGCAGCCGGGCCGTGTCTCAAGGTGGTCGCCAACGTCGCCGTCGGCTACGACAACATCGACGTCGAGGAAGCAGACCGCCGCGGGGTGACAGTCACGAACACACCCGGAGTGCTCGACGACGCAACCGCAGACCACACGTTCGCGCTGATCCTCGACCTTGCGCGGCGAGTCACTGAGGCCGACCGCTTCGTCCGCTCCCAGACTCCCTGGGTCTGGGGTCCACGGATGCTCGTCGGTCTCGACATCAGCGGCGGTGCGCGTCTCGGGATCGTGGGCTTGGGACGAATCGGCCGCGCGGTGGCCCGACGGGCGAAGGCGTTCAGCATGGACGTTGTCGCGTACGACCCTCACGGCGTGCCCGGAGATTTCCAGGACGACGTCTCCATGCTCCCTCTCCACGAGGTGCTCGCCACGAGTGACGTCGTCTCGCTGCACGTCCCGCTTCTGCCCTCCACCCATCACCTGATGAACGCAGAGACCCTCGCCAAGATGAAGCCCGATGCCTACCTCGTCAACGTTGCCCGAGGGGGCGTCGTCGACGAGTCCGCGCTCATACAGGCTCTCCGCACCGGCGCGCTTCGGGGCGCCGCTATCGACACCTTCGAAGGTGAGCCCCAGGTCAACCCCGAGCTGCTAGGTCTCGACAACGTCGTCCTCACGCCGCACATCGCCAGCGCCGGCGACCGAACGAGGGACCGAATGTGCCTGCTCGCTCTCGAGAACGTCGAGCGCGTACTCTCCGGTCAGGCACCAGTGACGCCCGTCGCGCCACGAGTGCTCGCCTGAGCGACATCCGCCCGCAAAGAAGAAGGGAGCCGGTTAGGCCATGCGCGTTCACGTGGGAACAGACCATGCAGGTTTCGAGACGAAGGGCCTTCTCGTCGAGTGGTTGGAGAAGACAGGCCACGACGTCATCGACCACGGCGCCTACGAGCTCGACCCAGACGACGACTATCCAACGCCATGCATCTCTGCGGCCGAGGCGGCAGCGGCAGACGGCGACGCCCTGGGAATCGTTCTTGGCGGCTCCGGCAACGGTGAGCAGATGGCCGCCAACCGGGTGGACGGTGTTCGCGCCGCCCTCGTGTGGAACCGGGAAACCGCGATGCTTGCAAGGGCGCACAACAACGCCAACGTCATTGCCGTCGGGGCCCGTCAGCACACGCCGGAAGAGATCATCTCCTTCGTCGCCACATTCCTGGCCGAACCGTTCTCCGCCGACCCGCGGCACCAGCGCCGGATCGACGCGATCAGCGCGTACGAGCAGAGCCGGTCGCAGAGCCAGCGCTGACCGCACACCCCAAGGGCGGTGCGATGCCTTGCTCCACGCCGGAGCACCCCGTGCTCACCGGTGCCTGAGGCGGTTCAGCGACTGCCCCGGAGCGGCGGCTGGGGGCACCGCACGAGGTAGACCTGTGCCAGGGATACGACGCGGTAGACCTGCGCCAGGAACACGACGAGGTAGACCTGCGCCAGGGATACGCGGAGCGCTTCGACGGTCTTCGTTGGGCTCCGGCATGGTGCACACGAATCGTGCGGCAACCAGCCTGCCGGTGCCGATCCCGCGCGCTGACGTGCGACGCCGCCCCCGCAGGCGGCCGGGCCGGAACGTGCGCTCGCGGACCACGCCTCGCCGTGTGCAGCATCCGGTCGGGACCGGGAGCCCTGCGGACGCTCGCACGTCCTCACCCGCCCGTTAGCGGCCCTCACGGCGACCAGCACAGACTCAGCCCTCCTCCTCCCGCGGCTCCTGCGGCACGGCCAACGGCCGCAGCCGCGCCCACAGGAAGAAGACCACCGCGGCGACGAGCATCGCGATCCCGGTGATGGCGTTGGCGTTGACCCCGCCGGTCTTCTCCAGCTCGGGGTCGCCGAAGAGGCCCATCGCAAGCAGCACGACCCCATAGATGCCGATGAGCGCGCCGATCACGTTGCGGATGTCGAACGCCCCCGCACGCTTCCGGTTCCGGCCGGTCCGGCCGGTCTGGGCTGGCTGGGTCTTGTCGGCCATGGCAGTTCCTTGTCTGAAGCTCAGGCGAACACGATGTTGAGGGCGATGACGAGCACCAGCGCGACGCCGGCGAGCGGCACCGGGCGCTGGTACCAGGACAGCCGGGCCGCCCGGACGTCCACCAGGTTCTCCCGCGGCGTCAGGGAGTACACGAAGCCCACCAGCTCGGCCTCCGGCTTGGGCCGGGTAACCATGGAGACCACCACACTGACCACGATGTCGACGACGAAGGCCGCGCCCGCCGCCATGAACGCCGCGCCCTGGCCGGGCAGGGTGAACACCCCGGTCTGGTTCAGCAGGAACACGGTCACCGCGGCCGCGGTGCCCAGCACGAGCCCGGACCAGCCGGCCGCCGGGGTCATCTTCTTCCAGAACATCCCGAGGATGAACGTGGCGAACAGCGGGGCGTTGAAGAACCCGAACAGGGTCTGCAGGTAGTCCATCAGGTTCTCGTAGTTCGAGGCGATCAGCGCGGTGAAGATCGCCACGAGGCACGCGACGATCGTCGCGATGCGCCCCGCCCGCACGTAGTAGGCGTCCTCGCGGCCCTTGACCACGTACTCCTGCCACAGGTCCTGGGTAAAGACCGTGTTGAACGCCGAGACGTTCGCGGCCATGCCGGCCATGAACGCGGCCAGCAGCCCGGCGATGGCCACGCCCAGCAGGCCGTTGGGCAGCACCTCCCGCATGAGCAGCAGGAGGGAGTCGTTGTAGTCGATCCCCATGGCGGAGGCGTCCCCGCCGGCCGCCGAGACCTGCTTGAACTCGGCCAGCTCGTTGACCAGCACCGCGGCGATCATGCCGGGGATGATGACGATGAACGGCACGAACATCTTCGGGAAGGCGCCGATAATCGGCGTCTTGCGGGCGGAGGTGATGGAGTCCGAGGCCATCGCCCGCTGGACCTCCACGAAGTTGGTCGTCCAGTACCCGAAGGACAGCACGAAGCCCAGGCCGAAGACGATCCCGACCACGGACAGCACCGGGGAGTCGAACCCGGTCAGCGCCTCGCCGGGCCAGGAGTGCAGCTGCTCCCCACCGCCCGGGGAGTCGGTCACCCGCTCCACCAGCCCGTTCCAGCCGCCCACCCGGTGCAGGCCGATGAGGGTCAGCGGCAGCAGGCTGGCGACGATGACGAAGAACTGCAGCACCTCGTTGTAGATCGCCGCGGACAGCCCGCCGAGGGTGATGTAGCTGAGCACGACGGCGGCCGCCACCACCAGGGCGACCCACAGCGGCAGCCCGAGCAGGGCGTTGATGATCTTGCCCAGCAGGAACAGGTTCACCCCGGCGATGAGCAGCTGGGCCAGGGCGAAGCTCAGCGAGTTCACCAGGTGCGCGCCCACGCCGAACCGGCGGAGCATGAACTCCGGCACCGAGCGCACCTTCGAGCCGTAGTAGAACGGCATCATCACCACGCCGAGGAACAGCATGGCCGGGATGGCGCCGATCCAGAAGTAGTGGACGGTCGGCAGGCCGTACTCGGCCCCGTTGGCGGACATGCCCATGATCTCGACGGCACCCAGGTTCGCCGAGATGAAGGCCAGGCCGGTCACCCAGGCGGGCAGCGACCGGCCGGAGAGGAAGAAGTCGATCGAGCTGGACACCCGGCGCCGGGCGGCGGCGCCGATGCCGAGCACGAAGGCGAAGTAGACCGCGATGAGGAGGAAGTCGACCCACCGTGCGTCGATGCGCTGCGCCGGCTCCGCGGCCGCCTGCGCGATAATGTCCACGGGACCCCTTTCCGGTGGCGGTGCCGCGCTGTGCACCGTCCCGCCGTCGTCGGCAGGCCTCCGGGACCATCCTCGGCCTACCTATTCAGCAGTTGGCGTCCGGTTCGCCGGGCGTCCTGCCACCGTAACGAGGAAGGACCGCCGGCGCGCGCCAGGTGCCGCCGGGCGCGGCGTCCCGACCGGGAGGAGCCCCGGACCGTTGGCGGCTGGCGACAAGCCGTCCCCCGGCGCCGGCGTGGGATGTCCGGTTCGCCTGGGGGACCTCACAGGCGCTGTGAGGTCCGACCCACCGCGCCCACCCGGTGAACCGCCCCGCTCGGTCCGGCACCACACCCGGCGAACCCGCCCTGCTCAGTCCGGCACCGACCACCCCAGCGTCTCGACCGCACCGTCGTGGCTGCGCAGGTACTCCCCGACCGTGTCGGTGGCGAACGCTTCGGCCAGCCCCCGGAAGAGCCCCTCGTTGAGCAGGACGATGGACTGCCCGTCCGGGCTGCGGCCGGTGCCGGTGTACGGCGCGGTGAGGTACTGCACGTTCTCGATGCGCAGGTCCCGCATGGAGAGCAGCAGGTTCCGCATCTCCGCCACCGTGAACCCCTCGTCCACGCTCACCCCGCGGCTCACCACGGTGAGCAGGTCGGCCACCGCCAGCGGGTTGGCCAGCTTGCCCTCCCGGTCGGCCTGCTGCAGCATCCGCCGCATCCAGTACTGCTGGCGCTGGACCCGGTCGAAGTCGCCGCGGGGCAGGTCGTAGCGCTCCCGCACGTAGGCCAGGGCCTGCTCGCCGGTGAGCCGGTGCTCGCCCGGGCCCAGCGTCTCCCCGCCGGCCTCCAGCGGGCTGCGCAGCTTCATCTCCACCCCGCCGAGCTCGTCGGTCAGCGCGACGAAGGACTCGAAGTCCGCGACGGCGAAGTGGTCGATCGGGATGCCGGTGAGCTGCTCCACGGTCTGGATGAGCAGCGTCGGCCCGCCGAAGGAGAACGCCGCGTTGATCTTGTTCATCCCGTGCCCGGGTACGTCCACCCAGGCGTCGCGCGGGATGGACATGACGTAGGCGTGCTCCCGCGTCCCGGCCAGCTGGGCGACCATCAGGGCGTCGGTGCGCTGGGCCCCCGCCGCCCACGCGCTCGGGTCCCCGGCGGAGATCCGCGAGTCCGAGCCGAGCACCAGGACGTTCACCGGGTCGGCCCGGCCCGCCTCGGCGGCCGCCTCGGCGCGATTCTCGGCCGACGGCGTGGGCCGGGCGGGCAGCGCGGCGAACGGGTCGTCGATCTTCTCCAGCGCGGCGTCGACCCGGTGCTGCAGGTACGCCGTGCCGGCGACGCCCGCGCCGGCGAGCACGAGCAGTATCGCCAGGGCGATGAGGAGCGCGGCCCGGGCGCGGCGCCGTCGGCGGTCCGGTGGACCGGCCGGTTCCGCCCAGGCCGGCCCGCGCTGCTCCACGTCCTGCGTCACGGGACCACCTGCCCTCCGCGGTGCGCTGCTCGTCCCCGACGACGGCGGGATCAGCGGGGGCCTCCCGTCGCTGATGACGACGGCGGGCCGGCTGACACCTGCGCTCAGGGTAGTGCCGGGCACGGCCGCGCGGAGCGGAACGGCGGCCCGCCACCCGTCCAGGGCCGAACGGCAGACGCTCCCCCCTCGTCCTCCGGCCCCCGCGCCTCACCCGCCCTTGCGGTCACAGCTTCCCGTGCCGCGCGCCGTCGTGGTGCCGGACGTGTCCGTGATAGAAGACGATTGCCCGGACACGTGTTGGTTCCGGTACCGTGCGGGCTGATATCGGGGGACTGATGCCGGGGGGCGTCAGAAGGGGGAAGCTGGTGCTGAAGCGTCCAGTGACACGCCGCGTGACGATGGTGATGTGGGACCTTGCGAGCTGGCTGGCGGCCCTCGCACTCATCGTGGGGGCCCGGTACGAGTTCTCGCTGAGCGACGAGCAGTGGTCCTCGCTCGCGCTCTACGCGGCGGCGGCCTGCTGCCTGCAGATCGTCGCCGGGATGGTGCTCAAGAACTACCTCGGCCGCTACCGCGTCGGCAGCTTCGACGAGACGGTCGGCCTCACCGCCGCGACCGCCGTCGTCGCAATCGTGCTGGGCGTGGCCTTCCTCACCCTCCACGTCTTCGACGAGTTCCCGCGGGGGATCGCGGTGCTCGTCCCGCCGATGGCGCTGCTGTTCATGGCCGCCGGCCGGTGGGCGTACCGCGCGTGGTTCTTCCGCGGGCGCAAGCCGAGCGAGTCCGCCGAGAACACGTTCGTCTACGGGGCCGGCGACGCCGGCTACCAGCTCATCCGCCTCATTCGGACGGACACCTCCTCGCCGTTCCGGGTCGTCGGCCTCATCGACGACGACCGGACGAAGCGCAACCTCAACCTCCTCGGGGTACCAGTGGTGGGCAACCGCACGAACCTCGTGGAGCGGGCGAAGGAGCGCGGCGTCACCACCGTCGTCCTCGCGGTCTCCTCGGCGAGCGCGGAGATGGTGCGCGAGGTCTCCGACCTGGTCGAGCGGGCCGGGATGAAGTTCCTCCTGCTGCCGCCGCTCGGCGACATGCTCGGCGGGCGGGTGCGCCTGAGCGACGTCCGCGAGCTCGACATCGCCGACATCCTCGGCCGTCACCAGATCAGCACCGACATCGAGTCGATCGCCGGGTACATCACCGGCCGGCGCGTGCTCATCACCGGCGCCGGCGGCTCCATCGGCTCCGAGCTGGCCCGCCAGGTGCACCGGCTGGGCCCCGAGGCCCTCGTCCTGCTCGACCGGGACGAGACGGCCCTGCACGGCGTCCAGCTGTCCCTCTACGGCAAGGCCCTGCTGGACACCCCGGACATGGTGCTCGCGGACATCCGGGACAAGGAGGCGCTGCGGACGGTCTTCGACCGGCACCGGCCGCAGGTGGTGTTCCACGCGGCCGCCCTCAAGCACCTGCCGATGCTGGAGCAGTACCCGGAGGAGGGCCGGAAGACCAACGTCCTCGGGACGCTGAATGTGCTCGACCTCGCGGCCGAGTTCGGCGTCGACCACTTCGTCAACATCTCCACGGACAAGGCGGCGAACCCGACGTCGGCGCTGGGCCGGACCAAGCGGCAGGCCGAGCGGCTGACCGCCTGGTACGGCCACCACGCCGCCGGGACGTACCTGTCCGTGCGGTTCGGCAACGTGCTCGGCAGCCGCGGCTCGATGCTGCACACCTTCCGCGAGCAGATCCACCAGGGCGGGCCGGTGACGGTGACCCACCCGGAGATCACCCGGTACTTCATGACGATCCCGGAGGCGTGCGAGCTCGTCATCCAGGCCGGCGCCATCGGCAGCGACGGCGAGGTCCTGGTCCTCGACATGGGCGAGCCGGTCAAGATCCTCGACGTCGCGGAGCGGCTCATCGCCCAGTCCGGGAAGGACATCGACATCGTCTTCACCGGGCTGCGGCCCAACGAGAAGATGCACGAGGAGCTCTTCGGCCCGGAGGAGTCGGGCGAGCGCCGGCACCACCCGCTGATCACGCACGTCGCTGTCCCGCCCCTGGAGCCGGCACTGCTGCGCGCCGACGACGCGGCTACTCTCGAACAGCTCTGGAACGCCAGCAGCGCGGCCAGGGGGAAGGAAGCACCTATCCAGTGAGCACCGAGCGCATCTACCTCTCATCCCCGGACGTCGGCGCCGAGGAGGAGGCAGCGGTCATCCGGGCCATGCGGTCCGGCTGGATCGCCCCGCTCGGCCCGGAGGTCGAGGCCTTCGAGCGGGAGATGGCCGAGTACACCGGACGGGCGCACGCCGTCGCACTGTCCTCCGGCACGGCCGCGCTGCACCTCGCCCTGCTCGCGCTGGGCGTCGGCCCGGGCACGGTGGTGCTGACGTCGACCATGACGTTCGCGGCGACGGCGAACGCAATCGTCTACACCGGGGCGTCACCGGTGTTCGTCGACTGCGACACGACCGGCAACATGGACCCGGAGCTCCTGCG
Source organism: Georgenia sp. TF02-10 (assembly GCF_022759505.1). Classification (NCBI taxonomy): domain Bacteria; kingdom Bacillati; phylum Actinomycetota; class Actinomycetes; order Allobogoriellales; family Allobogoriellaceae; genus Georgenia; species Georgenia sp. TF02-10. Next base: position 819,415 of record NZ_CP094289.1, on the reverse strand, counting down.
GCAGGCCCTCGAGGACCAGCTCGCACAAGGCCATAAAGTCTCCGCCATCATCCCGGTCGACCTGCTCGGCAAGGTGGCCGACTACGACTCCATCGAGAGCATCGCTGCATTGCACGGCATCCCGGTGATCTCGGACGCGGCCGAGTCGCTCGGCGCGGTGCGCGGCGGACGGCCAGCCGGTGGTGCGGGCCTGGCCGCCGCGATCTCCTTCAACGGCAACAAGATCATGACGACGTCCGGCGGCGGGATGCTCGTCACCGACGACGCCGAGCTCGCCCAGCACGTGCGGTACCTCTCCACGCAGGCGCGTCAACCGGTCGTGCACTACGAGCACACCGACATCGGGTACAACTACCGCCTGTCGAACATCCTGGCGGCTCTCGGCCGCGCCCAGCTCGCCCGGCTGGACGAGATGATCGAACGACGGCGCACCTGGCGACGTCGCTACCGCGAGCTGTTCGAGCAGATCCCGGGGACGGAGATCTTCGGTGGGGAGGATGGGGCGACGGGCGGGAGCACCAGGGACAACTTCTGGCTGACCTCGATCCTCGTTGACCCGCAGAGGGCCGGATGGTCCGCCCGCGGTCTGCAGGAACATCTCGCAGCTCTCAACATCGAGGCACGACCGCTCTGGAAGCCCATGCACCTCCAGCCGGTGTTCCGTGACGCGGTCAGCTACGTAACCGGACAGAGCGAGGGCTACTTCAACGCCGGCATCTCGCTCCCGAGCGGCTCGTCTCTGTCGGACGAACAGTTCGACAGCATCGTTCGAGCGGTCACGGAGTATGTCGGAAGCTCCGCCTATGTCGAAGGTTCCGGGCATGCACGGTAAGGACCGCGCCAAGAGAGTCCTTGACATCGTCGGCGCGCTCCTCGCGCTCGCGCTGACGGCTCCCCTCCAAGGCGCCGTCGCCCTGCTGATCGCGGCCACCCTAGGCCGGCCGGTGCTCTTCCGGCAGCGGCGCCCTGGGCTCCACGGAGAGCTCTTCACCCTCGTCAAGTTCCGGACCATGCACGCTCCGTCGCCGACCCGGTCCGAGGACGCCGACCGACTGACCAGACTCGGGCGCGCCCTGAGGTCAACGAGCCTGGACGAGCTCCCGACGTTCTGGAACGTCCTCAAAGGCGACATGAGCCTCGTGGGCCCCAGGCCGCTCCTCCCGGAGTACCTACCGCTCTACACCGCGCGGCAAGCCACCCGGCACGAGGTCCGCCCCGGCCTGACCGGCCTCGCGCAGGTCAACGGACGCAACGCGCTCAGCTGGGAGGACCGGCTGGAGCTGGACGCGCAGTACGTCCAGCACCGGTCGGCACTGCTCGACCTCCGCATCCTTGCGGCAACCGTCACTGCCGTCGTCAGGCGAACCGGCATCTCCGCCGAAGGCGCAGCTACGATGACACCCTTCCAGGGCACCGCCAGGGACATTGCCGATGCCTGAACGACTTGTCACGGTCGGTGCCGGAGGCTTCGGGCGCGAGGTGCTCGATGTCGTGAACGCTGCCTGCTCCTCTGGCGATTCGATCGACTTCCTCGGGGTCCTTGACGACTCCCCCTCCGAACGCGACCTCAGCCGACTAGCGTCGCTCGGGGCGCGGTACCTCGGGACTACCCAGAAGCCGCCCGACTCGATCAACGGCGCGCGTTTCGCGATCGGGATAGCCGATCCGGTCGTCCGCTCGACCATCCACGAGCGACTCAGTCGGCAAGGCTTGAGGCCGATGACGCTGGTGCACCCGTCGGCGACCATCGGTCAAGACGTCTACATCGCCGACGGGACGATCATCTGCGCCGGCGCCCGCCTCACCACCAACATACGACTTGGTGCACACACGCACGTCCACATCAACGCCGCGGTCGGCCATGACACAACGCTTGGTGCATTCTCATCTGTATACCCGCAGGGCGCCGTATCAGGACGCTGCGTCATAGCCGAAGGAGTGACAATCGGAGCGAATGCGACGGTCCTCCAGGGTAGAAGGGTTGGCGAACGCGCATTTATCGGCGCAGGCTCAGTTGTGACACACAACATACCTGCCGGGCAGGTTGCGTACGGAGTACCAGCGCGGATCGCGCATCATGTTCCTAAACTAGGGCACGAATCATAATCGAGCGACCCCTCGCCCCACAGAGGGGAGGCACACTGTTGCCGCAGAGTCTCTAGATCAGAAGGAACACATTCGGAGATAGTAGACCTGCATCAGTATCTCAACCTACCGAACGGGGTCGGCAATACCAGGTCCTACGTAGAGGTCCAGGTCTCCCCATGATGGGAGTTCTGACGCTGCCCGCCGGCCCGCCGGGAAGACCTCGACGTGCCTGACGCTACCTTCGACTGCCCTGACCTGACCACGTTCGCCGGCCTGGATGACCTCGGCCTGGGGGTCCTCGGCAGCGCCTGGAGCCCGAGCGGGCGGTGCTGGTCTGCCGGGTGGTGGCCGATGAGGACGACGGCTGGTGCAAGCGCTGCGGCTGCGAAGGGACCCCGCGGGACACGATCGGCGATCCGATAGGTCGAGTCTCATCCCGAGGTCCACAGCACCTTGGCGACGGCGGTCACAGGCGCGACACCGTCTCGCCCTCGGAAGCCACGCCCCGCGTGTCGAAGAAGCGCTTCGCGCCGGCGGCGAGCGCCTCGACGTCGTAGTCGCGGTGGTGCTGCAGCAGCATGACGAGGTCCGCCTCGGCCACGGCCTGCTCCAGGTCGGGGACGCGCTCCACGGAGGTGCCGTTGGCGTGCCACGCCTGTACGTGCGGGTCGTGGAAGGTCACGGTGGCGCCCTTGTCCGCCAGGTGCTTGGCCACCGGCACGGCCGGGGACTCGCGCTGGTCGGCGATGTTCGGCTTGTACGTCACACCGAGCAGGAGAACGGTCGCGCCCCGGAGCGCCTTGCCGTCCTCGTTGAGGATGTCCTGCGCCCGGTTGACCACGTAGGACGGCATCGTCGCGTTGATCTCCTGGGCGAGCTCCACGAAACGGAAGGGGTAGCCCAGGCGAGCGCGGACGTTGTACGACAGGTAGTTCGGGTCGATCGGGATGCAGTGCCCGCCGACGCCCGGGCCGGGGTAGAAGGCCTGGAAGCCGAACGGCTTGGTCTTCGCGGCGTCGATGACGTCCCACAGGTCGATGCCCAGCTCGTGGCAGAACCGGGCCATCTCGTTGACCAGCGCGATGTTGATGTGGCGGTAGGTGTTCTCGAGCAGCTTGGCCATCTCGGCCTCGCGGGTCCCCTTGGTCCGCACCACCGTGTCCACGACGCTGCCGTAGAACTCGGCGGCTGCCTCGGTGGACTCGGGCGTCACGCCTCCCACGACCTTCGGGGTGTTCTTCGCGCCGAATGACTGGTTGCCCGGGTCGATCCGCTCGGGCGAGAACGCGAGGTGGAAGTCGCTGCCCGCCTTGAGGCCGCCGGCCTCCAGCATCGGCTGGACGATCTCCTCAGTCGTGCCCGGGTACGTCGTCGACTCGAGGATGACGACCTGCCCTGGCTGCAGGTGACGGGCGATGTCAGCCACCGCGGCTCGGACCGCCGCCAGGTCCGGTCCACCGTCCTCGCCAAGCGGGGTCGGGACACAGATGACGACGTGCTTGGCCTCGGCCAGGACCGCCGGATCGGTCGTCGCGGAGAAGCCGCGCGAGACCAGGTCGGCGATCTGCTCGTCCGACAGGTCGTCGATGTGCGAGACGCCACCGTTGAGGCCGTCGACCACACCCTGGTTCACGTCGTAGCCGCGCACCGACAATCCGGCGTGCACCGCCTCGAACACCAACGGTAGACCCACGTATCCCAGGCCGACGACAGCAAGATCTACAGTCATTTCGCTCCCCCTCCAACTGGCCACCTCGGGCTTACCGGATCGGACCGGCGCGCTCCCAGAGGCGGCATCGCGTGCGTTCCGCAGAGTACACGTGAAGCCCACGAGCAAGAGGCGCGCACCGAGAGCGCCGCCGAGCGCCCGCCGGTGACACCGACTATCCGGCCCTCATTCCACCCTCTAGCATCGTGCAGGTGGAGGGGGCACAGCGTGCACCAGTGTCAGGCCGCGCCATCGAGTGCGCCGCCTGGCTGATACTCGTCGCCGGTCTCGCGCTCGCGAAGAGCTTCGTCCCCGACAGCCAGAACCTCAACATCGCCGCCGGCGCGACCAGCGTCGCCTTCGGTGTACGAGTGTTCCTCGGCCACGGCGGCGGGCAGGTGACCATCCTCGGCCTCGCCAACGTCGCCCTGGCGCTCTTCGTCGGCTTCCCCGGCATCTACCACGCCGTCACCGAGGACAACCGAGTCACCGCCGAGTATCTCGGCCTCGCCATCCTGGCCGGGCTCACCCTGCAGGTGCTCACGGCGTTCACCGGCTGGCGACGACGCCCGGTGCCTGCCCCTCAGTTCCCCGCCAGGGAGGTGAGCAGCTGGATGACGCGTTGGGGTGCTGGCCTGCTGCTCGTGCTCGTCGCTGCGGAGTGGGCCGGCCTCACCTCCAGTTTCCGGGGACTCACGGAGTCTGCTGCGTTTGCGGCCACCGTGGCCCTGACCGTCGGGCTCATCTACCGGCCGACGATCAGGATCGTGTCGTGGCAGACAGCGGCGGTCCTGCTCGCAGTCCTGGCCTACACCGAGGTCTTCCACACGGGGGGCGGTCGGCTCCGCATCGTCGCGCTCGTGTGCGCGGTCGGGATCGTCGCCACGATGACCTGGCCGAGGAGAGCACTCAAGCGTCTGGCGATCCTCGGCGTCCCTCTCGCTCTGTACGTCCTCGCGCAGTACCGCCTCGACTACCAGGAGAGCATCGCCTACGGCGCCAGTGCTGGACGCACTGGCCTGGAGTCGATGCTCGTTCCCGTCATCGCCTTCGCTCGACTCCTCGAGGAGCAGGCGCAGGGGTGGCCACTCGCGTGGGGCTGGAACCTCCTCAGCGTGCCGCTCTCGTTCCTGCCCGCCGGCTGGCTTCCCAACGCCCCGCAGGCACTCGGCTACGAGCTCGTCGCGTTCTACGCTCCCGAGCGCTACGGCTCCGGATTCTCGGTCGCTGCGACTGCCGCCGGTGAGGCGGTCTACAACTTCGGCCTCCTCGGGATCCTCCTCGCCGCCCCGGTGCTCGCATGGCTCTGCAATTTCATCGACCGCCGCGTGCGCCTCGCGGCCGCGGGCGCCGGCGCCGACCGTGTCGCCCTCGTGCGGCTCGCTGTCTGGGCAACGTTCGGTGGGGCGATCGCCGACCTCGCCTGGAACGGCTGGCACGTCTTCGTCACTCGCACTCTTACCCGTCTCCCGTTGCTCGGAGGGCTCGCGATCGTCGCTCTCGCGGCGCGCGGCCTCGACCGCCGCACCGCGTCCTCCTCCACACGCACGACACCCGCTGAGACACAGGCGTCTACACCTCGCCCTGGCACTGCCAACGATGGCAGGCCTGGGCGTGGACGCTCCAGATCACGCAGCCGGTCACCCGGCAGGCAGTGGGCAACGGGTGTGTCCCGTATGCTGCTTGAGGACTGACGCCCTCCAGGCGTCGGTATGCATTTCGCTCCATTAGGGGTCCAAGGCACGCCAAGAGGGGGAACTACTTGTCCGGGGGGACACCGGCTCGACGGAGCCTAGTGGGGTTGTGGGACTGCGCCGCGTGGTGCATCGCCGTCGCTCTTATCGTTGGTACTCGTTACGACTTCTATCTCAGCATCGAGCAGTGGAACACCGTGTTCCTGTACGCCGCGCTGGCGTGCCTGACACAGCTCGCGGTGGGCGCCCTGCTCAAGTTCTACCGAGGCAAGTACCGGCTGGGGAGCCCGAACGGCACGAGCGAGGACCTGTTCACCTGTGGCCTCTCCCTCCCCAGCGGGTCCGCACACGAGGAGTCCACCGCCGCGCGTGCCCTCGACTCGGTCGCGCCCTTCCTCGGTCGGGCCAGCGCCAGCGTGGCGGACCGGTGAGCGCCGTGAGCTACGACCGCGTGAAGCGTGCCCTCGACTTGGCCGTCGGTGGCGCGGCCCTCCTCGTCAGCGCTCCGGTGCAGCTTGCCGTCGCAGCGCTGGTGCGGGCCAAGCTCGGGCGCCCGGTGCTCTTCCGCCAGGACCGTCCCGGCAAGGACGGCCACATCTTCCAGCTCGTGAAGTTCCGGACGATGCTCGAGCCGGACCCGTCCCGCGGCCTCGTCACGAACGAGCAGCGCATCACCCCGTTCGGACACTGGCTGCGCTCCACGAGCCTCGACGAGCTGCCCACTCTCCTCAACGTCGTCCGCGGGGACATGAGCCTCGTGGGCCCCCGGCCCCTGCGGACCACCTACCTCCCCCGCTACAGCCGCCGGCACGCCCGGCGCCACGACGTCCGGCCCGGCCTCACCGGGCTCGCGCAGGTACGGGGTCGGAACGCACTGACGTGGGAGGAGCGGCTCGACCTGGACATCGAGTACGTCGACTCCATGTCCTTGGCGCTCGACCTGTCCATCGTGGTGGCGACGATCAAGACCGTCTTCCAGCGCAGTGGGATCGCGGCTGAGGGACAGGCAACGATGAGCGAGTTCATGGGCTCGGGCCAGCCCATCACCTGCGTGCCGCTCGGCGAGGAGCACCTCCCCACCAGGGTCGAGTGGCTCAACGACCCACGGGTGCGTGCGGGCATCACCATCTCTTTCCAGGCGGCTCTCGACGACACCGTCGCATGGTTCCGGAAGGCAGCCGAGGATGAGACCAGAGCCGACTTCGTCTGCCTCTCGCAGGACGGCTCGACCGTGTCCATGTTCGGGTTCACCGACATCTCCGACGCCACCGCCTCCCTCTACCTCTACGTGGCACCCGAGATGCACGGGAAGGGCGTCGGTCGTCTCACCATGGTCCACCTGCTCAGGGAGGCGCAGCGGCTCGGCCTCACCGAAGTGCGCCTGGAGGTCAAGGCCAAAAACACCTCCGCCGTCCGGCTGTACGAGCGCTTCGGCTTCCAGGTCACCGGAGACGTCCCAGGAGAGGTGAAGTTCAAGATGACGGCGGCCGTGCGATGAGGGACGTCAAGATCGTCATCGGCTCGGCTGGCCGTCGCACGTACCTCGTCAGCTGGTTCATGGCGGCTCTCGCGGACCTCGGCCTCCCCGGCGAGGTCATCGTGACCGAGAACGACGTGACGAGCCCGAGCTTCGGGCTCGCCCACCGCTCGGTGTGGATGCCGCCCTACGCCGATCCCGCCTACGCGAAGCGGATGCTCGAGCTGTTCGCGGCCGTACGGCCCGACCTCTTCGTCCCGCTCAACGACTTCGAGATCGATCTGCTGTCGCGCGGCCTCGGCTCCCGGCTCGAGGAGTACGGCAGCCATGTCCTGGTCCCCAGCCGCCAGGCGCAGCGGAACCTCTCGGACAAGCTCGCCATGAGTCAGGCTCTCGCCGCGGCAGGGGTAAGCACTCCCCCCACGTGGCTGGCCGCCGACCTCGACGAGCTGCGCGATTCGGCGGACGGCACGGTGAGCGAGTACGTCGTCAAGCACCGCTTCGGCAGCGGCTCCTCCGGGCTCCGGTTCGCCACGCTGAGCCAGCTCGACGCCGCCGTCGCGGGGTCCCTCGCAGAGCTCCCTGCCGCCGACAACGACCCGGTCCCCGACCTGCCGCCGGACGCTCGCGTCGTCGTCCAACAGCGTGTGCCCGGCGATGAGTACGGCGTGGACGGGGTCTTCTCCCTGACGTCCGCTGCTCCTGCGCTGGCCGCCGTCCTCGCCCGCCGCAAGCTCCAGATGCGGGCCGGGGAGACCGACAAGGCGGTGACCGTCGATCCCGACCCCTTCGTCGAGACGGTCACTCGCCTGGGCGACCTCATCCGTCCGCGCGGGCTCGTCGACATCGACATCATCCGCACCGCCGACGGCGCTCTGCACGTCATCGACATCAACCCCCGTTTCGGGGGCGGCTACCCGTTCTGCCACGCCGCGGGCGCGAACGTCCCTCGGTACATGCTCCAGTCCCTCCGTGGAGAAGCTGATCCCGCTCTGCTGGAGTACCGGACGTCGCTGACCGTGGCGAAGTACCAGGACGTGCGGGTCGTCGGGGAGCTGGAGAACGTCGAGGAGGGCTCGTGACGCTGTCCGTCTCCGCAAGGCAGACCGCCTTCCGGCTCGTCGACACCGCCCGCGCGTCACGGACGAGGACGGCGGTCGAGGAGATCACCAGGAACCTGGCACGGCCCGGGGATCCCGCGAGCGCCGAGCTCCATGCCCGCCGTCTCCGCGACCTCCTCGTGCACGCGGCCACGACGACCCGTGACTTCGCGGGCTGCGGCCCCGACGACCTGGCGTCCTTCCCGGTGACCGACAAGAACGTCATCCGCGAGCGCCTCGACGAGTTCGGTTCCTCCGCCCACGCCCACGGCAAGCTCCGTCGCGCGGCGACGAGCGGCTCGACCGGCACGCCGTTCGCCTCCTTCCAGGACCCCGGGGAGGTCGCGTCCGGCAAGAGACGCAGGATCATCAGCAACTGGTCCCCGGACAGGTGAGGACGCGCCCGTGAAGATCACGTACATCCACCAGCACTACTCCCAGCTCCCCGCCGAGGGCGGCCTGAGCCGGCCGTGGCAGTTCGCGCGGCGGCTGGCCGCCGACGGGCACGAGGTGACGCTCATCGCCGGCTCGCAGCAGGCGCGCACGACCTATGTCGAGGGCGTGCGTATCGTCCACGTCCGCGCCCCGTACGCGAACGCCATGGGTCCGGTGAAGCGGATGCTCGCTTTCGTGCTCTTCGTCCTACGAGCGACTCTGCTCGCCGTCCGGACCCCCGCCGATGTCGTCTTCGCCAGCAGCACTCCGCTCACAGTGGCGGTACCCGGCATGGTCGGGGCGTTCGCCAACAGGGCGCGTTTCGTCTTCGAGGTCCGCGACCTGTGGCCCACCGTCCCGATCGAGCTCGGCGTCCTCACCAACCCGGTGCTCCGGGTCCTCGCGCGGGGGCTCGAACGTCTCACCTACCACCGGGCCGACACCGTCATCGCCCTCTCGGACGACATGGCTGCAGGGGTGCGGAGCGTCAACGCCAAGGTGCCCATCGTCGTGATCCCGAACGCGAGCGACTTCTCTCTCTTCCCCGACCCCTCGGAGACGCCGGCGATCCGCGCGGAGCAGGGCTGGGCACCGGACGAGACGGTGCTGGTCTACGCCGGGAGCTTCGGCCGCATCTACAACCTCACCTGGGTGGTGGACCTCGCGGCTGCACTACGCTCCCACGGCGTACGCGTGGTGATGTACGGAAGTGGCGGCACGATGCCCGCGCTGCAGCAACGCGCCAGGGAGCACGGGCTCGACGTCGACTCCCTGCTCCCGGGCCGCGTCCGGCGCCAGGACCTCGCTCGCCTCCTCTCGGCAGCGGATGCCACCATCTCCAGCGTGCTGCGTCTCAAGTGCCTCGAGCCCGCATCGATCAACAAGGTCTTCGAGTCGATGGCGGCGCAGAAGCCCGTGCTCTTCAACCACGACGGCTGGCTCACCGAGCTCATGACCGAGCACCGCGCGGGCTGGAGACTCGACGACGACCCGGCCAAGGCGGCGTTCCAGGTCCAGTGCATCGCGGCGCGGCCCGAGCAGTTCCGTGAGGCCGGCGAGCGCAGTGCCGAGCTCGGACGGGAGCGCTTCGACCGCGACAAGCTATACGTGGGCTTCCGCGCGGCGGTGGTCGGCGCGTGAGCTCGCAGTTGCCGGGGTGTGGTCTGCCGCGGATCGCCCTGTGAGCCGCAGATTCACCCATCCCGCCTACGACCTCCTCGCCGGGCAGGTGGTCACCGCGGGCGTTGCGTTCGCCATCAACTTCCTCTCCTCGAGTGTGATGCCGCCGGACCAGCGCGGCACCCTGGCCTTCTTTATCCAGCTGTCCTACATCGCGACCACGCTCGGGCTCCTGGGCGTCGAGCGCCCGTACGTGGCGGAACGGACCGGGGCCTCTTTCCCGACCGCCGTACGAGAGCTCGGCCGGCTGACGAAGTCGGTGTGGGTTGGGGCGACGCTCCTTGTCATCGCGGCGGTCGTCACGGGGTGGCTCTCGAGCTGGTTCATGGCACTCCTGCTCGCGATGACGGCCACGTACGTCGTATCCAACGCCGCCGTGCGCAGAGTCCGGATCGCCTACGTCGTCAGTCGTGACCGACGAACCTTCGTCATGAACACCATCGCGGTGCAGTGCGGGCTGCTCGGGCTGGGAGTCGTGCTCTACCTCTTCGACGTGAGCTCACCGGCCGCCTGGCTCGGCGCCTACGCCCTGAGCAGCGCGGCGGCGATGGTGACGACGGTCCGCGCACGCCGCCGGTCGCGCGAGGAGGACGTGGCCGCAAGCCAGCTGGCCCGTGTCCGGCGCGAAGGGCTCAGGCTGATTCCCGCCTCGCTGGGAAACACGGCGCTGCTGCGCTCCGACCGCCTGATGATGCCCTTCCTCTCGTCCGCTGCGGAGCTCGGCATCTACGTCACCGTGGCTACGGTGATGGAGGTCGGCGCCTGGCCGATCCAGCAGTGGGTGGACGCGTCCCTCGGGCGGCTTCGGGAGCGCGCTGCGGCCGGGAACAACCGGCGCCTCGTCACGAAGGTCTTCCTCGGGGCGGTCGGCCTCACCACCGTTATCGGCGTGCTCGCCTATTTCGCGATCAGCCTGCTCCTGCCCGAGGAGTACCACCCCTCGCTCCAGCTCATCCCCATCCTCGGTGCCGGCACTGTCGTCTACGCGATGACCCGCCTGCAGCACGGCTGGCTCATCGCCGAGGGGCGCCCCGGCCTGGTGTCCGTCGCTGAGACGGTCGGGCTCGTGGCCTCCGCCGTCCTCTACGTCGGCCTCATCCCGCCCTTCGGTGCGATGGGTGCGGCGATCGGGTCCGGCATCGGGCATTGCCTCCTCTTCGGCACGACGTGGTGGCTGCGGCGCCGTCGGAAGGCCTAGGCCGAACCTGCCCGGATGCGGACCGGTGGGCGACTCGGGGGCCAGCCGGGAGCGACGGTGGGAGGATGACCTGGACACCTGGGCATGACAACTGGACTTTCGGGGAATTAATGGAACTGCGCGGCTATAGCCGCCATAAAGCACGATCTCGGTCGGTTGACCCTGAAGCCAGCACCACCGAGCTGACAGATCCGGCCAGCAGCCTGCGCTGATGCCCGGCAATGGCACGCTCCCCCGGGCTCATGAAATAGTTTACTCTGATCAACAGTTGGCCCCGGCGCTCCCGCCGATAGCTAGTAATATCAGCCCCATGACACAGTTGACCTCGCTGCCGACGTGTGCAGTGCCTCGATGGGTTACAAGCGGACGCGTCCTACGTGCTCATGAAAGCAACGGCCGAGGCGTTGCTGCTGCTCGACCGGGACGTCGACATAGGCGTCGTCGCCGAGTTCGTGAACCGGGAACCTTCCACCGTCTCCGGCTGGGCCACCGTGCGGCAAAAGGCCTGCCTGTCCTTCGGTCTACACCGGCCACGCCGGGAACCTCAACGCCTCCAAGCTCAACCGTCAGCAGCGCGCCGAGGTCAGCCCAGTCCGGTCCTCACCGCGCTACAGCCTCATCTGTGAAGAGCCCGTCTAGCGCAGTGACGTCGACACACCTGGCGATGCTGGCCGCTGGTCTTTTTTCCGGCGAGCATATTGCCCGTGAGCGGGCGAAGGAGGCGCCATTGGCTGGCTGGGAGTATGGCTCGCAGCTCCGCTTGGTGTGGGGCCCTCACCCTGGTGCTACCACCCAACCTGCCCCACCACTCGTCCCGGGTGAGCCGCGCCGATACGACGCAGGGCGCTCGACGAAGCCTGCGGCTGCCGGCGTGCCGAGATGCGCTTCACCTGCGCACCGGTGGTTACGCCGCGGCGGTCGGCCACGTTCGGGCATAGCTACCACCAGTGCAGCGGTCCGTTCGTAGTACGACACGCCGATGAGAACTGCTCGCCGGCCACATGCCTCCCCTCCTCCATCGCGGCGGGGCGGCCTAGCGGAACAGTGCAAACAGGAGAACCGCGGTGGCAAGCACCATGACCGCGAGACTTACGTACTCGACTCGTCTCCAGTAGCGCTGCCGCTCGCTGTAGGATCGCCGGTTCCGTGCCATGGGTCCATGGTGGCAGATGCGGCGCCGCTTACAGGACCATCCGCGCTTCAGCCGTCCGTGATGACGGCACGAAGGTCGTTGGCATCTGGCCAGTGAGGTAACTTCTGCCGGGCCGTGGTGCTCGGCGGCTCGTTCCCTGTGGGAGAATCGCCATGCTCATCCGTCTGCCGTGGGGGAACTCGTGGAACTCAGCGACTACCTGGCCGTGCTGCGCAAGCGGTGGCTCGGCATCGCCCTGGTGGCCGTCGCCGTCCTCGCGGTGACCGCGGCTGTGACGCTGCTCACCACTCCGCTCTACAGCGCAGCAACCCGCGTGTTCTTCTCGGTCCAGGGCGGCAGCTCGATCACGGACATCAGCCAGGGGTCCACCTTCACTGAGAAGCAGATGGCCTCCTACGCCGAGGTGGCCACCTCCCCGCTCGTGCTCGAACCCGTCGCCCAGGACCTCGGCCTCGAGGTGGACGACGTGCGGTCCGCGGTCTCCGTCACGGTCCCCCCGGACACCGTGATCCTCGAGATCACGGCCACCGATCCGAGCGCCGAGACATCTGCGGACACCGCGAATGCGGTAGCGGCCGAGCTCACCTCCGCCGTCGGCCAGCTCACGCCCGAGCAGGCGGACGGCACCGAACCGGTCCTCGCCACCGTGATGACGCCCGCCGAGGCACCCGGCTCGCCGTCGTCGCCGAACGTGCCGCGCAATCTTGCCCTCGGCCTCGTGCTCGGGCTTCTCCTCGGTTATGGGGTCGCGCTGCTGCGGGAGATTACCGACACCAAGGTCCGGGACGAGCGCGACCTTGCAGCGGTCACCGACCGGCCGATCGTGGCCACCATTGGCTACGAGCAGGGCACGGAGACGCAGCCCGTGTTCGTTCACGACGACCCGCTGGGCGTCCGCTCCGAGGCCATCCGGCGGCTCCGGACCAACCTCCAGTTCGTCGACCTCGGCGACGGGGTGAACTCGATCGTCGTCACCTCCTCCATCGCGGGCGAGGGCAAGACCACGACGGCGATCAATCTCGCGGTCTCCCTCGCCGATGCCGGGGCCCGGGTCGCCCTCGTCGACGCCGACCTCCGGCGCCCGTCGGTGGCCGAGTACATGGGCCTGGAGGGTGGTGCGGGGCTGACGACGGTGCTCATCGGTCGCGCCGAGGTCCAGGACGTGATCCAGCCCTGGCGGCAGACGAGCGTCGACGTGCTGCCCTCGGGCCCGGTCCCGCCCAACCCCAGCGAGCTGCTCGGCTCCCGGGCGATGACCGCCCTGCTCGAGCAACTGACCCGCACCTACGACGTCGTGCTGCTCGACAGCCCCCCGCTGCTCCCGGTCACCGACGCTGCCGTCCTCAGCCGGTTGGCGGACGGGGCGCTGGTCGTGGTCGGCGCGGACCGCATTCACAAGGCCCAGCTGGCGGACTCGCTCGCGGCCGTCGACGCCGTCGACGCCCGGGTGCTCGGCGTCGTGCTGAACAAGGTCGAGCGCAAGGAACGGCAGGACTACTACTACTACGGCAGCTACGCGGCGGAGTCGTCCACGCCCCGCACCGAGACGGTCCGACCGGAGGGCACGCCGTCTACCTGGCCCGGGCGGCCGCTGGGCGGCTCCGCAGAGGCGCGCCGCAGCGCCTGACCCCGTCCTCCCCAGGCGTCGGCGCTGCTCGACCACCATGCCGGTTGCCGAGCAGCCTGCGAACGAACGTCCGCTCCGCTCAGTCCTGTGTCGATGATCCTCGCGGGGCGAGCCCGAAGGCCTGCGCCAGCAGGTTGTGGGAGTGGCGCCGGGCGACCGGGTCGGCGATCAGGTCCTGCACCATGACCTCGTCGGCGCCGCTCTCCTCGATCATCTGCTCCAGCGTGGCGCGCACGTCGTCGGGACCGCCGGCCACGAACCTGGGCCACCGGCCGTCGACGATGGCGGTGGGCTCGGCCTTCTCGGCCTCGCTCATCTCCCGCGCCGCCTCGTCGGCCGAGGGGACCATCGCCCCGCCGCCCTCACGGCGCAGGCGGGCGTAGTAGCCCTTGGGTGAGCTGGCCAGGTGCTCGCCCTCGGCCCTCGTGTCACCGACGGTGACGTTGACCGCGAGGATGGCGCGCGGGGAGTCCAGCCCGAAGCCCTGGGGCTGGAAGTTCTCGCGGTAGTGGCGCAGGGCAGGCGCCGCGCCCGGGGGGTTGATGAACCCGGCGAAGGTGTAGCCGATGCCGAGCCCGGCGGCCAGGTTGGAGCCGTTCGGGCTGGAGCCGAGGAGCCAGGTCTGGGGGACCTGGGGAACGCTGGGCATCAGGGGGTGACCGGCGAAGGGGTGGTCGGCGGGGAAGGCCTCGTACAGCCATGCCAGGGTCTCCAGGACCTGCTGCTGGTGGTCGGCCTGGACGGGGTTCTGGCGGTCGCGCTGCAGGGCCAGGTCGATGACGGGACCGGCGGTGGCGCGTCCCATGCCGAGGTCGATCCGGCCGGGCGCCATGGCCTCGAGCTGCTTGAACACCTCGGCGACCTTGAGCGGGCTGTAGTGGTTCATCAGCACGGCGCCGGAGCCGAGCCGGATGCTGGTGGTCTGCGAGATGGCCGCCGCGATGAGGAGCTCGGGGTGGTGGGAGGCGCCCGAGCGGCTCAGGTGGTGCTCCGCGAACCAGATCCGGTGGAAGCCGGCTGCCTCGGCGTGCCGGGCGGTTTCCAGGGAGTCGGCCAGGGCATCGGTCTCGGTGGTGCCGGGGGCGACGGTCCCCAGGTCGACGATGGACAGCTTCATGCAGAGGGCTCCTTGCGCGAGGGGATGGTGCGCCCGCGCACGCGTCGGTGCCCGGGCTTGATCCGCCGACGCTAGCGCAGATACTTGGTTGGCCCCAACTTGTTGCTGAGGACGGGCGCAGTCTAGGGTGACCGTATGGACGAGGGCATGGACGAGTGCGGTCTGGACGATCTCGAGCGCTCCCTGGCGGCCGTCCTTCGGCTGCTCGCGGACCGCGCCACCGTGGACGACATCGCCCGGCGCTCTGGTTACGACCTCCCCCCGGCCTCCTGGAGCCTGTTGGAGTACCTCGACGCCCGCGGCGCCCTGCGCGTGTCTGACATCGCCGCCTGCCACGGCGTGGACATCTCCTCGGTCACCCCGCGCCTCAAGCGCCTGGAGACGGCCGGGCTGGTCTCGCGGGCACGGGTGCCCACCGACGCGCGCGCCTCCCTGATCAGCATCAGCCCCGCGGGCGTCCGTGCCCTGGAGAGCGTCCACGCGGCCAGGCGAGAGATCGTGGCGCAGGTCCTCGACGGCACCGACCCCGCGCAGCTCGCGATCACCGCCGAGGTTCTCACGCGCATGGCGGACCGCCTGTCCAACCCGTCCAGTCGCTCGGCAGCGGTCGATCCTTCGTCCGCCAGCCCTGAGCTGGCCGGCGCGCGGGGAGCGTAGGACCACCCCAGGCCCGCCCCAACCGCAGGCGTCAGCCCGCCAGGAAGATCTGCGCGCAGAGGCGCTCCCCCTCGTGCGGCACGCACCCGACTCCCAGGCTCTCCAGCGCCGGGTCGACGATGTTGTTGCGGTGCCCGGGTGAGCCCATCCACGCCTCGACGACGTCGGCCGCGGCGGCGTCGCTGTCCACCAGGTTCTCGGCGGCGAGGTCGACGCCGCACGCCTCCAGCACGGGCTGGAGCGGCGCATGCTCGAGCGGGCGGCCGACCAGGGCAGCCGCCCGGTCAAGGGCCGCCTCCTCGGCGCACGCGGACGCGCGCAGCGCGGGCAGGCCCTCGTCCGCGCGGGCGGCGTTGGTCAGGGTGAAGAGCTCTGCGGCATACTCCTCCGCCGCCACGGTGTCGCTGGCCTCAGCCGTCGGGGTGGGCTCGGGGGCCGCGCCATCGGGACGACCAGTCGGCGTCGGATCCGGTCCGGACCCGGGCCCGGCCGTGCGACCGGAGGCCTGGGTTCCTGCAGTCCCGGGGCCGCCGTCGGCGGTCGGAGATGACGACGCACATCCCATCAGCACCGACCCGGCGACGACGAGGGCCGCGAGGAGCGGCAGCTGCCGGCTCACCCAGCCTGCCCGCGGTCGCCTCGAGGTCCTCCGCTGACGCCGCGAAGGCCCCCGCGCCGATGTGCGCGCGGGGGCCTGCGGGCGACGCCACGAGGGCGCCGTCATCGATCTGTCAGTGCTGGGCCTGACGGCGACGGGCGTAGGCCATGGTGCCGGCTCCGGCAGCGAGCAGGGCGGCAGCGCCGGCGACCAGCGGGGCGCTGGTGGTACCGGTCCGCGGCAGGTTGGACTGCCCGGTGGCCGAGGTGCCCTGGCCCGCACCCGCACCCGCTCCCTGGCCGGCGCCAGCACCGCCGGCGCCAGCACCGCCGGCGCCAGCACCGGGGGCGCCGCCACCGGTGCCGGGCGTGCCGACGGTGATCGTGGCCGACTCGACCACATCACCCGCGGCGTTGACGCCGGTGAGGCTGTACACGGCCTCCTCGTGCAGGGTCACGGAGAAGGTGGACACCCCGGCGGCGGTCGGCTTGGTGAGGCTCTGGCTGCCGGCGATCTCGATCGCGGAGTCCGGCACGGCGTCCGAGGCGACGGTCAGGGTGAACTGCGGGTTCTCCACCGGGCCCTCCAGCACGACCTGGAAGGGCTGCCCCTCGGCGACCTGCCCGGGGACGTCGAGGTCGTACGGGTCTCCGGTGTAGGCGAAGGCGGCGGCTGGGGAGAGCACCAGCACGGCCGTGGCGGCGGCTGTGGCGAGACGTCGGTTCATGGGATCCCCCGATGAGCGGTCGTGACGGCCGGTTTCGGCCGTCGGCTGGACGTTAGCAGTCATCGAGTACATGGGGAAGTGGAACCGCTGAACTGTCCGGGTGCTGGACCGGGCGTGGTCCGGACCTGGGGCGCCCCGGACAGCTCGCGGGGCGTGATCAGGGTGTACTCCGCGGTCACCCGCTCCCCCGGCGCGAGCGTCACGGTGTGCGCGGCGACGGCCAGCCCGTCGTGCTGGTGCGGGCGGTAGGTGGCGTCGTCGTCGCTGATGCTGGCCGCGGTGATCCGGCTGCCGGTGGGGGCGTAGACCATGAGCTGGGACCGGGTGTCGCCGGCGGTCACCACCCGGCCGCCGCCGGTCAGCGACGGCGGGAGCGTCGCGGCGTCGGCCGGTGCCGCGGAGGCGAGGGTGACCTTCACGGCGATCTCCTGGGAGCCGTCGGGCCGGCAGGCGGTGGCGGTGACCTCGGCGTCGAGGTGCTCGTAGTAGGCGATCTTCGCGCCGCTGGTGTCGTGCACGTACACGCCCACCACGGGCGCGTCGCCGACGTGGCCGCGCAGCGCGCCGGCGACCGCGGTGCCGGCCAGGACCTCCTGCTCGGCCGGGTCGGCGGACCAGGCGAGCAGGCGTCCTTCGCCGACGGCGTCGGAGAGGGCGGTGAGGAGCCCGGCCGGCTCCGCTCCCCCGGCCAGCACCTGGGCGAAGACCGCCTGGGCCGCGGCGGCGTAGAAGGCGTCCTGGGCGGCGGGGTCGGCGACGTCGAGGTAGACCTGGTTGAGCAGGACCTGGGCGGCGTTGTCCCCGGTGAGCTGGGCGCCGGTGGGCAGGGTGACCGGGCCGGTGGCCGCGAGCAGGCCCTGCAGCGCGACGGGGTCGAGGGACAGCACGCCGTCCACCTCCGCCCCGGTGCGCTGGCGCCACATCTCCCGGATGATCTGGGCGGCCCGGGGGAAGTCCGGGGTGGCGGTGACGTTGCCCGGGTACCGGCCCAGCTGGGTGCCGTAGAGACCGCGCTCGCCGTCGGTCAGCTCCACGACCGGGGTGGGGAACCGGTTGAGGGAGGCGGCGGAGCGCTGCTCGACGAACTCGATCCGGCCGTCGTCGGCGCGGAGCAGGACGACGGCGCCGGGCAGGCCGCCGAGGGCCCGGGGCTCGCTGTTGTTCTGCACCAGGACGAGGTAGTCGCGGGGGCCGTCGGTGCCCAGCATGGTCGGCAGGAGCCGGGCCGCGCGGGAGGCCGTGCCGGTCATGCCGCCGAGGTCGGCCACCTGGTCGGTGAGCTGGCCGAGCGGCGCGCGGAGCTGGGGCAGCAGGGTGGCGGGGTCCACCGCAGCCAGGTCCGCCCGGGCGGCCTGCAGGGCGTCGTCGGCCGTGGCGACCTGCGGGGCGGCCTCGGCCAGCGGCGCCGGGTCGATCCGGCCGTCCACCGGGACCAGGCGGGCGGGGTGGAGGACGGCGACGGCGTCGAGGAGGGGTGGCAGCGCGCCGGTGGCGACGTCGTCCACCACCTCGCTGACCACCTGCACGGCCCGGACGTTCGCGCCGAGCCGGGGGACGGCGGCGGCCAGGTCCCAGTGCGGGCCGGTCATTGCGTCCCGGGCGGTGCTGGCGTCGTCCTGCAGGTCGGCCGACGCGGCGGCCGCCGCCTCGCCGTCGCCGGCCAGGACGTGCTCCTGCAGGACGGTGACGTCCTGCTGGGCGTCGCGGAGGGCGGCGTAGGCGGTGCGCGCGTCCAGCGCGAGGACGACGGCGACCAGGAGGACGACGAACGCGAGGGCGCCGAGGACCGCCGCTACCGGGCCGATCCCGCGGCGGCGGGAGCCGGCGCGGCGCTCGGAGCCGCGACCCGATCCGCTACCGGACCGGCGACGGCGACCGGATTCAGACCCACGGCCGGACCCGACACCGTGCCCGGACCTGGAACCGTGGCCCGACCCCGCCCCGCGGCGCTGCCCATGGGCACGGTCAGAACTGGCATCGGCGGACGGCACGGCGCTGATGATAGGGCCCGGTGCCGCGGAGCGGACCGGACCCGCCAGGCGGGGTGGGGCGGCCCTGGTGACTGCAGGGGACGGGCTTGGTCCTCGGCTCACGATGCGCAGGCGACTCGCCCCTGCTGCCTCAGCTCCCGAATGCTACGGTTCGTACACCGGTTGGAGGCGAGCAGTGTGGAGACGATTACGCACCGCCAGCTGCGGCACGACAGCAGTCGCGTCCTCGCCCGGGTCGCGGCTGGAGAGTCGTTCGTGGTGACCAACCACGGAAAGGTTGCCGCAGTCATCGTGCCGCCCCCCGAGACCGAGCTGGACCGGCTCGCCGCTGCCGGCAGCCTAAGCCCAGCCCGCTCTACGCGACGGCCACTGACGGAGTTGCCCCGTGCGACCAACCTGACCAGCCGTGAGGTGCTGGAGGACCTTCGAGGCGATAGGTGATCCGCTACCTGGACACGTCGGCCGCGCTGAAGCTCCTCGTCGATGAACCTCATTCCGACGCGCTCGCTGCCGACCTGGAACGTTCGCTCCAGGATGGCGACCATCTCGTCGCCTCCTGGCTCCTCTACACCGAGCTCCACTGCGCCGCCCAACGGCGCCGCGGCATTCTTGTTGATGCCGTCAACGGCGTGCTGGACGCCGTTGGTCTCATCGACCTGAAACGCGAGGATCTTCACCGTGCAGCGACCTCAGCCTGGGGCCTGCGGAGTGCGGACGCGATCCACCTCGCCACCGCCCTACGCATCCACGCCGACCAGCTCGTCAGTTACGACGACGAGCTCACCGCGACAGCCGCGGACGCCGGCCTCCCTACAGCCAGCCCCGGACGCTGACAGGCAGCAGCCGCGTCCGGTTGCGACTGCAACCACCGTCAGCCGCCGCGCCGTTATCGGCCGTCCCTCAACCCGGAGCGGACCAGCGAAAACGCGCCCACAGTGGCGACCACCCGAGCCCGCGGATGGAGCTGCGGCTGGGAGTACAGGCTCGAGCGGCGGGCGCGGGAGGTGAAGCCGCTCTCTGCGGTTGTCCTGCTCTTGCGGGGCGAGAGCGTCCCCCGGTAGCCACCCGGCGTCGGCCGTCCGTGGTATCGCAGTGACCCCACCGGAGGCATGACGGCGTCGACCAGTTTCGTGGCGAGCACGTGGCCGACCGCCGTCGTCTTGCCCGCGCCGCCCGCGTACAGGTCGCGGACGGCTACACCCTCATCTGTGAAGAGCCCGATACCGGACCGGGACCGCCGGGAGAACGCGTCCGCGCCGCGAGACCGCCGGCCGTCAATTCACGCCGGCGTCGCCGGTGGCCCGTAAGCCAGCAACTGGCGGTCGACGGTCAGCAGCTCCAGAGACTCGGACCGTGCCTGGGCGAGCAGCAGCGTGTCGAAGGGGTCCTTATGCAGGGGCTTCAACTGGTGCAGCTCAAGGACGTGCTCCCCACGCACCGGGAGTTCCACCATCCCGGCTGCGCGGGCGTAGTCACGCAGCAGCATCGGCTCCGCCACGAGGCGGCCCCCTCCGCCGCGCACCTTGATGACGATCTCCCAGAGCGAGACGACGCTGAACGAGACATCGGCCGGGGAGTCCGCCAGCACCTGCCGAGTCCAATCCGGCAGACGCGGCGATCCGGCGGCCGCCCAGAGCAAAAGGTGGGTGTCGAGGAGGAAGTGCCTCACTCCTCGGTCCCGAACATCTCCAGGATCTCCTCGCGCATCATCTCGTCGAAGTCGTCCGGGATGACCATGGCGCGGGCGGCCGGCTCCGGCAGGAAGCCAAAGGCCGGGCGCGGCTGGGGCTCGCCGCTAACAGTCTCCACGTGGCCACCTCCCGGGGCAGTGCGATCAATCTTCGCACCGACCTTGCAGCCTCCGCACCGTCATTGCAGCATTCGCACCGCTACAGCAGCCCGGCGCGCCGCCGCGTCGTCTGGTTCGCGTGCACCGACCAGCGCGGCGCCCACCGACCGAGTGCGGCCGCTGCCGCCGCGCCGATCGCCCCGATGACCCAGATGCCGGCGGCGAGCGAGCCCAGCGCCGCCCCGGCGGAGACCACGAGCGGGCCGGCCGCGGCGCCGCCGTCCTGGAACACCCGCCACATGCCGAGGAACTGGGCCCGGCCCCGCGCCGGCGCCACGTCGGCGCCCAGGGTCATCAGGATGCCCGAGCCCAGCCCGTTGCCCAGCCCCATCAGCGCCGCCACCACGGACACCGCCACCACGGTGTGGGTGAGGGGCAGTGCGACCATCGACGCGGCCACCAGGAGCATGGACGGCACCCCGATCCACAGCCGGCCGTAGCGGTCCATCACCTTCCCGGCCGGGTAGAACAGCAGCATGTCCACCGCCCCGGCGATCCCGAACACCACCGAGGTGGTCGCCGGGTCGACGCCGAGGTGCTCGGTCCACAGCGGCAGGACCGTCTGCCGCGCCCCGCGCACCGTCCCGACGAGCAGCACCGCGATCCCGAGCGTGGCGAAGACCGGCCGGAACTCGGTCAGCACCTGAGCGGTCCGCGGCCGGTCGGCCTGGGCGGCCCGCGCGGCGGCCCGCCGCTGCTGGCGGGAGCCGCCCGACGGCGCCGAGGGGTCCTGCCCGGCCGCGGCGGCGGCGACGGTCGCGGCGACGGCGGCCGCGGCCCCGAAGAGGTAGACGTGCGCCAGCTCGCCGGCGGCGATGACCGCCGCCCCGGCGAACGGGCCGACGAACAGGCCGATGCGGTGGACCCCGGCCAGGGTCGACAGGACCCGGGCCCGGCGCAGCGGCGGGGTGATCTCGGTGAGGTAGGCGTGCCGGGCGAGGTTGAAGACGGCGGCCGCCGCACCGAGGGCGAGGGCGGCCAACGCGAGGAGCAGCAGCGAGGCGGACCAGGCGGCCGCGAGGAACGCCAGCGCGGCCACCGCGCCGGCGAGCACCATGGCGCGCCGGTCCCCGACCCGGGCGGCAAGCGCGCCGGCCGGCAGGTCGGCCAGGATCTGCCCCACCGACATCAGCGCGGCGACCACCCCGGCGACCGCCAGGGACGCGCCCAACCCGACCGCCGTCGGCGCGATGACGGGCAGCAGCGCACCGACGCCGAGGTCGAAGAGGAACGCGGGCACGAACGCGGCGAGCACCACGGTGCGCAGCGGGAACATCGGCCCGGCGGGGCCGGCCGGCGGTGGTGGGCTCACGCCCCACGATCCTGCCCTACCGCGCCGCGGTCCTCCCCCGGCCTACTCCGCGGTCATCCCCGGGAGGTGGTCGGCCAGGGTCGCGGCGGTCCGGTCGGCGAGGCCGGCGAGCCGGCCGACGGCGGCCGCCGCCTGGCCGGTGTCGCCGGCCCGCAGCGGGCCGAGCAGGTCGCGCAGCTCCTCGGCGAGGGTGTCGGCGCCGACCATCTCGCTGGAGATGAGCAGGGTGAGGGTGACCGTGTGCGCGAGCGAGGCGTCGCCGGCCTCGGCGGCCCGGACGAGCTGGGCCAGCCGCCCGGGGAGCAGCTCGAGGTAGCGGCGGGCGAACTGCGCCGCCACACCGGCGCCGACCTCGTCGGCGAGGGAGCCGAGCGCCTCGACCCGGAGGACCTCGGTCATCATCTGCACCCTCCGGAATCTCCGAGGAGGGCACCCCCGCCGCCCAGGCGACGTCTACGCCTGGGCCCCAGCCCACCAGCCGCCACGGTCGGGAGCAGAGAGGGGGCCCGGATGAAGACCGGAGGATCGGTCCGGGTCACCGCCGCCGGGGCAGGGGTGAGCCGGGTGAGGGGTCTGCGGCGCCGCGCGGTCCCGGGCCGGGGGCCCGCCGGCGGCCCGCCACCGCCGGGACGGCGAGGAGGCGGGTGCGAACTTTGAGCGCTTACGCTTCGTTGTCACGGCGTGGTCGTGCGCACCGCTGGTTGTGCACGCCGGAGTCGTGCGCACCCACCGATGGAGGACCTGTGTCCCGCCTTGCCCAGTTCTCGCTCGGCCGCCGCGCGCTCACCGCGCTGATCACGGTGGCCGTCACCGTCCTCGGGGTGGTCAGCCTCGGGTCGCTGCGCCAGGAGCTGATCCCGTCGATCTCCTTCCCGGCGGCCGCCGTCATCGGCGCTTACCCGGGCGCCTCGCCCGAGGTCGTCGAGCAGCAGGTCACCGCGGTGGTCGAGGACGCCGTGGCCGGGCTGGACGGGGTCGAGGAGATCACCTCGAGCTCGGCGTCGAACGTCTCCACCACGACGGTCATGTTCGAGTACGGCACCAACGTCACGACCGCCGTCGCCGACCTGCGCGGGGCGGTCCAGTCCGCGACCGCCCAGCTGCCCGAGGACGTCGACCCCGAGGTGATCGCCGGCTCCCTCGACGACCTACCCGTGGTCCAGCTCGCCGTCGCCGGCGACGCCGACGCGGCCGAGCTCCAGGGCGCCGTCGACGACATCCTGGTGCCCACGCTGGAGGACCTCGACGGCGTCCGGTCGGTGACCCTCACCGGCGTGCCCGAGCGCGAGGTCGTCCTCGACGTCGACATGGCCGCGCTGACCGCTGCCGGGCTGACCCCCGACCAGGTCCTCGGCATCCTCGACGACAACGGCGTCCGGATCCCGGCCGGCACCCTCACCGAGGGCGAGCAGACGCTCTCCGTCCAGGTCGGCACGCCGCTGACCGACGTCGCCGAGCTCGCCGCCCTCCCGCTGACCTCGCCGACCGGCGCGACCCTCAAGCTCGACGACGTCGCCGACGTCGTCGACCAGGAGGCCGAGCCGACCTCGATCTCCCGCGTCGACGGCGAGCCCTCCCTCGCCGTAGGCGTCACCAAGACCCCGGACGCCAACGTGGTGGAGGTCTCCCGCACCGTCGAGGACGCCCTGGCCGACCTCACCGACCGCCTGGACGCGCAGGGCGTGAGCGTGAGCGTGGTGTTCGACCAGGCGCCGTTCATCACCGAGTCCATCCAGGGCCTGGCCACCGAGGGCGGCCTCGGCCTGATCTTCGCGGTCGTGGTCATCCTGCTGTTCCTGGCCTCGTGGCGCTCGACCGCCGTCTCTGCGGTGTCCATCCCGGTGTCCCTGCTGGTCGCGTTCACCGTCATGAACGCCACCGGCAACACCCTGAACCTGCTCACCCTGGCGGCGCTGACCATCGCCATCGGCCGCGTCGTCGACGACTCCATCGTGGTGATCGAGAACATCTCCCGGCACCTGAGCTACGGCGAGGACCGCCGCGGCGCGGTGCTCGGGGCGGTGCGGGAGGTCGCCGGCGCGATCACCGCCTCCACCCTCGCCACCGTCGCGGTGTTCCTGCCGATCGGCTTCGTCGGCGGCTTCGTCGGCGAGCTCTTCCGGCCGTTCGCCTTCACCGTGGCCATCGCGATGGGCGCCTCGCTGTTCGTCGCGCTGACCATCGTGCCGGTGCTCGCGTACTGGTTCCTGCGGGCGCGGACGGTGGCGACCGACGAGGAGAGCGCCCGGGCGGTGCGCGCGGCGGCCGAGGCGAAGGAGCGCCGCGGGCTGTGGCAGCGGGCGTACCTGCCGCTGCTGGGCGCGTCGCTGCGCCGCCCGGTCGTCGCCCTCGGGGTGGCCGTGGCCGTGCTGGCCGGGACGGTCGCGCTCGTCCCCCGGCTGGAGACCAACCTGATCGGCGACACCGGCCAGGACACCCTCACCGTGACCACCTCGTTCGAGCCGGGCACCTCGCTGGAGGCCCAGGACGACGTCGCCCGCACCGTCGAGTCCGCCCTGCTCGACGTCGACGACGTCGCCACCGTGCAGACCACCGTCGGCTCCGGCGGCCCGGCCGCGCTGTTCGGCGGCGGGTCGGAGAGCGCGACGTTCGCGCTGACCCTGGCCGAGGACGCGGACGGCACCCGGGCCGCGGACGCGGTCCGCGAGGCGGTCGAGCCGCTCGCGGAGGACCCGGCCACCGAGATCGACGTGAGCACCGGCGGGCTCGGGCTCGGCGGCTCCACCGTCGACCTGATCGTCACCGCGGACCAGACGGACACGCTGCGGGACGCGGCGCAGGTGGTCCAGGAGGCCGCCGAGGAGTCCCCGGAGGCGCGGGCGGTGACCAACTCGCTGACCGCCGACCAGCCGGTGGTCCAGGTCTCGGTGGACCGGGACGCGGCCGCCGCCGCCGGCCTGACCGAGGCCGCGGTGGCCACCACGGTGGCCGGGATGATGACCGACCCCGAGGTCGGCACCGTCGAGCTGGACGGCGCGCCGGTGACCGTGACGGCGTCCTTCGGCGAGGGGCCGGCGAGCGTGGACGAGCTCAAGGCGGTGCCGCTGACCGGCCCGGCCGGCGTCGTGCCGCTGGAGCAGGTCGCGGACGTGGAGATGGTCGAGACCCCGAGCGCCATCACCCGCACCGACGGCCGCCGGACGGTGACCGTCTCGGTCACCCCGGCCGGGCAGGACGTCGGCGCGCTGACGACCGACCTGACCCAGCGGGTGGACGGGCTCGACCTGCCGGAGGGGGCCGAGGTCACCGTGGGCGGCCTGGCCGCCGACCAGGCGGACGCGTTCTCCCAGCTCGGCCTCGCGCTCGTGCTGGCGATCGCGATCGTCTACATCGTGCTGGTCGCGACGTTCAACTCGCTGCTCCAGCCGTTCATCCTGCTGGTCTCCATCCCGTTCGCCGCCACCGGCGCGGTGGCCGGGCTGCTGCTCACCGGCACCCCGCTGGGGGTGCCGGCGCTGATCGGCCTGCTCATGCTCGTCGGCATCGTCGTCTCCAACGCGATCGTGCTGATCGACCTGATCAACCAGTACCGGGAGCGCGGGCGCTCGCTGGACGAGGCGGTGACCGAGGGGGCGCGCAAGCGGCTGCGGCCGATCGTGATGACCGCGGCCGCGACCGTGTTCGCGCTGCTGCCGATGGCGTTCGGGATCACCGGGGGCGGAGCGTTCATCTCCCAGCCGCTCGCCGTCGTCGTGATCGGCGGCCTGATCACCTCCACGCTGCTCACCCTCGTGGTGGTGCCGGTGATCTACGTGCTGGTGGAGCGCCGTCGGGAGCGGCGCCGGGCCCGGCACAGCGCGGCCGCTGCCCCGGAACCGACCGTCGCGGAGCCGGTGGGCTGAGCCGGCCGGCGGCGACCGCTGGCCGGTGGGCCGGCCGGCGGCTACCGCTGGCGGGCACGGGACGACGGCGGCCGCACCCGGCGCGCCTCGCGCCGGGCGGTGCCCCGCGCCGGGCCGCGCCCCGCGCCGCGCCGCGCCCAGAGGCCTACGCGGCGACGCCGACCAACTCGGCGCTCCGGCGCCAGAACGCCTCGACCAGCTCCGGGTCGTCCTGCTGCGGGTTGACCCGCCGCGGGACCTTTAGCTGCTCGTAGTACTCCCCGGGCACCCAGGTCCGGCCCGGCTCGCCGTCGATGGCCCAGGTCAGGTTCGCCGCGCCCTTCTCCGGGCTGATCAGCACGAGCCGCCGCAGCGGCGTGTGGTAGATGAAGCGCAACGGGCTGCTCGTCTCGGCGGCGAAGTTGGTCGCGACGTTGCCCGGGTGGATCGCGACGGTGTCGATGCCCTCGTCGTGGTGGTGGGCGTGCAGGCCCTTGGTGAACAGGATGTTGGCGAGCTTGGCATCGCCGTACGCCTTCTGCGGGGTGTACCGGCGGGCGTTGCCCAGGTCGTCGAGGTCGAGGTGGGCGAACAGGCGCGAGGCGACGCTCGACGTGTTGACCACCAACCCGTCCCCGGCGCGCAGCCGGTCCAGCAGCAGCGTGGTGAGCAGGAACGGGGCGAGGTGGTTGACCTGCAGCGTCTGCTCGTGGCCGTCTGGGGTCATGGTGCGCTCGCCGAAGATCCCGCCGGCGTTGTTCGCAAGCACGTCCAGCCGGTCGGTCCGGGCGCGGACCTCCGCGGCCAGGGCCCGCACGTCGTCCAGCCGGGCGAAGTCGCAGGCGAAGTGCTCGACGCCGATGCGCTCGGCGACCCGGGCGGTCTTCTCCGGGGACCGGCCGACGGCGAGCACGCGGTCGCCGCGGGCGGCGAGCTCGGCGGCCGCGACCGCGCCGATCCCGTCGGACGCGCCGGTGATGAGGATGGTCCGCTGGGGCATCGTGAAGCTCCGTCCTGGCGCGCGACGGCCGGCGCCCGGGGCAGGCTATGACGCCGCTGCCGGGCCCGCGCGGGCGGGCCCGGCGCCCGGGCTGCGGGGGGCACCACGGCGGGGCCGCCGTCGTCGCCGCCGGCCAGCGCGGGGCACTGCGGAACCACCCGACCCGGAGCCCTCCCGGCCCGGCCGATAACCTGGTCGGGGCCGCCGAAGGGGCGGGGCGGCGCAGCGAGCGGAGAGGACGCACGATGAACGTACAGACGCCGAACAGTGCGACGACAGGCCGGGCGGCGGCCGACGGGCCGGCCACCGACACCTTCAGCATCCTCACCGTGTGCACCGGCAACATCTGCCGCTCCCCCGCCGTCGAGCGCCTGCTGCGCTCCGCCCTCGGGCCGGCGAGCGGGGTGGAGGTGACCAGCGCCGGCACCGGCCCGATCTACGGCGAGCCGATCCACGAGCCGATGGCGGCGCTGCTGCGCGACCTCGGCGTGGACACCACCGGCTTCACCTCCCGGCTGATCACCGAGCGGATGATCGGCCGCGCCGACCTTGTGCTGACCCTGACCCGCGAGCACCGCGCGCGGGTCGTCGAGCTGGTGCCCGCCGCGGTCCGGCGCGTCTTCACCCTGCGCGAGCTCGCCCGGCTCGCCGAGCAGGTCGACCCGGCCGACCTCGACCCCACCGCCTCCCCGGCGGCCCGGCTGCGCGCCCTGGTCCCGCTCGCCGCCCGGTACCGCCAGCAGGTGCCGGCCGAGCTCGACGACGTCGTCGACCCGTTCCGGCAGCCGCCCGAGGTCTTCCAGCGCGCGCTGGACCAGATCCGCCCGGCGGTGGCGACCATCGCGAATCTTGCCCTGGGCCGCCCGGCGGCCTGAGGCTCAGGGCTTGGCAGAATCCTCCCCGTTGTCGCGGAAGAGGACCCACTCCAGGCGGTCAGCCGGGACGCCGAGCTCGCTCGACCACGCGTGGACCGCCTCGACGTAGGCGCGGTAGCGGGCAGCGCGTGACCTGCTGTCCGCGAGGTCAACCAAGCGCACATCGAGCGTGCGGTTGAGCGAGCGGTAGACGCGGTTATCCAAGATCAGCGGCTGCCAGCCGCGCCCCTCGCGCCTTCCGGCGAACGTGAACCACTTCGTGAAGAACGACGGCCCGACGCCGGGGCATGACCAGCTCTTGTACGCCTCGGCCAGGGCGGACGTCTCATCGGCTCGCCTGAGAAGATCCGCGCTGGAGCGCAGAGCCGTGACGAGCCGGTCGCGGTGCGCGAAGGCCGTGGCGGTGTGCCGCAACGTGCGAGAGCCGGTCAGGCCGGAGCCCCATACCTGCACAAGCAGGAAGGCTCGGAGCAGCTCGTCAGAGTCGGCCAGGTCGGCGGCGCCAGCGACCTTCAGCAGGGCCGACCGGTCGACCCCGCGATCCCCCTCGGCGTCCTCTCCTGGGGTCGTGATCGTCTCGTCATGCAGCACGGCGCGGATAGTCGGCTCGACATCAGCGAGTTTCGAGTCCCACGTGCGGGGGCGGAACTGGACGGCTGGCTGCTGGCGCCCCTCGCGAGCGGCAACGAGGGTGACCAGATCGGGCGGGGTGGGATATCTCGACGACATGGGCCAATACTGCCCTCGCGCGGGCGGCGCGAAGGCCGTTCCGCGCTTCTCCGCCGCGCGGCCTCCACGGCACCCGGGTAGCGAGCACGCCAATACGGGAGGCACCCCCGTCCGCTGCCGTGCTCGAAGCTCGTGCGGTGTCGCGCGTCCTGAACCGGCCGCCGGCCGCCAGCCGTCGACTTCCGGCCGTCGATTCCCCCGGCCGTCGATTCCCCCGGCCGTCGATTCCTGACCGCTGGTGCCCCTATCATGAGCCCGGCGGGTGTGACATGGCCGACACGCCCCGCCACCATGATCGACCGGCGGAACCGCCGGAAAGAGACGACGGCGGCTGACCGCCAGAGACGGGGGAGCTGTGAGACGGATGCGCGCCTGGGTGGCGACGATCGGGCTGCTGGCCATGACGCTGACGGTCGCCGCTCCGGCCGCGGGGTCGGCGTCGGCCGCGGTGACGCGGCTGGCCGGCCAGGACCGGTACACCACCGCGACCGCGATCTCCGCGGCGACCGCCCGCCCGGGCGTCGACGTCGCCTACGTCGCCAGCGGCGCCGACTTCCCCGACGCCCTCGCCGGCGCCGCGGCCGCCGGCCGGGCGGACGCCCCCGTCCTCCTCGCCACCCCCACCGGCCTGCCGGCCGCCACCGCCGCCGAGCTGGGCCGCCTCCGCCCGGACCGCATCGTGGTCCTCGGCGGGAGCGGCGCCGTCGCCGACGGGGTGGCCGCCCAGCTCGCGCCCTACGCCACCGGCGGGGTCACCCGGGTGGCGGGCGAGGACCGCTACGGCACCGCCGTCGCCCTCTCCGCCGCGTCCTTCAAGCCCGGCGTGCCGGTGGCCTACCTGGCCAGCGGGGCCGACTTCCCCGACGCCCTCGCCGGGGCCGCGCTCGCCGGTGCCACCGGTGGGCCGGTGCTGCTCACCGCGCCCGGCGGGCTGCCCGCCCGCACCGCCGCCGAGCTGCACCGCCTGAAGCCAGGCCGGATCGTCGTGCTCGGCGCCAGCGGCGCCGTCTCGGACACCGTCGTGGCCGCCGCGCGCAGCGCCACCGCCGGGGGCGTCACCCGCCTGGCCGGCAAGGACCGGTACGCCACCGCGGCCGCCGTCGCCGGCGCCTTCCCCCGCGGCGGCGACGCCGCCTACCTCGCCTCGGCCCAGAACTTCCCCGACGCCCTCGCCGCGGCCGCGGCGGCGGGCAGCGCGGCCGCGCCGGTCCTGCTCACCCCGACCGGCAGCCCGACCCTGCCGGCCGCCACCGCCGCCGCGCTCGACCGGTCCCGCCCGGGCCAGGTGACGGTGGTCGGTGGCACCGCGGCGGTCCCGGACGCCGTCGTCACCGAGGCCAGCGCGGTGGCCAGCGGGCAGGACCCGGTGGAGGCGCACAAGCCCGGGCCCACCCCGCCGGCCGGCGGAAACGTCATCGGTCAGATCGGGGCCGGCTACACCGCCCCCGCCGCCTCCGGCGCCGGGGCCGCCGCGCTGGCCTGGGCCCGCACCCAGCTCGGGGTGCCCTACCAGTGGGGCGGCACCGGCAACCCCGGGTACGACTGCTCGGGCTTGACCCAGAAGGCCTACGCCCACGCCGGCGTCACCCTGCCGCGCACCACCAAGCAGCAGTGGGACGCCACCAAGCGGGTGGCCATCAAGGACCTGGCCCCGGGCGACCTGGTGTTCTGGTCCAGCAACGGCCAGCCGTCCGGCATCTACCACGTGGCGATCTACGCCGGGAACGACCAGCGGCTGCACGCCCCGTACGCCGGCAAGAACGTCGAGCTGGTGCCGATGTACAAGGTGAACATGCTGCCCTACGGCGGCCGGGCCGGCTGAGCGACGGCGGCCGGGCCGGCTCGGCGACGGCGGCCGTCCCCGTGCGGTCGCCTGCCCACCTCTCCCCCGACCTGCCGCCTGCTCAGCCGGCGGGCTGGGTCCGCCGCACCGTCGGCTGTGGCTTGCTTCACAGCCCGAACCGCTGCGACCCCGATTAGTGCTTGCTACGTTGTCGCGACATGGGGGAGGTGCCGGGGGAGCAACGCGTCGCCGTCGTCGTGGAGGACGACGACGACATCAGCTACCTCATTGGCGCCACCCTGGCACAGGCCGGGTTCACCGTGCACACCGCGGCCACCGGGACTGCCGGGGTCGAGGCGGTCCGCACGCACGACCCGCTGGTCACCACGCTGGACATCTCGCTGCCGGACATCGACGGCATCGAGGTCGCCCGCCGGGTCCGCACCTTCTCCGCCACCTACCTGGTCATGCTCACCGCCCGCGCCGAGGAGGTCGACACCCTGCTCGGGCTGGAGGTCGGGGCGGACGACTACGTCACCAAGCCGTTCCGGCCCCGGGAGCTTCGGGCCCGGATCGAGGCGATGCTCCGCCGGCCGCGCCAGCTCGTCCGCGGCGGCGGGGCGGCCGGTGCTCCGCTGGTCGGCACGGGGCCGGCGACCGGTGCGACCGTCAGTGCGACGGTCGCCCACGGGGGCAGCGGGCCGCCGCCCGTCCTCCGGCACGGGCCGCTGACGGTCGATACCGCCGCCCGGCTGGTGGACCTGGACGGCGCCCCGGTGCACCTGACCCGCAGCGAGTTCGACCTGCTCGCCGCGCTCGTCGCGGAGCCGTCCCGGGTGCTGCGCAAGGGCGAGCTCGTCCGGCACGTGTGGGGCGAGGAGTACGCCACCGGGCTGGAGGTCACCGCCGCGGACCTGCGCTCCCTCGAGGTGCACGTGGCCAACCTGCGGCGCAAGCTCGGCGAGGACGCCAGCCAGCCACGGTTCATCGAGACGGTCCGGGGCGTGGGCTACCGCCTGCGACCGGTGGGCTGAGCAGCTCCCGCAGCTCCTGCGCCGCGCACGCGGCGAGCGCCACGACCGTGGGCAGCACCCGCCGGGCCATCGTCAGGTGCCCGGCCCGCAGCCCCGGGACCAGCCGGTGGAGCAGGTCCGCCAACGCCGTCGCGCCGACCATGGCGGCCGAGCTGTGCAGGCTGAGCGCGGCAACGTGCGCGGCGGCGGCGTCCGACTCCGCCACCGCCGCCACCAGCCGGGCCGCCCGGGGCACCAGCTGCTCCGCGCACCGCCGGGCGAAGACCGCGGCGGCCTCCTCGCCGAGGTCCGCGGCCAGCGCAGCGAGCGCCTCCGGGTCGATCTCGGTCATGGCCGGCCGGCCAGCTCCGGCACCCGCACCCCTCCTGGGCCGGCCGGCGCGCGGCCGGTGTCCGGCTGCGGCTCCTCGGCGTCGTCCTCGGGGGCAGTCCCGGCTCCGGGCGTCCGGCGGGAGCCGTCACCACTGACGTGGGCGCCGTCGGCCTGGTCACCGGCGGCCGTCTGCTGGACGCCGAGCCCCTGCCGGACGTCGGGTTCCTGGTCGCCGCCGGCCGACTGCCGCTCGCCGTCGGCCGGCTCGACATCGGCGGCCTGCCGGGCTTCCAGTTCCTGCGCGGCGTCGGCCGGCTCGACCTGGGCGGCCTGCCGGGCGTCCGGTTCCTGCTCGTCGCCGACCGGCCGCCGCTCGCCGTCGGGCGACATCGCGGCCCGGTGCCGGCCCCCCGCGGCCGGCCGCTCCCCCGCCCGGGCGCCGCGGACCGCGGCCAGCACCTGGACGGCGGCGTAGCCGAGCAGCGCGACCGCGACGACGACCGTCCCCATCTGCTTCTGGTGCCCGTCCAGCGCGGTGGCGAGGTAGCCGGCGTAGGGCACGTGGTACCGGACGACGCCGCGCAGCTGGGTGCCGGTGACCGTCCACGGGTCCGCCGACGCGTTCGCGTCCCCCTGGGTGGTCAGCGCCACCGCGCCGTCCGCCGCCTCGGTGCGGGCGACGACGCGGTGCGTGACCAGGGTGTCGTCGTCGGGGTAGGGCATGACGGTGATGACGTCGCCGACCTGCACGCCGGCGGCGCCGTCGGCCCCCTCGACCGGCGCGACGACGACCTGGCTGCCGGTCGGGATGGTCGGCTCCATCGACCCGGAGAGGATGGTCAGCGGCACCCAGCCCATGACCCGGGGCACGATGACCATGGCCAGGGCGAGGGCGGCGACGAGCGCGAGGAGGAGGACGAGGACGGCGCGGCCGAGGCGACGGATCACGGTGGCTCCGGGGATCTGGTGGGGGGCGGGCGGACGGGCGGACGGACCGGCGGGGGCGGGGTCAGGCACAGCGCACCACCCCGACGACCGTCCAGATGCTGGCGGTGCCCGTGGAGGTGATGGTCGTGCCGCCGGGGCCGGTGCCGACCACCCGTAGCTCGGCGGCGCCGGCCCAGCCGCCGGTCAGGGTGGTGTCCCGGGCGGCGGCCGGGATGCCGGCCTGCAGCGTGACCCAGCCGAAGACGGTCCGGCGCTGGAGCTCCCAGGCGGTCACCGGGACGGTGCTCGGGGAGCCGTCCTGCTCCGTCCAGGCCCAGCTGAGCCGGACCTTCCAGGGGTTGACCGGCGAGCAGGTGGGGCCGGACAGGGTGGGGGCGGCCGGGACCTGGTAGGTGGTGGCCCAGCCGGTCGTCGCCTGCCAGGTGGCGGGCGCGGGGCTCCGGCTGTCCAGGGTGGTGGTGAGGGCGAGGGTCTGCCCGGCCAGGGCGGTCCGTAGGGCCAGGCTCGGCGTGACGACGGCGCACAGCTGGGCGCTGGTGCCGGCGGGGAGGGTAAGCCGCTGCTCGGGGCCGGTGGCGGTGACCGGGGCGGCCGGGGCGGTGGGGGTGGCGCGAAAGGCGCCGGCGGCGGTGGCCGGGCAGGCGGCGCCGGCGGCGACCGGGACGTAGTCGATGGTCGTGCCGGACAGCACGGCGGGGTCGACGGGCGCCCCGCCGGCGGTGACGGTCACCGCCGTCGGCGCCCAGGTGATGGTGGACTGCCCGGCGGTGAGCGTGGTGGCGCGCTCCGTCGTCGCCGGGGCGGCGGTCAGCGCGACGGTGTCGGTGGTCAGGGCGGGCACGGCGACGTCGGCCGCGTCGTACCAGCGGGCCTCGGTGGCGCCGGTCGGGGCCAGGCCGGCGGCCGCCAGGCCGAGCGCGGCGACGGCGAGGCCGACCCGAGCGAGGGCGCGGCGGGGGCGCGGGGGCCGGGCCGTGCCGGGAGTGGCGGTGGTGCGCGCGGCGGCGCGGGTGGCGCGGTGGCGGGCCGGGCGGGGACGCGGGGCAGCGAGGGTGCGGCGGTCGCGGTCGCGGGCGCGGCGGTCGCGGGCGGGGCGGCGGTCACGGGCGCTGCGGTGGGCGCGGCGGGGGGTGGTCATCGTCAGTCCTGGGTGAGGGTCCACCGGAGGGCACCGGGGGTGAGGGTCTGGCCCTGCAGCTCGGCGCCCCAGGCCTGCCCGTCCCGGTCGGCGCGGAGCGGGAGGGTGATGGTCACGGTGCGGGTGGCGCCGTCGTCGGCGGCCGTGACCGGCCAGCTGACCTGCCCGTCCGACGGCGTGAGCGGCGCGCCGTCGCTCGTGACGGTCATGCCCCGGGTCAGCTCGGTCCGCAGCGCGGCCGAGCCGGGCGCCGTCGTCAGGCCGGTGAGGTCGAGGGCGAGGGTGGCGGCGAGGGTGGTGCCGCGGGCGTGAACTGTGGCGGCGGTGGTGATGGTGACCGTGTCGCCCACCACCAGGGCCTTGCTGCCGAGGGGGAAGGACGTCGTCGTGCCGTCCGGGCCGGGCCGGGTGACGGTCATGGTGGTCGGGCCCTGCTCGAGGTCGAGCTGGCCGGTGTGCACCTGGGCGCCGGCGGCGACCGTCCGGGCGTCGTACCAGCGGGCGGCGGTGGCGCCGGTGCCGCTGAGGAAGGCGACGGCGAGGAGGCACGCGAGCAGCGCCCGGAACAGCTGGCCGGTCCTGCGCATCGCGTGCCTCCTCTCGCCGTGCGGCTGGCGTGCCGGCTGCCCCGGGGCGTCGGGGGGTTTGGTCCCGGGGCAGCCAGTTCTTGGGCGGCTGCCCCGGGGCGTCGGGGGGGTTCGGTCCCGGGGCAGCCGGTCTGGGTGGCGGCGTCTCGCCGCGGTCGGGCGGCGCGTCGCGCCGCGGTCAGGCGGCGTTTCGCCGCGGTCAGGCGGCGCTCGGTGCCGCGGGGCTCAGCGGGCGTCCTGCTCGACGACCACGGTGAGGTCCTGCAGGCTGAGCTGGCCGTTCTGGGCGGCGGTGCCCCACCATCCGGCGTGGTCGCCGCCGCTGCTCGCCGCCGCGGGGTCCTTGAACTCGGGGAAGGTGACGGTGACGGTCACGCCCACCAGGGCGCCGTCGTCGGCCGCGGTGAGCGGCACGCCGCTGTCCGCGCCGCCGGCCGCCCGCTCGACGCCGTTGACCGTGAACACCTGGCTCACCTGCAGGCCCTCGACGGCGGTGACCTCGCCGGCGTTGGTGGTCAGGGTGGCCTTGAGGTTGTCGCCCTTGGCGTGGACCTTGACGGACTGGGTGAAGGTCAGCGTGTCGCCCGGGACCACGGTGAAGGCCGCGACGTCCTTGACCGGGGTGCCGTCCGCCTGCGTCCAGCTGCCGGCCCCCTCGTCGGTGAGGTTGAGCTCGCCCTGGCTGATGGTGGCGGCGGAGGCGATGGGCGCGCTGTCGTACCAGCGGGCGAAGGTGCCGCCGCCGGCGGCGAGGAGCGCGAGGCCGACGGCGCCGGCGGCGGTGGCCTTGACGAGGCGGGACGGGCGGCGGGTGGGGGTGGGCGTGGTGCTGGACATGAGAAGAACTCCTGCGGAGGGTGGGCGGCCGGGTCGTCCGGCCGTTGGTCTGACGGGGATCAGACTTCCGGGGCAGCCTCAGCGCTGCGCTCAACGCCCCTTCAGGGACGCTCAGGAGTTGCTCAAGAAGACGCTCCGCAGTTCCTCAGCGGTGGCCGCCGGCGTGCAGGCGCGGGGCGAACGCGGTCATCGCCGGCGGGCGCGGGGCGGACGCTGCGGGTACGGCGCCGCGGCACTCGGCCGGGCCAGCCGTGACGGCCTGGCGGTCAGGGTTTGGCGACGGCGGTGTACTGGGTCAGCGCGCACAGCCAGGTGTCGCCGCGCCTGACGAAGACGTCGGTGGTCCACTCGTCGGCGTCGAACCGGCGGCCGCGGTAGTGCGCTGTGTTCGTGACCCGGGCGGTGAGGAGCGCCGTCGTACCGAGGACGCGGACCCGGGTCGGGCCGACGGCCGCCATGGCCGAGTGGGTCAGCTCGCCGGACGCGACGAGGCTCAGGAACGTGGTGCCGGGCGAGATGCCTGACTCCGAGACGATGACCCAGTCGTCCGTGACGAAGGCGGCGATCCGGTCGGCGTCGTTGGCGACGATCGCCTCCGCCCAGCTCGCAGCGCGGTCGAGCAGCTCCTGGCTGACGTCGTGCGGCGGCACGGTGTTCGGGTGCTGGTGGGCGGGGTCCGCGGCCATCCTTCAGCGTGGCAGGCGGGGCGGCTGGTAAGCAAGGGACGGTCAGCTACAACGCGAGCAGGCAGATCGACCTACATGAGCACCAGCGCTCACGCCATTCTTTCCGCCGCCCCTCGTTCTTGTCCAGACGAACCGCCGGAGCTTCCGCAAGGAGAATTCCCCTCGGACCGACAGTACCCTAAACCACAATGAGTCTTTAAGTGACTGTGATCCGTGTCGACACCCAAGTGCTTACAAACTTGTCAGGCCAGGAACTTCTCGGCATTGTCGATGCTGCAGGCCGGTGCCGGTCATTGAGAGGAATGAAATCGCTCATAGGCGGAGAAGTTGTCCCAGACGCTCTCTCGGTCGAGGTTGGCGAGGGCGTAAGAGAATTGACTGGACTCGCTCAAGGCCTTGCGGATCTGCTCGGAGGACGCGACCTGCAAGAGGAGCAAAATGCGGAGAGCCCAGCGGCCCGACAATCCGAGAACGTAGCACTGGGACATCTCTTTCTCACCGAAGTCGTCGTGGTCCTTGAGTAGGTGCGCCTGCACGTTTCGGACTTGCACAAGGTCACCGACCCATTCCTTTAGATCCGGGCCGAGCAGCCCCGGGGCGACCTCGTCGACCTGCGGCAACAGTTCTACCAACTTCTCCCGGAAGCTGAGCTCATGGATGCTAGCCAGAGCTCCCTGATAGACGCGCTCCGCCTGCTCGTAATTGACGGGTAGCCCGTTGAGCGCCTTCAGCGCGGCCTTGACTGCGGCGCTGCTGGCTTTACGAAGCTTGGTCCTACTGACGCCTGCGAGCGTCTGGTGCTCGTCCGTCCGGCTATGGCCAGGGTAGAGCCGGCGGTGCAGGCCTTCAAGCGCGGCAGCCACAATGAGCGCGTCAATCTGGAGCACTTGCCGGTCAGCTATCGCCATGTATGGTACCGGACCAAGGCCGGTGGCGATTTCGAGCCATCTCGCGATGACCTCGAGCGTGAGGTCGGACAGCGGTAGGAGTTCTGTGAAAGACTCCTCGTGATGGGAATGTGTCGAGACCAGCTCCACCCGGTGCCATCCCTCATTTGGTACGTCGACTTCGAGATGGCTTACGCCCACCCGCTTGCCGGTCCACAGCGACAGCAGAGCCGCGAACGACTCACTGTGATGGAACGCCATGCTCCCCAAGGGACGAGGTGTGGTTGTCTGCCATTGCAGCCCCAGCTGTGCGCCGGTCGACCAGGCGGCCAGGATACCCTGAGGGGCATCCACCGGCTGCTGCCTAATCCAGCCGCCGGGCTGTCGCACTGGGAAAGCCAGCCGGAGCCCACCAACCGGAACACGGTCATTGGTGACGTGAACTCCACGGAGGAACTGATGAGCCTCGTAACTCTGCGTAGGCCCCCAGCCCCCCCAGTCCACTTTCATTCTAGCATCTAGGACGGTGAACGGTTCACCGCCGTTGAGGCCCCACAGCGTCCGCGGGAGGAAGTCCTCGACTACACGCGGAGGGCCGCCGTGATCAATAACCCAGGAAAACTCCGCCGTCTGCCGGACTATGGCTTGGCGTGCTGGCTCGAGGAACGTCTCGGGACGAATCAAGTAGCGATCGCCGGTAACGGTAATTTCAGCGGGAATACGAGGTTCCGACCCGGCGACTCCGATTAGGATTTGGGAACTTCGATCCTCCACGTACAACCTTTCCATCTATGACTGACATCTCTACCGTAGACCTACTCACGAACTATAATACGCCACCCGCCGGGCGTTGCGTGACGAGCATGGTTCGTCCCCTCTCAGCGTCAACGCCAACACGTCCTCGATGGTAGGAGAGCCTTCGACGGCGAACTTGTACCCACCGGCGACGGAGGTGGGGGCAGTCACTGGCGTCTGGGCTGAGCAGGGCGCCGGTGGCATCCTCAGCAACTCAGCCCGTTCGCGCTTTGGGGACCAGATCCTGCCTGCGATGTCGACCAGCAACAAGCGTCCTCCTCTGGGCCGTCATCCCCGTCTGGGCGTAGACCTTTCTCCTGCACCTTGAGCGCTGCACGGAGGGTCATCGCGGGAGGTAGGCGGTGACCAGCACGGAGACGGTGACCCGATCGGGGAGCGAGGCGTCGTCGGGGAGATCCGTGTGGCTCAGATGGCGGGCGCTGGGTGTCATCGCCATCAGGTCGATGACCTCCTCGTGCCTCAACGACGATGCCGGGTACTCGACCTGCTCCGTGCGGCCGACCTCGAAGAGCGGATCCAGGGCCTGACGCAGGCGGTGCTCCTTGGCCGGGTCGACCGTAACCATCGCGGGCACGCGCTCGCGAAGCTCCACCAGGTGCCGTTGGGTGGGCCGCACCACGACCAGCCTGCCGGTCGGGCGCAAGATGCGGTGGAACTCGCCAGGGTTCCGCGGGGCGAAGACGTCCAGGACGATGTCGGCCACGTGGTCGGCCAGGGGGAAGGGGCGGAAGACGTCCCAGCTCGCCACGGCGGCCCGCTCGTGCGCGCGGGCGGCTAGGCGCAGTGCGCGCACTGACGTGTCGACGCCGAGGCCGACGGCGCCGGGGTTCCGGTCGAGCACGCCGGCGAGGTAGTAGCCCGTGCCGCACCCGATGTCGATCACCGTTCCCTTACCGGCCAGCGCCTCGGATGCCGAGCTGACCACCGTCTGACGGATGCGCGCGTACGAGCCCGTGGCCAGGAACCGGTCGCGAGCCCGCGCCATCGCCGCGTCGTCGCCGCTGGTTACGCCCTTGCCGCCGACGAGGCTGACGTACCCCTGGCGGGCGACGTTGAAGGTGTGGCCCGACCTGCAGCGCAGCGCGCCCCGATCGGGCTGGAGGTCGGCGCGGCACACGGGGCAACGCAACAGATCGAGGAACGGCTCTAGGGCACGCGGAACAGTCGTAGGCACGAGACTCCTACCGCTCCCTCATCCACGAGCTCGTGCGCCGAGCAAATGTCCTCGATGCGGCCGCGACCACGCACATCCCAACCCTTGCCACCCCGTTTGCCCCATCTTCCCCCGATCCTCCACTCACCCTGATCCTCCGAACCGGTGGGCTGTTCCGTATTGATCGGCCAGATGAGCGATGAGGGCGGTCCGCGTCCGCGACCTGCTCGCGATGATTCCTCGGTCGCACAAGACTGCGTCAGGGGAGATCGCAACAATGAACGGTTCCGCACACGGCAGGAGGAAGAACGTAAACTCGGGCACCGGCACCTCGCCCTGGAGCCCTTCCATCACGGCAGCCAAGCCCTCGCCAACATCAGGATCGATGGAGGTGTCGACGTCCCGACCAGGCCATGCCCGAAACTCGCCCTCCAGTGCTGCTGCCGTGGACCGCACGGACTGTGGAAGCTGCTCGCCGGTGAGCCCCTCGTGCTGCAGCGATGCCGCGAGGGCTGCTTCCCACCACGCGCTCCACTCGTCCGGCGTCGGCCGGGAGATCGGCGGTTCGCCGGCCGCTGGGCGAACCGGTGGATCCAGCGGCGGCGCCATCTCGAGACCCGGTTCCTCCAGCGCGTCCCGTGCGAAGAGAACCCGGGTGATCTCGAGGGCGTCGCGAACATGAACTTCCCAACGCTTGTCGCCGATGTGCACAACTGCTCCCCTCTATACCGGCCGGCCAGCGGTCCCCCGAGTGGCACGTCCCAGCCTGCCAGTGGGCCGCTGCTACCTCCGCTAGCGACTGCGGTCCGGCTCCGACTCCGCCGCGTCGCCCCGCTGGCCCTGCCCGCCGCCGGCGCCACCGCCGCGGGCCGCCTCCCGGGCGGCGTCGCACATCGCACCAAGCTGGTAGCCGTGCGGGTCGGCGGTGGCGATCCCGACGGTGGCGCTCAGCCGCACCCGGCCCTCGGGCAGCTCCACCGGGGCCGCGAGGAGCTCGCGGCGGACGGTGGCGGCCCACTGCTCGGCGTCGGCCTCGGTCCACCCGGGCAGGAGTACCTCCAGGGCCTTGCCGTCGGCGTCGTCCCGGCCGATGACCGCCCGCGGCGGGGCGAGGAGCTGGGTCACCTCGGCGCACCTGGCCAGGGCGGCGTCCGCGGCGTCGGCACCGAAGGCGACCCGGAGCTCGTCGAGGTCGGCGGGAGTGATCGCGGCGAGCGCCACGGGCCGGCGGACCTCCCCGGCGGCCCGCAGCTCTGAGACGGCGCGGGGCTGGAACGACCGGGCGGTGCGCGCCCCGGTGACCGGGTCGAAGTTCCGGGCCCGGTCGCGCAGGTGCTCAGACCGGGCGGCGCGCAGCGCCGCCAGGCACACCGCGCCGCCCGCCACCATGACCGTGCTGGTCATCGTGATGACCTGGCTCGGCACGCCGTCGGCGAACAGGGCGGAGCTGGGCCCGGCGACCAGGATGAGCACCAGCCGCACCGCGTAGAGCAGCCCCTCGAGAAGGAGCAGCACGGCGAGCATGACCCCGGCCCGGTCCCGGCGCAGCGGGCCGCGGAGGATCTCCGCGGCGGCGAGCAGCGTGCCGGTCGCGACGCCGGCGAGGTAAACCTCCCCGCCCGCCCAGGCGCCGTCGGCCCGGAGCGGGACGAACGGGGCGAGCGTGGCGAGCGCCGTCGCACCGAGGGTGACCGGGACCATGGCTGACCGGCCCTGGGTCAGCCGCAGCCCGGTCCACAGCGCGAAGCCGATCAGGACGAAGCTGCCGTTGGCCAACGCGATCGGCCAGCGCTCCTCGGGCGCGAGGACGGAGGCCAGGCTGGCCAGCGCGGTGGCGGGCGCGGCCGCGAACGCCGTCGTCCACCAGCGGTCGCGGCGCTCCGTCCGGTCCCAGGACTCCAGCACGAACACCACTGAGACACCCAGGATGACCACGGTGGAGAACGTGAGCAGGCTGGGCAGGTCCAGGCTCACCTGGGTACCGCCGTCGCCGGGCCGGCCGGCCGGTGGGTGCACGTCGCGGGGCCGGCCGGCTGGTCACTGCGGGACGCCGGTCCGGCGGGCGGATCGGTGCTGGCCGCGGGCGTCACTGACGGGTCCGTCCCGGCTGCCGGCCCGGCCGACGCCTCGGTGCTGGCCGCCGCCGGCTCCGCAGGCAGGCCGATGCGGACCTCGGTCCCCTCACCGGGCGCGGAGGTCAGCTCGATGGTGCCGCCGTGGGCCTGGACGATCTGCCGGCTGATGTGCAGGCCCAGCCCGGCGCCCACGACCCTGCCGTGCCGCACCGACGGGGCGCGGTAGAACCTGTCGAACAGGCCGGCCTGCTCCGCCGGCGCGATGCCGATCCCGGTGTCCCGCACCCGCACCCGCGCCATGCCGTCGACCGCCTCGGTGGCCACGTCCACCCGGCCGCCGGCGGGGGTGTACTTCACCGCGTTAGAGAGCACGTTGTCCACCACCTGCCGCAGCCGGGACCGGTCGGCGGTCACGGTCACCGGTGCGGCGTCGACGTGCAGGGCCACCCCGGCCTGGCGGGCGCGCGGGGCCAGCGCCTGCACCGCCTCGGCGACGACCTCGGCGAGGTCCACCGGCGCGCGGTCCAGCTCCAGCTCCCCCCGCCGGGTGCGGGCGGCGGTGAGCAGGTCGCCGATGAGGCGGAGGAGCCGCTCGGCGTTGCGCTCGGCGACGGCCAGGTGCGCCCGGACCGGCTCGGGGGTGGCCGGGTCGTCCAGGGCGAGGTCGAGGTAGCCGAGCACGGAGGTCAGCGGGGTGCGCAGCTCGTGGGAGACGGAGGAGACGAAGTCCTCGCGCTGGGCCAGGGCGGCCATCTCGGCGGTGAGGTCCTGGTAGACGACGACGGCGCCCCTGCGGGTGCCGTCGGCGTCGTAGAGCTGGTCCGCCGAGACCCGCAGCGCGCGGGCCGGCTCGTCCGGGCCGTGGTCCCACCAGGTCAGCTCGCGGTCGATGATCTCGCCGGCCGCGGCGCGGACCAGGGGGGAGCCCGCGGCGCCGAGCGGGGTGGCGCCGTCGGCGGCATAGCCGTCGATCCCGCCGTGCACCGTGACGTGGTCACCCACCCGCAGGCGCCCGGCCACGAGGAGGGCGTGGGCGCGGTTGATCAGGGTGATCCGGCCGGCGCCGTCCAGGGCGACCACCCCGACGTCGATGGTGTTGAGGATGGAGTCCAGCAGCCGCTGCTGGGCCTGGGCGTCCGCCACGGCCTCCTCGACGACGTCGCCCTGCCGGACCAGGAGGTCGCGCCGGGCCCGCGAGCGCCGTTCCGAGAGGTACGCCGTGACTCCTGCGGCGATCAGCACGAGCTGCACGGTCCCGACGCGCTGGACCTCCGGGAAGGTCAGCGATATCCCGCCGGCCAGCAGCGCCGGGCCCCACGCCGCGAGGCTGGCGGCGACCAGGCCGACGACGAGGGCGCCGAGGCGGAACACCGTCGCCAGCCACAGCACGGGCAGGACGAGGACAGAGATGACTACTGTCCCCGAGCCGGACAGCAGGGCGACGGCCAGCATGTCCAGCAGCGGGATGCTCGCGCTGGCCCGGCGGGGCAGCCGGTGCCAGGGCACGAGCAGGGCCAGCACCGTCGCGGCCAGGGCGACGCCGAGCCCGGCACCGATGCGTTGGTCGCGCAGCTGGTCCGGGGCATAGAACAGGAGCGCGACGACGACCACCAGCATCAGCCCGGCGAAGGGCAGCTGGCGCAGGAACACGGCACGCTGACGGGGCGGGGCGGTGTAGCTGTCGTCCTCGTCGACGGCGGCGGCTGCGGGGGCGGTTGCGGGGGCCGTTGGGGTCGAGGTGCGCTCGGGCGCCGGGCCCCGGGTCCCTCCGGGCGCATCGCCCCGGGCCC
This sequence comes from Georgenia sp. TF02-10, assembly GCF_022759505.1. Classification (NCBI taxonomy): domain Bacteria; kingdom Bacillati; phylum Actinomycetota; class Actinomycetes; order Allobogoriellales; family Allobogoriellaceae; genus Georgenia; species Georgenia sp. TF02-10. The sequence continues at coordinate 777,013 of NZ_CP094289.1, read as the reverse complement.
GCCCAGCGGCGAGGCGCCAGGTCCACCGTGCGGCGGGACCGCGGGTGCGTACGGACGCGGGACCGCGGGTGCGCCCTGAGGCGGCCGCGGTCACCTCGTCCGCGTCCTGCCGCCGATGCTCCCCCATGGCCGGAGGTTAGCCAGCCCCCGCCCATCTCGCCGCCGGAACCGTCCGGAACTGTCCGGCACGTGGACGACCAGGGTGCGGTGCGGAGCCTCGGTGACGAGTCCGGTCGCCGTCGCGGGCGCTGATGATCCCGTTCGCCCGGGCTCAGGCCCGCCTCGACCAGGCGGCGTCCGGCCACGATGAGCTGGTCGACGAGGCTCACGAGAGGTGCTCCCAGGCCGAGGTGAAGATGTCCTCCTCACCGAAGTTCCCGCTCTTCAGGGCCAACGCGACCTGCCGGCCGAGCGCAGCCGCCGTCGTCCAGCACACACCGGGGGCGATCTCCGGACCGATAAGTAGAGCGTCGACCCCCAGGGCGCGGACCACGGCGCCACTGCTCTCCCCGCCCGCGACGACGATGGCGGACACGGCTCCACCCCGGACGACGTCCCAAGCGACGCCGGCGATCACCCGCTCGACCACCGGTGCCACCTGGACCCCGTCGAGCTCCGACCGGACGTCGCTGCGCGCTCGGGCGGCGCAGACGACCGGGATGGCGCCCGGGTCCTGGCAGCTGATCCAGTCGGCCAGCTCTGACGCCGTCCTCTCCGGGTCGGCGATCGCCGTCGCCAGATCGATCTGCCGGACCGGCTGCGACCGTGCGGCGTGCGCGATCTGCGCGAGCGTCGTGCGGGAGACGCTGCCGCACAGCACCGCGCCGCGCCCGGTGCCCGGCGGTGACCACGCCGTGTCAGGCGTCCCTGGGCCGGACATGCCCAGGGCGAGGCCCGAGCCTCCCGACACGAGCACGTCGTCGGCCGTGGCCGCCCCGATGACCGCGAGGTCGGCGTCGTCGATGGCGTCGAGGACCAGATAGCGCGCCTGCGCGGCATCGAGCGCTCGCCGCAACGCTGCCGGGCCTTCCTGCACGGTGCCGCGCCGCACCTCGCCGACCGTGTAGCTCGTCTGGGGCCGCAGCAGGTCCGCGACACGCGAACGTGTCATCGGCGTGAGCGGGTGGTGCCGCATCGAGGAGTTCTCCAGCAGGTCGGCCCCGACGAAGAGATGGCCGTTGTAGACCGTCCGGCCGTTGGCAGGCAGCGATGGGACGACGACGCAGCGAGCGGCGCCGAGGTCGTCGGCCACGGCATCGAGCACGGGCCCGATGTTGCCCTCGTCGGTGGAGTCGAAGGTGGAGCAGTACTTCACGTAGAAGCGGGTCGCCCCCCACGACCGCAGCCTCTGCAGCGCGCCGCGGGCGGCGGTGACGGCGTCGCCGCGCGGCGCGGTGCGGATCTTGAGGGCGACGACGATCGCGTCCAGGCTCGACAGCTCTGTCGCGGGGAGGGTTCCGTCCTCGATGAGGACCGTGACCCGGAAGCCTGCTCGGCGCAGCATCATGGCGAGGTCTGTGGCACCGGTGAAGTCGTCCGCGATGGCGCCGAGCACACGCGCTCCTCTCTGAGCTGGTGGCACGCCGGCCGCCTGCCGGCTGCGTCGTCGCCTGGCCACCTGCCGGCTGCGGCGCCCCCGGTGCCTGCCCGCTGCGGCGCCCGGTGCCTGCCCGCTGCGGCGCTGTCGACTGTTCCAGGGACAGGATCATCACACGCGGCGTGAGGCCCCGGTACGACAGTGGATGGCGATGTGGCGCAGCGCCCCCGTCCCGCTCGGGAGCCGAGCGACGATCGGCGCTCATCGCGCTCGCCGTGCCGGTGCTGCTCCCCGGCGGCGGGCTCGGCATGAGGTCGCCCGCCGTCGTCCTGGCGCGTGGTCCCCGGCTCGGTCAGGCGGCCGTGCCTGGCGGCGGGGTGTCCGCCGCCGACTCGGCGAGCAGCTCGGCCAGCCGGTCCGGGTCCGTCAGCGCCACCTCGACCGCGTGCCGGGCGTCCCACTCCCCTGCGGCGTGGGCGAGGCCGCGGGCCAGGCCGGCGGTGGTGGCCGCCCACACCTCGCCGTCGGTGACCCACCAGCTCACCTCGGCGCCGTCGACCGTCAGGGCCGTGCACTCCCACCACTCCGTCGGCGCGCCGGGCAGCAGGGCACGGGCCGCGTCCGGGGTCTGGCGACGGTGAGGGTCGGTCGCCTCGGGCAGCGGCGTGCCGGCCGATCGGGCCTGCCCGCGCTCCAGCGTCCCGGTGAACCCGGCAGGCCCGGGCCCCGGCGTACCTGTGAGCGCGGCCGGCTCGGCGTCGTCGTCGCCCTCGCCGGGCGCGGCGTCGACGTCGAGCAGGTCCGCCACCGCCCCGACGAGCCCGGCCGGGGCAAGGACCACCGGCCGGACCTGCGCCCACATCGGCGTGCCGACCACGGCCTCCGCGGCCGGCAGCAGCCGGGCCCGGGCGCAGTCGAGCACCGGGACCGACTCCGGCGGGGCCGGCTCGAGCCCGGCCAGCGCGGCGGCGGCGATCCCGCGCCACAGGGTCAGCGCCGCCGGCAGCGGGATCTCCCCGTCGGCCGGCCAGTGGTCGAGGTAGGCGTCCCAGCCGTCCTCGTCGAGGTCGGCGAGGGTGGTCACGGCGCCGAGCGCGGCCAGCACGGCGTCGTCCAGCCGTTCGGTGCCGGCCGGGGCGGGCGGCAGGAACGGCACGGCGGTGGGCCGGCGGGGGTGGGCGAACGGGGCGCCCAGCTCCTCGCGCAGCCACCAGGCGGGGTAGGACAGCGCCGACCGGTCGGGGCGGCCGCCGCCGGCGGAGCGGACCGGGGTGAGCAGCGCCGCGCGGGCCGGCGGGTCCTCGGCGAGCCGGGCGAGGACGCGCGGCCAGGCGTCGGCGGCGACGGCGTCGAGGTCGGCGACCACGGCCACCTCGCCCACGTAGGCGCCGGCGCCGAGGACGCCGGCGAGGTGGTCGAGGTAGGCGGTCCAGCCCTCGACCACGTCCTCCTCGCCGGCCGGCTCGGCGACGACGTCGGGCACGGTGAAGGTGATCAGGTCCGCCCGCACGCCGACGGCGGCCAGCGCGGCCGGGCCCCACCGCCGCACCACCTCCGGGGCGACCGGGTCGAGCGCGTCGAGCACGCCGGCGGCCCAGCTGCCCGGCAGGACGAGGTCCCGGGCCGGGGCGGGGACGCCGTCGGCGGCCGGCAGCGGCAGGTCGGCGAGCCAGGTCGGCAGCGTGTCCTCGCCGTCGGCGACGGCGGCCACCACCAGGTCCAGGACGGTGGCGACGACGTCGGGCCGGGCGCGGTCCGGGGACTGGGCTGGGTCCGGGGCGTCGTCGGCGTCTCCGCGTGGGGCGGTGGCGTCGCCGGTCACCTGGGCCATGGCGTCGCCGGCGTCTGCACCGGCGGCCGCCTCGACCGCGGCGCGGACCGCCGGCTGGTCGAGCACCTGGACCGGCCCGCCGTCGACGGCGCCCAGCCGGAGCAGCAGCGGGTGCGCGGCGTCCGGGTGGGCGACGCGCAGCCCGAGGCCGGCCAGGGACGCGAGGAGGTCGGCGAGCGCGGGGCGGGGCACGAGCACGCCGCGGGCGCCGCGCACGGTGCGGCCGTCGGCGAGCGGGACGGGCAGGCCGGCGAGGGCCTCCCGCTGCGTGTCCGCTTGCGGCGCGAGGGCCGTATAGAGCTGGTGCCAGCGGGCCGGGTCGCCGCCGGTGGGCAGGGCGTCGACGACGTCGGCGAGGTCGCGCAGCGCGACGCCGAGGACGCGGGCCGCCGCCAGCCGGTCGGCGGGCACGGCGACGAGCCCGCCGACCAGCGGCGCCAGGGCGCGGAGCACCTCGGGGTCCTGGCCGGCCGGCCCGGTGAGCGCCTGAGCGGCGCGCGGCGACACCCGCTCGCCGTCCGCGGCCGCGAGCACCGGCGCGTCCCGGAGCCCGGCGAGGGCGGCGGCGTGCAGGGCGGCGTCGAGCGGTCCCGCGGGCAGGCCGACCGGGACGAGCGCGAGCGGGTCGGTGTTCGCGGCGAGCTCGGCATAGAGCCGTCCGGCGTGGCCGACGACGGCGTCGGCGAGCGGCCCCGGCGCGACGTGCCGACGGGTGGGGTCCAGCGGCAGGGTCGCCACGAGGAGGGCCGGGAGGGTGCACGGCTCGTCGGTGGGCGTCGGGGCGTGCACGACCGGCGCGGGGGCGCGCTCGGCCGGAGCGGGGGCGGAGGCAGCCGGCGGTTCGGTGAGCAGGAGTTCAATCGTGCCGGTCTCACCTGCCGGGGCGCCGCCCAGCCTGGGCACCGCCCAGGTGATCGCCCACCCGGTCCGGTCGCGCTCCTCCACCGGCCGGTCCGCGAGCAGCGCGGGGTCCAGCTCGCCGGCGCCGTGGACGGCGACCCAGCGGTCGATGACGTCGGTGACCGTCCGCGCGGTGCCGTCGACCTCGACGACGACGGCGGACAGGGCCGGCAGGGCGAGGAGCAGGGCGTCACCCACCTCGTCCAGGGCGGTCCGCACCGCGGCGACCTCCGCCGGCCCGCGCAGGGCGAGCCGCACGGCCGTGGTGTACCCGGGCGGGACGGGCGGCGGGTCCGCGAGCGCGAACGGCAGCCGCAGGGCAGGCAGGTCGCCGGCGCGGCGGGCGAACTCGGCGGCGAGGGCGGGCTGGTCCGCGGCGGCGTCGGCAAGCAAGGCGGCGGCCGATGCGAGAGAGAAGGTGACACCGGCCGGTCCGCCGCGGGCGGTGGTGGTCACGGTGATCTCGTCGCTGACCGAGCGGACCGCGGCGAAGCCCACGCCGAAGCGGCCCACCGACCCGGGCCGGCGCTTGGCCGAGGCGCGCAGGCTGGCCATCGCGGCGACGCCTTCGGCGGTGAGCGGCACGCCGGTGTTGGCGGCGAGCAGCTCGGGGGCGTCGCCGCTGGTGGTCAGCCGCAGGAGGAGGCGGCCCGGGTGGTGCTGGTCGGCGGCGCGGCCGCTGGCGGTGGCGCGGCCGGCGGCGGCGCGGCCGCGAGCGTCGGCGTCGTCGGCGCTGTCAGCACCGCCAAGCGTGGCGTCGGCGGTGGCGCTGGCGGCGTCGGCGGCGTTCTGGGCGAGCTCGACGACGACGCGGTCCCGGTAGTACCCGCGGGCGTGGTCCTCCTCGAGGTTGGCGTCCTGCCGGAGCCGGGAGGGGTCGGTGCGCCAGGTGGTCAGGGCTGCCGAGCGCAGCGCGGCGGTGCCGAAGGGGTCCGGGCCCGGGGCGGGCGCCGTCGCCGTCATGGCTGGTCCGGGGCGTCCTCGGTGCTCGGGCCCGCGGCGGTCGGCTCTGGCGCATCGACGTCGGCGGCCTCGGCCTCGGCGGCCGGGGCCTCGGTGCTGGCGCCCGGACCTTCGCCGTCGGCAGCCTTGGGCTCGACGGTCGGTGCCTCGGTGCTGGCGCCCGGCTCCTCGCCGTCGGCGGCCGTGTCCGCGGTGCTCCCGCCCGGAACCTCGCCGTCGGCGGCCGGTGCCTCGGTGCCGGCACCCGGCCCCTCGCCGTCGGCGGCCGCGGGCTCCTCGCCGTCGTGGCTGATCACCTCCGGCGGCACCGGGGCGGTGGCGAGGATCTCCAGGTCCATCTCGTCGCGCACCGGGGGGGTGGGGGTCCACAGCTGGGCGGGGCGGGGGCCGTCGGTCTCGGAGTGGGCGCCGCAGCCGTGGTCGACGGCAACGACCCGGCCGTCGTCGGGGGACCACTCGTTGCCGCACACGCCGAAGACGGTGCGGGGGGAGCCGGCGAGCTTCATGAAGAAGCCGCAGGTCGAGCACTGGGCCTTGGCGGCCTTGGCGGTGGGGGCGTAGGGGCCGTGGTCGCCCTGGTACCAGCGGGTCATCGCCAGGCTGCGCCCGTAGGCGGAGAGCACCCGCGGCCGGCCCAGGCCCAGCTCGTAGATCGCCATCTCGTCGGCGTCCTCGCCGGTGGCCTCGTACCCCTGCTCGAGGCGCTCGTCGTCCTCGACGTAGGGCAGGACGTCCTCGGGGCCGACGTCGCCGGGCTCGAGCCGCTCCGACCACGGCAGCCACTCCGGCGCCAGCAGGGCGCCGTCGCCCGGCAGCATCTCGACCTCGTCCACCGTGGCGCTGCGCCCGCGCGGCGGGCGGGCGAGGGTGACCGCCCAGTACCAGTCGCGGTAGCCGGGCACGAGGGAGACGAAGCGGTGCGTGACGAGCCGGTCCCCCTCGACGACGGCGCCGAGGTGCTCGCCCACCTGGCCCGGCAGCGCCACCTCCTCGGCGGCGGCCCGGGCGACGTCCACCGCCCCGAGCAGGACCGGCTCACGGGCGGAGCGGGCGCTTCGGGACTTGCTGACGGCAGGCACGAGGACGAGTCTATCTATCGGACCGGGACGTCCTGGGCGCGCACCCGATGACCAGGGCGACCCGACCAGTCACCGGCGCGACCCGGACCGGCAACAACCGGACATGGACGCCGGCTGACCGGTACGGTGCCCGGCAGGGACCTGACCGACCGATCTGGGACTTTGGAGCACCATGCGCCAGGCACGCCCCGTCACGCTCGAGCAGGCCCGCGACGGGCTCGAGCCGGCCCTGAGCGCGTACCTGGACGAGCGGTTCGGCGTGGGGGTGACCGTGCGCGTCACCCCGGCGGGGCTCGTGGTGGACCGGCACGACGGCGAGCCGTTCACCGACGACCAGTTCGCCGTGCTCAACTCCTTCATGGCGGGGTACGTCACCGGGCTGGGGGTGGGCCGCCGGCCGGTGGACCTGCAGGGGTCCGGCGAACGGCTGCGCCGGGACGCCCCGGGCTCCGCGCAGGACCGGCCGGGCTCGGCGAGCGGGCTGCGCCGCGGGGCGGAGGGGTCCTCGCACATCGCCTGACCGAGCGGGCGGTGCCGGGGTCAGGCGTCGAACTGGTCGGCCACCACGCGCAGGAGCTGGGCGAGCCGCTTGGCGTTGTCGGGGTACCGGCCGCGGTGCAGGGTGTTGGAGATCTTGTCGAGCTCCTTGATGAGGTCCTCGACGATCGGCACCATGTCCTCGGCCGGCCGGCGGTGGGCCTTGGCCACCGACGGCGGCGCCTCCAGGACGGAGACGGACAGGGCCTGCCGGCCGCGGCGGCCCTCGGCGACGCCGAAGTCGAGCCGCGTCCCGGGCCGCAGGACCGCGCCGGTCGGCACGGCCGAGGCGTGCAGGAACACCTCCTCGCCGTCGTCGGCGGTGATGAAGCCGAACCCCTTGTCGGCGTCGTACCACTTGACCTTGCCCGTTGGCACGGTGCAACCCTCGTGTTCTCGCGTGCGAAGGCGCCGGCGGAAGCCGGCGCCGCTGTCTGCTACCAGGGTACCGGTGGGCCCAGGGCGCTCGTGGGACTTTTCCCCGGCGCTGGGCCGGTCAGGCGCGCGGACCGCCCCTGCCCAGAGACGGAGTCCTGCCCGTCCCTCACGACCCCGGCGCGGCCGACGTCGGCCGCTCGAACGGCACGGTGTCCCCCGCCGCGGTCAGCACCGCGAGGGCGTCCTCGGCGTCCTCGAGCCGGCCCAGCAGCCGCTCGTAGGCCTCCATGGACAGCAGCACGACGGCGGGACGGCCGTCCCTGCGGATGTGCACCTCGTGCTCGCGAGCCTCGTCGAGCAGCGCGCCCAGGTGGGCGCGCGCCTCGTCGATCGGAACCACTCGGTCCATCGCTCACACCTCCCGGCTGATCGACCGGCCGCGGCCCACCTCGGCCGTGGACAGCCGCGCCTGCCTGGCCGTCGACAACGATACGCACGGCTGGCCGTAGCCAGCGGTACGCACGGGCAGGACCAGGAGACTGACCAGCCAGCGCCAGCCTGCACGGACAGCGGCCCCAGCCGGCCACGACCAGGCCCGGGCCGTGACCCGGCCCGCCGTAGTGTGGTGCGGATGGGTACCACCGAGCGCCTGGCCGACGAGCTGGCCGGGCGCACCGACGAGGCGCTGGCGCACCTGCTGGCCGTGCGGCCGGACCTGGCCACGCCCCCGGCGTCCTCGCTCACCGCCCTGGCCGCCCGGGCCGCCTCCCGCGGCAGCGTCGAGCGGGCCCTCGCCGGGCTGACCGCCGTCGAGCTCGCCGTCGCCGAGGCCCTGGTCGCCCTCGCCCCGGTTCAGCCGCCGACGCCGGCGGCCCTGGCCCGGGCGACCGGCCTGGCCGGCGGCCCGGAGCTGGACCGGCTGGCCGGGCTGGCCCTGGTGGTCGGCGGCGAGCCGCTGCCGGCGATGGCCGAGGCGCTCGGCCCGTACCCGGCGGGCCTGGGGCCCACCCTCGCCGACCTCGAGGCGCGGCTCGGCCCCGCGGACGTGCCCGCCCCGACCACCGAGGCCGCGCTGCACGCGGCGCTGGCCGGGGCGCCGGCGGCGGCCACCGGCACGCTGGACGCCCTGACCTGGGGCCCGCCGGTCGGCCACGCCGACCCGCTTCCCGGCGGCGTCCGGTGGCTCCTCGACCACGGGCTGCTCCGCCGGCTCTCCCCCACGCAGGTGGTCCTGCCCCGCGAGGTGGCGCTCGCCGCCCGGGGCGGGCGCACCCACCGCGAGCCGCCCGCCCCGCCGCCGGCGGACGCGCTGCCCACCCGGCCCGCCGCCGTCGTCGAGGCCGAGGGCGCCCGGGCCGCCGAGGAGGTCGACCGGCTCCTCGGCGTGCTGGTGGAGACCTGGCACGCCACGCCGGCGACCATGCTCCGCGCCGGCGGGGTCGGCGTGCGGGAGATACGGCGCACCGCCGCCGCGCTGGAGGTGCCGGAGGAGCGCGCCGGGCTGCTGGCCGAGCTGGCCGCCATGGCCGGGCTGCTGGCGCACGAGGCCGAGCCGGCCGCCTGGACCGCGAGCCGCGCCGCCGCGGACTTCCGCGCAGACCCGCTGCCGGAGCGCTGGGCGCAGGTCGCCGAGGCGTGGCTGGGCTCGGTGCGCACCCCCTGGCTCATCGGGTCCCGCTCGGACCAGGGCACGCTGCGCGCCGCGCTGGAGCCGACCCTGGAGCGCGGCTGGGCGGGCGAGCTCCGACGCCGGGTGCTCGCCGCCCTCGCCGACCTGCCGGCCGGCACCGCCCCCGACCCGGCCGCCGTGCACGCCCTGCTCGCCTGGCAGCGGCCCCGGGCCACCGCCCCGGAGGCCACGGTGGCCGCCGTGCTCGCCGAGGCCGAGGTGCTCGGGGTCACCGGGGCCGGAGCGCTGACCGCGGCCGGCCGGGCGCTGGTGGCCGGCGCCGGCCCGGACGCGGTGGCCGCGGCGCTGGCGGCGGCGCTGCCCACGCCGGTGGCCGAGCTGGTGGTCCAGGGCGACCTCACCGCCGTCGTCCCGGGCCGGCCGGACCCGGTGCTGGCGGACCTGCTGGCCCTGTCCGCGCAGGTGGAGTCCCGCGGCGCGGCGCTCACCGTCCGGTTCACGACGGCGTCCGTCCGAGAGGCGCTCGACGCCGGCCTGGGGCCGGAGGAGCTCCTGGGCGCCCTCGCCCGCTACTCCTCCACACCGCTGCCCCAGCCGCTGGAGTACCTGGTCCGGGACACCGCCCGCCGGCACGGGCAGGTGCGGGTGGGGACGGCCGGTGCCTACCTGCGGGCCGACGACGCCGCCGCCCTGGCCGGCCTGCCCGACCTCCCGGAGCTGGCCGGGCTGGGGCTGCGGCCGATCGCCCCGACCGTGCTCGTCGCCGCCGCCCCGCCCGGAGAGGTCCTCCACGGGCTGCGGGCCGCCGGGCTCGCCCCTGTGCTCGAGGGCCCGGACGGGGTGGTGGTCCTGCGCGGGCTCGGCGACGGGTGGGCCGGGGGTGCCGGTGGGCGGGAGCGCGGGATCGGGCCGGACCGGGGTGACGGCGGGGAGCGCGCGCTCGGGCGCGGGCGTGGGGTTGCCGGGCAGGGTCTTGGCGGGCAGGGCGCCGGCCGGTGCGGCCGCGGACCCGTCCCGGGCGCCCCGGCCTACCCCGGCGCGCCGCCGTCGACCTACCAGCACCGGCCCTCGCCGGCGGAGCTGGCCACGACGGTGCGGCGTATGCGGGCGGCGGAGGCAGCGGCCCGGCGGGATAGCGCCCGGGCCGGGGGCGGGCCCGCCGCCACCGACCCGGTCCACGCCCTGGTGGCGCTGCGGGAGGCGGCCGCGGCGGGCCGGCCGGTGGAGGTGGTGCTCGTCGGCGCCACCGGGCAGCGGGAGCGGCGCCGGGTGCAGCCAGTCCACGTCGACGGCGGCCGGGTGCGGCTGCGGGACCTGGACCGGGACGCGGAGATCACCGTCGCGGTGCACCGCATCCACGCCGTCGGCGCCGGCTGAGTCGAGTGGGCTCGAACTCGCGGGCCGGCCGACCTACGCGCTGACCGCGTGCAGCGCGATGTACCTGCCTCGGCAGTCATCCGAAGCACGGCCGTGACTCCCCCAGAGCACCAGGAGTAGGATTGAATCCTACTCAAAGCTGGGAGGTCGAGGTGCGAACCACACGTCAAATGAGCATCACCCTGCCTACGGAGATGGCCGACGCAGTACGCGAGAAGGTGCAGTCGGGCCAGTACGCGAGCGAGAGCGAAGTTGTGCGCGATGGGCTGCGCGTACTGATCGCCCGGGATCAGGCTGTCGAGGCGTGGCTGCACGGTGAGGTCGCAGCGGCCTATGACGCGATGCAGGCCAACCCGGAAGATGTGATCGAGGCGGCCGAAGTGCGTACTCACCTGGCGGCCCGGCGCAAGGAGTGAACCCGGCGCAGCGCCGGGTGGTCCTCCGGCACGACACACTCGCGCAACTGGACGAGCTCTGCGACTACGTCGTCGCAGCAGGCTCACCCGTGGCTGCCGAGAACCTGGTCGATGCGATCGTCGCGCTCGTGAGGACTTGGCCACCTTCCCTCTGCGCGGCATCGCGCGGGACGACATTCGACCCGGCCTGCGCACGATCGGGTTCCGGCGTCGGGCAGTCGTCGCGTTCGTCGTGCACGACGACGCCGTTGTCGTCCTCGGCGTCTACTACGGGGGACGAGACTACGAAGCGGTCCTGCGGGGCGAGAACTGGCGCAGTTACAGTAACGCCCCCTGCACTACCAGCCCTCCTGCGCGGCGCACCGATGGTCCATCCTCACGAGCGCTGAACAGATCTGCCCGCGGTGCTGCTGGCCTGTAGGCCCGGACGCGCGCCGAGGCGCCCGCACCCCGGCAGGGCACGGGCGCCGTCGGCAGCGCGTGAGAAGTGCCGCCGCCTCCCGGCGGCCGGTCACGACCAGCGGAACAGCTTCACGCCCAGGGGCAGCAGCACCGCGGTCCAGGCGACCATGACGACCATCTGCAGGGCGGGGAACCCGTCGCCGAACCAGCCCTCGGTCATCGCCTGCGAGGCCGCGCCGAGCGGCGTGAACTGGCCGATCTCGCGGATGAAGTCGATCATCACGGGCCCGGGCGTCCACAGCCCGGCGAACAGCAGCGACGGGAAGTAGATCGTCATCCCGATCGCCGACGCGGTCGTGCCCCGCGCCGCACGCGCGGCGACCAGCGTGCCGAGCGCGAACATCGCGGCGACGGCGAGGACGAACGCCAGCAGCACCACGGCCGCCCGCCCGGGCGCGACGGCGTCGAACACCAGCATGCCCACGGCCAGGGCCACCACCGAGGAGACCAGAGTGGCGCCGAGGTTGATGACGAGGTGCGAGGCGATGAGGCCCTGCGGCCGCATCGGGGTGGTGGCGAGCCGGCGCAGCACGCCCTTCTCGCGGAAGGTCGCCAGGGTGACGGGCATGACCGTCAGCGCGGAGGTGCCGATGGCGGTGGCGAGCACGATCGGCAGGTAGGTCGCGATGGGGGTCAGCCCGTCCCATGGCGGGGGCGCGTCGGTGATCGGGTCGCGCATCCCCGGGATGGCGAAGCCGACCCCGAGGAGCACGACGGAGGGGAAGACGACGCCGAAGAAGACGGTGCCGGCGTCGCGCAGCCAGACGGCGGTCTCGGTGCCGAGCAGGCGGTTGGCGCCGCGCCAGCCGGCGCCGGTGCGGGAGCGGGGGACCGCGGCGGGTCCCTGGGCGGTGGTGGTCATGGCAGGTCTCCTCGGTGCGATGTGGGCGTGAGGCCACGACGGCGGTCGGCGCCGTCGAGGGCGGGAGCTCCGCTGGCAGTGACGGGAACACCGCCGTCGGGAGCCGCGCCGTCGGCGGGAGCACCGCCGTCGGCGGCTGCCCGGGCGCCGGTGTGCGCCGCGTCCGCGTCGTAGGTGCGGCCGGTAACGGCCACGAAGACGTCCTCGAGCGTGCGGGTGACGGTGCGCACGTCGTCGGGCAGCACGTCGGCCTCGGCGAGGGCGGGGACGACGGCGAACAGCACCCGGCGGGTGCCGGTGACGGCGACGGCGCCGGGGCCGGCGTCGTCGACCGCGTGGACGTCCGGGTGCGATGCCGCCAGGCGCGCGAGCACTGCGCGGCCGCGGGCGGCATCGGCCTCCGGCAGCCGCAGCTCGACGGTGCGAGAGTCGTCGAGGCTGTCGATGAGCTCGGCTGGTGTCCCGGCGGCCACCACGCGGCCGTGGTCGATCACGACCAGCCGGTCGCACAGCCGCTCGGCCTCCTCCATGAAGTGCGTGACCAGCAGGATGGTCACGCCGGTGGCGCGGACGCGCTCGACCAGCTCCCAGGTGCTGCGGCGGGCCTGCGGGTCGAGGCCGGTGGTCAGCTCGTCGAGGATCGCCACGCGCGGGCTGCCGACGAGGGCCAGCGCGATCGACAGGCGCTGCTTCTGGCCGCCGGAGAGCTTGGCGTACTGCACGCCCTGGTGCCGCGCGAGGTCCAGCAGGTCGAGCAGGTCCTCGACGTCGGCCGGGGCCGGGTAGAACGAGGCGAAGAGCCGCACCGCCTCGCCGACGGTGATCTTGTCGTGCAGGGCCGACTCCTGGAGCTGGACGCCGAGCAGGCCGCGGACGGCGCCCGGGTCGGCCTGGGTGTCGACGCCGAGCACGCGGGTGGCGCCACCGTCGGCGTGGCGCAGCCCGGCGAGGCACTCGACGGTCGTGGTCTTGCCGGCCCCGTTGGGGCCAAGGATGCCGAAGATCTCCCCCGGCCGGACGGCGAACGACACGTCGTCCACCGCCACCTTCTCGCCGTAGGTCTTGCGGAGGTGCGCGACCTCCACGACGGGTGTGGTGCTCATGGTCATCTCCCGGTGAGTGGGGTTGGGACGGTGCTGGAGCTGGTCCAGGTGATCGAGCCGGGCCTGGTGATCGAGCCGTAGCCAGGTCATCGAGCTGGGGTCAGGTCATCGAGCTGGGCCTGGGTCATCGAGCCGGGCCAGGTCAAGCAGGGCCAGGTGATCGAGCAGGGCCAGGTGCTGGGCCAGCGGTATGACTGGGCCAGTGACGGAGCTGAGGCAGTGCTGGCGCTAGGCCAGTGACGGAACTGGAACTGATGTAGTGCTGTGGCGCTGACCAGCGCGATCAGGACGGGGGCCGGAGCTGCACCCGCAGCAGGTGCACGCGCAGCCAGCCGGCCGCGAGGAGGCACGCGACCAGCGCGCCGAGGAGCCCGATGACGACACCGGTGGAGCCGTCGAACGGGAGCCGCTCGCCGAGCACGTCACCGGCCGGGCCGGTGCGGGTGGCGATCTCGACGAGGGCGAGGAGCACCAGGCCCGGGAGGATCAGGACCGTGCCGAGCCGGCCGCCGTAGCTCTGGTACCCCATGGCGATCGCGGCGCCGACCACGGAGTACACCACGCAGGAAAGCCCCTCGGCCGCGGCCTCGGCCACAGCGTCCGCGGCGCCACCAGCCAGCCCCGGGCGGCCCGACCAGTCCCAGCCGAGCGCGCCGAACAGAGCCTGCTCGCCGACCGCCGCGAGGCCGTACAGCACCGCGTACGTGAGGCCGGCGACGGCGGCGGCGGCGATCGCGGCCCGGAAGAAGGAGCGGCGGGTGCCACCCGCCGCGAGGTGCATGGTGACGAGCGCCGACGTGGTCACGATGCCCAGGGAGAAGGCGAACCAGCGGGCGCTGTAGCTGGCGCCGGTCAGCACGCCGCCGCCCATGACGCCGCCGCTGGCGTGCACGATGAGCGGAACGACCACCATGACCAGGGCGAACACGACCCAGAAGCCGGCGGCGAAGATGACCTGCCCGCCGGCCAGGTAGTTCCACGCCCGGCGGAAGGCGCGGCGGTCGGCGTCGCGGACGACAGTGGCACGCTCGGCGACGTGGTCGGCTGCGGATGGGGTGCTCATCGCTGCGCTCCCTTCGGTGCGGTGGCGGCCGCCGGCGCACCAGACGGCCCCGGGGCGGCGTGGTCGGTGAGGCGCACGAACAGGTCCTGCAGGGGCACCGCGCCGACGGTGACGCCGGCGGCGTGCGCGGCCGCGGCGACGTCGCCCGGCAGCGACCCGGCGAGGGTGACCTGCACGGTGCCGCCGAGCTGCTGGCGGTGCAGCACCTCGCGCCCGGCGCTCAGCCGCTCCACGGCCGACGCCGGGCCGGTCAGCGCGACGCCGCGGGCGCGCATCTCGTCGGCCGGCTCGGCCAGCAGCACGCGGCCGCGGTCGATGACCACGACGTCCTCGAAGAGGCGCTCCACCTCCTCGACCAGGTGGCTGGACAGCAGGATCGTGCGGGGGTGCTCGGCGTAGTCGGCGAGCAGCTCCTCGTAGAACGCGTAGCGGGTGGGCGCGTCCATGCCGAGGTAGACCTCGTCGAAGATCGTCAGCGGCGCCCGGGACGCCAGCCCGATCGTGGCGCCGACGGCGGAGCGCTTGCCCCGTGAGAGCGCCTTGGGCTTCTTGCGGGTGTCCACCTCGAAGCGGTCGAGCAGCCGCGCGGCCAGGTCGGCGTCCCAGCCGGGCCGCATCGCGGCGTAATACTTCAGCGCCCAGGAGACCTTCTCGTCGTCGACGACGTCGCCGCTCTCCCGCACCAGCAGGGTGCCGGAGGTGACCCACGGGTTCTCCCACGGCCGCTCCATCTCCCCGTCCGGGCCGACGGCGACCGTGCCGCTGGTCGGCCGGGTGAAGCCGGCGAGCAGGGACAGCAGGGTGGTCTTGCCGGCGCCGTTGCGGCCGAGAATGCCGGTGATGACGCCGGGGCGGATCGTGACGGTGGCGCCGGCGAGGGCGGTCGAGGAGTCGGTCCGGTCGGTGGTGCCCGCGGCGACGTCGACGTCCCGGCGCCGGCCGAAACGGACGACGACGTCCTCGAGCCGGGCGCCGAACGGCGGCGGGGAGAGGGGCGGTGGCATGGTCACGGGCCCTTCGGTTCGGGGTGGTCGGGGGCGGGGCTGGAACGGCCGTTGACGTAGGCGACGACGTCCGCGGTGGGGATGCCGAGGATGTCGGCCTGGACGAGGGCCGGGGCGAGGACCTCGTCGAAGTAGCGGCGGCGGTGCTCGGTGAGGAGCTTCTCGCGGGCGCCCGGGGCGACGAACATGCCCAGGCCGCGGCGCTTGTACAGCAGTCCCTCGTCGACGAGCTGGGCGAAGGCCTTGGCCGCCGTCGCCGGGTTGATCCGGAAGGTGGTGGCGAACTGGGTGGTGGACATGACCTGCTCCTCCTCGGCGAGCTCGCCGGCGAGCACCTGCGCGCGGATCATCTGCGCGATCTGCAGGTAGATCGGCTCAGGTCCGTCGAACATGGGCTCGTCTCGTGGGGGTGGTGGGTGCCTGGGCGGACACCGCGATGGCTCTGTGGTTCATTACTGGAGTAATGAACCACAGGACCAGCGTCAGCGCAAGAGGTTTCCCGCGAGCCCTCTCTCGGCCGGTCGCCGGCGGTGCGGAGCCGCCCCTCCCGACCGGTCGTCGGCAGCGCCGGAGACGCCCCTCCCCCACCTGCGCCCGGACGTCCACCTCCTCTCCGCCGCCGACAGTCCACCGGCTCGCGCGCCGCCGACCGGTCCACCGGCTCCCGGCCGGTGCCGGCTCCTCCACAGGCCCTGCCGGCCGGCATCGGCCGGCGTCGGTGCCCGTTCCTAGCGTCGCGAGCGTCCCTGCCGACGACGGAACGAAGGAGACCGCCATGTGCCTCACCTGTGATGGTTGGAGCGATGAGGAGATCCACCAGTACCACCTCGACACGATCGCCAAGCACGGGTGGGTGATCCTCGGCGTGGAGGCCGGCGACGGTCACCCGCCGTTCGCCTACACGATCGGGCTGACCCGCTTCCACGACCACCCCGAGCTTGTCATAAGCGGATTCGAGGGGAAGGATGCGGCGGTCATGCTCAACGAGCTCGCCGCGCACGTGCGCGAGGGGCACCGCTTCGCGGCGGGCGACATCATCGCCTCGTTCAGCCCGCACCGCTCGATGCTGGTCCAGGTGCTCGAGCCGCGACTGATGGCCTATGCCCAGGAGATGTACGGCTCTGGCGGCGCCCGCCTGGTCCCTGGCCTGCAGGTGGTGTGGACGAACCACGCCGGGCAGTGGCCGTGGGACCCGGGCTGGCCCACGACGCAGCGGAAGCAGGAGCTGTTCGGGGTGCCCGTCGAGTGGTCCACCTGAACAGCTGGCTCGCGAGTGGTCCGGACTGAGCAGCTGACTCGGCAGACCAGCCCCGCTCGAGCGGTCCGACCGAGGCGAGGGCTCGGCCGGCCCAGCCCGGGCCGGTGAGCGCTCGCCGGGCCCTGACCGGACTGCCGTACCCGCGCCGGCGCTGCCATGATCGACCGCATGGAGCGCAACGTGCTGGGCGGGGAGCTCGGCAAGTGCGGCACCGACCCGGTCACCGGCTACTACCGGACCGGCCGGTGCCGTGCCGGCCCGGAGGACCGGGGCAACCACAGCATCTGCGCGGTGATGACCTCCGACTTCCTGGTGCACCAGCGGCTCCTGGGCAACAACCTCCTCGCCGCGCAGCCGCAGTGGCAGTTCCCCGGCCTGCGCCCGGGTGACCGGTGGTGCGTCGTGGCCGCGCGGTGGCTCCAGTCCGCGGCGGTGGGCGTGGCGGCACCGGTGGTGCTCGCCTGCACCCACGAACGTGCGCTGGAGGTGGTGCCGCTGGAGGTGCTGCGCCGGCACGCCGTCGACGTGCCGGACGACCCGGGCGCGCTGGGGTGAGCCGGCCATCGGCCGCGGCGGCGAGGGAGCCGAGCTGCGTGTTCTGCCGGATCGTCGCCGGGGACGCCGGCGCCCACGTGATCCACGCCGACGCCGGCACCCTGGCCTTCCTGGACACCCGGCCCGTCTTCAAGGGCCACACGCTGCTGGTGCCCCGCGCGCACGTCCCGACGCTGCCCGACCTGCCGCCCGACGCCCTCGCCCCGCTGATGGCCGTGGCCCAGCGGATCGCGGCCGCGCTCGTCACCGGCCTCGGCGCCCAGGGCTCGTTCGTGGCGGTGAACAACGTGGTGAGCCAGAGCGTGCCGCACCTGCACGTCCACCTCGTCCCGCGCACCAAGGGAGACGGGCTCCGCGGCTTCTTCTGGCCACGTACCAAGTACGCCGACGACGCCGAGGCCGCCGACTACGCCCGGCGCCTGCGGGCGGCGCTCGACGGCGACCCCGCCGGGTGAGCCCCGGGCGTCCCGGCCCGGTGCCGGGACGTCGCCGTCGCCCTCGGCCACAACGTGCGTCCGTTCCGCGCGCAGCCACCCCGGCTGCGTGCTTCGGTAGGCCCAGCGGGAGGGACGATGACGCAGCAGCAGGTCCGGCCGGTGCGCCGCCAGCCCTACCGCCGCCACGTCGTCGCCAAGGCGGCGCGGCAGTTCCTCGCGCACGAGTGCTGGGACCGGGCGGCGGGGATGACGTTCTTCGCCGTGCTGTCCGTCCCGCCCCTGGCCATCGCCCTGACCTCGGTGCTCGCGCTCCTCGGCGAGGGCCGGTCCGGCACCGCGGCGGTGCTGGAGATCCTCGCCATCCTCAGCCCGGACGAGGAGGCACTGGAGACGGTCAGCCAGCCGGTCCTCGCCGTGCTGCGCCAGCCCGCCGCCGGCGTCGCGCTGCTGGTCGGGCTGGTCACCGCGGTGTGGATGTCCGCCGGCTACGTCGGCGCGCTGGGCCGGGCGATCAACATGATCTACGGCATCAGCGAGGGCCGGCCGATGTGGAAGCTGCAGGCCACGCACCTGCTCACCACGGTGGTCCTGCTGGCCTTCGCAATCCTGGTCGTCCTCCTCCTCGTCGTGTCCGGGCCGGTCGCCCGGGCCCTCGGGGAGGTGCTCGGCCTCGGCACCACCGTCGTGCACGTCTGGGAGGCGGTGCGGTGGCCGATGCTGCTGCTGGCCGCCGTCACCGTCGTCGCGGTGCTCTACTACGCCAGCCCCAACATCGAGCCGCCACGGTTCCGGCCGGTCTCCCCCGGCGCAGTCCTGGCCCTGCTGGTGGCCGCCGTCGCCTCGTTCGGCCTCCGGCTCTACGTCACCACCGCCGGCCGGTTCGAGATCAACTACGGAGTCGCCCTGGCCGGCGTCGTGGTGTTCTTCATCTGGCTGTGGATCATCAACATGGCGCTGCTGTTCGGCGCCGAGGTCGACCACGAGGTCGAGCGGGTGCGCCAGCTCAAGGCCGGCATCCCCGCCGACCGCGACCTGCGGGTGCGGGTGCGGGACACCCGGGCGAGCCGCCGCGCGGCGCGGCAGCGGGCGGCCGACGAGGCTCGCGCGAGGAACCTGCGGGAGCACTGGGGCGACGGCGCGGAGTAGCCGCCGGATGAGCGTGGACCGCGGCGTGCGTGATGAGCCGCACCGAGGGTCATCGGGCGTCGGACCTGGCCGCCGGGACCAAGGCGTGGCGCGGGCCGTCCCGGCACCACGGGTGCGGCGCCGGCAGTCCGGTGCCCCGGGCGAACCGTCGGGTCGTCCACCCGCCCTCGGCGCGCCGTGAGAGACCTCTCCCCCGCCGGCGCCCGCCGCGCGCGACAATGGTCGGATGCCCGACGGCCCCCTGATCGTCCAGTCCGACAAGTCCCTCCTCCTCGAGGTCGGCCACGAGCGCGCCGGGGCCGCCCGCCGCGCCATCGCCCCCTTCGCCGAGCTCGAGCGCGCCCCCGAGCACGTGCACACCTACCGCATCACCCCCCTCGGCCTGTGGAACGCCCGCGCCGCCGGGCACGACGCCGAGCAGGTCGTGGCGGCCCTGCTCGACTTCTCCCGGTACCCGGTCCCGCACGGGCTGCTCGTCGACGTCGCCGAGACGATGGACCGCTACGGCCGGCTGCAGATCCTCAAGCACCCCGTGCACGGCCTCGTCCTGCACGCCCTGGACCGGCCGGTGCTGGAGGAGGTGCTGCGCTCGAAGCGGGTGAAGGGGCTGCTCGGCGCGCGCGTCGACGAGGAGGACGTCCTGGTCCACCCCTCCGAGCGCGGCCACCTCAAGCAGGTCCTGGTCAAGCTCGGCTGGCCGGCGGAGGACCTCGCCGGCTACGTCGACGGCGAGGCGCACCCGATCGCGCTCGCGGAGGACGGCTGGCAGCTGCGGCCCTACCAGCGCGAGGCGGCGGAGAGCTTCTGGCACGGCGGCTCGGGCGTCGTCGTCCTGCCCTGCGGGGCCGGCAAGACGCTGGTCGGCGCCGCGGCGATGGCCCAGTCCTCCACGACGACGCTCATCCTCGTCACCAACACCGTCTCCGCGCGGCAGTGGCGCGAGGAGCTCCTCCGGCGCACGTCGCTGACCGAGGACGAGATCGGGGAGTACTCCGGCGCCCGCAAGGAGGTCCGCCCGGTCACCATCGCCACCTACCAGGTGCTCACCACCCGGCGGAAGGGCGTCTACCCGCACCTGGAGCTGCTCGACGCGCACGACTGGGGGCTCGTCGTCTACGACGAGGTCCACCTGCTGCCCGCGCCCATCTTCCGGATGACGGCGGACCTGCAGGCCCGCCGCCGGCTCGGGCTGACGGCCACGCTCGTGCGCGAGGACGGCCGGGAGGACGAGGTCTTCTCCCTCATCGGGCCGAAGCGGTACGACGCCCCGTGGAAGGACATCGAGGCGCAGGGCTATATCGCCCCGGCCGAGTGCGTGGAGGTGCGGCTGACCCTGCCGGACCGGGACCGGATGCTCTACGCCACGGCGGAGCCGGAAGAGCGCTACCGCCTCGCGGCCACCGCGGAGGGCAAGGACCGGGTGGTCCGCGAGATCCTCGCCCGGCACCCCGGGGAGCAGACCCTGGTAATCGGGCAGTACCTCGACCAGCTCGAGGACCTGGCCGCCGCCCTCGACGCCCCGCTCGTCACCGGGCAGACGTCCGTGACGCAGCGGCAGCGGCTCTTCGCGGCCTTCCGGGCCGGGGAGGTGCCCGTGCTGGTGGTGTCCAAGGTCGCCAACTTCTCCATCGACCTGCCCGAGGCCTCGGTCGCCGTGCAGGTCTCCGGCTCCTTCGGGTCCCGGCAGGAGGAGGCCCAGCGGCTGGGCCGGCTCATGCGGCCCAAGGCCGACGGCAAGACGGCGCACTTCTACGCGGTGGTCGCCCGGGACACCGTGGACCAGGAGTTCGCCGCGCACCGGCAGCGGTTCCTCGCCGAGCAGGGTTATGCGTACCGGATCATCGACGCGGAGGACCTGGCGACGGCGTGATCCGCTGGCGCGCGCCGGCGGCGTGAGCCGCCGACACGCGCCGGCGGCCGCTAGTGAGGGCCACCGACGCTGCCACCCGGGCGCGGTGTGCGAGAAGTAACACAATCTCGGGGTGAGCCGGGACCGGATCGGCGAAATTCCAGCGTCGCGATGACGGCTCACGCTGAGTTTGTGTTACTTCTTGCACGCCCCCGCGCCGGCCGGCCGGCGGCACCGTCGTCAGGCGCTGGGTACGACCCGGCGGACGGCAAGGGCCGCGCGCACGCTCTCGATGAGGAGCGATGGGTCACCCATGATGTCCTCCCAGGTGAACCGCAGCACCACGTAGCCCATCTCGGTCAGGACCCGGTCCCGGCGCCGGTCCTCACGGAACTCGCGGCGTCCGGAGTGGTAGGCGAAGCCGTCGCACTCAAGCACGACGTGCCCGATCCGGAGGTCGACCTCGCCGACTCCGGAGATCACCACGCCCGGGATGACGTCGAAGCCGGCATCCTGCAGGACCAGGCGGGCGCATGTCTCGGCGAGGGACCGGCTGCGCCCGTCGGCCCTGCCCAGCGCGCGTCGCGCCGGGCCGGCGCCACGGCCGAGGAGGGCACGCTCGAGCTCTTCCCGGGACACCAGCTGCCGGTGCAGCGCCCCGTCCACCAGGCAGATCGCCTCTTCCGCCGGAAGGCACCGTAGGGCACGGGCGAGGGCCTCCGGCACCGGTGCCACCGGGTGCAGCAACTTGTGCGCGGGCGTCCACAGCGACTCTCGGTGCACGACCACGGCACCGAGACCGCGGTCGGGCACAACTCGTGCCCGGTCCCTCGGCACGGCCACGTGCACCCGGTCGTCCGGGCGCAGGACCGGCAGGCCGAGCACCGCCGCGGCGCTGACGCAGGTGATGGTGGCGTTTAGGCACCGGGCCGCCACCAGCGCCGGCGACGCATCCGCCGAGGTTACCCATCCGCCGACCGCACGGACCGCACCGCTGGTCAGCAGCTCGGCGAGCTGTCGGTGCTGCCCCCTGGTGCGCGGGAGCGCACTCCTGCGCAGCACGCCACCCGCCTCGCGGAGGGCCTGTTCGACGTCCACTCTCCGCAGCCTGGCGCTCGGCGGCGCAGCGATGCCGGCCGGGTGTGGACAGCGCGAGGCGGCCGGTCCGTCCACAGCCGTGGGACTCGTCAGCCCCGAGACGTGCCTGAACGTCGGTCGGCGGCGGGCGGGGGGCCGCCGCCGTCCCCGTGGTCCGCAGGCGATGCGTCCAGCTGGGCAGACCGACCGGGGCAGACGGGTGCCACCGGCCGAGAACGGGCTCATGCCGCTTCGCCCGATCCGGCCGGTGCCGCCAGCACGGAACGGACTCGTGCCGCTGCAGTTCCGGCCCATCGTGCGGCTCCTCCCTGGGCGAACACCTGCCCGACTCGTTGCGCCATACCCCGCCTGGCCGCGAGGATCACGACGTGAGACCCCGCACCGCATGCCGCGCCCTGGCGGTCGCCGCCCTCGTCCTCCTGCCCGCGGGTCTCGCCGTCCCGGCCGCCGCCGAGCCGCCGGAGTCCCTGAGCGAGCAGGTCACCGACTCCGCCGGGGTGCTCGACACCGGGGACGAGGCGGAGATCCAGCAGGCCTTCGACGAGCTCGAGGCCGACACCGGGCAGGAGCTCGTCGTCACCTTCGTCGACACCTTCGACGGGATGACGCCGGAGGAGTGGACCGTCGAGACGGCGACCATGTCAAACATGGGGCCGGACAACATCCTCCTCGCCGTCGCCGTCGAAGACCGCGACTACTACGGCGCCCGCCACAGCAGTTCCGCAATAGCCGAGTCCGACTTCGAGCAGGTCCTTGACCAGGACGTCGAGCCCGAGCTCGGCGCGGACAACTGGGCCGGCGCCGCGGTCGCGCTGGCCGACGGCGTGAGTGAGATCGCCACCGGCGGAGGCGGCGGGGACGACGGCGACGGCGGCAGCGGCGCCGGCTTCTTCGGCACCGTCCTGGTCATCGGGCTGCTGGTCATCGCCGGCATCGGCCTGTTCGCCTTCCTCCGGCGGCGCCGCCAGCCCCAGGCGGAGGCCGCGCCGCGCCGCCAGCAGCTCCCCCCCGACCACCCCCTCAACCTGCCCACCGAGGAGCTCGCCAAGCGTGCCGGCTCGGCCCTGATCGCGGCCGACGACGCCGTCCGCGGGGCGGACCAGGAGTTCGGCTTCGCCCGGGCCCAGTTCGGGCTGCAGGCCACCGACGCCTTCGCCGCGGCCCTGGGGACGGCGCGGGAGAAGCTCCAGCAGGCCTTCCACGTCCGCCAGCTCCTCGACGACGACAGGCCAGAGACCGAGACCCAGCAGCGGCAGATGTACGCCGACATCCTGGGCCTGACCGGGGAGATCGAGCAGACGCTGCGGGACCAGGCAACGCAGTTCACCCGGCTGCGGGACATGCAGGCCCGCGCGCCGGAGGCGCTCAGCGAGCTCGAGCAGCGCGCCGGGGAGGTCGGCCGGCTCATCGAGGGCGCCCGCGCCGAGCTCGCCCGCCTGGCCACCCAGTACCCCGCCGCGGCGCTGGCGTCGGTGGCGAAGAACCCGGACCAGGCCGCCGCCCTGCTGGGCTCGGCGCGGCAGGCCGTCGCGGAGGGCCGCGCCAAGGTCGAGGCCGGGGACCGGGCCAGCGCGGTGACCTACGCGCGGGTCGCCGAGGAGGCCGTGCAGCAGGCCGACACGCTCCTGAAGAACGTCCAGGGGGCGGGCCGCGCGCTGGCCGACGCCGGCGCCCGCCTGGACACCGCGCTGGCCTCGATCACCGCCGACGTCCAAGACGCCCGCCGCCTCGCCCCAGACGACCCCGCCGTGCTCGCCCGCCGGAAGGACGCCGAGGCCGCGATCGCCCTCGGGCAGCAGGCGCGGGAGGGCGGGGACCCGCTCGCCGCGCTGCAGCGCCTGACCCAGGCCGAGGCCGCCATCGACGCCGCCCTCGCACCGGTCCGCGCCGAGGACGAGAACCGGCAGCGGGCCGCCGCCCAGCTCGACGACCGGCTGGGCCGGCTGGCGTCCCAGATCCAGGCCGTGCAGGACTTCATCACCACCCGGCGGGGCTCGGTGGGCACCGAGGCCCGCACCCGGCTGTCGGAGGCGGCCCGGCTGGCGAGCGAGGCGAACCGGCTCGCCGGCCGTGACCCGGTGGCGGCCCTGCAGCGGGCGGCCCAGGCCGAGCAGATGGCCGCCTCCGCCCAGGCGCTCGCCGAGCGTGACTCCGACCAGTTCGACGACCCGTGGGGCGGCGGGTTCGGCGGCGGGCGCCGCGCCGGCGGCCTCGACGTCGGCTCGTTGATCCTCGGCGGCATCCTGCTCGGCGGCGGCGGGCACGGGGGCGGCTGGGGTGGTGGCTGGGGCGGCGGGGGCGGCTTCGGCGGTGGCGGCGGCAGCTTCGGCGGCGGCGGCTTCGGTGGCGGGGGCGGCGGCTTCGGCGGCGGCGGGTTCGACGGCGGTGGGGGCAGCTTCTGACCCGACCCCTCCCCCGGCCCACCCCGACCCCCGACCCCGACCTGACGGCTCCACGGGCGCCCACCGGCGTCGTCGACCACAATCGTGACCCATCACCGAAAGGGCAGACCATGGCAGAGAAGCAGAGCATCCTGGGCCGCATCGCCCAGCTGACCCGCGCCAACATCAACTCCCTCCTCGACCGCGCCGAGGACCCGCAGAAGATGCTGGACCAGTTGGTGCGGGACTACACGTCCTCCATCGCCGAGGCCGAGGACGCCGTCGCCGTCACCATCGGCAACCTGCGGCTGGCCGAGCAGGACCACGCGGCCGACCTCGCCGAGGCCCGCGACTGGGGGCAGAAGGCGCTGGCCGCCTCGGCCAAGGCCGAGGACCTGCGCCGTGCGGGGGACGCCGGCGAGGCCGCCCGGTTCGACAACCTCGCCAAGGTCGCGATCGGCAAGCAGATCACCGCCGAGAACGAGGCCAAGGCCGCCGAGCCGATGATCAACTCGCAGAACGAGGTGGTCGACAAGCTCAAGACCGGGCTGCAGCAGATGCGGGTGAAGCTCGACGAGCTGAAGTCCCGGCGGGACCAGCTCGTCGCGCGGGCCAAGACCGCCGAGGCGCAGGCCACCGTGCAGGGCGCGATCTCCTCCATCAACGTCATGGACCCCACCAGCGAGCTCGCCCGGTACGAGGACCAGGTCCGCCGGGAGGAGGCCCGGGTCGCCGGGCACGCCGAGATCCAGGCGGGGTCGATCGAGGACCAGTTCGCCGAGCTGGAGGACTACGGCCGCAACGCCGAGATCGAGGCGCGGCTGGCCGCGCTCAAGGGCGGCGGCACCCCGGCCGCGCAGATCGAGGGCAGCGACTCCGCGACCGACGAGGGCTCGGCGGAGACGGACACCTCCTACGCCGAGGACCGCACCACGTACTGACCGCCCGGTCGACGGCGCCGCTCACCGGGGCGGGGCCGTCACCTGACGCCCCCATGCGTCGAGGGCCCGCACCGCACCGGTGCGGGCCCTCGCCGTCGGGCCGCCGGTCGATCCTTGACTGGAGCGCTCCGAATATCAACGTCGCGGCGACTCAAGGGGTCGCGTCTCGTCCTACCCGACCGATCTAGATCCGGTCGAGCCACGGGTGTCCGGGGTGTGCCACTTCCAGCGCGCGTGCCAGCCACCCGCGAGCAGCGTCATCGAGCAACGGCAGACAGGCCTCGAAGTCCCCTTGGTCCTTCGGCCGCAGACCGGGGGCCTTGTGCAGCAGCTGCACCTCGGGGCGCAGGTAGCGGATGCCATCGCGAGCCCAGAGGATGTCATCGAGCGGGCGGCTGATCCGGGCATCTCGCTCGTAGATCCAGGTCGACGCCGTGACGTCCACGAGAAGGACGTCGTACTCCCAGGGATCTACACCGCTCGCGCGCAACCAGAGGTTGCCGCAGGCCGGCGGGAGAGCCTTGTCGACCGGTTCGACAAGAGGGCGAAGCGTGCCCTTCTCCGCGGCCCAGACGTCCAACCGCCCCGCCACGTGTTCCTGCAGCAGGGCGACCTCGCCGCGCGGGATGCTGAGATCCAGGTCGCCGTGCTTACGGCGGACGCCGGTGAACGCCTCGACAGCCCACCCGCCAGCGACCCACCAAGACCCGCGGTATCCGTTGAACAGGTAGGCGGCGTCAGCCGGCGTCCGAGCGAGCCACGGTCCGTACAGCCGGGCGATCTCATCGTGTGCTGGCATGGGCTCACCGTAGATGGGAACGCTCCCGCGGAACCGTGCGGATCGGCCCTCCGCCCAGCCGGCCGGCGAGGACCTGGTCGTTCGCGTACGCCGCCCGCGGCTCCCCGGCCCGGGTCACCCCCTGCCGACCCGGGCGGGCCGCACCAGTGAGCCCGTCACCGCACCGCGAAGGCGGCGTCGAACGCGGCCGACGGCGGGGCGAACGCCAGCCGCTGGACGAACTCGCGCGCCTCGGCCGCGCCGACCAGCCGGTCCATCCCGGCGTCCTCCCACTCCACCGAGATCGGCCCGTCGTAGCCGATGGTGTTGAGCATCCGGAAGCACTCCTCCCACGGCACGTCCCCGTGCCCGGTGGAGACGAAGTCCCAGCCCCGCCGCGGGTCCGCCCAGGGCAGGTGGGACCCCAGCCGGCCGTTGCGCCCGTTGCCCACCCGGCGCTTCGCGTCCTTGCAGTCCACGTGGTAGATCCGGTCCCGGAAGTCCCACAGGAACCCCGCCGGGTCCAGGTCCTGCCAGACGAAGTGGCTCGGGTCCCAGTTCAGCCCGAACGCCTCCCGGTGCCCGATCGCCTCCAGCGTCCGCACGGTGGTCCAGTAGTCGTAGGCGATCTCGCTCGGGTGCACCTCGTGCGCGAACCGCACGCCGACCTCGTCGAAGACGTCCAGGATCGGGTTCCACCGGTCGGCGAAGTCCTGGTAGCCGGCCTCGACCAGCTCGGCGGACACCGGCGGGAACATCGCCACGTACTTCCAGATCGCCGAGCCGGTGAAGGCGACGACGGTCTTCACCCCGAGCCGGGCGGCGGCGCGGGCGGTGGCCTTCATCGCCTCGGCGGCGCGCCGGCGCACCCCCTCGGGGTCGCCGTCGCCCCAGACCCGGTCCGGGAGCATGTCGCGGTGCCGGGCGTCGATGGGGTCGTCGCAGACAGCCTGGCCGGTGAGGTGGTTGGAGATCGCCCAGACCTTAAGGCCGTGCCGCTCCAGGATGTCGAGCCGGTCCTGGACGTAGGCGTCGTCCTCGGCGGCGCGCCAGGGGTCCAGGTGGTCCCCCCAGCAGGCGATCTCGAGGCCGTCGTAGCCCCACGACGCGGCCAGCCGCGCCACCTCCTCGAAGGGCAGGTCGGCCCACTGGCCGGTGAACAGGGTGATCGGTCGAGCCATGGTTCACGCTCCTTGGGTCGCCGCCGAGGCGGCGGCCTCGGCGCGGTCGGGGGTCTTGGCACCGCTGCGCTGGTCGGGCGTCTCGGCGCCGTCGGGGGTCCCGGCACCGGTGCGGCGGTCGCGCGTCTCGGCGCGGTCGGGCGTGGCGGCACCGGTTCGGTGGGCGGGGATCTCGGTGTAGACGCACCGGTCGGCGGCCGACCGCTCGACCGCGTCGAGCACCCGCTGGACGGCCAGGCCGTCCGCGAACGACGGCGTGGGCTGCTCCCCGGCGGCCAGCGCCACCACCAGGTCCCGGGCCTGGTGGACGAAGGCGTGCTCGTAGCCCAGCCCGTGGCCCGGCGGCCACCAGGCGGAGAGGTACGGGTGGTCGGGCTCGGTGACGAGGATGCGCCGGAAGCCGCCCGTCCGGGCCGGCTCCCGGGCGTCGAGGAAGTGCAGGACGTTCATCTCCTCGAGGTCGAACGCGAGCGCCCCGTGGGAGCCGCTCACCTCGATCCGCATGGCGTTCTTCCGGCCCCAGGCCAGCCGGGTCGCCTCGAAGATGGCCGGGGCGCCGCCCTCGAGCCGGCCGGTGAACAGGGCGACGTCGTCGACCGTCACCGGGCCCCGCTCGGTGCCGGCGACGCCGCTCAGCCCGGCGAAGCTCTCCGCCACCGGCCGCTCCGGGACCACCGTCTGCAGCATCCCGGAGACCCCGGCCAGCCGCTGGCCGGTGACGAAGTGGGTGAGGTCGACGACGTGCGCGCCGATGTCGCCCAGCGCGCCGGACCCGGCCCGGGCCCGGTCGGTGCGCCAGGACAGCGGCGCGGCGTCGTCGGCCAGCCAGTCCTGCAGGTACTGGCAGCGCACCTGCCGGACCTCCCCGATCCGGCCCTCGGCGACCAGGTCCCGGGCGAGGGTGAGCGCCGGGACCCGGCGGTAGGTGAAGCCAACCGTCGCGGTCACCCCGTGGGCGGCGGCCCCCTGCGCCGCCGCGGTCATCGCCTCGGCCTCGGCGAGGGTGTTCGCCATCGGCTTCTCCACCAGGACGTGCTTGCCGGCGGCGAGGGCGGCGGTGGCGATCTCGGCGTGGGTGTCGCCCGGGGTGCAGATGTCGACGACGTCGACGTCGTCCCGCTCGAGCACCCGTCGCCAGTCCGTCTCCACCTCGGCCCAGCCGAGCTGGGCGGCCGCGGCGGCCGCCCGCTCCGGGGACCGCCCCACGAGCACCTGCATCCGCGGCTCCCGGGGCAGCGGGAAGACCCGTGGGGCGGTGCGCCAGCCCTGGGAGTGGGCGCGGCCCATGAAGGCGTACCCGATCATCGCCACCCCCAGCGGGGGGACCGTTGCCTGGCTCATGCTCTGTCTCCTCCTCGCCCGGTGGGGGCGGGTCGTGGGGCGGTCGGGGCGGGTGGCCGCCGTCGGGCGTCAGGGCGGGTGGCCGCCGTCGTGGGTGCGGGATGCCGACGACGACGGCGGTGCGTGGCCGGCCCCGTCGGGTCGGGGCAGGCCCGCCGTCGTGCGTGTAGCCGCCGTGGCTGCGGGCCGCCGACGACGGCGGGACCCGGCCGCCGTCGTCGGCGCGGCCTGGTCAGGACTCGAACGCGTTGTCCAGGTACTGCTCGACGTTGTCCGCGGTGACCACCGGGGCGTAGAGCTGGACCAGGCGCGGGACCTCGACCTCGACCAGGTCGGACATCGCCTTGTCCTGGGCGAGGAGCCGGGCCAGGCGGATGCCGTCGGCGGCCTGGGTGGCCGGGTAGATGACGGTGGCCTCGATGACGGAGCCGCCGGACTGGATCTCCCGCATCATGTTCGCCGACCCGGCGCCGCCGACCATGAAGAACTCGTCCCGGCCGGCGTTCTCGATCGCGGCCAGCACGCCGACGCCCTGGTCGTCGTCGTGGTTCCACAGGGCGTCGATGTGCTCCGCGGCCTGGAGCAGGTTGGCGGTGGCGGACTCCCCGCCCTGGACGGTGAAGTCGCCGGCCACCCGGTTGGCCACCTCCAGCCCGCAGCCGGCGAGGGCGTCGGCGAAGCCTTGGCTGCGGTCCTGGGTCAGCGGCAGGTTGTCGATGCCGGCGATCTCGGCGATGACCGCGTCCGGGTTGTCCCCGATCCGCTCGCAGATGTACTCCCCAGCGGAGCGGCCCATGCCGTAGTTGTCCCCGAGCACGGTCACCCGGGCGGACTCCGGGGTGGAGAACTCCCGGTCGACGTTGACCACCGGGATGCCGGCCTCCATCGCCTCGGTGGCCACCTCGGTGAGGGCGGCACCGTCGAAGGGCAGCAGGACGATGGCGTCCACGCCGTCGTTGATGAACGTCTCGACCTGGGAGATCTGGACGTTGACGTCGTTGGTCCCCTCCGCGACCTGCAGGTCGATGTCCTCGTACTTCT
This sequence comes from Georgenia sp. TF02-10, assembly GCF_022759505.1. Taxonomy (NCBI): domain Bacteria; kingdom Bacillati; phylum Actinomycetota; class Actinomycetes; order Allobogoriellales; family Allobogoriellaceae; genus Georgenia; species Georgenia sp. TF02-10. The sequence continues at coordinate 747,865 of NZ_CP094289.1, read as the reverse complement.
CCGCCTCGGCGACGGCGGCCGAGGTGATCGCCCCCATCCAGCCGTGGTCGGCCGCCGGGGCGGAGAAGCCGATGGTGACCGTCTCGCCGGTCTCGTCGTTGCCGCCGGCCGCGGGCGCGGCGGCTTCGTCGGCCTCGGCCTCGTCGGTGGTCGGGGTGTTGGAGGTGCAGCCGACGAGGAGGGCCGCGGCGGCGGCCACCGCTAGCGGCGGGAGGGCGTAGCGGCGCAGCTGTGCAGACATGGTGCTCTCCGTTGGGATCGGGGCGCCGGGGGCGCCGGGGGTGGGCTGGGTCGGGGATGAGGTGGTGGACAGGTGGTGGGTGGCCGACGGCGGGCTGGCCCCGCCCGGGGGCGGGTGGTACGCGACGGCGGGCTGGTGCCGACGCCGACCCGGTGGCGGCCGCCGTCGGCCCGACCCGGCCGGACCGACGGCGGGGTCAGGTGCCGCGGGCGCGGCCGGCGAAGCGCTGCTGGAGCAGCACGGCGGCGACGATGATCGCCCCCTTGGCGATCGCCTGGACCGAGATGGAGAGGTTGTTCTGGATGAAGAGGTTGGTCAGGACGGCGAAGAGGAGGACGCCGAGGACGGTGCCGACGATCGTGCCGCGCCCGCCGAGGAGGAGGGTGCCGCCGACGACGACCGCGGCGATGGCGTCGAGCTCGTAGAGATAGCCGTTGGTGGAGGAGCCGGCGGTCGTGCGGCCGAGCATCATCGCGGCGCCGATGCCGGCGGTCAGCCCGGCGAGGGTGAAGACCCACATGGTGTGCCGCTGGACCCGGATGCCGGCCAGCCGCGCGGCCTCGGGGTTGCCGCCGACGGCGACCGTGCGCCGCCCGAAGGTGGTGCGGGCGAGCAGGAACCAGCCGCCGGCCGCGACGAGGACGAAGATCCACCCGATGACCGGTACGCCGAGCACGTCGCCGCGGAAGAAGTCGCGGAACCCCTCGACGGTGACGATCTGGGTGCGGCGGCCGGAGATGATCTCCGCCAGTCCACGGGCGGCGACGAGCATCGCGAGGGTGGCGATGAACGAGACGACCTTGCCGTAGGCGACGATGACGCCGTTGATGAGCCCAGCGGCGGCGCCGACGGCGAGCGCGGTGAAGACCATGACGACCCAGTGAGTGTTCGCCGCCATGGTCTGGGTCGCCACCGTGGACGCCCACACCGTCGCCAGCCCGAGGACGGAGCCGACGGACAGGTCGATCCCGCCGGCGGTGATGACGAACGTGACGCCGATGCTGATGACGCCGACGACCGCGGTCTGCTCGAGGATCACGAAGAGGTTGCTCAGGCCGACGAACCTCTCGCCGGAGGTGATGACGCCGACGACCACCAGCGCGAGGAGGGCGATGATGAGGCCGAGGTTGTGGCCGAGCCCACCGAGCTTGAACCGCGGGGCCCGGCGCACCGGGGCGGGGCTCACCTCGCGGTTGCTCGGCGGCAGGCTCTCCGCGCTGCCTGCCGGGACGGTGCCGGCCGAGGGGTTCTCGGTCATGCGTGGGTTCCTTCCATGACGAGGTCGAGCACGCGGTGCTCGTCGATCCGGTCCGCCGGTCCGCCGTGGACGACGATGCCGTCGGCGATGACGAGGACGTGGTCGGCGAGGCCGAGCACCTCCTCGATCTCGCTGGAGACCACGACCACGGCGGCCCCGGCGGCGGCGAGCCGGCGCACGAGCGTGTAGATCTCGGCGCGGGCGCCGACGTCCACGCCCCGGGTGGGCTCGTCCAGCAGCAGCACGTCGCAGCCGTGGACGAGCCAGCGGGCGAGCAGGGCCTTCTGCTGGTTGCCGCCGGAGAGGGTGCGGGTGGTGCGGCGCGGGTCGGGCGGGGCCAGGCGCAGCGCCTCGATCTGCTCCTCGGCGGCGGCCCGCTCGGCGCGCTCGTCGAGCAGCCCGCCGCGGGCGAACCGGGTGAAGGTGGACAGGGTGATGTTGCGGTAGACGGGCTCGTCGAGGAGGAGGCCCTGGCTCTTGCGCTCCTCCGGGGCGAGACCGACCCCCGCGGCGACGGCGGCGGGCACCGACCCCCGCCGCAGCGCCTTCCCCTTGACCTTCACGGTGCCGGCGGTGGCGTGGCGGGCGCCGTAGACCGTCTCCAGGATCTCCGAGCGTCCGGCACCGACGAGCCCGGCGAGCCCGACGATCTCCCCTGGTCGGACGCGGAAGGAGACGTCCCGGAACACCCCGTCGAGGGCGAGCCCCTCGACCTCGAGGGCCGGCTCCCCGGCTCGCACCTCGCCGGCGGCTCCCCCGAAGTTCGTGGCGACCTCGCGGCCGGTCATCATCTTGATGAGGTCAGCGGTCGGGGTGTCGGTGACGGCGAGCCCGGAGGCGACGGTCCGGCCGTCCTTCAGGACCGTGATCCGGTCGCCGATCTGGCGGATCTCCTCGAGGCGGTGGGAGATGTAGACGACGGCGACGCCCTGCGCGGACAGCGACCGCACGACCCGGAAGAGGTTCGCGACCTCCTCGGGGTCGAGCACGGCCGAGGGCTCGTCCATGACGATGATCCGCGCGTCGCGCGACAGTGCCCGGGCCAGGGAGACGACCTGCTTGCCGGCGGCGGAGAGCCGGCCGACGTCGCGGCCGGCCGGGATCTCGGGGTGGCCGAGGCGACGGAGCAGCTCACGGGTGCGCTCGTGGGCGTCGGCGCGGCGCAGGACGCCACCGGCGGCCAGCTCGTGGCCGAGGAAGATGTTCTCGGCGACGCTGAGGCCGTCGACGACGTCGAGCTCCTGGTACATGGTGGCCACGCCCAGCTCCAGGGCGGCCATCGGGGTGGGGAGGGTGACCGGCTCGCCCCGCCAGCGGATCTCGCCGCGGTCGGGCAGGTGGGCGCCGGCCAGGATCTTGATCAGGGTGGACTTGCCGGCCCCGTTCTGCCCCAGCAGGCAGTGCACCTCCCCGGCGCGGACGTCGAGGTCGACCCCGTCGAGCGCCTTGGCGCCGGGGAAGTGCTTGACGATGCCGCGCATCTGCAGCAGCGGCGTGCTGGCGTCGTCGGTGAGGGTGTCGTCGGTGACCACGGCCACAACCTAGGGGCACTTCTACCGGCCGTCAAGCAAAAGTTGCGCGGTTGATCTCCGTGAGTGGGTGCGGCGCGGCAGAAGGGGGAGGTGCTTTACTCCTGGCATGGCGACCGTCCCCCGTGCTCCCGGCGCACCGGCCGACGCCACCGGGTCGCCCGACGGCGCCACACGGCCTGCCGGTGCAGACCGGTTCGCCAGGTCGCCCGACGGCGCCAGCCGGTTCGGCGCCTCGCCCGACGGCACCACTGCATTCGGCGGCTCGCCCGACGGCGCCACCCGGGTCCCGGACCCGACGTCGGCCGCCGCCGGCAACGGGGCCGGCGCACCGGGGGTCCGTCCGTCCGGGGCGGGGGCGATCTTCCAGCACCTCCGCGACGGGCGCCCCCGAACCCGCGCCGACCTGGCGGCCTTCACCGGGCTGGCCCGGTCCACCGTGGCGGCCCGGGTCGAGGAGCTCCTCGCCGTCGGCCTGCTCGCCCCCACCGGGGAGGCCGCTTCCACCGGCGGCCGCCCGCCGGCGACGTTCGCCTTCAACCCCGGCGCCCGGCTGGTCCTCGCCGTCGACCTCGGGGCCAGCCACGCCCGCGTCGCGGTGACCGACCTGGCCGCCCGGGTGCTGGCCGAGGAGGATCTGCCGCTGCGCATCGCCGACGGTCCGGAGCCGGTGCTGAGCCGGGTGAGCGCCGTCGCCGTCGCCCTGGTGGGGCGGGTGGGCCGGCCGATGACCGACGTGGTCGGGCTCGGCATGGGGCTGCCGGGCCCGGTCGAGCACGTCTCCGGCCGACCGACGAACCCGCCGATCATGCCCAACTGGGACGGGTTCGACGTGCCGGGCCGGCTGCGCGCGGAATTCCCGGTTCCGGTGCTCATCGACAACGACGTCAACATCATGGCGCTCGGCGAGCACACGGCGGTCTGGCCGGACGTGGCCGACCTGCTGTTCGTCAAGGTCGCCTCCGGCATCGGCGCCGGGATCATCTCCGCGGGGCGGCTGCAGCGCGGCGCCCAGGGCGCGGCCGGGGACCTGGGGCACGTCGCGGTCCCCGGCGGGCCGCAGGTCCGGTGCCGCTGCGGCAACGTCGGCTGCCTGGAGGCGGTGGCCAGCGGGCCGGCGATCGCCGCCCGGCTGCGCGAGCTGGGCCTGCCGGCCACCGGCAGCGCCGACGTCGTGGACCTCGTGCGCCGTGGCGACGTCGAGGCCGGGCTGGCCGTGCGGCAGGCCGGGCGGGAGATCGGGGACGTGCTGGCCGCCTGCGTGAGCCTGCTGAACCCCTCGGTCATCGTCATCGGCGGGGCGGTGGCGGCGGTGGGCGAGCAGCTCCTCGCCGGGATCCGCGAGGCGGTCTACCGCCGGTCGCTGCCGCTGGCCACCCAGCACCTGCGGGTCGTCGGCGCGCGCACCGAGGGCCGCGCCGGGGTGCTCGGCGCAGCCGCCCTGGTCGCCCAGCATGTGCTCGCCCCGGCGCAGGTCGACGCCGCGGTCGCCGCGGCCTGACCGGACGACGGCGGCCGGGCCTGTCCGGCTCGCCCGGCCGGGCCAGTGCGCCTCGCCCGGCCGGGCGGCGGTGGCCGCGGTCTGATCCGGCGACGGCGGCCGGGCGGCCCGGCTCGCCGTGCGGTTCTCGGTTGGGCGGCCCGCGCGACCCGCAGCCCTACGCTGCACCCATGCCGGACTCCACCGCCGCAGCCACCGCGGACTCCACCGCCTACCTCCTCGTCGACGGCGAGAACATCGACGCCACGCTCGGGATGAGCGTCCTCGGACGCCGGCCGTTGTCGGAGGAGCGGCCGCGCTGGGACCGGATCCTGCACTTCACCCAGCTGATGTGGTCCGAGCCGGCCCGCGGCCTGTTCTTCCTCAACGCCAGCTCGGGGCAGATGCCGATGAGCTTCATCCAGGCGCTGCTGGCGATGAGCTACCAGCCCATCCCGCTCGCCGGCGAGGGCTCCGAGAAGGTCGTGGACATCGGCATCCAGCGGACCATGGACGCCATCCTCGCCCAGGGCAGCGGCGACGTCGTGCTGGCCTCCCACGACGGGGACTACATCCCCCAGGTCGCGGCGCTCCTCGACGCCGGCCGCCGGGTCAGCGTCGTCTGCTTCCGGGAGTTCCTCAACGCCCAGCTCGCCGAGCTCACCGGGCGCGGCCTGCAGGTCTTCGACCTCGAGGACGACCTCCGCGCCTTCAACGCCGTCCTGCCGCGCGTCCGGATCATCCCGCTCGCCGCGTTCGACCCCACCCGCTACCTCTGACCCCGCGACGCCGACCCGTGCCGCCGGCCCGCGGCCCCGCCGGCCACGGCTGACCCCGCTACCGCTGACCCCGCGGCGACGCCGGCCACGGCTGACCCCGCTACCTCACCCGGTACCGCTCACCCCAGGCCCCGGCGAGGGACGTCGCCGCAGGTCCCTTACGATGACGGCGTGCTGACCGTCCCCCGCGGCCCCCACCGGGCCGCGGCGCCTGCACCAGGGCGGCGACGTCGGGGCGGTACGGCCGGGCTGCGCCGCGCCGGGGCCGTGCTCGCCGCCGTCGGGCTCGGCCTGGCCGCCTGCGGCAACCCGACCGAGCCGGGCGGGCTGAGCGGCACGCTCCCCGGCGCTGGTGCCTCCTCCCAGGAGATCGCCATGCAGGCGTGGCTGGCGGGGTTCTACGAGGCGCATCCCGGCGTCGTCGCCTCCTACGACCCGGTGGGGTCGGGCACCGGGCGGGAGATGTTCCTCAACGGGGCGGTCCTGTTCGCCGGTTCCGACGTCCCGATGGACGAGGAGGAGCTCGCCCGCGGGCGGGACCGGTGCTTCGGCGGGGAGGTGGTCGAGCTCCCGCTGTACATCTCCCCGATCGCGGTGGCATACAACCTGCCCGGCCTTGGCGCCGAGCACCTCAACCTGGCCCCCGAGACGCTCGCGGCGATCTTCGCCGGCGAGATCACCCGGTGGAACGACCCGGCCATCGCCGCGGCCAACCCGGGGGTGGCCCTGCCGGACCAGGCCGTCGTGCCGGTGAACCGGTCCGACGACTCCGGCACCACGGAGAGCTTCACCGAGTACCTGGCCGCCGCCGGGGGCGAGGCCTGGCCGCACGAGCCGAGCGAGACCTGGCCGATCAGCGGCACCCAGTCGGGGACCGGGACGTCCGGCGTCGTGCAGACCATCACCGCCGCCGAGGGCACCGTCGGCTACATCGACGCGGCCCAGGTGACCCAGGACCTGAGCACCGTCGCACTCGGCGTGGGCGAGGACTTCGTGCCGTTCTCCGCGGAGGCCGCGGCCGCCGTCGTCGATGCCTCCCCGCGGGCGGAGGACGCCACCGACCTGCGGCTGACCGTCGAGCTGGCCCGGGACACCGACACCCCGGGCACCTACCCGCTGGTCCTCGTCTCCTACACCCTGGCCTGCGAGCGCTACGGCAGCGAGCAGGACGCGACGAACGTCCGCACGCTCCTGGAGTACATGGCCTCGCCGGAGGGGCAGGAACGGGTGGCCCGGCCCGACGTCGCCGGCGCGGCGCCCATCGGCGCCGGGCTGCGGGAGAAGGTGGAGGCGGCGATCGGGCAGATCCGCCCGGCGTGACCGTGTGCCGCCGCCGGGACGCCGCCACCTGGTCGGTCTCGTGCGGTGCCAGGCGGGAGCGAGTCAGAAGGGCTGGTGGGGCGAGGTGCATCCTGGTCGTGCCCACTCGGGCGCAGGCGTGGGCAGACGCTAGTCTTGCCCACATGAAGTCGCTCAGGGTGCGCCTGGACGAGCGTGGGCGCCTGCAGCTCCCCGCAGCGGTGCGCCACCGACTGGGGCTCAGCCCCGGCGACGAGGTCGTGGTCATCGAGGAGCCGGATGGTGCGCGGCTCGTCAGCACGCCGGTTGCTGCCAGGGCTCTCATCGGTATTGCAGGCAAGCTGGACCATTCAGCGGTAGACGAGCTCCGCCAGCTACGCGCGCGGGAAGCGGCCGACGAGGACTCGGTCGCACGCCAACAGCGATGACGGTCGTGCTCGATGCGTCGGCACTGCTGACGCTGATCTTCAACGAGCCGGGCGCGGCACAGGTGGCCGACGCGGTCGCATCCGGTGCGGCTGTCGGCACCGTCAACCTCGCGGAGGCCGGGACAGTACTCGTTCGCAATGGCCTCGATCCGCGCATCCTCGACGCCGTGCAGAACAAGGTCGACGTGGAGCCCTTGACCGCCGAAGACGCCCTGGTGGTTGCCGCCCTGTATCCCCTCGCGCAACCTCACGGCCTCTCTCTGGGCGACCGCGCGTGCCTGGCCTTGGCTCGGCGCCTCGAGGCACCGACCCTCACCGCCGATCGGGCGTGGGCGGACCGGGACCTCGATCTAGAGATCCGCCTGCTGCGGCCGTAGCCGGGTCGCGCGCACCCAGCCCGGTCCCGCCGTCGGCCGGCCCGACCGCCCGCGCGCCCACCCCGGTCCCAGCAGGCTCCCAGGAACCGTCCAGCCAGGTGCGAGAGGCTTGGCCGCATGGACGCCCCTTCCGCCACCGACCGCCGGGCTGGTGAGCGCACCGCCGAGGCCCGGCTCCTGGTCGTCGACGACGAGCCGGCCATCCGCGAGCTGCTCTCCGCCTCGTTGCGCTTCGCCGGCTTCGACGTCGTCACCGCGGCGGACGGCAACGCGGCGCTGCGGGCGGCGGAGGACGACGTCGACCTGGTGGTCCTGGACGTCATGCTGCCGGACATGGACGGCTTCACCGTGCTGCGCCGGCTCCGCAGCCGGCTGCCGGACGTGCCCGTCCTGTTCCTCACCGCCCGGGACGACATGAGCGACAAGGTCCAGGGCCTGACCGTCGGCGGGGACGACTACGTCACCAAGCCGTTCAGCCTGGAGGAGGTGGTCGCCCGGATCCGGGCGGTGCTGCGCCGCACCCAGCCCGCCCCGGCGGAGGAGGCGGTGCTGCGCTACGCCGACCTCGAGCTGGACGAGGACGCGCACGAGGTCCGCCGCGCCGGCCGGCCGGTGGACCTCTCCCCCACCGAGTTCAAGCTGCTGCGCTACCTGCTGCTCAACGCCGAGCGGGTGGTGTCCAAGGCGCAGATCCTCGACCACGTCTGGGACTACGACTTCACCGGCGACGCCGCGATCGTGGAGTCCTACATCTCCTACCTGCGCCGCAAGATCGACTCCCCCGCGGCCCTGGGGCTGCCCGACGGCGCCGACCTGCCCCCGCTCATCCACACCCGCCGCGGGGTGGGGTACGTCCTGCGGCAGGCGCCGCGGCCCTGATGGTTACCCGGCTGCACGAGCGGTGGCGGGCGGTGCCGCTCAGCGCCCGCCTCGTCGCCATCATCGCCGCCCTGCTGCTGGTGGGCCTGGCCACCATCTCCGGGGCCACCCTGGCGGTGCTCCGGGTGACCCTGCTCGGCCAGGTCGACGAGGACCTCACCACCTCCGCCCAGGACCTGGGCCAGCGGACCCTGGACCAGCTCCAGGGCGGCCGCAGCGGGCAGAACCTGCTGCCCTCTGACTACTACGTGCTCATCGCCGTCGAGGGCAGCGCGCCCGTCCCGGTCGTCAACCCGCGCACCGCGGAGCAGTACGGCAGCCCGGAGCTGGCCGACGTCGACCTCGCCGCGGCGGCCGCCGGCCGCGAGCCGTTCACCGTGGCCGGGGAGCACGCCGGCACCTCCTGGCGCGCCATCACCCTGACGGTCAGCGGCGGGGCGGACGGGCCGGCCGTCGGCGCGGTCACGGTCGCCCGACCGCTGGCCCCGGCGCAGGCCACGCTGGCCCAGACCGCGCGGCTGCTCACCCTCGCCGGGCTGCTCATCGCCGCCGTCGGTGCCCTGGCGGCGCGGCTGGCGGTGCGCCGCTCGCTGCGGCCGCTGCGCGAGATCGAGGCCACCGCCGGGGCGATCGCCGCGGGCGACCTCTCCCGCCGGGTACCCACGCCGCCGCCGACGACGGAGGTCGGGTCCCTGGCCCGGTCCCTCAACGTCATGCTCGCCCAGATCGAGTCCTCCTTCGCCGCCCGCGCCGCCTCCGAGCAGCGCATGCGCCAGTTCGTCTCCGACGCCTCCCACGAGCTGCGCACCCCGCTCGCCACGGTCCGGGGGTACGGCGAGCTGTACCGGATGGGCGGGGTGGCCGACGTCGACCAGGCGATGAACCGCATCGAGACCGAGGCCAAGCGGATGGGCAACCTCGTCGAGGACCTGCTCCAGCTGGCCCGGCTGGACGAGGGCCGCCCGCTGGACCTGCGCCCGGTCGACCTGGCGGCGGTGGCGGCCGACGCCGTCGCCGACCTGGCCGCGCTCGCCCCGGACCGGCCGGCCGCCGTCGTGCCGCTGACGGGCGGGGCGACGGCGGGCGGGGCGCTGCCGAACGATGAGGCACCTGGCGGGGCGTCGCCGGCCGGCGGGGCGCCGGGGACCGGCGGGCTGCTCGCGCCGGTGCCGGTGACGGCGGACCCGGACCGGGTGCGGCAGGTCGTCGCCAACCTGGTGGGCAACGTGCTGCAGCACACCCCGGCCGGCACACCGGTCGAGGTCGCTGTCGGGATGCCCGAGCCGGGGTGGGCCCTGCTCGAGGTCCGCGACCACGGCCCCGGCATCCCGCCGGCGGAGGCCGCCCGGGTGTTCGAGCGGTTCTACCGCGTGGACCCCTCACGCACCCGCAGCTCCGGCGGCTCCGGGCTCGGGCTGGCGATCGTCGCCGCGGTCGTCGGCGCGCACGGCGGGGCGGTCCGGGTGCTGCCCACCCCGGGCGGCGGGACGACGGTCCAGGTGGCCCTGCCGACGGGCGCGGAGGCGCCGGGCGGGCAGGCCGGTGCTGGTGCTGCCGGGGCGGCCGATACGGTGGCACCCGGCGGGCGATCCGGCGCCGAGGCGGCCGGTACGCCGGTACCCGGCGGACGGCCCGGTGCCGTCGCACGTGGCGCGCGGCCAGACAGGGGCAGCGGGCACGGATCCGACGAGCACGGCGGAGCCGATCCCGCAGCCGGCGGACCTGCCGAGCGGCCCAGCTCGGGCAGCGGGCATGAGGCCTACCCAGGCGGATCCGCTGGGCGGCGGCCCGACGGCGACGGGCGGGCCTCCGATGGTTCGCCGGGCCCCGGCCCCGTGCCCGACGAGCGGTAGGGCGATCGCCGTCCGCACGGCCGGTCGGCTGCTGCTGACCAGGACCAGCGCCCAGCCGCGCGCAGCCCACCACGACCAGCATCCGTCCAGCGACCGTCCAGCCAAGCGTGACACCCTGCAGTGCGCCGACCGGCGCGTGACGACGAAGGGACACTATGTCGATCGACGACCGCACACCCGACGAGCAGCCCCGCGAGCCCGGTCAGGCCGGCCCGGGCTCGACTCCGGGCTCCCCGGCCTCGGGCGCCCCAGCGGGCTCGACCAGCCCGACCACGACGGCCGGACCGGCAGGCTCGACCAGCCCGACCGCTGCGACCGACGCGACGAGCAGCCCCGCCGTCGGCCAGCTGGGCACGGACGACCCCCGCCCGGTGGACGGGCCGGTGGTGGAGAACCCGCCCATGGCCACGGTGCCCGGCCGCGCGCCCGCCCGGCCGAGCCTGGCCGTCCGCGTCGGTGCAGAGGCCCTGGGCACGTTCGTGCTGGTCTTCGCCACGCTCGGGGTGCTGCTGTACAGCTCGGTCAGCGGGGTCGGCACGCTCGGGATGGCGCTCGCCGCCGGCCTGGCCCTGGCCGGCGCGACGGCGGCCCTCGGACACGTCTCCGACGGCCACTTCAACCCGGCCGTGACCCTGGCGGCCGCCGTCGGCGGGCGGACCCGCGGGGCCGACGTCCTCCCGTACTGGCTGGCCCAGATCCTGGGCGGGGTGGCCGCGGCCGGGGCGGTGTTCCTGACGATCCCGGCGAGCCTGCCCGCGGCGCTGCAGATCGGCGACAGCCGCACGTTCTTCTCCACCGTCGCCAACAGCTGGGGCGAGCAGTCCCAGCTGTGGGCGGCGAGCGGGCAGACCACCGCCTTCGACGCCCGTGGCGCGTTCGTCGTGGAGGCGATCGCCACCGCGCTGCTGGCCGCCGTCGTGCTCGGCGCGGTCTACCGGCGCGGCAGCCGCGTGAGCGCGCCGCTCGCGGTCGGCGCGGCCTACGCCGCGCTCCTGCTGGTCACCGCCCCGATGACCGGCGGCTCGCTCAACCCGGCGCGCGCCACCGCCGCCGCGCTCTTCGCCGACGGCGCCCTGTCCCAGCTCTGGCTGTTCTGGGTGGCCGCGCTGGTCGGCGCCCTCGTGGCCGGCCTTGTGTACCGGCTGGTCACCGGCGGCCGCCAGGACGACCGGGCCGAGGCCACGCCGGTGGTCCAGGAGGAGCCAGTCGTCGCCCGGTGAGCGGTGGCGCCGCCCGGCGAGGAGTGGCGCCGGGGCCCGGGTGACTGCGACCCGGGTCCCAGCTCCCGTCGGTGCGGCAGACGACGCGAAGCACCACCTCCTGGAGGTGCTGCACGACCTCATGGACTCGCCGGGCGGCTCAGCCCGGCTGCAGCGCGCGTCCTTGTGGTACTTGTGGCGGGTATCCGGCGCCGTGAACCCGACACAAGTACCACAAGGACGGCGGCCGACGGCGGGTCACGGATACCGGTGCCGGCATCCCCAGCCAAGACGCGCGCGGAACCCGGCTCGGCGCGAGCCGGGGCAGAGCTCGGCGCGAGCGCCGGCGCGCCGGTAGCGACCCCGGCCCCCGAAGCCCCTGGCGCGCATGTCTGTACTCGCTATGGCTGCTTCCCGACGACGGCAAGCCGCCATAACGAGTACAGACATGGAGAGGGCGAGGCCGGCGCAAGCCAAGGGCGGTGCCGGGGTCGGCGCCAGGCGCGGCCGGTGCCGGGGCCGGTCAACGCGCTGGCCGGAGCGAGCCCCGGACCGAGAGCAGGGCCCACGTCAGCCCAAGCCCCGCCTCACCACTCCCGGTGCGCCGGCAGCAGCGTCCCGGGGTTGAGGTTGCGACCGGGGTCCACCGAGCGCAGCAGCCCGACCATGACGTCCGTCCCGGCCGGCGAGATGTCCGCCTCCAGCCACGGCGCGTGGTCGGTGCCGACCCCGTGGTGGTGGGACAGGGTGGCGCCGGTGTCGAGGAAGGACTGCTGGATCGCCCGCTTGACCGTCCAGTACTGGTCCAGCTCGTCGACCCCCTCCCGCGGCGGGTAGGCGAAGGTGAAGTACAGGCACGCCCCGGAGTGGTAGCTGTGCGAGAGGTGGCACATGATGAAGCCCTGCACCCCGAGCTCGGCGAACGCCGCCTGCGCGGCGCGGACGGTGCCCTGGTAGACCTCCCGCAGCCGCGACCACGGGGCGGCGGTCTCCGAGACGTCGCCGTGGGCGCCGATGTCGAGCAGGAAGTCCCGGATGTAGGGGGTGTCGAACTTCTTCTGGTCGTACAGCGCGCCCGGCCCGGTGCCCAGCTTCAGCCCGCCGTGGGCCCGGACGATCTTCCCGACGGCGGCCTTCTCGGCCCGCACGTGGGCGGCGTCGCCCTCGTAGCCGATGTAGGACAGGCACGCCTTGTCCAGGTCCCAGCCGCGCCGGCGCAGCACCTCGAACAGGCCCGCCTGGAGCTTCCCGCCCAGGCCCTTGCTGGCCTTCTGGGTGGCGAGGGAGAACGCCGTCTCGTTCGGGTCGGAGACCCGGGTGACGGACGGGTGGGCGTCGGCGGTGGAGATCTCCTGCATGGCCTCCAGCGCGGCGCCCCAGCTGGGGTAGAGGTAGGCGATGATCTCCCGGTTCGCCGGCAGCCGGTGCACGTTGACCCACACCTCGGTGATGACCCCGAGCCGACCCTCGGACCCGAGCACCATCTCCCGCACCGACGGCCCGGTCGACGTCGACGGCAGCGGCCGGAGCACCACGACCTTCCCCGGCTGGACCAGCCGCAGCCCCCGGGTGATGTCCGCGATGTCGCCGTACTTGTCCGACTGCATCCCGGAGGACCGGGTGGCCACCCACCCGCCGAGGGTGGAGTGCCGGAAGCTGTCCGGCTGGTGCCCCATGGTCCAGCCGCGGGCGGTGAGCTGGTCCTCGATGTCCGGCCCCAGCGCCCCGGCCTGGATCCGGGCCAGGCCGGCGTCGGCGTCGATCTCCAGCACCTTGTTCATCAGGCCCAGGTCCACCGAGACCACCGGCCGCTCCTCCCCCGGCGGCGGGGTGAGCGAGCCGGAGATGTTCGAGCCCCCGCCGAACGGGATGAGCACCGCGTCGGCGGCGACGACGGCGTCGACCACCGCCCGGACCTGCTCCTCGTCGGCCGGGTAGACGACGGCGTCCGGCACCCGCGGCAGGTCCCCGCGACGGACCCGGACCAGGTCCGGCAGGCCCTTGCCGTAGGTGTGCACCACCCGGTCCAGGTCGTCCAGGACCACGTGCTCGGGGCCGACGGCGGCCCGCAGGGCCTCGCCGAGCGCGGGCTCCAGGCGGGGGGCGGGGACGTCGATGTCGGCGAAGTCCGGCGGCGGGGTACCCGGGGCGGACAGGTCGATGCCGATCTTGTCCATCACGAACGGCGCCATCTTCGGCTTGTCCTGGTGGTGGAAGGCGATGCCCTCCACCCCCCAGCCCCACCACTTCTGGTGCGTCACACCCGTCACGAAGCCTCCTCCTGCGCGCCTGCGCCGCCGCGCGCGTCTCGTCCGTCGGTCCCGGCGCCCGGGTGGCCGCCGGCCTCGCCCGCCGTCGGCTGGTCCCCGACGACGTAGGGCGTCTGCATGGTGAGCATCGTGGCCACCCGGGCGGCCACCCGGTCGTTGAACTCCTTGGCCTTCTCCCCGGGGCCGGGCCGCATCGGCCGGCCGACGAGCACCCGCACCGGCGGGCGGCCCGGCACCGGCCAGCTCCGGCCCACCGGCATGGCGTCGTGCGCGCCGAGCAGCGCCACCGGCACGCAGGGCACGCCGAGCTTGCAGCACAGCGCCGCCGCACCCGGCTTGAACGCCCGCATCACCCCGTCCCGGGACCGGGTGCCCTCGGGGAAGATCAGGACCGGGACGCCGTCGGCCAGCAGCTGCTGGGACATCCCCCGGCCCTTGCCGCCCTGGCCGGAGCGGTGCACCGGGTAGGAGTTGAAGAACAGGGAGGTGGCCGCCCGGCGCCACCAGGAGTTGAAGAAGTAGTCCGCCGCCGCGCCCACCGCCAGGTGCCGGGTGTGCCGGTAGGGCAGGGCGGTGACCAGCACCGTGGCGTCGAGGTGGCTGGAGTGGTTGGCCACCAGCACGAACGGCTCGGTGAGCCCGTCCAGGTTGTCCAGGCCCTCGACCTCGGTGTCGACGACGGCGCCGACCACGCCGCGCAGGACGAGCCGCTGGGCGGCGAACCGCAGCCACCGGTGCCAGCCGGCGTGGAACCGTGACAGGTCCGGCACGGTGCTCACCCCTTCCTCGCCCTGACGATACGCGTGACGACGGCGCGCACGACCGGGCGGGGGGCGTGCACGGCGAGGAAGGCCAGCACCTTGTACCGGCGGGAGGGGATGGACCGGTCCTTGCCGCGGGCGACGTCGGCCAGGCACTCGGCGACCACCCGGTCCGGCTCGAGCCAGAGCGGGCCGGGCAGCCGGCCGGCGTCGGCGCCGGCGCGCTCCTGGAACCCGGTGCGCACCCAGCCCGGCAGCAGCGTGGTCACCTGCACGTCGGTGCCGGCGAGCTCGAGGGCGAGCGCCTCGGAGTAGGCCAGGGTCCAGGACTTCAGGGCGGAGTAGGCGCCCATGGTCACCAGCGCCTGGACGGAGGCGACGTTGATGACCAGGCCGTGCCCGCGCGCGCGCATGGCCCGGGCGGCGGCGCCGCCGAGGACGAGCACGGCGCGGACCATCAGGTCGATGGCCTCGTCGTGGTCGCGCACGTCCGGGGCGAGCAGGGAGGTGTGCAGCCCGCGGCCGGCGTTGTTGACCAGGATGTCGACGGCGGCGCCCGGGTCGGTCAGGCGGGCGGCGACGGCGTCGGTGCCGTCCCGCCGGGACAGGTCCGCGGGCAGCGCCTCGACGGCGACGCCGTAGCGCCAGCGGAGCTGGTCGGCGGTCCGGGTCAGCCGGGCGGCGTCCCGGGCGACCAGCACCAGGTCGCAGCCGCGGGCGGCCAGGGCGTGGGCGAAGGACAGGCCGATCCCGGAGGTGCCGCCGGTGATCAGCGCCCGGCCGGTGAGGAGGTGCTCCCGCGGCCCGGGGGCCGCCGGCTGCCCGGTGCTCGCGGTCATGCCGTGCGCGCCCCCCTCATGCTGCGCAGCACCGGGGCCAGCCGCCCCTCGCGGGTGGCGGTCCAGGTGTCCACCGGCCAGCGGCGGGACCGGGCGTAGCGGTACAGCTCGGCGTCGGGGTTGACCGCGTGCGGGTGCCCGACCACCTCCAGCCAGGACCGGTCCGCGTAGCTGTCGCCGTAGGCGTAGGACCCGGCCAGGTCCAGGCCGTGCTCGCGGGCGTAGCGGCGCAGCCAGGCGGCGCGGGCCTCCCCCACCAGTGGGGAGGTGGCGAGGTGCCCGGTCCACCGGCCGGCGCCGTCGGTCTCCATCCGGCCGGCGACGATCTCGTCGAAGAGGTCGGCCAGCGGCTCGACGAAGACGTCGATGGTGCCGGTGACCAGGACGGTGCGGTGCCCGGCCGCGCGGTGGTCCCGCACCCGGGCGACCGCCTCCCCGATCAGGTCCCGGCGCAGCGAGGGGGCGACGTGCTCGGCGACGACGCGGCGCAGGGCGGCCTCCTCCACCCCGGCGTAGCGGCGCATGAAGGTGCGGATGAAGTCCCCGCGGTCGCGCCGCTCGGCGCGCAGGTACCGGGGGCCGGCGGCGAGGAGGTTGGCCAGGTGCGCCGGCCAGGAGCTGACCGGCCGGGCGGCCAGCTCCACCCACAGGTAGTGCTCGACCAGGGTGGCGGCGGCCAGGGTGCGCTGGAGGTCGAAGACGGCCAGCACGTCGGTGCGCCGGGGCAGCGGCCGGTCGCCGGCCGGGGCGGTGCCGGCAGCGCGCCGGTCCCGGGTCAGGCCCGGCACGTTCGGGATGTGGATGTCCTGCAGGTAGTGCCGCCAGTCGATCTCGGTGACGTCGAACCCGTCGGTGCCCTGGCGCTCGGCCGGCAGGGCGGCGTGCAGGGCGCGGGTGCGGGCGTCGTCGAAGACGATCTCGGTCTCGGTGTAGGGCTGGTAGAGCTCGGTGAACTTGCGCAGCGTGCCCAGGTCGCGGTGCGCCCGGTACAGCCCGGAGGCCCACCGCCGGGTGCGGGGGGAGGCGGGCAGGCGGTCCACCGCCTTGTCCGCCAGGTCCACCACCGCCTCCCGGCGGCCCAGGGCACGCTCGACGGCGCCGCGGTCCGGGAAGGACCAGGACGGCACCTGGACCCGGCTGCCCTGCTTGTCGGTGAGCGGGTGGGCCTCGAAGTACTCGCGCACCAGGCGGTACAGCCGGCCGAACGGCAGCGGGTTCGTGGTGCCGGAACTGACCTGGAAGTACTGGGCGGTGCCGGGGGCGGGCGGCGCGGCCGCGGCGGCCAGCATGGCGTTGACCACGAAGTCCACCGGGATGACGTCCAGGACGGTGTCGGCGAGCGCGGGGAACTCCGGCAGCATGCCCCGGCCGTAGGCGGCGATGAGCGGGTCGGCCACCTTGAACCCGTCGATCCAGCCGGGGTAGGGGTGGTGCAGCGCCGACTCGATGATGGTGGGGCGCACCACCGACAGGCGGTGCCCGGCACCGGCCCACAGGTCCTCCGCGACGCGCTCGCCGAGCGCCTTGGTGAAGGTGTACACGTCCGGCCAGCCCAGGGTCCGGGCCCGGGTGCGGCCGGCCTCGACGAGCTCGCGGCGCACCCAGTCCTGCCGGGCCTCCTCGGCGGCGGCGGCGACGGCGACGGCCCCGGCGCGCCGGTGCCGGGCGGCGGCCTGCTCCAGGAGGGTGCCGAGCACCTCGGGGCGGCGGGAGGCGTTCTCGGTGGCGACCCGGGCGGCGAGCGCGGAGCGCAGCTCCTCTGCGCGGTCGACGTCGTGCTCGAGGGAGCGCTCCTCGGCCACGCCGCGGCGCAGCCCGGCGACGTAGGAGGTGGAGACGTGGACGACGTGCGGGTCCCCGCCCGCCCGGCCGAGGGCCTCGTAGAGGGCGACCGGGCCGGCGACGTTGGCGCTAAAGGCCTCGTCGATGGGCAGGTCGAAGGAGACGGTGGAGGCCGAGTGCAGGACGACGTCGAGGTCGCCCGGCAGGTCGGGGAGGTCGCCCAGGTCGCCTTCGAGCACGGTGACCCGGTCGGCGAAGGCCTGGGCGGCGGCGTCGTCCCCGACCCGGTCCCGCCAGGACCGGAAGACGGGCTTGCGGAGGAGCTTGTCCACCCGCGCCTGGGCGCTCAGGTCCCCCCGCGGCCGCACCAGCACGGTGATCCTGGTGCCGGCATGGGCGGAGAGCAGCTTCTCCAGCACCGCCTGGCCGACGAACCCGGTGGCGCCGGTCAGCAGGACGTGGGCGCCGTCGAGCGGTGAGGACATTTGGCCGAGGATACCCGGGTCCGGGGTGGTGGCCGCGCGCTGGCGCGGGCCGGGGCGGGCGGGCCCAGGCGCGGGCAGCCGCGGCCCGAGGCGTGGGCGGCCGCGGGCCGGCACGCGGAGCTGCGCGGGGAGCCGCGGGCCGGGCACACAGAGCTGCGCGGGCAGCCGCGGGTGTGGGCATGCCGGCCGGTCCACCGTGGGCCGGCCGGTGCCCGCCGGGACCGGCTCCGGTGGACGTGCCCGGCGTCACCCCAAACGGCCCGCGCGGGCGGCCCGACGGGGCCTACCATCGGAGGTTGCAGTAGCCCCAGACCTCGATGAAGCAGGAGCCATGGGCGTCCCCGACGTACCCCAATGGTTGCCGTCCGCGTTCGTCCGGAGCGCCCGCGCCGCCGGGGCCACGGCCCCGAGCGAGCAGGTGGCGGCCACGTGCCACCGCCTGCTGGACCGGTGGCGCGAACCGGACCGGCACTTCCACAACCTCAAGCACCTGATCGACGTCCTCGCCCGGGTCGACGAGCTGGCCGAGGAGACCCACCACCCGGACCTGGTCCGGCTGGCGGCGTGGTACCACGGCGCCATCTTCGACGCCACGGCGGCCCGCGCGTACTCCCGCAGCGGTGGCGAGGACGAGGTCGCCTCGGCCGAGCTGGCCCGGGCCGAGCTCGGGGCGCTGGGGGTGCCGCAGCCGGCGCTGGACCGGGTCGCCGAGCTGATCACCGCGCTGCGGCGGCCGCAGACCGCCCCCGGGGACATCGACGCCCTGGCCCTGCGGGACGCCTGCCTGGCGATGCTCGCCGCGGAGCCGCAGAAGTACCAGGCCTACCGCAAGGCGGTCCGGGCGGAGTACAGCGACATCCCCCCGCGGCACTACCTGGAGGCGCGCCTGGCCATCGTGCGCAAGCTCCTCGCCCGTCGCCACCTGTTCGTCAGCCCGCTCGGCGGCCAGTGGGAGGACGCCGCGCGGGAGAACCTCACCGCCGAGCTCGACCGGCTCACCGCCGAGCTCGCCGCCCTCGGCGAGTGCGCGCCGGAGGAGTCGGTGACGGCGGCCGAGGCGGCCCGCGGCCAGGTCTTCGACGACGCCGCTGCCGCGGCCGCACCGGCGCCGGAGCGGCCCTGCCACGTGTTCACCGCCGCACCGGCGGCCGGCCCGGTCCGGGCCGGGGCCGACGCGCCTGCCCCGCCGGCCGCCGCGCGGGCCGACGCGGGGCAGCCGTCGGCGTCGGCCGACGGCGCCCGCCCGGCGTCGCCGGGAGCCCCACGGACCGAACCGGCTCCTGCAGCCGGCGGCCGGGAACCCGCGTCCACCCCCGGCGGGGACGCACCGGTCGGGGCGAGCCGACCCGGCGGGGCGACCGCGGCCGGCGCCCGCCCCTCCTCGCTGGAGGCGCTGCCGCCGGACCTGCAGCCGACGCCCGGCGAGCAGCCCCGGCCGGACGGCCCGCCGGACCGGGCCGACGTCGTCCCCGGCGTGCGCGGCCGCGCGGCGGCGGCCGTGCGCGAAGCCCGCGCCCGGGCCCAGGCCGAGCGCGAGCGCCTGGCGCGGGCCCGGGCCGAGCGGGACGCCGCCCGCGGCCGGGCCGGCGCCGCCGGCGCGGGCCGAGACGGCGTGGAGCGGGACGGCTCGCCCGAGCGGCGCGATCCGACCGACGGCGACGGCCGGGAGGACCGGCCCGGCGTCGTCCCGCCGCGCAGCGGCATCGAGCGCGACCCGGACACGTTCGACCGTCCACCGGCGACGGCCCGGCGCCGCCGCACCCACCGCTGAAGCCCCCCGGCCGCCCCGTCCCCAGGACCACCCGGGGACGGCCGCGCCGGCCGGACGCGCTCCTACCGTGCTGCTGACGCCGTCCGTCCGGGCGGCCCAGCCGAGCGGAGGGCCCATGTCCAGGTACCAGGTCGACAGCATCGAGGTCGCGCAGGCGGCCGCGCGCACCCGCGCCTCCACCGCCACCATCCGTGCCGAGGTGGCCGCGATGATGGCGCACCTCGTCCAGCTCCAGGGCAGCTGGACCGGTGCCGCCGCCACCGCCTTCGCCGGCTGCACCGAGCAGTGGCGGGCCACCCAGACCCAGGTGGAGGCGTCGCTGGAGCAGATCACCGTCGCGCTCGACGCCGCCTCGCAGACCTACGCCGACGCCGAGGCGTCCGCGCAGGGACTGTTCGCCCGCTGACCTCGCCGAGGCGCGGAGCCGGCGGGTTCCTCGGCTGGGGCCCCGTGCTGCGGGGGCCCGGGGCTCCCGTTGCCGGTCCCCGGGGCTGCCGCTGCCGGGCTGGCCGCAGCCGCCGGGCGAGGCGGCCGCCGGGCGAGGCGACCGCCACCGCCGGCCGAGGCCGCCGCTGGCGGCCGCCGCCGAGCGGGCGGCCCCTCTGGGGCCGCGGCCTCCGGGGTCCCTACCATCGTCCGGTGGCCATCCTCGTCGACCCGCCGCGCTGGCCGGCGCACGGCACCACCTGGGCACACCTCGTCTCGGACGAGTCCCTAGAGGAGCTGCACGCCTTCGCCCGCCGGACCGGGCTGCCGGCCCGCAGCTTCGACCTGGACCACTACGACGTCCCGGCCGAACGGGTCCCCCACCTCGTCGCCGCCGGCGCCCGGCCGGTGCCCGGCCGGGAGCTGCTCGCCCGGCTCCGGGCCGCCGGGCTGCGGGTGCGCGCCGCGGACCGGCCGGCCGCCCGCACCCACGCCCGGGACGCCGAGCTGGCCGAGCGGTGGGCCGCCGCCCGCCCCGGCCCGGTCCTCCCCGAGCGGTGGGCCGAGGTGGGCGGGCAGCTCCTCGACCGGTGGCGCGAGCCGCACCGCAGCTACCACGGACCCGGGCACCTCCACGACGTCCTGGCGAACCTGGACACCCTCGCCGCCGCCGGCGAAGACGTGCCGGCCACCGTCGTGCTGGCGGCCTGGTTCCACGACGCCGTCCACGACGGCGTCGCGGGCCAGGACGAGGAGCGCTCCGCCGCGCTCGCCGGCGCCTGGCTCACCGGGGTCGTCTCGGCCACCGCCGCCGCCGAGGTGGTGCGGCTGGTCCGGCTGACCGCCACACACGCCCCCGCCCCCGACGACCGGGCCGGAGCCGCGCTCTGCGACGCCGACCTCGCCATCCTGGCCGCGCCTCCCGCCCGGTACGCCCGCTACGCCGCCGACGTGCGCGCCGAGTACGCCCAGGTGCCCGACCCGGACTTCCGCTGCGGCCGGTCCCAGGTGCTCGCGGGCCTGCTCGAACGGGAGGCCATCTTCACGACGGCGGCCGGGCACGGCCGCTGGGAGCAGCAGGCCCGGGCGAACCTCGCCGCCGAGCTGGCGGACCTCGCGGCGGCCCCGCCGCCGGACCCGGCCTGACCGGCCTGCCCGCCCGGGGCCTCGCCGGGCACGGCCGGGCCCGCACCCCCCGCCACCGCTCCGGCCGGAGCGGGGCCCGGTCGACGCCGGCCCGCCGGCCCACCCCCGGCCGCCGCCCCCGCCGGGCGGGAGCCCCCGCCTCCCCCGCCCGGCGGCAATCCTCGGGTCGCCCTACGATCGGACGCACCCGGCAGGCAGGAGACGGCAGATGAGCGACGAGCGGCAGCAGGTCACCCTCGCGGCGGCGGTGGACCCGCTGGTGCTCGGCCTCGACGTGGGCTCCACCGCCAGCCGCGGCGGCCTGTACGACGCGACCGGCCGGCAGGTCGCCGGCGCGAAGCACAAGGTGCCGCACCAGTTCACCACCGCCGTCGACGGCACCTCCGAGATCGACCCGGACCAGGTGCTCGCGGAGGTCACCGAGATCATCGACGCCGTGCTCGCCGCCGCCGGCCGCCGCCCGGTCGCCGGGGTGGCGATCGACACCTTCGCCGCCTCCCTCCTCGCCGTCGACGCCGACGGCGAGGCGCTGACGCCCTGCTACACCTACGCCGACGCCCGGTCCGCGCCACAGGTCGCCGAGCTGCGGGCCGAGCTCGACGAGCCCGCCGTGCAGCAGCGCACCGGCACCCGGATCCACACCAGCTACCACGCCCCCCGGCTGCGCTGGCTGGCCGCGACCGCGCCGGACGTCGTCGCCCGCACCGCCCGCTGGCTCTCCATCGGCGAGTACCTCTACCTCCGTCTGCTCGGCACGACGGCGGTCGGCACCTCCGCCGCGGCCTGGACCGGGCTGCTGGACCGGCGCACCGGCGAGTGGGACGCCGAGCTGCTGGCCGCCGTCGGCACCGACGCCGACCGGCTCGCCCCGGTCCGCGACCCGGACCGCCCGCTGCCGCCCGCGCCCGCCGTGGCCGACCGGTGGCCGGCCCTCGCCGACGCCGTGTGGTTCCCCGTCGTCGCCGACGGGTTCGCCTCCAACGTCGGCGTCGGCGCCACCGACCCCGCCACCGTCGCCGCCTCGGCCGCCACCTCCGGGGCGCTGCGGGTCCTGCTCGCCGCCCCGCCGGAGCACGTGCCCAGCGGGCTGTGGTGCTACCGGGTAACCGCCGACCGCTGGCTGCTCGGCGGCGCGCTGAACGACGTCGGCCGGGCGGCGACCTGGCTGGCCGAGACCCTCCGCCTCGACGGCGAGCCCGGGCCGGTGCTGGCCGCCCCGCCACGGCCGGGCGGGCCGCTCGTCCTGCCCTACCTCTCCGGCGAGCGGGCCCCGGGCTGGGCGGCGCAGGCCCGCGCGCACCTGGCCGGCGTCACGGCCGCCACCACCGCCGCCGACCTGCTGCGCGCCGGGATGGAGGGGGTCGCGGTGACCTACGCCCGGGTCGCCGCCGAGCTGGCCGACGCCGCGCCGGACGCGGCCCGGATCATGGCGTCGGGCCGGGTGACCAACGACCTGCCCGAGTGGCTGCAGATCCTTGCCGACACCCTCGGCCGGCCGGTCAGCCACGTCGCGGCCAAGCGCATCACCCTGCGCGGGACCGTCCTCCTCGCGCTGGACACCCTGGCGCCGGACGTCCCCCGCACCGAGGTCACCGGCAGCACCTACGAGCCGCTCGCCGACAGGGCCGCCTACTACGCCGAACGGCAGGCCGAGTTCACCGCGCTGTACGACGCCGTCGTCCGCTGACCGCGCCCGACCCTGGTGCGGACGGGAACCGCTCCGCCTCTGACCGGCCGCGCCGGGACACCCCGGCTCTGCCGCCCGGCCCGCTGACCGCCCGGCCTACCCCTCCATCCCGGTGGCGGTGTGCGGCGCGCCCACCGGCTTGGACTCGGGCGACCCGCGCTCGCGCAGGTACACCGCGAGGATCACCATCGAGGCCACGGCCAGGAACTCCGACTGCCAGTTCTGCAGGGTCCGGGACCAGAAGTCGGGCAGGACGAGGTACTCGGGCCAGGAGACGGGGTCCTGCCGGTTCCGCAGCTGCTCCTCGTTGTAGGCGACGGCGCCGGTGACGGACTGGGCCAGCCAGCTCAGCAGGAAGATCAGACCCATGACCAGGGACAGCGAGCGGGAGTACAGCGCGAGGCGCCACCCGCCGCGACGCGCCCAGGCGGGTGAGTCCGGCCGCACGTGCTCCCCGAGAAGCTGGTCCTCGTCGCTCTCGCGGCCGACCTTGTCCAGCTCCTTGGACTCGGGGGAGCCGCGCTGGACGAACCAGACGGTGGCGGTGATGTAGAGGGTGAACTGGAGGAACTCCGACTGCCAGTTCTCGGTGACGTCGGCGGCGAACACCGACGTGGTCACGTACTGCAGCAGGGTGATGGGCTCCAGGCCCGCGGCCACCTGCTCCTCGTTGAACATGGCGACGCCGACGGCCGCCTGCCCGGCGAGGGTCAGCAGGAAGATCCCGCCGACGACCAGGGTCAGGCCGTTGTCCCGCAGCGCCGGGCGCGTCCGTCCGCTCACCGCTGCAGCAGCCCGATGGCCATGAAGTAGGCGAGCCCGAGCAGGATCCCGCCCAGGCAGAGGAAGAACAGCGCACGCATGTCAGGCCCCTTCCAGCGCGCATCGGTACGGCCGCTCCGGCACGGGCTCGCACCCGGCCGCGCTGATCACCCACCGCTCGCCGGAGCGGGTGAGGAAGACGGTGACCTCCCCGACGACGGCCTGGGCCTGGCGCCCGTAGGCCTGCACCGCGTCGGCGCCGGCGCCTGCCGGGAGCACCTGCGCCGCCTCGGCCTGCAGCGTCGGCCCGACGTCGCCGCCGAGAACGGCCGACGCGCACGACTGGCCCTCGTCGTCCTCGAGCTCTTCGAGGGTGACCGGGGCCAGCATCCCGCAGGCGGCCGCGCCGTCCCCGCCGTCGACGGCGGCGAAGAAGTCCGTGACCACCTCGCTCGCCGCACCCCCGTCGGGAGCGGCGGCGCAGCCGACGACGGCGCCGCCGACCGCCAGCACCGCGGCGGCACGCGCGAGTCCCCGCCGCCAGCCGATCACCCTGCGGACCATAGCGGTACCCCGCTGTCGGGCGCACCCGGGCGGACCCGGCTCCGGCCCGGGTACCAAGCTGGGTGCCATGCCTCCGATCCAGAAATCGCGCGAGGGTGACCTCACCTCGGCGCGACGTTCAGCGGCCGCGGCGCGTCCTGCCACGTCAGGGGCCCAGGTCCAGCGAGGCCTACCCCGCCCCCGTGCTGCAGTTCCAGCCATGGCGCAGTGCCCGGCGGCGGCACGAAGCCGCCACCTCGGTCACACACCGCGGACGAGGCAAACCCGCTCAGTGATCCGTCCCACGAGCATCATCTCGATCCGCTTCCGGTGTGCGCTCTCGCTGCAGGAGCACATGGTCTTCCATGCCGTCTCGCACTGCTCGCCGCACGACGAAGTAGGTCACGTAAGCCCAGACGAACAGGGCCAGGGCCGACAGGATCAGTCCGGTCAGTGAGCCCACCGGGACCCCCCTTTCTGGCTCGGTCGCCCGCCAGCGTAAGCGAGAGCGTCTAGCGATCTCGCCCGGAGGCCGCGCTCGCCACGTGCGCGACCACATGCCTCTGCCAGGACGTACTCCTCCTGCGAGAGGGCCTGTTCTGCGGTCCGCGATCGAGGGGCCTGTTCTACGGTCCGCGATCAAGGCCGCTGGCCTACGGCTGCTCCGGAAGCAGCAGGTTCGACGACCCCTCAGGGCCGGGGCGGCGCCGTCGCCGACGCCCCGGGCGCCCCCACCCCGGCACCGGCGGCGGCGCGGGCCGGGAAGATCGGCAGGAACCGCCGGCGGGTGCCGGTGCGGCGGGCCGCGAGGACGGCGTCCAGCCGCTGCGCGGCCCGGGAGATCGCGATGTTGACGAGGATGTAGACGACGGTGATGACGAGGTAGGTCTGGACCAGGTCGCCGGTGGTGGCCACCAGCACCCGGCCGGACTGCATGAGCTCGTTGTAGCTGACGACGTAGCCGAAGGTCGTGTCCTTGACGACGATCACCGCCTGGGCGACGAGCGAGGGGACGATCATCCGGATCGCCTGCGGCAGCACGACGATCCGGAACGCCTGCCCGCCGGTGAGGCCGATCGCGGCGGCCGCGTCGGACTGCCCGCGGGGCAGGGCGAGCACCCCGGCCCGGATCACCTCGGCGATGACCGCCGCGGCGCACAGCCCGATCGGGATGACGAGCTTCCAGAACACCTCCGGGTTGATCCCGTACTGCGGCAGGGCGGAGGTGAAGATGTAGATGATGAGCAGCACCGGCACCGCCCGGAAGACCTCGATGACCGCGGTGGCCGGCCAGCGCAGCAGCCAGCGCCGCGAGAGCCGTCCGACGGCGAGGAGCAGCCCCAGCGGCAGGGCCAGGGCGCCCGCGGCGAGCGCCGCCCAGCCGGTGTGCCCGAGCGCGCGGACGAAGTAGCCGATGGTGCTGGGCTGGTACAGCGTCGCCCACCTCGACGGCGCGAGCTGGCCGCTGCGGTAGAACTGCCAGTAGGCCAGCGCGAGGAGCCCGAGCAGGACGAGCACGCTGAGCACGGTGAAGACCCGGATCCGCCGCTGCGCCCGGGGCCCGACGGCGTCGAAGAGGGCCGCCTCGGTCTCGGTCATCGCTTCACCCGGACCCGGTCCTCGACCGCCGCGCCGAGCGCGCCGGCGCCGAGCGCGATCCCCGCGTAGAGGGCCGCCGCGACCAGGAAGGTGACTAGGCCGAGCGCCTCGCGGTTGTTGATGTAGGAGACCTGCGCGGTCAGGTCCATCACCCCGACGACGCCGGCGAGGGAGGAGCTGAGCAGGATGGAGATGAACAGCGAGACGATGGGCTGGACGGTGTTGCGGATCGCCTGCGGGACCACCACGTGCCGGGCGATCCCGGCGAAGGTCAGCCCGATCGACCGGGCCGCCTGGACCTGGTCGGCGCCGATGGAGTTGATCCCGGTGCGGACCACCTCGCAGGCGAACGCGGCGCCCACGGCGGTCATCGCCAGGATGACCGAGGGGATGTAGCCGATGTCCACCTCGAGCTCGGGCAGGCCGTATACGACCAGGATGAGCAGGCTGAACAGCGGCACGTTGCGGAAGACCTCGACGTAGGCCAGGCCGAAGGCCCGCAGCGGCCGGACCGGGCTGATCCGGCACAGCGCCAGCAGCGTGCCCAGCACGACGGCGGCCACGAACGAGACCGCGGTCAGCCGGCCAGTGATGGCCAGGCCCGCGCCGAAGTTGCCCAGGTAGTCCCGCAGGAGGATCTCCACCTACGCCTCCCCGCCTGCCGCGCCGCGCCCTCGGTCAGGAGCCCTCGACCGAGCCGATCTCCGGCGGCTCGGGCACGTCCTCCACGCCGGTGCGGTCGCCGATGGTGACCTGCCACAGCTCGGTCCAGGTGTCGTCCTCGACGATCTGCTGGAGCCAGTCGTTGACGAACTCCTTGGCGCCGGAGTCCGGCGGCAGGCCGATGCCGTAGCTGTCGCCCGGCCCGAACGGCTCGCCGACCACCTTGACGTCGTCGTTGGCGACGACGGCGTTGAGCAGCAGCGCCTGGTCGATCACGTAGGCGTCGGCGCGGCCCTGCTGGACCGCGGAGAGCGCCTGGGCGTGGTCGGGCAGGGCGAGGATCTCCGCGCCGGGGGCGAACTCCTCCAGCGCGGTGACCCCGGTGGAGGCGGCCTGGGTGGAGACGGTCGCGCCGTCCAGGTCGTCCACGCCCTGGATGTCCTCGTTGTCCGCGGCGACCAGGATGCCGGTCTGGGAGGTGTAGTACGGGCCCGCGAAGTCCACCCGCTCGGCCCGCTCCGGGGTGATGGAGTAGGTGGCGATGACGGTGTCGACGGAGCCGTTGACGAGCAGGTCCTCGCGGGTGTCGACGGTGACCTGGCTGAGCTCGACGTTGGGCTCGCCGAGGATGTACTTGGCGAGCATGTCGGCCAGGCCGGCGTCGAAGCCCCGCGCGGTGCCGGTGGTCGGGTCGAGCAGGGAGAACAGCTCGGAGGTCTCGGTCCCGCCGCGGTGCAGCACGCCCGCCTCGCGGACCTGCGCCGCCCACGCGTTGCCCTCGACGGCGGCGTCCTCGGCCACCGGCGCGGCGTCGATGAGCGCCTCGTAGGCCTCGACGTCCAGCTCGCTGGACCCGGCCGGCGCGTCGGTACCCCCGCCGTCGCCGCCGCCGTTGCCCCCCTGCTCCTCCGCCTCGGGGCTGCAGGCGGCGAGGGCCAGGGCGGCACCGAGCGCGGCCAGGGCCGCGAACGGGCGTGCGCCGTGGCGGCGGGCGGTCGTCGGTCGTGCGGTCATCGTGTCCCCCTCGGTCCGGCGGGTACCCGCTGCGCGGTGGTCGCGTGGTGCGCCACTGTACGGGAGGGCGCCGGCAGGGCGCGCCGCGGCCGCCGCAGCGGTCTCGGATCGCGGGAACGGACGGCGGTCATCGGCGCGCCGCACCGGTAGGGATTTCCGGACGTCCCACCCCGCCGGTCGCCGTCGGCCGGCCACGGCGCCGCCCGCCGTCGGCCACCGATCAGCCGTCGCCCGGCGGAGCAACCCGCACCGGTCGCCGTCGGCCGCCCCGGACATGCCGAAGGGCGGCACCCCGTGCGGGGTGCCGCCCTCCTGGTTGCTGGTCCGGCCGCGCGGGCCGGTCAGCGCGGCCGGGTCAGAAGCCCATGCCGCCCATGTCGTCGCCGCCGCCGGCCGGGGCGGCCGCGGGGGCCTTCTCCGGCTTGTCGGCCACAACGGCCTCGGTGGTGAGGAACAGCCCGGCGATCGACGCCGCGTTCTGCAGCGCGGACCGGGTGACCTTCACCGGGTCGTTCACGCCCGCGGCGAGCAGGTCCTCGTACTCGCCCGTGGCGGCGTTGAGGCCGTTGTTGAGCGGGAGGTTGCGGACCTTCTCCACCACGACGCCACCCTCGAGGCCGGCGTTGACGGCGATCTGCTTGAGCGGGGCCTCCACGGCCACCCGGACGATGCCGGCGCCGGTCGCCTCGTCCCCGTCGAGGGACAGGCCGGCGAAGGCGTCCTTGGCGGCCTGGATGAGGGCCACGCCACCACCGGCGACGATGCCCTCCTCGACGGCGGCCTTGGCGTTGCGCACCGCGTCCTCGATGCGGTGCTTGCGCTCCTTGAGCTCGACCTCGGTGGCGGCACCGGCCTTGATGACGGCCACGCCGCCGGCCAGCTTCGCCAGGCGCTCCTGCAGCTTCTCACGGTCGTAGTCGCTGTCGGAGTTCTCGATCTCGGCGCGGATCTGGGCCACCCGGCCCTCGATCTGCTCCGCGTCGCCGGCGCCCTCGACGATGGTGGTCTCGTCCTTGGTCATGACGATCTTGCGGGCACGGCCGAGGAGGTCGAGGTCGGCGTTCTCCAGCTTCAGGCCGACGGTCTCGGAGATGACCTGGCCACCGGTGAGGATGGCCATGTCCTGCAGCATCGCCTTGCGGCGGTCCCCGAAGCCGGGGGCCTTGACGGCGGCGGACTTGAAGGTGCCGCGGATCTTGTTCACGACGAGGGTCGCCAGGGCCTCGCCCTCGACGTCCTCGGCGACGATCGCCAGCGGCTTGCCGGACTGGATGACCTTCTCCAGCAGCGGCAGCAGGTCCTTGACGTTGGAGATCTTGGACTCCACGAGCAGCACGTAGGCGTCCTCCAGGACGGCCTCCTGCCGCTCGGCGTCGGTGACGAAGTACGGGGAGAGGTAGCCCTTGTCGAAGCGCATACCCTCGGTGAGCTCGAGCTCGAGCCCGAAGGTGTTGGACTCCTCGACCGTGACGACGCCCTCCTTGCCGACCTTGTCCAGGGCCTCGGCGATGAGCTCGCCGATGGCCGGGTCGGCCGCGGAGATCGCTGCGGTGGCGGCGATCTGGTCCTTGGTCTCGATCTCCACCGCCTGGGCGAAGAGCTTCTCGGTGACCGCCTCGACGGCCTTCTCGATGCCCCGCTTCAGGGCGATCGGGTTGGCGCCGGCGGCGACGTTGCGCAGCCCCTCGCGGACGAGGGCCTGGGCGAGCACGGTGGCGGTGGTGGTGCCGTCACCGGCGACGTCGTCGGTCTTCTTGGCGACCTCCTTGACCAGCTCGGCGCCGATCTTCTCGTACGGGTCGTCGAGCTCGATCTCCTTGGCGATGGACACGCCGTCGTTGGTGATCGTGGGGGCGCCCCACTTCTTCTCCAGCACGACGTTGCGGCCCTTGGGGCCGAGGGTGACCTTCACGGTGTCGGCGAGGCTGTTCAGGCCCCGCTCCATGCCGCGACGGGCCTCCTCGTCGAAGGCGATGGTCTTGGCCATGCGCTCATTCCTCCTGGTGGCGGTTGGGACGCAGCTGACAGGTGCCCGCGACGGACGACCAGGCCCGCCGCGGTCACGTCCCGCGTCGGCCCGGGCCTCACCGGCCAGCCGGTTGCTTTGTCACTCTCCGGTGGAGAGTGCTAACGAAAGTCTGGCACTCGATGCACGCGAGTGCAAGGCGCCGTGGACGCGAGCGCGAGGCGCCGCGGGTGGATCCGCTGAGGGCCCACCCACCGCTGCCAGGGGCGGCACGTACCCTGCGGGGATGACCACGGACGCTCCCCCGCGCCCGCCGGGGCCGGCACGCGCGCAGGCGTCGTCGGCCGGTCCCGGGACCGGTCGGCGCGCCCGCCGGCGGTCCCGGCGGTGGCTCGCCGTCGGGCTCGCCGTCGTCCTGTACCTGGCGACGGCGGCCTGGTCCGTCTACCTCAAGGCCACCGAGTCCACCACCGAGTTCATCGACCTCTACCTCGACGGCGTGCACCTGCAGGCCGACGGCACGGTCGCCGACGTGCCGGCCCGGCAGCCGGTCGAGTACCTGCCCGGCTCCCGGGTGCTGGCCGCCGACGGCGACGACCCGGCCGCCGTCGCCCGCGCCGAGGAGCAGCGGGACTGGCTGGCCGCGGGCACCGTCCCCGGCGCCGGCGGGCCCTACGAGGACCTCGTCACCGGGGCCCTGCTCGACATCCGCACCCTGACCGGGGCCACCTTCGACGACGGCGGGACGGCGCAGCGGGCCGCCCCCGGCGCCGTGGTGGCCGGCTGGACCGACCGGTGGCGCTACGTGTGGCCGCGGGACGCCTCCTTCGTCGCCGCGGCCCTGGCCCGGACCGGCCACGCGGCCGACGCGGTGGACGTGCTCGCCTTCGTCGGCCGGGCGCAGAGCGAGGCGGGCGGCTTCCAGGCGCGCTACCTGCCCGACGCCTCCGGCGTCCCGGACGGGCGCGGCGTCCAGCTCGACGGCACCGGGTGGGTGCTGTGGTCGGCCGGCACGGTGCTGGCCGAGGTGCCGGCGGACCAGCGCCCGGCGGTGCTCGCCGAGCTCCGCCCGCTGGTGGACCGCGCCACCGACCAGGTCCTCGCCCTCACCGCCGACGCGCCGCACCTGCCGCCGCCGTCGGCGGACTACTGGGAGGTCCGCGAGGACGAGCTCACCCTGGGCACCGTCGCCCCGATGCTCGCCGGGCTGGAGCACGCCGCCCGGATCTACGACGACGCCGGGCTGCCCGACCGGGCCCGCGACGCCGCCGCCCGGGCCGAGCAGGTCCGGGCCGCCGTCGTGGAGACCTTCGGGGCCGACGGGTACACCCGCTACGCCGGCGACGGCGGGCCGATGACGGCGCTGCTCGGCGCGGACGGCCGGGACGCGGCCACCGCCATGCTGCTGCCGCCGTTCACTGATGGCCTGCCCGGGGCGGAGGAGGCGTGGCTGGCGTCGGCGGCGGAGATGGCCCGGCCGGCGGGCGGGCTCGCGCCGGGTGCGGGCTGGAAGCGGGACGGGGTCTCCTGGACGCCGGAGACGACCCTGTACGCCCTCACCGCCGCGTCGACCGGCCACCACGACCAGGCCCGCGCCTGGCTGGACTGGGTGGCTGCGCACCGCACGGCCTCCGGCGCGATCCCGGAGAAGGTGCTCGCCGGCGGCGCCCCGGCCGCCGTCGCCCCGCTGACCTGGTCCAGCGCGAACGTGGTCCTCGCCGTCGCCGCGCTGGAGGACGCCGGCGCCCCGGGGAACGCCGGCGGGCGGTGAGCGCGGCCGCCCTGGCCGGCCGGCCGCCGTCGCGAGCCCACCGGACGCTATACAGGCTGTACTCCGCGGCGCGGCCGCCCTGGCCGGCCGGCCGCCGTCGCGAGCCCACCGGACGCTATACAGGCTGTACTCCGCGGCGCGGCCGGGGGCATCATCGCGCAGGTGACCGCCGAGCCCGTGCCCGCCTTCGGCCGCTACGTCGCCCTCGGCGACTCGATGACCGAGGGCCTGTGGGACGTGCCCGACCCGGCCGAGCCCGAGCGGGTCCGGGGGTGGGCCGACGTGCTCGCCCAGCGCCTCGCCGAGCGGCGCGCCGCGGGCGGGGCCGGCCCGGTGGAGTACGCGAACCTGGCCGTCCGCGGCCGCCTGCTCGCGGAGATCATCCGGGACCAGGTGCCCCGGGCGGTGGCCGCCCGACCGGACCTGGTCAGCCTGGTCGGCGGCGGCAACGACCTGCTGCGCCCGGGCGCCGACCCCGACGCCCTCGCCGGGCTGCTCGAGCGCGCAGTCGTCCGGCTCCGCGCGGCGGGCGCGGACGTCCTGCTCGCCACCGGCATGGACACCCGGAGCTCCCCGGTCCTCGCCGCCATGCGCCCGAAGGTGGCGGTGTACAACGCCCACATCTGGTCCATCGCCCGCCGGCACGGCGCCCGCGTCCTGGACGTGTGGGGGATGCGCTCGCTGCGGGACTGGCGGATGTGGGCCGAGGACCGCATCCACCTGAGCACCGCGGGCCACGAGCGGGTGGCCCAGGGCGCGCTCGTCGCGCTCGGGCTCGGTCCCGACGACCCCGCCTGGGACGACCCGCTCACGCCCCTGCCGCCGGTGGCCCGGGCGCGGCGGCTGCGGCAGGACCTCACCTGGGCGCGCCAGTACGCCTACCCGTGGGTCGGGCGGCGGCTGCGCCGGCGCTCCTCGGGGGACGCCCGGGTGCCGAAGCGGCCGGAGCCGACGGTGCTGAGGGTCCACGACGGCGCCCGGTAGGGGCGGCCCCGGCCGGGAAGGGCGGCGGCGGCGGGTAGGGCGGCGGCGCGGGGCGCCGGTGGGGGTCGGCGGCGCGGGGCGCCGGTGGGGGTCGGCGGCGCGGGGCGCCGGTGGGCGTCGGCCTGCACCAGCGGGCCGTGCGCCAGCCGCGGCGAAATTCCCCGGTCCTCTCCGGTGGCGCGATCTGGCAGGAGTGTTACCTTCGTCACCTTAAGGAGGGGACATGGCGCCCGAGCCTGAGCAGCACCGCGAGGATGGGACTTCCCACCTCGTCCGCTGGGTCAGGCGCGGCCTCATGGTCCTGGGTGGTGCCGGGACGGTCGTCTTCGTGTCCGTCGGCCTCGCGGCCTCCGCCGGAGCCGACGAGGCCGACGGCGATTCCCTCCTCGGCGGCGCCGTCGCCGGTGTCACCGCCACCGCTACCGACGTCCTCGCGCCCGTCACCGAGCAGGTCCTCGTCCCGGTGGTCGAGGAGGTTGCCGCTCCCACCGCTCCGGTGGTCGAGCAGGTCGTCACCCCCGTCGTCGACGAGGTCGTTACCCCGGTCGTTGACGAGGTCGTGGCCCCGGTCATCGACGAGGTTGTGGCCCCCGTCGTCGACGAGGTCGTCGCTCCCGTCGTCGAGCCGGTCGTCACCCCGGCGGTCGACGAAGTCGTCACCCCGGTCGTCACCCCCGTGGTCGACGAAGTCGTCACCCCGGTCGTCACCCCGGTCGTCGACGAGGTCGTGGCTCCCGTCGTCGACGGAGTCGTCGCCCCAGTCGTCGATCCGGTCATCGACGGGGTCGTGGAGCCCGTCGTCGCGCCGCTGGAGCCGGCGGTGGGCGAGGTGCTCGAGCCGGTCGTGGACGCCGTCGTGCCTCCCGGGCTCGAGGAAGCCGTCGCGCCGGTCGCCGGTGGCGCCGACGCCCCGGCCGGCGGCGGCGGGGCTGCCGCACCCGCAACCAGCGGCGGAGCCGTTCCGACCGTCGGCGATGCCCGCCCGGTCGTTCCCGCGGTCGAGACCGCCGCCGTCAGCCTGCCGGCGAGCGCGGCCGCACCGCCCGCCGTCGTCATTCCTCCCCCTGGTGAGACCGACGCCGCCCAGGGAGGGGATGACCGACCCGCCCTCGCGGCACCCTCGCCGGGCGCCGTCGTGCACATCGCCAAGATGCTGACCACGACGACCGCAGCGGCCGGACCTCCGTGCGCCCTGCCGACCACTGCCGACGTCGGTAGTGGCCCGGCGGGCGACCCCGGCGAGGCCCGGCCGGTCGCCGCAGGGGACACCCCTGCCCAGCCCCGCTTCGGGGACCCGTTCGGACCTGGTACGGCCGCGTCGTCGTCGTCCGCCATGGGCGGCAACGGGTCCGGCGGCGCGCTCAGCGCGGGCCTGCCCGAGCGTTTCGTCATTCCGCGCAACGACCTCGCCCTCGTCCCCCCGAGCGCGGGGCCGTCGGCGTTGCTCGACGTCCTTCTGAAGGTTGCTGTCTCTCCTGGATGACTGAGGCGAACCGGCGCACGCCGGTTCCCCGTCCTGCGCCTGCGTGGCGCGAAGTCATCACACCCGTCAGGAGAGAACCATGCACACCCATATCCGGCGTGCGCTGAGAACAGCGCTCGTCACCGGCGGCCTGATGGTCGCTGGAGCTGCAGCAGCTCAGGCTGCCGAAGACCCCGCCGTCGCCGGTCCCGACGACGTCGTGGAGTCCGTCCAGGGGCTGGTCGGGGACGTCGTCTCTGGCGTCACCGCTGTCGCCCCGGTCACCGCACCGGTGACCGTCGAGGGCGTGGCCGTCAGCGTCCTCGGCGACGCCACAACTGACCCTGCCCCTGAGCCGGCCCCCGCGCCGGCCCCCGCTCCGGCCCCTGAGCCGGCCACGGTGGAGGTCACGGAGGCGACCGCCGAGCCCGACCAGGGCGGCACCGTCGGAGACGTCGCATCCGACGTCACCGCCGTCGCCCCAGTCACCGCACCCGTGACGGTCGAAGGCGTGGCCGTCAGCGTCCTCGGCGACGCCACCACCGGAACCGCCCCGGAGCCGGCTCCTGCGCCGGCCCCCGCTCCGGCCTCCGAGCCGGCCACGGTCGAGGTCACGGAGGCGACCGCCGAGCCCGACCAGGGCGGCACCGTCGGAGACGTCGCATCCGACATCACCGCCGTCGCCCCAGTCACCGCACCCGTGACGGTCGAAGGCGTGGCTGTCAGCGTCCTCGGTGACGCCACCACGGCCCCTGCGCCCGCTCCGGCTCCTGAGCCGGCGGCGGTCGAGGTCACCGAGACCCCGGCCGCGCCCGACCAAGGCGGCACCGTCGGAGACGTCGCCTCCGACATCACCGCCGTCGCCCCGGTCACCGCACCGGTGAGCGTCGGTTGCGCGTCCGTCGCCGTGCTCGGTGACGCCAACGCCGAGTGCGCCTCGGCTCCGGCACCGGCACCAGACGTCACCCTCACCGAGACCAGCAGCGAGGAGCCCAGCGGTTCCTCGCTCGTGGGTGATGTACTCACGGACATCACCGCTGTCACCCCAGTCACCGCACCGGTGAACGTCGAAGGCGTGGCCGTCAGCGTCCTCGGCGACGCCACCACCGACACCGCACCCGCGCCAGCCGCTGAGCCGGCCGAGGCGGAGGCCAACGACACCACCGGAACCAACCAGGGCGGCACCACCGGGGACGTCGCCTCCGACATCACCGCCGTCGCCCCGGTCACCGCACCGGTGAACGTCGGTTGCGCGTCCGTCGCCGTGCTCGGTGACGCCAACGCCGAGTGCGCCTCGGCTCCGGCACCGGCACCGGCACCGGACGTCACCCACAACGAGACCAGCAGCGAGGAGCCCAGCGGTTCCTCGCTCGTGGGTGATGTACTCACGGACATCACCGCCGTCGTCCCGGTCACCGCACCGGTCACGGTCGAGGGCGTGGCCGTCAGCGTCCTCGGAGACGCCACCACCACGACCACGGCGCCCGGAACCGAGCCGGCCACCGTCGAGGTCAACCAGGACGGCCGCCCGGACAGCAGTGGCGGACTGGTTGGTGACATCCTGACCGACCTCACGGTCGTCGCCCCCATCACGGCACCCGTTCGGGTGGGTTGCATTCCGGTGGCCGTGCTCGGGTCCGCGGATGCGACCTGCGCCGGTGGGTCCGTGCCGGGACCGGACGTGCGGACGCCGGGTACCGGGTCCGGCGACGACGGTCAGGGGGGCGGGCTGATCGGCGACGTCCTCACTGACGTCGACTTGCGCCTGCCGGTGACAGTCCCTGTGTCGGTCGGCTGCCTGCCGGTTGCAGTTCTCGGCGACGCCGTCGCCAGGTGTGGGGCCGACGTTCCCGGGAACCCGACGGACCCGACCGACCCGACGGATCCCACGGACCCGACCGAGCCGACGGATCCCACGGACCCGACCGAGCCGACGGATCCCACGGACCCGACCGAGCCGACGGATCCCACGAACCCGACGGACCCGACCGACCCGACCGAGCCGACGGATCCCACGAACCCGACCGAGCCGACTGGGCCCACCGGGCCGACCGGGCCCACCGGGCCGAGCGACCCGACGAACCCCGCCGGGCCGGTTCACCCAGGCTCGTCCAGCTTCCCCGGCGCGGTCGTTGAGCCAACCTCGTTGGTCGGTTCGGCGGCGCCGTCGGCAACTGGTTCGCGGGCGGTCGTGGTGCCCGCCCACCAGGTCGTCCGGATCGCGGCGGGAGGCGCTGCTCTCGGCGCAGCCGAGACGAGTGCCGCAGCCATCGGCCGGCTGCCCCAGACGGGGGCGGAGACCGGTTCGCTGGCCGCACTTGCCGCGGGGCTGACCCTCGCGGGCCTGCTTCTCCGGCGTCGCCGGACCGCCTGACCCAACCGTGACACGTCGGTCCCCGCGGGGGGTGGGGACCGGCGTGCCGCCCATCCGCCGGGCGCAGACCAACCGCGCTCGGCCATCCCGGCAGCTCGCGCCACCGGCCGGCTGCCACAGACGGGGGGCGGGGGCCGGTGCGCTGGCCGCGGGGCGGACCCGGACCCTCTCGGGCCCGCTCTGCGCCGGATCGCCTGACCCCTAACCGTGACACGTCGGTCCCCGCGGGGGGTGGGGACCGGCGTGCCGCCTACCCGCCGAGTGAAGACCTACAGCGCTTCGGCCATCAGGGCAGGTCGAGCCACCGGCCGCCGACGCGCTGGGCGATCAGCGGCAGTCCGACCTCTGCCAGTCGGCGTGCCGCATCGTGCACCCGACGGGCCACCTCGTGTGCCTCGCCGTCGTCAGCGGCGGTGAAGCGGACGGTGAGGTGCGGCTGGCCGCTGCGGATCCCGACATCCTTGGCCTCGACCGTCGTGGTCTCGGCGGCGGCGTCCGCAGCGGCCGGCAGCAAGCGCTCAGGAGGGACGCCGGGGCGCAAGAGACCAACGGTGAGACGCACGCGGTAGGACGGCACCGCGCCATCCTCCCGTGCGCACGCTGGGGCATGTCCGCTCAGCCGGCGATCGCGCTGTCGGCGAGGTCGCGCAGCGCCTGCAGGTGGCCGCGGACCGCGCTACGGCCGAGGTCTGTGAGCGCGACCCACGTCTTGGGCCGTGGCACACCGCGCTCCTTGGTCAGCACGACGTACTTCGCATCGACGAACGTCTTGAGCTGTCGGCTCAACGACGACTCGCTCATCCCCGAGCGCGTTTAGGAGGACCGAGAACGCGACCTCTTCGTTGGGCAGCAGGAACGCGCAGATCTGGATGCGCAGCTCGGGGTGCGCCAGCCCTTGGCGCCCTGCCGGCCGCCGCCGGCAGCCGACGTCCCGACCGACCGCGCTGCCTCGGGCTGCGGACCGCCAGACCTCACGCCCCCGGCGACAGGTCGGGCGCGGCGGCCACCCCGAACCGGTGGCGCAGCGCCCGGCGCGCCGCGTGCCACCCGCCCATGCCGTGCACGCCGGGCCCGGGCACCGTGGACTGCGAGCACAGGTACACGCCGGGCACCCCGCCGTCGTAGGGGTCCGCCGCCCGCGGGCCCAGCACGAGCCGGGGGAAGGTGACGGCACCGCCGGCGATGTCCCCGCCCACGTAGCTGGGGTTGTGCTCGGCCATCCGCGCGGCGGGCACGCAGCGGGACGCCACGACGACGTCGCGGAAGCCCGGCGCGAACCGCTCGATCTGCGCGGTCACCGTCTCGGTCACGTCGCGCGGGGACCCGGCGGGCACGTGCGCGTAGGTCCACAGCGGCCGCCGCCCGGCGACCTCCCGGGAGGGGACGGTCACGGCCGGGTCGGAGAGCAGCACCACCGGCCGCTCGGCGTGCTGGCCGCGGCCCACCACCTGCTCGGCGGCCGTCATCTCGGCGCGGGTCCCGCCGACGTGCACCGTGCCGGCGGCCCCGACGGCGGGGTCGGCCCACGGCACGGGGCCGGACAGGACGTAGTCGACCTTGGCGGCCGCGTTGCCGTGGCGGAACCTGGTGAAGGCCCGCCGCACGGCCGGCCGCATCCGCTCCCCCCAGATCCGGGCGAGCGCCCCGGGGGTGGTGTCGAAGAGGTAGGCGCGGGCCCGCGGCAGCTGGCGCCAGGTGGTCACCTCCTGCCCCAGCCGCAGCTCCCCGCCGTGCGCGCGCAGGTCCGCGAGCAGGGCGTCGCTGATGGCCTGGCTCCCGCCCACCGGGACGGGCCAGCCCGGGGCGTGCGCGAGGGCCCCGAGCAGCAGGGCGGTGCCGGCGGCCGCGAGCGAGGGCAGCGGGGCGATGGTGTGCGCGGCGACGCCGGTGAGCAGGGCGGGCGCGGCGTCGTCGACGAAGCGGGCGTACCCGGCGCGGGTGCCCTGCTCCAGCAGCCCGGCGCCGAAGGTCAGCGCGGCGCGCAGCCCCGCCGCGCTCAGCACCTCGGCGGGGACGGAGCGGTGGTCGCCCAGCCCGAGCGCGACGGTGGCCGCCGGGGCGGCGACGAGCGGCCCGAGCAGCGCCCGAAAGGCGCGCCCGTCCGGGCCCAGCCGCTCGGCCGTTGCGTCCAGGCCGCGCAGCGCCACCGCGGCCGGCCGGCCGGCCAGCGGCTGGACGTAGGACACCTCGGGCACCACCAGCCGGACGCCCCGGGCGGCCAGGTCGAAGGCGGCGAAGAAGGGGCTGGCGAGGGCGAGGGGGTGGACCGCCGAGCAGAGGTCGTGCCGGACGCCGTCGGCCAGGCCGAGGTCCACGGTGCGGGACCCGCCGCCGGGGGTGGGCTGGGCCTCCAGGAGGAGGACGTCCAGCCCGGCGCGGGCGAGGGTGACCGCGGCGGCCAGGCCGTTCGGGCCGGCCCCGACGACGACGGCGTCGCGCACCTCGCGGGGCACGGCTCAGCCCGCGTAGTCCGCGCGCAGCACGATGGCGATGGCGCTGGTGGCGTCGGCGCTCTCGACCACCGTGTCGATGCCGAGCACGCTGGCCACCTCCTGCGCGGTTGGGGCCAGGTCGGCGTTGTTGTAGTAGAGGGTGGTCGTGGTGGGGGCGCCGCCGGCGTAGTCGTCGGCGATGCCGCCGGTGAAGCCGGCCGCGGCGAGCTGGCCGACCGCGTCGCCGGCCAGGCCGGTGACGCCGGAGCCGTTGAGCACCGCGATCGCGGTGTCGTAGGCCACGTCCGACGGCGTCTCCTCGGCGGGCGTGGTCTCCTCGCCTGTTGGGGACTCCCCGGGCTCCGGGGTCTCCTCCCCCGCCGGCGGCTCCTCGGTTGGGACCTCGGTCGCTGCGTCGTCGGTGGCCTGGGCGGTCGGTGATGCGCTGGTCCCGGGACTGCCGCCACCGCCCAGCAGCGAGACCGCACCCCAGGCCAGCAGCGGGGCGAGCACGACGACGGCGAGGACCGGCAGCAGCGTCCGCCGCAGCGGCCGTGGCGCCCGGTGCACACCTTGCGGCACCCGGTCCCGGCCGGCGACGTCGAACTCGTCCTCGGGGTAGTCCTGGGGCGGCTGGGTGGTCACGGTCTGCAGGTTATCCGCTCCGGCGCGCCGGGCGGGGGCGTCGTCGCCCCCGGTCAACGCTCAATCGGAGGCTG
The DNA here is from genome assembly GCF_022759505.1 of Georgenia sp. TF02-10. Taxonomy (NCBI): domain Bacteria; kingdom Bacillati; phylum Actinomycetota; class Actinomycetes; order Allobogoriellales; family Allobogoriellaceae; genus Georgenia; species Georgenia sp. TF02-10. The sequence continues at coordinate 709,087 of NZ_CP094289.1, read as the reverse complement.
GAGGCGGCCGTCAGCCGTAAAGCGCTCGGCGGGCGGCCGGTTGCTGCCGTCGGCCGTCAAGTGCTCGACCGGCGGCCGGTTGCTGCCGTCGCTACCGGTCGCCGCTCAGCCGGCGGCTGGAGCGCTCACGCTGGCGGGCCGAGCGCATCCGGCGCAGGCGCTTGACGAGCATGGGGTCGGCGGCGAGCGCGGCCTCGGAGTCGAGCAGCTGGTTGAGCACCTGGTAGTAGCGGGTGGCACTCATGTCGAACAGCTCGCGGATCGCGGTCTCCTTGGCCCCCGCGTACTTCCACCACTGCCGCTCGAAGGCGAGGATCTCCCGCTCGGTGTCGGTCAGGGCGTGCGGGCCGGAGGCCGCGGCCTCGGCGTGCGCTGCTGCCATGGTGGTCCCCTCCGTGCGGTGCGTCCGCCCGCTGGCGGACCTGCCCATCGTAGGGGCGAAGCACACCGGTGTCATTCGGCGCGCGGGGGCGTCAGCAGGCAGCGCCGGGCGGCGATGGCGGTCACCCGAAGCGGCGCCGCCGGGTGCAACGGTGATTCCCCGCGGCCCGGTCTGTTGTGGAAGGCAACCCGCGGCGGCCCGCGCGCCGGCCGCCGTCGTCCGGCCGCGACGGCGACCCCCAGCAGCCCCCGCACCGGCCGCCGTCGCCCGGCACGGGTACCCTCCCCGGCGTGACCCCCGCACCGCTGGCCGACCTGCTCGACCCGGGCTGGGCGCGGGCGCTGGCCCCGGTCGAGCCACGGATCCATGCCCTGGGCGACTTCCTGCGGGAGGAGGTGGCGGCCGGGCACGGCTACCTGCCCGCCGGCAGCGACGTCCTGCGGGCCTTCTGCTACCCGCTGGAGGACGTCCGGGTGCTGATCGTCGGCCAGGACCCGTACCCGACGCCCGGCCACCCGATGGGGCTGTCGTTCTCCGTCCAGCCCGGCGTGCGGCCGCTGCCGCGCTCGCTGCAGAACATCTACCGCGAGCTGCGCGACGACGTCGGCGTGGCGGTCCCGGACAGCGGTGACCTGACGCCGTGGTGCCGGCAGGGCGTCATGCTGCTCAACCGGGTCCTCACGGTGCGGCCGGGGCAGCCCGCCTCGCACCGCGACAAGGGTTGGGAGGTCGTTACCGAGCACGCGATCCGGGCACTGGTGGCCCGGGACGCGCCCCTCGTGGCGATCCTGTGGGGTGCGCAGGCGGCCACGCTGCGCCCCCTGCTCGGCGCGACGCCGGTGATCATGTCGGCGCACCCGAGCCCGCTGTCGGCCAGCCGAGGGTTCTTCGGGTCCCGGCCCTTCTCGCGCGCCAACGCCCTGCTCGTCGAGCAGGGGGCGGCGCCGGTGGACTGGGCGTTGATGTGACGGGGTCACGTCTCTCGGCGTGACGGGGTGGGGCACGATCCTCGGCATGACGGGGTGATCCCGGTCCCCGGCGTGACGGGGTGGGCCAGGTCCTCGGCGCGACAGACTGGGTGGGTCCTTGGCGTGACGCGGCCGGCACGACCGGGCCGGGGTGCCGGGTCGCTCGCCGGTGGGCTTCCGCGGCATGATTCACCCCGACGGCGCGACCGGGCGCCACCGGGAGGAGCGTGCGATGGGGAACAAGCCACAGCGGCCGGAGCTGGTCAACGACGCCCTCGTCCACCGCGGCCTCGTCAGCCCGGACGCGACCCTGGACCCACCGGTCCGGGACCTGCGCGGCGGCGGGCGAGCCGCCGGCGCCCCGCGCACCGACGCCGAACGCTCCGGCCCGGACGCCGAGCTGGTCGGCGCCGGCCCGGACGACGAGGACGACTACGTCCACGGCGACTCGGGGCAGGACGACGGCACGTTCCGCTGAGCAGGGTGACGCCATCCCTTCGCCGGCTGCTCGGTCGGTCTTCTGGGAACGTGCGAGAGCCGCCTGTCGGAATCGAACCGACGACCGTCCGCTTACAAGGCGGGTGCTCTACCAGCTGAGCTAAGGCGGCAGCGGGGACGAGTCTGCCACGGTCGGCCGGCCCGGCGGCCGGGCCTGCTGACCCGGCCGCCGTCGGCACACCCGGCCAGGCTGCCGTCGATATCACCGGTCCGGCCGCCGTCGGCAACCGCCGCCCGGGCACCTGCTCAAATCAGCGACCTCAGCACGAACTAGCGGACTGGCGCCGCCGGACAGTACCGAGTTCGCCGGTCCGAGCCGAGTTCGCCAGTCACCGCTAGCGAACTCGGCGCAAAACCTCGAACTCGGCGCGGACTAGCGAACTCGCGGCCGGGCCGGAAGTAGCGAACTCGCGGCCGGGCCGGGGGCGAGGAGGCGGGCGTTGGCGTGGGTCCGCCCGGTCAGACGCCGCAGCCGCCGCGTCACTTCTCCCGCAGCGCCTCGGCCAGCGCGCCCGGCTCGGTCCACCCGTCGAACGCCTCGCCGTCGATCAGGACCGTGGGCGTGCCGGTGTAGCCGTCCCGGCCGAACTGGGTGGTGGTGGCCTCCACCCACTCGTCGAACGTCCCCGCCGGGATCTGGTCCGCGACGTCCTGCGGGACGCCGGCCTCGACGGCGGCCGTGACGATCTGCTCCTCGGTCGGCTCGGTCGTGGCGTCGGCGACCAGGGCGAACATCGCCTGCTGGAAGTCGAGGTAGGCCTCGGGTGCCTGGTCCGCGACGACGGCGGAGGCCTGGACGGCGCGGCCGGAGAACCCGGAGTAGTCCCCGGTGTTGTCCAGGATCGCGACCGGGTGGAACACGACGGTGGCGTCGCCGGAGCCGGCGACGTCGCGCAGGTCGGCGCTGTTGATCTCCTCGAAGTCGGCGCAGTGCGGGCAGGTGTAATCGAGGTAGACGTCGAGCACCGGGGCGCCCTCGTTGGTGGAGCCGGCGGCGAGGTCGGAGCCGAAGGAGACGCCGCCGTCCTCGACGGAGGTGTTCGCCGGGACGTTCTCGACCTGCTCGATCGCCGACCTGTTGCCCTGGCCGACGATGGCCCAGACGGCCACGGCGACGAGGACGATCAGGACGATGAGGCCGACGACGATGAGGAGGCGGTTGCGCTTCTCGCGGCGGGCCTGGGCCTCGCGCAGCTCGCGCGCACGCTCCCGGGCGGCGTCGCGGCGGTCGGCCTTGGTGGGGTGGGGGTTGGGCATGGGAGTCCTTCTGCTGCTGGTCGGGGCGGGCCGGGGGCGCAGGGCCGGGCCCAGGGGCGGCGGGGCGAGACGACGGCGACGGCGCCGCCGGGTCAGCCGGTGGCCGCCACCGGGGGCCCGCGCCGGTGGGGCTGGCGCAGCAGCGGACGCGTCCTAGGCAGCACCGCCCGGGGCGGCGCGAGGGTCGGCGCGGGCGTGGGCAGGTCCGTGACCGGCTCCGCCGGCGGCCTCGGCACGAGGCGCCGGGCCAGCACGGCCAGGGCCGCCCGGGCGGTGCCGGCGAGCCCGGCGACGCCGGTGGCCATGAGCAGGTGCAGCACCAGGGTCGGCACGGTGACCGCGACGACGACGGCGAGGGCCTGGTCCGGTCCGGCGCCGACGGCGAGGGTGCCGGGCGGGCAGACGCCGTCGGGACGGAGCAGGGCGAGCCGGACGGCGACGGTGGCCCAGGCGCCGTCGGCCGGGAGGCAGCGGTGGAGCGAGAGGAGGCCGCCCGCGGCGGCGAGGACGACGGGGACGCCGAGGAGGGCGGCCAGGGTCAGGCCCGGCCACCGGTGCCAGCCCGGCGTGCGCACCCCACCAGCGTACGTGGCACCTCCGGCAGGCGGCGCAGGGTTCGCCGGCCGCGACGCCCGGGGGCGGGCAGCGCCGCCTCGAGCCGCCCGTGCCTAGGCAGCGCCCGGCGGCGCGGGCAGCCCGGCGAGGAGTGCGGTGGGGTCGGGCAGCGGCGCCCACACCGGTGCCGGCGGGGCGGAGAGCACGCGCGCGGCGACCACGAGCGTGACCAGCAGGACCACGACCACCAGCAGCGCCCGGTAGCCCCGGCCCGGGGTGAGCACGTCGATCCATGCCCGGGCGCCCTCCCGGGCGGCGGCCGAGGTCGGCGTCAGCCAGGCGGCGGCGAGGCCCAGCAGCCCCGACGCCCACAGCACCAGGGGCTCGGTCAGTCGCGGGTCGGCCAGGCCGGCGCCCGCCCACCAGGCGACGGCTGCCACGCCGGCGCCGACCAGCGCGCCGGGCACCACGGTGAGGACGGCCCGCACCAGGTGCCACGGCAGGCCCAGCACCATCCGGGTGTCGTCTCCGCTGCGTGGTCCGCGGCGCAGCCGGCGGGCCCGCCGGGACCGGCCGGCCCAGCCGGTGGCGGCGGCCAGGACGAGGACCGCCGCGGCGACGAGCAGGAAGGTCCCGGGCCGGAGGGCCGCGAGCGCGCTCAGGCCCAGGCCCGCCACGGCGACGACGCCGGTGCGTCGCCGGGGCGGCACGGCCCAGGGCGGCACGGCCTCGGCGCCCGGGTAGGCGTACTGGTTGGGGTAGGTGCTGGGGTCGGGGTAGGTGGGCTGCCCCAGGGGTCTCTCGCCGCCCCACGCCTGGCCGCCGGTCCCGTCAGCCCACGGCGTGCGGGTCGGGTCCTGCCAGGTCGGGTCGGCGGACCGGCCGGCCGGGGCTCGGCCCTCGGCGTAGGCGTCGCCGCGCCACGACCGCGGCGGGATCGAGGGAGGCAGCACGACGGCGGTCACGGCCGGGTCCGGTTCGGTCACGGCAGGCATGACCCGGGTGTGGTCGAGGCCGTCGCTCGTGCCCGGAGTGGGCCGTGAGAACAGTCCGGCCGAGGTTGCACCCGTCGCCGCCGCCGGCCGGTCCGACGGAAGGATGCGGGTGCTGGGGCTGGTGCCGGCGGACGGCTCGAGCAGTTCGATGCCCGGCCCGGCACCGCCCGGCCCGACATCACCCGGCCCGACATCACCCGGCTCGGCGTCACCCGCCGTGCCCCTCACCGCCGGCTCGGTGCCGGCCGGCGACGCACCGAGGCGCGCCGTCGTACCGGGCGCCGGGAGCGCCTTAGTGCCGGTCCCGCCGTCGAGGGGGGCTGCTCCCCGACCGGCGGGGAGCACGGTCGTCCCTTCGCGGTGCACCTCGGTCGCGCCGGTCCCGACGGCACCGCCGGAGTACGGCAGCGCCGCCGTCGAACCGCCGGTCGGCACCGCCGCCGTCACCGAACCGCCGGCCCCGGGGAGTGCCGCCGTCGCCGCGCCGGCCGAGGCCGCCGTCGCCGCACCGGGGAGCACCGCCGTCGCCCCACCACCACGCCCGTCGAGCACCTGGGTGAGCTGCTCCTGGCTCCACCGCCCCTCCAGGACGGCCAGCACGCCGTCGGCGTTCAGCCGGCCGACGGGTGACGGGGCGAGCGCCGCCCGCAGCGCCTGCGCGGTCGGGCCCGGCAGCCCGTCGGTGTCCACCTGCCCGGTGGCCACCCGGCCGAGGACCGCCTGGGTCGGGCCGCGCCCGAACGGCGGTCGCCCGGTGGCGGCGAAGACGAGGACGGCGGCCCAGGACCACCAGTCCCCGGCGGGGCTCGGCTCGGCGCCGGCGAGCACCTCGGGGCCCAGGTAGCCCGGGGTGCCGGTGACCAGCCCGGTCTGGGTCAGCCGGGCGTCGTCGGCGACCTGGGCGATGCCGAAGTCGATGACCACCGGCCCGTTGCTGCTCATCATCACGTTGCCCGGCTTCAGGTCCCGGTGGACGACGCCGACCGCGTGGATGGCCCGCAGCGCGTCAGCGAGGTCCCGGCCGAGCGCGGCGAGCTCGTCGGGGCTGAACGGCCCGCCGTCGGCGACGTCCTCCTCCAGGGTGAGCCCGTCGATGAGCTCGGTGACGACGAAGGCCTCGTCGTCGTCGACCTCGGCGTCCAGCACCCGTGCGACGCCGGCCTCCCGGACCCGGTGCAGCAGGGACACCTCGCGGGCCAGGCGGCGCCGGGCCTGGGGGTCGGCGGCGATCTGCGGGTGGAGGAGCTTCAGCGCCACGCGGCGGCCGTCGAGGTCGACGGCCTCGTGCACGGTGCCCATGCCGCCGGCGCCGATGCGGCGCAGCAGCCGGTAGCCGCCCACCTGCCGCTCGGCGTCGTCCATGCAGACAACGTACCCAGGTGCCGCCGCACCACGAGGCCGCCGCGGACCAGGAATCCCCAGGCCGCCACCGGACCCGCGCCGCGGCCGACACCTGGCTGCCCGATCCTCATGCCGTCACCCGACGGCCCGCACCGCCGCCCACCACCTGACCGGACCGCTGACCGCAGTCCAGCGCCGCCGCCCCCGACTGACCGCGCACCGCGCACGCCCTGCCGTTACGGTGGCGGCAGACCGCGAACCAAGGAGCTGAGCGCCGCATGCCCGCCGGAGACCACGAGGTCGTCGTCGTCGCCAACCGCCTGCCCGTCGACATCACCGTGAACCCGGACGGGTCGCTGGACTGGGAGCGCTCCCCCGGCGGGCTGGTGAGCGCGCTCGCCCCGATCATGCAGAACGACGACGGCGCCTGGATCGGCTGGTCCGGCAAGCCCGACTTCGCCCACGAGCCCTTCGACGCCGAGGGCATGCGGCTGTGGCCGGTGCCGCTGAGCGAGCGGGAGGTCGCCGACTACTACGAGGGCTTCTCCAACGCCACCCTGTGGCCGCTGTACCACGACGTCATCGTCCCGCCGACGTACCACCGGGCCTGGTGGAACACCTACGTCTCGGTCAACCGCCGCTTCGCCGCCGCGGCGGCGGAGGCGGTCGCCCCGGGCGGGACCGTGTGGGTGCACGACTACCAGCTCCAGCTCGTCCCGGCCGTGCTCCGGCTGCTGCGCCCGGACGTGCGGATCGGGTTCTTCAACCACATCCCCTTCCCGCCGGTGGAGATCTTCGCCCAGCTGCCCTGGCGCCGGCAGGTCGTCGACGGCCTGCTGGGCGCGGACCTCGTCGGGTTCCAGCGGCCGGGCGACGCCGCCAACTTCCTGCGCGCCGTCCGCCGCCTGACCGACCTGCAGGTCCGCGGCCCCCAGGTGACGATGCCCGGCCGGTGGTCCCGGCCCGACCGCACCATCCGCGCCCAGGCGTTCCCCATCTCCATCGACTCCGCCCAGTTCGACGCCCTCGCCCGCACCCCGGCGGTGCTCGCCCGCGCCAAGGAGGTCCGCCGCGAGCTCGGCAGCCCGGACGTCCTTCTCCTCGGGGTGGACCGGCTGGACTACACCAAGGGCATCCGGCACCGGCTGAAGACCTTCGGCGAGCTCCTCGAGGACGGCCAGCTGCGGGTGCCGGAGGCCTGCATGGTCCAGGTGGCCAGCCCCTCCCGGGAGCGGGTGGAGCAGTACCGCCAGCTCCGTGAGGAGGTCGAGGTCACCGTGGGCCGCATCAACGGCGAGTTCGGCACCCTCGGCCGCGCCGCGGTCCACTACATGCACCACTCCTACCCGCCCGAGGAGATGGCCGCGCTGTACCGGGCGGCCGACGTCATGCTCGTCACCTCCCTGCGGGACGGGATGAACCTGGTCGCCAAGGAGTACGTGGCGGCCCGCTCGGACCTGGGCGGCGCCCTGGTGCTCAGCGAGTTCACCGGCGCGGCCGACGAGCTCGGCCAGGCGCTGCTCATCAACCCGCACGACATCGACGGCACCAAGGCCACCATCATGCGCGCCATCGGCATGGACGCCCGGGAGCGCCGGCGCCGGATGCGCGCGCTGCGCCGCCGGGTCCTCGAGCACGACGTCCAGCGCTGGGCCGACGACTTCCTCGGCTACCTCGCCATGTCCGTCCCGACCACCGTGGAGGCCTGATGACCCCGGCCGACGACGCCGCCCGCCCCGCGCACGACCCCGCCGCACCCGCCGCCCACGACCCCGCCGCCCTCGGCGCCGACGACGCCGCCCCCGTCGCCGACCCCGGCGTCCCGGGCCCCGGCGTGGACGCGCCGCTGTTCACCGCCCACCTGCAGGAGACCCTGGACGCCGCCCTGCGCGCCTTCGCCGCGGTCCCGGCGGTGCTCGTCGCCCTGGACTTCGACGGCGTGCTCGCCCCGATCGTCCTCGACCCCACCACCTCCCGGGTCACCCCCGCCTCCGCCCAGGCCCTCGCCGCGCTCGCCGAGGCGCCCGGCGTCAGCCTCGCCGTCGTCTCCGGCCGGGAGGCGGAGGAGCTCGTCGCGCTGGCCGAGGTGCCGGTGGGCACCCGCGTGGTGGGCAGCCACGGCGCGCAGCTCGGCACGGTCAGCACGGCCCCGACCGGGGGCCGCACCCTCGCCGCCGACCCCGTCCGCCTCACGCCCGCCCAGGCCGAGCTGCGCGCGCAGCTGCTGCGCGAGACCGAGGCCCTCGCCGCGCAGGTCCCGGGCGCCTGGGTCCAGGCCAAGCCGACCGCCGTCGTCCTGCACACCCGGCCCGCGGCCCCCGACGACGGCGCCCGGCTGACAGAGGCGGTCCTCGCCGGCCCGGCTGCCCGCCCCGAGGTACGCACCATCGTCGGCAAGGAGGTGGTGGAGATGGCCGTGCTGGACGTGACCAAGGGCGACGCGCTGGTCCAGCTCCGCGACGCCGCCCGCGCCGGCGCCGTCCTCTACGCGGGCGACGACACCACCGACGAGGACGCCTTCGCCGTCCTCGGGCCCGATGACGTGGGGGTGAAGGTCGGCGACGGCGACACCGCGGCCGGCTACCGGGTCACCGACCCGGACGAGGTGTCCCTCCTGCTCCTGCGCCTGGTGGAGCTGCGGGCGGAGGAGGGGCCGCGCGGCCGGGGAGGGAACCCGGCAGAGGACGCCGCGAGCCGCTGACGAGGCCGCGGGCGGCTGAGGAGACCGCGGAAGGCCCCCCCCGGGGGATCAGCCGACCGCGAACATGGATACGGGCTGTCCCCACGCGGGGAGATGAGCTGCCCGCCGGCGGGGAGATCACCTGTCCACCGACGAGGAGATCCGGCTGCCCGGAGCCGTCGCGACCTCGTCGGTGAAGCGGCAGCACATACCTGCTGGCATGCCAGGATTCGTCGGTCCGCGATGTCGCCTGCCATGAGCATGGGACCGCTCTGAGCGGTCTTCTGCCAGGTTCATGGGACCAGCGGGGTTGCCAGTCATGGGGCCACCCCGCGCGCCTTGCCGGTGGTCTGATCGATGGCTCGTTGGATCGCCACCGAACCGTGCCGGCACTGGCGGCCTTTTCCACAGGGTTGGTACGGCCAAGAGCCCGATGTCAGTCCGCTCACCTACTCTGGACACATGTTCGATGACGAGCTTGGCGAGCCGGCAGCCGGTGCTGCTGCCGGCCCCTCCGGCCGTCCTTCTGCCCGGCTCCCCAAGGGCGAGGACGGGCCGGGGCCCGATGTCGGTGGCCCGTCCCACAATGGACGCATGTTCGAAGGTGAGCGGGAGAAGCGGCCGGCGGCCGGCGCTGCTGCTGGTCGTCCCGGCGCCTCGGGGCCGTCTGCTGGTGGGTGGGGGTGGGACGGGCCGGGTCCGGAGGGGTGGTTGGTGTGGTCTCCGGCGGACGAGGCGGCCCAGGCCCAGGGGTTCTGCTGCGCGCAGGACGCGGAGTCGAACGATCCGTGCCGGCACATGCGCCACTTCGCGGCGGTGATGGCCGCCCGGGACCGGGTGGCCAGGGTGCGGGCGGCGGCCGCGGGGGAGCTGTGGGACGAGGACGCCCTCGACGGCCTCGACGAGGACCAGGCCGAGGACGACGCTGACGCCCGGGTGCGGGTGCGGGTGTGGCTGGTGGCCTACAGCGTGCTCGCCGACGCCGCGGTGGCGGCCGGGGTGGCCAGCACCTCGGAGATCACCGGCGACGTCGCGGTCGGCCCGGGTGAGGTGGAGGAGACCGCCGCCCGGCTGGCCTGGGCCGCGGAGGCGGCGACCCTCGCCCGCGGGCAGGAGATCACTCCTGACCTCCAGGAGTTCTTCCAGGTGGCGGCGGCGATGGCCCCCCGCGAGCCGCTGGCCGACGCCGACCGCACGGTCGTCCTGTCGGCGGAGCAGGTGGCGGCGGGGGTCGAGCTGTTCCTGGCGGTGGCCCGCGGCGAGACCGACGTCGTCATCCCCGACGACCCCGGCCCGGCGCCGGTGACCGAGGTGCCGTACTCCCGGTGGGAGGCGGCCGGGTCGGCCGGGGACGGCTGCCTGCTCACCACCATCGGGGTGGACACGGACTCCCTGGCCCGGTGCCCGGCAGGGCCCGAGCTCGCCGCCCTGCTGTCCGGGGTGAACCTTGCCGAGCTGGACGGGTTCGCCGCGGTGGAGGCCCTGGCCGCGATACGCCGGGTGGAGAGCTGGGCCGCCGCGAGGTCCGCCGAGCTCGCCGACGTGGTGGCCACCCGGTGCCGAGACATCTACGACGCCCGCACCGTGAAGGGCCCGGGCGGGACGGTGCTGGACGGCTCCGCCCAGGAGATCGCCATGCGCCTGGGCATCTCGGTGACGGAGGCGAACCGGCTGATCCGCACCGGGCGGGGCATGCGGGGGGCGTTCACCGACACCGCCCAGGCGCTGCGGTCCGGGGCGATCGACTACCGCAAGGCCGCCACCATCATCACCACCCTGGCCGAGCACGCCCTGCCCGTGGCGGTGCTGGCCGAGGCCGAGGTGCTGCCCGCCGCCCCCACCCGCACCCACGCCCAGCTCGTCAAGGACCTGGCCGCGGCCCTGGTCAAGGTCGACCCCGCCGCGGCCACCGAGCGCCACCACCGGGCCCGCGCCGGCCGGAAAGTGACGCATCCGGCGCCGTTGCCGGACGGGATGGCCTCGCTGTACGCGGTGCTGCCCGCCGAGGACGCCGTCCGGGTCGACCTCGCCCTGGAAGCCATGACCACCACCGCGAAGGCCCACGGCGACGACCGCACCCGCGACCAGCTCCGCGCCGACGCCCTCGCCGTCCTCGCCCACGGCGCCCTGATCACCGGCTGGGCCGGACCCCCACCCGGCACCCAACCCCCGCACCTCGACCACCCCGGCGGCGACGACTCCGCAGGCGAGAGCCCCGCAGGCGGCGATGCTGGCACCGGCGGCGACCACGACGCAGGCGAAGATGCGGCCGCCGCGACCAGCGGCGACGACGGCGCCGACACGGGCCCGCCCGACAGCCGTGACGTGAACAGCACGAGGGCCAAGGACGACAGCACGCCCACCGCGGACGCGCCGACCGATCCTGGTCCGCCGGGCACAACGCCTGATCCTGGTCCGCCTGGCTCACCGCCTGACCCTGCCCTGTCACGCCCTGACCCGCCTCCGGACACCGAGGATCCGGCAGCACTGCCGGGCTCGCCGCCCGATCATGCGCCCACGCGCGGACGGCAGTCTCCCGAGGGCCCCGGGACGGACGGGTGGGTGGAGTGCCCCGGCACCGGGGAGATCCCCGACCTGCACCTGCTGCTGTCCTGGCGCTCCGGCATGCCGCTGGGCGACCCCGGCACCAACCGCACCCAGATCCGCGTGACCATCCCCCTGTCCGTCGCCCTCCCCCCAGCCGACGAGACCCCCGCTACGAGCGGCACGAGCGGAGACGGCGCCACCGCCGGCGGGGACGGCAACGCCGCCAGCGGTGGCGGCGACCGGGTCGTCACGGCCGTGACCGGCACCGGCACCGGCACCGGCACCGGCACCGGTAGTGGTGTGCCCGCCGATGCGACTGTGGTTGGGCGGGATCTGGTTTTGGACCCCGAGCCGGGGGAGGTGGCCGAGCTGGCCGGGTACGGCCCGCTCAGCCCGGACGTCGCCCGCGCCCTGGCCGCCGGCGGCACCTGGCGCCGCCTGGTCACCGACCCCCTCTCCGGCACCGTCCTGGACGTCGGCCGCACCCGCTACCGGCCCCCCGCCGACCTCGCCGAGCACGTCCGCACCCGCGACCGCACCTGCGTCCGCCCCGGCTGCACCACCCCCGCCGAGCGCTGCCAGATCGACCACACGCGCCCGTTTTCGCAGGGCGGGAAGACCGCCGCCGCCAGCCTCGGCGCCCAGTGCACCACCGACCACGCCCTGAAGTCCGCCGGGACGTTCAAGACCACCCAGCCCACCCCCGGGGTGTTCGAGTGGCTCACCCCCACCGGCCACGCCTACCGCCGCAACCTCGACGGCACCACCACCCCCCTGAACACCTGGCGAGGACGCGGACGCCCGAGCCTCACCGGCACCGCCGGCAACCACGGCGACGACGGCTACGGCGACCCGCCCTTCTGAGATCGAACCGCCCCCTGCCAAGTGGATGGTCTTCCACGTAGTTGCCGATTCTGGCCGCGCCGGGGCGGGTTCAAGTGCCGCCCCGGCAGCTGCTGGTGGTGGCACCGGTCACGCCCCGCCCCATACCTGTGCCATCATGAGCTCGGCGCTTCTTCTCCGGGCGGAGCGGAACCGCTGTGTCAGAGCGGACACGACCTGGCACCTTTCACGACGGATCGTCCGGCACGTACCTGCCGGTGAAGGGATGTATCACCATGGCTTCTGTCACCTTCGACAACGCCACCCGCGTCTACCCGGGGTCCGAGCGCCCCGCTGTTGACTCCCTCGACCTCCAGATCGCCGACGGCGAGTTCCTCGTCCTCGTCGGCCCGTCCGGCTGCGGAAAGTCCACCTCGCTCCGGATGCTCGCCGGCCTGGAGGACGTCAACTCGGGCCGGATCTTCATCGGTGACCGCGACGTCACCGACGTCCAGCCCAAGGACCGGGACATCGCGATGGTGTTCCAGAACTACGCGCTCTACCCGCACATGTCGGTGGCCGACAACATGGGCTTCGCGCTGAAGATCGCCGGCACCCCGAAGGCCGAGATCGAGCAGCGGGTCAAGGAGGCCGCGAAGATCCTGGACCTGACTGAGTTCCTCCAGCGCAAGCCGAAGGCACTCTCCGGCGGCCAGCGCCAGCGGGTGGCCATGGGCCGCGCAATCGTGCGCCAGCCCCGGGTGTTCCTCATGGACGAGCCGCTGTCCAACCTCGACGCCAAGCTCCGGGTGCAGACCCGCACGCAGATCGCCTCCCTCCAGCGGCGCCTCGGCGTCACCACGGTCTACGTCACCCACGACCAGACCGAGGCGCTGACGATGGGCGACCGGATAGCGGTCCTCAAGGACGGCTTGCTCCAGCAGGTCGGTACCCCGCGGGACATGTACGACCACCCGGCCAACGTCTTCGTGGCCGGCTTCATCGGCTCCCCCGCGATGAACCTGGGCGAGTTCAACATCGACGCCGGCCAGGCCGTCCTCGGCGAGGCGCGGGTCCCGCTCACCCGGGCCACCCTGGACGCCCTGCCCGCGGCCGACAACGGCCGGATCGTCCTGGGCTTCCGGCCGGAGTCGCTGGACCGGACCAACAGCACCGACGGCGGCATCCCGGTCAAGGTCAACCTCGTCGAGGAGCTCGGCTCGGACGCGTACGTCTACGGCGAGCTCGCCGGCTCCCGGGAGCTCAAGGAGCGCCTGGGCTCGGGTGAGGACTCCGACCAGATCATCGTGCGCATCGACCCGCGCGACGTGCCGATGAAGGGCGACACCATCCACGTCCGCATCCGCCCCGGGGAGCAGCACGTCTTCGCCGCCAGCACCGGGGAGCGGCTGCCGCAGTAGCCGCTGCGCGCCGCCGGCCGGCTACCGCAAGGGGCCGACCGGCGGCCGCTCGCCCGCCGGTGAACCGCCGTCGGACCGCCTGCCGGGGACCCGCCGTCGGACCGCCTGCCGGGGACCCGCCGTCGGACCGCCCGCCGGGGACCCGCCGTCGGACCGCCCGCGGGGCAAGAGCCGCCGTCGGACCGCCTGCTGGCGACCGACGTCGGCCCCCGGTCACCCGGCACCCAGCACCAACGGGAAGAATGGCCCCATGGCCGACCAGCTCCAGATCACTGCCGCCACCGTGGAGCCAGCGCTGCTGGACCTGCCCTGGGACGTGCCGCTGGAGGACTGGCCGCAGGAGGTCCTGGCAGCCCTGCCCCGCGGCCTGTCCCGGCACGTCGTGCGGTTCGTCCGGCTCGCCGGGCGGGTCATCGCGGTGAAGGAGATCGGCGAGCGGATCGCCTATCACGAGTACGAGCTCCTGCGGTCCCTGGGCCGGCTCGGCGCCCCGGCGGTGACCCCGCTGGCGGTCATCACCGGCCGGCGCTCGCCCGCCCGCGAGGAGCTGAACTCGGTGCTCGTCACCGACCACCTCCCCTACTCCCTGCCCTACCGGGCCCTGTTCAGCCAGTACATGCGCCGGGAGACTGCCGACCGGCTCGTCGACGCCCTGTCCGTGCTGCTGGTCCGCCTGCACCTGCTCGGGTTCTACTGGGGCGACGTCTCCCTCTCCAACACCCTCTTCCGCCGCGATGCCGGGGCCTTCGCCGCCTACCTCGTCGACGCCGAGACCGGCGAGCTGCACCCCAGCCTCACCGACGGCCAGCGCGGCTACGACCTGGACCTGGCCCGCACGAACATCATCGGCGAGCTCATGGACCTCCAGGCCGGGGAGCTGCTGGACGAGGACGTGGACACCCTCGCGATGGGCAACCGGATCGTCGAGCGGTACGAGTCGCTGTGGGGCGAGCTCACCCACCAGGAGACCTTCGAGTCCGCCGAGCGGTGGCGGGTGATGGAGCGGATCAACCGGCTCAACGACCTCGGCTTCGACGTCGGGGAGCTGGCGATGACCACGGACGTGGACGGCACCCGGGTCTCGATCCAGCCGAAGGTGGTGGACGCCGGCCACTACCACCGCCAGGTGATGCGGCTGACCGGGCTGGACGTGCAGGAGAACCAGGGCCGCCGGATGCTCAACGACCTGGACTCCTACCGGGCGGTGACCGACCGGCAGAACGAGGACCTCACCCTGGTCGCGCACGACTGGCTGGCCGAGGTCTTCGAGCCGACCGTGCGGGCGGTGCCGCGCGAGCTGCGCCGCAAGCTCGAGCCGGCGGAGATCTTCCACGAGGTGCTCGAGCACCGGTGGTTCATGTCCCAGGAGCAGCAGCGCGACGTGCCGACCGCCGAGGCGGTGCGCTCCTACGTCGACACCGTGCTGCGGCACCGGCCGGACGAGCAGGCCGTCCTCAGCCACAGCGGCGTCGGGGACGCCGCGACGGCCTGAGCCGGGGGCCGGCCCGCGTGTCGGGCCGTCCGTCGGCGCTGATGCCCACCCGGGGCGGCGACAACCGGCTCCGGACCCCGCGGCCGCCGTCGGCTCACTCCTGCCGCTGCCGACCCGGGACGAACCTGCCCTCTGCCGTGGTGCGGCGGGCCACCCAGCTGGCGACGACGAGCTCGGCGACGGAGTCCACCAGCAGGCCGACCCCGACCAGCGCCGCGCCGGCGGAGGCCCGGCCCCGCCGGGCCACGAGCAGCCGCCGGGCGACCAGCGCCGCCCCGAGGGCGGCCTCGGCGGAGACGGCCACGCGGTGCGCGCGCGGCCGGTCCACCGCCACCGAGCGGTAGCGGTCCCAGTACTGCGGGATCGCGCCGTACCCACGGGTCTCCAGCGCGGCCGCCTCGCCGAGCGCCCGGCCGATCCCGCCGGGCTCGTACACCCGGGCCCCGGGGACCTCGCGGACCGGCGTCGTGCCGGCGAGGACGTCGGCGACGGCGGGCGGCAGGCCCAGGGCCGCGACCAGGCGAGCCAGCCCGGCCCGGCCGTCGACGTCGTCCAGCGCGGCGACCACGGCGTCAGCCTCGGCGCCGGGCACCGCTGCGGTGATCGCGGCGGCCATGCCGAGCCGGCCGAGGACCTCCTCGGCGAACGCGGCAGCGGCCTCGGCGTCACCCGGCCCGGCGGTGGCGGCAACGCCCACCGGGCGCCACCCGCTCTCCCAGGCCCAGGACCGGGTGATGGCACCGGGGAGGTCCACCTCGACGCGGGGCTCGCCGTCGACGACGCTGAGCACGACCGCCGGCAGCGCCGCCCGGCTCCAGCCGCCCACCCCCAGGCCGCGGCGGTCGGCGAGCAGCACCCGGCGCTCGCCGAGGTCGAGCGCAGCCAGGGCGATGCCGAGGTCCTGGGCGCGGAAGGGTGCGTCCAGCAGCGGCAGCGGCGTGACCGCGGCGAGCCGGAGCTCCTCGGCCTCGGCGCCCGGCGGCGCGGGCCACCGGCGGACGTCCTCGGCGGGTTCCGCCGCCGGGTCCGCCGCGGGGCCAGCCGCCGGGTCCGCCGCGAGGCCGCCCTCTCCGGGCACCGGGGTCGGCCCGGTCGGCCCCGGCGCCACCTCGGCCGGGGCCGGCACCACCCCGGTCGGCCTGGTCGGCCCCGGCGCCACCTCGGCCGGGGCCGGCACCACCCCGGTCGGCCCGGTCGGCCCCGGCACGGCGGCGATCTCCCCGTTGTCGCCGTCGTCGGTCACCAGCACCTGGCCGCCGGACCAGTGCCCGCCGATCGCGACCTCGGTGCCGGTGGCGGCGGCCAGGTCCTCCACGAAGCGGCGCAGCGTGGGCCCGGGCACGACCTCGCCGTCGCGCACCACGCCGACCGCGCGGCCCCGGCCCTGGACGGCGAGGACGAGCGGGAGGTGGTCCGCGGCGCCGGGCCGGACGAGGGCGACGACGCCGGTCTCCCGCACGGCCGCCTCCAGCACGCCGGCGTCGAGGTCGTCGCCGTACAGGCCGCCGCTCTCGACCACCCACTGCACCTCGGGCATGGTTCTCCTTCCCCGGTCAGCCCGCCCGGCGGCGGGACACCTCGTACAGCGCGATCCCGGTGGCGACGGCGGCGTTGAGGGACTCCACCGACGACGCGATGGGGATCGCGGCGACCATGTCGCAGGTCTCCCGGACGAGCCGGCTCAGCCCCCGGCCCTCGGCGCCGGTGACCAGCACGAGGGGCTCGGTGGCCAGCTCCAGGTCGGCGACCGCCGTCGGCCCGTCCCCGTCCAGGCCGACGACGAAGCAGCCCGCCGCCTTCAGCTCGCCCAGCGCCCGGACCAGGTTGGTCGCGCGGGCCACCGGGACCCGCGCGGCGGCGCCGGCCGAGACCTTCCAGGCGGCCGCGGTGACCCCGGCCGCGCGCCGCTCGGGGACGAGGACGCCGTCGGCGCCGAACGCCCCGGCGCTGCGCAGCACCGCGCCGAGGTTGTGCGGGTCGGTCACCCCGTCCAGGGCGACGACGAGCGGCGGGTGGCCGGCGCGCTCGGCCCGGGCGAGGAGGTCGGCGACGTCGCGGTAGGCGTACGGCGGGACCTCGATGACGACGCCCTGATGCGCGGCGCCGTCGGTGAGCCGGTCCAGGTCGCTGCGGGAGACCTCCACCAGCGGGGCGCCCAGCGCGGTGGCCGTGCGGACCACCTCGGCGAGCCGGTCGTCGGCGGCCATGCCGCCGGCGAGGAAGACCCGCTCCAGGGGGATGCCGGCGCGGACCGCCTCGGTGACCGGGTTGCGCCCCGCGATGAGCTCGTGGTCGGCGCCCACGCCGAGCGCCGCCCGGGTGCGGGCGACGGCGGCCGCGGCCCGGCCCGCGGCGCGCGGCCCGCGGGCCTCGCCGGCCGTCCGGGGGCCCTCCGGCCCCGGCCGTCCGGCTACGGGCCGTTCCCGGGCGGCCGACCGCTCGCCGCCGGTGCGCCGCTCCCCGGCGCGGGGCGCGGCCGCCGCGCGGCGCTCGGCCGCCGCCTTGCGCTTGGCGGCCGGGTGGTAGGGCCGGTCGGTGGCCTTGGGGGTGGGGCCCTTGCCCTCCAGGGCCCGGCGGCCCTGCCCGCCGGAGCCGACCACCGCGCCCTTCTTGGACCCGGCCTTGCGCACCGCGCCGCGGCGGCGGGAGTTCCCGGCCATCAGCCCCTGCCCCTCAGCTGCCAGCGGGCCCCGTCGGCGGAGTCCTCCACGACGACGCCGGCGCCCGCCAGCTGCTCGCGCAGGGCGTCCGCCCGGGCCCAGTCCTTCGCCCCCCGCGCCTGCACCCGCTCGGCGAGCACCGCCGAGACGAGGGCGTCGAGGGCCTCGTGCTCGGCGGTCCCGGTCCCCCCGGCGCCCCGCCACGGCGGGGCGAGCGGGTCCAGGCCGAGAACGTCGAGCATGGCCCGCACCTGCAGCTGGGCCTGGCGGACGGTGACGTCGTCGCGCTCGGCGAGCGCGGTGTTCCCGGCCCGCAGGTACTCGTGGACGACGGCGAGCGCGGCGGAGAGGTTGAGGTCGTCGTCCATGGCGGCCACGAACGCCGCCGGGAGGCGGGTGCCGTCCTGGGCGGCGACCTCCGCCGTCGGCACCTCCCCGACGACCTCCACGGCGCGGGTGACGAACCCGGTGAACCGCTCCCAGGAGCCGGTCGCCTCGGCGAGGGTGGCGTCGGAGAACTCCACGGTGGAGCGGTAGTGCACGGTGCCCAGGGCGAGGCGCAGCACCGGTGCCGGGGTGCTGGCGAGGACGTTGGCGACCAGCAGGGAGTTGCCCAGGGACTTGCTCATCTTCTCCCCGTCCACGGTGACCCAGGCGTTGTGCACCCAGTACCGGGCGAAGCCGTCCCCGGCCGCGTGGGACTGCGCCTGCTCGTTCTCGTGGTGGGGGAAGCGCAGGTCGATGCCGCCGCCGTGGATGTCGAAGGTCGCGCCGAGGTAGCGCCGGGCCATCGCCGAGCACTCCAGGTGCCACCCCGGCCGGCCGCGGCCGAAGGGGGTGTCCCAGGACGCCGTCGGCGGCTCCCCCGGCCGCGGGGCCTTCCACAGCGCGAAGTCCCGTGGGTCGCGCTTGTCCGGCTCGCCGTCGTCGTCCTCGGCCACCGACAGGTTCTCCAGCGCCTGCCGGGTCAGCGAGCCGTAGTCCGGCTGGGAGCGGACGTCGAAGTAGACGTTGCCGGGCTGGCCGCGGTAGGCGTGCCCGCGCTCGACCAGGTCCACCATGAGCTCGACCATGTCCGGCACGTGGCCGGTGGCGCGCGGCTCGTAGGTGGGGCGGGCGACGCCGAGCGCGTCGTAGGCGGTGGTGAACTCCTGCTCGAAGCGGTACGCCCAGGCCCACCACGGCACGCCGGCCTCGGCCGAGCGGGCGAGGATCTTGTCGTCGATGTCGGTGACGTTGCGGATGAGGGTCACCTCGTGCCCGGTGCGGCGCAGCCAGCGGACCAGGACGTCGAAGGCGATCGCGGAGCGCATGTGCCCCACGTGCGGGGCGCCCTGCACGGTGGCGCCGCAGAGGTAGATGCCCACCTGGCCCGGGGTGCGGGGCTGGAAGGGGCGCACCGACCTGGCGGCGGAGTCGTACAGTCGCAGGCTCACCCGGCTCAGGCTACCGGCGCGGGCCGACGCCCGCGTGGGCCGGCGCTCCCCCGCCGACCGCCCGCACCGGGGTCCCTGCCGCTACGGTGCGAGCGTGACAGACGACACCGCGCCACCGGCCGGGGGAACCGCCGGGGGCGGGACCGCCGAGGGCGCAGCAGCCGCCGGGCGAGCCGGCGCCACCGAGGGCACTGCGCCGGCCACCGAGGGCACCGCGCCGGCCGGCACCGCGGCCGGCGCCAACGAGGGCACCCCGCCGGCCGACGTCGTGGACGCCACCGAGGCGGCCGCCGTCGGCAAGGCCCCGCACCGCCCCGGCGCGTGGCCGGTCCTGGCCTGGGGCCTGTGGGACTGGGGCGGCGCCGCGTTCAACGCGGTCATCACCACCTTCGTCTTCACGGTCTACCTGACCTCCGACGCCTTCGGCCCCGGCGCCGACGCCACCCTGGGCTGGGCGCTGGCCGCGGCCGGGGTGGTCATCGCGCTGCTGGCGCCGGTGTCCGGGCAGCGGGCCGACAGGTCCGGGCGCCGGAGCCGGTGGCTGGCGATCAACACGGGCGCCGTCGTCGTCGTCTCCGCCGCGATGTTCTTCGTCACCCCCGACCCGGGCCACCTGTGGCTGGGCCTGGTGCTGCTGGCCGCCGGCAACGTCTTCTTCGAGCTGGCGTCGGTGAACTACAACGCGATGCTCGGGGAGGTCTCCACCCCGGCGACGGTCGGCCGGGTCTCCGGCCTCGGCTGGGGGCTGGGGTACATCGGCGGGATCGTGCTGCTCCTGCTGGTCTACCTGGGCCTGATCGCCCCCGACGTCGGCGTCTTCGGCATCACCGACGAGGACGGGCTGGACGTGCGCGTGACGATGCTCGTCTGCGCGGTGTGGACGCTGGTGTTCTCCCTGCCGGTCCTCCTCACGGCCCGGGACGCGCCGGCGGCCGGCCGACGCCCGCGGGTGGGCCTGCTGGCGTCCTACCGCCTGCTCCTCGGCTCGATCCGGGCGCTCTGGCGCCGCGACCACCACATCGTCTACTTCCTGCTCTCCTCCGCCGTCTTCCGGGACGGCCTGGCCGGGGTGTTCACCTTCGGCGGGGTCATCGCCGCCGGCACCTTCGGGTTCTCCCCCGGCGACGTCATCGTCTTCGGGGTGGCCGCCAACCTCGTCGCCGGCGTGGCCACCATCGCGTTCGGGACGCTGGACGACCGTCTCGGCCCGAAGCGGCTCATCGTCGGCTCCCTCGCGGCGATGGTCCTCGCCGGCACCCTGGTCTTCGTCCTGCACGACGGCGGCCGCGCGGTGTTCTGGTCGGTGGGCCTGGCGCTGTGCATCTTCGTCGGGCCGGCCCAGTCCGCCTCGCGCACGTTCCTCGCCCGGCTCATCCCGGAGGGGCAGGAGGGCGAGGTGTTCGGGCTGTACGCCACCACCGGCCGGGCGGTCAGCTTCCTGGCGCCGGCGTCCTTCTCCCTGGCGATGACGCTGGGCCTGGCGGTGACCGGTGCCGCTGGGCTCGAGGAGGTCCAGTACTGGGGGATCCTCGGCATCGTCGCGGTCCTGCTGGTCGGGCTGCTGCTGCTCCTGCCGGTGCGGTCCGGGCTGCGGCGAGACTCGGCAGTCGTCACCGCGGCGGCGCACTGACCGCGCGGCCCCGCAGGCTCGCCACGTCCACGCACCGAGGGGCTCGGCACGCCGTCACCGCGGCGGCGCACCGACCGGTCCGGGCCGAGATCCGTCAGCGCCGAGCGCGGCGGTGGAGCATGCAGACGGATCCGGGTGGGGGCGCGCGGGCGTCGGCTGACGGGGCTGAGGAGCGGCTGACGCTCCCCGCCCCGTCCGTTTTGACCGGCTTTGCCGGGCCCTTCCGGCGGTCGCCGAGGCGGGTGAGACCGCCGCCCGGGACGCCGCGAACTTACGGTGTAAGACGCAGTGCCTTACGGTGTAATCTGTCGCTGCTCGCGGGCCCGCGGGCGCTTCCCGCGCTACTCCGGCCGAACGGACGCTCCATGGACACTGCAGAGCCGCTCGGCTCGGTCTCCGTCCTGCTCGCCCCCACCCGCAGCCGCATCGTCCTCGCGGGTGAGGTCGACGTCGCCATCCAGGGCGAGCTGGGCGAGGCCTGCGACGAGGTCATCCGGCGTTCCGTGCCGGTCGACCTCGACGTCCGGCACGTCACCTTCATGGACTCCTCGGCGGTCGCCCTGATCGCCCGCCTGGCCTACCGCATGGGGACGCCGCCGCGTCTCATCCAGCCCCCGGACGTGGTGACCTTCCTGCTCGACGTCACCAAGATCGGTGACGTGGTGGAGGTCGTCGAGGTCGATCCCGGGCTCGACGGCGAGCCGGCGGTCGACGTCGCCCGTGCCGACGGCGGCCCGGTCGTCGCCGTGGCCCGCGCCGAGGGACTCGTCACGGTGGCCCCGAGCGACGGGGTCTTGACCGAGGCTCCTGGGGACGGGGATGGCAGCCTGGCGCCCGGCGACGCGATCGGCGGCACCGATGGCGACGGCTCGATAGTCATCGAGGTACCCGTCGACGGCGCCGTGGGCAGCAGCGACGCCGGGGTCGACGGGCCGCCTGTTCGGTACGAGGACCTTGACCTGGCCGCGTCGGGGTCCGCGGCCACGCCGGCCGAGCCAGGACCGACGGTCCCGGTCGTCGACCCGGGGCTGCGCTCGGTCTGACCCGCTGCGCGCCCCGCTCCGCCGGGCGAGACCGACGGAGACTGTTCGCGGGCGACCGTAAAGTCCGCCGCAGGCCCGGGACCGGTCGGGTCGAAGTGGCGGAACTCCGCTGAAAACGACCTGGCCCGGCTCTGTCCGGAGAGCACTTTACGGTCGTTCCGGCAACCCCGCGGCCGCGCAGGCGCCGGGTCGACGGCCCCGGTCGCCGAACCTGGTTGTGCTCGGTCTGAGCCGGGTTGCGCTCGGTCTGACCGCCTGCACGACGGGTTCCGTCGAACGAGAGACCGGCGGAGCTGTTCGCGAACGACCACAAAGGCCCCTGCAGCACCCCGAGCGGCTGGGCAGGAGTGGCGGGATTCCGCGGAAGACGATCCGGGCTGGCTCTGTCTGGAAGGGACTTTGTGGTCGTCCAGGTACACGTGCTGCGGTACCGGCCGCCCGCCGTGGCAACGGCTCCTCGCGCCGCATGGACGATCGGGCGAAGCGCACCTCGTGCGCGAGGCGGAAGCTCAGGTGATGCTCAAGCTCGTGCCGGCGCGGTTCGTCCACCGGGCGCCGGAGCGAGGAGCGCAGTCGCCACGGCGGCGACGCCCTCGGCCCGGCCGGTAAAGCCGAGGCCGTCGGTGGTGGTGGCGGAGAGGCTGACCGGGGCCCCCACGGCGGCCGTCATCGCGGCCTCGGCCTCGGCCCGGCGCGCCCCGATCCGCGGCCGCACCCCGATGACCTGGACCGCGACGTTGCCTACGTCGAAGCCGGCCGCGCGCACCCGGCGGACCGTCTCGACCAGCAGCTCTGCGCCGCCGGCGCCCGCCCAGCGCGGCTCGGCAGTGCCGAAGTTCGTCCCCAGGTCGCCAAGCCCGGCGGCGGACAGCAGCGCGTCGCAGGCGGCGTGGGCCGCGACGTCGGCGTCGGAGTGCCCCACCAGACCGGTCTCCCCTGGCCAGTCCAGGCAGGCCAGCCGCATGGGGCGGTCGGTAGCTGGGTCGGCGAAGGCATGGACGTCGGTCCCGATCCCGGTCCGGGGCAAGAGCATGACGTCACCGTACGGCGTGGCCAGCACCGCCCCTGGTGCCCAGCACCGCCCGTGGTGGCGAGCACTGCCCGTGGCCGGCGGCCGTGGGAAGAGCGATCGGTGGCCTGGCAGCGGCAGCTGCCACCGCCGGGCCACCGATGTGGGCGAGGCGGGCCTCAGGAGGCGCGACCGCTGGCGGTCGCCCGCCGGCGCCCGCGCTGCTCCCCGAAGTCCTGCATCGTGCCGGCGAACGCCGGCGCGCCGGTGGCCGAAGTGTAGACCGGGCGCGAGCCGCCCGAGGACCGCGAGCCGCCCGAGCGGGACCCGTCGGTCGCACGCGGAGCACCCGCGCCGCCCCGCCGACGTCGGGAACGCCCGGCCGGTGCGCCGGCCCCGGCCTCGCCGCGGTGCTGGCCGGTGCCCCGGCCAGCACCACGGGTCCCGCCAGCGGCGGTCCGGGCACCGTCTCCGCCGGTCCGGCCGGCGCCGCGGGCAGCACCAGCACCGGACGGCGTGCCGCGGCGCCGCCCGGCAGCAGCCTGCGGCTGCGGCGCGGCCTTGCGGGAGGCGGCCACCGGGGCACGGTCCGGCGCGACGGCCGGGGCGACCTCGCCGACCAGCGCGCGCACCTGCGGGTCGGTCGGCGCGACGGTCACCGGGGTGGCGTGGATCTTCGCGGCCCGGGCGAGGCTGCGGAAGTCCGCGCGCTGCTCGGGCAGCACGATGGTCACCACGTCGCCGCCGTGCCCGGCCCGGGCGGTGCGGCCGGAGCGGTGCAGGTAGGCCTTGTGCTCGGCGGGCGGGTCGACGTGGACGACCAGGTCGACGTCGTCGACGTGGATGCCGCGGGCGGCGATGTCGGTGGCGACCATGACCGACACTTCGCCGGTGGAGAAGGCGTCCAGGCTGCGCTCGCGGGCGTTCTGGGAGAGGTTGCCGTGCAGCTCCACGGCGGGGATGCCGCCGGCGGTGAGCTGGCGGGCGAGCTTCTTGGCCTGGTGCTTGGTGCGGGTGAACAGCATCCGGCGGCCGCTGCCGGAGGCGAGGGTGCGGACCAGCTCGGTCTTCTCGGGGGTACCCGCGGCCTCGAAGACGTGGTGGGTCATCGCGGCGACGGGCGCGGCGGCCGGGTCGACGCTGTGGTGCAGCGGCGCGCGCAGGAACTGCTTGACGAGCTTGTCGACGCCGTTGTCCAGCGTGGCGGAGAACAGCAGCCGCTGCGTCCCGGCCGGGGTGGCCCGCAGGATCCGGGTCACCCCGGGCAGGAAGCCCAGGTCGGCCATGTGGTCGGCCTCGTCCAGGACGGTGACCGCGACGGCGTCGAGGTGCACGAGCCGCTGCTGCATCAGGTCCTCGAGGCGGCCGGGGCAGGCGACGACGATGTCGGCGCCGCGCTGGATCTCCTGGACCTGCCGGGTCTGCTTGACGCCGCCGAAGATGGTGGTCACCCGCAGGCCGGCGGCGCCGGCGAGGGGGAGGATCGTCTCCGCGATCTGGTTGGCCAGCTCGCGGGTCGGCGCGAGCACGAGGCCGCGGGGGTGGCCCGGGACGGTGCGGCCGGGGAGCGTCTCTCCGGACGGCACGAGGGCGGCGAGGCGGGCGACCAGGGGCAGCGCGAAGGCGAGGGTCTTGCCCGAGCCGGTCCGGCCGCGGCCGAGGACGTCCCGGCTGGCGAGGGTGTCGGGCAGGGTCGCCGTCTGGATCGGGAACGGCGCGGTGATGCCGCGCGCGGTCAGCGTGCGGGCGAGGAGCCCGGGCACGCCGAGCGCGACGAACGAGTCGCCGGGGGTCGCGGCCGCGGGCGCGGTGGGCATGGTGGAAGGCATGGTGGTGGGCAAGGTCTACTTCTCTCGGCTGGAGGTCACCGCAGGCATCTCCGCCGTCTGCGTCCTCGGCGGCCGGGCCGCCGGCGCTGTAGCCGTGCTGTGCGATGTCGGGAGGCCCGTGGGCTCCCTGCCGTCCAGTGTCGCACCGCGCGGCGGGTTCTGGGGCGACGGCGTCCGGTGAGGGTTGTCACGGTCGACGGCGTCCGGAGGCGTCCTTGGTTCAGGTCCCCGGGCCGCTTCCGCCCGCCGGCTCGGCCGTCCTAGCTCAGGTCCCCGCCTGGCTCTGGCCGCCGACGCCACCGGCTGCGGCCGCGCCGGCCGCAGGGTCGACGTCGGCACCGGCGAGCAGCACCTCGGCGAGGGCGAGGTCGCGCGCGGTGGTGATCTTCAGCGCCAGCTCGTGGCCCGGCACCGCCCACACGGTCTCGCCGAGCGCCTCCACCAGGGCGGCGTCGTCGCTGGCCGCCGTGCCCTCCCGGCCGGCGCGGGCACGGGCGGCGCCGTGCGCGCGGGCCAGGAGGTCGCGGTCGAACCCCTGCGGGGTCTGCACGGCGCGCAGCGCCCCGCGGTCCGGGGTGGCCAGGACCGGCTCGGCGCCGGCGGCGTCCGGCGGCCCGACCCGCTTGACGGTGTCGGTGACGGGCAGGGCCGGCACGACGGCGCGGTGCCCGCCGCGCACGGCCGCCTCCACCGCCCGGACCAGCGCCGGCGGGGTGAGGCACCGGGCGGCGTCGTGCACCAGGACGACGTCGACGGCGTCCGGGAGGGCGGCCAGCCCCGCCGCGACCGAGGCCTGCCGGGTGGGGCCGCCGGGGACCACCGTGACGGGCAGCGCGGTGCCGGGCACCCGGCCGTCGGGGAAGAGCTCGGCGAAGGCGGCGACGTGGCCGGCGGGGACGGTGAGGACGACGGCGCCCAGGCAGCCGGCGTCGGCCAGGCCGCGGGCGGCGTGCAGGACCAGGGGGACCCCGTCGAGCGGGACGAGCGCCTTCGGGACGGGTGTGCCGAGCCGGGTCCCGGAGCCGGCGGCGGTGAGGACGGCCGCGCTGGTCATCGGCGGGCGCGCCGCGGTCGGTGCCGCGGCGTCAGGAGGCGAGGACCTCGTCCAGCATGGCCTCGGCCCGGACCTCCTCGGTCTTCTCGGCCAGCGCGAGCTCGGAGACGAGGATCTGGCGGGCCTTGGCGAGCATGCGCTTCTCGCCCGCGGACAGGCCCCGGTCGGAGTCGCGCCGGGACAGGTCGCGCACGACCTCGGCGACCTTGATCACGTCGCCGGACGCGATCTTCTCGACGTTGGCCTTGTACCGGCGCGACCAGTTGGTCGGCTCCTCGGTGTAGGGGGCGCGGAGCACCTCGAAGACGCGCTCCAGGCCCTCCTTGCCGACGACGTCGCGGACCCCGACGAGGTCGACGTTCTCCGCCGGGACCTGGATGGAGAGGTCTCCCTGGGCGACCCGCAGGTGCAGGTAGAGCTTCTCCTCCCCGCGGATGACCCGGGTCGAGATGTCCTCGATGAGGGCGGCTCCATGGTGCGGGTAGACGACGGTCTCGCCGACAGCGAAGGTCATGTCGAGTTGCTCCTTGGGTCGTGAGGGCACCTAGTCTACCACGCAGAAACGGCGAGATTCCGCGGGATCTTGGACGGGCCGACGGCGCCCGGCGGGCTCGTCCGGACCGTCTTCCGGGCCGCCGTCGGGACGGTAGAGGTCACCTGCCCAGCCGCCGTCGGGGCCGGTGGGGGCCACCCGCCCAGCCGCCGACGGGCCGGTGGAGGCCACCTGCCCAGCCGCCGACGGACCCGGTGAAGGCCCCCTACCGGGCCGCCGTCAGGCCCGGTGAAGGCGACCTGCCGGGCCGCCGTCGGGCCCGTGGGCGCGTGCGCGGGGTGCCCGCCCAGCGGTAGCCGGTACGCTCCGGCTGGGGCCGGTGCCGCGGCTCCCGGTACCGACGAAGGAGAGGCCTCGTGGCTCACGCACGTTCCCGGCTGCTCGCCGCCGCTTGCCTCGGGGTCGCCGCGACGCTCGGCGGCTGCTCCGCCAGCAACCCCATCACCACGCAGTACTCCTACGCCCCCAGCGACGGCGTCCGGGTGGGGCTGACCGAGGAGGTCCGGGTGGAGAACCTCCTCGTCCTCACCGAGGGCGAGGGTGCCCCGGCGCACGTCCTGGGCGCCGTGGTGAACCACTCCGGGGAGGACGCCGAGGTCAGCCTCCGGTTCGGCGAGGCCGGCGCGGAGGTCCCGGTCCGGGTCGGCGCCGACGAGACGGTCCGCCTGTCCGAGGAGGGGGTGACGGTCGACGTCGAGGCCGTGCCGGGCAGCATGCTGCCGGCCACCGTGGGCGCGTCCGGCGTGGGCGGGACCGAGGTGCAGGTCCCCGTGCTCGACGGCACCCTGCCGGAGTACGAGCACTACCTCGACGAGGTCACCGGCGCCGCCGCGGCGTAGGCCGACAACGCCCGGCCATGCCCGGTCCCGTGCCCCGTCTCGGGCCGCGGCCGCGGCAGCCCGCCGGGCGGTGCGACGCTCGGCCGCTCGCCGGGCCGCCCGCCGTTGATCAGGACACTCAGCCGCCCGCCGGGCTGACCAGCTTGTAGCCCAGGCCGCGGACCGTCTGGATGAGCTCCGGCCGGGCCGGGTCCGGCTCGATCTTGGCCCGCACCCGCTTGACGTGGACGTCGAGGGTCTTGGTGTCCCCCACGTAGCCCGGCCCCCAGACCCGGTCCAGGATCTGCCCGCGGGTCAGGACCCGGTCGGGGTTGCGGAGGAAGAGCTCGAGCAGCTCGAACTCGCGCAGCGGCACCGCCACCGGCTGCCCCGCCACCGTCACCTCGTGCCGCTCGACGTCCATCCGCACCGGGCCCACGGCCAGCACCGGGGCCTCCGGCGCCGGGTCGGCCGCGCCGCGGCGCAGCACGGCGTGCACGCGGGCGAGGAGCTCGCGGTAGGAGTAGGGCTTGGTGACGTAGTCGTCGGCGCCGAGCTCGAGCCCGACCACCTTGTCGGTCTCGCTGTCCTTGGCGGTCAGCATGATGATCGGGACGTCGCCGCGGCGCCGCAGCTGCCGGCACACCTCCAGGCCGGACAGGCCGGGCAGCATCAGGTCGAGCAGGACGAGGTCGACGCCGCCGCGCGCGTGCGCGTCGAGCGCGGCCGGACCGTCCGCCACGGCGACGACGTCGAAGCCGTCGCGCTGGAGCCGGTAGGCCAGCGGGTCCCGCAGCGCGGGCTCGTCCTCCACGACCAGGATCTTCGTCACGGGACCTCCTCAGGGGCCGGCGTCCGTCGCTCCGGGGTTCCCGGCCGACCGGCCGCATCCTGCTGCTCGGCGACGGCGGGCTGCCCCGCGCCTGCGGGCGGCTCCGCGCCCGCGGGCTGCCCCGCCTCCGCGGGCTCCCCGGCCGGGACCGGGCCCCGGGCCTCGGGGAGCACGAGGGTGAAGGTGGAGCCCTTGCCCTCGGTCGACCACAGCTCGACGTCCCCGCCGTGGTCGCGCACCACGTGCTTGACGATGCTCAGCCCGAGCCCGCTGCCCCCGGTCTGCCGGGAGCGGGCCTCGTCCCCGCGGAAGAAGCGCTCGAAGACCCGCTCGCGCTGGTCGGCGGGGATCCCCTCGCCCTGGTCGACGACGGCGATCCGCACCAGGGCGTCCCGGCTGGAGACACCCACCGAGACCCGGGAGGCGGGCGGGGAGTGCCGGACGGCGTTGTCGAGGAGGTTGCGCACCGCCGTCGTCAGCAGGGCGGCGTCGCCGTACACCTGCAGGCCCGGGGTCCCGCCCCGGACGAGCGTGACGTGCCGGGACCGGGCCTCGACCTCGACCCGGGCGACGGCCTCGGCGACCACGTCGTCGACGGCGACCGGGGCGGACCCGGCGAGGGCGTCCGGCTCCTGGAGCCGGGAGAGCTCGATGATCTCCTGGACGAGGTCGCCCAGCCGGCGGGCCTCGGTGCGCATCTGCTCGGCGAAGCGGCGCACCGTCCCGGGGTCGTCCGCGGCCTCGGCGACGGTCTCGGCCAGCAGGGCGAGCGCCCCCACCGGCGTCTTGAGCTCGTGGGAGACGTTGGCGGTGAAGTCCCGGCGCATCTCCTCCACCCGCCGCTCCTTGGTGCGGTCGGCCACCAGGACGAGGACGCGGCCGGCCTTCAGCGGCGCCACCCGGACCTGCATGGTGAGCGTGCCGGCCCCGCTCACCGGGCCGCGGGCGAGCAGCACCTCCTGGTCGCGGATCCGGCCGTCCCGGCGCAGCCCGGCGACGAGCGCGCGGAGCTCGGGGTGGGCCAGGGCGTCGGCGCGGACCAGGCCGAAGCTGTGCGCGGCCGGGCTGGCCCGCAGCACCTCGTCGTCGGCCTCCAGGACGATGACGATCTGCGGCAGCACCGACAGCACGGCCAGCACGTCGTCGTCCATCCCGCCGGTGGGCGGCGGCGGCGCGCCCGCCCGGCGCTCGCGCTCGGTCACCCGGGCGGCCAGCATGGCGGCAGCGCCGACGGCGACGCCGACCAGCGCCACGACGGCGAGCAGCCACACCTCTCCCACGCCGACCAGGGTAGGGGCCGACGGCGTCCCGGCACCGAGGCGGGCCATCAGCCCCGCGCCGTTCACCTACCCGTCACCGGTCGTACACCCGTGCCAGGTTGGCTACGGTGGAGGTGCCCGTGGACCCGGGCCGAGCGAGACACGAGGAGCCGGGGTGCGACAAGTCTTCAAGCAAGAGATGGAGCAGCTGGGGCAGGACCTGCTGCAGATGGCCGAGCAGGTCGCCGTCGCGATCGACAAGGCGACCACCGCCCTGCGCACGGCCGACCTCACCCTCGCCGAGGAGGTCATCGACGCCGACCGGCAGATCGACCGGCTCGAGGCGACCCTGGACGACCAGGGCATCTCCCTGCTCGCCCGGCAGCAGCCGGTGGCCACCGACCTGCGCGTGGTCGTCTCCGGGCTGCGGCTCTCGGCCACCGTGGAGCGGATGGGGGACCTGGCCCGGCACGTCGCCTACGTGGCCCGCGGGCGGTACCCGGAGACGGCCACGACCGGGCCGATGCACGACCTGCTGACCGAGATGGGCGAGCAGGCCACCAAGGTCGCCCGGCAGGTCGTCCGGCTGCTCGAGACGCGCGACCTCCAGCTCGGTGCGGCAATCGAGCGCGACGACGACGTGCTGGACCGCCTGCACCGCCGGTCCTTCGAGATCGTCCTGGACGACGGCGTGGCGATGACCCGGCAGCAGATCGTCGACGCGGTGCTGCTGGGCCGCTACCTCGAGCGCTTCGGCGACCACGGGGTCTCGGTGGCCCGGCGGATCACCTTCCTGGTCACCGGGGACGCGACGCGGGCCGCGCACCACGTGGTCGAGGGCGGGCAGGGGCCGCACCGGGACTGACCGCCGCCCGGGGACGGGCCGGCGCCGGCCCGCCGTCGGGACGGCGACAGTCCGTGCGGCGCGCGGCGCTCCCGCGCCGACGACGGGCGAGGCACCCCGGCGCGACGGCGAGGGGCCCGTGAGCGGGACCCTCGCCGTCGCCGTCGTTCCGGACTACTTGCCCTGGTTGGCGACCGCCTTGATGGACTCGGCCGCGGCCTCGGGGTCGAGGTACCGGCCGCCGGGGGTGATCGGCCGCAGGTCCTCGTCGAGCTCGTACAGCAGCGGAATGCCGGTGGGGACGTTGATGCCGGCGATGGTCTGGTCGTCGATGCCGTCGAGGTGCTTGATGATCGCGCGCTCGGAGTTGCCGTGCGCCGCGACGAGGACCGTCTTGCCGGCCCGCAGGTCGGGCACGATCTCGGCCTCCCAGTACGGCAGGGCCCGCTCCAGCACGTCCTTGAGGCACTCGGTGCGCGGGATCGGCTCGCCGGCGTAGCGGCGGTCGGCGTCCTGGGAGTACGGCGAGCCGAGCTCGATCTCCGGCGGCGGGACGTCGTAGGAGCGCCGCCAGGTCATGAACTGCTCCTCGCCGTACTCCTCGCGGATCTCCTTCTTGTTCTTGCCCTGCAGCGCGCCGTAGTGCCGCTCGTTGAGGCGCCAGCTGCGCTTGACGGGGATCCAGTGGAAGTCGGCCCGGTCCAGGGCGATGTTGGCGGTGGAGATAGCCCGCCGCAGCAGCGAGGTGTGCACGACGTCGGGCGCGATGCCCTCCTCGCGGAGGAGATCACCGGCCCGCGTGGCCTCTGCCACGCCCTTCTCGGACAGCGGCACGTCCACCCAGCCGGTGAACAGGTTCTTGGCGTTCCAGTCGCTCTCGCCGTGACGGAGCATTACCAGGGTGTAGGTCATGGTGGCCATTGTTCCATCGTGGTGGGAGCCCCGCCGGGACCGTCGTCCGGGACCGCGACCTTCTAGCCCGGACGTGCGGCGCCCCGGTCCCCCACTGGCCGGGCGGCGGTCCCCCACCGGGAGGTTCCCGTTCGGGACCGTCTTGGCCAGTGGCCCCGGTCACTCGCCGGCAGGGGCGTGTGGCCTCCGGTTTCCTCACCGGCTGGGCGAGCGGCCGCCCGCCGTCAGGGGCGAAGGCAAGCCGGCGGTGGAGGCGAGCCGTGGGCGGAGGACGACGAACGGCCGGCCCGCCGCTGGGGCGTGCCGGCCGTTCGGGTGCGTCCTGTCAGCCTCAGGCGTTGGCGAGCTCGTACGCCTCGCGGACGTCCGCGGAGATGCGGCCGCGCTCGGAGACCTCGTAGCCGTTGGCCCGCGCCCACTCGCGGATCTTGCCGGCGTCGGAGACGGGGCGGCCACGGCCGCCGGCACCGCCAGCGCCGCCGCCACGGGGCGTCCGGGACCGACGACGGCCGGTCTCGCGCCGGGCGTTCGCGACGTAGGGGGCGAGGGCGTCGCGTAGGGCCTGGGCGTTCTCCTCGCTGAGGTCGATCTCGTAGCTGACACCGTCGAGGCCGAACGAGACCGTGTCCACAGCCTCCGTACCGTCGGTGTCATCGATCAGGGTGACTTGAACCTTCTGGGCCATGGCTGGACCGCGCTTCCTTCCGGTGAATCTTCGATTGCGGAGGGAGACCTCCGCCGACGCGACAGGGGATCACGCTGCAGAGAAGCATAATTGGCCGGCCGCTGATTGTCACGTCAGCGGGGAGGGTTGGCCTGCTCCTTTGCCTCCGCCTCGGCGTCGAGCCGCCTGAGCGCGGCCCGTTCATTGCGGTCCGCGTTGATCATCGCCCGGACGACGACGTAGAAGAGGATTGCCGTCCCGATGGAGGGCACGAGGGCGAGGACGTACTCCATGGGCCGAGTCTACGCCGGGCCACCGGTGCCGGACCCGGCGCCAGATCTGGCAGTACCAGGCGCGGGTGCCCGCCGGGGCTGCAACGACAGGCGAATGGGGAAAGTTCCTGAGACCCGTCGCGTAACAACGCTCGGCCGGCGGGCCACCGCCTCCACCTGGCCGTGGAACCAGCCCGGCCGCGACTGGGCGCGCTGGTCGACGGCCCGGTCGCCGAGGGGACTTGACGCACCGTCACACGGTTGGCGCGGGGCGGTTGTTACAGGTAGACGGCGGTGGACGGTCCTGGGCCGGCCCTGGGGGGAGGCAGGGGATTGTGCCGGACGTTGTCGGTTGAGCACCGCACGCGGGGCCGTTAGGCCCACGGAGAGCGAGGACCGTTAGGTCACGGTGAGCGGGCGCCTTAGGGCCACGAGGAGCGGGCACCGGTGCGCTTGCTCGTCGGGGGGAAATGCCGGTTCCCATAGCTCGGGTGTTCCGCATCACCCGCGCCATATCCACGCGCCGCTGGTAGTCGGGACCGGCTCCGTCGGATGGTGGGCGTGGCTCGGTATGACCCGGAAGAGGGGTTCTAGACGTCGGGCGTCTGCATCGAACCGGACTCGGCGTCGAGAACGGACCGACCCTAGGAGTCCGACTTCAAACGGGGTGAGCTTCACCGGCCGAGCTTCAGCGGGCTGAGGTCGCCCAGCCGATCAACGCCGGCGGCGGACGATGGACCAGGTGGAGCACCACGGGACGGTCACTGCTGCCGTTCACGGCCCCGGGCCCTCACCGGTGCACCCCGCCGGCGGTGCAGGCCAGCGGGGTGCTGATGGAGCCGCCTGTGGGAATCGAACCCACGACCTATTCATTACGAGTGAATCGCTCTGCCGACTGAGCTAAGGCGGCGCGCCGCACGGCCCCACCACTGTACCGGGGACGCCGCGGGGGCTCAAAGCCGGCCCTGCGCGCCGCGGGAGCTGCGCCCGCGACGGTCACATCGGACAGTCAGCAGCCGAGGACCGCCGCCGGCACGGTCAGCAGTCGAGGACCGCCGGCCGCACCGGACCGACGGCAGGCCGGACCGTCAGCAGCGCAGGTCCCCCTCGGGTCGGGTGCCCTCGATGAGGAAGGCGTCCACGGCGTCGGTCACGCACTCGTTGGACGAGCCGTAGGCGGTGTGGCCCTCGCCGTCGTAGGTGACCAGGAACCCCTCCGCCAGCTCCTCTGTCAGGCTCTCGGACCACGGGTAGGGCGTGGCGGGGTCCCCGGTGGTACCGACGACCATGATGGGCCCGGCGCCGTCGGCGTCCACGGGGGCCGGCTCCCGGCCGCCGTCGACCGGCCACTGGTCGCACAGCATGTCCCCGAAGGCGAGGAACTCCCCGAGGACCGGGGCGGTGGCGCGCAGCTCCTCGGCCTCCTCCTGCCACTGGGCGAGGTCGCCCCGGGCCGGGAAGTCCAGGCAGTTGATGGCCCAGTTGGCCTCGACGCTGTTGTTGGAGTAGGTGCCGTCGCTCTCCCGGCCGGCCGTCAGGTCGGCCAGGTAGAGCAGCTGGGAGCCGTCCCGCTGGTTGATCGCCTGGTCCAGGGCGGTGGTCAGCACGAACCAGGTCGCGTCGTCGTAGAGCGGGGTGATGATGCCGGAGAACGCCAGCGAGGCCGTCAGCGGCCGGTCCGAGGCGGTGGGCAGTGGGGTCGCCCGGGCCACCTCCAGCAGCCGCTGCACCTGGGCGACCCCCTCCTCCACCCCGCCGGTGAGCGGGCAGTCGGAGCCGGACTGGCAGTCCGCGACGTAGGCGCGCAGGGCGTCCTCGAACCCGGCGGCCTGGCCGAGGACGATCCCGTGCGTGTCCAGCGCGGGGTCCATCGCGCCGTCGAGCACGAGGTTGCCGACCCGGTCGGGGAACAGCTCGGCGTAGGTGGCGCCGAGGAAGGTGCCGTAGGAGAAGCCCAGGTAGTCCAGCTCCGGCTCGCCCAGCAGGTGCCGCAGCACGTCCATGTCCCGGGCCGCGGACTCGGTGTCGACGTGGCCGAGGAGGTCCCCGGACCGGGCGGCGCAGCCCTCCCGGACGATGCCGAGGTCGTCCTGGTAGGCGCTCAGGCCGGCGTCGGTGGTGAGGTCGTACTCGGCGCTGCGGAGCCGGTCGAGCTCGGCGTCGTCCACGCAGTCGATGGCGGTGGAGGCGTCGACGCCGCGGGGGTCGAAGCCGACGAGGTCGTAGGCGCCGAGGAGGTCCTCGCTGAAGTAGCCCTGGGCGGCGTCGACGAGCTCGATCCCGGAGCCGCCGGGCCCGCCCGGGTTGATCAGGAGGGACCCGACCCGGTCCGCGCCCGCGCTGCGCAGCCGCTTGACGGCCAGGGTGATCTCCCCGGCGTCGGGGTCGTCGTAGTCGAGCGGGACGGTGACGTCCGCGCACTCGGCGTCCTGCCCGCACTCCTCCCACGCGACGTCCTGGGTGTAGAACCGGTCCAGCCCGGCCGGCAGGTCCGCGGGCGGGGACGCGGGCGCGGACGGGGACGCGGAGGCAGTGGGCGTCTCCGGGGGCGCGGTGACCTGGTTGCA
The DNA here is from genome assembly GCF_022759505.1 of Georgenia sp. TF02-10. Lineage (NCBI taxonomy): Bacteria > Bacillati > Actinomycetota > Actinomycetes > Allobogoriellales > Allobogoriellaceae > Georgenia > Georgenia sp. TF02-10. The sequence goes on along the minus strand of NZ_CP094289.1, from coordinate 674,747 downwards.
GCCGGCGAGCACGACGGCGAGCCCGGCCAGGGCGGCGAGCGGAGGGGCGAGTCGGCGCACCTAGTCACGCTACCCGCTGGCGCCCGCCGCGCCGACGGCCGCCCACAGCTGCCGGCCGGCGCCGGGGTGCGGGCGCCGGGCTGCTAGCCCGGTGCTGAGGCGGGGCTCCGGGCTGCCGGCCGGTGCCGAGGGCGCGGTCAGGCCTGCGGCCGCAGGCCCACCATCATGGCCTCGACCGCGAGCAGCGGGGCGACGTTCCCGGCCAGGCGCTCACGGGCGACGCCGACGGCGTCCATCCGCCGGACGGTCTGCTCGGGGCTGGACCCGGCGGCGAGGCGCCGGACCTCCTCAGCCAGGTCGGTGTTGACGAGCTCGACGTCGGCGCCGAGCTGGACCACGAGGACGTCCCGGTAGAGCGCGAGCAGGTCCACCATCGCCCGGTCGAGCACATCCCGCTGCGCCCGGGTGGCCCGGCGCTTCTGCTCCTCCTCCAGCTGGCGGACCTGGCCGCGTAGCGCCGGCGGGACCCGGGCGCCGGCCTCGACGCCGAGGGTGCGGAGCAGCTCGGCCTTCTCGGCGGCGTCGCGCTCCTCGGTACCGGCCCTGGCGTCGGCCGCCGAGAGCTCGATGAGGTCGGCGGCGGCTAGGACGGCGTCGCCCACGCCGCGGATGGCGGCGGGCACGGCGAGCAGGCGGCGGCGCCGCTCCCGGGCCTCGGGGCTGCGGGCCAGCCGCCGGGCCAGCCCGACGTGGGACTGCGCGGCCCGGGCGGCGGCCAGCGCGATGGCCGGGTCCGCGCCGTCGCGGTGGACGAGCAGGTCGGCGACCGCGCGGGGGTCCGGCACGCGCAGGTGGACGGCCCGGCACCGGGACCGGATGGTGGTCAGGACGTCCTCGGGGCTCGGGGCGCACAGCAGCCACACGGTCCGGGGCGGCGGCTCCTCGACCGCCTTGAGGAGGACGTTGGAGGTGCGCTCGACCATGCGGTCGGCGTCCTCCATGAGCATCACCCGCCACCGGCCCTGGGCCGGGGCGCGCTGGGCCTGGGCGACGAGCGGGCGGATCTCCTCGATGCTGAAGACGACCTTCTCGGTGCCGACCAGGGTGACGTCGGGGTGGGTGCCGGCCAGGACCGTCCGGCACGCGGCGCAGCGCCCGCAGCCGGGCTCCCCCGGGTCGGTGCACTGCAGGGCGGCGGCCAGGGCCCGGGCGGCGACCGACCGGCCGGACCCCGGCGGCCCGGTGATGAGCCAGGCGTGGGCCAGCGCCCGCCGGTCCGCCTCGCCCGGGGCCCGGCCGGCCGCGGCGGCCGCCCGCAGGGTGGCGACGACGACGTCCTGGCCGACGACGTCGTCCCAGACGCTCACCGCTGCCGCCCGGTGAGCGCCGGGCCGGGCGCGGGGAGCAGCCCGGCCACCCGGGCCCGGGCGGCCGCGTGGATCTGCTCGCGGGGCAGCGCCGCGTCGAGCACGAGGTAGCGCTCCGGCGCGGCCGCGGCCAGGTCCAGGAAGTGGTGGCGGACCTGCCGGTGGAACTCGGTCGGCTCCCGCTCGATCCGGTCCGGGTCCCCGGTGCGGCGGGCGTCGCCGGTGGCCGGGTCGACGTCGAGCAGGATGGTCAGGTCCGGCACCAGCCCCTCGGCCGCCCATAGGGACAGGTCCCGGATCTCGGCCGGGCCGAGGCCCCGGCCGCTGCCCTGGTAGGCCACCGAGGAGTCGAGGTAGCGGTCGGTGATGACGACGGCGCCGCGGGCCAGCGCGGGCCGGACCAGGCTGTGGACGTGGTGGGCCCGGTCGGTGGCGTAGAGCAGCGCCTCGGTGCGCGGGTCCACGTCCTCCCCGTGCAGGACGGCGTCGCGCAGCACCCGCCCGAGCGGGGTGCCGCCCGGCTCGCGGGTGAGGACCACCTCGTGGCCCAGGCCGCGCAGCCAGCTGCCGAGGAGGTCCCGCTGGGTGGTCTTGCCCGCGCCGTCGCCGCCCTCGAGCGCCACGAAGCAGCCCCGGTGGGGCGGCGCGGCGGCGGGCGGGCTCGGCGGGCGTGGCACGCCGCCAGGGTATCCGCCGGCGCCGACGGCCCCGGCCGGCGATCCCCCGGCCGGGGGCGGTACCGGCCCCGGCCGGGGCGAGACCGTCACGATGGTCGCCCCGGACGGCCGTCTTGGCAGTCTCGGCGTCAGCACCGCTGATCTCGGCGGCCCGGCCCGGCGGCGCCGCGTCCCGCGGCTACTCCCCCGGGTAGACCACGCCGAGCTGGCGCCGCACCTCGTCCATGGTCTCCATGACCTCCAGGGTCGCCTGCCACGGCATCACTGCCGACTCGGTGCGACCCTCGGCCAGGCACCGGGCCACCTCGGCGGCCTCGTGCTCGAACCCGGCCGGCTCGGCGTCGGCCGACGGGGTCCACCGCCAGGCGCGCCCGTCGGTGGCCGTGACGGTGAAGGTGCTGGGCGCGTAGAAGCGGCTGTGGACGTCGATCCGGGCCTCGGTCCCGGCCACCGTCGCCGTGGTGGGCGTGCGGGCCCACATGTTCGCGGTGCACACCGCCACGGTGCGGGGGTGGGCGTCGGCGTAGGTCAGGGTGACGGCCTCGTGCGCGTCCACGCCCAGGTCGGTCAGCGCCCCGGCGGCGTGCACGCCGGCCGGTGGGCCGAGCAGGCTGTGGGTGAAGGAGATCGGGTAGACCCCCAGGTCGAGCAGGGCGCCGCCGGCCAGCTGGGGGGCGCGCAGCCGCTCGACCTGGTCCAGCCGCTGGCCGTGGTCGGCGGCGACGGCGAGCACCTCGCCGAGCTCGCCCGAGGCGACCACCGCGCGCAGCGCCACCTGGTGGGGCAGGAAGCGGCTCCACATCGCCTCCATGGCGAACAGGCCGCGGGCCCGGGCGGCGGCGAAGACCTCCCGCGCCTCGGCGGCGTTGCGGGTGAACGCCTTCTCCACCAGCACGGGCTTGCCGGCCTCCAGCGCGAGGAGGGCGTGGTCGCGGTGGGCGGAGTGCGGGCTCGCCACGTAGACCGCGTCGACGTCGTCGTCGGCCACCAGGTCCGCATAGCTGCCGTGGCTGTGCTCGATCCCGTGCTCGGCGGCGAAGGCCGCCGCCCGGTCGGCGCTGCGGGAACCGACGGCGACCACGCGGCTGGCCGTGCGGGCGGGCACCTCGCGGGCGAACTTCCGGGCGATGCCGCCCGGGCCGAGGATGCCCCAGCGCACCGGCGGGGCGGCGGCCGGGTCGGGCGGAGCGGGCAGGGCAGGGGCGGGGGCGGGGGTGTCCACGGTCACCCGGGCAGCGTACGGGCGCCGCCGGGAAGGCGCCCAGCTGCCGCCCGGTCGGCATGCGCGGCCGCCGCCCGGTCGGCCCGCACGGCTGCCGCCTTGTAGGCATCCGCGGCTGCCGGGTCGGCTTGCGCGGGTGCCGCCCGGTCGGCCTGCGCGGCTCGCGTCCCGCAGGCGTACGCGGGTGCCGCCCGGTACGCCCGCGCGGGTGCCGCCGTCGGCCTCCCGCCGCGGCCGCCGTCGGCGTCACGGCGCCCGAAACCCCGGCTCGCGATCTACGCCACTGCCTAGACTTCGCCGGGTGGACGCCATCCTGCAGTTCGCGGGCGACTTCTGGTGGCTCGTCTTCCCGCTCGGCCCCGCCGTCGGCGGTGCCGTCACCGGGTTCGTCAAGGGCGTGCGGAAGTGGGACGAGCGCCGTCGGCGGGACAAGATCGAGCTCGCCCGGATCAAGTACGGCGCCCGCGCCGAGGAGGCCGAGCGGGCCCGGGTCACCCGGGGCGAGATCGACCGCACCCTGGCCCGGCACGACGCGGTCAACAGCCGGTGGCTCGACTACGAGCTCGACATCGCCAAGCTCATCGACTACCCGCTGATGACCGACATGCGCGAGCCGCTCACGGTGGACTTCCACCGCGCCCGGCGGGACGCGGACGCGGCCCGCCCCGAGGACCCCGCCGAGCTGGAGGACCCGCACCGCCTGGCCGAGTACCGCGACGCCGTCCGCCGGTTCGAGACCGCCTTCAGCGTCGCCGAGCAGGAGGCCCGGCGCCGGCGGGCGTCGGGCTTCTCGGTCGCCGAGCAGCAGGCCCTGGTGCGGGCCAAGCGGCTCATCGCTCTGGCCGACGACCCGGGCGCCACCTACGCCGAGCGGCAGTCGGCGTACCGCCGCGCCACCAAGGAGCTGCAGGGGCTGGTCGTGCTGCCCGACGCCACGACCGAGTCCTTCGAGCAGCGCATCGCCGGCGCGATCGGCGCGCCCGGGCGCACGGCCGACGCTGGCACCGCCGAGACGCCCTGAGCGCGGGGCTGCGCCCGGCGTGCGGGTCCGGCGCCCGGGTCCGGCGTGCGGGTCCGGCGTCCGGCGCCTGCCCGCGCCAGCCCGCGCCCCTACCGCACGCCCGCCATCTTCTTGCTGATCCACCCGTTCGTCAGCGCGATGACGAGCCCGACGAGCACCGAGGCGCCGCCGAGGACGAGGAAGTACGGCACCTCGTGGCTCGGGTCGTAGAACCGGGCCAGCCACCCCGAGGCCGCCGAGCCGACGGCGACCGAGAGGAAGTACAGGGCGATCATCTGGGTGTGGAACGCCTGCGGCGCGAGCTTCGTCGACAGGGACTGCCCGACCGGCGACAGGCACAGCTCGGCGATGGTGAACAGGAAGAGGATGAGCACCAGCCACAGCAGCGGGGTGCTGTTGGGCCCGCCGCCGGCGTACGGGATGAACAGCAGGAACGCGGCGCCCATGACGGTGGTGCCGATGGCGAACTTCCACGGCGTCGAGGGCTGCCGGGGCCCGAGCCGCTGCCACATCGCGGCGAAGACGCCGGCGAAGACGATGATGAAGATCGGGTTGATCGACGTCACCCAGCTCGGCGGCATCTCCCAGCCGAAGAGCGTCCGGTCCAGCCGCTGGTCGGAGTAGACCGCGACCACCGTGAACTGCTGCTGGAACAGCGACCAGAACGCCGCGCTCGCGACGAACATCGGGATGAACGAGACGACCCGGCTGCGCTCCACGTCGGAGATCTTCCGCGAGGTGAGCATGAGCGCGAAGAGGCCGACGGCGGCCAGCAGGGTCAGCACGACGACGATCCCGGACAGCCGGGCCGCGGTGATCACCCCGACCACGGACAGCACCGCGACGACGGCCAGCACCGCGAGGACGAGCCCGGCGTACCGGACGCGCTGGGCGGCCGGCAGCGGGTTGGGCACCTCCCGGCCGGCCGAGCCGACGGTGGAGCGGCGCAGCAGGAGGTACTGCACGAGCCCGGCCGCCATGCCCAGGGCGGCGAGGCCGAAGCCCCAGTGGAAGCCGCGCATGTCCCAGAGCAGGCCGGTGAGCAGCGGACCGAAGAGGGCGCCGAGGTTGACGGCCATGTAGTAGATGGAGAACCCGGCGTCGCGGCGGTCGTCCCCCGACGCGTACATGTCGCCGAGCACCGCGCTCGTCGTCGCCTTCAGGGTGCCCGCGCCGAGGGCGACGCAGACCAGCCCGACGCCGACGCCGAGGAAGCTGGGGATCACGGCCAGCGAGATGTGCCCGAGCATGATGAGGACGGCGGCGCTGGTCAGGGTGCGTTCGGCGCCGAGCAGCCGGTCGGCGACCCAGGCGCCGAGGACCGACGAGAGGTACACCAGCCCGCCGTACGCACCGACGATCGAGGTGGCCTCCGCCTCGCTCAGGCCGAGCCCGCCCTCGGTGGCCGAGTAGTACAGGTAGTAGACGAGGATGCCCTGCATCCCGTAGAAGCTGAACCGCTCCCACATCTCCACGCCGGCGAGGTTCGCCAGGCCGAGCGGGTGGCCGAAGAAGGTCCGCTGCCGTCCCGCTGGGGCCGGGCCGGGCGGTGGTGTGGTCGTCTGCGTCGTGTCGCTGTCCACCCGGGGACTCTGGCACCGCGGCTGCCCCGACGCCAGCTGGCCATATCCCGACGGCGGCGGAGTGCGAGGCAGATCACCGCCACGGCCTGGCTGGCGCGGCAGCGACCCAGGCGCGGCGGCGACCCAGGCGCGGCGCCGGGCCAGGCGCGGCGGGGGCCCGGCGCGGCGGCGGCCCACGCGCGGCGGCGACCCAGGCGCGGCAGCGACCCCGGCGCGGAAGGTGCCGTGCCCGGGACGTTCAGCCCGCGCGCACCTGACTACTTCTCCGCCGCGGCCTTCCGGCTGGTCCCGGCCTTCCGGGTGCCCGACGCTGGCTTCCGGGTGCTCGCCGCGGTCTTCCGGGCCGGCTTCTTGGCCGGGCCCTTGGCCCGCTTCTCCGCGAGGAGCTCGTAGGCCCGCTCGGCGGTGAGGGACTCCACCGGGTCGTCCTTGCGCAGGGTCGCGTTGGTCTGCCCGTCGGTGACGTAGGGGCCGAACCGGCCGTCCTTGACCACGACCGGCCTCTCGGTCACCGGGTCGGTGCCCAGCTCGCGCAGCGGCGGGCGGGTGGTGGCCCCGCGCCCGCGCTTGGGCTGGGCGTAGATCGCGAGGGCCTCGTCCACGGTGATGTCGAAGATCTGCTCCTCGTTCTCCAGCGACCGGGAGTCGGTGCCCCGCTTGAGGTAGGGCCCGTACCGGCCGTTCTGGGCGGTGATCTCCACCCCCTCGGGGTCGGTGCCGACCACCCGGGGCAGCGACAGCAGCCGCAGCGCGTCCGCCAGGGTGACCGTCTCCATCTGCATGGACTTGAACAGGGAGGCCGTGCGCGGCTTGGCGGCGGTCTTCTTCGCCGCCTTCTTGCCCGACGGCGCCGCGGCGGCGTCGTCGTCGGCCTCGGGCAGGACCTCGGTGACGTAGGGCCCGAACCGGCCGTTCTTCACCACGATCGTGTGCCCGGTGGCCGGGTCGGTGCCGAGCTCGCGGCCGTCGTCGGACTGCCGCTCGAGCAGCTCGTGGGCCTTGGCCACGGTGAGCTCGTCGGGGGCGACGTCATCCGGGACGGCGGCCCGCCGGCCCTCCTGACCGTCGGTGGCGGCGGTCTCCAGGTACGGGCCGTACCGGCCCACCCGCAGGGTGATGCCGTCGCCGATGTCGATGCTGTTGACCGCGCGGGCGTCGATGTCCCCCAGCCCCTCGACCAGGCCGCGCAGCCCGGGGTGGTCGGCGGCGCCGTCGCCACGGTAGAACCGGGCGAGCCAGTCCACCCGGTCCTCGGCGCCGGCGGCGATGCGGTCCAGGTCCGACTCCATCTCGGCGGTGAAGTCGTAGTCGACCAGCCGCGGGAGGTTCTCCTCCAGCAGCCGCACCACGGAGAACGCGAGCCAGGTGGGCACCAGCGCCTGGCCGCGGCGCTCGACGTACCCGCGGTCGGTGATGACCGAGATGGTCGCGGCGTAGGTGGACGGGCGGCCGATCCCGCGCTCCTCCAGCGCCTTGACCAGGCTGGCCTCGGTGTACCGCGGCGGCGGGGTGGTCTCGTGCCCGTCGGCGGTGACCGCGTCGGTGACGACGGCGTCGCCCTCGGCGACCACCGGCAGCCGGGTGTCCTTCTCCCCGGTCTCGTACCGGTCGGCGTCGCGGCCCTCCTCGTAGGCGGCGAGGAAGCCGCGGAAGGTGATCACGGTGCCCGAGGCGGTCAGCTCGGCGGGGACGGCGGCGCCGTCCACCGTGGGCTCGGCGCCCACCCGCACGGTGGCGGTGGACCCGCGGGCGTCGGCCATCTGGGAGGCGACCGTCCGCTTCCAGATGAGCTCGTAGAGGCGGAACTGGGCGCCGGTGAGCTCCCCGGCCACCTGCGCGGGGGTGCGGAAGGAGTCCCCGGCGGGCCGGATGGCCTCGTGCGCCTCCTGGGCGCCCTTGGCCTTGGCGCCGTAGACCCGGGGCTTGTCCGGGACGTACTCGGCGCCGTAGAGCTCCCCGGCCTGCCGGCGGGCGGCGGCGACCGCCTGCCCGGACAGCGTCGGGGAGTCGGTGCGCATGTAGGTGATGTAGCCGTTCTCGTAGAGCCCCTGCGCGGTGCGCATGGTCTCCCGGGAGCTCATCCGCAGCTTGCGGGAGGCCTCCTGCTGCAGGGTGGAGGTGGTGAACGGGGCCGCCGGGCGGCGGGTGTAGGGCTTGGTCTCCATCCCGACCACCCGGGCCGGGACCTGCTCCAGGGCGGTGGCCAGCGCGGTGGCGCGGGCCTGGTCCAGGTGCACCGTGCCGGCCCTGACGGCGGCCGGGCGCAGCGCGCCGTCGTCGCCGAAGTCCCGGCCGGTGGCCACCCGCTTGCCGTCCAGGGACACCAGCCGGGCGGCGAACTGGGCGCGGTCCTCGGCCGGGCCGCCGGTGAAGGTGCCGGTGACGTCCCAGTACGCGGCGGCCCGGAAGGCCATCCGCTCCCGCTCGCGCTGGACCACCAGGCGGGTGGCGACGGACTGCACCCGGCCGGCGGAGATGCCCGGCTTGATCTTGCGCCAGAGCAGCGGGGAGACCTCGTAGCCGACCAGCCGGTCGAGGATGCGGCGGGTCTCCTGGGCATCGACGAGCCGGGTGTCCAGGTCGCGGGGCTGGGCCAGGGCGCGGGCGATGGCCTCCTGGGTGATCTCGTGGAAGACCATCCGCTTGACCGGGACCTTGGGCTTGAGGACGTCGAGGAGGTGCCAGGCGATAGCCTCGCCCTCGCGGTCCTCGTCGGTGGCGAGGTAGAGCTCGTCGGAGTCCTTCAGGGCGCGCCGGAGCTCGGTGACCTTCTTTTTCTTGTCGGCATCGACGACGTAGTAGGGGTCGAAGTTGCCCTCGACGTCGACGGCGAACTTGCCGTACGGGCCCTTCTTCATCTCCGGGGGCAGCTCTGAGGGCTGCGGGAGGTCCCGGATGTGACCGACGCTGGCCTCGACGTCGAAGTCCGGGCCGAGGTACCCGCGGATGGTGCGGGCCTTGGTCGGGGACTCGACGATGACGAGCTTGCGGGACGTGGGCATGAGTTCCTTCGTGGGGTGGCCGGCGCGGGAGCGGCCGGCGTTCGTTCCTGGGGTGGCCGGCGGGAGCGGCCGGCGGGGTTCGCGGCTGACGGTACATGGATCGGCACCGCCGGGGGGTCGGGCGGGGTCGGCGGCGGTCGGCGCCAGCCGGTGGTCAGGCCGCCGGTCAGCGGTCCGCGGCTGCCGGAGGTCGGCGCCCCACCCAATGGTCCCTGCCGCCGGCGAGCCGCCGTCAGCGCCGCACCGGGGCTGCGGGGCCGGGGACCGGTACCCGCCGCGTCGGCCGGGGCGACGGCGTCGCCAGCACGGCGAGCAGCCCGAGGCCGACCGCCGCGGTGACGGCGACGGCCCCGGCCACCGCCCCGCCGTAGGCGAGCAGCGCCTGGGAACGACCGAGGTCGCCGTCGGCGGCGGCGGTCACGACCAGGGCGAGGACCGCGACGCCCGCCCCACCCACGGTCACCAACGCCAGCAGCCCGCGCACCATTCCGTGGCCCGGGGCTCCCCCGGCGGCGCCCGTCCCGGGCCCGGGCGGCGCCGCCGGCCGGCCCGGGCCACCCCGGGCGAGGAGCGCCAGGGCGAGGAACGTGCCGGCCGCCACCAGGAGGACGGCGGCGACGACGTCGGAGGCTCGATGCCAGCCGCCGACCATGGTCGCCACGCCGGTGGCGGCGGTGTACCCGGCCCCGAGCAGGATGGTCAGCGGGCGCGCGCGGGGCGGGACGGCGAGCACGGCGACGGCGGCCACGGACGCGGCCACCGTGGTGTGGCCGCTGGGCAGGGAGTTGGCGGCCGGCCCGGCGATACCGAAGTCGGGCCGGTCCAGGTGCTCCTTGAGGAGCTGGGTGGCCAGGTTCACCCCGCCGATCAGGGCGACGACGGCGACGGCGGTGCCCCACCGGCCGCGGGCCAGCGCGACCCCGGCCGCCACCGCCGCGGCGAGGGCGAGGAACGGGACGGACACGACGTCGAGGACGGTGCGCGCGTGGCCGGCGAGCTCGGCGCGGCCGAGCACCGAGGCGTCGTAGGAGCGGCTGTCGAGGGTCTGGCCGACGGGCGTGGTGACGAAGAACCACCAGGTCACCATGACCCCGGCCGCGCAGAGCACCGCCAGGGCGAGGGCACGGGCGGCGGTCCGGGGGGCTGGGCGGGGCGTCACGCCTTCAACGGTACGAGACGCGGCTGAGCTGTCGCCGGACCACGTGCTCGTGACGGGCCGCACAGGCGCGGCGCCGGGTGGGGCGGCTCGGGGCAGCGCGGTGATCTGCGCTGCTGCCCGCTCCAGGGCAGGGTGGCGCGGCTCGGACGGCTCGGACGGCGCGGGCGGCTCGGACGGCCCGGACAGCTCGGGCGGCTCGGGCGGCTCGGGCGGCTCGGGCGGCTCGGGGCGATCCACGTGGGAGGCCCGTGGTCTGGCCTCGAGCTCGTGATTCCGCCCAGGCCGCCACCAGACCACGACCAATATCCACTCCGGAGGGGAAATTGTGCGCTATGTGACTGAGATCCACTCCGGAGTGGATTTTGGTCACCGGGATCGACTCCGGAGAGGCTCCTTGTCACCACGATCCGCTCCGGAGGGGAAATTGTGTGCCATGTGACTGGGATCAACTCCGGAGTGGGTTTTGGTCACCGGGATCGACTCCGGAGAGCGCCGCCAAGCCGGCACCGGGCGCAGGGCCAGGGCGCAGGACCAGGCCCAGGGGCAGGGCCCAGGGCGCAGGCGCGGGGAAGACCCCGATCTCACGCGGGGCGCGGGGCGCCCAGGCGGGCGTGGACGCCCGGCGAGAAGTGCACCAGCGGCTCCCCCACCGGGGCGGGCAGGCCGCCGGCGGCGACCAGCTCGCCGACGTCGGCGACCGCGCTCGCGGCGTGGAGCGGCCACGGGTCGTGCTCGGCCGGGACGCGCCACAGCCGCCCGGCCTGCCGGGTGAACGCGTTCCACCGGCCGGTGAGGAAGTTCACCAGCGCGGTCGGCGCGGTGATCTCCGCACCCACCCGCACGGTGGCCCGCATCCGGGCCCGCCCGCCGGGCCGGGCGCTGCGGTAGCTGACCCAGCCGTCGTCGAAGTCGCGCCGGTCGATGTGCATCCGGGCGGGCTGGTAGGGCAGCCCGAGCGCCCGCATGCCGGCGACGACCGGCAGCCGCGGGCAGTCCAGGGAGAGGAACCACAGCCCGCTGACCCCGGCCGGCGTGCGGACGTAGGTGCGGACGTTGACCTCGGGGAAGCTGGACAGGTGCGGCACCGCCGGCAGCAGCGGCGGGCGCACCCCGCGCATCCGGAACGGGGTGACGCCCACCCAGGCCGCGCCGTCGAAGGTGTCCACCACCAGGCCCGGCGGGAGGAGGGGCCGGACGGCGGCGGGGTCATAGCGCCAGTGCAGGAAGGTCAGCCGCTCCCAGCGCTGCAGGTTCACCGGGAGCCGCACGGGCTGGTCCGGTTCCCGTCCGCTCATCGGTCCCCCTCGCCGGTCAGGTCCTCCGCCCCGCTCCGGTCCTCCGCGCCGGTCAGAAGACGGGCCGGCCCCCGGTCACCCCGAGCACCGTGCCCGAGACGAAGCTGGCCTCGTCGCTGGCCAGGAAGACGTACGCGGAGGCGACCTCCACCGGCTGCCCGGCCCGGCCCAGCGGGGTGTCCGACCCGAAGCCCTCGACCCGCTCGGGCGGGAACGTGCTGGGGATCAGCGGGGTCCAGATCGGCCCGGGCGCGACGGCGTTGACCCGGACGCCCTGCGGGCCGAGCTGGGCGGCGAGGTTGACGGTGAGGTTGTTCAGCGCCGCCTTGGTGGCCGCGTAGTCCAGCAGGGGCTCGGAGGGCTGGAAGGCCTGGATCGACGTCGTGATCACGACGGCGGAGCCCGGCTTCAGGTGCTCGGCGGCGGCCTGGACCAGCCAGAAGGTGGCGAAGACGTTGGTGGCGAAGGTGCGCTCGATCTGGTCCGGCGGGAAGCTGCCCAGGTCCTGGTGGGCCATCTGGAAGCCGGCGTTGCTGACCAGCACGTCGAGCCCGCCGAGGGCGGTGGCCGCGTCCCGGACCACGGTGGCGGCCGCGTCCTGGGTGCGCAGGTCGGCCGGCAGGGTGTGGCAGGTGCGGCCGGCCGCCTCGACGGCGCGGCGGGTCTCGTCGGCGTCGGGCTGCTCCTCGGGCAGGTAGCTGATGGCGACGTCGGCGCCCTCCTTGGCGAAGAGGACGGCGACGGCGCGCCCGATCCCGGAGTCGCCACCGGTGACCAGGGCCTTCTTCCCGGTGAGCCGGCCGCGGCCGGTCCAGCTCTGCTCGCCGTGGTCCGGGGTGGGGTTGAGCTCCGTGGTCCGGCCGGGCCACTGCTGCTGCTGGGCGGGGATCTCGGGTGCCATGCGCCCATCTTCGGGGCGACGGCGGGTGGTCGCATCCGGGGCGGCGACGGCGGGGCGACGGCGGGTGGTCGCATCCGGGGCGGCGACGGCGGCGGGAGGCGTGCCCGGGCGGCGCCGGCCGGGGGCACCTACCGCAGCGTGAGCTCCCACGGCACGGGCCCGGCGTCCGCCGCCAGCCCGGCGGCGATGCGGGCGCACGCCACCCCCTGGTCGAACAGCGACTGCCGCACGCTCGGGAAGCCCAGCGCGCCCGCGAGGTCGCTGTCGTCCCAGCCGCTGACCCGCACGGACGGACCCAGCGCATCGAGCGCGCCCGCCGCGAGCTGGTCGCTCATGGCGAGGACGACGTCCGGGCGGACCTCCTCGGCGACCGCCGCGGCGGCCGCGCGCCCGTCCGGGCGGCTGTGCCGCGCCACCACCGCGACCGGCACCTCTGCCCACGCGCGGCCCGACGCCTCCACCGCCTCGCGGTTAGCCGGTCAGCCGGGCCCGGGTCACCGGGAACGGCACGTCCGTGGCCGGGCCCCGGAGCAGGCCGGACCACCGGTCCCGGTCCAACGGCTGCGACAGCACGAGCGGGGCCCGTGCGCCGATGAGCATGTGCGCGGCGACGGCTCGGGCGGCGGCCCGGTCGCCGGCCGCCACCAGCTGCACGCCGGGCGCCGCCGGCCCGCCCTGGATCGCCGCGGCAGGCCGGTCGTGCCCACGACGTCGAGCACGGGGTCGTCGTCGGCGGTCGTCCAGAGCACTCGGCGCGGGAGCGCTCGCGGCCGCCGGGGCCGGCGTCGTGACGGTGTTCGCCCCAGCCGGCGGGCTGATGGCCCTCGCGGGCACGGTCACGCTCGTGCGCGGCGACCGGCAGCCGGCCGCCCGGGTGCCGCGAACGTCCGGAGCCGGGGCGCGCGCGGCCGGCGCGGCGGGCCAGGCTCCGGTCGATGCTGCCGTTCGTGGCGGTGGGGCTCGTCGGCGCGCTCGGCTTCGCCGCAGAGAACGCACACCAGAGCTGGAGCGCCATCTTCCTCGGCGACGAGCTCGGGGCCCCGCCGGGGCTGACGGCGATCGCGCCCGCGACGTTCGCGGCCTTCGCGGCGGTCACGCGGGTCGCCGCCGACATCCTCACCCGCATCCCGGCAAGCGCGCTGCTGGTCGGGTGCGCGGTCGTCGCGACCCTCGGGACGCTCGTCGTCGCCGTCGGCCGGGTCCTGCCGCTCGCCCTCGGCGGGCTCGCGCTGGCCGCGATCGGCACGTCGGTCCTGTTCCCGACGCTGCTGAGCCGGGCCACCCGGGACGTGCCGGCGGGCCGGCGCGGACGAGCGACCTCCGCCGTGGTCACGACGGCCTACCTCGGCTTCGTGCTCGGACCGGTGTACGTCGGCGCGCTGGCCGGCGCGGTCGGGCTGCGCGGCGCCATGGTCGGCGTCGCGGCGCTCGTCGCGGCGTTCGCGGTCCTTGCGCCGCTCGTCATCCGCCGGCGGGCGGCTGCCGGCGCCGGCGGCCGGGAGGCGCAACGGGTCGCGGAGCGATGAGGCCGCGCGTCCCGGGACCCAGGCCGTCCCAGGAGTGCCCTTTTCTGCGGGCCGGGAGGCTTCTGCGGGCCGCGACGCGGCTCGGCGACCGCAGGTGCCGGCCCGCCGACGTGCTCCCTGCTGCCCCCCGTCCGGGTCGACGCTCAGAGCGTCCGGTGCATGATGTGCAGCCCGACGAGCCCGTGGGTGGGGTGGTCGAAGGCCTCCGGGACGGTGGCCAGGACCGTGAACCCGAGGGACCGCCACAGCGCTACGGCGCGGTCGTTCGTCTCGACGACGGCGTTGAACACCATGGCCCGGTACCCCTCGGCCCGGGCGCCGTCCAGGACGGCGTGGCCGAGTGCGCGCCCGACGCCGCGGCCGCCCGCGTCCGGAGCGACGACGAAGCTGGCGTTCGCGACGTGCGCGCCGGCGCCGGGGTGGTTGGGCAGGTACTTCGCGGTGCCGAGCACCCTCCCGTCGGCGGCGTCCGCGGCGACGAGGACCCGTGCGCCGGGCGTGCCGGTCCACACGGTGCGGGCCTCGTCCTCGGTGATGTCGCGCGGGTAGGTGTAGGTCTCGCCGGCCCGCAGCACCGGCTCGAGGGCCTGCCAGATGCCGGGCCAGTCCTCGTCGGTCGCACGGCGCACGTGGATCCGGTGGTCCATGGCCGCGAGGGTAGGCCGTCAGGAGTGACGGCCGGGCACGGCTGCGCCCCTCCGGCGGTGACGACGGCGACCCTCCGGGTCCGCCCGGCTGTCCGGCCTCGGCACCGGACCCACCGGCGCCGGGCGTCCGGGGCGGCCGCCCTCGGCAGACAGGACCGGCCACAGCGTCGGGCTCCTGGCGGGCCGCCGCCGGCACCGATGACCGGCCGCCGTCGGCAGCCGCGTCGGCACCCGACCGGCCGTCGTCGGCATCCGACTGGCGCGGTCCTGAACGGGTTCTGGCGCGTTCGGGTGGCGGATGAACAAGGGCGGTGTTTCCATCGTGATGGACGCCCCCGGACCCGGGGGCCCTACCGACAGAACCGAGGAGCATGCTGTGATCACCACCGACCAGGTCCAGACCCTGCTCGACAACAAGGCCAACGTGGAGTCCACCGGCGGCGACAAGATCGGTACCGTGGGCCAGGTCTTCCTCGACGACGCGACCGGCGAGCCGAGCTGGGTGACGGTCAAGACCGGCCTGTTCGGCTCCTCCGAGACGTTCGTGCCGCTGGACCGCGCCACCGTCAGCGGCACCACCGTCCAGGTGCCCTACGACAAGGACCTCATCAAGGGCGCCCCGCGCGTCGAGGCCGACCAGCACCTGAGCCCGGAGGAGGAGGACGAGCTCTACCGCTACTACGGGCTGGAGAGCACCGCCGGTGGCTACGCCGGCACCGACACCACGACCGGGTACGCCGACACCACCACCACCGACACCACAACCACCGGTACCGCCGGCACCGCCGGGTACGCGGGCACCGGCACCGCGGACACCACCACCACGTACGCGGACACCGGCACCGCGGGCCGGCACGCCGCCGGCGACACCGACGACGACACGCTGGTGCGCTCGGAGGAGCGGGTCGACGTCGGCACCCGCCGCCGCGAGGCCGGCAAGGTCCGGCTGCGCAAGTACGTGGTCACCGAGAACGTCACCAAGACCGTCCCGGTAACCCGCGAGGAGGTCCGGGTCGAGCGCGAGCCGGTGACCGCAGGGGACACCGTCAACGCCGATCTGGGCGAGGACACCGCCGAGGTCACCCTGCACGAGGACGAGGTCGTCACGGACAAGCGGGCCGTCCCGGTGGAGAAGGTCCGCCTCGACACCGACACCGTCACCGAGGACCAGCAGGTCACCGAGCAGGTCCGCAAGGAGCAGGTGGAGACCGAGACCGACCGCGACCGCGGCCGCGACGCCCGCTGACCCGGGCACGTCCCGGGCCGGCCGCCGACGGCGGCGGCGGGGGCGGCGCCGCACCGGCGCCGCCCCTCGCCGGTGGCCCGGTCGGCGCTCCGCCGGTGCACGCACCGGCATCCCGCCGCTGACTCCTCCGCGGGGTTCGAGCCCGGACCGGTGGCGCCAGCGCCGGGTTCGAGCCCGGACCACCGCCGCCATCACGCCATCCCGCCGCTGCGGACCCCCGGTCCGCAGCGGCGCGGCTGTGCCCCGGCTAGCTCTCGGCTAGCTCTCGACCGGGTGGAGGAAGCCGTCCAGCACGAGGCCCCGCGCGGCCGGGAGGACCTCGGCGGCGACGTCGGGCGCCGGCAGGTCGAGCACCTGGGCGAGCGCGGCGACGATCTGGGCGAGGGTGAGCTCGCCGTCGCACGCCCCCACCGCCCCGGCCACCAACGAGCCGGGGCGCACCACCCGGCCGTAGCCGCCGCCCTGGCGCAGCTGGAGGACCTGCGGGTCGGCGGCGCCCGGGACGAGGTAGCGCTCCTCGGTGACGTCTGCCGCGACGACCAGCCGGGCACCGGCCAGGGCGGCGTCGTCCCGGGCGGCGAGCCAGTCGTGGGCGGCCAGGACCGAGGCGACGTGCCCGCCGAGCGGCTGACGGACCGGCCCGGTGAGCTCCTCCACCCGCCGCCAGGGGCTCGTCCCGCCGGCGACCGGCCGGCGCAGCAGGACGTGGCCGAAGCCGATGCCGGTCACCCCGCGGGCGGTGAAGTCGGCCAGCCAGGCGGCGTAGGCCGCCTCGTACCCGGCCCGGTCCCGCTCCGGCCGCAGCCCGCCGTCGCTCAGCCAGAGCTCGGCGTACTCGGCCGGGTCCTGCACCTCGCGCTGGACCACCCAGCCGTCCAGCCCGGCGTCGGCCAGCCAGCCCTGCACCCGCTCGGCCCAGCCCTCGCCGGCGTGGTGCTCCCAGTTGCCGAGCAGCTGCGCCACGCCGCCGGGGGCGAGGTGCGGGCCGAGCCCGGTGACCAGGTCCCGGACGAGGTCGTCCCCGGCGCGGCCGCCGTCGCGGTAGGACATCCGCGGCAGGCCGGCGGCGTAGGCGGCGGCCGGGGTGATGACGAACGGCGGGTTGGACACCACCAGGTCGAACGTCTCCCCCGCCACCGGGTCCAGCAGCGACCCGGCCCGCAGGTCCACCGCCACCCCGGCCAGGCCCGCGTTCAGGGCGGCGAAGGCGAGGGCCCGGGCGGAGACGTCGGTGGCGACGACCCGGGCGGAGTGCCGGGCGGCGTGGAGCGCCTGGACCCCGCAGCCCGTGCCCAGGTCGAGCGTCGCGCGGCGCGGGTCCCGGACGGTGGCCTGGGCCAGGGTCAGGGACGCCCCGCCCACGCCCAGGACGTGGTCGGGAGTCAGTGGCCGGCCGGTGACGCTCTCGCCGAGGTCGGAGGCCAGCCACCAGTGGGCGGGCCCGGCGGCGTCCTGGGCGGCGTAGGGCCGCAGGTCGACGGCGGCGCGGACGGCGTCCGACGGTCCGGCGCCGGCGAGCGCGACCAGGCCCAGGGCGGCGGCGCCGGCGGCCCGGGTGGCGGGCAGGGCGGCGTCGAGCTCCGCCACGGTCACCTCGTCGCCGAGCCCGAACGCGCGCAGCAGGGTGGCCGCCGGGGTGCCGGCGCGGCGGGCGGCCAGCAGCGCCGGGAGGCGCTGCTCGCGGTGCAGCGCGGCGCCGGCGACCGGGCCGAGGAGTTCGGCGACGCCGTCGACGGTGTACCCAGCCGCGCCCAGGTCCGCCCGGAGGTCGGCGACCTGGCCGGGCGTCCCGGCGGGCGGGGGCAGGTGCACCGGGGGCTGGCTCATCGGGCGAGGCTATAGCGGCCACCGCTGGCGGCGGCCGGGCGGCAGGACCGGCCGCCTCAGCTGGTGCCGCGGCGGCGAGCGCACTAGCGTCGAGCGCCGCAGCCGAACCGTCCCCGCCCCCGACCCGGAGACCGAGGAAGCCAGTCATGACATCCACCCCACCCAGCCCGGCCGGGCCGAGCACCCGGCCCGTCCCGCCCCGGCGGCGGGTGCCGGCCCCGCGGGTGTTCTACCCGGCGCTGGGGATCATCCTCGCCGCGGTCGCCCTCGCCATCGCCTTCCCGGCCGGCACCGCCGACGTGCTGAGCACCCTCCAGCGCGGCGTCGTCGCCGGCTTCACCCCGTACCTGCTGGTCGTCGTGGCCGGCTTCGTCGTCTTCGCCGTCGCCATGGGCGTGAGCCGGTTCGGGGACATCAAGCTCGGCCAGGACGAGGACGAGCCGGAGTTCGGCCTGCTGTCCTGGTTCGCGATGCTCTTCGCCGCCGGCATGGGCATCGGGCTGGTCTTCTGGGGCGCCGCCGAGCCGCTGACCTTCTTCGTCGACCCCAAGCCCGGCGTGGACCCGGCCACCCGGGTGGAACGGGCGGAGGCGGCGATGTCCCAGACGTTCCTGCACTGGGGCTTCCACGCGTGGGCGACCTACGCCGTGATCGGGCTCGCCCTGGCCTACGCCGTCCACCGCCGGGGCCGCCCGGTCTCCATCCGGTGGGCGCTCGAGCCGCTGCTCGGGGACCGGGTCCGCGGGCGCCTCGGGGACGCCATCGACGTCGTCGCCATGGTCGGCACCCTCTTCGGGGTGGCCACCTCCCTGGGGCTGGGCGTGCAGCAGATCTCCGCCGGCCTGGCCCAGCTCGGGCTGGTCGACCGGGTGACTCAGCCGCTGCTCATCGTCCTCATCATCGTCGTCAGCCTGATCGCCCTCGTCTCGGTGGCCAGCGGGGTGGGCCGGGGCATCAAGTGGCTGTCCAACATCAACCTGGGGATGGCCGGTGCCTTCCTGGTCGCCCTGCTGCTGCTCGGGCCGACGCTGTACCTGCTGCGCGACCTGGTGCAGTCCTTCGGCAACTACCTGCAGAACATCGTCCCGCTCACCTTCCACGCCTCGACCTACACCGGTGCGGAGGGGCTGGAGTGGCAGGGCTCCTGGACGATCTTCTACTGGGGCTGGTGGATCTCCTGGGCGCCGTTCGTCGGGGTCTTCATCGCCCGGATCTCCCGCGGCCGGACCGTGCGCGAGTTCATCCTCGGGGTGCTGCTGGTGCCGACGGCGGTCACCCTGGTGTGGTTCACCGTGCTGGGCGGCACCGCGATCAACCGGGCCTGGGCGGACCTCAACGGTGGCCTCTTCGACGCCGCCGAGGGGGTCGTCCCCGAGGACGTCCTGTTCAACCTGCTGTCCGGGTTCCCGGCCAGCGGCCTGCTGACGGTGATCGCCATCGTGCTGGTGGCGATCTTCTTCGTCACCTCCTCCGACTCCGGCTCCCTGGTGGTGACCATGCTCGGCTCCGGCGGGGACCTCGACCCGCCGCGGTGGACCCGGGTGATCTGGGCGGCCCTGCAGGGCGCCGTCGCGATCGCGCTGCTGCTCGCTGGCGGGCTGTCCTCGCTGCAGACGGCCGCGATCCTCACCGCGCTGCCGGTGAGCGTGGTGATGGTCGGCATGTGCGTGGCCACCTTCCGGGCCTTCCGCGCCGAGCACGCGGTGCTCGTCGCGGCCGAGCGGCGCCAGCGGCGGGAGGAGCTCGCGCGCCGGATCGACACCCGGGTGAGCAGGCAGGTCAGCGCGGCCGTGACGGAGCGCCTGGACGAGCGGATCGACGAGCAGGTGGACAGCCGGGTCCGGGCGGTGCTCGCCGAGCCGGACGGGCCTGCCGCACCCGACGAGCCGGCCGCGCCGGACAGGCCGGGCGGGCCCGGCCGGGGCGGGCGGACCGACCCGATCGCGGCCCGGGTGCCCGGGCGGCGCAAGCGGGCCGACTGACGACGGCAGCCGCCGACGGGGCGGCCCACCGCCGGCCCGCTCAGCACCCGACGGGCAGCCCGCCGTCGGCCGGCTCAGCACTCGACGACGGCGAGGACGACGACGATCCTCCCCGCCCCGCCGTCGGCCGGCTCAGGCTCGGCTCAGGACTCCACGGTGGCGTCGGCCGGCGCGACGTCCCGCTCGACCTCGGCGTCCACCCGCGCGGCCCGCAGCCGGGAGCTGATCACCGCGCCGAACGCGACGAGCGCGGCGACCAGCGCGAGCCCGATGCGCAGGGCGTGGTTGGCGTCGGCCGGCACGGACATCTGCACCACGGCCGGGGCGATGAGCACCGAGACGAGGTTCATCACCTTGATCAGCGGGTTGATCGCCGGGCCGGCGGTGTCCTTGAACGGGTCGCCGACGGTGTCCCCGATGACGGTCGCGGCGTGGGCCTCGGAGCCCTTGCCGCCGTACCGGCCGTCCTCGACGATCTTCTTGGCGTTGTCCCACGCGCCGCCGGCGTTGGCGAGGAAGACGGCCATCAGCACGCCCGCGCCGATCGCCCCGGCCAGGAACCCGGCCAGCGGGCCCACCCCCAGCCCGAACCCGACGGCGATCGGCGCGGAGGCGGCGAGGAGGCCGGGGGTGGCGAGCTCGCGCAGGGAGTCGCGGGTGCAGATGTCCACCACCCGCCCGTACTGCGGCCGGGTCTGTCCGGTCATGATGCCGGGCAGCTCGCGGAACTGGCGGCGCACCTCGAAGACGATCGCGCCGGCGGCCCGGGTGACCGCGTCGATGGCCAGGCCGGAGAACAGGAACACCGTCGCGGCGCCGAGGATGACCCCGACGAGGGTGATCGGGGAGATGATCTCGTAGGTCACCATCGCGCCGACGATGCCGCCGGCGACCTGCTGGCCGGCGCCGACGATGTCCGCCATCGCCTGGCCGACGGCGTCGGCGTAGGAGCCGAAGAGGGCGGTGGCGGCAAGCACGGCGGTGGCGATGGCGATGCCCTTGGTGATCGCCTTGGTGGTGTTGCCGACGGCGTCGAGGTCGGTGAGGACCTGGGCGCCGGCGGCGTCGACGTCGCCGGACATCTCCGCGATGCCCTGGGCGTTGTCCGAGACCGGGCCGAAGGTGTCCATCGCGACGATGACGCCAACAGTGGTGAGCAGGCCGCAGCCGGCCAGGGCGACGAGGAACAGCGCCAGGGACAGCGATCCGCCGGCGATGAGGAACGTGCCGCAGATGGCGGCGGCGATGATGCCGGCGGTGTAGACGGCCGACTCGAAGCCGACGCCGATGCCGGACAGCACGACCGTCGCGGCGCCGGTGCGGGAGGTGGCGGCCACGTGCAGGGTGGGCTTGGACGTGGTGCCGGTGAAGTAGCCGGTCAGCCAGAGGATGACCCCGGCGAGGAGGACCCCGATCAGCACGGCGGCGGTGACGACCAGGCGGGGGTCGGAGCCGTGGCCGGCGAGGGTGTCGCTGACGCCCGGGATGGCGGCGAAGGTGCTGGGCAGGTAGACGTAGGCGGCGACGGCGGCGAGCACGACGCCGACGACCGCGGAGAGGTAGAAGCCGCGGTAGATCGCCCGCAGCCCGGACTCCGTCC
Source organism: Georgenia sp. TF02-10 (assembly GCF_022759505.1). NCBI lineage: Bacteria > Bacillati > Actinomycetota > Actinomycetes > Allobogoriellales > Allobogoriellaceae > Georgenia > Georgenia sp. TF02-10. The sequence goes on along the minus strand of NZ_CP094289.1, from coordinate 653,692 downwards.
CCCGCACCCGGGTGGTGACCACGCCGAGGAGGGCGACCAGGGCGCCGACGGCGGTGACGATCAGCGGCAGGACCAGGCCCTGCTCGCCCATCGCGGCCTTGCCCAGGATGAGGGAGGCGACGAGGGTGACGGCGTAGGACTCGAAGAGGTCGGCGGCCATGCCGGCGCAGTCGCCGACGTTGTCCCCGACGTTGTCGGCGATGGTGGCGGCGTTGCGGGGGTCGTCCTCGGGGATGCCCTGCTCGACCTTGCCGACCAGGTCCGCGCCGACGTCGGCGGCCTTGGTGAAGATGCCCCCGCCGACCCGCATGAACATGGCCAGCAGCGCGGCGCCGAAGCCGAAGCCCTCCAGCACGGCCGGGGCGTCCGCCCGGTAGATGAGCACCACGGCCGCGGCCCCGAGCAGGCCCAGGCCCACCACCGCCATGCCGACGACGCCGCCGGTGCGGAAGGCGATCCGGGCGCCGTCGGCGCGGCCGGCGGGCCGGGTGGCGGCGGCGGCCACCCGGACGTTGGCCTTGACGGCCAGGGACATCCCCAGGTAGCCGATGGCGGCGGAGAAGCCGGCCCCGACGAAGAAGGCGATGGCCCGGCCGAGCTTGATGCCGCCGTCGCCGGGCAGCAGGAAGAGCAGGGCGAAGACCACGACCGCGAAGATCGCCAGGGTGCGGAACTGCCGGGCCAGGTAGGCCTTGGCGCCCTCCTGGATCGCGCCGGCGATCTCCCGCATCCGCACCGTGCCCTCGTCCGCGGCGAGGACCTGTCGTCGCAGCACCACCGCCACCGCGATGGCGGCGACGCCGATCCCGGCGATGACCGCGACGATCGTCAGGCTCGTGGCCCCCAGGTCAAGCATGTGGCCTCCCTTGGCGCAGGCGCTGGCCGGTTCTCGGCGCAGCGGGCACCGCACGGTCCCCCGGCGGTTGGTGGTCGCACCTTACCGGGCACCGCGACGGCGGCGGGCCGGGTCCGCGGGACGGGTCCAGGCGGCGCCGCTACGTCGAGCGGGCACGTCGACGGCGGCGGGCCGGGTCCGCGGGACGGGTCCGGGCGGACCTTCGGTGCCTGCCCCGGGCCGGCCCCGCGGTGGCGCACACTGGTGCGGTGCCCGGACCGGACCTGCTCGCCCTGCTCCGCCGGCTGGGCGCCGACGACGGGCGGCTGGTGCACGTCGAGCAGCTCCCCGCCCGGCCCGGCACCACCGCCCCCTGGCCGGCCTGGGCCGACCCCGACGTCGTCGCCGGGTACCGCCGCACCGGCGTGCCGCACCCGTGGGTGCACCAGGTGGCGGCGGCGGAGGCGGCCTGGGCCGGCCGGCACACCGTCATCGCCACCGGCACCGGGTCCGGCAAGTCCCTGGCCGCCTGGCTGCCGGCGCTGTCCGCCGTGCGCGAGGCTGGACGGACCGGCGGCGCGGCGCAGGCCGCCGGTGCTGCCGCCGACGGCGCCGGGCCGCGTGGCCGTGGTGCGGCGGGCGACGGCGGTACGGCGCGGGCCGCCGGCAGGGCGGGCGCCGTCGGGGTCGCGGCTCGCGGCCGCCCGGCCGGCACCCGCTCCCCGACCACCCTCTACCTCGCCCCGACCAAGGCCCTGGCCGCCGACCAGCTCGCCGGGCTGGAGCGCCTGCTCGCCGCCGCCGGCCTCGCCGACGAGGTCCGGGTGAGCGCCTGCGACGGGGACACCCCGCTGACCGAGCGGGACTGGGCCCGCGCGCACGCCGACGTCGTGCTGTCCAACCCCGACTTCCTGCACTACTCGCTGCTGCCCGGGCACCGGCGCTGGCACCGGCTGCTGCGCGGGCTGCGCTACGTGGTGGTGGACGAGTGCCACGCCTACCGGGGGGTGCTCGGCGCCCACGTCGCGGCGGTGCTGCGGCGGCTGCTGCGCCTGGCCGAGCACTACGGCGCCCGGCCCACGGTGGTGTGCGCCTCGGCCACCACCGCCGAGCCGGCGCTGACCGCCGCCCGGCTCGTCGGGGTGGCGCCCGAGGACGTCGTCGCGGTCACCGAGGACACCGCGCCCGCCGGGCGGCGGGCGGTGGCGCTGTGGCAGCCGGCCCTCGCCGAGGGGGCGGCGGCGGCCTGGCCCGGGCAGGGCGTGGACGTGCTGACCGGCCCGGCGGCGGCCGGCACGGCGGAGACCGGCACGGAGGAGACCGAGGGGCCGCGCCGCAGCGCCGGCACCGAGGCCGCCGAGCTGCTCGCCGACCTCGTCCGGGCCGGCGCCCGCACGCTCGTGTTCGTCCGCTCCCGGACCGGGGCGGAGGTGATCGCCGAGCAGGCCCGCACCCGCCTCCGGCCGGTGGACCCCGACCTGGCCGCGCGGGTGGCCACCTACCGGGGCGGGTACCTGCCCGAGGAGCGCCGCGCCCTCGAGCGGGCGCTGCGCTCCGGGGAGCTGCTGGCGCTGGCGACGACCAACGCCCTCGAGCTCGGGGTGGACGTGGCCGGCCTGGACGCCGTCGTCATCGCCGGCTGGCCGGGCACCCGGGTCTCCCTCTGGCAGCAGGCGGGCCGGGCCGGCCGCGCCGGCGCGGAGGGCGTCGCGGTGCTGGTGGCGAGCGAGAACCCGCTGGACGCCTACCTCGTGCACCACCCCGAGGCGATCTTCGGCGCCGGCGTGGAGGCCACCACGTTCGACCCCGCCAACCCCTACGTGCTGGCGCCCCACCTGTGCGCGGCGGCCGCCGAGCTGGCGCTGACCGAGCCGGACCTCGCCCGGTTCGGGCTGGCGGACGCCGACCTGCTCGCCGCGCTTGTCGACCGCGGCCTGCTGCGCCGCCGCCCGACCGGCTGGTTCTGGAACATCGCCCGGCCGGAGCGGCCGCAGGACCTGACCGGGCTGCGCGGCGGGGACGCGGCCCCGGTGGCGGTCGTCGAGGCCGGGACCGGGGCGGTGCTCGGCACGGTCGACGGCGACCGGGCGGACGCCACCGTCCACCCCGGCGCGGTCTACGTCCACCAGGGCAGCACGTTCGTGGTGGAGGAGCTGACCGACGACGTCGCCCTGGTCCACCCCGCCGCGGACCTGGGGTACCGGACCAAGGCCCGGGGGTCCTCATCGGTGCGCATCCTTGCCGAGCGGGACGCGGCGGTGTGGCCGGCCGGGGGCGGGTCCGCCGCGGGCGGTCCCGTCCCCGCCGGCGCCCCGCGCGCCGGGGTGGCGGCCGAGAGCCCGGGCGGGGCTGGCGGGGCGGGCGGCGAGGTCGCGGCGGGCGCGCCGGCCCAGGGCCCGGAACGGACACCGGCCGACGTCCCGGGCGGCGTACCGACCGAGGTCTCCGGTGACGTGCCCGACGAAGCTCCGGACGGGGTGCGCTGGTCCTTCGGGGACGTGGAGGTGACCAGCCAGGTCACCGGGTACGACCGCCGTCGGCTGCCCGGCCTGGACATCATCGGGTCCTACCCGCTCGACATGCCCGAGCGGGTGCTGGAGACCCGGGCGGTGTGGTGGACGGTCAGCGAGGCCGCGTGCAGCGCCGCCGGGCTGACCGCGGACCGCCTGCCCGGGTCGCTGCACGCCGCCGAGCACGCCTCGATCGGCCTGCTGCCCCTGCTGGCTACCTGCGACCGGTGGGACATCGGCGGGCTGTCCACCGCACGGCACCCGCAGACCGGGCAGCCCACCGTCTTCGTCCACGACGGCTACCCCGGCGGGGCCGGCTTCGCCGAGCGCGGCTACCGGGCGGCCGCGGCGTGGCTGCGGGCCACCCTCGACGCCATCACCTCCTGCGGCTGCCTGGACGGCTGCCCCAGCTGCGTGCAGTCGCCCAAGTGCGGCAACGCCAACTCCCCGCTGGACAAGGCCGGGGCGGTGACGCTGCTGCGGCTGCTGCTGCGCCACGCGCCGGCCTGAGCACCCAGGGCGGGCGCGCGCGATCCCCGTTGCCGGGGTCACGGCGCCGGGCCGGCCTGGGTCACGGCGCCGGGCCGGCCGGGGAGTCACGGCGCAGGGCCGGCTCGGGCGGTGGCCCGCGCCAGCAGCCGGCCGCCGGCGCCCGCGTCACCACCGCCGACGCCGGCGACCGCCGCAGCCGTGCTGACCACCGCGACCTCCCCGGTCACCGTGCAGCCGGTGAGCTCGGCGTCGTTGGCCGCCACCACCGTCCGGGCGGCGACGCACGGCTCGGTGCCGGTGGGCCGCTGCACCGCCGCGGCGGCGGCCAGCGCGCCGAGGTCGGCCGCGGTCTGCGCGGTGCCGCGGGCGTGGACCGCGCGGGCCAGGCCCACCACGGCCAGGGTGAGCACCATGAGCACCGCGATCAGGCCCAGCGCGAGCACGGTGCCGGAGCCGCGGTCGCGGTCCCGGCCGGGGCGCCGCACGCCGCCGGCCCGTGGCGGGGTGCCGGGCCGGGAGCAGGCGCGCCCCACGCCGCCGCTACCGGTGCGGCCGGTCACGGCCCCTCCCCGGGCTCCGGCACGGCCCGGGCGGTGGCCCGGGCGGTCAGGTCCGTCACCGCGAGCAGGCCGGGCAGCTCCCGGGTGACCGTCACGACGACGTAGCCCTGGTCCCGGCCCACCCGGACCGTCGCGGCGGGCCCGGCCAGGTGCTCGGCGACCGAGGTGATGACCGCGGCCGGCTCGCCGAGGGCGGCCGCCCGGGCCCCCGCCCGGGCGGCGTCGGCGACGCGGACCTGGCTGACCGCGGCGGCGGCCGCCACCAGCAGGACCACCAGGAGCAGCACGACCGCCGGCAGCACCAGGGCCAGCTCGGCGGTGACGCCGCCCCGGTCGGTCGGCCGGTGCCCCGGTCCGCCGCGGTGCCCGGGCGGGCGGGCGCCGCGGCGCCCACCCACCCGGGCGTGGGGCCCGCTCATCCCAGCCCGAGCGCCTTGCGGATGAGGTCCGAGATGAGCTCTCGCACCCACTCGCTCTTGAGGATCCACAGCAGGATGCTCGCGAGGGAGGCGGCGGCGACCGTGCCGATGGCGTACTCCGCCGTCGCCATGCCCGCCTCACCGGTCTCCCGCACGGCGGCCACCCGCCGCACCAGCGCCACCCGCACCGTGCCCCACCGCCGTCGAACAGTCTTCATGGTCGCTCCCTTCGTCGGCCCCGTCCGGGGCGGACCGGCCCGCGCCGGTCTGCCTGAGAGGGTGCGCGCCGGTGCCGCCGCGCCGGCGGGGCCGGGGCCGTCGTTGTGGAGCTCTCGACAGCGCCGACCGCCGTGTGGAGCCGACGGCGCCGCCGGCGGTCCGGTGGTGGCGCCGGCAGGCCAGTGGTTCCGGCGGGCACGCGGGTGTCCCCGGCAGGGGTGGTGCCGCCGGCACGGGCGGTGCCGCCGGTACGAGGCGGTGCCGCCGGTACGGGGGTCCTGGTGCTCGTCGGCCACCGACGGCCCCCGGCGGCGTGGGTGCGGCCTCGGGTCAGCCGCCGAGCACCCGGCCGCCGGCGGCGATGACCACCGGGACGACGCCGAGGAGCACGAACGCCGGCAGGAAGCACAGCCCGAGGGGCAGCACGAGACGGACGCCGAGGCGGGCGGCCGCCTCCTGGGCCTGCTGGTGGCGCCCGGCGCGCAGCGCCTCGGCGGCCCGCTGCAGCAACGGCCCGGGGGCGGCGCCGGAGACCCAGGCCGGCTGCAGGGCGTCGGCGAGCGGGGCCAGCCCGGCCGGGGCTCCGGCCCACGCCTCCGCCCAGTCGGCGCCGAGCAGCAGCGCGGCCCCGGCCTGGCGCAGCGCGGCGGCCACCTCGACCCCGTCGCGCCCGGCGCCAGGGGCCCGCAGCGGGCCGGACGGCCCCGCCGGGCGCGCCGGCGCGGCCGGGCCGGGGTCCAGCGCCCGACCGAGGGCCTGCAGGGTGCCCGGGACGGAGGAGCCGGCGGCGAGCGCGGCGTCGGCCAGGTCGAGCAGGACGGCGACGTCGACCACCCCGGCCCGGCGCCGTGGTCCGGACCGCCGCCGCCCGCCCGCGCCGGTGGCCGGGCCAGCAGCCAGGGCAGGGCGGCGAGCAGCGCGAGGACGAGCAGCACGCCGACCGGCACGTTCATCCCCCGCCTGCCGGGCGGCCCGCTCCAGGGCGGCCGCCCACCGCCGGCCGGCGACCATGAGCCCGACGCCGCCGAGGAGGCACGCCGTGCCGACCCCGCCGCCGAGCAGGACGGCGAGCGGGTCGGCACCGACCGCCACCCCCAGCATCAGCCCGAGCAGCGGCAGCCAGCCCAGCAGCCGGGCGGTGGCCCGCGGCCCGGCGAGGGCGATCGCCCGGGCGGCCCGGGCCTGCCCGGCCTCGGTCAGGCCGCGGGCGCAGCGGTCGAGGACCTCCGCCAGCGGTGCCCCGATCTCGGCGGTGAGCCGGCAGGCGGCGATGGTGCCGGGCAGCGCGCCTGGGCCGCCTCGCCGAGGCGGCGCCGGACCCGGCCGGACCGGGTGGCGGCGCCGGCCAGGGCGAGCAGCGCCGTCGGCGCACCGGTCTGGTCGGTGGCCCCGTCGGCCCCGGCGGCCCCGGCGGCGTCGGGCAGCCCGGACCGGGCCAGCGCGGCCGCCCAGGCCGACTCGACGTCGGCCCCGGCGCGCAGCCGGGTGGCGACCTCGGTGACCACGACGCCCAGGTCGAGCGGGGCGCGGCGCGCCGGCCGGCGGCGCGGTGGCCGGGGGCCCGGCGGCGGCGCCGGGGCGGGCGGGCCGGGGCGCGGGTGAGGAGCAGGGCGGCGAGCGCCAGCAGCAGCCCGACGGCGGCCGCTGCCATCAGGTGCCTCCCGCCGCGTGCCGGCACCGGTCCACGGCGCGGCGCCCCGCCGTGGACCGGTGCCGCACCGACGACGGATGCCGCGCCATCGCCGCGTGCCGTCACGGGAGCCGGCACGGCGACCGGTGCGGCGCCGTCGCCGGCTGCCGGCACGGGAGCCGGCACGTCGACCGGTGCGGCGCCGTCGACGGGTGCCGGCACGGGAGCCCGGACGGGACCGGAGGCCGCGACCTCGGCGCCCGGGACCGCGCCGGGGTCCAGGCCCAGCCGGGCCGCGAGCCGGGCCCAGCCCGGGCCGCTGCGGACCCGGCCGGCCCGGTCGGCCAGCAGCGCCGGCTCGGTGCGCAGCTCGGGCCCGGCCCGGCCCAGCACGGCCACCTCGACCAGCCGCCGGGCGCCGGCGTCGTCCCGGCGCAGGTGCAGCACCGCGTCCAGGGCGCTGGCGGCCTGGGCGGCGACCGTGGCCTCGGCCAGGCCGGCGAGCGCGCCGAGGGCGACGAGCCGGGCGGGGACGTCGGCGCAGGCGTTGGCGTGCACGGTGGCCCAGCCGCCGTCGTGCCCGGTGTTCAGGGCGGCCAGCACGTCCCGGACCTCGGCGCCGCGGCACTCCCCGAGCACGATCCGGTCCGGCCGCATCCGCATCGCGGCGCGGACCAGCTCGCTCAGCGGGACCTCCCCGACCTGCTGGACGTTCGCCCGGCGCAGCTGGAGGTGCACCACGTGCGGGTGGTCCGGGCGCAGCTCGGCGGACTCTTCGATGCACACGATCCGCTCGTCCCCGCCGGCCAGCGACAGCAGCGCCGCCAGCAGCGTGGTCTTGCCCGAGCCGGTGGCGCCGGAGACCAGGACGTTGGTGCGCCGGGCCACCAGGGCGCGCAGCACCGGCGCCAGCGGGGCGGGGACGGTGCCGAGGCGCACGAGGTCGTCCAGGGTGAGCCCATGGGCTCGGTGGGTGCGCAGCGAGATGAGCGTGCCGGTGGCGGACAGCGGGGGCAGGACGGCGTGCAGCCGGGTTCCATCGGGCAGCGAGCCGTCCACCACCGGGCTGGCGTCGTCCAGCCGCTGCCCGCAGGCGGCGGCCAGCCGGGCGGCCAGCGCGCGGACGGCGGCGGCGTCGGGGAACGTCAGCGCCACCGACTCCAGCCCGTGCCCGCGGTCCACCCACACCCCCTCGGTGCCGTTGACCAGGACGTCGGTCACGCTCGGATCCTCCAGCAGCGGCTGGAGCTCCCCGGCGCCGCGCAGGTGCGCGCGGACCTCGGCGTCCAGGCGCAGCAGCCCGCCGGCGCCCAGCGGGCCGGCCCCGCCGTCGGCACCCTCGGCGAGGGCGGCCGGCAGCGGGACGCCCTGGGCCACCGCGGTGCGCACCCGCCCGACGGCGGTCACGGCACCAGCCCCAGGCTGGCGACCAGGGCCCGGGCGGTGGTCCGGACCGGCCCGCGGCGCTGGTCCCCGGGGGTGAGGCCGTGCTCGATGGCGCCGGGCAGGCTGCGCTCCTCCCGCAGGTGCGCGGCCAGCGGCAGCCCGACGGCGGCGGCCAGGGCGTCGGCGTCGGCGGCGCCGCGGACCACCAGGCGCAGGTCCTGCCCGGGCAGGGCCTGCGCGGCGGCGTGCGCGGCCGCCCACCCGCGGACCCCGCCGGTGGTGAGCAGCAGCAGGTGCTCGCACCACGGCAGCCACAGCTCGGCCGCCGGCCCGCCGGCGAGGAGCTCGCGCGGCAGGTCCAGCACGACGACGTCGTGCCCCTGGCCCAGGGCCCGGACCGCCGAGCGGACCACCAGCCCGGTGGGGGTGACGCCGCCGCGCCGGTCCCCGGAGAGCACCCGGACCAGCTGCCAGGTGGGCAGGGCGAGGGCGAGCCGCTCGGGCAGCAGCGCGCCGCGCTCGGCCTGCAGGTCCCCCCACCGCTGGCCCGGGTCGTGCTCGAGGCCGAGCAGGACGTCCAGCCCGCCGCCGGCCGGGTCGAGGTCCACCAGCGCCGTCGCCGCCCCGGCGGCCACCGCGGCGCGGGCCAGGCCGGCGGCGAGCACCGACGCCCCGGCGCCGCCGTGCGCGCCGAGCACCCCCACGGTGCGGGCCCGGTAGGGGGTGCCGGCGGCGACGAGCACGTCCAGCAGCGCGCCGGCGTCGCGGGGCAGGCGGACGGTCGCCGGCACCGGGCCGGTGCCGGGCAGCGGAGTGGTCCGGTCCGGGTCCACCCGCAGGTGCAGCTCGGTGCCGTCGTCGTCCAGGACGACGGCGGCCGGCGGACCGCCCCGGCCGGCGGCCACCACCATCAGGTCCAGGCCGGCGAGGTCGGTGAGCCGGCGCACCTGCGCCTGGACGTCCGGCTGGTCGGTGCGCAGGAGGACCTGCGGGTGCTCCGCGGGGGCCATGGGCAGTCCTTTCGACGTCGACGAGCACGATGCTGCGCCTCGGCGCGGCGTCCGCGGGGGCCGGCTGTGGACAGCAGCAGTCCGGACGGGGTGTGGACGGGACCGGGCCGGCGGGACGGGACGACGGGACTCGCCGGCTCTGGGGCTGGGTACACCACCCGCGTCAAGTAGCAAGGGGCACCTGATCGTCTACGCAGAGGGCCAGCGCGTGACCACGTCCGCGGGTACACCCAGCGACCGGAGGTCGTGGCTCAGCTCGCTCGCACCGCTCAGGCGGCGCGGGTTTCACTGGCCCCCGAGGTAAGGGGCCGGGTGGCGCGGGACGCGAAGGAGGTGCCTTCCGCTGCCTATCACGACCAGAAGAGAAGAAGCCCCAGCATGAGCACCAGCTACAACGCCACCGTCGAGCTCGACATGCTCGGCAGGAAGGCCCCCGACTCTCTCGTCGAGCACGTCATCGACGACCTCGCTGAGTACGCCGCCGCGGTCACCACCGCCCCGACCGGGCACCTCGCGATCATCCTGTCCGTCGACGCCGCCAGCCTCACCCAGGCCGTCCGCACCGCCGTGGCCGTGGCCGAGAGCAGCACCGGACGCACCGTCGTCGCGGTGGCGGCCATGACCACCGACGACTTCTACGCGCGTGCCGGGCTGGAGCCGGTGCCGGAGCTGTTGTCGGTCACCCAGGCGGCCGAGCAGCTGGGCACGTCGCGCCAGGCGGTGCTCCAGCGCCTGGAGACCGGGAGCCTGGCGGGGCAGAAGGTCGGAAACGCGTGGGTGGTGCAGCGGGCCGCCGTCGACAGGAGGGAGCCGCGCCCTGCTGCGAGGGGGTAGTCGCGGCCCGGAGGCGGTGACCGCAGCCTGGCGTTCGGGCGCGGCGCTGGACGATCCTGGCCGGGTGACCCAGCCCCCGGCCGCCCGCCCGACGCCAGAGCCCGCCCCGCAGCAGGAGCAGCGCCCTGCCCGTTTGGTGGAGCGCGGGGGGTTCTGGGCGGGCGTGGGGCTGTGCGCCGTCGTCGCGCTCGTGGCGATGGGCATCGGCGGGCTCGTCCCCGTCATGGGCGGGCCGGTCGTGGGGATCCTGCTCGGTCTCCTCCTCGGCCGCGTCCTCGGCCGGCGCACGTCCGCGCTGGGCCCGGGCCTGGCGTTCACGTCCAAGAAGGTGCTCCAGGCCGCCGTCGTCCTCCTCGGGTTCGGGCTGTCGCTGGGCGAGGTGCTCGAGGTCGGCGTGGGTTCGTTGCCGGTCATGGTCGGCACGATCGCGGTGGCCCTCGCCGGCGCGGCGCTCCTCGGCCGCTGGCTCGGCGTCGACCAGGAGACGCGCACCCTCGTCGGGGTGGGGACCGGCATCTGCGGCGCCTCGGCGATTGCCACGGTGAGCGCGGTCACCGGTGCGGGCGGCACGGCGATCTCGCTCGCGGTGACGACGATCTTCGTGTTCAACGTCCTGGCCGCCGTCCTCTTTCCCTTCCTCGGTCACCTGCTGGGCATGAGCCAGGAGTCCTTCGGCCTGTGGGCGGGGACGGCGATCAACGACACCTCCTCGGTCGTCGCGGCTGCGACCGTCTACGGCGCGGCGGCCACCTCCTACGCCGTCGTCGTCAAGCTCTCCCGGACGCTCCTGATCGTGCCGATCTCCGTGTGGCTGGCCGTGCGGACGCACCTGGCGGCAAGCCGCGCGGCCCGGGCGGGCGCGGCCGAGGCCGGTGGGCAGCCCGGCGGCCCGGCCGGCGCGGGGGCGGGAGCCGCGGGGACCGCCACGGGGCCGCCGACCGGGCGGGGGCGCCTGCCGTGGCGCACGCTCGTCCCGACGTTCCTCGTCCTCTTCCTCCTCGCGGCGGCCGTGAACAGCCTGGGCCTGGTGCCGGACGGGGCGCAGGCACCGATCAGGTGGCTGACGGTCCTGCTGACGACGATGGCGATGACGGCGATCGGGATGCTCACGCCCATCGACGCGCTGCGCCGGTCCGGCTGGCGGCCCCTGGCGCTCGGCGGGATCCTCTGGGTCGCCGTCGCCCTGAGCAGCCTAGGGCTGCAGGCGCTCACCGGGACGCTCTGACCGGGCGCACAGCTGGGAGCGCCGACGGGTCCGACCCGGCCAGGCCCGGCTGGTCCGGCTCGGACCGGCTTGGTCCGGCTGGCCCGGCGAATGCCGGCCGGGGCCGGCTCACCCCGCGGGTTCGCGCGGCGCCGCGGCCTCGTCACCGGCGCCCAGGCGGCCGGCCAGCACGGCGTCGGCCACCGCCGCCCCGGCGGCGGCACCCACGACCACCGCCTGAGCCTGGTAGGTCAGCCAGGACGCCACCCCCGCCGGCGTGCCGCTGGCGTAACCGGCCAGGGCGCGGCGGTACCCGGCCGGGTCGGCCGCGGGGTGAGCGTCCAGCACGGCGACGCCGGTCGGCTCCAGGCCGCTGCGCACCGCGAGCAGCCGGGCGACGGCGCGGGCCAGCAGCCCGTCGGCCACGCCGAACGGCGCCGCGGTGACGATCTCGGCGTGCACCACGCCCACCCGGACGAGCGCCGGGGCCGCCGTCGCGTCCATCGCCTCGAGGACCGTCCCCAGCCGGTCGACGGCGTCCGGACGGGGGCGGCCCACCACCGCGGCGGACAGGTGGCCGGGGACCAGGTGGGCGGTGAGGTCGCGGTGCAGCCCGGCGAGCACCTGCGCGGCAGGAGCGACCGGGGCGGGACCGGGGGCGCCGAGGTCGCCGAGGAGGTCCCCGACGTGGACCTGCGCCCGCCAGGCGGCCCGGACCGTGGCCTCGGCGGGCCCGTCACCGTCCCCTGCCGGCCCCTCCCCCGCCCCGCGCGGCCCGTCATCTCCCGCCTCGCCCGGCCGGTCGCCGGACCCGGCGGGCGGGCCGGCCGCGACCACCGCCCGCAGCCAGTCCACCGGCACGTGCGCCCCCTCGACGGCGCCGCTCGCGACGGCGGACCGCACCGCGGTCTCCGCCCGCGCCTCCCGCCACCGGCGCCGCAGGCCGGGGTGCCAGCGCACCGCGGCCGCCGCCGCGGCGGCCTCCGCGGCCGCCGCGGGGACCCCGTCCAGGGCGGCGAGCCGGGCGAGCGCGGCGGAGACGTCGGCGGCCATCCCCTCACCGTAGGCGCCGGATCCCCCGGCGCGGCTCCCCCGCCCCGGCCGGCCGCTGCCATACCGTGAGGCGACCCGAGGAGGCCAACGTGACGCAGCAGCCGCAGGACGATCGCCGCCCCACCGCCGGCGACGGACCCGTGGGCGGGCCGACCCAGGCCGGCCCGCCGCAGACCGGCGGGGCGACGGCGGTGCCGCGCCCGGCAGGAGACCGCGGCCCGACCAGCGAGCCGGAGCAGCTGACGACGGCCGAGCGCCGGCGCGGCTTCCTCGGCGTGCACGACCCGCGCACGCCCGACGAGGAGCAGGCAACCGGCAGGGACGCCCCCGTCCGCCCGTCCGGGGCCAGTGCCGCCGGCCAGCCGCCGCACGGCCCGGCCGGCGCGGCCGGCTATGACCGTCCGACGGAGCACCTCCCGGTGGGCGACCGCACCCCGGCGGCGGGGGCGGCAGCAGGGACCACGTCGGGCTGGCGGGACGCACCCGGCCCGGCCGCCCGGCGGGAGGCACCGGACCCGGCACCCCGGCGCGACGCACCCGGCCCGGAAGCCCGCCGGGACGCCCCCGGCCCGGAAGCCCGCCGGGACGCCCCCGGCCCGGCGGCCGACGTCGCGCTGGCCGGCGCGACCCAGGCCCGGCCCCGCTCCCGCGCCGCCGCCCACCTCTGGGCCGCCGTCGTCACCCTCGTGCTGGCCCCCATCGCGTGGTACCTCGTGGCCGACGGCGGCGCCCGGCTGTTCCTCGCCGACGGCGCCCCGTGGGACACCGGCACCCGGAACCTGGCCGCCATCGCCGAGCTCGCCTGCGGCCTCGTGCTCACCGCCGTGGTGCTGCTGGCGGCCCGGTGGTCCTCGGTCGGCGCGCTGGTCGTCGGCGCCCTCGTCCTGCTCGCCGGCATCGCCGTGGTGGCCTTCCCGGCCGAGGCGCGCGAGGTGCTCGAGCAGGTCGCGGACCGGCTGCGCGGCCTCGGCCAGCTCGGCACGAACGCCGCCCAGCACCTGCTGGCCGACGCCGGCTCGGCCCGGCTGGCGCTGTACGGCCTCGCGCTGCTGTGCACCGGCATCGTCTCCCACGGCGCCCGCCGCCAGGGACGCACCGAGGAACGTCGGCGCAGCGCCTACGAGCGCAGCCGCCGGGCCACCGGCCCCGACGCGCCCTGACCCGTCCCCGCATTGCGCCCAGCCGGATGAGCCTGTGCTCAAGCCTCGGAGGGGGAGCCGATCATCCTGTGTAGTCGTTGAAGCGCTTTCCCGTCGACGGGAAAGCGCTTCAACGACTACACAGGATGCGCGCCCCTCGTTGACGCCGTGGCGGCACCCGGGTGTACCCCGGCCCCCAGCTCGGATATCTTGACGTCGACAGACTGTGAGCGGAAGCACAGCGACCGCCCCTCCCCGGACCGCACGAGACCAGGAGGACATCGATGTCCCAGCCCGACGTCACCGCCACCGCCGAGGGCGGCCTGGCGAACCTGCTGCACGAGGACCGCTCGTTCCCGCCCAGCCCGGAGTTCGCCGCCCAGGCGAACGCCCAGCCCGACCTCTACGAGCGGGCCGCCGACCGCGAGGCGTTCTGGGCGGAGCAGGCCCGCGAACTGCTGACCTGGTCGAAGGACTTCACCCAGGTGCTGGACTTCTCCGCCGCCCCGGTGGCCCGCTGGTTCGCCGACGGCACCCTCAACGCCGCCTACAACGCCGTCGACCGGCACGTCGCCGCCGGCCGGGGGGAGCGGGTGGCCATCCACTTCGAGGGCGAGCCGGGCGACACCCGCACGCTGACCTACGCCGACCTGAAGGACGAGGTATCCCGGGCCGCCAACGCCCTGACCGAGCTGGGCGTGCGGACCGGGGACCGGGTGGCGATCTACCTGCCGATGATCCCCGAGGCGGTCATCGCCATGCTCGCCTGCGCCCGGATCGGCGCCCCGCACTCGGTGGTCTTCGGCGGGTTCTCCGCCGAGGCCCTGCACAGCCGCATCAACGACGCCGAGGCCCGCGTCGTCATCACCGCCGACGGCGGGTACCGCCGCGGCAAGCCGATGGCGCTCAAGCCCGCCGTCGACGAGGCGCTGGCCAAGGGCACCCCGGTCGAGCGGGTCCTGGTCGTGCACCGCACCGGCCAGGAGGTGGCCTGGACCGAGGGCCGCGACGTGTCCTGGGAGGAGGCGCTGGCCGCCGCCTCCCCCGAGCACACCCCCGTCCCGGTGGAGGCCGAGCACCCGCTGTACGTGCTGTACACCTCCGGCACCACCGGCAAGCCCAAGGGCATCATGCACACCACCGGCGGGTACCTCACCCAGTGCGCCTTCACCCACAGGTACGTCTTCGACCTCAAGCCCGAGACGGACGTGTACTGGTGCACCGCGGACATCGGCTGGGTGACCGGGCACAGCTACATCACCTACGGCCCGCTGCTCAACGGCGCCACCCAGGTCATCTACGAGGGCACCCCGGACACCCCGGACAAGGACCGCTGGTGGCAGATCGTGGAGAAGTACAAGGTCTCCATCCTCTACACCGCGCCCACCGCCATCCGCACCTGCATGAAGTGGGGCGAGGAGTTCCCCGGCCGGCACGACCTGTCCTCCCTCCGGGTGCTCGGCAGCGTGGGCGAGCCGATCAACCCCGAGGCGTGGATGTGGTACCGGCGGGTCGTCGGCGGGGACCGCACCCCGGTGGTGGACACCTGGTGGCAGACCGAGACCGGCGCGATCATGATCTCCCCGCTGCCCGGGGTGACCGCGGCCAAGCCGGGCTCGGCCATGCGCCCGCTGCCCGGGATCAGCGCCGAGGTCCTGGACGAGGCCGGGCAGCCGGTGCCCAACGGCGGCGGCGGGTACCTGGTCCTGACCGAGCCGTGGCCGGCGATGCTCCGCGGCATCTGGGGGGACCCGCAGCGGTTCTACGACACCTACTGGTCCCGGTTCGAGGGGATGTACTTCGCCGGCGACGGCGCCAAGAAGGACGACGACGGCGACATCTGGCTCCTCGGGCGGGTCGACGACGTCATGAACGTCTCCGGGCACCGGCTCTCCACCACAGAGATCGAGTCCGCGCTGGTCTCCCACGACGCCGTCGCCGAGGCCGCCGTCGTCGGCGCCACTGACGACACCACCGGGCAAGCGGTGGTCGCCTTCGTCATCCTGCGTGCCGAGTACCTCGAGCGGGCCGAGCAGCAGGGCGAGGGCGCCGACATCGTGGCCGAGCTCCGGGCGCACGTGGCCCGGGAGATCGGGCCGATCGCCAAGCCGCGCTCGATCCTGGTGGTGGCCGAGCTGCCGAAGACCCGGTCGGGGAAGATCATGCGCCGGCTGCTGCGGGACATCGCCGAGGGCCGGCCGGCCGGGGACGTCACCACCCTTGCCGACTCCTCGGTGATGGAGCAGATCAGCCGGGGCATGCACCGGTAGCCACCCCACCCCGGCGGGCGTCCTACAGTCGGAGCGTGCCCGCGCCCCTCCCCGACCCCTCGACGGGTGGGCGCGGGCCGCTCGGCGGCGCCGGCGGACCGGCCGGCTGGCGGCACGACGTCGCCGTCGCCACCCGCGACACGGCCGGCGTCGGCATGGGGTACCTGCCGCTCGGGGCCGCGTTCGGGATGCTGCTGGTCACCAGCGGCCTGGCGTGGTGGTGGGCGCCGGTGTTCTCCGTCCTCATCTACGCCGGGTCGATGGAGTTCCTCGCCATCGGGCTGGTCACCGGCGGGGTCGGCCTCGCCCAGGTCGCGGTGACCACCTTCTTCGTCAACTTCCGGCACATCTTCTACGGGCTGAGCTTCCCGCTGCTGAAGATCCGCTCGGGCCTGG
Source organism: Georgenia sp. TF02-10 (assembly GCF_022759505.1). Classification (NCBI taxonomy): domain Bacteria; kingdom Bacillati; phylum Actinomycetota; class Actinomycetes; order Allobogoriellales; family Allobogoriellaceae; genus Georgenia; species Georgenia sp. TF02-10. The sequence goes on along the minus strand of NZ_CP094289.1, from coordinate 637,735 downwards.
GCCGGGCGTACGGCGTGCACGCCCTGACCGACGAGGCCTACGCCCTGCTGGCCACCCGGCCGCGGCAGGAGCTGACCGGCCGGCGGGTGCTGGCCACCGAGGTCCTGTGCCACCTGTACTGGCTCACCGGGTCCACCGCCGGGGCGCTGCTGGGCGCCCGGCTGGACTGGGACCCGGCCGGCCTGGGCTTCGCGCTGACCGCCCTGTTCGTGGTGCTCACCATCGACGCCTTCCGCGCCAGCCCCGACCCGGTCACGCTGGTGGTTGCGCTCGCCTGCGCCGGCCTCGCCCTGGCCGTCGCCCCGGGGAGCATGCTCGTCCTGGCGCTCGGAGCCTTCGTGGTGGTGCTCATGGTCCGGTTCGCCCTGGCGTCCCGGCACGACGGCGGCCGGCCGGGTCACGCTGGCGGACCGGGTCACGACGGCGCCGGCCCGGAGCAGGACGCCGGGCCCGATCAGCACGGCGACCAACCGGAGGGCCGCGGTGGTTAGCCCCGGCGACGTCCTGCTCACCCTTCTGGTCATCTTCGCGGTGACCTACGCGCTGCGCCTGGCGCCGTTCCTGCTCCTGCGCCGCACCGGGGAGTCCCGGCTGGTCCGTTATCTCGGCCGGACCATGCCGCTGGGGGTCATGGCGATCCTGGTGGTCTACACCCTCGCGACGGTGGACGTCACCGTCGCCCCGCACGGGCTGCCCGAGCTCCTCGCCGTCGTCGTCACCGCGGCGGTGCACCTGTGGCGGCGCAACGCCCTGCTCAGCATCGTCGCGGGCACCGGCACGTACATGCTGCTGCTGGCCCTGCTGTAGCCGCCGGCCGGGCCGTCGCCGGCGCGGTCCGGGCGGCGCGGCCGGGCGCGGCCGGGCAGGCGGCAGGGGCGGGACGCGGCGGGGCGGGCGGCGGCACCCGGTACGGTGCCGGTCGTGGTCGCCGACTCCAGCTGCGTGCTCGTCCCCGGCCCCTGGGAGCACCGGGACGTGGCCGCCAACGGCGCCCAGTTCCACGTCGCCCTGGCCGGCCCGCCCGACCCCGACCGGCCGCTGGTGGTCCTGCTGCACGCCTTCCCGCAGTTCTGGTGGGCCTGGCGCCACCAGATCCCGCCGCTGGCCGAGGCCGGCTACCGGGTGGCCGCGATGGACCTGCGCGGCTTCGCCGGCTCGGACAAGCCGCCGCGCCGGCACGAGACCGACGTCCTGGCCCGGGACGTCGCGGGGGTGATCCGGTCCCTCGGGGCCGCCGGGGCCGTCGTCGTCGGGCACGGGTTCGGCGGCACGGTGGCGTGGTCCATGCCCACCTTTGCGCCGGCGGTGACCCGGGCGGTGGCCGTGCTGGCCAACCCGCACCCGGTGCCCCTGCACACCCTGCGCACGGTCCCGGCCCGGGCCCTGGGTCCCCTGCTGCGGTTCCAGGTGCCCTGGTTCCCCGAGCAGGCCCTCACCAGGGGGGACCTGGTGGCCCGCCTGCTGCGGGCGTGGTCGGCGCCGGGCAACGACGGCGCCGCCGCCCACGCCGACCTGTACACCGAGGCGATGGGGCTGCCGTTCGCCGCGCACAGCACCATGGAGCACTTCCGCTGGCTGGTCCGCTCCACCCCGCGGCCCGACGGCCGGCGGTACCTGGCGGCGCTGCGCACCCCGGTGACGGCACCGGTGCTCACCGTCCGGGGCGGGCAGGACCCGCTCATGGGCGCCCGCGCCTTCCGCCGGGACGCCTGCTACGTGGACGGCCCGCTCCAGCAGGTGGTGCTGGACCGCGCCGGGCACTTCCTGCCCGAGGAGGCCCCGGCGGAGGTCACCGAGGCGCTGCTGGGCTTCCTGGCCGACGTTGTCCGCTGACCTGGCCGGTCATGGCTGGGCCGGTCATGGCTGGGCCGGTCATGGCGGGGCCGGTCAGGGCGCGCCGGATCCCCGCCGCGGACACTTCGCTCAGGGCACGGTGACCAGGGCGGCCGCCCGCTCCGGGTCGGTCTCGCCGGTGCCGTAGGACGGGCACAGGTCGGCCAGCACGCAGGCGCCGCAGGCGGGGCGGCGGGCGTGGCAGACCCGGCGGCCGTGGAAGATCAGCCGGTGGCAGGCCATCGTCCAGCGCTCCGCCGGCAGCAGCGCCGCGATGTCCTGCTCGACCTTGACCGGGTCCTGCTGCGTGCTCCAGCCCAGCCGGCGGGCGAGCCGGCCGACGTGGGTGTCCACGGTGATCCCCGGGACCCCGAAGGCGTTGCCGAGGACGACGTTGGCGGTCTTGCGGCCCACCCCGGGCAGCCGCACGAGCTCGGGCAGCGTGGCGGGCACGGCGCCGTCGTGGTCCTCGACGAGCGCAGCACCGAGGCGCTGCAGCGTCCCGGCCTTGGCCCGGAAGAACCCGAGCGGGCGCAGGAGCTCCTCGAGGTCCTCCCGTTGGGCGCCGGCGTAGGCGGCGGCGTGGGGGTAGCGGGCGAAGAGCGTGGGGGTGACCGCGTTGACACGCCGGTCGGTGGTCTGGGCGGACAGGACGGTGGCCACGAGCAGCCCGAGCGGGTTGGTGAAGTCCAGCTCGCAGCGCGCGTCCGGCCAGGCCTCGGCCAGGCGGTCGTCGACGGCGAGCGCCTGCTCCGGGGTGCCGGCGGGGGGCCGCCGGTCGGCTGGGTCCACCCGGCCAGGGTAGGTGCCCGCACCGACGGCGGAGACCTCTCGGTCGTCTGGGCGGACCCGCGGCCCAGCCGCGTGCGTCCCCGACCGCCCCACGGCTCGAGGCTCAGCCGCCCGACCGGTGTGCCGGTGGTCACGCCAGGTGGCAGGATGGGGCCGGTGCGCGGCCCGGCCGCGCCCCTGGACGTGCGACGTCACCGGCAGATTGGGACCCCACCTGTGGAAGAGAACGTGATCGGCTCCGTACCGCTGTTCGAGGCGCTGGACGAGGACGACCGCGCCGCGCTCCGGGCCGTGATGACGGAGACGACCGTGCGCCGCGGCGAGACGCTGTTCAACGAGGGCGACCCGGGGGACCGGCTGTTCATCGTCACCGAGGGCAAGGTCAAGCTCGGACACACCGCCCCGGACGGCCGCGAGAACCTCCTCGCCGTGCTCGGCCCCGGCGAGATCCTCGGCGAGCTCACCCTCTTCGACCCGGGCCCGCGGTCGACGACGGCGACCGCGGTGGCCCCCACCACGCTGCTGGAGCTCCAGCACGCGGACCTGATGAGTTTCCTGGACACCCGCCCCGGGCTGGCCAAGCACATGCTCAAGGCCCTGGCCCAGCGCCTGCGCCGGACCAACACCGCGCTGGCGGACCTCGTCTTCTCCGACGTGCCGGGCCGGGTGGCCAAGGCCCTGCTCGACCTGGCCGACCGGTTCGGTACCCGGACCGAGGAGGGGGTGCACGTCCCGCACGACCTCACCCAGGAGGAGCTCGCCCAGCTCGTCGGCGCCTCCCGGGAGACGGTGAACAAGTCACTCGCCGAGTTCGTCTCCCGCGGCTGGATCCGGCTGGAGGGCCGGGCCGTGGTGCTGCTCGACCTGGACCGGCTGCGCCGCCGCGCCCGCTGACGGCCGGTCGAGCCCCTGCCCGGCCGGTCCCGAGCCGCTGACCGTCCGGAGCCGAGCCGCTGACTGCGGCTCGGCGCCAGCCGTCAGCGCACCTCGACGGTGATCTCCACCTCGACCGGGGCGTCCAGCGGCAGCACGGCTACGCCTACCGCCGAACGGGCGTGCCGGCCGGCGTCGCCGAAGACCTCCCCGAGCAGGTCCGAGGCGCCGTTGACGACGGCGGGCTGGCCGGTGAAGCCGGGGTCGCTGGCCACGAAGCCGGTCACCCTGACCACCCGGACCACCTGGTCCAGGCCGCCGACGAGGTCGGCGACGGCGGCGAGGGCGTTCAGCGCGCAGGTGCGGGCGGCGTCGGCGGCCTGCTCCGGTCCGACGGCGGCCCCCACCTTCCCGGTGACCGCGAGCGCCCCGCCGACGAGCGGGAGCTGGCCGGAGGTGTGCACGAGGTTCCCCTGGCGCACCGCGGGCACGTAGGACGCGACCGGCGCGGCGACCGGCGGCAGCTCCAGGCCGAGGTCGGCGAGCCGCTGGGCCGGCCCGCTCACCGCTCCCCCGTGGGCCGCTTGAGGTAGGCCACCAGGTTGTTCGAGCCGGCCGGGCCGGGCACGACCTGGACGAGCTCCCACCCGTCGCTGCCCCACTGGTCCAGGATCGCCTTGGTGTTGTGGATCAAGAGCGGAATCGTCGCGTACTCCCAGGTGGTCATTGCGCCATCCTAGGGACGACGGCGCCCGGGCACCGGCGCACGGCGGCTCCCCGCGCCGGCACCGCGCCGGCCGGGCGGACCGCCCGGGGCGCACGTGCAGCCCCGCGGACCGTCCGAAGCGCACGTGCAGCCCCGGGGAGTGCACATCAGCGACCACAAAGTCCCCGCCGGGCCGGACGTGCGCCCCTGTCGGTCCGCACGATCACGCGGAAACCACCCAGCCGACACCGGTCCGCTGGGGCCGATTGTGGTCGTTCGCGAACACCCACCGTCCGGCCACCCGCGCAGCCACCCGTTGGGACATGTACATGCTCGGGCACCGACCAGGCACCGCCGCGGGCACGTCCCCACACGGGCAGCCTCCGCCGGCGTGGGGTCACGCCGGCGTGTGCGGAACCCGAGGGCCCCGGGGACCGGTCGGGCGGTGCGAGGTCACGCCGTCGTGCCGGCGCCCGCCGGCCCCCGGGACCGGTCAGGCGGACTGGCGGCGCATCAGGGCGAGGATCCGCGGCGCACGGTCGGCGCGGAGCTCGGCGACGAGCTCGTCGTCCTCGCTCTGCAGCCACGCAGCCCAGTCCGTGACGTGCGGGTACTGGCGCAGCAGAGCGCGCCGCTCCCGCTCGGTCAGCCCGCCCCACACCCCGAAAGTGGTGCCGGAGTCGAGCGCGTCGGCCAGGCACTCGAGCCGGACCGGGCAGCCGAAGCACAGCTCGCGCACCTGGCGCTGGGCGGCCCCGCGCACGAACAGGGCATCGGGGTCGCGGCCCACGCATGCAGCTCGCGTAGCCCACGACTGGTCATCGTTGACAGCCAAGACAGCCTCCTGACCCCGGGCAAGAGCTCCCGTGTACCCGGCCCCCTGACCGGGGGAGTTTTTGCCTACAGCTGACGCTATCCGCCCCGGCGGTGCCGGGGAAGGGCCGTGACCTGATCGGGACCTTTGCCGTCCTGGCCGGGGTCTGCGGCGTCCCTGACCGGGGCCCGCGGCGTCGTCGATAACGCGAGGCGTGATACGGCCGGGCCTCCACCGTTCTGGGGGCCGGCACGTACCCTAGGAGCCATGTCGTCGCCACCTCCGCCGTCGGGGCGGGCCGTCAAGCCGGCGCAGCTCGTGACCATGCTGCTCGCCTTCGTGCTCGTCGCGGGCATCGGCGGGCTGCTGGGCACGGGCCTGGTCATGCCCGCCGTCGGCGCGGTCGGCCGGGTGACCCAGGCCAGCACCGACCTGTTCGAGGACCTGCCGAGCGAGCTCGCCATCCCGGAGCCCTCCCAGCAGAGCGTCATCCTCGACGCCACTGGTGGCGTGATGGCCCGGATCTACGCCGACAACCGGGTGGTGGTGGGCCTGGACCAGATCTCCCCGCACCTGCAGCACGCCGTCGTGGCCATCGAGGACCGGCGCTTCTACGAGCACAAGGGCGTCGACCCCGAGGGCATCATGCGCGCCGCGGTGAACAACGCCACCGGCGGGGAGCTCGAGGGGGCCTCCACCCTCACCCAGCAGTACGTCAAGAACGTCCTGATCGACGCCGGCCGGGTCGCCGGGGACGAGGAGGCGGTCGACGCCGCCACCGAGCGGAGCGTGGGGCGCAAGCTCGAGGAGGCCCGTCTCGCGATCGGCCTGGAGCAGCAGGTGAGCAAGGAGGACATCCTCGCCGGCTACCTCAACATCGCCCCGTTCGGCCCGTCCCAGTACGGGGTGGAGGCCGCCGCCCAGCACTACTTCTCCAAGAGCGCCAAGGACCTCACCATCAGCGAGGCGGCGCTGCTCGCCGGCATCACCCAGTCCCCCGGAAAGCACGACCCGGTGCGCAACCCGGACAGCGCCGTCGAGCGCCGGAACGTCGTCCTGGGTGCCATGCGGGACCAGGGGTACATCACCCAGGCCGAGTACGACGAGGCCGTGGCGGTCCCGCTCGAGGCCATGCTCAACGTCTCCAACACCCCCAACGGCTGTGCGCAGGCCGGCACGGCCGCGTACTTCTGCGAGTACGTGGTCAAGGACCTGCTCCGCAACGAGGCCTGGGGCAAGGACGCCGAGGACCGCCAGCGGATGCTCTACCGCGGCGGGCTCGTCATCCAGACCACGCTGGACCCGGCCAAGCAGCAGATGGCCTACGAGTCGGTGACCGCCAACGTCCCGGCCAACGACCCCTCCGGGGTGGACATGGCGCTGTCCTCGGTCGAGCCGGGCACCGGGTACATCCGGGCGATGGCGCAGAACACCAACTACGGCGAGCCGACCGACGCCGACCCCGGCGCCACCACGCTGAACTTCAACGTCGGCACCTCCCACGGCGGCGGGATCGGGTTCCAGTCCGGGTCCACGTTCAAGGTCTTCACCCTGGTGGAGTGGCTGGAGACCGGCCACTCCCTGAACGAGCAGGTGGTCTCCAACAAGCGGAACTACCCGCGCCGGTCCTGGAACATCCCCTGCAACCCCACCATGGCCAGCGACTACAACCCGAAGAACCTGGAGGGCGTCGGCGGGCCCCGGATGCGCGTGGTGGAGGCGACCCGGCAGTCGGTCAACCTCAGCTTCGTGCAGATGGCCAACCAGATGGACCTGTGCGCCATCATGGACAACGCGGCCACGATGGGGGTGCAGCGGGGCGAGGCGGGTGCCGAGCTCGAGCCGTACCCCAGCGCCGTCCTGGGCGCGAACAACGTCACCCCGCTGAGCATGGCGCGGGCCTTCGCCACCCTGGCCGCCGGCGGGGTCTCCTGCGAGCCGGTCGCCATCACCGGCATCACCGACCGGGCCGGCAACGAGATCCCGGCCCCGAAGTCCGCGTGCACGCAGGTCCTCGAGCCGTCCGTCGTCAACGGCGTCAACTACGCGCTCCAGCAGGTGGTCACGCCGCAGCGCGGGTCCACCGGGAGCCGGGCGGTGCTCCCGGACCGGCCGGCCGCGGGCAAGACCGGCACCGCCAACGACGACTCCGCCGCCTGGTTCGTCGGCTACACCCCCCAGCTGGCCTCCGCCGTCTGGATGGGTCACAGCACCGCGCTGACGCCCATGCTCGGCGCGACCATCAACGGCAAGTACAACAAGTACGTCTACGGCGGCTCCTACCCCGCGCAGACCTGGCACGACTACATGGTCCGCGCGCTCGAGGGCGCGCCGGTCGTGCCGTTCGCCGCTCCCCCGCCGGACCAGCTCACCGCCGCCCGGGGCCGGGTGACCGTGCCGAACGTGCTCGGCACGGCAGTGGCGGACGCCGAGGCGCAGCTGACGGCGGCCGGCCTCGACGTCGAGGTCGGCCCGCCCGCCGCCTCGGACGTGCCCACCGGTGCGGTGGCCCAGATGAACCCCGGCGCCGGCGCGCAGGTCCGGCCGCGGTCCACCGTCACCCTGACGCCCAGCGCGGGGCCGGCCGGGACCGCCACCCAGGCGGCACCGGACCAGGGCGACGGCGAGAGCGACGGCGAGAGCGACGGCGCCGCCGCGGCGGCGGCCGGGGCGCCGGACGGTGGGGACGCGGACGGCGCGGGCCCGGCCGAGGAGGAGGACTGAGCCGGCCGGGCGCGTCCGGCCCCACCGGCCGCGGTGCCCGGCGGGCCGCCGTCGGGGTCGCGACCGCCGGCGCGGCGGCCGCGGCCGCCCTGGGGTGGGCGCTGGTCGAGCCGCTGCGGTACACCCTGCGCCGCCACGACGTCCCCGTCCTCCCGCCCGGCAGCGCGCCGGTGCGGGTCCTGCACGTCTCCGACCTGCACCTGACGCCGGCCCAGCGGGACAAGGTCGCCTGGGTCCGCGACCTCGCCTGGCTCGAGCCCGACCTGGTGATCAGCACCGGGGACAACATGGCGCACCGGGACGCCCTGCCCACCGTGCTCGAGGCCTACGCGCCGTTGCTGGAGCTGCCCGGCGCGTTCGTGCTCGGCTCGAACGACTACTTCGCGCCCCGGCCCAAGAACCCCCTGCGCTACCTCCAGCCCGACGCCCGCAGCGGCACCGCCGACCAGGAGCACCTGCCCGCGGCGGAGCTGGCCGAGGCGTTCCGGCGGGCCGGGTGGCGCGACCTGAGCAACCGGCGCGACGCCGTGGCGCTCGGCGGCCTGGACGTCTCGCTGGTGGGCGTGGACGACCCGCACCTGGACCGGGACCGCTTCCCCGCCGCCACCGGGCCGCGCGGCCGGCTGCACCTGGGCGTCGCGCACGCCCCCTACACCCGGGTCCTGGACGCCATGCACGCCGACGGCTGCGACCTGGTGCTGGCCGGGCACACCCACGGCGGGCAGCTCCGGGTGCCCCTTATCGGGGCGCTGGTGACCAACAGCGACCTCGACACCGGCCGCGCGGCCGGGCTGCACGGCTGGCCCGGCCCGCGCCCGGACCGGCCCGGCGGGGCCGGCTCGACCTGGCTGCACGTCTCCGCGGGCCTGGGCACCAGCCCGTACGCCCCGGTGCGGTTCGCCTGCCTGCCGGAGGCCACGCTGCTCACCCTGGTGCCGGCTGGGTCCTGAGCCTGCGTCCAGACCTGTGAGCTGGGCTCGTCCGTGGCGTCGTCGAGGATGAGTGCGGTGGCCTCGGCGGCCACGTCGAGCATCTGGGCGATGAGGTCGCGGAGCTGGCGGTCGTTGTCGATCCGCTCCCGGCAGAGGCCCGCTCAGACCACATCCGGCAGTATGCCGACGCAAAACCTGCAGGTTAGCGATGGCTAATCCGCCACTTTCGCCGTAGTGTTTGGCCATGAGATCCGACGTGGTCGCCTCGCATGCCGACGCCACCCGGCTGGACATCCATGACCTGGTGCGGATCCTCAACGAGAACGTGGGCACGACCGTCGTACAGGCGATGACCGGCGCCAAGGACCGCGGCCAGCCCGCCGCGTGGGCGCGCGCCGACGGTCCCGAGCCCCGCCTCAAGACGGTCAACCAGCTACGACTGGGCTACCGCGTCTGGCACCTCATGGCCCAGGCAGAGGGACGTAACGTCGCCCTCGCCTGGCTCGTTGGCGCCAACCCACGACTCGGTGAGACCACTCCCGTCTCTGCCGTGCGTGACCTCAAGAGCGCCGAGGTGATCGGGGCCGCCCTGGCGTTCATCGACGGATCCCCGGCGGCGTGAGCGCCGCCCCACGGTCCCGTGTCTGTCCTTGCACCGGCCTCTATCTCGTGCCGGCCCGCGGCCAAGACGGCTGGCGCGTCGCCCAGGAGCGCTACACCCGCTCCGGCGGCATCCTTGCCGTGCGCGTGAACGAGCATGTTGGACCGCTGCCCGCGGAGCTGCCCGACCGACGGGGCCGGTTCGACACCATCGGGCGCACGGTCTACTTCGCCGAGCGGGCGAGCACCGCGTTTGCTGAGGTCCTCCAGGACTTCCGGGCCGCCCGCGTCGCCCTGCAGGCTGATGCCGACGCCATCGGCATGAGCGTGGAGGAGTACATCGCCAACGTCTGCGACCAGGCTGCCGTCAACGGCCGGGAACGCCCCTGGGCCGTCAGTGCGGACTGGCAGATGAGCCGCTCCCTGCACCGAGTCGCCATGCCAGCCGAGGGCTGGTGGGTCCACATCCACCACAGGACCACGCTCAACCGTCTTGGGCTGGACCTTGCCGAACCGCTACGACAGGCCGGGGTCCCGCTGCTCACTCTCAGTGGAACCACCAGTGAGAACCGTGCCGTCACCACCCTCCTCGCGCAGCACGTCCGCGGCCAGACGCTCTTCGACGGCTCGCTCCCGCTCGGGATCCAGTTCACCTCCACGACCGGGTACGGCACCTGCTGGGCCTGGTGGGACCGCAGAGCCGACGACGGCCTCACGCCCGGACAGAACGACCCCAAGACCATCGACGACCTCAACATCGACGGCGCCCCGTTCCGCGCCGTCACCACAGACTGGGAGCTCGAGGTGCTCCCCGGCGCGCTGCGCTACTGACTGGCCACCGATCCCACGCCCGGCCCGCCGGCGCCTCCTCCTGGTGTGCGCGTCCGCGACGACGGCGGCCGATCTCCGACGGCGGTCATCCATGGCGCCGCCGCGGCCGGCCGCGGGCGTGGCGTCCGTCTCAACCGGCCACGCCGGTTTCCCGACCGCCCGGGCGCTCGGCTATCCTGGTCCGGCTCGGGGTGTGGCGCAGCTTGGTAGCGCGCTTCGTTCGGGACGAAGAGGTCGTGGGTTCAAATCCCGCCACCCCGACCGAGAGGGCCGGTGGCCTGCGGAAGCGCAGACCACCGGCCCTGCTGCTTCCCTCCCCCATCCGCACGCGCGACCTGCCCGGTGCCCGTCCCGAACCACGTCGCCCAGCTGCGCGCCGTCGTCAGCCACGAACTCTTCTCGCTCCCCGAGGTGACAGTGCCGTCCCGCAGCCGGCGCTCCCCCTCGGTCACAGCGTGCGCGCCGTGGAGGCGCCCGGCCCGCCATAGCGTCCGTCCATGCATCAGTCCTGTCGGCCTCACATTCGTGAGAACCGGCCTCACCGTCGCTGGAAGACGGCAGGACGTGCCGAACCGAGCGTCGCGATGATCGTGGTTCCTATGAGCGTGGCGGCGACCCAAGCGTACTGAGACACGGGGCCGACACCCGAATACCCGATGTCGAGGCTGCGGAGATAGGGCCGTGTCGCGGCAAGCACCAGAGCGACACTAGCAATGAATGCGATAGCCAGGGCGGGTAGGGTGGTCGCAAGTGCTTGACGCGTAAGTGCGTTCAGGAGCGCACTCCTTGCCATTCCCACCCGTCCGAGCTTGTTGATCTCGTTACGCCGCGCATGGGTGGAAATGATGGTCGAAGAGACGGCCAAGGCCGTGAACAGCGCGAGCGGCGCACCGATGAGGAGACCGATTTCGTCCTGGCCCTGCCCGCCGGTGGCCGAGACGGCCGCACCGGCCGGGAGCGACTGGATCCACTGCGACGCCGGCTGACCAGTCCAACCCTCTCCGAGCTGGACATCCTCCCAGGCGACTACGGTCGCTGGCCCCGACGGCGTCCGCACCCGAGTGTCGGTGATGAAGAAGTCGCCCCAGGTTCCCGGCGTCGCGGTGATCACGACCAGTCGCAGCTCGACGATGTCATTCTGTGCGGGAAGGGCGACCGGGAACCGATCGCCGACGTAGGCATCGAGGGTGCTTGCACGTTCCGCTGTCATAACGAGCCCAGGAGTAACGGAGCCCGACAGGGTCGTTCTGCGAAGAAGGTTCTTGGCATCGGCAACAGTGAGGACCTGCGCCGGCTCGGCCGCGCCGGCACCCGCGAGCTCGACATCGACCTGGGTGAGCGTGACGGTACCGTTCGTGCGAGGAGGCGTGGCGTCGCCGTCGTTCGTCCATATCTTCGCACCAGACAGCACCACGTCGAGCCGGTCACGTGCTGCGGCGTCAGTGATAACCGGGTAGCCGCCAAAGAACACCGTGAGCCCCAGAGCGAGCATGGCGGCGGACGATGTCGTCGTCCTTGCGGCACTTGCCGTCCAGCGGGAACTGACCAAGGCCGGGGCCGACATGCGCGACCCTCGTAGCGCGATGGCCATCCGTACGGCCGCAGCCGAGAGGTAGCGCCACGATGCACCCAGAGCAGCCATAGCGGCCGCCGTCGCCAGGAGACCCAGCAAGAAGCCGCTCTCCGGCGTCGTGGCGGTACCCGCTCCAGCGAGCGCCGCGAGCGCCGAGACGGAGATGACCACGGTTCCCACCACACGGACGGTGCTCCTGCGTTGACCCGCGTCGGCGACGAGCGGCTCGATGGGCTCGCGCTTGGCGGAGGCTCGCGCGGCCCCGGCGGTACCTACGAGCGCCACGACGACGATGCCCGCGAGCACCAGGCCATAGGCGAGCAGACTGCCCCGAACCTCGACCTCGGCGGGAACGACGGCGAGCGATGCCAAGTACGGAACCAACGCGGGAGCGATGGCGAGGGCGGCCGCGAACCCCAGAACTGAGGCGACGAAGCCGACAACGACGCTCTCCAGCGCAAGATAGCCCCGCAGTGCCCAGCCGCCGAGGCCCACCATCCGCAGTCGCCGCAACGTCGGCCAGCGCTCGGCGATGCTGTGGCGGGTGATCGCGTCGATGATGATCGCGGTGGAGATCAGCGCAACGGTGGCGATCACGGCAAGGGAGGCGGGATCCCCCTGGGACGATGCCGATAACGACGTGGCGAGTGCGGCAAGGACGCCGATCACCAACGCGGCTGTCGTGAGCGCAGCCAGCAGTGCCGCGTAGGTGGCACGCTCGGCCCAGGCGACCTTGAGGAGATCGCGCGTCATGCTGCCCGCTCGGGTGTATCGCGCAACGCTGCCAGGACTTGCGACGGGGTGGGTTGGCGCAGCGTCTGCTCGACGCAACCGCGAGAGATGACCAGGACAGTATCCGCGCGCGCCGCAAGCTCTGGGTCGTGGGTCGCCATCACCACCGCCTTGACCGAGGCGTCCAGGGACCGCAGCAGGACGCCTATGACTTCCTCGCTGGTGATGGGATCAAGAGCACCAGTCGGCTCGTCGGCGAAGATCACCTGGGCGTCGTTCGCGATGGCCCGAGCGATCGCGACCCGCTGGCGTTGACCGCCGGAGAGCCGGCTCGTCAGCATACCGACACGATCAGCGAGCCCCAGCTCCGCGGCGAGTCGATCGAGCCGGCCCTCATCCAGCTTTCTGTGCGACATCCGCGCCGGCAGGCTGATGTTCTCCGCACCCGTCAGGCTGTCGATCAGGGTGTAGTCCTGGTAGACGAAGCCGAACGCCTCCCGACGCAGGCGCGCAACCTTGTGCTCCGGCAGCCGCGTCAGGTCGACCCCGCCAAGATCGACCCGACCGCCCGTCACCCGGGCCAGGCCCGCAACGCAGTTCAGGATCGTGCTCTTGCCCGAACCCGAGCGCCCGACAAGTGCTGTGAACGACCCGTCCGCGACCTCGAACGATGCCGGGCCGAGGCGCACCCTTGCACGCCCGTTCCGGAACTCCTTGACCACGCCGTCCGCTACGAGAACACTCACCTCGAGTCTCTCCGTTCGCTCGCCCCATCGTTTCCTCCGCGCCGTCGGGAGGCCCACACATGCACCAAAGCACGAGCCCATCAAAGAAGCCACAGCCGAGCGAGCCAACCTCCTACGCCGGAGACGAGCTGTGGCACCCGCCGCAACATCCGCCAGGGCCAGAACGAGACGCTTCCAGCCTGCCGACGAGCAGCCCGCCCCTGGTCGACGTCGCCGCGCCCTCGTAGGCTCGATGCATGAACCCGGAGCTGGCGGCCTACATCGAGGCGGGCTACAGGCTGACGCCTGGCGAGCGCCTCGTGGCTGCTCGGATGCTCCGCCTCAGCGTCGACCGCGATGCCGAGACCGGACCGGCTGACATCGACGCCGAGTGGGACGCCGTCGTCGATCGTCGCGCCGAGGAAGTCTTTAGCGGCGCAGTGCAGCCCGTCAGCGGCCAGGAGTCGTTCGCGTGGATCCACGCACGACTCGACGCGCTGCATCGGTGAGGTCCGACCGGAACCAGCACCCCGAGCCCCAAGAGGCTCGCCGCGAGGGAGGTTGGCCTGCGGAGATGCGAGCCACAGGCTCTGCTGCTTTCCCTCCCCCAGCTTTGTTGGTCAGAAAACCTCCTCGCTGGCAACCCCGACTGTGCCGATCGCTCACGGGCTCTGGCGGCTCAACGCGGAGGTAAATGGAGGTTCCCGGATGCACTCTCTTGCATTCCCCCAGCACTCACAGACGCGGGTCGACCGGCTCCGACTCCAGGGCAAGGACGGCGAACACCGACTGGTGCACCTTCCAGAGCGGCTCGTGACCCACGAACGCGGTGAGGGCCTCCAGCCCCAACCCGTGCTCGCGCAGCGCGAGCTGACGCTTCTTGCCTAGGTTGCGATCGCGCAGGACGTCGAGCGAGTCGGTGTAGTCCGGGCCGTAGATGATGCGCAGATACTCGCGCCCGCGGACCTTGATGCCAGGCTGCACCCGCCGGTCACTGAGGTGCGCCGGCTTGACGACCATGCCCTCTCCCCCGGCGGCGGTGAGCTCCAGCCACCACCGCGTGGCAGCCTCTCGCTCCTCGGCAGCGGAGAGGTCGACGAACCGGTGGCGGGTCGGCGTGATCAGCTCGCCGTCGAGCTTGGAGAGCTCGGCGAGGTGCCACTCGTGCGGCTCGGTCAGGGCGAGCGCCCGCCCCTCCGCGGCCAGGATCTGGAAAGGCGCGAGCGTCACCCCCGCCAGCCCGTCCGTGGGCCGGATGTACGCCGCGTACGCGTCCCGGAACAGCTCCGCGTTGACGAGGCGCGCCCTCACCTTGTCGGTGAGCCCACCGACGTCGAGGCCTCGCCGGCCGGCCCGCTCGAGGACGTCGAGCGCCTCCGGCAGGGCGCGGCGAGCGGCCGCACCCACGGAGGCGTACTGCTCCTTGATGAGGTCCAGGGCCTTCGCGGACCAGGGCAGCAGCTCGCAGTCGAGCGCCAGCCAGTCGGTGTCGAGCGAGTCGAACAACGGCTTCACGGTTACCCGCAGCCGATCGACCAGCTCGGTCGTGTCCGCGAAGAACGGGCGGCCGGTGCGCGTGAAGACGGCGCCGCTCGTCCCGTCCCCGATCCCGAAACGGCGCTCGGCCACGTCCGTGTCCCTGGCGAGGACGGCGATAGCCCGCGAGCCCATGTGCTTCTCCTCGCACACCACGCGCGTGACACCCCAGCCGGCGAACTCCTCGAAGGCCTGCTCGGGGTGCTCCAGGTATCCGTCGAGCCTCGAGGTGGCCACGGGGGACATGGTCGGCGGCAGGTAGATCAGCCAGCGCGGGTCGACGGCGAACCGGCTCATGACCTCGAGCGCGGCGGCGGCATTCTCCTCAGGGATCTTGACCTTGCCCGCATGGGCGGTCTCCAACCAGCGGGTGCCCGCCACGTCGCCGATGTTCAGCACCGACGGCTCGCGATCTACGGCCCTGGGCGCCGGCGGGCGCACCGGTTCGTACCACTCCCGCTCCGCCGGGACAGAGACGATGTCACGCTCGGGGTAGCGCAGCGCCGTGAGGGAACCGCCGAAGACGGCCCCGGTGTCGAGGCAGAGGGTGTTGTTGACCCACTCGGCCTGCGGCACCGGCGTGTGACCGTGGACGACCATCGCTCGGCCTCGGTACTCCTGCGCCCAGGGGTAGCGGACCGGCAGGCCGTACTCATCCGTCTCGCCGGTGGTGTCGCCGTAGAGCGCGAACGAGCGCACCCGCCCAGACGAACGCCCGTGGTACGACTCCTTCAGCCCTGCGTGAGCGACCACCAGCTTGCCGTCATCGAGGACGTAGTGGCTGATAAGAGCGTCCATGAAGGAGAGCGCCCGCCGGCGGAAGTCCTCCGACTCGGAGCCGAGCTGGGCCAGCGACTCCGCGAGGCCGTGCGAGACGGTGACCTTGGAGCCCGAAAGCGCCCGGACGAGCTTGGCCTCGTGGTTACCCGAGACACACAGCGCCGTGCCAGCCTCCACCATGCCCATGACGAGCCGGAGCACACCAGGGGTGTCAGGTCCGCGGTCTACCAGATCACCGACGAACACCGCCTGCCGGCCCTCGGGATGCGTGGCACCGACAGCGCGGCCGCCGTCGTACCGGATGGTCCAACCGAGCTCGGTCAGCAAGGTGCGGAGCTCGGAGGCGCAGCCGTGGACGTCACCGATGATGTCGAACGGGCCGCGCAGCTCGGTGCGGTCGTTCCACGGCTTCTCGCGCGTGATCCGGACCGCGTCGAGCTCCTCGGCTCCCTGCACGACGTGGACCCGGCGGAAACCCTCCTTCCGAAGCCTGGGGAGCGACCGTCGGAGATCACGGTGCTGACGCGAGACGACTCCGCTACCGAAGGCACGGTCCGGCCGCTGCTCGTTGCGCTCGACGGCGACCGAGACCGGCACGTCGATGACGATCGCGTCAACGAGGACGTCGTGGCTCTTGGCGAGCTTGACCAGCGAGGCCCGCGCGGACGGTTGGACGTTGGTGGCATCGACCACCGTGAGCAGTCCCCGACGAAGCCGGGTGCCGACGATATAGTTCAGGACGTCGAAGGCATCCTGCGTCGCGGACTGGTCGTTCTCGTCATCCGCGACGAGGCCACGGCAGAAGTCGCTGGAGACGACCTCCGTGGGCTTGAAATGCGTTCGGGCGAAGGTCGACTTGCCGCTCCCGGAGACGCCGACGAGCACGACGAGCCCCATCGAGGGGATATTCAGCTCAATCACCGGCCGCCTCCCTTGCGCTCGAAGATCGCCATCTGGGTCGGGGTGCCGAGCGTGGCATCCAGGTCGCCGACGCCGCGCCTCTCGACGACGTACCCATATGTCACGGCGACTCGGTCCGACCAGTCCGCGAACTCCTGACGGGTCCACTCGAAGCGGTGGTCGGGATGCCGCATGCCCACCAGTCCGTCGTAGAGCGCGTTGCACTCACGGTTGGGCGTGGTGACGACGACGGCGCCCGGCTGCGCCGCGCCGAACACCACATGCTCGAGCGCCACCAGGCGGGACGGGTCGACGTGCTCGACGACCTCCATGAGCACCGCGGCGTCGAACCCCGCGTACCGCTCGTCCTCGTACGTGAGCGCCCCGTGGAACAACGAGACGCGCGCCGACTGCCGCTCGCTCATGCGGTCCAGGTGCAGCCGCCGGGCCGCGTTCCGCAGCGAGCGGGTGGAGACGTCAGACCCAGCGATCCGGGTGAACTGCGGTGACATGATCAGCCGGTCGAGGAACTGGCCGGTGCCGCAGCCGAGGTCGATGACCGACCGGGCTCGCAGGTCCAGCAGCACCCGGTGGACCGCCTCGTGACGCTCCTGGCTGAGGGAGAGCCGCTGCTGCTTCGGCTGGCGGAGCTCCTCGTCCGCGGCGGGCTCGATCGCCTCCTCGACGTCGTCGCCGAGCTCTGCCAGACGCGCGAGTGCGGCACGGGTGAGCTCGCCGTGGCGACCGAGGTAGCGCTGCATGATCAGGTTGACGTCTGGGTGGCTCGCGAGCCAGCCCTGTCCAGACCGCATCAGCTTGTCGACCTCGTCGGGGCCCTGCCAGTAGTGCTTGGACTCGTCGAGCACGGGAAGCAGAACGTAGAGCTGGTTGAGCGCGTCGGCGAGACGCACCAGGCCCGAGAGTCGCAGCCGGACGTACCGCGAGTGACCCCAGTCGGGGAAGGCATCGTCGAGAGGGATGGGCTCGGCGTCGACCACCCAGCCCAGGGGTTCGAAGAGCCGGTGGGCGATGTCGGCCCCGCCGCGGCACGGAAGCACCGGCAATACGATCTCGAGCGGGATCACGGAGTCCGCGAGCTCCTGCCTGGCATCGCAGCGGCCGCTCCGGGCCGTGCTGAACACATCGGCCATCGCCACCGCGAGCAGCGACGACGCGGCATAGGAGCGGTCGTTCACGTACTGGGCCAGGCTGAAGTCGGGTGTGTTCTTGGCCCGGGAGCGGGCCAGCCGGACGGGGTCGACCTCCAGCATGAGCGCGACGGTGCACCGTGCCTCGGTGGCCTCGGGGTAGAACACCGTGACGTTGCCGAACGACTGCTGGAAGACCTGTACGCGATCCGGGTGCTTATGCAGGAGAAAGCCGAGGTCGGTCGCCGGCTCGTGGGTTGTCGCCAGGGTCATAAGCACACGCTCAGTCTGCCCGACCGGAGTCAGCCACCGGGGAGGCGAGCAGCCCGCTGCTTTCCCTCCCCCAGCCGGACCGGGATAGCCTGCCGAGGTGCCCGTCCCGGAGTTCGTCGCCCAGCTGCGTGCCGCCGTCGGCCACGACCTCCTCTGGCTCCCCGGCGTGACCGGCGTCGTCCTCGACGACGCCGACCGCGTGCTCCTCGGCCGCCGCGCCGACAACGGCCGCTGGGCGCTGGTCTCCGGCATCCTCGAGCCGGGCGAGCAGCCGGCGGTCGGGCTGGTCCGGGAGATCGCCGAGGAGACGGGGGTGACCGCCGAGGCGGTGGCGCTGGCCGCCGTCACCGCCGGGCAGCCGATGACCTACCCCAACGGCGACGTCTCGCAGTACCTGGACCTGACCTTCCTGTGCCGGTACGTCGACGGCGACGCCCGGGTGGCCGACGACGAGTCCACCGACGTGGGCTGGTTCGCGCTGTCGGCGCTGCCGGCCGGCCTGGCGTCGTCCTCCCGGGAGCGGCTCGACCACGCGCTCGCCTTCCGGGCCGACCCGAGCGCCGGGACCCGCTTCTCCCGCTGACCTGGCCGCCGCGACCGTTGACTCCACGCCGCCGGACGCCGGCGCCGCACAGTTTGGTGGCGGCCGGCGGCACCTCACTCGTGCAGTGGGGACCCCGCTACCCGGGCCCAGGTTGGTGCCGCCGTCGGGCGCCGGGGACAATGGCGGCATGTGTGGCCGCTACGCCGCCAGCCGGCGCGACGCCGACCTCGTCTCCGCCTTCGCCGTCGAGGACGTCGTCGGTGAGGAGCTGCCGCCGTCGTGGAACGTCGCCCCCACCGACGCCGTCCGGGTGGTCCTGGAGCGCGGCTCGGAGACGGCGCCGCCGCGCCGTCAGCTGCGCACCACCCGGTGGGGCCTGGTGCCGTCCTGGGCCAAGGACCCCTCCGGCGCGGCCCGGCTGATCAACGCCCGCTCGGAGACCGTGACGGAGAAGCCCGCGTTCAAGGCCGCCGCCGCCCGCCGCCGCTGCCTCGT
Organism: Georgenia sp. TF02-10; assembly: GCF_022759505.1. NCBI lineage: Bacteria > Bacillati > Actinomycetota > Actinomycetes > Allobogoriellales > Allobogoriellaceae > Georgenia > Georgenia sp. TF02-10. Next base: position 618,924 of record NZ_CP094289.1, on the reverse strand, counting down.
CCCCGCCGACGGGTACTACGAGTGGCAGAAGCTCCCCGGCGGGCGCAAGCAGCCCTACTTCCTCCACGCCGACGACACCCCGCTCACGATGGCCGGGCTCTACGAGCTCTGGCCCGACCCCGCGCTGGACCCCGACGACCCGCACCGGTGGCGGTGGACCTGCACGGTCCTGACCACCCGGGCCACCGACGCCCTCGGCCACGTCCACGACCGCAGCCCGCTGCTGGTCCCGGCGGACCTGCAGGACGACTGGCTCGACCCCGGCCTGACCGACCCCGCGCAGATCCGCTCCCTGGTGGCCGCCATGCCCGAGCCGGTCCTCACCCCGCGCCCGGTCGGCGCGGCGGTGGGCAACGTGAACAACGACGGCCCCGGCCTGGTCGAGCCGGTCACGCCCGCCGAAGCCTGACCGCCAGGGCCGTCACGCCCGCCGGGCCCTGGCCGCCCGGCCGGCACGACGTCAACTTCCGCCGGGCCGGCCGGCCTTACGTCCTTTCGCAACCGCGCCCGGCCGCCGCGCCGCGCTGCCGGGGCGGCCCGACCGAGCGCCCCGGCCCGGCCCAGCCCCGCGCCGCCCTACGCTTCGACCATGACCATCCCCGACCTCGGGACCTGGCCGCCGCCCACCTGGGAGCTGCGGCTGCGGGCGCACCAGGTGCTGCTGCCGGACTGGGCGCCGGAGGCCCCCGACCGGGCCTGCGTCGTCGCCACCCACGACGGCGTGCTCCAGGTCCACTCCTGGGACCGGGCCGCCGGCCGGCTGGTCGTCGCGACCGACCGCCCGCAGGGCACCACCACCGCCACCATCGACCCGCACGGCGCCTGGCTGTGGTGGTTCGACGACACCGACGGCGACGAGTTCGGCCGCTGGCGGCGCCAGCCGTTCGGGTCCCCGCCCGGCCGCGGGGTGGCCGACCCGATCCGGCTGCCGGACGCCTACGACGCCGGCCTGCTCCTCGCCCGGGACGGGACCGCCGTCGTCGGCCGCACCGACGCGACCGGCACCTGGATCCACCAGGTCGCCGTCGGCGCCGCCGCGGCGGGCAGCGACGCGCCCGTCCTGCTCTACCACCACCCCAACGACGCCACGGCCGCGGCGCTGTCCCACGACGGCGACCTCGTCGTCATCGAGCACTCCGAGCGCGGGGACAACCGCCACCCGGCCCTGCGGGTCGTCCGCACCGGCACCGGGACGGTGGCCGCCGACCTCGACGACGGCCCGGGCCGGGGCCTGACCGCCTACGACTTCGCCCCGGTCGACGGCGACCTGCGGGTGCTGGTCGGGCACGAGCGGCGCGGCCTGCCCTGGGCGGCGGTGTGGGACCTGGGCACCGGGACGGTCCGGGACCTGGAGCTGACCGGCGACGACGGCGACCTGCTGCCCGGGGAGGTGACCGAGGCCTGGTGGTACCCCGGCGGGCGGGCCGTGCTCGTCGCGGTGGACCACGCCGCCCGCACCCGGCTGTACCGGCACGACCCGCGCACCGGGACCACCGCCGCGGTCGGGCCGGTCGAGGGCACGGTGGCCGAGGCCGGGCCCCGGCCGGACGGCGACGTGTGGCTGCGCTGGTCCTCGGCGGCCACCCCGCGCACCGTGCTCTCCGCCCGGACCGGCCGGGAGGTGCTGCCGGCCACCGGCCCGCGGGCCGCCCCCTCGGTCCCGGCCCGGGACCTGTGGGTGCCCGGGCCGGGCGGGCCGGTCCACGTCCTGCTCCGGGTGCCCGGCGACGACGGCCGCGACCGGCTGGCCGACTCCCTCGCCGCCGCCGTCGCCGCCGCGGGCCCGTTCCCGCTGCTGATGGACCTGCACGGCGGGCCGGCGGCGCACCGCTCGGACGCCTTCTCCCCGCACCTGGCCGCCTGGGTGGACCACGGCTTCGTGGTCGCCTCGGTCAACTACCGCGGCTCCACCGGCTACGGCACCGCCTGGCGGGACGCGCTCGAGGGCCGGGTGGGTCGCACCGAGCTGGCGGACGTGGCGGCCGCGCACGACCACCTGCTCGCCGCCGGCCTGGTCGACCCGGCCCGGTGCGTGCTCGCCGGTGCCTCCTGGGGCGGGTTCCTGACCCTGCTCGGGCTGGGCACCCAGCCGGAGCGGTGGGCGGTGGGCCTGGCCGACGTGCCGGTGGCGGACTACCTGGCGGCCTACCGGGAGGAGATGCCCGACCTGCAGGCCTTCGACCGCTCCCTCTTCGGCGGCTCCCCGGCCGAGGTGCCAGAGCGGTACGCGGCCGCCAGCCCGATCACCTACGTGGACCGGGTCCGGGCGCCGGTGCTGCTGATGGCCGGCGAGAACGACCCGCGCTGCCCGATCGGCCAGATCGACAGCTACGTCCAGGCGCTGCGGGCCCGGCCGGACTACCCCGGCCCGGTGGAGCTGTACACCTACGCCGCCGGGCACGCCTCGGTGGTGGTCGACGAGGAGGTGGCCCAGCTGCGCCGGCAGCTGGCGTTCGTCGCCGCGCACCTGCCGGCCGCGGCACGCCCGACGGCCGCGTCCTGAGGGTCAGCGTCCCGACGGCGCCCGGACGGTCGAGCGCCCGGCGGTCAGGCACCCGCCGGTCAGGCGCCCGACCGCCGCCGGCAGCGGTCAGGCGGCGAGCAGCTCGGCTGCGATCAGCTCGGCGATCTGAACGGTGTTCAGCGCCGCGCCCTTGCGCAGGTTGTCCCCGGTGACGAACATCGCCAGGCCCCGCCCGTCCGGCACCGACCGGTCGGCCCGGATGCGGCCGACGAAGCTCGGGTCGGCCCCGGCGGCCTGCAGCGGGGTGGGCACGTCGGTCAGCTCCACGCCGGGGGCGTCGGCGAGGAGCGCGCGGGCCCGGTCCGGGCCGATCGGGCGGGCGAACTCGGCGTTGATGGACAGCGCGTGCCCGGTGAAGACCGGCACCCGCACGCAGGTGCCGGCGACGGCGAGGTCGGGCAGCTCGAGGATCTTGCGGGACTCGTTGCGGAGCTTCTGCTCCTCGTCGGTCTCCCCCGACCCGTCCGCGGCGAGGGAGCCGGCCAGGGCGACGACGTCGAACGCGATCGGTGCGACGTACTTCTCCGGCGCCGGCATCGTCACGGCCGAGCCGTCCAGCGCGAGCGCCGCCACGTCCTGGGCGACGGCGGCCCGGACCTGGGCCTCGAGCTCGCGCACCCCGGCCACCCCGGAGCCGGAGACGGCCTGGTAGGTGGAGACGACCAGCCGCCGCAGGCCGGCCTCGCGGTCGAGCACCTTCAGCACGGGCATCGCCGCCATCGTGGTGCAGTTGGGGTTGGCCACGATGCCCTTGGGCCGGTGGGCCAGGGCGTGCGGGTTCACCTCGGAGACCACCAGCGGGACGTCGGGGTCGGCGCGCCACGCGGAGGAGTTGTCCACCACGACGGCGCCGGCCGCCGCGAACCGGGGCGCGTGCTCCCGGGAGGCGGCCGCACCGGCGGAGAAGACGGCGACGTCGATCCCGGCGAGGTCCGCCGTCGCCACGTCCTCCACGGGGACGTCCTGCCCGCGGAAGGTCAGGGTGGTCCCGGCCGAGCGGGCCGAGGCGAAGAACCGGACGGCTGTGGCCGGGAAGCTGCGCTCGGCGAGCAGGGTCCGCATGACCCGGCCGACCTGCCCGGTGGCGCCGACGACGGCGACCGTGAGCCCGCGCGGGGCGGCCTGCGCCGTACCCGGCTGCGCACCGGTCTGGGCCGCGCCGGTCTGCTCCGCGCCGGCCTGCACACTCGCCTGCACGCCGCTCTGCGCCGCGCTCATCGGCCGGTCCCGCCGTAGACGACGGCCTCGGACTCCGCGGAGTCCAGGTCGAAGGCGCCGTGCACCGCACGGACGGCGGCGTCCAGGTCCTCGATGCGGGTGACCACCGAGATCCGGATCTCGGAGGTGGAGATCATCTCGATGTTGATCCCGGCCGCGGACAGCGCGCCGAAGAGCCGGGCGGAGACCCCGGGGTGGGACCGCATCCCGGCGCCGACCAGGGAGAGCTTGCCGATCTGGTCGTCGTAGCGGGCCTCGGCGTACTTCAGCACGTCGGCGGCGGCCTCGATGGCGCGCAGCGTGGCCGGCCCGTCCGCCTCGGGCAGGGTGAAGGAGATGTCCGTCCGCCCGGTGCGCTGGGTGGAGACGTTCTGGACGATCATGTCGATGTTCGCCTCGGCGGCGGCCACCACCTGGAACAGCCGGGCGGCGATCCCGGGCACGTCGGGGACGCCGACGACGGTGATCTTGCCCTGGCTGCGGTCGTGGGCGACGCCGGAGATGATCGGGTCTTCCATGGCTTCCTCCTCGGGGTCCCCCGCGGGGGTGTCGGTCACCCAGGTGCCTTCCTTGGTCGAGAACGACGAGCGCACGTGCAGCGGGACGCCGTAGCGGCGGGCGAGCTCGACCGCGCGCAGGTGCAGGATCTTCGCGCCGTGGGCGGCGAGCTCGAGGGTCTCCTCGTAGGTGATGCGCCGCACCCGGCGGGCGGTGGGCACGATCCGGGGGTCGGCGGTGAACAGCCCGTCGACGTCGCTGTAGATCTCGCACACGTCGGCCCGCAGGGCGGCGGCCAGGGCGACGGCGGTGGTGTCCGAGCCGCCGCGGCCCAGGGTCGTGACGTCGTTCGCCTCGTTCACGCCCTGGAAGCCGGCGACGATCGCGACGTCGCCCTCCTTCACGGACCGGGCGATCCGCTCGGGCACGATGCCGACGATGGAGGCCTTGCCGTACCGGGCGTCGGTGCGCAGCCCCGCCTGCTGGCCGGTGTAGGAGCGGGCCGGGACGCCCAACTCGTTGATCGCCATGGCCAGCAGGGACATCGAGATCCGCTCGCCGGCGGTGAGCAGGATGTCCAGCTCGCGCGCGGGCGGGGCGTCGGCCACCTGGCCGGCGAGGTCGAGCAGCTCGTCGGTGGTGTCGCCCATGGCGGAGACGACGACGACGACGTCGTTGCCGGCGCGCTTGGTCTCCACCACCCGGCGGGCGACGCGCTTGATGCTCGTGGCGTCCGCGACGGAGGAGCCGCCGAACTTCTGCACGACAAGGGCCACGGGAGGAGCTCCGGGACGGGAGGGGGGTGGACGGCCGCCCGCCGCCGGGCGAGCCGGCCGCGCGCCGCCGGACGGACCGACCCAGTGTAGGGCGCCGCCGGGGCCGCGGCGGCGCCCGGCCCGGATGCTGGCGCGTGGTGCTGGACACGGCCGGGCGGGCGGGGCCGGGCGCCGTCGTCCCGCGGTCAGCCCCAGTACTGGTCCACGGTCTGCCAGCCGAGGCGGACCACCAGGGCACCGACGACCACGATGAAGATCACCCGGACGAAGCCGCTGCCCCGGGCCACCGCCATCCGGGCGCCGAGGTACCCCCCGACGAGGTTCGCCGCGCCCACCGTCAGCCCGAGCTGCCAGACGACGGCGCCGTGCGGCACGAAGAACGCCAGGGCGCCGGCGTTGGTGGCGAGGTTGACGATCTTGGCGATCGCCGTCGCCGGCAGGAAGGCGTAGCCGAGGACGCCGACCAGGGCGATGACCAGGAAGCTGCCGGTGCCCGGGCCGAGCACCCCGTCGTAGGCGCCGATGACCGCGCCGATCCCGAGCGCGGCGCCCAGGTGCCGGTTGCCCTCCCAGCGCAGCGCGGTGGTGCGGCCCACCTTGGGCCGGGCGAGCGTCCAGGCCGCCACCGCCACGCACGCGGCGAGGATGATCGGGGTGAACAGCTCGGCCGGGATGAGGCTGGCGACGGCGGCCCCGCCGACCGCGGCGGCGAAGGCCGCCAGCGCCATCGGGGCGGCGGTGCGCAGGTCGGGGCCGACCCGGCGGTAGTAGGTCAGCGAGCTGACCGAGGTGCCCATGATCGAGCCGACCTTGTTCGTGGCCAGCGCCTGGACCGGGGACAGGCCCGGGACCAGGAGCAGGGCGGGGAGCTGGACCAGGCCCCCGCCGCCGACGACGGCGTCCACCCACCCGGCCGTCAGCCCGGCCAGGGCGAGCAGCACCAGGGTGAGGACGTCGATCTCGGGCACGGGGGACATCCCACCACGGCCCGCCGCGCCCGCCCGGGCGACGTCCGTAGGGCCGCCCGGGCGGCGTCCGTGGGTCCGCCCGGGCCGGCTGGCCGGGGCCAGCCGGGCCGGCGGCGTCCCGTCGGGTCGCCGCCGGGCGCCGTCGGGCGCGTCCTCGGCGCCGTCCCCGGGCCACGCCTCCGGCTCAGGCCCCCGGGTCACGCCGCGGGTCAGGCCTCCAGCCGCCGTCGGCCCTCGAAGGCGCGGCCCAGGGTCACCTCGTCGGCGTACTCCAGGTCCCCGCCCACGGGCAGCCCGGAGGCGAGCCGGGAGACGGGGATGCCCATGCCGCGCAGCATCCGGGCCAGGTAGGTGGCGGTGGCCTCGCCCTCGATGTTGGGGTCGGTCGCCAGGATCACCTCGGTCACGGTGCCGTCGGCGAGGCGGGTCATGAGCTCGCGGATGCGCAGGTCGTCCGGGCCGACGCCGTCGATCGGGTTGATCGCCCCGCCGAGGACGTGGTAGCGGCCGCGGAACTCCCGGGTGCGCTCGATGGCCACCACGTCCTTGGGCTCCTCCACCACGCAGATGACGGTGGGGTTGCGGCGCTGGTCCTGGCAGATCCGGCAGGTCGAGTCCTCGGCGATGTTCCCGCACACCTCGCAGAACCGGACCTTGGCCTTGACCTCGGTCAGCGCGTGGGCGAGCCGCTCGACGTCGGCGGCGTCCGCGGACAGCACGTGGAACGCGATCCGCTGGGCGCTCTTGGGGCCCACCCCGGGCAGCCGGCCCAGCTCGTCGATCAGGTCCTGGACGGCGCCGTCGTACACGCCGGCCACGCTACGGAGCCCCCGGGGTGCCGTCGTCCATGGTGATCTCCTCGATCACGGTGCCGCCGAGCATCTGCGCCAGCAGCGGGACGCCGACCAGCCCGGACCCCTCGGCGTCCGGGTCGTCGAGGGAGGCGACGTCGTCGGCCGGGGCGACGACCCGCCGCGGGGCCGGCCGGGTGGCCGGGGTGGGTCGACCGGACGGTGGCTCGGGGCGGCGCCAGGCACCGTCGGGGACGTCGGCGGGACGGGCCTCGCCGGGGGCGTCGGCGGTCCGGGACTCGCCGGGGTCCTCGGGCGGCTCGGGCGGCAGCGGGTAGGGGTCGTCGGGGTCGGCGGCCGTGGGCTGCCCGGACGGGCCGGCGGCTGGCGGGGTCCTGGCCGACCGGGGGGCCGGCCGTGCCGAGGACGACCCCGGGGTGGGGGCCGACGGGCTGGAGGCCGAAGGGGTGGAAGCGGCCGGTGTGGGCGCGGCCGGGCTGGGCGCCGACGCGCTGGAGGCCGGGCGCCCGGCCGGCTCGGGCCACGCCGTGCGACCGCGGGGGGCGGTCGCCGCGGGCTGGGCCGGGCCGCCCCAGCTGCTCCGGGCGGCGTCGCGGACGCTGCCGCCGCCGTCGGGGGCACCGGCGGGGCCGGCGCCAGCCGTCTGGGCCGGGCCGGGGGCGTCCCGGACCACCGCCTCGACTCGGAGCCGGACCCCGAGGGACTCGTTCAGGGCCCGCTGGACGTGCTCGGCGTGCTGGCCGCCGCGGAAGGCGGTGGCCAGGCCGGGGGTGCTGAAGATCAGCTGCAGCGCGCCGCCGACGACCTCACCGGCCTGGGCGTTCTGGGAGACGAGGATCCACGAGGTCCGCTTGAGGCGGGCCAGCGTGGCCACGACCTCCGGCCAGCGACGCCTGATCAGCTCGGCGTCGTCCCCGGCGGGGTCGGCGGTGGCCGGTGCCGCCTCGGCCGGCGGCGCGGTCCCGGTGGTGGGGGCGGGGCGGCGCGCTGCTGCGGCGGCTGCGGCGGGAGCCGTGGCCGGGTCGGGCGCCTGGTCGGACACCGCGTGGGCCCGGGGTGCCGGGCGGCCGCCGCCTGCCTCGGCTGCGCCGGTCCCGGCGGGCGCGGTCCCGCCCGGGCCGGCCGCGTCCGCCCTGTCGGCCGGGTCGGTGGCCCCGGCGTCCGGCGTGCCGGGCCGGTCGGCGGTCCCGGCGTCCGCCCTGCCGGGCTGATCGGTGCTCCCGGCCTGCGCGGTGCCGGCCCGGCCGGTGGTCCCGCGCACCGGACCGCCCGCGGCACCCGACCGGGCGCCGTCGGCGGGCGAGGCGACAACAACCGGAGCCGGGGCACCCGCAGCCGCCTCCGCCCCGGCCCCGGTGGCCGCCGGCCCGGCGTCCCGGCCGGGCTGGCCGGCGCCGCCGCCGGCGGGACGAGACGGGCCGGGCGCGCCGGCCACCTGGTGCTCGAGCCGGTCCAGCCGGGCGCCGTACCCGGCGTCCCCCGGGTCGGCCGCGGGCAGGAGGATCCGGGCGCAGAGCAGCTCGAGCTGGAGCCGGGGGGAGGTCGCCCCGACCATCTCGGTCAGGGCGGCGTTGACCAGGTCCGCGGCGCGGGAGAGCTGGGCCGGGCCCAGGTGGTGCGCCTGGGTCCGCATGCGGTCGAGCTGGTCGGCCGGCACGCCCGGCAGGGCGGCCGTGGCCTGCTCCCCGGCCAGGGCCAGGACCACCAGGTCCCGCAGCCGCTGCAGCAGGTCCTCGACGAACCGGCGCGGGTCGTGCCCGGACTCCACCACCCGGTCCACGACCCGGAAGAGGGTGGCGCCGTCCCGGGCAGCGATGGAGTCCACCACGTCGTCCAGCAGGGCGGCGTCGGTGTAGCCGAGCAGCGCCACCGCGCGGGCGTAGTCCAGCTCCTCGTGCTGGGCGCCGGCGATGAGCTGGTCGAGCACCGACAGGGTGTCCCGCACGGACCCGCCGCCGGCGCGCACCACCATGGGCAGCACCCCGGCCCCGACGCGCACGCCCTCCTGGGCGCACAGCTGCTCCAGGTAGGCGAGCAGCTGCTGGGGCGGGACCAGGCGGAAGGGGTAGTGGTGGGTGCGGGACCGGATGGTGCCGATGACCTTGTCCGGCTCGGTCGTCGCGAAGATGAACTTCACGTGCGGGGGCGGCTCCTCGACGATCTTCAGCAGGGCGTTGAAGCCGGCCGAGGAGACCATGTGCGCCTCGTCGACGATGAAGACCTTGTACCGGTCCCGGGCCGGCGCGAAGCTCGCCCGCTCGCGCAGGTCCCGGGCGTCGTCCACGCCGCCGTGGGAGGCGGCGTCGAGCTCGACGACGTCGAGCGAGCCGGGCCCGGAGCGGGCCAGCTCCAGGCAGGAGGGACAGCGCCCGCACGGGGTGTCCGTGGGCCCCTCGGCGCAGTTGAGGCAGCGGGCCAGGATGCGCGCCGACGTGGTCTTGCCGCACCCGCGCGGCCCGGAGAACAGGTAGGCGTGGGTGACCCGGTCGCCCCGCAGCGCCGCCATCAGCGGCTCGGTCACGTGCTCCTGGCCGATGACCTCCTGGAAGGTCTCCGGCCGGTAGCGGCGGTACAGGGCGGTGGTCACGGATCGAGGGTAGCCGCGCGCACCCACACGCTGCCCCGGGCCCCGGCCCGGCGGTGGACGGGGACGCAAGGACCCCCCGTGCACCCGCCAGAGCTCACCTACCCTTGCTGCCTTCCGGCCCTGGGGGAGTTCGGCAAGGTGACGCCGCACGAGGGGTCGGCCGGCAGTCTAGCGGACCACTCGTCCGGTCCGGCCGGCGCAGGGACGACGGCGACCGGTCACGTCGGAGGTGGAGGCGGCCGCGACGTCGGCCGGCCGGGCGACGACGACTGGGCGAACGGCGGCCGGACGGCGGGCGGACGGCGGCCGGACGGCGGGCGTGCCGGACGACGACGGCCGGCCACGTGGGAGGATCTGGGCACCTGGGACCAGCTAACCACCGGGGACGAGTGGCTAGCCAGGGCGAGCGCCGTGAGCAACCGCACCTGCCGTCCAGCCTGCACCGGTTCGGCTGGGCAACCCGGTCTCCGGTAGGCTGGCCGCGCCTCTCTGAGGCTGCTTCCCGGAGGATTCGCCTAGTGGCCTATGGCGCACGCTTGGAAAGCGTGTTGGGTGCAAGCCCTCGGGGGTTCGAATCCCCCATCCTCCGCCGGTCGAAGGGTCCGTGTCCTGCAACTGCGCAGGACACGGGCCCTTCGTCATGCCGCAGCACCGCAGGACCGTCGGGGGTAGCAGCCGTGGCGGCAGTTCGATGTAGCGGCCGCCCGCGTCCCGCCGTCGTTCCATGGCGCAGGACGTCCCCGCTGTGCTGGTGGCGACACCTACCGTGGCGCTCCGATCGGCTCGGCAGGACGAGCGCGATGCCCGCCCGGCTGCGGCTGCCCTGGGAAGAGGGGCCGATGGGCAGAGTGGTGGTCGAGCGACTTACGGAGCCCCAAGCCGTCGCCCGGCGGGCCGAAATCATCGAGGCCGCCGGCGGTGACGAGAGGGCCTTCCGCGCTCGTGCCGCGGACTTCGCGCTCGACGCCCGCGAGCTGGCGCTGTACGACGAGCTCGAGGAGCTCGACTACCTCCTCGGCCGTGAGCGGCATTGAGGCGCATGCACCGCGTACGTAGAGGAGCGGACGATCACGACTCGCGTAACCGGATGCGACAGTCATAGACGCATATGGTCGCGACCGCGACCATATGCGTCATGGAGGTCACCCTGTGCGAGGCCGCTGAGCGCTTGGGGTCACACCGCGTCAGGCGCAGCGACTGGCGAGATCGGGCCGTCTCCAGGTTGTCGGGCGACGGGGTCCGGTGCTGCTCGTGGATGACTCGGCCCTGCGTGGCGTGGCGAACGCCGGACGGGGTCGGGTGTGGACGGCGCGGACCGCGTGGGCAGCCATCGACCTGGTGGAGAACGGAGAGACCGACCGACTGGAGGGGTCGGCGCTGTCGCGCCTCCGCTCCAGGTTGCGGTCGACGTCCGCGGAGGAGTTCGCGCGCCTCGGCGCCTAGGCGGCCGTTGCTCGCGTCGGCGCCCTTGCTCGGGCGCGGGGGCCGGTCAAAGGAGGCAAGGACGCCACCAGCAGGTCCTCTTTTATACCCATAACAGCCCCAACCATGTTGACCCGATGCGGCCACTTAGATACCGTCCGGACGGACCAATGACGACAAGGGCACAACAGTGGCACGGTTTGGCAGAAGAGAGCTCGTGATGCCGAAGTCCACGGCTCGGCGACCGTGCAGCTCCTTCCGAGCGTGCTGCGGGTCTAGATGAACCGCTCATCCATGCGACAGCTCCCAGCCGAGCTCGCCTTCACCGCAGTCCTCCTTCTGATCGCCGAGCTGCTGGTGCGGGCCTTCGCGTTTCCTCGGCTATGGGCTCTCGTGCTTGTCCTCCTGGCCGGGTACTCGGCAAGGGCTGCGATCCAGCATTGGCGTAGCAATTCCGATGACCGCGGCGGAGACGAACGGTCGTAGTCCTGGAGGCCGCTCGCCGGACGGTGCCAGCCGAGCCAGTTCGGGGATGGTCGGGTCGCAGTGGCAGGAGCACGGCGCGCGGAGTGCGCCAGGTCGCAGACTTGTGCAGCGCCGGCGGCGAGGCCTGGACGCCGACCGATCGGGCTCCGCCTGAAGCGCTCGACGTCCACATGCCAGCTGTAGCCCGTCGTCTGCTGTGATCGGTAGCGACCTGCCAACCGAAGTTGCGAAGTTCCCCGTCAGCCCAACGGCGTGCGTGCGCAGTTGGGATACGTGCAGGTAGTTCAGCCGCGGTTGGGTTGGGTACAGCTGAGGTGGCCGCCGAGCGGCGTCCAGCATCGGCCGTGCACAGGTGCGTCCAGCATCGGCCATCCATCCACAGGGTCGGGCAGCAGCAGGTGAGGCGGGCCACACTGGAGCAGGCTGGACCCGGGACGGGCGCCGTCGTTATCGTTCCGTGATGATTCAGCGTGGCGGACGGCCACCACGCGGAACCCGATGATCGTGACGGTCGTGCCGACCGTCGGCCCCGCGGGGCCATCCGAGGAGGTTGCTTGATGCCAGGCAGTGCTGTGCCCGCGGGCGCACCACTGACCCGTCGCCAGATCCGTGAGGCCGAGCGCGCCCGCCGGACGGTGACGTGGTCGGTGCACCCCCCGGCGGTACAGGACTTCCCAGCCGACCGGGAGGACGCTACGGCCCCGCAGCAGTCCTCGCATCTGCTGGCCGAGCCCGGCACAGCTGTCTCCCTCGCAGCCCGGCCCGATCACGGGAGCGCGGCGGGGACTGCCGGCGCGGAACCGGTCACCGCCGACGCGGAGAAGGCGGCCGGCGCGACACCCGCGACACCGGCCACCGCGGAGTCGGTGACCGACGCGGAAGCAGGCGAGCAGCTGGGCGAGACCGCGCCCGCCGACGCCACGCCCACCGAGGTCCTGCCCGTCGGCGTGCGCCGCCGGGACCTGCGCGACCCGCGCCCGGCGCGGCCCGTCCGCAGGCCGCACCGGTTGCACGCCGCCCGCGCGGTGACCCTCGGGGCGCTCGGCCTGCTCACCATCGGCGGGCCCATCACCGGCGGCCTCCAGCACGAGGATGCACAGGCAGCGGCCGCGGCACCCGTCGTCGAGGTGCAGCCCAGCGTCCTCGCCACGCTCGACGCCGGCATCGGCGCCGCCGCGCTCAAGACGTCGGCGCCGACCAGCCTGCTCGCCGACCCGGGCGCGGACGGTCGGGCCCAGCTGCAGCAGGCGTCCCGGGCGAACGCCCGCCAGGCCCTGCCCCCCGAGGCGCTGACCGGGGCCAGCGGGACCGCCGCGGGCGCCGTCGAGCCCGAGCCGGAGCGGCCCGCCGTCGTGACGCCGCTGCCCGCGGGCACCTACCGGAAGACCTCGGGCTACGGCGAGCGCAGCTACCCCATCGCCGGGATGCACACCGGCACCGACTTCGCGGCGCCGCTCGGCACCCCGGTGCGGGCGGCGGCCGACGGCGTGGTGACCTACGTGGGTCCCGGCAAGGACGGCCGCTCCTCGATGCTCATCACCATCGAGCACGAGGTCGACGGCCAGAAGGTCTGGACCTGGTACAACCACATGTACAGCGACGGCCTGAAGGCGGAGGTCGGCCAGGAGGTCAGGGCCGGCGACGTCATCGCCGAGGTCGGCGACAACGGACGGTCCACCGGCCCGCACCTGCACTTCGAGGTCCACCTGGACGAGGAGCTCAACACCACCGAGCCGCTCGCCTGGCTGGGCGCGCACGGCGCCGAGGCCTGAGCCCGGGAATCCACAGCCCGGCCGGCGAGGACACGCCGTGCACAACTTCGTTACCAAACCGTGACACGGGTTCCTCCCGTCCGCTACTGTCGTGCTCGCTCCCCGACCCTCCCGTGGAGCACTCCGGGCAGACGCCAAACCCTGCCGCTGCCCGGGGTAGGTGCGAGCGGGTGAACGGCAGGGACGGGGGACCCACGGTCTTCCGGGTCCCACCGCAGTGGGGCCCTAGGGGTTAAGCACGGCCGCCTCGGTGGCCGTGCCGGGCGGTGTCTCGCCCGAACCCGACAGCTCACCTCGTCGGCGGTCCAGAGAGGCACATCGTGACGAGCACAACCTGCGGCCGCCACCGCGCGACGGGCCGACCGTCGACGCCGGTGTCGCTGGCCATCCAGAACATGCGTCCGCGCCGGACGTTCGCCGCGGTGGCCTCCTCCGGCCTGGTGCTGGCGGCGGCGACGTCGGCCGCCGCCGCACCGTCCGGCGAGCACGCCGCCCTGCCCGACGTCGACGTCTCGACCGCCACCGCCGAGGCGCTGACCGCGCTGGCCACGACCCCGACCGTCAGCGCCCCGACCGGCGCGCAGTGGTCGGCCGACTCCGTCGCCGACGAGGTCCAGGCCCGGGCCCCCCGCCCGGTCGTCGTCGAGACGCCCGAGCCCGTCGTCGAGCGCAGCACCCCGGCGGTCGAGCGCAGCACGCAAGTGGTCGAGCGCGGCACCGCGGTGGTCGAGCGCAGCACCCAGCGGGCGTCCCGCACCGAGGCGCGCGCAGCGCTGCCGGCCCAGACCGCGGCCACCGCTGCCGGCTCCGGCGGGGCGACCGCCGCGACCGAGGTCAGCGCCGCCGGGGCCCCCGCCGTCGCCCCGGCAGCGGCCCCGGCGCCGGCGCCCGCACCGGCGGCGTCGGCGTCCGCCTCGGCCATCGTGAACATCGCCCGGCAGTACATCGGCACCCCCTACGTCCTCGGCGGGTCCAGCCCGGGCGGGTTCGACTGCTCCGGCTTCACCCAGTACGTCTTCGCCCAGGTCGGCATCTCCCTGCCGCGCACCTCCTCCGCCCAGCGCGGCGCCGGTGTTGTCGTCTCCGCCGCCGAGGCCCGCCCCGGGGACCTGATCTGGGCGCCCGGGCACGTGGGCATCTACACCGGCAACGGCCAGCACATCGCCGCCCGCAACCCCAGCACGCCGCTGTACGAGAGCCCCATCTACATGTCCAACCCGACCTTCATCCGGGTCACCGGCTGACCCGCCGGCTCAGCGTGCTCGCCGGGCAGGTCCCGGCGGGCCCGACCGGGCGCCCCTGGCGCCCCCCATGCCGCCCGGCACGACCCCGTGCCGGGCGCCCTCCCGGCGGCCCGTCCTCTCCCCCCAGGACGGGCCGTCGGTCGGCGGTCCTGCCGTCGGTGGTCCCGGCGGCCGGCGGTCCCGCCATCGTCGGTCCCGGCGGTCTCGGCCCACCGGCCGAACCACCGCACCGGGTCCCGACCGGGCCGACCGGCCCGCCCTACGATCGGACCATGATGTTCCGAGCCGTGGGCGACGGTCGCCCCTACCCCGACCACGGGCTCACCACGCCGAAGGACTGGTCGGCAGTGCCGCCGCGGCAGGTTCGGCTGGACCAGCTCGTCACGACCAAGTCCGAGTTGGACCTGCGCTCGCTGCTCTCCGCCGACTCCACCTTCTACGGCGACCTCTTCGCGCACGTGGTCGCCTGGCGCGGGACGCTCTACCTGGAGGACGGGCTGCACCGCGCCCTGCGCGCCGCGCTGCAGCAGCGCCTCGTCCTGCACGCCCGAATCCTGGAGCTGGATGACGACGGCAAGCCCCGGCTGCCGGGCTGACGTCCGTTACCGTTCGCCTGTGAGCGCGACCTCCACCGACGACGCCGCCCAGCGCCGGGCGGCCCGGCGCCGTCGGCTCCAGCAGCGGCAGACGGTGATCCTCGGCGGGCTGGTCACCGTGCTTCTCGTGGTCGGGCTGGTCGCCCTCGCCATGTGGACGGGCCTGCTGCCGGCGCCGTTCAGCCGGGAGTTCTCGGCGGAGGAGGAGGAGACGACGGCGGCCGTCCAGCCCTGCCCGCCGCCGGACGCCGTGCCGGTCGAGCTGGCCTCGGTCACCGCTAACGTCTACAACGGCACCGACCGGCCCGGGCTCGCGGGCGACACCGGCAACGCCCTGACCGCCCTCGGCGTGGTCGTCAACCAGACCGCCAACTGGCCCGATGGGAGCTACCCGGGCACGGTCCAGATTGTCACCGGACCGGCGGGGGTGACCGCCGCCTACTCGGTGGCACGGGTCTTCCCGGACGCCGTCGTCACCCTCGACAGCGCCCGCGAGGACGAGTCCGTCGACGTCGTCCTCGGCGCCGGTCACCAGGGCATGCTCAGCCAGGAGCAGGTCGACCAGCTCGACCCGGCGGCGCCGCTGGTCGCGCCCGAGGGCTGCCAGCCGGTGGACGACGCCGCCTGAGCCTGAGCCAACGCGGGCTCGCGCCCGGTTACCGTCGAAGCCCGGTTACCCTCAAAGGGTGAAACCGTTCCTCCTGCTGGCCTCCCGGCCCGAGGACGCCGCCGCCGACAGCGAGTACGAGGCGTTCCTGCGCTGCGGCGGCCTCGACGAGCGCGACCTGGTCCGGGTCCGGCTGGACTCCCAGCCGCTGCCCGACGTCGACCTGAGCCGGTACTCCGGGATCATCGTCGGCGGCAGCCCGTTCACCGGCTCCATCCCCCACGAGCACAAGAGCGACACCCAGCTGCGGGTCGAGACCGAGCTCGGCGGGCTGCTGGACCAGGTGGTCGACGTCGACTTCCCCTTCCTCGGCGCCTGCTACGGCATCGGGACCCTGGGCCGGCACCAGGGCGCCTCCATCGACGGCACCTACGCCGAGCCGATCTCCGCCCCGGTCATCGAGCTGACCGAGGCGGGCGTCAGCGACCCCCTGCTCGCCGGCATGCCGGCGACCTTCCGCGCCTTCGTCGGCCACAAGGAGGCGTGCAGCCGGCTGCCGGGGCACGCCGTCCTGCTGGCCCGCTCCGCCACCTGCCCGGTCCAGATGTTCCGGGTCAAGACCAACCTCTACGGCACCCAGTTCCACCCCGAGCTGGACGTCCCGGGCCTGCTGGAGCGGGTACGGATCTACCGCGACGCCGGCTACTACGACCCGGCCCAGCAGGAGGAGGTCGAGCGGGAGATGAGCGCCGTCGTCGTCGGGGACGTCCACCGGGTGGTGCGCAGCTTCGTCGAGCGGTACGCCCGGGACTGACTGCGGGCGGGCCGGGGGGCCCGACCGGGACGGGCCCGTCCGGACCGGCCAGCGGCGTGCCCGACGGCGGCTGGACCAGCCAGCGGCCTGCCCGACAGCGGTCGGACCCGCCAGCGGCCTGCCCGACGGCGGTCGGACCGGCCCCGGCCCGACCGCTCGGTCCACCTGCTGATCTGGCTCGTCCGGAAGCCGGGCGCGGGTGCACCATGGCCGGCCATGGGCACGACGACGACGCCGACCGACCGCTCCGCCGAGGACCGCAGCGCCCACGTGGCGGTGACCGTCTTCCCCCTGCTCATCCTGGCCGCGGCCGCCGTCGCCTTCCTCACCCCCGGGACGTTCACCGGGCTGTCGGCGTGGGTCAACCCGCTGCTCGGCGTCATCATGTTCGGGATGGGCCTGACCCTGACCCTGCCGGACTTCCGGCTCGTCGTCACCCGGCCGCTGCCCGTGCTCATCGGCGTCGTCGCGCAGTTCTCGGTCATGCCGCTGCTCGGCCTGGCCCTGGCGTGGGCGCTGCGGCTGCCGCCGGACCTGGCTGCCGGCGTGATCCTGGTCGGCTGCGCCCCCGGCGGGACCGCCTCCAACGTCGTGACCTACCTGGCCAAGGGAGACACCGCGCTGTCGGTGACGATGACGTCGGTGTCCACCCTGCTGGCCCCGCTGGTCACCCCGCTGCTGACGCTGTGGCTCGCCGGGACCTACCTGCCGGTGGACGGGGCCGGCATGGCCCGGACCATCGCCACCATCGTGCTGCTGCCGGTCGCGGCGGGCCTGGTGGTCCGGCTCGCCCTGCCCCGCCTGGTCACCCGGGCGCTGCCGGTGCTGCCGTGGGTCTCCGTGGTCGCCATCGCGCTCGTGGTGGTCGCCGTCGTCGCCGGCAGCGCCGACAAGGTCCTCGAGGCGGGCCTGCTCGTGCTCGCCGCCGTCGTGCTGCACAACTGCCTGGGCTACCTGCTCGGCTACGGCCTCGCCGCGCTGACCCGCCAGCCCGAGCGGGTGCGACGCACGGTCGCCGTCGAGGTCGGGATGCAGAACTCCGGGCTCGCGGCCGGCCTCGCCGCCCAGTACTTCAGCCCGCTGGCCGCGCTGCCCGGCGCGGTGTTCTCGGTCTGGCACAACGTCTCCGGGGCCCTGCTCGCCGCCCTGCTGCGGCGCCGCCCGCTCCCGCAGGACCGGGCGCCGGCACCGGCGACCGGGGGCACCGGCCGGGGCTGACGGCGGACCTGGGCCGACGACGGCGCACGGCCGGCCGCCGTCGACCGCTGCACCGGCCACCGGGCGCTGTGCCGGCCCCCAGGCGCTGTGCCATCGTGTGCGGCATGTCTGCGACCCCACCCCGGACCGGCGCCCGCCGCCTCGTCACCACCACGCTGCCCACCGAGCACGGCACCTTCGTCATGCACGGCTACGCCGGCGGCGGCGGGCTCGGCAACGTCGCGCTGGTGATGGGCGACGTCGCCGCCGAGGAGGACCTCGCCCCGCTGGTCCGGGTGCACTCGGAGTGCCTGACCGGGGACGCGCTCGGGTCCTACCGCTGCGACTGCGGGGAGCAGCTCGACGCCGCGCTGCACGAGATCAGCCTCGCCGGGCGGGGCGCGCTGGTCTATCTCCGCGGCCACGAGGGCCGCGGGATCGGCCTGCTGGCCAAGCTCGAGGCCTACGCCCTGCAGGACGCCGGGGTGGACACCGTCGACGCGAACCTGCGGCTGGGCTACCCGGCGGACGCGCGCACCTACGACGAGGCCGCCGAGATCCTGCACGACCTCGGCGTGCGCCGGGTCCGGCTGATGTCGGCCAACCCGGACAAGGCGGCCAAGCTCGCCGAGCTGGGGATCGAGGTGGTCGCCCGGCACCGCCTGCCGGTGGTGGACCGGCCGGAGAACTCGTTCTACCTGACCACCAAGCGGCACCGGATGGGCCACGACGCCGCCGCCCCGCCGGTGTGGGGCGAGCTGGTCGCCGGGCGGGTGCCCGACGTCGCCCCCACCCCCGACGACGCCGCGCTGCTGGACCGCTACGGCCCGCTCGTCGCGCTCGGCCGGCCCGCCACCATCGCCCAGCTGGGGCAGAGCAGCGACGGGTTCATCGCGGCCCGCACCGGCGACGCGGAGTTCGTCACCGGCCCGGCCGACCGCGAGCACCTGCACCGGCTGCGCGCCCTGGTGGACGCCGTCGTCGTGGGCGCGGGCACGGTCGTCGCCGACGACCCGCGGCTGACCGTGCGGGCGGTGCCCGGCGCCGACCCGGTCCGGGTGGTGCTCGACCCAGCCGCCCGGGTGCCGGCCGACGCGCGGGTGCTGACCGACGGCGCCGCCCCCACCCTCTGGTGCCTGGGCCCGGCCGCCGGCGTGCCGGCGACGGCGGCCCACGTGCAGGTCGTCCGGCTGCCGCTGACCGCCGGCCGGTTCGACCCGGCCGACGTGCTCGGCGAGCTGCACGCGCGCGGGCTCGGCCGGGTGCTGGTCGAGGGCGGCGGGCGGACGGTCTCCCAGTTCCTCGCTGCCCGGCTGCTGGACCGGCTCTTCCTCACCATCGCGCCGGTGCTCATCGGCGACGGCGTCCCGGGCATCCGGTTCACCGGCTCGGACCGGATGGCCGACGCGCTGACCGCACCGACCCGTCGGTTCGTGCTCGGCCCGGACGTGTGCACCGAGTTCGACCTCACCGCCGTCCGGCGTCCCTGACCGGCGGGGGCCCGGCGGGCGGCGGCGGGTCCGCCGGCCCCGGTGGGTCCAGCACCTCCCGCACCGCCGCGGCCGTCCCGGCCCAGGTGGGCAGGCCCTCCCGGGCGGCCAGCGCCGCCGCCCGCCACCGGCCCCGCAGGTCCGCCGAGTCCAGCCAGTTCCGGAGGGTGGCGGCGAGCGCTGCCGGGTCCCCCGGCGGCACCGCGGCGCCGGGCAGCCCCCGGTCCCCGGCGCCCAGGCGGAGCGCCTCCACCGCGCCAGTGCCGGCCCCGACGAGCGCCGGCACGCCGCGGGCCAGGGCCTCGAGCACCACCAACCCGAACGTCTCCGCCCGGGAGGGCAGGACCAGCAGGTCGGCCCGGGCCCACTGCGCCGCCAGCGCGGGCCCGGTAGCGGGGCCGGGCACGGCCACCCGGCCGGTGAGCCCGCCGGCGTCGACCGCCGCCCGGACCGCCGCGGCGTAGCCCGGGTCGGCGTCGTCCGGGCCGACCAGGGCCGCCGTCCACGGCCGGTCGGCCACCCGGGCCAGGGCGGCGACGAGGGTCAGCTGATCCTTGGTCGGGGTCAGCGCCGCCAGCGCCAGGAGGTGCGG
The DNA here is from genome assembly GCF_022759505.1 of Georgenia sp. TF02-10. Classification (NCBI taxonomy): domain Bacteria; kingdom Bacillati; phylum Actinomycetota; class Actinomycetes; order Allobogoriellales; family Allobogoriellaceae; genus Georgenia; species Georgenia sp. TF02-10. The sequence continues at coordinate 599,321 of NZ_CP094289.1, read as the reverse complement.
CGGGCCGCCGGTGCCCGCCGTGCCGCCGGCCGGCGCGGCCGGCCGGACACCCGGCCGGGCCACGTGCACGGTGCCGAGCCCGTGCCGCCGGGCCAGGTCCGCCGCCGCCGTCGCGGAAGTGGCCACGACGGCGGTCGCGGCCCGCACCCCCCGGCGCTCGGCCCGGTCCCGGCGCGTGCGGGCGGCTGGGTCGAGGCCGCGCTCCGTGGCGAGCGGCATGTGCACGAGGAGGACGACCGAGCGCCCGGCCCGCACCGCCGCGGCCACCTGGTCCGGGGCGGCGCACCCGACGATGCCGTCGACAACGCTCGCCCGGTGCGCGGCGAGCGCCGCGGCCAGAGCGTCGAGGTCGGCCGCGCCGGGGTCCGGCCAGGGCCCCGGCAGGGCGTGCACGACGACGTCGGTGCCGCTCGCGCGCAGGGCGGTCACGAGCTCGGCGTTGTAGGTGTTCCCGCCGCTGGGCGCGGTCCGGTCCCAGGTGATCAGGCCCAGCGCGGCGGCGCTGCTCGACGGTCCGGCCCGACCGGGCGAGGGTTCGGCACCACCCCCGCGAGAGGATCCGGCGCCGCTCGACGGTCCGGCACCCCCGCCCGAGGCTCCCGCACCGCCGGGAGCGGGTCCGCCGCTGCCGCTCACAGGTCCAGGGTGTACCCGGCCCAGGCGTCGGGGTGCTCGCGCAGGACGACGTCGAGCCCGGCGAAGGTCCCCGCCGGCAGGCGGCCGGCGACGCGCTCGGCCACCACCCGCGCCAGCGTCTCGGTGGTCGTCAGGGTGCCGCGCAGGTCGGGGTGGTCGTCGAGGTTGGTGTAGTCCAGGTCGGCCAGCGCCTCGCGCAGCAGGCCGGTGGCGACCCCGATGTCGAGCACGATGCCCGCCTCGTCCAGCTCGCGGCGGCGGATGGTGAGCTCGACGACGTAGGTCGCCCCGTGCAGCTGCTGGGCCGGGCCGAAGGCCGGGTGCGGCAGGGAGTGGGCGATCATCATGTGGTCGCGGACGGTCAGGCGGTACATCGGTCTCCTCGGGTCGGTCTTTGGGCGGGTGCGGGGAAGGTCGGGGCTGACGGGCGGTGCCAGGCCTCGGCCGAGCCTCAATGAACCCGGCCGTAGTGGGCGTCAGGCGCCACCCGCGCCGGCCGCGCCGGCCGCGTCGGCCGCGTCGGCGTCGTAGGTCACCACATGGCACAGCGCGTCCGGGTCGGCAGTCACCTGCGCCATGGCGGCCGGCAGGGCGGTGAACGGGCTGCGCCCGGTGAGGAAGGAGTCGAAGGCGGGGTCGGCGAGCAACCGCAGCGCCAGGGCCAGCCGGTCCCCGGTGGTGCGGCGGGCCCGGCGGGCGGCGGCGACGGCGCCGACCTGGCTGGCCCGCACGGTCAGCCGCCGGGCGTGGAACGCACCGCCCAGCGGCACCCGCGGGGAGCGGGTGCCGTACCAGGACACCTCCACCAGCTCCCCCTCCTCCCCGAGCAGGTCCAGCCCGCGGGCCAGGCCGTCCTCGCTGGCCGAGCAGTGCACGACGACGTCGCAGTCCCCGGCCGCGTCCGCCGGCTCGACGAGGTCCACGCCCAGGGCCCGGGCCAGGCCGGCCCGGGCCGGGTTGACGTCGAGGAGCTGCAGGCGGTCCAGCGGGAAGCGGCGCAGCAGGGCCGCGACCGCGCCACCCACCATCCCGGCGCCGACGACGGCGACCCGGTCCCCGAGCCGGGGCGCGGCCTCCCAGACCGCGTTGACGGCGGTCTCCACCGTGCCGGCCAGGACGGCGCGGTCGTCCGGGACGTCGTCGGGCACCGGGGTCAGGGCGGTGACCGGCACGACGTAGGCGTCCTGGTGCGGGTAGAGGCAGAACATCCGCCGGCCGCGGAGCTCGGGCGGGCCGTCCTCGACGACGCCGACCGAGAGGTAGCCGTACTTCACCGGCCCGGGGAGGTCCCCCTCCTGGAAGGGGGCGCGCATCCGGTCGGCGACGGCGGCCGGGACCTCGCCGCGGTGCACGAGGGTCTCGGTGCCGCGGGAGATCCCGGACCGGCGCGTGCGGACCAGCGCCTCGCCCGGACCCGGGCGGCGGGCCGGTTCGCCGCGCAGCTCGCCCTGACCGGGCGCCGTCGTCCAGTACGCGGTCCACGAGGTCACCGCTCGATTCTGCCGGGCGCGGCGGGTCACGCACGCCAGGCAGCGCCGACGGCGGCCGAGGGCTCCCCGTCCGGTGCGCCCCGCCGTCGGTGCCCGCCACCGTGGCAACCCTGCCGGGCCGGTGCGTCCCGCCGTCGGCGACCCCGCCGTCGGCGGCCTGCCGGGCCGGGGCTACCGTGGACCCAAACGCGTCCCCACCACCGACGGAGGCCAGTGCCCGTGGAGCTGCCCCCCGACCTGCTCGACGCCGAGGTGATGGCCTTCGACGTCGACGGCACGCTGGCCGGGGCGGACCACCTCGTCAGCGACCGCACGCTGCGGGCGCTGGCCGCGCTCGACGCCGCCGGTGTCGAGCCGGTGGTGATCACCGGGCGCATCGCGGCCGACGCGGCGCAGATCCTGCACGACGCCGGCGTCGAGGGCTTCGCCATCGCCTCCGGCGGCGCGGTCACCGTGGACACCCGCACCGGGGAGCGGCTGCGGGTGGCGACGATGGACCCGGCCGAGGTGCGGGGGCTGGTGGACCTGGCCCTGGCGCGGGGCGTGGAGCCCATCCTCTTCACCGCCGAGGAGATGGTGCTGGTCGAGGGCAGTCCGGCCTACCCGTACCTGGCGGCGGTCACCGCCGGGGCCGAGCCGGTGCAGGTGCCCGCGGCGGACCTGCCGACGACGGGCATCACCAAGGCGATGCTGTTCGGGCAGGCGGCCGACGTCGACGCCCTCGGGCCCGTCGTCGCCGCGCGCTTCCCGCGGATGACCAGGTCGATGGACTGGTCCTGGGAGATGAGCGCGGCCGGCGCGGACAAGTGGGCGGCGCTCGCCGCGGTGCTGGACCGGCTCGGGGTGCCGCCGGTCCGGGCGGCCGGCGTGGGCGACGGCGACAACGACCTGGTCTGGCTGGCCGAGGTCGGCACGCCGGTCGCCGTCGCCAACGCCCGACCGGCCGTCAAGGCGCTGGCCCGGCTGGAGATCGGCGACCACGGCGCGGACGCCGTCGCCGAGCTCATCGAGGCGCTGGTCGCCGCGCGGAGCCGTCGGGCCGGGTGAGCGTGGCCGTCCGTCCGGCCGCGCCCGCCGCGTTACCTAGCCGTCCGCCCCCTGGGAGTCCGCCGCCGGCTGCTGGGCCTCGGCCGAGTCCCAGCCCTGCTCGGCGGCGACCGGGTCCATCCAGATCATGCTGAAGAGGTTGCCGTCCGGGTCCTCGAAGTCACGGGAGTACATGGGGCCGTAGTCCTGCGCCGTGCGGTGCTCGGTGCCGCCGGCCGCGACGACCCGGTCGATGAACGCGTCGACGTCCGCCCGGCTGTCGCAGCTCAGTGCGGTCTCCACCTGGATGGAGGTGCGGGGGTCGACGATCGGCTTGTCGGTGAAGGTGGCGAAGAACTCGCGGGTGAGCACCATCAGGTAGATGTTCTCGTCGATGACGACGCAGGCCGCGTTGTCGTCGGTGAAGTTCGGGTCCAGCCGCCAGCCGATGCCGGTGAAGAACGCCTTCGACCGGTCCAAGTCGGTGGTGGGCAGGTTGACGAAGATTGCGGTCGCCATGACGTGTCTCCCTTGACCGTGCTTGCCCGCCGGGCGGCGGGCAAGCCCATGCTGGCAGGGCACCGGCGCGCGTGTCAGCAGCAATACGGGCTGCCGGCCCGCGGCCCGGGGGTGCTGGCTCACTTCCGTCACCCGAACCACCGCAAAGTCGGGCCGGTGCTCGGCGGCGATCCCGAGCCACGGGCCGGGGCGCACGACGGCGTAGGGCGAGGTCTAGCCGGTCATGGTGTGCGCACGCGCGGTACCTTGCCGGCACGACGACGGGCGATCGTGCGGGAGACTGCCAGCAGTCCAGTAGTTGCGTCGCGCCCTCGGGTGCTCGGAGGACGCCAGCGCGTCGGCCGCGCGTGCTGCGGCGCCCGTCCACGCAGGTGGTATATTTTCCGGTATGTTTACACCTCGCGATTCGCAGTCCGTGCTGGACGACATCGGCGACAAGTTCCCGTTGGCCCTGCTGCGAGCGACGGACAACGCGCGCGATGACTACGCCGCCTTCCGCGCGGCGTTCCCGTCCTGGGTGCTGCGGATGTTCGAGCGGGACCTGGCCAACCTCATCCACCCCCGCCTGTGGGCACACCTCGAGGACGAGCTCGAGGGCGTCGACGGCATCAAGCTGACCGCAAGCGAGCCGTACCGTGAGATCGGCATCCAGACCGCGGGTGGCCGCGGCTACGTGGCCCGGGTGAAGCGACACAACGAGTCGGACCGGATCCGCTCGTACTCAACCCCGAGCGACCTGGTGTTCTGGAGCGGTGCATCGGTGACGTTCGAGGGCTTCGAGCGGGTGCCGCTCGCCGTCGGGTACCGCTGGAAGCGCGACACCCGTGAGATCGGCAGTGCCGTCATCTCCTACCGCGAGGGCAAGAACAACGTGGTGTGGGCCTACTCCATCGACGGGGGCGGCGCGGGCGCCGAGCCGTTCGTCTACGAGCCGATCCTGCCGAACCTGCCTACCGTGGATCTGCTGGACGCTTCGCGCGAGGCGGCGAACGACGAGAGGGGGGCCGAGGGACAGTGACCGGAATCGGCGAGGTCCTCGAGGCGGCTCGCCGAGCTCGAGGAATGACGCAAGAGGAGCTTGCGGAGGCCGCCCAGGTCACCCAGGCAGCGCTCTCGCGGTATGAGCACGACCTGCGCGCCCCGGAACCCGACGTGCTCGAGCAGCTCGCGCGGGCTCTGGGCGTCACCCCGGAGCTGCTCCAGCACGGCGACCGGATGCGCGGGGGGATCGCTGTGACCGCCCACATGCGGCGGCGCGCCACCGCCAAGGTGAGCGTCTGGCGCAGTCTGGAGGCCAGGCTGAACATGCTGCGCCTGCACACCAAGGCGCTGCGCAGCGAGGTCGGCCTCCGCGCCGAGCTGCAGGTCCCAGCCTTCGACCCGGCCATCGACGAGCCACAGGACGCTGCACGCATGGTGCGGCTTCAGTGGCACATGCCGGTCGGCCCCGTCCATTCCCTCGCCGCGTGGATGGAGGCCGCCGGGATCCTGATCTTCGAGGAAGATTTTGGCTCAGCAGCCCGCGTCGACGGGCTGTCGCAGTGGAGCGACGACTATGCGGTAGTGATGCTCAACTCAGCCGCTCCTCCAGACCGTAAGCGGCTGACGCTGGCGCACGAGCTGGGGCACCTCGTGCTGCACTCGCAGTACACCGACGGTGACCTCGAGGGTCACGCCAACGCCTTCGCTGCCGAGCTGCTGATGCCGGCCGAGGAGATCAAGCCGATGCTCCGCAGCCGGCTAACCCTGGCTCGGTTCGTGGAGCTCAAGCGGTACTGGGGAACCTCCATCGCAGCCCTCATCGAGCGGGCGTACCAGCTCGGTGTTCTCAGTTCCGCCGAGCGGGCCTCCCTATACAAGCAGATGAACAACCGGCGGTGGCGGATTCACGAGCCGGCCAGCGACGAGGTGCCGATCGAGGCACCGCGCCTGGTCCAGCACGTCGCCGACCAGCTGGCGGCCAAGGGTCTGGACGACGACGAGATTGCCCGCCTCGCGGGCTTCTCATCGCCCGAGGAAAACCAGTTGTTCGTGCCGCGCCGGCCTGACAGCCCGTGGCGACACCTCACGTCGGTGTAGCTCAAGGACGAAGCCCCGCCACCCTGACCAGGGTGACGGGGGCTTCGGGGTGGCGTTCCAACCTGGTCGACGGCGCTCGGGGGCCTGCCCTCGGGTGACGTTCTGTGCCCCTGAGCTGGGCATGACCCGACTGCGCGCCCCGCTGTGCGGGCCGCAGCTGGCCAGGGGGTCGGCTGCCCCGGCCGCGCCGATGCGGCCACGAACAGGCCTTTGTCTCGTTCGATCACCCCGATGCGGAGCCGAGCGCTCCGCGCTCGTCAGCGCGCTCGCGTTCGCCGGCAGCGGCGGGGGCGACGGGCGGCGGATTGTGTGTTCACCAGGGCGGTCCGCCGTCTCGGCTTCGGTGTGGTGGTGGCCGCTGCTCGTCTTGGTGCTGAGGATTGCGTGGGCGTGTGCTCGCAGCACCGAGAGCTCGAGCTCTATCACCGAGGCCGAGGTGGTCCGCGCCCGGCGCCTGGCATGGACTTGCGGATCTCCGACTTCGGGTCCATGCTTCGACGGTACGTCCTGGCCTCCCGGCCAGGGAGGTTGGTGTTACCGATCACGCCCGGGAGTCACCTCGCTGCCTGTGAATCATCTGCTGGAGCGATGCCAACACGTCGTCTACACCCGAGCGTGGCGAGATCCACCGGCGCCGGCGTCGACCCGATCCTTCATCTCGAGAGGCATGACGGTGAACACCGACAGGATTCCTACCCCGGCCCGCGCGCACGGTAGAGTGTGCGTCGAGAGCAAGGGCTACGTCATGCTTCACGGCGCGGAATTCCGTAGCGGATTAATGTCTGGTGGGAAGAAGAGATCATGCACCTCCCGGCAGGGTCACTGAATATTTACGGCGGGCTAGACCGATATGTGTAGTTGGGCAATTACCTGGGGAGACGTGCCAACGTGGATTGGCGCAATCGGTACTGTAGGGGCGGTCTTCTGGGCAGTCTTCCTCTATACCGGGAGCCTCGAGGATCGCAAGAAAGCACAGGCGCGACTCCTCGCTCCGGTAGGAGGCGCTGTGCCAGTTCAAGTACTTCCGGGTGCACCGGTGGAGCCCGAGAGCAATGGGTCGCAGGATCTAATTGGAATAGGGCCCGACCGGCGGGTAGTTGTGACTTCCGAAGCGTACATGGTCAAGGTGCGCATTATTTCAACGAGCGCCGAAACCTTCTCTGACATACGTGCGTCACTCCTCCTGGAAGACGGGCGCCAAGTTGACTTCACCCTAGGGTTTAGTGAGATTGCTCCGCATGAGGAGAAGATCTTTACAAACTACTTTCATCCAGGACGAGTTTTCGGTCTAATGAAAGTGATCCTTCAGTTCCAGGATGCGAACGGGAATCGCTGGGAACGCATCAATGGTGAGCCCCTTCGCTCGCTCCCGCGTACGAGAACTGCGCCGACGTTCCTCAATGCTAAACGCAGGATCAAGGGTGGTGTTGGAAAAAGGTAGGGTCGACGGTGCCGTCCGGAAAACTAGGGCGAGCGGCGATAGGCCCGAGTGAGATCGAACGGCTCATCAAGTCTAAGCGGCGTCTGCCGACCCTGATGTGGTGCAGCAGGTCGACGCGATTTATGTGCCGCAAAGTTCACCAGAACCGTGTTGTCCGGGAACAGGATTGTCGTCACGGGGCGGCGCTCAAGCCAAGCTCGGCGGCCAACGCGTCGACATCTCCTGCCGGAAGCTCTGGCGCCTTGAGGTCGAGGTCCACAACGTCCACGTCGAGCATCCACGCGAGCGTCTCCGGCCCGATCAGGCCGTCTTCTACCCGCTCGAGATGGGTGTGGAGCAGTTGTTGCGGAAAGTGCCGACGGGCGGCAGCGGCCATCCGCTCGCTGATTGCGTCGACGCCAGGCTCGAAAGAGCGCCAGTGCCGACGCAGGAGGCGCTGCGTCGGCTGTTCGGCCCACTGGTGCACAGCACCGGCAGCGGCGATCCCGCAGGCGGCGACGCGGCGGGCGGTGGCGTCCGTAGAAACCCCGTGATCCCACACCCACCGTGCCAGCCCCTCGGCGGTGATGCTCTCGAAGCCCGCTGCGCGCATCGTGCGAGCGGGCATGAGCAGCTCGGCGGCGAAGGCGTTTGCGGCAGCCTCTGCTTCATCGTCGACAGCATCCGTGGACCGGGAGCCGTCTGCGAGGTGTGCCAGCTCGTGCGCCAGGGAGAAGTTCTCGTAGAACCATTTGCCTGTCACCTTTATGGCGATGACGTGCCGCCCGCCGATGGAGAAGCAGTAGGCGGTGGACAGTTCGGGCACGCGGACGACGTGGATCCCGAGGCGTTCCTCGAGCCGCTCGAGGAACGGGAACACGAAGTCCTCACCCAGGGCCTCCCGTGCCGCTGCGGGGGTGGCGGGAACCTCCACGGACTCCCCGAGGTCGCCGGCCTGGCGGTAGGCGAGCTCGATGTCCCCCAGCACTCGTCGGTCGGCCTGCAGATCTGGTACCTCCCGCGCGCCTGTCGAGTGGTCGAAGGTGTGTCGGGCCGCAAGTCGCAGTCGACGAGGGTCGGCCTGGCCGGTGAGCCAGTGGACGTCCGCACGGACCTGGGACGGAGGCAGCACGGGGACGGGCACCGCTTCGGCTCGTTCCCGTGTCGCCGCCTCACCGTAGAGTGTCCACGGCTCTCGATCTCGGGTACGGAAGGGCACTGATCAGGATGCTCATCGCGCGGCCGTTCACCCCTGAGGCGCTCAAGCTCCACCCGTTCAGCTGCGGTGAGCAGGAGCTCGACGAGTGGCTCGTCCAGTACGCGGGGCAGAACGAGCGGAAGAACAACACCCGCACGACGCTGCTCCTCGACGAGCGGGCCGGGCGCGTCGCCGGCTACTACTCGATGCGCACGTTCGAGCTGCAGGCAGCCGACGCCGAGTCCGCTGTGGGACGCAGCCGAGGCTACCCGGTGCCGGCAGTGCTCATCGCGAAGCTCGCCGTCGACACCGACTACCAGGGCAAGGGCGTGGGCCGGCTGCTGCTCTTCGACGCGCTGCAGAAGCTCCTGGGTGCGGCGGACAGCGTCGGGTTCGAGCTCGTGGTCGTGCACGCCCTGCACGAGGACGCGGCGTGCTTCTACCTCAAGTGCGGGTTCCGCCGGTTCCTGGACCACGACCTCAGCCTGTTCCTGACGACGAAGGACCTCCGCGTGACGTTCGCCCCGGCGAATCCCAGTTGACCGTACGCACCAGGTGCGTACAGTGGCTGTACGCCCAGAGACAGCAGAGTCATCCAACGCGTGACACGAGAGGTGTCAGTATGCCCACCGCAGACGTGCGGTCAGAGCGCCTGAACATGCGCCTGTCCCCCGAAGCGCTCGCTACGATCCGCGAAGCCGCAGCCGCTCAGCAGCAGGACGTGTCCGCCTTCGTGCTCGGCGCCGCCATGGAGCGCGCCCGCGAGGTCCTGCTCCGCGACCGCGTCATCCGCCTCACCCCTCGCGAGCTCGACCAGGTCGAGACCGCCCTCGCCGAGGAGCCGCAGGTCGTGCCCGAGCTCGCGGCGCTCATCGCGGCGGTACGGCGTGACACGCAGAAGCACGGCAGGAAGGAATTTGCGACGCGCTGAGCGTGCCCCTCGAGCGGTACGACAGGGCGGTCCGGAGCTGATCCGGGCCGCGCTCCGTCGCCGTCCCGGCCGACGGACGGGTGGGGTGCAGGGTCCGGTACGACGAAGGGCCCCACATCCGGCAGGATTCTGAGGATGGGGGCCCCTTCGTTCGGCGGTAGCGGTGGGATTTGAACCCACGGAGGCTATGAACCTCACACGCTTTCGAGGCGTGCTCCTTAGGCCGCTCGGACACGCTACCCCGGCGGACGATGCTACCCGCCAGGGCGGAGGGCTCCCAAACGCCCTCCGGCAGCGGACCACCCCATCCACGCGCCGCCGCGCGGCGGGACCGGTGACCCCGACCCGTGCCCGCTGCCCCAGAGTCGCACCTACGCCCCATGCCGGCGGGGTCGCCCCGCCGTAGCCTGCTGGGATGACCAGCTCAGGCCCGGAGGCACCGGCGGCGCTCCTCGACCGCGCCGTCGAGGTGCTCGCCGGGCGCCGCGTCGCGGTGCTCACCGGCGCTGGCATCTCCACCGACTCCGGCCTCCCGGACTACCGCGGCCCGGACTCCCCGCCGCGGCGGCCGATCACCTTCCAGCAGTTCGTCGGCGACGAGCGGTTCCGCCGGCACTACTGGGCCCGCAACCACGTCGGCTGGCACCACATGCGCGAGACGGCCCCCAACGCCGGCCACCGGGCGCTGGCCCGGCTGGAGCAGGCCGGGGTCGTCGTCGGGGTGATCACCCAGAACGTCGACCTGCTCCACCAGGCGGCCGGGTCCCGCCGGGTCATCGACCTGCACGGGCACTACAACGAGGTCGTCTGCCTGAACTGCGGCCACGTGGAGCCCCGGTCCGTGCTGCACGAGCGGCTTGACGCGCTGAACCCGGGCTTCGTCGACCGCGTCGTGGCCGACGTCGAGATCGCCCCGGACGCCGACGCGGTGGTGGAGGAGACCGAGGACTTCCGGGTGGCGCCCTGCCCGGTCTGCGGCGGGATGCTCAAGCCCAACATCGTCTTCTTCGGGGAGAACGTGCCCCGCCCGCGGGTGGCGGCGGCCCTCGAGCTGGTCGACGAGGCGGACGCCCTCCTGGTCGCCGGCTCCTCCCTCACCGTGCTCAGCGGGCTCCGCTTCGTCCGGCACGCCGCCCGCACCGGCCGGCCGATCGTCATCGTCAACCGCGGCACCACCCGGGGGGACGATCTCGCCACGGTCAAGATCGACGCCGGCACCACGCCGGTCCTGGTCGCGCTGGCCGACCGGCTGGCTCCGGCGGGCGGTGACGGGCTGTACCGGCAGCAGGCAGGTGACCCGGTCGCGGACCAACGCTGACCCGGGCCGACCGGGGCCCCGGGCGGCACCGGGTGGCTGCTCGGGTCTCGGAGGGCCGGCCCGGACTAGCGGGTCTCGAAGCCGGACAGCCCGGCCGGCTCCTCCGCCGCGACGTCCACCTGGCTGACCTCGGCGTGGCGCGGGCCGCGCCGCGCCCAGTCCACCAGCGCCGCGACGTCCTCCTCGCCGCCCTCGACCACCACCTCTACCGTCCCGTCCGGGCGGTTCTCCGCCCACCCGGCCAGGCCGAGGCGCTGGGCCTCCGCCTGGCAGGAGTACCGGTAGCCGACCCCCTGGACGAAGCCGTGGACCCGGAGCCGACGACGGATCATGGCTGCCTCCTCGTGCTGAAGAAGTCCTGCAGGAGCGCGGCGCTCTCGGCCGCCCGGACCCCGCCGACGACGGCCACCCGGTGGTTGAGCCGGGCGTCGCGGAGGACGTCGCGCACCGAGCCGGCGGCGCCGGCCTTGGGGTCCCACGCCCCGAGAACGACTCGGTCGAGCCGGGCGAGCACGACCGCGCCGGCACACATCGTGCACGGCTCCAGGGTGACCACCAGCGTGCAGCCGGCCAGCCGCCACGTCCCGGCGGCGGCCGCGGCCTGGCGCAGGGCGAGGATCTCGGCGTGCGCCGTCGGGTCGCCGTCGGCCTCCCGCCGGTTGCGCCCCCGGCCCAGCACGGAGCCGTCCGGGCCGACGACGACCGCACCGACCGGGACGTCACCGGTGCCTGGCGCCTGGCGGGCCAGGTCGAGCGCCTCCGCCATCGCCACGTCGATCTTCGTGTCCACAGCGGGCGACGGCGACCCGGCGGCGGGCGGGGTCAGCCCGGCGGCCGGCGGGGTCAGCCCGGCGGCCGGCGGGGTCAGCCCGGCAGCGGGAGAGGGCTGCCCAGCAGCAGTCGACGGCGGCAGCCCGGCGGCCGCCGTCGGCGGCCCGGCAGCGGGGTGCGGTCCCATGGGGCCATCATGCCCGGACGGTACGTTTGGCCCCATGCGCCTGCACGTCGCGGACCATCCGCTCATTGCCCACAAGCTCACCGTCCTGCGGGACGAGCGCACCGAGTCCCCGACGTTCCGGCTCCTGGTCGACGAGCTCGTGACGCTGCTGGCGTACGAGGCCACCCGGGACGTCCGGGTGGAGCGGGTGGAGGTCACCACGCCGGTCGCGCCGGCGGTCGGGGTGCACCTGGCCGCCCCGCGGCCGGTGGTCGTGCCGATCCTGCGGGCCGGGCTGGGCATGCTCGAGGGGATGACGCGGCTGCTGCCCACCGCCGAGGTCGGGTTCCTGGGGATGCAGCGCGACGAGCGCACCCTGGAGGCGATCACCTACGCCAACCGCCTGCCGGACGACCTCACCGCCCGCCAGTGCTACGTGCTCGACCCCATGCTCGCCACCGGCCACACGCTGGAGGCGGCGATCAACTACCTGCTCGCCCGCGGCGCCCAGGACGTCACGGCGATCTGCCTGCTCGCCGCCCCCGAGGGGCTGCGGACGCTGGACCAGGCGATCGGCGAGCGCGGGGACGTCACCATCGTCACCGCCGCCGTCGACGAGCGCCTGGACGAGCGGGCCTACATCGTGCCCGGGCTGGGCGACGCCGGGGACCGGCTCTACGGCGTCGCCGGCTGACGGCTGCCGGCCGGCGCGCCGCGGAACGCCCCGAGCGCGGCGTCGAGGTCCGCGCGCAGGTCCACCACGTCCTCCAGCCCGACGGACAGCCGCACGGTCGTCGGCCGGATGCCCTGGCGCCACCGCAGGTCCGGCGGCACCCGCCGGTGGGTGGTCGTGGCCGGGTGGGTGACCATCGACTTGGTGTCGCCCAGGTTGTTCGCGATGGCCACCAGCCGTAGGGCGTCGATGAACGCGAAGGTGCGGGCGACGTCGTCGGCCGGGTCGTCGTCGGGACCGGCCGCACTGGCGAGGGTCAGGGTGACGATCGTGCCGCCGGCGGACATCTGCGCCCGGGCGAGGTCGTGCTGAGGGTGGGAGGGCAGGAACGGGTAGCGCACCGCCGCCACCCCCGGCTGCTGCTCCAGCCAGGCGGCGAGCTCGAGGGCCGCCGCGGACTGGGCGCGGACCCGCAGCGCCATCGTCTCCAGGCCCTTGGCCAGCACCCAGGCGTTGAACGGGGCGAGGGTGGGCCCGGTCGTCCGCAGGAAGTCCTGCAGCGGCCCGCGGACGAAGGCGCGCCGGCCCAGCACCGCGCCGCCCATCACCCGGCCCTGCCCGTCGATGTGCTTCGTCGCCGAGTACACGACCACGTCGGCGCCGAGCGCGAGGGGGCGCTGCAGGACCGGCGTGGCGAAGACGTTGTCGACGACGACCCGAGCGCCCGCGGCGTGGGCGAGGCCGGCGATCGCGCGCAGGTCGAGGACGTCCAGCGCCGGGTTGGACGGGGTCTCGAGGAAGACGACGTCGGCCGGCGTCGCCAGCGCCGCGGCCCACTGGCCGAGGTCGGTGCCGTCGACGAAGTCGGTGCGCACGCCCCACCCGGCGAGGGTCTCGCTGAGGAGGACCAGGCTGGAGCCGAAGAGCTCGCGCGCGGCGACGACGCGGCACCCGGCGCGGACCAGGGACGCGACGGCGGCGAAGACGGCGGCCATGCCGCTGGCCGTGGCGTAGCAGTCCTCGGCGCCCTCGACGAGCGCGAGCCGCTCCTCGAAGGTCGTCACGGTCGGGTTGGTGTAGCGCGAGTAGGTGTACCGGTCGATCTCCTCCGCGAATGCCGCCTCGGCCTGGGCCGCCCGGTCGTAGACGAACCCGGAGGTGAGGAACAGGCCCTCGGCCGTCTCCTGGAAGGCGGTGCGGTGGTGCCCGCCATGAACGGCGAGCGTGGCGGGGCCGTAGCCGTCGGGACAACAGCTGGGGTCGGTCACGGCTTCCTCCTCTCCGGGGGCGCGGCGCCCCTCCGGTCCGTCGATCGTGGCCCGGCCACCGGTCGTGCTGGCGACGCCGACGGCGCCCGGCCCGGATCGTGAGACCGTACCCGCTGTGCGTCCGTCGCCTGGGACGGCGCGGGCGCTGAGGGGGCCGGCGGGTCTGCCCGCAACGGCCCGCACCAGCCCGGCCCCCCAACGTCGCCCGGCACGCGGGCGGGACCAGCCCGAGCACGCCCGGGCACGCCTCGGCCCGGCGCCTGCCATCATCGGGCCATGACCGCCGACGCCGTCCCGGACCTGCTCGGCCCGCCCTGGATGGCCCGCACGATCCCCCTCGGGGACCGGCGCGACGGCGGCGAGGAGCCGTCCGCGCCTGACGTCGCCACGCTCGTCCACCAGGAGGACGCGGGGTCCGCCCCCCGGGCGGTGCTGTACCTGCCCGGGTTCGTCGACTACTTCTTCCAGGCGGACCACGCGCAGGCGTGGATCGACGCCGGTTTCGACTTCTACGCCCTCGACATGCGCCGGTCGGGCCGGTCCATCAATGGGCACCCGCGCCCCGACGACGTGCGGGACCTGCGCGTGCGGGCGGAGGAGATGGGCAAGGCGCTGGACCTGATCCGCGAGCGCGGGCCGCGGCCGGTCGTCCTCCTCGGCCACTCCACCGGCGGGCTCCAGGCGTTGCTGTGGGCGGCCGACCACCCCGGCACCGTGGACGCCGTCGTCCTGAACTCCCCGTGGCTGGACCTCAACGAGAACTGGTTCCGACGGGTGCCGCTCACCGCCGCCGTGGACCGGGTCGGGCGGTGGCTGCCGAGCCTGCCGGTGGGCGCGATCGGCACGGCGTACGGGCGCCACCTGCACGCCGGCACGGGCGGGGAGTGGGACTACGACCTGACCCTCAAGCCGCACGCGGGCTTCCCGGGGCGCGCCGGGTTCGTGCGCACCGTGCGCCGCGCCCACGCCGAGGTCGCCCGCGGCCTCGGCGTCACCGCGCCGGTCCTGCTCGCCTGCGCGGCCCGGCGCGGGGACAAGCGCCACCCCGGACCGGCGGAGGTGACCAGCACCGACGTCGTCCTCGACCCCGGCCAGATGCTCGCCCGGGCCGGGCAGCTCGGCGAGGACGTCACGGTCCTGCAGGTCCCCGGCGGGATCCACGACCTCGCGCTGTCCCCCGGCCCGGCCCGGGAGCACTACACGCGGTCGGTGATCGGGTGGGCGCTGGAGCGGACGCCGCTGCCGAGCCGGGAGCCGGACGCTCAGGAGCGGGCTCGCTAGACCTCGCCCCGCCCGCTCGCCCGTTGGTGATCCGCGTGGTTCGCCGCCCGGTCAGCCCTCGCGCCGCGTGGACGGCCAGCCCTCCGGTGCCGCTCCCGTGCCGTCGGCCCGGTCGCCGTCGCGCTCGGGGGCGGGCCGGGTAGTGCCGGGGTCGGCCCGACCCTCGTCGGGCCCGCGGGCAGGCCGAGTGGTGCTGCTGTCGGCGGCGCCGTCAGCGTCCCGGACGCCATCGACCGAGCCGGATCCGCTGGCGGTGACGGCGGTAGCGCCCGCTCCGCCGCCACGCCCGGCGGCCTCGTCGGCGGGCCGGCCGCCGTCCTGGTCGACGGCGGCGGTGGTCGCCGGGGTGACGTCGCCGGGCGCCGCGACCGTGCCCGGGCCGGCGTCGGACTCGATGACCCTGCGGCTGTCGGCGGGCACGTCCCAGGTGTTGCGCAGCTCCGTGCCGCGCATGAAGCTCACGGCCACGAGCCCGAGCACCGCCGCCGCGGCAGCGATGGTGAAGACGATGCCGATACCGTCCCCGTACGCCGTCGTGATGATGCCGGCCACCGGCTCGGGCACCTGGCTGAGGTCGAGGGAGGAGGTCGAGGCGTCAATCGCCGAGGTGTCCAGGCCCTGCGCGGCGAGCCGGTCCCGGGCGAGGTCGGTAACCCGCAGGGCGTACAGGGCGCCGAGCACCTGGATGCCGGTCGCGCCGCCGAGGGTGCGGAAGAACGTCACGGTCGACGTCGCCGCGCCGACGTCGCTGACCGGCACGGTGTTCTGCACCGCGAGGACGAGGTTCTGCATCGAGGCGCCGAGGCCGATGCCGGCGACGAAGAGGTAGACACCGATGAGGACCAGGGACGTCGTCGCCCCCACCGTGGCCATTAGCCCGATGCCGACGGCGAGCAGGGCGGAGCCGCCGACGACGTACGGCTTCCACCGCCCGGTCGCGGTGACGAGGCGGCCGGCGAGGGTGGAGGAGATCAGCAGGCCGAGCATGAGGGGCAGGCCCAGCCAGCCGGAGACCGTCGGGCTGTACCCGCGGCCGATCTGGAAGTACTGGCCGAGGAAGACGTTGGCGCCGAACATCACGGTGCCGACGGCGAGGCTCGCGATGATCGCGAGGACGGTGGTGCGCTCGGTGATGATGCTGATCGGCACGACCGGCTCCTCGGCCCGCCGCTCGACGAGGACGAACAGCACCGCCGCGAGGACGACGACGCCGAGCATGACGGCGGTCTGCCACGAGCCCCACGGGAACTCGTGGTCGGCGAAGGAGACCCACACCAGCAGGACGGTCGCCGCGATCGAGATGAGCGCCGCGCCGAGCCAGTCGACCTTCGCGCCCGGGCGCCCGCCGGCGGGGACCTTCAGGTTGCGCCAGGTGACGTACATGGCGAAGACCATGAACGGGACGGCGCTCCAGTAGCACCAGCGCCAGCCCAGCCACGGGACGTCGACGATGATGCCGCCGAGGAGCGGGCCGGACACGGTGGCGACGGCGATGACCGCGCCCATGTAGCCGTTGTACCGGCCGCGCTGCCGCGGCGGGATGATCGTGGCGATGATGATCTGCACGAGGACCTGGAGCGCGCCCATGCCCAGTCCCTGCAGGACCCGGACGCCGATGAGCATCGCGGCCGACGTCGCCGCCCCGGACAGCAGGCTGCCGAGGGTGAAGAGGCCCATCGCGAAGAGGAGGAGCTTCTTCTTGTCGGTCAGGTCGGCGAGCTTCCCGGCGATCGGCGTCACGGCCGTCGAGGCGAGGATGGCGGCGGTGATGATCCAGGTGTACTGCTGCTGGGTGCCGCCGATCTCGGCGACGATCACCGGCAGGGCGTTGCCGACGATGGTGTTGGCGACCATCGCGACGAAGAGCGTGAGCAGCAGCCCGGTGAGGACCTTGAGGATCTGCTGGTGCTCGGCGTCGGCCGCCCGCGCCTGCTCCGGGCTCATGCCGGCGTAGACGCGCTTGCTGGTCAGGTCGCGCTCGCGCTTCACGCGGTCACCTCCGCCGGGCGCCGGTGCGCCTGCTCGGTCGCGGTGTTGAGCCGTTCGAGCGCGGCGCCGACCTCGTCGATCTCCTCGACGGTCCAGTCACTGAGCGTCGCCGAGATCGCCTCCCCGTGCAAGCCGTGGACCCGCTCGGCGAGCGCCCGGCCGGCGTCGCTGACCGAGACGAGGCTGGCGCGGCGGTCCTCCGGGTCCGGGCGCCGCACCAGCAGCCCGGCGTTCTCCAGATAGCTGATCTGACGGCTGATCACGGAGGGGTCGACGAGCATCTGCTCGGCGAGGTCGGCCACCCGCATCTCCCCCACCCGGGCGGTCTTCAGGAGGACGCCGACCTGGGCCGGCTGGAGCCCGACCTGGTGGGCGACCTCGGCGGAGATGATCCGGCTGCGGCGGCCGATGAGGGACACCTGCTCGACCACCCGTGCGGAGGCACGCATGTGCTCGGCGGACAGTTCTGGCATACGGGCAATCGTAGGTTACGTGCAGCACGCATGTAATCTTCGGCGGCTGTCTTCTCGGTCACGGCGCCAGGGACGAAGGTCCCGACGACGACGGCGGCGGGCCGGGCAGCGGCCGGGCACCATGTCGTCGGGCCGGGCCGGGCACCACGTCGTCGGGTCGGGCCGGGCACCACGTCGTCGGGCCCGGCCGCACACCGATGTCACTCGACCCCGGCCCGGGTCTCAGTCCTGGTCGTCGTCGTCCCGACCGTCGTCGCCGTCGCTCGCCCGGATCCGGACGGAGCGGACGCCGTCGACCTCCCCGATGGCCGGCACCAGGTCGCGCAGCGGCGGCCGGCCGCGGAACCGGATGTCCATCACCACCATGGCGCCCTCCCCGGCCGGCTCCCGGCTGGTCCCGATGACCGAGGCGGTGAAACCCATCGCGGTGGCCGTCTCGAGCACCTGCCGCAGGATGCCGTGCCCGTCGGGGTAGGCGACGCGCAGCACCCGGTTGCGGTCCGCGGTGGGGATGCGGCGCACGAGCGGCGCGAGCGCGACGAGGGTGAACAGGTGCAGGGCGGTCAGCGCCACGGCGAGGGCCACCATGCCGGAACCGGCGGCCATGCCGACGGCGGCCGAGACCCAGATGGTCGCCGCCGTCGTCAGGCCGCGGACGACGTCACGGCGGGTGAAGATCACCCCGGCGCCGAGGAAGCCGATCCCGGTGACGATCTGCGCCGCGATCCGCGACGGGTCCAGCACCACGTCCTCGCCGAGCACGGCGGTGAAGCCGAAGGCGGAGACCAGCGTGAACGCGGCGGACCCGGTGCCCACCAGCACGTGCGTGCGGAAGCCCGCCGCCTTCTGGCGCACCTGCCGCTCGATCCCGATGAGGGCGGACAGCACGAACGCGACCAGGAGCAGGGACAGCTCGGTCAGCATCGTGTCGGTGACGAACGGTGGCACCGGACAGACCCTACGCGGCCCGCGGGCGGCGGGACCGGCCCGTTGCAGGGGGTGCCTGCCCGGCCGGCGCCGTGGTCGCGGATCCGCCGGGCCGGCGCCGCCTACAGTGTGCCCATGGCCCTCGCCCCCGTCGTCGCGCCCGGGCCCGAGCTCACCGCCGAGCAGGTGCACCGGTACTCGCGCCACCTCCTCCTGGACCAGCTCGGCCGGGAGGGGCAGCGCCGCCTGCTCGCCGCCCGCGTCCTCGTCCTGGGCGCCGGCGGCCTCGGCTCCCCCGCCCTGCTCTACCTCGCCGCGGCCGGCGTCGGGCACCTGGGCATCGTCGACGACGACGTGGTGGACCCCTCCAACCTGCAGCGGCAGGTCATCCACACCATGGCCGACGTCGGCCGGCCCAAGGTGGACTCCGCCGCCGAGCGCGTCGCGGCCCTCAACCCGGACGTGGCGGTGACCCGCCACCGGCTGCGGCTGGACGCGGCCAACGCCCACGAGCTTCTCGCCGGCTACGACGTCGTCCTGGACGGCACCGACAACTTCCCCACCCGCTACCTGGTCAGCGACGTGTGCGCCGAGCTCGGCATCCCGCTGGTGTGGGCCTCGATCCTGCGGTTCGACGCCCAGGTCGCGGTGTTCTGGTCCCGGCCCCGGGCCGCCGACGACGGCGACGGCGACGGCGACGGGGACGACGAGGGCGACCGCGGCAGGAACGGCGACCGCGAGCCCGACGCCGTCCCTGCCGCCGTGACCCTGCGCGACCTCTTCCCCACCCCGCCGCCGCCCGGCAGCACGCCCTCGTGCGGGCAGGCCGGGGTGCTCGGGGCGATGTGCGGGCAGGTCGGCGCGGTCATGGCCGCCGAGGCGGTCAAGTTCATCACCGGCACCGGGGACCCGCTCCTGGGCCGCGTCCTCGTCCTGGACGTCCTCGCCGCCCGCTCGCGCGAGCTGCCGCTGCGGCCGCGCGCCGGTGCCCGGCCGCCCCGGACCCCCGCCGAGCTCGGGTACGACCCCACCGGCAGCCCGCCCGGCAGCGTCGCGGCGCGGTGCGCGGTGCCCGTCGGCCCCTCGACCGGCGCGGGGGCCGGGCCGGCCGGAGGCTCCGGTGATGCGGGGGCCGCCGAGCCCGTCGGCATGCGGACAGCGGGCCCGGCCGCCGCGGCCGCCGCGGGCGCCGCCGGTACCGACGACGCCCTGCCCGCCGTCACCGCCAGCACCCTCGCCCGGCGGCTCACCGCCCGGACGGCCGGCACCGACGACTTCGTCCTGCTCGACGTCCGCGAGCCGGCCGAGCGGACCATCGTCGCCATCCCCGGGTCGGTCACCATCCCCCTCGGCGAGGTGCTCGCCGACCCCGAGGCCGCCGTCCACCGGCTCGGGCTCGACCGCCCCGCCGGTGGCCCCCGCGACCTCCTCGTGCACTGCCGGAGCGGGCAGCGCTCGGCCCAGGCGGTCCGGGCGCTCGCCGGCGCCGGCGCCCATGCCGTGAACGTCACCGGCGGCGTCCTCGCCTGGGCGGCCGACGTCGACCCCACCCTGCCCACCTACTGACCGGCCCGAGCACGAGCGGAGCCCGAGGATCAGCCATGAGCGGAGCCGGATGATCACCGTCGAGGAGCACCTGGCGCGGGTGCTGGCCGCCGTCGCCCCGCTCCCGCCGCGGCCGGTGCCGCTGGCCGAGGCCCTCGGCACCGTCCTCGCCGAGGACGTCCCCGCCGCCCTGGCCGTGCCGCCGTTCGACAACTCGGCGATGGACGGGTACGCCGTCCGGGCGGGCGACGTCGCCGGTGCCACCCCCGACGCGCCGGTGCACCTGCGGGTGGTGGGCGACCTGCCGGCCGGCGCCGCCGCCCGCGACCCGGTGGCCCCCGGGACGGCGATCCGGATCATGACCGGTGCGCCGGTGCCGGCGGGGGCGGACGCCGTCGTGCCGGTCGAGCAGACCGACCAGCCGGCCGGGCCCGGACCGGGGACAACGCTGCCGACGGTCGTGCAGGTCCGGGCGGCCGTCGCGGCGGGCGCTCACCTGCGCCGCGCCGGGGAGGACGTCCGCCCCGGCGACCCGGTCCTCGCCGCCGGCACGGCGCTCCGGGCGCGTGACCTCTCCGCGGCCGCCGCCACCGGCCACGGCCACCTGCCGGTGCACCCCCGGGTCCGGGTGGGGGTGCTCGCCACCGGCGCCGAGCTGCGCCCGCCCGGCGCGCCGCTCGGCCCCGGGCAGATCCCGGACTCCAACTCCACCCTGGTCACGGGCCTGGTCGCCGCGGCCGGCGCCGAGCCGGTCCCGCTCGGCGCCGTGGCGGACGAGCCCGACGCGCTGCGCGTCGCCCTGGCCGCCGGCCTGGACGCCGTCGACGCCGTGGTGACCACCGGCGGGGTGAGTGCCGGCGCCTACGACGTCGTCAAGGAGGTCCTCGGCCCGCTCGGGGAGGTCACCTTCACCGCCGTCGCGATGCAGCCGGGCAAGCCGCAGGGCTTCGGCGTGCTGCGCCGCGGCCACGGCGGTGCGGTGCCGGTCTTCTGCCTGCCCGGCAACCCGGTGAGCGTCTTCGTCAGCTTCCTGGTCTTCGCCGCGCCGGCGCTGCGGGTGCTCGCCGGGCACGCCGCCGCCGGCCCGGCCACCGCCACCGGCCCGGCCACCGCCGCCGGCCCGGCGACCGCTGCCGGCCCAGATGCGTCTGGCACCGCGACCACGGTGCCCGGCGTCGCCGAGGTCGGCTGGCGCTGCCCGCCCGGCCGGCGCCAGTACCTGCCCGTCGTCCTCGGCGGGCGCACCGCCGACGGTGCGGTGCTGGTCCGCCCGGCCGCGGCCGGCGGCTCCGGCTCGCACCTGGTCGCCTCCCTGGCCCGGGCGGACGCGCTCGCCGTCGTCGGGGCCGAGGTGGAGCAGGTGCCGGCCGGCGCGCCGGTGCAGGTCATGATGGTCCCGTGAACGAGCTGTGCCTGACCCACCTGGACGACGCCGGGCACGCCCGGATGGTCGACGTCACCGCCAAGCAGCCCACCGTGCGGCAGGCCGTGGCCACCGGGGAGGTGCGCTGCTCCCCGCAGGTGCTGGCCGCCCTGCGCGCGGGCACCGTGCCCAAGGGTGACGTGCTCGCCGTCGCGCGGGTCGCCGGCATCGCCGCCGCCAAGCGCACCCCCGAGCTCTTGCCGCTGGCGCACACGATCGGGATCCACGGCGCGGCGGTGGACCTCGAGCTCGCCGACGACCGCGTGCTGATCACCGCCACCGTCCGGACCGCCGACCGCACCGGGGTGGAGATGGAGGCGCTGACCGCGGTGTCGGTGGCGGCGCTGGCCGTGGTGGACATGGTCAAGGGGGTGGACCGGTCCGCGGAGATCACCGGGGTGAAGGTGGTGGCCAAGTCCGGCGGCCGCTCCGGGGACTGGCGGCGGCCGGACGCCTGATGGCCGGGCCAGGACCCGCGGACGCCGCTGGTTTCGACGCCGTCGTGCTGGCCGGCGGCACCGGCCGCCGGCTCGACGGCGCCAGCAAGCCGGACCTGCGGCTGGCCGGCCGGCGCCTGCTCGACCACGTCCTCGCCGGGACCGCCGGCGCCCGCCGGGTCGTCGTCGTCGCCCCCGCCGAGGTGGCCGTGCCGGACGGGGTGGCCCGCACCCTGGAGAACCCCCCGCTCGGCGGGCCGGTGGCCGGGGTCGCCGCCGGGCTCGCGGTCCTGAACGACGGCGCCCCCGCGCCGCTCGTGCTCGTGCTGTCCTGCGACGTGCCGCGGGCGGCGACGGCGGTGCCCCGGCTGCTCGCGGCGGCCCACGCCGACCGCGACGTCGACGGCGCGTGCCTCCTTGACCCGGCCGGCGTGCCGCAGTGGCTCACCGCTGCCTACCGGCGCACGGCACTGGTGGGGCGGCTCGCCGGGCAGCCGCGGGGCGGGCGGGGGGTCCCGGTCCGGGCGCTGGTCGCCGGGCTGCGGCTGGCCGGGGTGCCGGCGGTCGCGGCCGAGGCCACCGACGTGGACACCTGGTCAGACCTGGCCGCGCTGGCCGATCTTTCAGCCAGCGGTCCGCCGGCCGGTGCCCCACCTGCCGGTGGCCGGGAGGCTGGCGGTCGGCCGGCCGGTGGCCCGGGCGAAGGATCGAGGTAGCAGGTTCCGCGATCGGCGGGGGCGGTCAGCGGCTCGAGGAGTCGATCAGGCCCTGGAGAGCGGCGCGGGTGCTGAGCATGCCCGCGATCCGCTGGTCGTGCTCGTTCAGGTGCTCGACGAGCGTCGGCACTGCACAGGGCTCGATCCGGCCGGGCTCGTAGATGCAGTCGATGAGCTCGCCGATCACGCGGGTCGGTAGCCCCGCCTCCAGGAGGGAGCGGATGTAGCGGACCTGCTCGGCGGCGGCGGGGTGAAAGAGCCGCTGACCGGTGGGGGAACGCTCGGCGGCGAGCAGGCCCTGGTTGTCGTAGTAGCGCAGGAGCCGCGCGCTCACCCCGGTCAGGGCGGCGAGCTCACCGACGCGCAGCAGCCGATCCGTGCCGCTTGCTCTTGACACTGGTGTCAGCTCCTACGTTCCAGGCATGGCAGTCTCGATCACTCACCTCAACGGTAGGCCCGCCAGCACCGAGGACCTCGCCCCGCTGGCGTTCGCCGGCTTCGCCCACTTCACCGCGATGCAGGTCCGGGACCGGGCGGTCCGCGGCCTCGACCTGCACCTGGCCCGGCTGCGCAGCGCCAGCCACGAGCTCTTCGGAGCGCACCTACCCGAGGAACGGCTCCGGGAGCACCTCCTCGCCGCGCTCTCGGCGGCTCCGGCTGACGTCTCGCTCACCTGCTTCATCACCTCGCGCCCGGGGGAATTCGTGGCCCCCGACGGCGGAGCGGAGCTCGACGTCCTGGTCAAGGTCACCGATCCGGCCGATCCTCCCCTCGGTCCGCTGTCGCTCGACCTCGTCGAGCACGAGCGCCACCTACCGACCGTCAAGCACGTCGGTGAGGTGTCGAAGACGCTCTACCTGCGCCGGGCCCACGCCCGCGGGTTCGACGACGCCGCCTTCGTCGACCGCAGCGGTCGGTTGAGCGAGGCAACGATCTGGAACCTGGCCTTCTGGGACGGCAACTCGGTCATCTGGCCCAAGGCCGCGGTGCTGCCCGGAGTGACCATGCAGATCCTCAGCCGGCGCCTGCACGCCCTCGGGGTCGCGCAGCGGACCCGGCCGGTCCGGCCCGAGGACCTCACCGAGCGGCTCGCCGCGGTGGTGCTGAACTCCTGGACTCCGGCCGTCCCGGTCGCTCGCATCGGTGAGCACCGGTTGGGCGACGGCAGTGAGATCGTCCGACTCCTCCATCGGGCCTACGAGACCGAGCCGATCATGCGCGTCCAGGCTCTCTCGACGAGCTGACCGACGCCCCTGCGCTGCCCTGGGAACACCGTCACGCTCCGGCCCGGTCGCGACGCCGGGGCGCGCTCGGTGCGTCGCGACCCAGGCAGCCTCGGTGGGTGCACAGCTCCGGCAGCACCTCGCTCGGTGCGCAACCCCCGGCAGCCCTCAGTGCGCGCCGCCGGCGAGCTGGTCGAGCACGTGCGGCACGAGCGGGCCGAGCACGGCGACGGCGTCCCGGACCCCGCCCGGCGAGCCGGGGGCGTTGACCACGAGCGCCTCGCCGTCGCGCCCCTCGGCGATGCCGGCCAGGCCGCGGGAGAGGACCGCCGCGGGGAGGTCGGCGGCGCCCCGGGCCCGGACCGCCTCGGCCAGCCCGGGCAGCTCCCGCACCAGCAGCGGCGCGGTGGCCTCGGGCGTGCGGTCGCGCGGCCCGACGCCGGTCCCGCCGGTGGTCAGCACCACCCGGGCGCCGCCGTCGAGCGCCGCCCGCACCGCCCGTCGCACGCTGGCTACGCCGTCGGGGACGATCACGACGTCGGCCCGTACCCCGGCGTCGGCGAGCAGGGCGGCGGCGAGGGGACCGGACCGGTCCACCGCCTCCCCGCGGGCGCACCGGTCCGAGACGGTGATGACGGCGCCGGGCACGGGGCGGGGCCCGCCGGGCGCCGGGCCGGGGCCGCCGGACACCGCGCCGGGCCCGGCGGTCTCCGTGCCGATCGCGCCGGACCCGCCGGACGACGGGCCGGGCCCACCGCCGGCGCCCGACGGGCCACCCACCCCGCCACCCCAGTCCTGGTCCGTCACGGAGCTGACGGTAGCGCGGGCCGGGCGAGGCGGCAGCGGCCGCGGCGGCTCGGACGGCCGATTACCCGGACGCGCGCGCCGGCTCGTTGCCGGCGCCGAGCGGCCCGCCCGCCGCCCCGTCCCGCCCCAGCCGCGAACCCTCGACGTCGACGGCGGGCAGCACCCGGTCGAGCCACCGCGGCAGGTACCAGGCCCGCTCCCCGAGCAGGCTGAGCACGGCCGGGGTCAGGGTCATCCGGACGAGGAACGCGTCAATGAGCACGCCGATCGCCAGGCCGAACCCGATGGGCCGGATCATGGTCAGCTCGGCGAAGACGAACCCGCCGAAGACCGAGACCATGATGATGGCCGCGGCCGTGACCACCCGGGCGTTGAGGTTGAAGCCCTCCAGGACGGCGGCCCGGGCGGGCGAGCCGTGCACGTGCGCCTCCCGCACCGCCGAGACGAGGAAGACCTGGTAGTCCATCGCCAGCCCGAACAGCACGCCGATGAGCAGGATCGGCAGGAAGCTGAGCACCGGCCCCGGCTCGTGGACGCTGAACAGCCAGCCGAGCTCGCCCCACTGGTAGACCGCGACGACGGCCCCGAACGCCGCCGCGACCGACAGCAGGAACCCGGCGGTGGCGAGCAGCGGCACGAGCAGGGACCGGAAGACGAGGAGGAGCAGGACGAGGGAGAGCCCGACGACGACGAGCAGGTAGACCGGCAGGGCGTCGCCGAGCCGCTCGGAGATGTCGATGTTCGCCACCGTCTGCCCGGTGAACCCGAGCTCGGCGTCGTGCTCGGCGCCGATCTGCGGCGCCGCCTCGTCGAGCGCGTGGACGAGGTCCACGGTGGACTCCTCGGCGGGGCCGTCCTCGGGGACGATCTGGAACGCGAGCGTCGAGCGGTCCTCGCTCACCCCGGCCGGGACCACGGTGAGCGCGCCGGGCACCTCCGCGAGGGCCTCGGCGAGGTCGGCCTGGGCGGCGAGCTGGTCCGTCTCGCCCTCGGCGATCGGCTCGTCGAGGGTGGCGACGGCGATCAGCGGGCCGTTCATCCCGGCGCCGAAGTGCTCGCGGGTGAGGTCGTAGGTGCGGTAGGCCGTGGAGCCCGCCGGCTCGGAGGAGCCGTCGGGCAGGCCGAGGCGCAGGTCCGTGGCCGGGTAGGCCATGACCGCCCCGACGGCGACGACGCCCAGGATCGAGAGCACCGGATGGCGCTGGGCGAGCCCGGCCCAGCCACCGCGACGGGCGACGCGCGCGCCGTCGGCGGCGTGGGCGCCGTCGTGAGCGTGCGCGCCATCGGGAGCGTGCTCGGCGGGGGCCTGCGCGCCCTCCGTGGCGTTCGCACGGTCACGCACGGCGCGGCGGCCGCGCCGCCCGAGCACCCGCTCCCCGAGCAGGGAGAGGACGGCCGGGGTGAGCGTGAGCGCGACGAGGACGGCGATCAGGACGGTGGCCGCCGCCGCGAGCCCCATGACGGCGAGGAACGGGATGCCGGTGACCACCAGCGCCGCGAGCGCGATGATCACGGTCAGCCCGGCGAAGGTGACGGCGTTGCCGGAGGTGCCGGTCGCCAGCGCGATGGAGTCGGTCGTCGCCATGCCGCCGCGCAGCTGGGTCCGGTGCCGGTTGATCAGGAAGAGCGAGTAGTCGATGCCGACGGCGAGGCCGAGCATCAGCGCGAGTGCCGGCGTCGTGCTGTTCATCTCGATGGTGCCGCTGAGCGCCATCGCGCCGCCGACGCCGACGGCCACCCCGACCAGCGCCATCACCATCGGCATCCCGGCGGCGAGCAGCCCGCCGAGCATGACGAGCAGCACGACGGCGGCCACGACCAGGCCGAGAACCTCACCGGGGCCGATGATGCTGGAGATGTCCCGGACGATCTCCTGGCTGTAGTCGACGTCGACGCCGCTGTCGGGCAGGTCGGCGCCGATCTCCTGCAGCTCCTCCCCCACCGCGGGGTCGAGGTCGACGGCCTCGCCGACGAACCGCACCTGGGCGAGCGCGACGGTGCCGTCCTCGGAGACGAACCGGGTGTCCTCGGTGAGCTCGGCGAGCCGCCCGCCGACCTCGAGCTGCCGCTGCCCGTCGGCCAGCTCGGTCTCGGCGGCCGCGAGGTCCTCGGCGTTCGCGTCGAGCTCGGCCTGCCCGGCGTCGAGCTGGGCCTGGCCGGCGGCGAGCTGCTGCTCGGCCTGGGCGAGCGCCTGCGGCGGCATCGCGGCCCGGCCCGCCTCGAGCTGGGCGGCCTGGGCCTGGAGCTGCTCGCGGGCGGCGTCGAGCTCGGCCTGGCCGGCCTCGAGCTGGCTGCGGCCCTCCTCGAGCTGGGCCCGGCCGGACTCCAGCTCGGCCCGGCCGGACTCGAGCTGGGCGGCCTGGTCGGCCAGCTGCTGCTGGGCGGCGAACGGGTCGACGACGTCGGCGACGCCCTCGACCTGCTTCCACTCTTCCTCGGTGGCGGCGACGGCGGCCTTCTCCTCGGCGGTGAAGCCGTCGTCGCTGGAGAAGACGACGGTGCCGGTCGCCCCGGCCGCGTCCGGGATCTCCTGCTTGAGGTCCTCCAGGACCTGCTCGAACCTGCTGCCGGGGATGGTGAACTCGCTGGTGAGCGGCTTCGACAGGCTGAGCGCCGCGCCGGTGACGGCGGCGATGACCAGGAGCCAGGCGACGACGGAGCGCCAGGGGTGGCGGGCGCACGAGCGCCCGAGCCGGTACAGGAACGAAGCCATGGTCGTCCTCTCGGTGACGGGCACGGTGCCCGTCGGGTCGGTTTCGTGGAGCTGGTGCGGGGCGGTGCGAGGTGATGGTGCGCCGTGCTGGGGCGGGGTGCGCGCGGCTGGCGTTCCTCGCGGGCGCGGGCTCGTGCGGCGCGCGCCGTCGGCCCCGGCCGGGCTCAGGCGCTGCTGGGCCTGGCCTCGGTCCAGGCCGACCTGGCGTGGGCCAGGCCGGTGAGCAGGAGCTGGTTGAACCGGGCAGCGGCGGCTTCGTCCACCGGCCCGCCCGTCTCGTCCAGCCACTGGTCCTGGACCACCGAGAAGATGCTCATCACGGTCGAGGCGAGCGTGCCGGTGCGCAGGGGGTCGTCGGCGCCGAGGCGCTCGGCGAGCAGCCCCGCCAGCCAGCCCTGGTGGTGCGCCCACACACGGTCGGCGAGCGGGCTCACCCCCTGCCGGGCCCGCTCCGCCGAGCCGATGGTGTGAATCCACGCCAGGGCGTCGGGGTCGAGCGGGCGCTGCCGCAGGGCGGCGACGATCGCGTCGAGCGGCTGCTCGGCGGCAGGCCGGGACCGGAACACGGCACCGATCTCGTCCAGCGACGGGGAGATGACCCCGGCGAGGGCGTCGTCGAGGCTGCTGAAGTAGTTGAAGAAGGTGCGCCGGGAGACCCCGGCGCGTTCGGCGACCGCCTCGGCGGTGACGCCGGCCAGGCCCGTCGCGGCCACCTGCGCCCGGAGGGCCTCGAGGAGGTCAGCGCGGGTCCGGGCCTTGTTCTGCTCCCGCCGGCCGGTCGTCATGCTCACCCGAAGACGGTAGGACCAAACCTGCACTCGGTGCATGTTTTGGCCAGTGTGAGGTCCGGCACGTGCCGGCCTGGGCGGGCCGGTCGCGATCGCCTGGACCAGGACCACCCACGGCGAGCCCGGGTGGGCCGGTCGCGGTCGCCTCGACCACGATCACCCGCCGGCATCACCGCTACCACGATCGCCTCCGGAGGCCATCTCGTGCCGATCTCGCACGTTTTCGCCTCCGGGAGCCTGTTGCTAAATAGGCTCGAGCGGTCGGACAGCCACAACATGTAGGGCCTGAACGCCTCCTCAGGCCCACATCTTGTGGTGCTCGTTAAGAGCATCCCCAAAAAGCAACAGGCTCCCGGAGGCGATCGTGGTCGTGGGGCCGGCGGCCCTGGACCAGGTGGACGTCCGCGCGCTGCCGTTCCTGGTCGATGGCGTCCTGGTCGACGGCGTCCTGGACGACGGCGTCCTGGTCGCGGCGTCCTGTGGCGCTGAGCGAAGGCGTCCCGGCGCTGCTGCCGCTGCCGCCCGGCGCGCCCGGTCAGCCCTTGGCGGCCGGTCAGCCCTTGACGGCGCCGAGCGCGAGACCGGACTGGAAGTAGCGCTGCAGGAAGAGGAAGCCGACGACGAGCGGGAGCACCGCGAAGAGGGAGCCGACCAGGACGATGTCGGTCAGGTCCACCGCCCGGTAGCTCTGCCAGGTGTAGAGGCCGAGCGTGACCGGGAAGAGGTCGGCGGAGTTGAGCATGACCAGCGGCAGGAGGAAGTTGTTCCAGGTCGCGACGAAGACGAACAGGCCGATCGTCACCATCGCCGGCTTCAGCAGCCGCAGCACGATGGTGAAGAAGATCCGCACCTCCCCCGCCCCGTCCATCCGGGCCGCCTCGAGGATCTCGTCGGGGACGGAGGCCTCGACGTAGATCCGCCCGAGGAAGACCCCGAACGGGGACACGCAGGAGGGGATGATGACCGCCAGCGGGGTGTTCGCCAGCCCGATCGCGTTGAAGACGAAGTACATCGGGATCGTCAGCAGCGCCGCGGGGATGAGCAGCCCGGCGAGGATGGTCACCGAGACGACGTTCTTCCCGGGGAAGGTGTGCTTGGCCAGGGCGTACCCGGCGGCGAGGGAGATGACCACCCCGATGACGGCGGCCGTCGTGGAGTACAGGACGGAGTTGCCGATCCAGCGCAGGTACAGCCCCTGGTCGTAGCCCATGGCCCGCTGCAGGTTCTCCAGCAGCGCGAAGCCCTCGCCGAACCAGGCCCCGTTGGTCGTGTACAGCTCGGGCCGGGTCTTGGTCGCGGAGACGACCAGCCACCACACTGGGAAGAGGAAGTACACCGCGGCGGCGGTGAGCACGATGGTGGTCAGCGCCCGGGTGCTCGGCGGAGCGCCGGTGGCCGATCGGCGGGTGCGGCGCCGGGCGGCGGGGGCGCGGCGGGCCGCCGGCCGGGCCAGCTGGGCGGCGGGGGGCAGGTCGTGGCTCACGGTGGCCATCTCAGCTCGTCCTCCGGCTGACGACGGTGTAGGCCCAGGCGAGGACCCCGGCGACGGCGGCCATCACGATGGAGACGGTGGCGGCGGCGCCGCTGTTGGCGGCCGGCCCGAAGGCCTGGTCGTAGGCCATCATCATGGGCGTGTACTGCGAGTCGATGAACGCCGCGGAGCGCCGCATCACGGTCGGCTCGTTGAACAGCTGGATCGTGCCGATGATCGAGAGCAGGACGGCGAGCATCGTCGCGCCGCGGAGCATCGGCACCTTGATCGCCCGGACGATCCGCCACTCCGACGCCCCGTCCATCCGCGCCGCCTCGTAGAGCTCGCGCGGGACGGCCTGGAGCGCGGCGAGGAAGATGAGCATGTTGTAGCCGGTGAAGGTCCAGGTGGTGATGTTCGCCATCGAGCCCAGCACCGTGCCGGGGGCCAGCAGGTTCACGTCGAGGCCGACGGCGTGGAGCGCCTGGACGATCGGGCTCAGGTTGGGCTGGTAGAGGTAGGTCCAGACCATCGCGGCGATGACCCCGGGGATCGCGTAGGGCAGGAAGTACGCGAGCCGGTAGAAGGTCACGTGCCGGGCGGCCACGGAGTCCAGCAGCAGCGCCAGGGCGAGGGCGGCCAGGATCATGATCGGGATCTGCACGGCCGCGTAGCCGACCACCCGGCCCATGCCCAGCCACAGCTGGGAGCTGGTGAGCACGTCGACGTAGTTGCTCAGGCCGACGAACACCGTCTCCGGCGCCGCCAGGCCGAGGGAGGAGCGCCTGGTGGAGAAGAAGCTGTTGTAGACCGAGACCACGATGGGGATCAGGAACACCAGCGTGAACAGGAGCCCGAAGGGCAGCAGGAACAGCCACCCGGTACGCGCCTCGCTGCGCCGGCGCGCACCGGCCCGGGGTCGCGTCGGTGCCGTGGGCAGGGCCATGGGTCCTCCTCGCTCGGGCTGCGCAGGCCCCGGCATGGGTGGGCCGGGACCTGCGCGACGGGGTCAGTCGGCGACCGAGATGCCGGCCTGCTCCAGGGACTGCACCGAGCTCGCCTGGGCGTCGGCGACGATCTCGGGCAGCGTCGGGCCGCCGGTGAGCATCTGCCCGGCGCCGTCCTGGATCGCGGTGAGCGTCACGCCGGTGGTGGGCGAGAAGCTCCAGTCCGGGTTGACCGCCTCGTTGGCGGCGGCGAACTCGTCGTAGATCTCCTGCCCGCCGTAGAACTCCACGAGCGTCTCCGGCGTGGCGAAGCCCTCCGCCGGCGGCTCGGTCGCCGGGAAGAGGCCCAGCGGCATGAGGCCCTCGACGTTGGTGTTCAGCCAGTCGGCGAAGGCGACGGCGGCCTCGGGCTGCTCGCAGCCGTTGAGGACCGCGACGATGGAGCCGCCGTCCTCCCCGACCAGCGGCTTGCCGGTGTCCCACATCGGGATCTGCGCGACGGCCCACTTGCCGGCGGTGTCCGGCGCCGACCCGGCGATGAGCGGCGCCTCCCAGGAGGCGCCGACGGTGGCGACGAGGGTGCCGTCGGCCAGCGCCTGGTCGAAGCTCGGGTCCCACCGCGGGGTGGTGGCGACGAGGTCCTCGTCGATCAGGCCCTGCCAGTACTCGGCGACCTCCTGGGTCGGTGCGGAGTCGATGTCGACCCGCCAGCTGTCGCCGTCGATCCCCCACCACTGGGCGCCGTTGGCGCTGGACAGCGCCATGAACCACATGGCCTCGTCCGGCAGGAAGGAGGCGAGGCGCGCCTCGGGGTTGTGCTCCTTGACCGTCTGGGCGGCGGCCCGGAAGTCGTCCCAGGTCTTGGGCACGTCGATGCCGTACTCCTCGAACAGGTCAGCGCGGTAGTACAGCACCAGCGGGCCGGTGTCCTGCGGGATGCCGTAGGTGGCGCCGTCGAAGGTGGCCCGGCTCCAGGCGTAGGGCAGGTAGTTCTCCTCGTACTGGCTGGCCTGCTCGGTGACGTCGAGCAGCTGGCCGGTGGAGAGCAGGTCCGGCACCCGGTCCACGCCCACCTGGGCCAGGCACGGGGCGTTGCCGGCCTCGACGGCGGTGGCGATCTTGGGGTAGCTGTCCGCGGCGGCGCCCTGCAAGGCGGTGGCCTTGACCTGGACGTCCGGGTTGTCCTCGTTCCACTCGGCGACGAGGTCGTCGACGCTCTTCGCGCCCTCGACCGAGGGCAGCCGGTGCCAGTACTCGATCGAGACCGGGCCGCCGTCGGAACCGGAGCCGGAGCCGCCGTCGTTGCCGTTGCCCGCGGACGCGCCGCCGGAAGCGCCGCAGGCCCCGAGCGTCAGCGCCGTGGCGGTGAGCGCACCGAGCACCAGGGCCCGGCGCCGGGAGGTGGGGGTGGTGGTCCTCATGGTGCCTCTCTCCATCGAGCATCCGGTTGATCGGTGCTGAGCGATTGATGTACGTACCGCTTAACTTCAAGCGTAGGGATGGGCCGGAGCCGTGTCAACGCCGCCGCGGGGCCGGCGGGCCCGGCTGACCGGCCCGGGCCGGCAGGCGCACGGGCGGCCCAGCCCGGTGGCAGAGCCGCCCAGCCCGGTGGCAGAGCCCGCCCCCGTCAGCCGGGTCGGCAGAGCGCAGGGGCGGGCCCTGCCTGGTGGCAGGACCCGCCCCTGGCGGTGGCTGACGGTGAGGTCACCCCCGCGGCTGTCGGTGACTCACGGTGGGGTCAGCCCTGCGGCGCCGCCGCGCTGCAGCTGAGCCGGGCGTCCGCCCAGTCGCCGTGGTCGTTGCCGTTGCCGTCGCCGGCGTCGGTCACGACGAGGTCGAGGTACCGGGTGCCGGTGACGTCTGCCTCGAGCCGGTGGGTGGCGGAGTCCGGCCGCATGACCGGGGACTCGGCGAGGGTGGCGCCGTCGCCGAGGACCTTGAAGACCACCGACCCGCGGCTCTTCTGGACGTCGTCGATGCCGACGTCGGCCGTGAAGGTCGTGCACGTCTCGGCCAGGTACACCCGGACCCGGGAGGGGGCGTGGGTGCCCAGGCCCTTGGCGTAGACCTGCCCGTTGAGGGTGATCGGCCGCCCGTCGCCCGCGGCCTGCTCGCCGTTGGAGCGGTCGCGCTCCACCGGGCCCCAGCCGTTCTCGGCGCTGACGAGCTCCAGGTCCGAGACGTAGGCGTCACCGGTCGGCGGGGGCGGGAGCACCCGCACCGTCGTGGTGGCGCTGGCGGTCCGCGGGCCGTCGGCGCTCTGGTAGGTCGCCGTCGCGGTCAGCGGGTAGTCCTGCTGCGGGGCGTCCGCGGGCGGGGTGACCGTCCAGGTGGTGCGCAGGCTGGCGCCGGGGGCGAGGCTGGCGGCGGTGCTGGCGCTGGCCGGCTCGGCCGTCCAGCCTTCCGGCACGTCGAGGGTGACGGCGACGTCGGTGACGTCCGCCGCCTCGTCGCTGACCAGCGTGGTGGTCACCGCGTTCGGGAAGCCCTGCTCGAGCGCGTCCTGGGCGGGCTCGACGCCCAGGCTCGCGCAGGCCGGGACGGACTCGGCCGGCCCGAGGTCGACGACCCGGAGGTTGTCCACGACCAGGTCGTTGTCCTTGGGGTTGCCGGTCAGCTTGTTCAGGCCGACCCAGTAGTCCCCGCACCCGCCGGCGACGAACTCCTCGCTGAAGGCCGCCGTCGTGCGCTGCTGCCCGATCGGCGTCGCGTTCACGCGGACCGAGCGCGGCTCGCCGGTGGCGACGGTGTCGTAGCCGGTGACCCACTCGTAGTACCCGGCGTGCGCGGCCTGGTAGTCGAAGCTCACCCGGTAGCGGTGGCCGGGCTGGAACGCCACCGACTGCGGCGCCGTGCGGTACACCAGGCCGGTGTTCTCCTGGTGGGACTTCAGCGACCACTGCCCGTCCAGGACGTCGTCGATCAGCTTCCCGTTCCAGCCGGCCTGGGTGTAGGGGGCGTTGCGGGACGCCAGGTGCGTGCGCGGGTCGGTGATGCCGCCGGCGTCGCCCTTGACGAAGGGCCACCAGCCCTGGTCGACGGACTCGAAGTCCTCGAACAGGATCGTGCCGTCGACCGGGTCGGGGTCGGCGGCCCGGGTGAAGGGCACGACCCGGAGGTCGTCCACCCGCACCGGTGCCTCGCCGTCGCCGGCGGAGACCGACAGGGTCACCTTCCCGTTACTGCGGGCCGGGATGTCGTAGACCACCCGCACCCGCTGGAAGTAGGTGTCGTTCTTCTCGTCCGCCGCGACGTAGTTCCGCGCGGTGGAGGCGTCGACGGTCACCGACTCGTCGATGCCGCGGCCCTGGATCCGCAGCGTGGTGGGCCGCTCCTGGCCCGGCGCGATCTCGATCCAGGCGCTGGCGGCGTAGGTGCCGGGGGCGGCCTTGCCGAGCTCCTGCCGGATGCTCGACGGGCCGGCGCCGAGGACGGCGACGTGCTGGCCGCGCTCGTTCGTCTCCAGCGAGACGTCCCCTCGGGGGCGGTAGGCGTCGAGGTTCCCGGCGTTGAATCCCGGGTCGACGACGAGGGTGCCCTCGCCCCAGTCGGGCTTGGCGGGCTGGGGGTTGCTGCGGTGCGGGTAGAGCACGTAGGCCTGGTCCGGCTCGGCGGTCAGGGTCACCGTGCCGTCGACGACGTCGACCATGCCCGCGGGCACCCGGCCGGTGTCGGTGAGCCGGAACAGGCGCAGCTTCTTCTGCTTGGCGAAGTCGTCCGTCAGCGTCCAGGTCGTCCGTCCGCCGTCGGCGTTGTAGTGGTAGAGCTTCTGGGTGTCCCGGCCGCGCTTGCTGCCGTCGTCGGCGGACCAGGGCAGTAGGTAGGCGTCGCCGTCCAGGACGACGTCGTCGCCCACCGTGAACTGGCGGCTGGCGGCGTCGGTGCCGGTGGCGGTGACGTCGCCGGTGAAGTCGATCTGCCCGTCGGCCCAGCGCACGATGTCCTGGTGCTGGAGGAACTTCACCGGCAGGTTGTTGGACCAGACGTTGCGCAGGAACGCGGTGTAGTCGGTGTGCCCGGTCCAGCCCTCGAACTCCACGATCTGGGCGTAGCCGAGCAGCGGGTGCGGGTTCCAGGTGTCCTTGTGGGCGTTGTCGATGAACCTGATGATCTGGGAGTTCAGGCCCTTGTTGGTGCTGCCGCCGTAGTTCTCGTCGTTCGCCCAGTGGCTCCACAGGCTGTAGCGCTCGAACCGGTCGGACCACTCGGTGCCGATCGTCCAGCCCTGCTCGCCGAGCTCGCGGGCGAGGCGGTCGGCCTGCCAGCCGTAGTTGTAGTAGACGTCGAGGTAGAGGAAGTCCAGGTTCTCGTGGGTCTCCTCGCGCAGCTGGGCGAAGCGGCGGGTGATGTTGTGGGTGCCCAGGTCCTCGCGCTGGTCCAGGTAGTAGGACTGGTTCAGCCAGTTCCAGCCCGGCGCCTTGGGGTCGAAGGGCACCTCGCCGAAGGTCTTGGCCTCGGGGTAGACCTCGGTGGCGTTGACGTGGACGCCGAAGGAGGCGTTCCACCGCTCCCCCGCCGCCAGCAGGGTGTTGAGGTCCTCCAGCCCGCCGGCGCGCTCGTTGTAGTTGCCGCCGTAGTCCGGGTGGGCGGAGTCGTGCCCCTCCGCGCCGTAGCCCTTGAGCAGGGCGCGCTGGCCAAGGCCGTCGGTGGCGAGGGAGATGCGCTTGACGTCGTCGAGGGTGCGCAGGAACGGGTGGGTGGCCTGGGAGGCGAAGTTGAACGGGATGTGCGTGACGACGGTGTCCGGGACCTCGTCCTCGCCGGGCACCGCGACGGCGATGTCCCGGTAGGCGATGGCCCCGTCCTGCCAGTTCACGGTGCCGTCGCCGTTGGCGTCCGGGGTGATGGCGACCCTGGCGACGGGCAGCGGCTCGACGTCCTCGACGGCGGCCGCGGTGGAACGGTAGGTCCACCGGCCGCTCCAGACGCCCATCCGCACGTCCTCGCCGTCGGCCCGGGCCTGGCGCTGCCAGCGGTTGTTGTCCTTCTGCGCCGGGCCGTTGGCCTCGTCGTAGACGCTGTTGGTCTCCAGGCCCGCGGCGAGGGCGTCGGTGCTGACGATGACGTAGGCCGACCCCTGGGCCGGCCCCGCCGCGGTCTGGGCGGTGACCGGGGTGATGGTGTCCCCGCTGCCGCCGCGGTCCGTGCCCACCCGGGCGGCGGCGACGGTGGCGCCCGGCTGGTCGGAGGCGACCGAGACCAGGTCGTGGCCGGGGATGTCCAGGGTGTGCACCCGGTGCGCCTCGGTGTCGCGGATCGCGGTGACCTCGAACGCCGCGACCGCCTCGGCCACGCTGAGCCGGGCGTCGATCTCCACCCCCGGCAGGCCCGGGAAGGTCAGCGTGTAGCTGGCCGCCGACGCGGTTGGCTCGTGCGCGGTGACCTCCACCGGGTGGGCGGTGCCGTCGATGACGACGGCGGTCAGCGGCTCCGCCCGGCCGTCCAGGGTGGCACCGGTGCCCAGGTGCGTGTACCGCACGACCTGGGGGAAGGCGTCCGAGACGGTCACCGCGAGCGCGTCGGAGCGCAGGACGATCTCACCCGGCCCGGCTGTGGGCGGGGCGACGGCGGCCGGGGCGGTCGTGGTGGCGGGGGCGCCCGCCGCGGGCGCCGGGGCCACGGTGGGGGCCGCCGGGCCCGCGGTGGGGGTGGCCGCGGGGCCCGGCGGGGCAGGGGTGGCGGCCGCGCCGGCCGCGAGGGCCGTGGCCACCCCGCCGACCAGCGGGAGCGCCAGCGCCGCCGCGACGGCGAACGCTCGTTGCTTCCAGAGGATGCGCACTACTGACTCCTTCGTCGCCGATTGATGCGAGAGCAAGCACAGCCCATCGCAGAGACCGACGGGATGTCAAGACGTGATTGGGCAGTGGTACTAACGAGCAGTATCGCTCAGTGGCCCAGTCCGCACCCTGCCCGGCATGGCACCTGGCACGAGCACGTCCGCACGACGCGGGCACGACCGGCCAGCCTTGGGCATGAGGAGATACGGCGCATCGGTCGTCGCGCCGCTGACCCGGGGGGCAGGGTCGGGCCTCCCTGACCGGGGCAGGGTCGGGCCTGGCTGACCGGGCGGCAGGGTCAGGCCTGGCTGATCGGGGGCCGGGTCAGACCGGGCAGGCCTGGAGCAGGGTCAGACCGGGCAGTCCGGGTACCCACGACCCTGCCCTGTTCGCCACGGCGGGCGGGGGTCACGCCCGGCCGGCCGCGGCGCTCGGCGCGCCCCCGCCCGCCGCGACCGGCTCCGTCCGGGCGTACCAGCGCAGCAGCCGCTCGACCTCCCGGCCGATCTCGGCGTTGCCGGTGCCGAACCATGTGCGGGTGTCCACCAGGTCCGGGTGCTCGGTCAGGTAGCCGCGGACCGCCGTCGTGAACAGCTTGTTCAGGTGGGTGGAGACGTTGATCTTGGTCATCCCGGCGTCGATGGCGGCCCGCATGCCCGCGTCGCTGACCCCGGAGGAGCCGTGCAGGACCAGGGGCACGTCCACCGCCGCGGCGATGGCGGCGATCAGGTCGGTGTCCAGGCGGGCGCCCCGGGTGGTCATGGCGTGCGAGGAGCCGACGGCCACGGCGAGGAGGTCGACGCCGGTGTCCCGGACGAACCGGGCGGCGGCGGCGGGGTCGGTGCGCGCGGACGGGTCGTGCACCCCGTTCTTGCCCCCGACCTCGCCGAGCTCGGCCTCCACGCTCACCCCGGCGGCGTGCGCCTGGGCGACGACCTCGGCGGTGGTGGCCCGGTTGGCCTCGTCGGCCAGCCGGGAGCCGTCGTACATGACGGAGGTGAAACCCAGGGCGATCGCCTCGCGGACGAGCGCGACGTCCTCGGCGTGGTCCAGGTGGACGACCACCGGGACCTCGGCGGCCCGGGCCACCGCGAGCACCCCCGTCCCGATCGGGGCGAGCGCGCCGTGGTAGGCCACGGCGTTCTGGCTCACCTGCAGCACCACGGGCCGCCCGGCCCGCTCGGCGGCCGCGGCGAAGACCTCGGCGTGGTCGAGGTGGACGACGTTGAAGGCGCCCAGGCCGGTCCGCTCGGCGGCGCAGGCGCCGGCCAGGTCGCGCAGGTCAGCGAGCATCGAGCTCCTCCACGGTGATGGCGGCGCGCATGCGCCGGTAGGCGGTCAGGTCCACCGCGCCGGCCACCGGGGCGAGCACCGCGGCCCCGGAGAGCGCGACGGCGTCGGGGAGGTGGGCGGGCAGGCCGGTGGCGAGCGGCTCGTCGGCGTGCAGGGCCAGGGCCAGCGCGGCGACGGCCGCGTCCCCGGCGCCGGTCGGGTTCCCGCTGAGCACCTCGGCGGGCCGGGCCCGCCAGGCCGGGCGGGCGGCGCCGTCGGCCACGACCGCGACCAGGCCCGCGGCCCCGCAGGAGACCACCACCGCCCCGGCGCCCCGGTCGATCAGGGCGCGGGCGCCGGTGACGGGGTCGACGGCGCCGGTGGCCTCGGCCAGCTCGTGCTCGTTGGGCTTGAGCAGGTCCGCACCGGCGTCGGCGGCCGCGAGCAGCCCGGCGCCGGAGGTGTCCACCAGGGTCCGGGCGCCGCGCCCCGCCGCCGCGGCCAGCAGGGTGGGGAGGGCCTGGTCCGGCGCACCCGGCGGGGTCGAGCCGGAGACGACGACGACGTCCCCCGCGCCCACGCTGGTGGTGAGCAGGGCGGCGAGGTCGGCCCAGGCGCCGGGGTCGAGGCGCGGCCCGGGCTCGTTGAGCAGGGTGGCGCCGGCGGCGTCGACGAGGGTGGTGGTGCGCCGGGTGCGCTGCGGGACGTCCAGCCAGCGCTGGGTCACGCCGCTGCCGTCGAGCAGGCGGCGCAGCAGGACGCCGGTGTCCCCGCCGAGGAAGCCGGTGGCGGTCACCGGGTGGCCGAGCTGGGCGAGGACGCGCGCCACGTTGACGCCCTTGCCCCCGGCGGCCTCGGTGACGGAGGTGACCCGGTTGACCTCGCCCAGGCGGACCGCGGGGAGGGTGTAGGTGACGTCGACGGCGGGGTTCGGGGTGAGGGTCAGGATCACGGCCGCTCCTGGTCGCCCGGGTCCGTCGCGTCGAGCGCGAGCGCCGCGGCACCCAGGCTCCCCGCCCAGGGTCCGAGCGCGGCCGGGACGACCTCCGGCACGGGGGTGACGACGAGGAGCTCGGCGAGCCGGGCGCGCAGCGGGGCCAGCAGGTCCTCCCCGGCGCCGGCGAGCCCGCCGCCGACGACGACCCGGACCGGTCCGAGCAGGGAGACGGCGCCGGCCAGCACGGTGCCGAGCGCCGTGACGCCCTGCTCGAGGACCGCCGCGGCGGCCTGGTCGCCGCGGCGGAGCTGGTCGAACAGCCCGCGCCCGTCGGCGCCGACCCCGCCGGTCCGGGCGGCGTACCGGCGGCCGAGCGCGGCCGCCGAGGCCACCTGCTCGAGGACGACCGGCGCCCCGCCGTCGGGGTCCGGCACGAGCACCTGCCCGATCTCCCCGGCGTAGCCGGTGCCCCACGGCCGCCCACCGAGCACCAGGGCGGCGGCGATGCCGGTGCCGATGGGGACGAAGAGCATGTCCGGCGCGCCGGCGCCCCAGCGGGACTCGGCCAGCGCGCCGGCCCGCACGTCGTGCCCGAGGACGACGTCGGTGCCCAGCGCGCCGGCGAGGAGGTCGCGCACCGGGACGTCGCGCCAGCCAAGGTTGCGGGCGAGGACGACGGTGCCGGCCCGCTCGTCGACGACGCCGGGCACGGCGACGCCGACCGGCAGCCCGGGGTCGTGCGCGCGCAGGTCCGCGACCTGCTGCGCCACCGTCCGGACGAGGTCCTCGACCCGGTGCGGCGTCGGCACGGTGCGCTGCTCGGACAGGCGGCCGGTGGCGTCGGCGATGCAGACCTTGATGGCCGTGCCGCCGACGTCGACGCCGATCGCGCGGGGCACGGTCAGCCGGCCTCGGCGGCGAGGACGACCGAGCGGGAGAGCGAGCGCGGCCGGTCCGGGTCCAGGCCGCGGGCCTCGGCGCGGGCGACGGCGAGCCGGTGCAGCAGGACGAGGTGGGCGAGCGGGTCCAGGTCGGCGGTGACAAGCTCGGCGCCGGTCTGCGCCACCTCCTCGGCCATCCCGTCCGGGACCGGGCCGAAGACCCAGGTCAGGCGGCCGGGCTGGGCGATGGCGATCGGCCCGTGCCGGTACTCCATGGCCGGGTAGGACTCCGTCCAGGACTGGGAGGACTCGCGGAGCTTCAGGGCCGCCTCGTGCGCCAGCCCGACCGTCCAGCCGGTGCCGAGGAAGGTGATCTGGTCCGCCGCGACCCACGCCGGGGGCAGCTCGGCGGTCAGGGCCCGCTCGGCGTCGGCCACCGCGGGGGCGAGGTCCTGCCCGAGGCTGGCGCGCAGCAGGACCAGGGCGGAGGTGGCGAACCGGGTCTGCACCACGGAACGCTCGTCGGCGAAGGGCAGGACGATCTCGTGGTCGGCGTGCTGGGCGGCCGGCCCGCCGGCGACGGCGGTGATGAGCACCGACGGGGCGGCTGTCGCGGCGAGGAGCTGGGTGATCTCCGTCGTGGTCCCGGAGCGGGAGATCGCGACGATGCGGTCGTAGTCACGCCCGGCGGGGACCTCGGTGGCGGTCCAGGCGTCGGTGAGGCCCTGCCCGCTCTGCTCCCGCAGGACGGCGTAGCTCTGTGCCATGAACCAGGAGGTGCCGCAGCCGACGACGGCGACGCGCTCGCCGGCGTGCGGCAGCCCCTCGACCGTCGGGGCCAGGGCGACGGCTCGGCGCCAGGTCTCCGGCTGCGACGCGATCTCCCGGCTGGTCTCCTGCCCCACGGCATCTCCTCTGATCGTTTCCGCGTGTTACTCGCTCTAACAATGCACTTTAGATCATGACCCGTCAACCGTCGCCGGGCGCACCGGCCCCGCCGGGCCGGGTGCCCCCGGCGCCGGTCCGCGCGCCGCCGCTCCTCGATCTGGGTATCCGGCTCCTCGGTGGCCGGCCGGTAGCCTGCGACCAGACGGAGAGGAAGCGATGAACCGCCACGACAGGCTGAACGCCCTGCTCGAGCTCGTGATGGCGCGCGACGGCGTGCACATCGACGAGATCATCAGCGAGCTGGGGGTCTCGGCGGCGACCGCGCGGCGCGA
Source organism: Georgenia sp. TF02-10 (assembly GCF_022759505.1). Classification (NCBI taxonomy): domain Bacteria; kingdom Bacillati; phylum Actinomycetota; class Actinomycetes; order Allobogoriellales; family Allobogoriellaceae; genus Georgenia; species Georgenia sp. TF02-10. Next base: position 558,999 of record NZ_CP094289.1, on the reverse strand, counting down.
CCTCGACGCCCTGGCCGAGCAGCAGCTGATCACCCGGACCCGCGGCGGCGCGGCGCCGCACCCGGGGTCCTCCGACCTGCCGCTGCGGTACAAGACCGCCCGCCGGGCCGCCGAGAAGGGCCGCATCGCCAGGGCGGCGGCCGCCATGGTCCACCCCGGGGAGGTCATCGCCTTCAACGGCGGGACGACGACGACCGAGGTCGCCCGGGAGGTGGCGACCAGCCCGGAGCTGGCCGCGGCGCGGGACCAGCCGGTCGTCGTCGTGACCAACGCGGTGAACATCGCCAACGAGCTCACGGTCCGCCCGCACGTCCGGGTGGTGGTGACCGGCGGCGTCGCCCGCACGCAGAGCTTCGAGCTGATCGGGCCGCTCGCCGAGCTGATCCTCGGCGAGATCTCCATCGACACCCTCTTCCTCGGCGTCGACGCCGTGGACCCCGACGCCGGCGCCGCCGCCCACAACGAGGGCGAGGCCAGCATCAACGCCAAGCTCGCCGCGCGGGCCCGGCGGGTGGTCGTCGTCGCCGACGCCAGCAAGCTGGGCCGCAGCGCCTTCGCCCGCATCTGCGGCCCGGAGGGCATCGACGTGCTGCTGACCGACGACTCGGTCGGCGCCGACCTCGCCGACCGGTTCGACGCCGCGGGCATCGAGGTGGTGCGGGCCTGAGCCCGCGCGTCAGCCCAGGTCCGCCCAGGCCGAGCCGGCCGCGCCGAGCGCGACGGTCGCCACCTCGCCGTCGGGCAGCGTGACCCGGGCCGACTGCGGCTCGAGGGTGGAGTTCACCGCCACCCAGCAGCCGGCGTCGGGGAAGGCGGCCACGTCCACCGCCGGGTTGTCCGACCACCACGCCGGCGTCCGCTCGTGCCCGGCGGCCCAGAGCACGGCCCGGTGCAGCAGCCGGGCGTTGTCGGGGGTGTAGGGCAGGCCGGCGAGGTAGACGCTGCGGCCGGCGCCGTAGCCGTGCGTGGCTACCTGCACCTCCGCGTCGTAGCGCAGCACCTGGGTGGCCGGTCCGGTCGGGTAGACGTTGCGGGCGCCCTCCCCGGTGGCCGGGGCGCCGGGCAGGTCGGCGGTAACGAAGTGGTCGTCGTGGCGCGGCTCGGCGTACTTGTCGGTGCTCAGCGACAGGCCGACCTCCTGGTCCACCCCGAGGACGTCCGCGAGCTGGAAGGTGCGCCCGCCGCGCAGGTGCGCGGACGGCTCGCCGATGCCGACGAGCCCGCCGCCGGCGTGCACCCAGGCGCGCAGCGCCGTCGTGAGGCGGGGGTCGGCCCAGACCTCCCCGCCGGAGAACGCGGTGCCGGCGGCGCCCGCGTTGAGGACCACGTCCACGCCGTCGGGCACCCCGGCCGTCATCACCTCCGCGAAGGAGAGGAAGGTGACGTCCACCGGCAGCCCGGCCAGGGCCTCGATCGCGCCGAGGTAGGTGTAGGTCTGCTTGTAGTGCATGGCGTGCGCGACCATGAACGTCTGCCAGGTGCGCAACCGGCCCCAGTGGTTGAGCACCGCCACCCGCACCGGCGCGGTCCACGGGGCGGTGCCGGCGGCGCGGTCGTGCAGGGTGCGGAACTCCTCGGCGACCTGGGCGGCGTAGTCGAGGAAGTCGGGGAACCGGGCGGCGAGCGAGACGTACCCGCCGTAGCCGATCCGGTCCAGCGGCTTGCGCAGCATGGCGCGGCGGGCGTCCACCCAGCACTGCCGGGCCTCCCCCAGCGGGTCCCCGCCGGGCCGGAAGACGTCGGGGAAGAAGTAGGGCAGGAGGCGGCCCTCGGTGTACCGCACGCCGGGGATGTCGCTGATCATCCGGGTGGTGGCGGCGCTGCCGACCGAGCCGACGACGGCGTCAAGGCCGAGGCCGGCGAAGTGCTCGCCGTACGGCTCGGTGCCGATCCAGTTGTCGCCGAGGAACATCATCGCCTCCTTGCCGGCGGCGTGGACCTCCGCGACCAGGGCGCGCACCTTCTCGGCGACGAACCGCTGCTGGAACGCCAGCCAGTCCCGGAAGGGCTTGCTCGGCACCCGGAACGGGGAGCTGTGGTAGCCGGCGTCGACCAGGTCCTCCGGCCGCAGCCGGTACCCGTGCTCCGCGGCGAAGGCATCCAGCGCGATGGTGGAGACCGAGGCGGTGTAACCGAACCAGTCGACGAGCTTCTCCTCGGCCCGGTCGTTGAAGACGAGGGTGAAGTGGTAGAAGAACGTGGTGAACCGGACGACGTCGACCTCCGGGTGCGCGGCCAGCCAGGTGCGCAGCGACGTCACCATGTGGTCCCACGTCTCGGGGTGGCGGGCGTCGTAGGGCATCTCCTTGGCCCGGCCGGTGCCCTGCCAGTGGTTGGTCAGGTAGTTGTACATCTGGGTCGGGTCCCACAGCTGCCAGGCCAGGAACGTCACGGTGTACTCGTGCCAGGGGGTGGCGCCGGTGACCCGGACGGTGCCGTCGGCGGTGACGGCCCAGCGCTCCGGCGGGACGACGGCGCCGGTGGTGCGGTCGATGACCTCCCACCACTCGGCCGGGTCGTGCTCGACGTCGGGGCGCACCTGCTCGGCGAAGTAGCCGGCCATCGGGTCGATGGTCAGCTCCTCGGCGGTGGCGGTGACCCGCTCGGAGAGCAGGTAGATCTGCTGGAGCTGGTCGGGGTGGGCCTGGGCCCACTCCTGGTCCCCCCGGGCGACGAAGTAGGTCGCGTAGACCTTCTCCACCATGTCGGCGGCGCCGGCCGGCAGCTCGGTGCCGTCGCTGTTGCGCACCGCGTCGGCGCCCAGCCGGGCGATCAGGTCGAGGGACGCCTGCTCGGCGCCGACCTCGGTGGGCAGGGTGACTCGACCGCGTGACATGGGGCTCCCTCGGGACCGGACCGCCGGCACGGCGGCACTCCGGCAACGTACGCATGAGCGTGATCTAGAGTCAACGCGATCGATCAACTTCTGTCATTAGTACCTGAGGATGGTCCCCATGGCCCTGGGCGTCAGCGGAGCCTCGGGAGGTTCACGGCGTCCCGGCGCTTCCGTCCCTCACGACGGCGTCCCGGCGTCGCCCGCTCGGCCCGCCGCCGCTCGGCCCGCCGCCGCTCAACCCGCCGCGGCGCGGAGCGTGGCCAGGCAGGTGGCCCAGTCCAGCCGCTCCTGCTCCAGCCGCACGTCCCCCTCGTCGCGCAGGACGGCGAGGACCTCCGCCTCGGCCGGGGTGAGCCGGGCGACGTCGGCCCGGCTGGGCGTGGGCTCGGGCACCCACAGGTCCCGGTGGGCCTCCAGGGTGGCGCGGTCCATCAGGACCGAGACCGCCGCCGGGCAGGCTCCGCGGAGCCGGTCGAGGATGGCGAAGCCGTGGCTGTCCAGGTCGCCCCAGTAGAGGACGCGCCCGTCCCGCACCCAGGAGATCTCGCCGAGCCGCTCGACGGCGTAGCCCGAGCCGTGCACGGCGACCGCGCCGGGCAGCGGGGGCAGGGCCACCACCGACTCCAGGTTCTCCGCTACCAGCACCGTGCGCGGCGCGATGCCCAGCGCGTCGAGCTGCGCCACCGGGGCGGCGACGTCGGTCAGCCCGCCGGGGGCGAGGGCCGGGTCGAGGAAGCGCACGCGCACCAGGTCCGGCGGGTGGGCCAGGCCCAGGTCGGTGCTGCCGGTGATGGCCCCGACCAGCCCGGTGACCAGGCCGCGGTGGTGCCCGACCCACTTGGTGTCGACGCCGCGCACCGGCAGCTGGCGGACGTAGAGCCCGGAGCCGGGGTGGGCGACGAGCCAGCGGAGCACCTCCTGCAGTCGCCAGAAGTCGGCGTCGTCGAGGTCGGTGAGGGCGCGGGCCTGGCGGCGCACCTCCGTGGGCACGGCGCTCGCCGCAACACCGCCCGCCGCGGCATCGTCCGCCGCGGCGCCGCTCGGCGCGGCGTCGCCCGCCAGCGCACCCACCGGCCCGGCCCACTCGCCGACGAGCGCCGCCGTCCGCTCCCGGAGCACCCGCCAGTGCGGGGACCGGCCGGCGAGCCGGGCGACGTCGGCCGGGTCGGTGACCCGGAGGCGTTCCGGGACGTCCTGCGCGCCGACGCTCGCCCAGCGACGCCGTCCCCACTGCACGCCCGGGGCGCCGGCGTCGCGCCAGGACCGGACCCAGGCGACGGCCGACCGCTCGTCCGCGAGCGCGTCGGCCTCGGTGGGCGGGTGCAGCGGGAGGTCGAGCACGGGCGCGCCGTCGAGCTCACCGAGGGCGGCGGCGACGGCCCAGGCCGCGCCGTGCCGGTCGTACCTGCGGCGGGCCGCCTCCCGGGCGGCGGCCACGGTGACCATCGCGCGCCTCACGGCCGCGTTCCCCTCACGACAGGTCGAGCGGGAGGGTGTCGACGACGACGCCCCCGCCGTCGGGCGAGCGGCCCTCGTCGCCGGGCCGGCCGCCGTCGGCCTGGACGCCGACAGCAGCGCCGATGCGGCTGTCCGCGCCGCTCCGGCCGTTCGCGCCGTCGGCGCCGGCGCCGACCCCGTCCTCGGCCAGCGCAGTGACCAGGCTCGCGTCGTCGACGGAGACCACGCCGACGGTGGACTGCTGCCGGTCGCGGCACACCGCCAGCCCGATCCCGCCGACGTACTCCTCCAGGGTCTGGAGGAGCTTGAGCGGGGTGGCGAGGACCATGTGGAAGCCGAACTCGGCGAAGATGTCCATCGCCATCCGGGTGAAGGTGGCATCGGCCTTGTCGAAGGCCTCGTCCAGGATGACCGTGCCGTAGCTGGGCACCTCGGCGCCGTCGGTCGCGAGCTGGTAGCGCAGCGCCGCGGCGAGGCAGAAGACCACCAGCTTCTGCTTCTGCCCGCCGGAGAGGCCGGAGCCGGAGTCGTGCACGCTGACGACCGCCCCGGCCTCGTCCACCTCGTAGGCGGTGAAGCGGACGTGCCGGCGGGTGTCCAGGCACAGGTCCTGCCAGGCGCGGTCCCCGCTCTCCGAGGAGGTCAGCCGTCCCATGATCCGGGCGAGCACGGTGTAGGTCGCCTCGGCCGAGGCGCGGTCGTGGTCCTGCCAGGAGTCCGAGGCGATGGTCTGCAGGTCGGCGAGGAACTCCTTGGCGGCCGCGGAGCGGTTGTCCGTCACCCGGATCTGCAGGTACCGGCCGACGTCGAAGCGGGAGCGGCGCAGCGAGGTGTTGACCGGGGCGATGCGGTCCCGGATCTCCCCCGGCGCGCGGCGGATCTCGCTGGCGAGCTGGCCGACGTTGCGCCGGGACTGGCTCTCCAGCAGGTCGAAGAACCGCTGCTCGAACTCTGGCAGCCGGTCCGCCCGGAGCCGGTCGAGGATCTGCAGGAAGCCGCCGCGGTCCGCCACGTGCGCGGTGAGGTTGCCGGCCAGCGCGGGCCACCGGCGCAGGAAGGCGCCGGCCATCTCCAGGATCCGCTTCTCGGCGTCCTGGGCGGCCTCGGTCGCGGCCTTCTGCTCGGCGGCCAGCCCCTTGGCCACCCGGACGGCGATGTCGTCGATCGTGCGGTGGGTGATGCTGCGCGCGTGCTTGCTGGCGTGGAAGCGCCGCTCGAGCTCCTCCTGGTGCGGGAGCGGGACGCCGTCGGCGACGGCGGGCCGCAGCTCAGCGAGGACCCGGTCGATCTGGTTGAGCCGGGCCCGGGCCTCGGCGACGGCGCCGCGCCGTGCCTGCTCCGCCTCCTTGGCGGCGGCGAGGTCGGCGGTGGCCCGGTGCTCCGCGGCCTCGGCGGCGCGCAGGTCGGTGTTGCCCAGGCGCAGCTCGTCGAGCCGGGCCTGGTTGCGGAGCAGGGCGTCCTCGGCGGCGCCGACGTCCAGGTCGGCCCACCCGCGCCGCTCCAGCGTGCGCAGCACGTCGGCCCGGCGCTGGGCGCCCACCCGGGCGCGCTCGGCGTCGGCCAGGCGCCTGTCGACGGCGGCCAGCTCGGCCTCCACCGCCCTCCGTCGGGCCAGGAAGTGCTCCACCTTGTCGGCGTTGTCGAAGCCGAGCACCCACCGGGCCCGGTCGTCGACCCGGAACCGGTCGTCCTTCTCGTACCGGCCGCGGCCGCGCTTGACCTGCCCGGCCCGGGTCACGGCGCGGTCGTGGCGGTGCAGCTCGGCCGGGCCGGCGACGCAGGCGTAGTCGTAGGAGCGGGAGAGCGTGGCGTGCAGCCAGGCGGCCATCGGGCCGGGGGCGACCTCGACGCGGTGGACCAGCGACGTCTCGGCGGCGACCGGGCGGGGCGGCTCGACCTCGGTGGGCACGGCCTCGAAGACGAGCCGGGTCCCGAGGTGGACGCCGTCGACGGCGGCCGCGACCCGCTCCCGGTGCGCGGCCGGGACGAGCATGACGGTGGCCAGCGGCCGCAGGACGCGCTCGATGGCGCCGGTCCAGTCCGCGTGCTCGGGCCGGACCTGCACCAGCTCGCCGGCGAAGGGCAGGGTCGCGGGGGTCAGGCCGGTCTCCTGGCAGACCAGGCGGCGGGCCTGCAGCAGGCGGGCGTCGAGGTTGGACCGCACGCCCTTGAGGGCGGTCAGCTCCTCCGCGACGGCGGCGAGCCGGGTCTGGACCTCGGCGCGGGTCTCGTACAGGGCGCCGACCTGCTCGCGGGCCTGGTCCTGGGCGCGGGCCAGCCCGGCGAGCTCGGTGCGGGCGGTGGCCCGCAGCTCCTCGTACTCGGCGAAGGTCTCCGGCAGGGCGATGCCGACGGCGGTCAGGTCCTCGGCGAGCTCGGCCCGGCCCTTGCGCACGGCGGCCAGGTGCTGGGCGTCGAGCTCGACCTGCTTCTTCTGCACCGCCAGGGCGTCCCCGCCGCGCTCGGCGACCAGCCGGCGGGCCTGGTCCAGGGCGGTGTCGGCGTCGGCGGTGGTGGCCTCGGCGGCAGCGAGGCCGTGCTCGGCGGTGCGCAGCTCGGACTCGGCGGTGCTGCGCTCCTGCTCGGCCAGGTCGAGCTTCCAGGCGTTCTTGAACGGCTCCAGGGCGGCGGAGAGGCGCTCGGCGGCCGCGGCGGCTTCGATGTGCTCGTCGTAGGCGCGGGCCTGCGGCTCGAGCGCGGCGAGGTGGTCGACCTGCTGGCGCGCCTCGACGACGAGGGTGTGCGCCTGGGAGAGCTCGGCGAACTGCTCGACGGCGGTCTCGGCCATCTTCCGGGTGCGCGGCTCGTCGAGCATGAAGCTGCGGAAGAGGTCGTCGAGGTTCTCCAGGCTCTTGGCGGACTGGGTCTTGTGCAGCAGGACCAGGGCGTTCTCCCCGGCGATCCCCAGGATCCGGCAGAACCGGGCGGCGAAGGTGGAGTGCTTGTCGGTGACCGTGGCCTGCGGCCAGTGCGCCTTGATCCGGCGCACGTCCAGCCCGTTGCGGGCGAAGGCCTGGAAGTCCAGGAGGTCGACGTCCTCCTGGAGCAGCACGTTCAGCTCGGTGGCCTCGGCCGGCGTGTTCGCCCCGCGGCGCAGGTGGTAGAGCTTGACCAGGCTCACCGTCCGTCCACGGCCGTCGGCGTAGCGCAGCAGGATCCCGCTCCAGGTGGCGCCCGGGCGGAGGTACTCGCTGACGATCTCGCCGGTCTCCTCGTCCGCCTGGCGCCGCCATGCCCCGCGGACGTAGCTGGCGGTGGTCCGGTCCGCCCGCCGGCTCGCGCCGTCGGCCGCGGCGGCGTTGAACCGGAGCTTGCCGCGCGGGACGAGGACGGCGGCGACGGCGTCGACCAGGGAGGACTTGCCCGACCCGGAGGCGCCGGTGAGCAGGAAGCCCTTGCGGGCGAGGTCGAGGCGGTGGTGGCCGTCGAACGTGCCCCAGTTGACCAGCTCGATGCGGTCCAGCCGCCACTGGCCCGGGTGCTCCACGACGTCGGTGCTCACGTCTCTCCCTCGTCCTCGCCGGGAACCGGCGTCCCGTCCTCGCCCGGTGCCGGCGTCCCGTCCTCGTCCGGTGCCGGTCTCGGCCCATCATGGGACGTGCCACCGACATCGCCGATCGCCGCGCCCGTGACAGCCGACCGGACGCCGTCGCTCGCGACGTCGTCGGTGCCAGGGTCGACCCCGCCGTCGTCGCCCGCGGCGTCGTCGGTGGTCGGCCCGGCCGGTGACCCGGTGCTGCCCGGGGTTCGGCCGCCGTCGGCCAGCCGCGCGTACTCGGCCTGGACGGCGGCGATCTCCTCGGCGCCGAAGACCAGCCGCAGGACCGGGGAGATCTCGTAGCGCCCCTCGGTGCTGGTCCGGGCGAGGATGCCGTACTGCTCGAGCTTGCGCCAGGAGGCGTTGATCCGCTTGCCGAACATGGCCGGGTCGGCGTTGTCCCGGCCGCGGTAGACCTGGAGCTGGTCGCTGACCTCGTCCTGGCCGACGATGACCCGCTCGCTCCCGGCGGACTGGAGCAGCAGCTGGCGCAGGTGCAGCACCAGCGCGGTGTCCATGAACGTCATCGGCGCGGACCGGACCACCCGCGGGGCGTCGAGGCCGCCGGTGTCGGCGTTGCGGACGAACGCCACCTGCGCCTCGGTGTCGACGACGAGGTCGAGGAAGACGTCGGCGAGGCGGGAGCGGATGGCCGCCTCGTCGTTCAGGACGGCGCGCCACAGGTGGCCCTGCCGGTCGGCGGAGACGTAGGGCCCGCGGAGCAGCTGGACGAGGGCGCGGCGCGAGGGCTCCCGCAGCGTCCCGGTGTCACCGGGCCACAGGCCGCCGTCGGCCGGTGCCTGATCGGCGAGGACGCCCTCGCCGGCGTCGGTGAGGCCGGGACCGGTGAGGCCCGCGTCGGTGACGTCGGCGCCGTCGGTCTCGGTCACGGAACCGCCTCCTCGAACAGGTGCAGCGGGACGGACCCGACGCGCGGCACCCCGGTGCCGGAAACCCACCGCACGGTCTCGGCGCCGGTCAGCGCCGCGCCGTGCTGCTCGGCCAGCACCAGCAGCCCGACGACGCTGGCCACCCCCTGGGTGGCGGGGTGCTCGGCGAGGACCTCCCCGATGGTGACCGGACCGCGGCGCCGGAGCACGTCGTTGACGTTGCGGGTGAGCTCCTTGAGGTCGATCTCCGAGGCGCGGGCGAGCTCGCGGAGCCGGGCGACGTCGACCGGCGGGGCTTCCCGGGCGGTGACGTCCTCGACGGTCTCGGAGTCGGCCGGGTTGTGCGGGCGCAGCACGGCGACGGAGTCCAGCGGCACCGCGCTGAGGTCCAGGGTCAGGGAGGTGCGGCGGAAGGGCGGGACCTCCTCGGACAGCCGCATGGCCTCGCCCAGCGCCTGGCGCAGCAGGGTGTTGATCCGGCGGTCCTCCTGGAACTGCTGGCTCTGCACGAACCGGCGCAGGGACCGGCTGAACGCCGTCATGACGTCGTGGATCTCGCCGCTGCTGTCCTGCAGGGCGGGCAGCATCCGGCGCAGCACCCGGGCCTGCTCGGCTGTGAGCCCGTCGGCGAAGGCCCGCTCCAGGACGTTGGCGACGTCGTCCTCGAACGCCGTCGCCCGCTCCGCGTCCAGGACCAGGGAGTAGAACCCGTTGAAGCTGCGGCCGGCGTCGGACTCGGCGAGGTGGTCCACGCCGCGGAAGATGTCCTCCAGCACCGCGCCGCGGGTCTCGGCCTGCTCGATCAGCCGCTCCCGCAACGACCGGTTGATCTGCTCCATCTCGGCCCGCACCCGGGCGAAGTCCGCCGGGATCTCCGCGGCCAGCCCGAGGATGTCCAGCACCCGCTCCATGGCCCGGTCGGCGGGCAGCACCTCGAAGTCCCCGGCGGCCACCCGCTCGATCTCGGCGTCCAGGCGGTCCCGCTGCTCCCGGAGCGCGGCGAGCCGGGAGGTGGCGTCGGGGTCGGTCTCGACGGCGAGGGCCCGGACCCGCTCGAGGATGAGGGACAGCCGGGACTCGGTGACGCTCTGGCGGGGTGCGGCGAGCTGGTTGACGAACCGGATGGCGGTCAGCGCGCCCTCGGACAGCTCGAAGGTCTCGTCCCGGGCGCCCTCGGCGGCGCGGCGGATGAGGAAGCCGGCCTCGCGCCAGGCGGCGCAGTAGGCCTGGGCGGTCTGCGGGAGGTCCAGGCCGTGGTCGCGCAGCAACGCCAGGTCCTCCTCCACCCGCTCGAAGAGCACCGGGGCGGGCAGGCGCTTGTCCTCGCCCGCCAGGTGCGCGCCGAGGATGGCAACCATGGGTCCGGCGTGCTGGGCGCGCAGCAGCGACCAGGCCGGGCTCTCCGCGATCAGCCGCTGCGCGGCCAGCGCGCTGTGCAGCACGCTCACCCGCACGACTCTATGGGCTGGGACCGACACGGCCGTGCCGCCGCGACGGCATGGCCGTGCCGCCGCGTCGGCCCGGCCGTGCGGGGCGCGCTCTCTGGCCTCTCCGCGGTCCGGGTGCTTATCGGGCTCGACCGCCGCGCGTGCGGCTCTATGCTTCCTGCTATGCCGCAGTATCGGATCCGCGAGGCGGGCCGGCTCCTCGGGGTCAGCGACGACACCGTCCGCCGGTGGGTGGACGAGGGCACGCTGGAGTCGACCACCGACGGGTCGGGCCGGAAGGTGGTCGACGGCGCCGACCTCGCCGCGCACGCCCAGCGGCTGGCCGCCCGGGCCGCCGCGCCGGCGGCCGACGGCGTGGGCCGCTCGGCCCGGAACCGGTTCACCGGGCTCGTCACTCGCGTCGTCACCGACACGGTGATGGCCCAGGTGGAGCTCCAGTGCGGGCCGTACCGGGTCGTCTCGCTGATGAGCAGCGAGGCCGCGGCCGAGCTCGGCCTCGAGCCGGGCAGCCTCGCCACGGCGGTGGTCAAGGCCACCAACGTCATCGTCGAGACGCCGCCGCGGGGGTCCTGATGGACGGCAGCCACCCCTCGGCCACCGCCACCGACATGGCTACCCCCTCCGCGGCCGGCGCCGGCCCCGCCACCACAGTCGGTCCGCCCGGCGCCATGTCCCGCACCGGTACCAGCACCAGCACCAGCACCAGCGGCCGCCGCCTCGTCCGCGGCCGGCTCGTCGCCGCGGCGGCCCTGGCCCTGCTCCCCGCCCTCGCGGCGTGCGGGGGGTCGGCGGCAGACCCGGGCACGGGCGCGGCCGACTGGACGGCGGGCACCCCCGCGGGCACCGCAACCGAGGCAGCCGGAGAGTCGCCGTCGGGCGAGCTCACGGTCTTCGCCGCGGCCTCGCTGACCCGGGTGTTCACGGACATCGCCGAGACGCTGGAGGCGCAGCACCCCGGGGTGCGCGTCACGTTCTCCTTCGCCGGCTCCGCGGACCTGGTCGCGCAGGTTGGCGCCGGCGCGCCGGCCGACGTCCTCGCCACCGCCGACGAAACCACCATGGCGGACGCCGTCGCCGCGGGCGTGGTCGCCGCCGAGCCGACGATCTTCGCCGAGAACGTGCTGACCCTGGTGGTGCCGCCGGGCAACCCGGCGGGCGTCACCGGCCTGGACGCCAGCCTCGACGAGGCCCACCTGGTCGTGTGCGCGCCGCAGGTGCCCTGCGGGGCGGCCACCGCCCAGCTCGCCGACCGCGCGGGCGTCACGCTGGCACCGGTGAGCGAGGAGTCCAGCGTCACCGACGTGCTCGGCAAGGTCACCGCCGGCCAGGCCGACGCCGGCCTCGTCTACACCACCGACGCCACGGCGGCCGGGGACGCGGTCGAGGTCATCGCGGTCCCCGGCGCCGCCGAGGTGGTCAACCGGTACCCGCTCGCCGTCCTGGCCGACGCCGAAGACCCCGGCCTCGCCCGGCTCTGGGTCGAGACGGTCACCGGCGAGCAGGGCCGCCAGGTCCTGGCCGACGCCGGGTTCCGGCTGCCATGACCGGGCCGGGTCCGGAGGGCACCGGGCCGCCGCCGGCGGCCGCGCGGGCAGCCGGTCCCCGGGCGCCCGGGCACCGGGCGACCGGGCAACGGGCGACGGGTCCCGGCGCCGGCCTGCCCCGCTGGGTCTTCCTGCCCGCCACGATGGGTCTGCTGCTCCTGGCCGTGCCGGTGCTCGGGATGCTGGCCCGCGTCCCGTGGACGCGGCTGCCCGCGCTCCTCACCTCCGAGGCGTCCCTCGCCGCGCTGGCCCTGAGCCTGCGGACCTCCGCCGCGGCGACCGTCCTCGTCGTCGTCCTCGGGGTGCCCCTGGCCCTGGTCCTGGCCCGCACCCGGCTGCCGGGCCGGCGGGTGCTCCGCACGCTCGTCCTGCTGCCGCTGGTGCTGCCCCCGGTCGTCTCCGGCCTCGCGCTGCTGACCACGCTGGGCCGGCGCGGCCTGCTCGGCGGGCACCTGGAGGCCCTCGGGATCGACATCGCGTTCACGACGGCGGCCGTGGTCCTGGCCCAGACCTTCGTCTCCCTGCCGTTCCTCGTCATCTCCCTCGAGGGGGCGGTCCGCACGGCCGGCCGGCGGCACGAGGAGGTCGCGGCCACCCTCGGGGCCCGGCCCACCACCGTGCTGCGGCGCGTCACCCTCCCGCTGCTCGCGCCGGCGCTGGCGTCGGGCACCGCGCTGGCCTTCGCCCGGGCGCTCGGGGAGTTCGGCGCCACGCTGACGTTCGCCGGCTCGCTGCAGGGCGTCACCCGGACCCTGCCGCTGGAGATCTACCTCCAGCGCGAGACCGACCCCGATGCCGCGCTCGCCCTGTCCGTCCTCCTCATCGCCGTCGCCGCCGTCATGGTGCTGATGACGCAGCGCGGTCGGGCGGCGGCGGTCCGATGACCGAGCCGCCGGGCCGGACGGGCGTGCGCACCGGGCCGTCGGGCCCCGCGGCCCCGTCCCCTGATGGTCCGTCCCCTGATGGTCCGCCCCCTGACGGCCGGGGCACCGGCCTGGCGGTGCACGCGGCCGTCGCCGACCGTGACGTCCGGCTGGACGTCGACCTCCCCGCCGGGCAGGTCCTCGGCGTGCTCGGCGCGAACGGGGCCGGCAAGTCCACGCTGCTGGCGCTGGCGGCCGGGCTCCTCCGCCCGACGGCCGGGGCGGTGACGATCGCCGGCCGGGTGGTGGCCGACGCCCGGACCTGGTTGCCGCCGCACGGCCGGCGGGTCTCGCTGCTGGCCCAGGAGCCGCTGCTGTTCCCCCACCTGACCGCGCTGGAGAACGTCGCGTTCGGGCCGCGCGCCACCGGTGCGGGGCGCCGGGCCGCCGCCGCGCTGGCCCGGGAGCGGCTGGCGCAGGTCGGCGCGGCCGAGCTGGCCGGGCGGCGGCCGGGCCAGCTCTCCGGCGGGCAGGCCCAGCGGGTCGCGCTGGCCCGCGCCCTGGCCCCGGACCCGGCGGTGGTCCTGCTGGACGAGCCCCTCTCGGCGCTGGACGTCGAGGCCGCCGCCGCCATGCGCCAGCTCCTCCGGGAGGTGCTGCGGGCGGCCCGCCGCACCGCGGTCCTGGTGACCCACGACCTGCTCGACGTCCTGGCCGTGGCCGACGCCGTCGTCGTCCTGGAGCACGGCGCGGTGGTCGAGGAGGGGTCGACGCTGGAGGTGCTCACCCGCCCGCGGTCCGGGTTCGCCGCGTCCCTGGCCGGGGTGAACCTCCTGCCCGGCCGGCTCCGGCCCGACGGCGCGGTGATCGTGCCGCCCGCGGCACCCGTCCGCGCGGGGACGCCGACGGCGGGACCCGAGCTGGTCCTGCACGGCCTGGTCGACCCCGCCTGCCGGGCGGGGGCGGCGGTGGCGGCCTCGGTCGCGCCGCGTGCCGTCTCCGTCCACCGTGACCCGCCCGGTGGCAGTCCCCGCAACACGGTGCCGGTGACGGTGCTCGGGCTGGAGCAGCAGGGCGAGCTCGTCCGGGTGCGGACCGTGACCGACGGCGGGCACCGGCTCGCCGCCGACATCACGCCCACGTCGGTGGCCGGGCTCGGCCTGGCGCCTGGCATGCGGGTCCTTCTCGCGGTGAAGGCGGCGGAGGTGGCGGTCTACCCGGCCTGAGATGCGGGTCCCCGGCACGGGCTGGGTCGACAGACCGGCTGGGTCGGGGATCAGTCAGGCCACTCTGTATCGGCAGGGTTGACAAGGTTACTTGTGGCAACCCCACTTGTGCCGTGGGGTCGGAGCCGATCATCTTGGACAGTGCCCAGCGGCACGGCTTCATCGCCATCGCTCACACGATTCGCCAGGCCGGCTCCAAGCATCTGAGGTGAATCCCTATGGCTCGACGCTCCATGGACGACATCAAGGCTCGCGCTGACGAGTTGGCTGACGTCTTCGAGAGCTACGACCCGAAGCCCGGTGACCGGGATGCCGCGCTGCCGCCCGCGATGGCTGTCAGGCTCGCCGCCTGGCGGCGGGACGCGGCGGAGCGCGACCTCGCTGACGCGGTGCGCGCGGCACGCGAGCAGCGGCTGTCCTGGCGCGAGGTCGGTGCGGCGATCGGCACCAGCGGCGAGGCGGCTCGCCAGGGCTACGGTGCCAGTGCCTAGCCTTTTAGCATCCCGGCGAGCACGACCGCCTGGTTGTGCTCGGCGTCCTTCGCGCCGTAGACCAGCGTCAGGTCCGGGTGCTCGCGGGCGAGCTGCTCGAGCTCGTCCCAGGCCGGGTTCCCGGCCAGCTCGGCCCGGTAACGCTCGGCGAACTCGGCGAAGCGTGCCGGGTCGTGCCCGAACCACCGCCGCAGCTCGGTGGACGGCCCGACCTCCTTGAGCCAGCGGTCGATCCGGGCGTCCGCCTTCCGTACCCCCCGCGGCCAGACCCGGTCGACGAGGACCCGGTACCCGCCGTCGTCGGGGGCAGGGTCATAGACGCGTGCCAGCCGAACACCCATCACGCCATGGTGGCACGCAGGGCGCGGCCGCGGCCGGCGGGCGAGGCGCCGTCGGCCGGTGGATGGCGCTCGACCGGCGATGCGCAGAGCTTCCTGCGGCTGTGGTCCTGCCTCTCCACCACCCGCAAGCACCACCAGAACCAGTGGACCGTGCTGCGCGACTCTTCGCCGGCAGCCCCTGGGCGCTGCGGCCGGTCCGGCGCCCTTACCCACACCCCCTGGCCCAGGCCCGGCGCGCTCGGGCACCCTGGGTCGGTGAGCAAGTCCAAGAACAAGCGCCGCCGTCCCAGCCGGCCCCGCACAACCAGCGACGCCCCGCCGCGCCCGGTGCAGAGCCCGGCCGAGCTGACCGTCCCGACCGCTGGCGATCCCGGTCCCGGCGACCCGGTGGGCAATGAAGGCGGGCAGATCCAGCTGCTCGTCGGCCTGATCGCCACCGGCGCCCTTGACGACCACCTCGGTACCCTCCAGGCTGCCATCTCTCAGCGTCACCGTGACTGCCAACGCACGGCCTCCAACCAGGCCGCCGCACGCCTGCAGATCGGCGACCGCGTGATGCTCAACCACGACGTCCGCCCCCTCTACCTCCACGGCGCCACCGGCACCGTGACCGGCTGGGCGAGCCACAACGTCATCGTCCAGCTCGACAACCCCACCGGCCGCTTCACCACGGGCCAGCTCCGCTGCCCACCGCTCGCACTTCAACGGCTACCTGAATAGTCGCGTGAGCACGTCGAATCAGCAGGCCTCGTAGACGTACCCGCGCTCCCCCGCAGCGACGAGCCGGCGGTCGCGGAGGATCGTCAGCGGCGCCCGGTCGTCGAGCGCGCACACGCCCTGGAAGGTCATCCCCGCCCCGGCGAGCGCGTCCGGGTACTCGACCTGGAGCACGTGGTTCCCGTAGACGGCGGTGTACGCGGCGCACTCGGACCACACCGCGCACTCCTCGGTGACGGCGAAGTCGAACCCGAGGTCGTCCGCGGCGAGCCGCGCGACCTCGGCGGCGTTCTTCTGCGCGACGGCGAGCCCCGCGCCGTGGGCGAGGTCCACGTACGCGCGGGCGAGCGCCAGCGCCCCTTCCTCGTCGATCTGGTCGAAGCGGGTCCAGGTGTCGAGGTTGTCGATCTCCACCGCGTCGAACCCGGCGTCGGCGCATCCCGTGACGACCGGGCCGAGGATCCGGAGGATGCCGGCGCGCTGGTCCTCGGTAGATGGGTCGAGCACGTACTCGTCGGGCCACGCCGGGTCGCTGACGGGAGTGCCCGACGCGTCGTGCAGGAGCAGGTCCTCGTGCTCGCCCAGCCACCGCTCCGCCTCGCCCGGCTGCGTCTGGAAGCCGTTGACGTAGCAGACGCTGTAGGCCCCGGCTAGTGGGGCGGCCGTCGAGTCCCGGACCACGACGTCGACGGCGACCGGCCGGTTGCTGCTGGCGAGCTCGTCGTAGGCGCCGCCGAGCTGGTAGTCGAACGTGCCGCTCGTCGGCGGCAGCTCGTACCCTGCCAGTCCCGCCGTGTCGGACCCTCCGGTGACCGCTGGCTGGGATGCGCCCGGGTCAGGCTCGTCCGTGCCGGGCGCCCGGGCACCGGGTGCGCCCGCGCAGCCGGCCGCCACCAGGAAGAGCGCGGCCGCGGCGGCCAGGGCCCGTCCGTGCGGCACGAGCTCGTTGCACGCTCGCCGTCGCCGCCGCTGGCCGCCGCAAAGCCGGCACCCGCCGCCGTCGTCAGGGGTGGAGCGGCGGATGCGCACCGGCCGGACACCCATCGGGCCATCGTCACACGCAGCACGGGAGCGCCGGCCGTCGTCGTCGGCACGGGCGCGGGCGTGGGCCGGAGCATCGCCCCGGCGGCCGGGAGATCAGCCCAGCGCGATGCCGAGCACCCACTGCCCGAGCGTGAGGACGGTGATGGTGATGAGCACGATGCCGACGATGTTGAGCCACAGGCCCGCCCGGATCATCTGGCTCATCTTGATGTAGCCGGAGCCGAAGGCGATGGCGTTCGGCGGGGTGGCCACGGGCAGCATGAACGCGCACGTGGCAGCCAGCGCCACCGGCACGACGAGCAGCATGACGTCCAGCCCCATGCCCACCGCGACCCCGCCGATGATCGGCAGGAAGGCGGCCGCCGTCGCCGTGTTGGAGGTCAGCTCGGTGAGGAAGATGACGAGCGCGGTCACCGCCACGACGATGAGGATCGCCGGGAGGACGTCCAGGGCGGCGGCCTGCTGGCCGATCCAGGTGCTGAGGCCGGCGCTGGTGAACTGCGCGGACAGGGCCAGGCCGCCGCCGAAGAGCAGCAGGACGTCCCAGGGCAGCTCCTTGGCGCTCTGCCAGTCCAGGAGCGCCACTCCCTCCTTCGGCCGGGCCGGCAGCAGGAAGCACGCCAGCGCGACGACCATGGCGATGAGCTCGTCGGTGATGCCGGAGTCCGGGAACAGCGTGGGCAGGAAGATCCAGGAGAGCGCGGCGGCGATGAACACCAGCCCGACCGTCTTCTCCGGGCCGCTCATCGGCCCGAGGTTCTTCAGCTCGCCCTCGATGGCGGCCCGCCCGCCGGGCAGCTCGCTGATCTCCGGCTTGTACAGCACGTGGGTCAGCAGCCACCAGCAGAACGCGAGGAAGACGACGGACAGCGGCACCCCGAAGAGCATCCACTCCCCGAAGCCGATGGTGATGTCGTGGTTGTCCTGCAGGTAGCCGCGCAGCAGCGCGTTCGGCGGCGTGCCGATCAGGGTGCCGAGGGACCCGATGGACGCGGCGTAGGCGATCCCCAGCATGAGGGAGGTGCCGAAGTTCGAGCCCGCCGTGGACTGCCCCGGCCGCAGCTGGCCGACCAGGGTCAGCACCGACAGGCCGATGGGCAGCATCATCACCGCGGTGGCCGTGTTGGACACCCACATCGAGATGAAGCCGGTGGCGATCATGAACCCAGCGACCAGACGGGTGGGCCGGGTGCCGACGGCGAGCACGGTCACCAGGGCGATGCGCCGGTGCAGGTTCCAGCGCTGCAGCGCCAGGGCGAGGATGAACCCGCCCATGAACAGGAAGATCGTGCCCGAGGCGTAGGGCGGGGCGGTGTCGCCGAACGTGCTGACCCGCAGGAGCGGGAACGCGACGAGCGGCACGAGCGCCGTGGCCGCCAGCGGGATGGCCTCGGTCATCCACCACACGCCCATGAGGACGGCGATCGCGGCGGTCGCCCGGATCGCGTGCGCGCTGGTCTCGATCTCGTTCTCGGCCAGGGCGTCGGCGAGGTCCGGGGCGAGCTGGCCGGGCATCAGGAGGTAGACGACGACGGCCAGCACCAGCCCGCCGAAGAGCCCGACCAGCCGCCGGTTGCGGACCTTGCGGTCCACGGCCGGCGCGCGCATCCCCTCCGCCTGCGACGTGCTCTCGTGGATGTCGGGCGTGGTCATGCCGCTCTCCTGCCTCCGGGTCCGGGTCTCGTGACGCCGATCACCGTAGCGACTCGGTCCGGTGCGGTCCGGCGAACCGGGGGCAGCTTCGCGCTTCCCGACGTCGTACTCGAGCTCGTGGAGTCCCGGACGCGCGCGAGGGGCAGCCGTCGGGAGCGACAAGACGAGGGAGATGGGTGTGTAGATGGGTATGTGAGTTCGGCCTGACCCACGGCCACAGACGAGAAAAGCGGCGCAACCTCAAGGGTTGCACCGCTCCTGCTCAGCGCGCCCGAAGGGACTCGAACCCCCAACCTTCTGATCCGTAGTCAGATGCTCTATCCATTGAGCTACGGGCGCACAGCCTCAAGGGCCAGCGTCGACTCTACCGCGCGGCTTCCGACCCCGACAAACGACCTCCCCGTGAGCGTGCTCACCGGCCGAGGCTCGGCGACGGCGCCCACCGTCGCTCCCCCGTCCGCCCGCCGTCCCCGTCACACCAGCCCGGCCTCCCGGGCCAGGATCGCCGCCTGCACCCGGGAGGTGCAGCCGAGCTTGGCCAGCACGCGGGAGACGTGGGTCTTCGCCGTCGCCGGGGAGACGCCGAGGTCGGCGGCCAGCCCGGCGTTGGAGAGCCCCCGCCCGAGACCGGCCAGCACCTCCCGCTCCCGGGCGGTGAGCTCCGCCACCGCGGCGCGGGCGCCGTCGTCGGCCCCCGCGTCCTGGCCGGGGCCGGGCGTCGCGGCGAAGGTGGCCAGCAGCCGGCGGGTCACCTCCGGGGCGAGGACCCCCTCCCCGGCGCCGACGCGGCGGACCGCGTCGACGAGGGTGGCGGCGTCGGCGGTCTTGAGCAGGAACCCGGCGGCGCCGGCGCGCAGCGCGCCGAAGACGTACTCGTCCAGGTCGAAGGTGGTCAGGACGAGGACGTCGGCCAGCCGCTCGCCGGTGAGGGTGCGGGTGGCCGTGATCCCGTCCATGCCGGGCATCCGGATGTCCATCAGGACCACGTCCGGCCGCAGGGCCCGCGCGTTGGTCACCGCGGCGGCGCCGTCGGCGGCCTCGGCCACCACCTCGATGTCCCCGGCGGCCTCGAGGATGAGGCGCAGGCCGGACCGGATGGCGGCGTGGTCGTCGGCGACGAGGACCCGGGTCGTCACCGGGCGCCGTCCAGGGGCAGGATGGCGCGGACGCGCCAGCGGAGCGGCGCGTCCCCGCTCGGCTCCCAGCCGGCCTCGAACGTCCCGCCGAGCCCTTCGGCCCGCTCCCGCATGGTGAGCAGCCCGACGCCGGCAGCCGGGGCCGACGGGTTCGCATCGCCGTCGGCCAGCCAAGGTCGTCGCGGTTCCGCCGGCGCCGGGCGCCCCGGCCCGCCCGGGCCGGCGGGCCCGGCGCTGACGACGGAGAGGTGCAGGGCGTCGTCGGCGACGCCGACCCGGACCGTCACCGCGGCGCCCGGGCTGTGCTTGGCCGCGTTGGTCAGGGCTTCCTGGATGATCCGGTAGGCGGCCTGGTCGACGGCGGTGGGCAGGGTCTCCGGGAGGGCGGCGGTCTCGGCCCGCACCCGCAGCCCGCCGGACCGGGCGCCGTCGAGCAGGGTGCCGAGCCCGGCCAGCCGCGCCGGGGAGGCGACCTCCTCGGCGCCGGTGCCGCCGGTGCGCAGGAGCAGGATCATCGAACGCATCTCCTGCAGCGCCGCGACGCTGGCGGTGCGGATCGCCCGCAGGGCCTGCCGTTCCCGGGTCTCCGCGGGCGGGCCGGCGGGAGCGGCGCCGGTGGGCGCCGGGGTGGTGAGAGGACCGGCGGTGCTGCCGGCCCGCGCGAGGGCGAGGGCGGGACCCGGGGCCGAGGCCGGTGCGGCGGCCGGGGCCGGGGCGGGCGCGAGCCCCGGGGCCGGGGCGGGTGGCGCCACCAGGGCAGCCTCCGTGTGCAGCGCGATGGCGGAGAGGTTCCCGGCCAGGGCGTCGTGCAGGTCCCGGGCCATCCGGGTGCGTTCGGCGCGCACCACCTCCGTCTCGCGCAGCGCGGCCAGGCGCTGCAGGTCACCGGCGCGGGCGGTGGCGAGGGCGGCCAGCTCGGCCTGCTGCCGGACCGTCCGGGCCCACCACAGCGGCGTGCCGAGGACCGCGAAGAGGGTCAGGGCGACGTTCACGGTCTGCGGCGGGTCGCCGGTGCCGACGAACGTGGCAGCCGACCCGCCGACGACGACCGCGCCCGCGAGCACCTCCAGCCGGCGCACCGCCGCCGCACCGGCGTAGAGGGCGGCGGAGTAGATGAGGTCGAGCAGGCCCAGCAGCACCCCGAGGCTGCCGCCGAGCATGGCGTCGGCGGCGAACACGGCCGTGCCGGCCAGGAGCGCGAGCAGCGGGCGCCGTCGTTTGCCGAGCATGACGGCGCAGATCGTCAGCAACGGCACCGCGAGCCACCACCGGTCGGCGCCGGTCGGGGCCGCGGCGACCGGCGAGGTGCCGACCAGCCCGGCGGCCAGCAGCACGAGCCCGACCAGGGCGATGCCGGCGGCGTCGCTGACGTCCCGGGCCCGCGCGGAGCCGCGGACCCGGTCGGTCCACAGGCGCCGCAACCTCGTCACGGACCTCATCCCAGCACACCCGGATGCCGGCGGAGTCGGCCGAAAGAGGTACGACGGCGCGGGGCCGGGTCACCCGGATGCCCGATGACCGACCGGCTCGCCCGCGCGAGCCTGGCGCCATGTCTACCGCTCTGGCGGGCTCGCTGGCCGTGCTCGCCCTCATCGACTCCACCAGCTTCGGCACCCTGCTGATCCCGGTCTGGCTGCTGCTGGCGCCGGGCCGGGTCCGGGTGGGCCGGCTCCTGCTCTTCCTGGCCACGGTCGCCGGCTTCTACTTCCTGGTCGGCCTCGCCCTGGTGGCCGGCGCGCTGGCCTTCCTCGGTGACCTCGACGCCCTGCTGGACAACCCGCTGGTGACGCGGGCCCAGCTCGTGCTCGGCGTCGGCCTGTTCGTCTGGAGCTTCTTCCTGGGGAAGAAGAAGGACGACGACGGGCGGGGCGGCGAGGGCGCGGCCGACGCCCGCGGCCAGGCACGCCCCGGGCGGATGCTCCGCTGGCGGCAGCGGGCGATGGCGGAGACCGGCGACCGGTCGGCCGTCGTCGGGGTGATGGGTCTGGCGCTCGGCGCGGCGGTCGTGGAGGTGGCCACGATGCTCCCATACCTGGCCGCGACCGGCCTCATCGGCACCGCCGATCTCCCGGTGGCCCAACGGGTCGCGGTGCTGGCCGGGTACTGCCTGGTGATGGTCGCGCCCGCGCTGGTGCTGCTCGCCGCCCGCGCGGTCGCCGGCCGGTGGGTGCAGCCCCTGCTGCAGCGGATCGCCCGGTGGATGGAGAAGAACGGGGCGGAGACCACCGCCTGGATCGTCGGGATCGTCGGGTTCCTCATCGCGCGGGACGCGTTCGGCCGGATGCCGGACATGTTCTCGTTCCTGGACGGTCTGGGCTGATCGACGGGCGGTGAGCGGCCGGCCACCAGCTCGGTCCGCGGACCCGGTCACGCCGTCGGGATCGGCGGCAACGCGGGCGCCGTCGACGGTCGGCGGTCGGCGGTCGGCGGTGCAGGCAGGCGGAGCGGGTCGGCGGAGCGCCCGACCTACTCCCGCCGGCGGCTCGCCCGGTCGACGAGGTAGTCGAACCCCGCGGCCAGGCGGTAGACGCCGATGACCGCGCAGACCGCCCCGGCCACGCCGATCAGGAAGCCCAGCACCGTCAGCGCGCCGCCGCCTCCGCCGCCACCGCCGCCGGGCGAGAACGGGTCGAAGAGCGTGGCCGTCATGGTGGAGATCCCGATGAAGCTGAACACGGTCCCGACCACACCGGCGATGAGCCCGATGAGGAGCAGCGGGGCGGCCCGGCCGGGCCGCTTGACCTCGCCGGGCTCGCGGCCCTGCAGCAGCTCCCCCACCGATCCCCCGCCGGCACGGGTCGGCGCGCCGGGGGCTCCGGGCACGGCGTGGCCAGCGGGCTGCCCGTACGGAGTGCCGGACTGCCAGTACGGGTCACCGGGCTGGCCGTACGGGCCACCGGGCTGTCCCGGGCCTGGCGGCGGGTAGCCCCCGGGCTGCCCGGGCCCCGGTCCGGGCGGTGAGTAGCCGCCGGGCGACGGCGCGTACGGGCTCGGCCCTGCCGGGGCGGGGTGCGCGCCGGCTGCGGGCGGGTAGTCGCCCGGCCCGCCGGCGACGGACGACGGCGGCCGGTCCCAGGAGGCCGGCTGCTGCTGCCGGCGCTCGGGACGCCCGGGGTCCTCGCCGGGTGCGGGGTCGGGCGAGGGCGTTGTCGTCATGACTCTCTCCGTGCGGGCTGGGACGGACCGGGCGTTGGCCCCGAGCATGACACGGGCGGTAACGCCCGGGTCGCGGGACGACCGCCGCTGAGGCCCGCCGTCGTCGGCTGCATCCCGAAGCGGAGACGGTGGGATTTGAACCCACGGACGGGTTGCCCCGTCACGGCCTTAGCAGGGCCGCGCACTAGACCTGACTATGCGACGTCTCCAAGTCCAGCGAACAGGCTACCGGGCGCCCGTCGTCCGGCCAAAGCGCTTGCCGTGCGAGGTCACGGCATCGGAAGCGAGGGCCACAGCCGGTGACCTGAACGTAGACGTTCAGATGCCGGTCAGGGACGGGCTCGATCTCGGCCATCCGAGGCGTAGCCGGTGAGGTCATCGGCCGGTATGGATGGACTGGCTACGTCATACGTCCCCTGGATGGGAGCTCGCGTGGATCCGGCCCGTCGTAGGCGGGTAGCAAGGGCGGAGGCAGCGGTCCCTTGATCCGGCTGCCGGAGCCCTTCTCCTCCCAGGCGTGAGCGAGGATGCCCACGCTCCGGGAGAGGACGAACAGGCCCCGCCCGAGTTCGGGGGCGAACCCGAGCTCGCTATAGATGATGGCTGTGGCGCCATCGATGTTCATGGGGACGGGGCGGCTACGCCCCTCGGCGAGTGCTCGCTCCAACGCCCTGCCGGCACGGAGCGCCCAGCCCGGCGCCTCGCCCGCTGACACGGCCTGGCTCGTCAGGTCGAGCAGCGGGTCTCGACGGGGGTCGCGCGGGTGGAATCGGTGGCCGAAACCAGGGACGTGCCGCTTGGTGGCTCGGTAGTCCGCGACGAGTCGCTGGGCGGCTGCGTCAACGTCTGCACCCTCGGACACGGCCTGGTTCAGCTCGGCCAGGACCTCCATGCACTGCTGACCGGCACCGCCGTGGACGTCACCGAGGAGGTTGGCGCCGGTGGCGACCGCGTTGTTCAGGCCCACTCCGCAGGTAGCCGCCATGCGGGCGGCGGCGATCGACGGCGCCTGGGGCCCGTGATCGA
This sequence comes from Georgenia sp. TF02-10, assembly GCF_022759505.1. Taxonomy (NCBI): domain Bacteria; kingdom Bacillati; phylum Actinomycetota; class Actinomycetes; order Allobogoriellales; family Allobogoriellaceae; genus Georgenia; species Georgenia sp. TF02-10. The sequence continues at coordinate 535,632 of NZ_CP094289.1, read as the reverse complement.
CTGCTGCGACGAGGGCGGCCTCCAGCAGCCGGCCCTGTGCCGGTGACGGCAGGTCGCCGCGCAGGAGGAGCCACACCATCTCCGCGAAGGACACCTCGCCGATCAGCTGCTCGACCGGGTAGCCGCGCAGCAGGATCTCGCCCGGACGGATGCGACTGATCCCGGTGCGCCACCAGGCGGTGACTCTGTCCTCGTGCTCCTCCGCGCTGCCGAAGGCCGGCCGCGTCATACCGTTCCCTCCTTCCGAAGGTCCGCGACGTCCTCGGCGCCGTAGCCGAGCTCGGCGAGCAGAGCGTCGGTGTGCTCGCCGAGCAACGGAGGCGGGGTCTGCGGCCCTGGGCTGATGCCTTGGACGCGGACGGGGCTGCCGAGCACCCGCAGGTGTAGCTCCCTGCGGCCCGGGAACGGAAGCTCGTGGATGAAGTCGCGGGTGGCGATCTGCTCATGAGCGAGTGCTTCGGGTACGGTCAGCACGCTTGCGGCGGGAACGCCGACGGCGGCGAGCAGCGGCTCCCAGTCCTGGGCGGTTCGTGCAGCGAGCGCCTTCTCCAGCTCCTCGGTCAGCTCGTGCCGGTGGGTCTTGCGTGCCGCGCGTTCGGCGAAGCGTGTGTCCTCGGCCAGCTCGGGTCGCCCCAGGACCCGGCACAGGGCGATGAACTGCCGCTGCTCGTTGGCAGAGATGTTCAGCATGCCGTCGGCCGTCGCGAAGGTGCCCGACGGGGCGGCGGTGAAGTTGTCGTTGCCCATGGCCGCCGGCTCCTGGCCGGCGATGAGGTAGTTGGACACGACCCACCCCATGGCGCTCAGGGCGGCTTCCAGCATGGAGACGTCCAGGCGGACCCCCTCCCCGGTGCGCTCCCGGTGGACCAGCGCCGAGGCGATGGAGAAGGCGGCCGCCATGCCGCCGAGGGTGTCGGCAACGGGGTACCCCGCCCTCAGCGGGCCGGTCTTCCGGGTGCCGGTCACGCTCATCATCCCGGAGAGGCCCTGCACGATCTGGTCGTACGCCGGGCGGTCGCGCAGCGGCCCGTCCTGGCCGAACCCGGAGATCCCGCAGTACACGAGCCCCGGGTTGGCCGTGCGCAGCACCTCCCAACCGACACCGAGCCGGTCCATCACGCCCGGGCGGAAGTTCTCCACCAGGACGTCGGCACGTTGCACGGCCCGCAGCAGGACCTCCCGCCCCCGTTCCGACTTGAGGTTGACCGTCATCGACCTCTTCCCGCTGTTCTGCGCCAGGAACGAGGCGCCGAGACGCTCCTCGTTCAGCGATTGGTCCGCGCCCAGCTGTCTGGCGAGGTCCCCCGCGCCCGGAATCTCGACCTTGATCACGTCCGCGCCCAGCAGGGCCAGCTGGTACGTCGCGAACGGTCCGGCCAGCACGTTCGTGAGGTCGAGCACGCGAACGCCGCTCAACAGCTGGCCTGCATGGTCGCCTCGTGCGTGGGTCACGTGTTCCCTCCGATGAACTGCAGGTCTGACAGCCGGCCGGCGGCCGTGGTCAATACGGGCAGGAATGCCTCGATGCGCTCCTCCGTGAAGCGGGTGGTGGGGCCGCCGAGAGCCACGGCAGCGACGGTGCGGCCCGCCGTGTCGGTGATGGGGGCCGCTACGGCCGACACTCCGTCCTCGCGTTCACCGTGGCTGACGGCCCAGCCCTGGTCCGCGGCGCGGCGGGCGCGTTCGGCCAGGATGGACTCGAAGCCGGGGCCTCGGCCGGCGACGGATGCCGCGACGTGCACCTCCCGGACGGAGCAGCTGGCGAGCAGGACGTGCGAGGAGGCGCCGGCCCACAAGGGCATCTCCTCGCCGATGCGCACGACGTGCCGCAGCTGCTGCGTGCCCTCGTGCTGAGCCACACACACCCGGGATGTGCCACCCTGCCGGAGGTAGATGCGGGCCGACTCTCCACCCACCGCCTCCGACAGGTCCCGCAGGCACTCCGCAGCCTCGGGCGGCAGCTGCCAGGCGTCCAGCGCCAGCCGTGCCCAGCGCAGCAGTCCGGCGCCGGGGGTGAGGCGGCCGTCGCCGCGGGTCCAGAGCAGCCCGCGCTGCTCGAGGGTGGCGACCAGACGGACCACGGTGGTCTTGGCCAGCCCGGTGCCGGTGATCAGCTCGCGCATGCTGCGCGAGCGGTGGGAGTCGTCGAACAGGGCGAGCAGGTCCAGCGCGCGAGTGACGCTGCGGACTGCCTCGCCCCCCTCGGCCGGCGAGCTCTGCATCTCTCATCTCTCCTGGTCGGTTGGCTCTGGCACCCCGACCTGCAGCGGCGCCGCAGGCGTGGTGTGGTCCGGCGGGAGCGCCACCGCGCCTCTCCTACCGTGCTGCACGCCGAGACCAGGGCGCATCAGTCGTCGTCGCGGACCGGATCGGCGCCGAGCGTGGGCGGAGCGGTGCGTCCCGGGCTCCCACCTCCACGATGTCGGCATCGGGCAGCCGCGACTGGTACACGGCGAACGGGCACGATGTCGGTGCGGCCCGTGGCAGGACGTCGTCGGGCAGCGCTCGGGCCGGCTCACACGTCCACCCTCCGACTCGCGCGGACCCGTCTCACCAGCACCACGACCGCGACCACCAGGAGGACCAGGTAGATCGTGATGGTGATCGGGCTGGCGACCAGGGTGGACAGGTCGCCTTCACTGGCGGCGAGCGACCGGCTCAGCTCGGTCTCGGCCAGCGGTCCGAGAATCACCGCGATCAGCGCCGGGGCGACCGGCACGTCGTAGCGGCGCATGAGCAGGCCGAGCAGGCCGAAGGCGAGGAGCAGGGCCAGGTCGACCACCGACCCGGCGCTGGCGTAGACGCCGAGCGCGCAGAACAACGTGATGCCCGCGTACAGGAACGGTCGCGGGATCAGCAGCATCCGGGCCCACACCGCCGCGAACGGCATGTTCACGATGAGTAGCACCACCAGGCCGACGAACAGGGACGCGATCAGTGCCCAGACCAGGTCGCCGTTGCGCTCGAACAGCAGCGGCCCCGGCTGCAGGCCGTACTGCTGGAACGCGGCGATCATGATCGCCGCGGTGGCGGACGTGGGCAGGCCGAGGGTGAGCAGGGCGCCCATCGCGGTGCCGGACGTCGCGTTGCCCGCCGCCTCCGGTGCGGCAACGCCGCGGATAGCGCCGCGCCCGAACTCCGGCTTCGAGAGCTTGCGGTCGATGCGGCGCTCGTTGCCGTAGGCGAGGAAGGTGGGGATCTCGGAGCCGCCGACTGGGATCACTCCGAACGGCAGCCCGAACCCGGTGCCGCGCAGCCAGGCGGGCAGCGCCTTGCGGAACTCCGTGCGGGACAGGAAGGGACGCCGTTGCGGGTGCAGCAGCTCCTCGCGGTGGGCCCGGCTGCCGGCCGAGGCGATCCGGAGCACCTCACCGAGCGCGAGCAGGCCGACCGTGATGATCACGATGCTGATCCCGTCGAACAGCTGCGGCAGGCCGAGGGTGAACCGCGACGCCCCCGACTGGGTCTCGATGCCCACCATGGCGACGGCGAGACCGATGACGAGGCTGGCCAATCCCTTCAGCACCGAGTCGGCCACCACCGCGGATGTTGCGACAAAGGCGAACACCGCGAGCGCGAAGTACTCCGGCGAACCGAAGTAGGTCGCCAGTTCGGCCATGATTGGTGCACCGAAGGCCACCACGGTCGTGGCGATGAGGCCACCGACGAAGGCGCCGATCGCCGAGGTGGCCAGGGCCTGCGGCGCGCGTCCGGACAGCGCCATCTTGTGGCCCTCGAACGTCGCGGCGATCGCGGAGGAGTTGCCAGGGGTGTTCAGCAGGATGCCGGAGATCGAGTCCCCGAACAGCCCGCCGTAGTACACGCCGGCGAACATGATGAACGCACCGGTGGGGTCGAGGCTGAACGTGATCGGCAGCAGCAGCGCTACCGCCATCGCCGAGCCCAGGCCAGGCAGCACCCCGACGGCTGTACCGAGCAGTGCTCCGACGGTGACCCACAACAGGTTGATCGGGCTCAGCGCGGTGGCGAACCCGTCGAGCAGCTGGGTGAGTGCGTCCATCACAGGCCTGCCAGGATCCCGGCGGGCAGCGGGAGTCCGAGCCCGCCGGAGAACGCCAGCTGGATGACCGACGACAGCACCAGCCCCACGCCCAGGTTGACCAGGTGCCGGTTTGACCCGAGACCCCATGCCACCCCTGCGAAGAGCAGCGCAGCGCTGACCAGCCAGCCCAAGGTGGTCAGCATGACCATGAACACCCCGAGCGAGGCCGAGACGATGGCCACCCCCGCCCAGCTGATGCGCATGGTGCCGTCCCCGTCCGGGATGCCCTCGGCCGGCGGTGGCACTGCCTTACCGGCGCCTCGGCGCCGGAACCGCAGCCCCTCGACGAGCAGTGCCAGGCCGACCGCGTAGGCAAGGACCGCTACGAGGGTGGGGAACAGTCTCGGCCCGGGCGCCGCGGCGCTGGTGCTCACCTCCATGGTGAGCAGGCCGTGGGTGAGGTAGCCAGCGACGCCGAGCACCACCACGGCCAGAGGGACCGGGCTTCGACGGCCTTCGGCCGCAGCGGGCACGGTCACCTCGGTGACGTCCTCGGCCGGGATCTGGGGTTGCGCAGTCACAGTCCGAGCTCCTCCACGATCGTGCGGATCCGGTCGGTCTCCGCGGCGAGGAAGTCCCTGTACTCGTCGCGGGTCTGCAGGTTCGCCGTCCACTTGTTCCGGCGGAGCGCGTCCTCCCACTCCGGTGTGGCCACCGTCTCCTCGACGATGTCGGTCAGTTCCTGGACCTGAGCATCGTCTAGGCCGGTCGGCGCGACGACCCCGCGGAAGTTCGGCAGGTACACGTCGTAGCCGGCCTGGATGAAGGTCGGGCCGTCGATACCCTCCTGCGGCTCGGGCGCAGAGAGGGCGAGCAAGCGCAGGTTGCCTGTCTCGATCTGGTCGGCGAACTCGTTGTAGCCGCTCATCCCGGCGTCGACGCTGTTCGACAGGAGGGCGTTGATCGCCTCACCACCGCCCGCGAACGGGATGTAGTTGACGGCGCCGGGATCTGCGCCGACCTCCTGCGCCAGCAGGCCGGCGGTGAGGTGGTCGGTGCCGCCGAGGGAGCCGCCACCGATCGCGATCGAGTGCGGATCGGTCCGGAAGGCTTCCACGAACGCGTCGATGTCCTGGAAGGGGGAGTCGGCCGGGACGACCAGTGCCAGGTAGTCGTCGGCCAGGTGAGCCACCGGCGTGGTCTGTTCGAGCGAGTACTCCGAGTCGTTGACCTCGATCCCGCCGACCATGACGGTGCCCATGACCATCAGGACGTCATCGGCGCCCTCCTGATCGGCGAGCTGGCCCAGGCCGATCGTGCCGCCCGCGCCGGGCACGTTGACGACCTGGGGGTTGGTGACGATCCCGTTCTGCCTCATGGCGTTCTGCATCTCGCGGGCGACGGTGTCCCACCCGCCCCCCGGTGCGGCCGGGACGAGCAGGGTCAGGCCGGCCCGTGCCCCGGTGATGTCGCCGCTGCGGTTGGCCTGGACGGCCGCGGCGACCACCAGGGGCACGCACAGCACGGCCAGCACGGTCTTCCACGGACGTGACACGCCGCCTCCTTACGGTGAAGTGACGCGGCCCACACAATCACGTGTACCGCTATGCGGTCAATGTGTACCGCTAGACGGACCACGGCGTGCCCTCTAGCGTGTCCCCATAGGGGTTCGACGGAGAGGAACTACGCGATGAGCGTGCTGGTGGCGGCGAGTTCGTCGGCGGAGGGGCGTGCGGCCCTGGCCGCCGGCGTTACCGAGGCGCAACTGCGCGGGACCGAGCTGCTGTGGGCCAACCTCGGCTCCGACCCGGTCCCCGACGTGACCGCGGCGGTCGGGGACCTGCCGGCCCGCGAGGTCCAGCTCAACCCGAGGATGGACAAGGTCGACGCGTTTCTCGACTCCGTCGTTGCCGAAGACGTCTCGCTCGTGGTGATGGGCCTGCGTCACCGCAGCCCGGTCGGCAAGCTGTTGCTCGGCTCGATGGCGCAGCGGGTGCTGCTGGAGGCCGAGGTCCCCGTGCTTGCCGTCAAAGCTCGGTAGGACGCTCCCGGTACCGACCGACGGGGAGCCGCACCTTGCGGGCTGGCGGGTAGCCGGTTGAGGTGCCGTGCGCGTTCACCGCAGCGAGGCCGGGCGCTGCCGATCGCCGCGTCGCGGTGGTTCCAGACCCGGCCCCGTGCGCGGTCAGCACTCGCGCCCCAGCCGCTCCAAGGCTGCGCGGACAGCGACGTCGACGTCCTGCTCCAGCACGAAACGCAAGGCGATCATGATGCTCGCCGACTGATCACCTCGTCGACGTCGGCACGATCCAGGGCTGGGAAGGACGTCAGGACCTGCTCCACGGAAGCACCCATGTCGAGGTAGCGCTGCACGGTGCTGACGGGGACGCGCGTGCCGGCGAACACCTCCTTCCCTCCCAGCGTCCCCGACCGCCGCTCCGTAGAGCCGTGCTGCTGCTCTGGCCGGATCACGGCTCGCTGGATGCGCGCGCGCAGCGGCTCGAGCTCGAGCACCTCGGGGAGGACCCCTTGGCCGGGGCGGCGATCACCCTCCCAGCCGCCGTCGGGGTGCTGCAGGTGGATCTCGCCGCCGTGGATGGCGTAGCAGACCTCGGTCAGCGGCTGGGAGTACCCGAGCGCGCGAACGTAAGGCACCACTCGCCGGACGTGCTGCAGACGCACGCCGCGCGCCTTGAGTTCGACGAGGACGAGCACCGCCAGGAGGTCCTGGTAGGCGTAGAGGTACACCGGGCGCGAGGTTCGGTGGGACTCGATCGTGGGTGCCACGAGCCCCTTGCGATGCCAGTACCGAAGCCGGCGCTGACTGATGCCGGCAAGGGCTGCAGCCTTCTCGCGGGGGATGGCCACGAGATCGAGGTTGGCAAGCATCGTCACCTCCCTGTCAGGAGTACATGGTGCCTCGCACGTGTCCGCCAGCGCGGCACCTCTCCGGTGCGGCGTTCCGGCCACCAGGCGACGTCGACCCCTCACCCCGCCCGAGACGGCGCTTCCGACGCGAGCGAGTGGCCGGCCAACATCCGGCGGAGGGCAAGGGATTCGAACCCTTGGTGGGTCGCCCCACAGCAGTTTTCAAGTACAGTCCTTCGCTTGCGCCACAGTCGTCCGCAGCGAACAGTCGTGGCGCCATGCGGCGCGGGGCTTAGCCACTGTCTGGACTAGCAACGGAAGGGATGGTCGACAGCCGCGCAAGCTGAAAATTATTCACGCGGCGTACCTGCAGGGTTTCTCGGAGGGATCGTGAAGTCCGCCGCCCGTTCCGAGTCGGGGGTGTGGCTACGTCCTGCTACCTTAGGCCCATGAGCGACGACCCCAGCACTCTCGCTACCCACGGTATCACCAACCGCCCACCACGCAGTTCGATCGACGGCGGGTCGTTGCGGCAGTTCAAGGCTCCCCAGCCGTGAGCGACGAGTGGGCGGAGGGACCACCGGAAGTCACCTACTTTACGTTTGAACCGCTTGACGAACACTTCGAGTGGACCGGTGACTTCGTCGCCATTGACGCAAACGGTCTCGACGTGCCCCAAGGGTGGCTCTGGACAACTCTAGACGACATCCTTCGGCCGAACGGCGGGGAACCCCGATATTCGATCGTGTACAGCCGGAGAACCACCGAGTGGGGCGCGTCGGGTGACGTAGCGGAAGTCGCTGTGCAACTGTCCGGAGACATCTTCATAGCCATCGCTGCCGACTCGCTCCTGCGCTACGCGCGACGGCTCGCAACGCACGTACGGGACGCGTCGGCGAGACGAACATTCACAGAGGACGAAGCGATCGAGAGCGCTCGCCTCCGGGTCGCCACTCGGTACGAGACCTCGGCAGACGATCTGATGCTGGCGTCCGTGACTCAGGCGGGTGAGACCTTCACCGTCGAACTGCGAGAGCCGGGCGGGATCCCGCGTTACGAGGTGAGTGTTTCACTCGTCCATGGCCTTGTCATGTTCGCCTTGTGCAAGCGCATCCTCGCGGAGTAGCGCGGGGATCCTCACCGGTACGTGCTCGGCCACAACGCCGACGCGGCGCGGGTGTAGAGCCTCGTCGGCCGGCGACAGGTCGCTGACGAAGACTTGGTCGTGATGCTCCGGGAGCCGTATCCCATCAACCCGGCTGACCATGCTCGGGTCGACGCCAGCCATGAACCCAAGCGACGCGTAGGTGTGCCGCAGGCCGTGGAAGCGCGTTCCCGCGACCTCGACGGTGAAGCGCAAAGTTGACGTACCTCAGGTAGTGCTTGCCGTGCTCCAGCGGCGCGTCCCGATCCTCGTTCGAGGCGCACCGCCGCACCCCGCCCGGCTGCAGCCACCCTTGGGTCCGCCCAGCGGGTGCTCAGCGAGGTATGCCTGAAGGTTAGCCATCACCGCGCCGTGGAGGATCGACATAGTACGGATGGACCGGGACGACTTCGGCGCTGTCGGTGACTACACCCAGCTCTTCACGGCGGAGGTCGCTGGACCCCTCGTCGACCGCATTACCTGCGACGACGCGGAGGGCAAGGGATTCGAACCCTTGGTGGGTCGCCCCACAGCGGTTTTCAAGACCGCCACATTCGGCCGCTCTGTCAGCCCTCCCTGCCGCCGGCGGTGCGGACGCGGCCCCTGCTGGCGGCGCGGGCCAGTCTACGGGCGGCCAGGATGGGACCCATGCGCGCGATCACCATCTCCGACCACGACCTCGTCCTCGCCGACGCCCCCGACCCCGAGCCCGCCCCGGACGAGGTCCTCGTCCGGGTGGCGGCCGCCGGCATCAACCGGGCCGACCTCCTCCAGCGGGCCGGCCACTACCCCCCGCCGCCCGGCGCCAGCGAGCTCCTCGGCCTGGAGGTCTCCGGCACCGTCGCGGCGCTCGGCGCCGACGTCACCGGCTGGCAGGTCGGGGACAAGGTCGCCGCCCTGCTCGCGGGCGGCGGGTACGCCGAGCTGGTCGCGGTCCCGGCCGGGCAGCTGCTCTCCGTCCCGCCCGGCCTCGACCTCCTCGACGCCGCCGCCCTCCCGGAGGCGGTGTGCACCGCCTGGTCCAACCTCGTCACCGTCGCCCACCTCGCGGCGGGCCAGGCCGTCCTGGTCCAGGGCGGCTCCGGCGGGGTCGGGTCGGCGGCGATCCAGCTCGCCCGCGCGCTCGGCGCCCGGGTGCTCACGACGGCGGGCGGCCCGGACCGGACCCGGCGCTGCCTCGAGCTGGGGGCCGACGTCGCCGTCGACCACCGCAGCCAGGACGTGGCGGCGGAGGTCCTGCGGGCCACCGACGGACGCGGGGTCGACGTCGTCCTCGACGTCCTCGGCGCCGGCGGCCTGGAGCAGAACACTGCGGTGCTCGCCACCGGCGGGCGGCTGGTGATCATCGGCACCCAGCGCGGGCGCCGGGGGGAGATCGACCTCGGCCGCCTGCTCACCAAGCGGGCCAGCGTGCACGTCACCACGCTGCGCGCCCGGCCGAGGCCGGAGAAGGCAGCCATCGTCGCCGAGGTCCGCGAGCACGTCTGGCCGATGCTCACCGACGGGCGGCTCCGCCCGATCGTGCACGCCCGGCTGCCGCTCGCCGCGGCCGCTCGCGGTCACGAGCTCCTGGACTCGGGCGAGGTGTTCGGCAAGGTCCTGCTGGTGCCCTGACCCGTCGCGCCGCCGGGGACGAGCACCACCGCAGCCCAGCAGGCGGTCAGCACCGCCCCCGGCACCAGCGGCCCGGCGCCCGGCCCCGGCCTCAGCCCTTGACCGACCCGGCGAGCAGCCCGCGCACGAAGTACTTCTGCAGGGCGAAGAACACGACCAACGGGACGATCATCGAGACGAAGGCCCCGGAGGTCAGCAGGTGCCAGTCCTGCCCGCGCGAGCCGGCCATCTCCGACAGCCGCGCGGTCAGCGGCTGGATCTGGTTGTTCCCGCCGGAGAACGTCAGCCCGACGAGCAGGTCGTTCCACACCCACAGGAACTGGAAGATGGCAAAACTGGCGATGGCCGGCACCAGCAGCGGCAGCATGATCCGGAAGAAGAGGGTCACGTGCCCGGCGCCGTCGACCCGGGCCGCCTCGATGAGCTCCCGCGGCACCTCGGCCATGAAGTTGTGCAGCAGGAACACCGCCAGCGGCAGCGCGAAGATCGAGTGCGCCACCCAGATCGACAGGAACGGGAACGCCTCCGCCACGGCCGTCCCGGAGAAGATCCGCAGGAGGGGGATGAGTGCCATCTGCAGCGGCACGATCTGCAGTGCGAAGACCAGCACGAACACCGTGTCCCGGCCCTTCCACTGCAGCACCGAGAAGGCGTAGGCCGCCATGATGGCGAGCACCAGCGGGATCACCGTCGCCGGCACGGTGATCGTGAGGGAGTTCATGAAGAAGTTCGCCAGCGCGCCCGAGGAGGCCCGCCCGAACACGACCTCGCGGTAGTTGTCCAGGGTGAACGCGGGGTCGCTGAAGAACGTCCACCAGCCGGTGGACCGGATCTGCCCCTCGGGCCGCACGGAGGTGATGAGCAGGCCCGCCGTCGGCAGCGTCCACAGCACCGCGATGACCAGAGCGACGGCGGAGCCCACCCGGGTGGACAGCGTCTTCTTGGCCCGGGAGGACGTGGTCACCCGGTTGGTGGGGGCCGGCCGGCCGCCCATCGGGTCCGGGACGGACGTGGCGGGGCGGCCGACGGCGACCGCCGGGTTCGCCGGAGTGGTGCCGCTCATGCTCCACGCACCTCCCGGTTCCTGAGCATCTGCCGGACGTTGTACACGATGATCGGGATCACTAGGACGAAGATGACCACGGCCGTCGCCGAGCCGATCCCGTTGTTGCCGAAGGTGAAGGACTGGTCGTACATCTGGTTCGCCAGCACCTGGGTGCCGAACCGGGCGCCGGTCATCGTCCGGGTGATGTCAAAGATCTTCAGCGTGGCGATGGAGATCGTGGTCACCACCACCACCAGGGTGGGCCGGATCGAGGGCACGGTGATCGAGCGGAACATCTGCCAGGGGCTGACGCCGTCGAGCCGGGCCGCCTCGACGATGTCGGTCGGAATCGCCTTGATCGCCGCCGAGAGCAGCACCATGGCGAACCCGGCCTGCACCCAGATCATCACGAAGATGAGGAAGAAGGTGTTCCACGGCCCGTCCTGGAGGAACCGCACCGGCTCCAGGCCGACCGCCACCAGGACGGCGTTGAGCAGGCCGATCTGGTCCTGCGCCGCGCCGCGGTACTCGTAGACGAACTTCCAGATGATCCCGGCACCGACGAAGGAGATCGCCATGGGCATGAACAGCAGCGACTTGGCGACCTTCTCGAACCGCTTGCCGTCGATGAGGATGGCGTAGAGCAGGCCCACGACCGTCGCCACGAGCGGGGTGAGGATCACCCACCAGAACGTGTTGATGAAGGCCCGCAGGGACTCGGGGTTGTTGAGGACCCAGGCGTAGTTGTCCAGGGCCACCCACTCCTCCGAGCGGCGGTCCATGAAGGACATGACGATCGTGCGGCCGGCCGGGTAGATCAGGCCGACGCCGAGCAGGAGGAGCGCCGGCCCGGCGAAGACGAGCAGCGCCCACAGGTTGCGGGTCCGCCCGGCGACCCGGTCGGCCACCCGCGCGCCGAGCATCAGGACCGCGACGACCGCGGCGAAGGCCAGCAGCGCCAGGACCATCTGCCCGATCTTGGAGTACAGGAAGAAGTCCATCTCTCATCTCCTCGGCGGCGGCGGCGCCGCCCTGGGGCCGGACGGGGGTCGGCGGCTGCGGCCCGGCCCGCCACCGGGGCCGGGGGCGCGCGCCGCGGGACGGGCTGGGGGGAGCAGCGCGGTGGCTGCTCCCCCCGGTGGCCGGCGTCCTCAGCCGGCGGGCCAGGCGGCCTCGATCTGGTCCACCGCCGTCTGGGTCTCGGCGCCGTCGATCCAGCTCACCATCCCGGACCAGAAGGCCCCCGCACCGACCTCGGAGGGCATCATGTCCGAGCCGTCGAAGCGGGCGACCGCGTTCTCGTCCTGGAGCAGCTCGATGGCCAGGCGCAGGACGTCGGAGGAGGCGTTCTCGGGGTCGACGGCGGTGTTCGCGCTCGTCACCCCGCCGATCTCCACCCGGGTGTTCGCCCACTCGCCCGAGGACATGTACGCCTGGACGGCCTGGGTGGCCTCATTGTCGTTGAAGGCGCCGACGAACTCCCCGCCGACCAGCAGCGGGCTCTCGTCCTCGGTCTCGCCGGGCAGGTAGAAGGCGAACACGTCGCCTTCGGGGCTGACGTCGGTGCCCTCGGGCCACTGCGCCTCGTAGAAGGAGGCCTGGCGGTGCAGGAAGCAGTTGCCGTCGAGGATCGGCAGGCCGGCGTCGTTGAAGGACGTCGTGGCGATCGAGCGGGGGTCGCCGATGCCGCCATTGACGTAGTCCGGGTTCTTCAGAATGCCCCCGGCCATGTCCACGGCCTCGACGATCTGCGGGTCGTTGAACGGGATCTCGTGGTTGACCCACTGGTCGTAGACGTCCGGGCCGCCGGCGCGCAGGACCATGTCCTCGATCCAGTCGGTGGCCGGCCAGCCGGTCGCCCCGCCGGACTCGATCCCGGCGCACCAGGGCTTGACGTCCTCCGAGCCGTGGTCGGCGGCGATCTGCTCGGTCAGCGCCATCAGGTCGTCCCACGTGGTGGGGACCTCGTAGCCGTTCTCCTCGAACGCCGTCGGGCTGTACCAGACGAAGGACTTCACGCTGGCCATGAGCGGCGCGCCGTAGAACGTCCCGTCCACCGTGCCGTAGCTCTTCCAGTCCTCGCTCCAGCCCTCGTCGACGTTGGCCTCGACCTCCTCCGACGGCTCGACGAGGTAGCCGGACTCGACCATGCGGGCGAACAGGCCGGGCTGGGGGAAGATCGCCAGGTCGGGCGCGTTGCCGCCCTCGGCCTGCACGACGACCTGCTGCTCGAACTCCCCGGAGCCGTTGTGCTCCACGGTGATGCCGGTGCACTCGGTGAACTCGGTGAAGGTGTCCTGGAGCTGGTCCGCCTCGACCTCGCGGATGGAGGAGAACAGCGAGACCGTCTCGCCGTCGAAGCTGCCGTAGTCCTCGTACGGCGAGCAGTCGGTGCCGCCGGCGGTGTCGTCCCCGCCGCCCCCGCCGCCCCCGCCGCCAAGCTCGTCGGCCCCGCCACAGGCCCCCAGGGTCATGGCCAGCGCCGCCGCGCCGGCCAGCGTCCCCATGGCACGCCGCTTGGTCGTCATCCTCACGACAGTCCTCCTCGTACGTCATCGTCCGCGAGCGGAACCGCTCCCACGGCTACCCAAGCCGTCGGCCCCCGGTTCTTCAACCGAAAGCGGCCCGGAACCGGTAACGATCCGGCAACGATGGCCCGGCGGCGCAGATCCGGGACGGAGGTCCCGGGTCGGTGCCGCCGACGGCGACCGGCCCGGTACCGGCCGACGACGACCGGCCCGGTGCCCGCCGTCGGCGAGCGCCGCCGCCCACCGGTGGCGGACGATGGCGGTTGACCCTCACCCGACGTGAGCCAGCACGGTGGAGGGCATGACCGCAGCGACGGAGGAGCAGCAGGTGCTCACGGTGGGCCAGATCGCCGAGCAGCTCGGCGTCACGGTGCGGACCCTGCACCACTACGACGAGATCGGCCTGGTCACCCCGAGCGCACGCAGCCACGCCGGGTACCGCCTGTACGCGCCGGCGGACATCGACCGGCTGCGCAGCGTGGTGGTCTACCGGCGCCTGGGCCTGCCGCTCGAGCAGATCCACGAGCTGCTCGCGCAGGAGACGCCGGGGGCGGTGGCCGAGCACCTGCAGCGCCAGCGCGCGGTGGTCGTGTCCCGGCTGGCGGAGCTCACCGAGCTCCTGGCAGCCATCGACCGAGCGTGGGAGCAAGAGATGAACGGCGTGAACCTCACCCCGCAGGAGCAGCGCGAGCTGTTCGGGGACAGCTTCAGCGACGAGTACGCGGCCGAGGCCCAGGAGCGCTGGGGCGGCACCGACGCGTGGCGGCAGTCCGAGCAGCGCACCCGGGAGTACACCAAGGCGGACTGGGAGCAGATCAAGGCCGAGAGCGAGGCGGTCAACGCCGCGTTCGTCGCGGCGCTGACCGCCGGGCTGCCGGCCACCTCCGCCGAGGCGATGGACGCCGCCGAGGCGGCGCGGGCCCATATCGAGCGCTGGTTCTACGACCTCGACGCCCAGTTCCACCGCAAGCTCAGCGACATGTACGTCACCGAACCGCGGTACACCAAGACGTACGAGGACGTCCACCCGGGCCTCGCGCAGTACGTCCGGGACGCCATCCACGCCAACGCCGACCGGCAGGCGCACGTGTCCTGACGGGAGCGGCCGGTCGGCTGCTCGCTAACGGGGTCCCGACGACGGCGGCCACCGTCGGGATCGTCTCGGCCGGCGGTGCGGGACCGCCGTCGGCCACCGCCCTGGTGACCGTGCCACACCCCTCTCCGTCGGCCGGGTCAGCGCTCGAGCAGCGCCCGCAGCACGACGGCGGCGCCGTCCTGGCCCACCCGGTCGGTGACGACGTCGGCCGCCGCCACCACCTGCGGGCCGGCGTCGCCCATGGCCACCCCGTGCGCGGCCCAGGCGAGCATCTCCAGGTCGTTCGACCCGTCGCCCACCGCGACCGTGGCGGCGGGCCGGACGTCCATCCGCCCGCGCAGCATCTCCAGCGCGCTGGCCTTGCTCACGCCCTCCGGGGAGATGTCCAGCCACGCGGTCCAGCCGACCGCGTAGCCCACCCCGTGCAGGCCCACCCGCTGGACGAGGTCGTGGAAGTCCGCCGAGCTCAGCTCCGGCGCCCGCAGCGTCACCCGGGTGGCGGGGGCGGCGGCGAGCTCCTCGAAGTCCACCACCTCCACCTCCCCGGTCAGCTCCCCCATCGGGAAGGGCGAGGTCACCTTGAACCCGCGGCCGAGGTCCTCCACCGCGAACAGCCCGGACGGCACCTCCTCGCGCAGCAGCCGCAGGGTCGGCCCCGGGTCGAAGGTGACGACGTCGGTGATCTCGTGCCCCTCCGCCAGCCCGGGGTCCAGCCGGATGACGACGGCCCCGTTGGAGCACACCGCCCAGCCGTGGGTCAGGCCCAGGGCGGCGGCCACCGGGGTGACGGCCTGGAGGGAGCGGCCGGTGGCCAGGACCACCCGGGTCCCGGTGTCGCGCAGGTCGGCCACGGCCTCGGCGACGGCGGGGCGGAGCTCGCCGTCGTGGGTGAGCAGGGTGCCGTCGATGTCCAGGGCGACGAGCAGGTCCGCCCCCGCGGCGGGCAGGGTGGGCGGCAGCGCCTCCCGCCACCGGGCGGCGCGCGCGGCCAGCGGCAGGACGCCGTTGCCGGCCGGCTCCGCCGGGACGCTGGCGCCGGTGAGGTCCGTCATGCGGGCTCGATGACCTCCAGGCCCCCGAGGTAGGGCCGCAGCCCGGCGGGCACCCGGACGGCCCCGCCGGGCAGCTGGTGGTTCTCCAGGATCGCCACCAGCCACCGGGTGGTGGCGAGCGTGCCGTTGAGGGTGGCCACCGGGCGGGTCTGGCCGTCGGCCGCCCGCTCCCGGATGCCCAGCCGCCGGGCCTGGAAGGTGGTGCAGTTGGAGGTGGAGGTGAGCTCGAGGTACCGGGACTGGCTGGGCAGCCAGGCCTCGCAGTCGAACTTCCGGGCGGCGGAGGTGCCGAGGTCCCCGGCGGCGGTATCGATGACCCGGTAGGGCAGCTCGACCTTGGCGAGCATCTCCTCCTCCCAGGCGAGCAGCCGGGCGTGCTCCTCCTCCGCCTGCTCCGCCGGGACGTAAGAGAACATCTCCACCTTGTTGAACTGGTGCACCCGGATGATGCCGCGGGTGTCCTTGCCGTAGGAGCCGGCCTCGCGCCGGTAGCAGGTGGACCAGCCGGCGTAGCGCAGCGGGCCGCCGTCGAGGTCGAGGATCTCGTCGGCGTGGTAGCCGGCGAGCGCGACCTCGGAGGTGCCGGTGAGGTACAGGTCGTCGGTGGCCAGGTGGTAGACCTCATCGGTGTGCGCGCCGAGGAAGCCGGTGCCGGCCATCGTCTGCGGGGTGACCAGGGTGGGGGTGACCATCGGCGTGAAGCCGGTGGCGAGCGCCTGGTCCAGGGCGGCGGTGAGCAGGGCGAGCTCGAGCCGGGCGCCGATACCGGTGAGGAAGTAGAACCGGGCGCCGGCGACCTTGGTGCCGCGCTTGGTGTCGATGGCGCGCAGGCCCTCGCCCAGGTCGAGGTGGTCCAGCGGGGCGAGGCCCTCGGCGGCGAAGTCGCGGGGGGTGCCCACGTGCTTGAGGACCGCGTAGTCCTCCTCCCCGCCGGCCGGGACGCCGTCGAGGACGACGTTGGGGACCTGCTGCAGCAGCGCGTCGACCTCCGCGGCGGCGGCGTCGGCCTCGACCTCGGCGGCGCGGACCTGGGCGGCGAGCTCCTTGGCGCGGGCCAGCACGGCCGGCCGCTCCGCCGGGTCGGCGGCGCCGACGCTCCGGGACGCCTGCTTCTGCTCGGCGCGGAGCTCCTCGAACCGGGTCAGGGTGGACCGGCGCCGGGCGTCGGCCTGGAGCAGGGCGTCGACGACGTCCACGTCGGCCCCGCGGGCCCGCTGGCTGGCCCGCACCTTCTCCGGGTCGGCCCGCAGGGCCTTGAGGTCGATCACCCCTCGAGGGTAACGGGCGGCGCGGTCGGCCCCGCACCGGGCGCCGGTGGGCCCGGCACGGCAGGCGGCCTCGCCGCACACGGCAGGGCGTCGGGGGGTCGGCCCGCCCGGCCGCACGCCCCCCGCACCCGGCGCCGGTCGGCCCCAGCACCCGGCGCCGTGGTCCCGCGCGGTGCACCCCGGCCGCCGTGGGTACCGTTCGCCCATGGCGTGGGAGCAGTGGCTGGCGGTCGTGGCGCTCCTCCTCGCCGTGGTGGCCCTCATCGCCGGTGCGCTGGCCTGGCGCGCCGTTCGCCCTGCCCGCGCCGGGACCCGCCGGCCCGGGACGGCCGGGGACGGTGCGGCCGAGGAGGCGACCGAGGACCAGCCCGCGGACGAGGAGCCGCCCGGCCCGCCCGCCGTCGTGCTGAACCCGTCGAAGGTCCGGGACGTGGAAGGCCTGCGGGACCTGGTGAACCAGACCGCCGGCGAGGTGGGGCTGGCCGAGCCGCTGTGGTTCGAGACCACCGTGGAGGACCCGGGCCTGGGGCAGGCGCGGGAGGCGCTGGCCGCCGGGGCGTCGCTGGTGATCGCCGCCGGCGGGGACGGCACCGTGCGCGCCGTCGCCGAGGCCCTGGCCGGCAGCGAGGTGCCGATGGGCCTCGTCCCGCTGGGCACCGGCAACCTGCTGGCCCGCAACCTGGAGATTCCGCTGGGCAGCCAGCGCGAGATGGTCTCCACCGCCCTGACCGGGCGAGACCGGCCGATCGACATGGGCTGGCTGCGCACCGAGCCGCTCTCCGCGGAGGACGAGGCGAAGGTCGCCGGCCGGGCTGACGCCTCGACCGCCAAGAGCGCCGACGCGACCGGGTCCGGCGCGGCCGCCGAGGGCCGCTACCTGGACAGCGCGCTGCCCGAGGACGAGGAGGAGCTGCGCGCGCACGCCGCCGAGACCCCGCAGGTCCCGGTCGAGGACCCGGACAAGGAGCACGTGTTCCTGGTCATCGGCGGCCTCGGCTTCGACGCGGCGATGGTCGCCGGCGCCGACGACGAGCTCAAGGCCCGGATCGGCTGGCTGGCGTACTTCCTCGCCGGGGTCAAGCACCTGACCGGCCGGAAGATCCGGGCCACCGTCGAGCTCGGCGGGTCCGGGCCGGGGGACACGATCACGGCCCGGACCATCCTGTTCGCCAACGTCGGTCGGCTGCCCGGCGGGGTGGTGCTCTTCCCCGACGCCCAGCTCGATGACGGGTGGCTGGACGTGGCGGCGATCGACACCCGGGGCGGCCTGATCGGCTGGGCGGACCTGCTCCGCAAGGTGGTCCTCCAGGGCATCGGCGTGCGCCGGGACCTGGTGCCCTACGCCACCGGCACCATCGAGTTCCGCCGCTCCCAGGAGGTGGTGGTCCGCACCGAGGAGCCCGAGCACGTCCAGGTCGACGGCGACCTCATCGGCTACGCCCGGGTCGTGCGGGCCCGGGTGGAGGAGCGGGCGCTGGTGGTGCGCACGGCGTAGCGGCCGGGGTCGCCAGCGGCAGACCGGCCTCAGGCCGCGCCTCGGCCCTGCCTCCCGCGTCGAGACTGGCAAAGTGGTTGCTGAGAGCAACCGTTTTGACGTTCTCGGTGTTCGGCCCGCCGACGGCGACGGCCGCCCGGCAGCATCGAGACTGCCAAAGTGGTTGCTGACAGCAACCGTTTTGACGTTCTCGATGTTGGGCGCCAGCTACTGCTCGGGCCCGGCTGTGGACAGGGCCAGCCGGAGCTCGGCTGGGGATGGGCCAGTCGCACCGGCGCCGGGCCGCCGACGGTCCGCACGCTAGAGCCCGCCGCCGACCCGGCCCGGCAGCCGGTCCTCAGCTGGCCCGGCAGCGGGTCCTCAGTCCCCCGCCCCGGTCGGCGCCAGCCCGTCCAGCAGTCCCGCCACCCAGTCCCGTGCCGCGCGGAAGTCGGCGTCGTGCGTCCCGGGCCGCATCTGCGGGCGCTGCCCGTCGGCGCGCGGGTAGGAGCCGAGGAACCGCACGGTGGGGCACACCCGGTGCAGGCCGATGAGGGTGGCCTGCACCCGTTCCTCGGCCACGTGCCCCTCGGCGTCGATGGAGAAGGAGTACCGGCCCAGGGAGTCCCCGATCGGCCGGGACTCGATCCGGGAGAGGTTGACCCCCCGGGTCGCGAACTGCTCGAGCATGCTCAGCAGGGCCCCGGCCTCGTTGTCGGGCAGGTGCACCATGAGCGTGGTCTTGTCCGCGCCCGTGGGCGGGGGGAGGTAGCCGGGGGCGGCGACGAGGATGAACCGGGTCACCGCGTGCGGGTTGTCGTTGATGCCCTCGGCCAGCGGGGTCAGGCCGTACTTCTCCACCGAGACGGCCGAGGACAGGGCGGCGTCGAAGCCGGCGTCGGGCCGCTCGGCGAGCAGCGCGGCCGCGGCGGCGGTGGAGGTGGCCGGGACGTGCACGGCGCCGGGCAGGTGCGCGGCGACCCAGCGGCGGCACTGCGCCCAGGCGTGCGGGTGGGTGCCGATGCGCCGGACCTGCTCCAGGGTGGTCCCGGCCCGGGCGGAGAGGGTGAACGCGACCGGGACCAGCATCTCCGCCACGATCCGCAGCGGCGCCCCGGTGGCAAGGGTGTCCATGGTGACGTTGACGCCGCCCTCTACGGAATTCTCGATCGGGACGACGGCGAAGTCGACCTCGCCCGACCGGACCCGGTCCAGCGCGGTCACCACGTCGGTGCACGGCACCAGGTCGGCGTCCTCCCCGGTGACGACCTGCCGCAGCGCGACCTCGGAGAAGGTGCCCTCCGGCCCGAGGTAGGCGTACCGGGCGCGGGGACGGACGCCGTCGACGGCGGGCATGGGACCTCCTGGGGGCGGTGCGACCCCTGCAGGGTAGTCGTCGCCGTGGGGCGGCCGGGTGCCGCGCGCGGCTGTGGCCAAGGTTGCCCCGGGGGCGCGCCACGTAGGCTGCCCGGGTGAGCCGGCGGCGACAGCGCACGCAGCGGTGGGTCGTCATCGTCCTCGCCGCGGTGGTCACCCTCGCGCTCGTGCTGCCCCTGATCGCGCCGCTGGTGGCGGCCGCGGCGCCGGGGCCCACGGCGAGTGCCGGGGCGGCCGAGACGGCCGGCCCGGCCGCGACCACCGACTCGGGCGCCCTCGCCAGCGCGGGTGCACCTACCGATTCGCCCGGCGCTCCGGTCGCCGGCGCACCCACCGACCGAGCAAGGACGCCGGCCGCCGGCGCACCCACCGACCCAGGCACCCCCGCCGACCCCGGTACGGCCGCCGGTGCCACCGCCAGCCCCAGCGCCCCCCTCGTCGTCATCGGCACCGGCGGGGTGCGCTGGGAGGACCTCTCCGCGCTGGCCACCCCGAACCTGTGGGCGCTGGCCGAGCACGGCGCGAGCGGCAACATGGTCGTGCGCTCCGTCCGCTCGAGCACCTGCCCGGCCGACGGCTGGCTGGCGCTGTCGGCCGGCCGCCGCGCGGCCGACCTGCCGACCGGCACCTATGGCACCTGCCGGGCGCTGCGCGAGGCCGGCTCGGACGGCGCCGTCCCCGGATGGTCGGACTATCTCGACGCCGCCGCCGAGGCCTCCTACGACGCCCAGCCCGGCCTGCTCGGGGACCGCCTCGCCGACGCCGGCATGCCGGCCGTCGCCGTCGGCGCCGGTGCGGCCATCGCGCTGGCCGGCAGTGACGGCGTCGTCACCGGGGAGCACACCTTCGCCCCGGTCAGCCCCACCCGGCTCGGGGAGCAGGTCGGCGCCGCCCTGCCCGGCCACGCGCTCGCCGTCGTCGACGTCGGCACCGTACGGGACCGCAACCGGCCGCTCGTGCTCGTCCCGGAGTCGGCATCGGTGGACCGCACCGACGAGCCGGACCCCTCCGAGACCGCCCCGCCCAGCTCCGGCGAGGCCTGGCTGCTCGCCTCCCCCGAGCGGGCGGAGCAGGTGGCCGGCGTGGACGCCCGGGTGGGCGCCGTCCTCGAGGCGGTCCAGGCCGCCTCCCCCCAGGCGACCGTGGTGCTCGGCTCGCTCGCCGACTCCGGGACCCGGTCGCTCATGCAGGTCGCGGTGGCCGCCGGCCCGGCGCTCGGCCCCGACCTGCCCGCGGACGGGGCGCTGCTGGACACCCGCTCCACCCGCCAGCCCGGGATGCTGCAGTCCACCGACCTCACCCCCACCGTGCTCGGCATGCTCGGGCTGGACGTGCCCGCCGGGCTGGCCGGCGCCCCGCTCGGGCACGCGGCCGACGGGCGCACCGGCCCGGAGCGGGTGGCGTACCTGGCGGACGTGAACGCGCACGCGGTGGCCGTCCGGCCACTGACCGGGCCGTTCTACTCCGCGCTGGTGGCGATGAACCTGCTGCTGTACG
The DNA here is from genome assembly GCF_022759505.1 of Georgenia sp. TF02-10. Lineage (NCBI taxonomy): Bacteria > Bacillati > Actinomycetota > Actinomycetes > Allobogoriellales > Allobogoriellaceae > Georgenia > Georgenia sp. TF02-10. The sequence goes on along the minus strand of NZ_CP094289.1, from coordinate 514,666 downwards.
GGGTGGCCAGCGTGGGCCTGAACCGGCGCTGGCTGGACCGGACGGCGGCCCGGCTGGAGGCCCGCGGGCGGGGCCTGCCGGGCCGGGTGGCACGGGCGCTGCGGTCCGGCCGGCCCGGCGGGATGCTGCGGGTGCTGCGGGCGGTGGCGGTCGGCGTCGGCGCCGTCCCGGTGGCGTCCTACCTGGCCAACCTGCTGCCCTGGTGGCGCGCCGACGCCCCCGGGCTGGTGCTGTTCGCGGCGACGGCGGTGCTCGCCGCGGCGGTCGCGGCCGCGGCGCTGCTCGGGCCCTGGCGCGGGCTGCTCGGCCCGGTCGCCGTCGTCGCCGGGCTGACCGCCGCGGTGCTGGCGGTGGACGTGCTGACCGGCGCGACGCTGCAGGTCTCGGCCCTGATGGGGGTCCAGCCGCAGGTGGGCGGCCGGTTCTACGGGTTCAACAACTCCTCCTTCGCCCTGTTCGCCGCGGCCGCGCTGCTGGTGGCCATGTGCCTGGCCGAGCCACTGGTGCGCCGCGGCCGACGGCGGGCCGCGGCGGCCGCGGTGGGCGCCGTCGGCGTCACGGCGGTGGTGCTGGACGGGCTGCCGGCCATCGGCGCCGACTTCGGCGGCCCGCCCGCGCTCGTCCCCGGCTTCCTCGTCCTGGGCCTGCTGACCCTGGGCGTGCGGCTGACGCTGCGCCGGGTCGCCGGGGTGCTGGCGGCCGCGGCCGTGGTGGTGGTCGGCTTCTCCCTGGTGGACTGGCTGCGCCCGCCGGCGGAGCGCTCGCACCTGGGCCGGTTCGTCGAGACGGTCCTCGACGGCGGGCTGTGGTCGGTGGTGGGCCGCAAGCTCGGCCAGAACCTGGCCAACCTGTTCGGCTCGCCGCTGACCTTCCTGGCCATCGGCGGGATCGTGCTGGTCGTCGTGCTGCTCTCCCGCCCGCTGCGCGACGCCGCCCGCGGGCAGGACGGCGGGGCCTACGGGTGGCTGGTCGGGGACGGCGCGGTGGGCCGGATCGACCGGGCCGCGATGCTGCTCACGCCGCTGCTGGTGGCCCTGGGGGTCACGCTCGGCATCGGTTTCGTCCTCAACGACTCCGGCATCGTCATCCCGGCGATCGGGATCTCGGTGGCGGTCCCGCTGCTCATCTCGGTGGTGACCGGGTGGCTGCTGGGCCGGCAGGACCCAGCGGCGCCGGGCCCGCCGGAGGGGCGGGCGGATTCCCCCGGCCGGTCGGACGCCCTGCGGGCCGGCCCTCAGGCCCAGGCGCGGTAGGGCCGGCCGGGGCGCTGCCGGCTGGGGTTCTCCCCCCGCCGGCCGGGCGGGACCCGCACCCGGCGGACGTTGCGGTGCGCGACGGCGAGGGCGACGTCCCGGTACTGGGCGGAGCGGTGCAGCTGCCCGGCCAGGTTGTTGCTGGACGGGCGGTGGCGCAGGTCGCAGGGCACCTCCTGGACGGTCAGGCCGGCGACGAGCAGGTCGATCGTCATCCCGGTCTCCACGCCCCAGCCGTGGGCGAGGGGCTGGGCGGCCTCGAACGCCTCCCGCGTCATGCACCGCTGCCCGGACAGGGGCTGGGTGGGCGTCCACCCGGTGGCCCGGGCGATCGACCGGCGCGCCAGGCCGGTGACGATCCCCCGGCCGCCGGCGCCGGGCTGGGGCGGGAGCACCGCGATGGTGCAGTCCGCCCGCCCCTCCAGGACCGGCGGCACCAGCGGCGCGGTGGCCACCGCGCTCTCGCCGAGGTCGGCGTCGAGGAAGAGCAGCAGCCGGGCCGGCTCGCCCTGGGCGTCGCGCATGGCGACGACGCGGGCGCCGGTCTCCATCGCGGAGGCCTTCCCCCGGTTGACCGAGTGGCGCACGACGACGGCGCCCGCCGCCCGCGCGGCGTGCTGCGTGCCGTCCTCCGAGCCGTCGTCGACGACGACGACGAGGTCCACGTGCGGGATGGCGCGGGCGGCCCGGACGGTCGCGGCGATGCGGTCAACCTCGTCCTTGGCAGGGATGACGACGGCGACCCGCTGCGACCCCGACTCCTGCCTCACGCGTCAAGAGTATCCAGGAGTGCGACCAAGGCCGCACCCGAGCGAGGGGTTCCCTTGACCAGCTCATGACGGTGCCGGGATCCGAGGTGCCGACGGCGGCCGGTGCGGCGCGGCACGGCGTGTGCTCATGCGCTGGTACGCACGGGGCTCGAGCCATGATCCGACGGCGCTCGGGAGCCGAGACTCGGGTCGCGAGCTGCCATGTCTGTACTCGTTATGGCTGCTTCCGCTCGACGGCAAGCCGCCATAACGAGTACAGACATGGGGATTGCCGGTGTCGGCGATCCTGACTGACGACGCCAGCGGGCGGACCGGGCGAGAGGGGACCGGGCGAGAGGGGACCGGGCGAGAGGGGACCGGGCGAGAGGGGGCCGGATGAGAGGGACCGGATGAGAGGGGACCGGGCGAGAGGCGCGGTCAGCGCAGGGCGACCTGCCGGGAGACGATGCCCGCACGCGCCCGGCGCTCCTCGGGCGTGAGCGGCTGGTCGGCGGCGAGGGCGGCGGTGAACCGCTCCTCGAACGCCTGGAGCGGTGCGGTCAGCTCCTCGGCCTCGGTGCCGGGGGCCAGCTCCCAGACCGGGATGAGGATGCCGCAGGACCGGAACGCGCCGACGAACCGGGCGCCGTCGTCGACGGCGGACTGCCGCGCGGCGTGCAGCCGAGCGATCGCGTCGAGGACCTGCTCGGAGTCCTCCGGCCGGGCCCAGCGCAGGAACTCCCGGCTCATCCGGCACCAGTAGGCCGACTCCACGCCGTCGACCTTGACCGTGGGGACGATGTTCTCGTTGGCCTGCTCGAGGGCGCGGGCGACGTCGGCGTCCTGCCGGGCCTGGTCGGTGAGCCAGAAGTCGAAGGTGCTGCGGACCTCCACGTCCACGCCGGCGCCGGAGTCCAGGACGTCCTGCAGGCGCGGGCCGGGCTCGGGCGGCTCGGCGGTGGCGAGCGCGGAGCCGGGGGCGAGGTCGAGGGCCTCGAGCAGGGCGGCGGCGACGTCGCGGGAGGCGTCCCCGGAGTGCGCGGCCGTCTGCAGCGCGACCAGGACGGTGCCGTCGTCGCGGTGCAGCGCCGGCACCATGTCCGGCAGGAGGGTGACGAGTTGGACCTCGCGGTCGCCGTACTCGGCGGTGGTGTGCACCGTCGCGGTCGCCGCGGGCACCACCTCGCGCATCGCGACCAGGTCAGTCTCGGCCGGCAGCCCGGCGAAGGGCCGCTCGACGTAGGCGACCTCCGCGCGCCGGCGCTTGGGGGCGCCCTCGGGGCGGGACTTGCGGCGGCTCTTCTTTCCCATGGGGCGCCACTGTACGGGCCGCCGGGGGGCGCCCTGACTGGGGCCGGGCGTGCGTCGGCAGCGCTGCGGCGACTCTCCCGATCGGGTCGCTTGCTGCTCCGCCGGCCCCGAAGGTTTGGGTGGGCCGGGAAGGTCTGCCCTCCGGCCGGCCGCAACTCAGATGCCCTCCGGCCGGCCGCGGCTCAGATGATCGTCGGCTCCGTGCCGGTCTCGGAGGACAGCGGCAGGCCCGTCTTGGCCCAGGCCGACATGCCGCCGTCGACGTTGTAGGCATCGAAGCCAGCCTGGTTGAGCCAGGCCACCGAACGGCCCGAGCGGCCGCCCGTGCGGCAGACCACCAGGAGCTCGCCCTCGGGCAGGTCGTCGATCCGGTCCGGGAGGTCGCCCATCGGGATGTGGACGGCGCCGGGGGCGTGGCCGGCGTCCCACTCGTCCTGCTCGCGCACGTCGAGCAGCACGTAACCCTCGGGCACCGGGCGCTCGGGGTCGAGCGCGGTGACGGGGACGGAACTGCCGGGGACGTCGGGGAGAGCCATGGCAGCCAGGGTAGGTGGCCGTACAGCGGTCTGCATGCGTGTCGCACACACCCCCAACTGTGAAGAGCCGCAAGCGGTCAGGCTGCCGCAGATCGTTGGCTCTTCACCGCACGAGCGTGCGCACGTCCACCTCGTGCTCCACGGCGTCGTCACCAGTCCGCTCGACCCGGAACACCGGCCGGCCCGACTGCTCAGCGACCGCTTCCGCCAGCGCACCATCGCGCCACACGATGGCCGCGTACTCGTCGACCGCGTAGCCGTCGCCCAGCGCACCGGTCGCCACCCACCGCTGGTACTTCTCGCGGCGGTCAGGTTCGCCAAGGTAGTGCGGACAGGCGCTTCCCGGGATGAAGCCGAGGCCGTCCGGCAGCGGGGACAGCGGCCCGAAGGAGTCCGTGGACGAGCCCTCGAACCAGCAGTTCATCCCCGCGCTGATCCCGGCGAGCACCGTGCCGTTTCCAGCGGCCTGCCGCAGCAGGTCGGGAAGCCCGTGCAGCCGCCAGACCGCCAGCAGGTTGGCGGTGGAACCGCCGCCGACGTAGACCACGTCCTGGTCGAGCAACATGTTCGGATCGGTGTACCCCCACGGTTCGTGGCAGAAGAGCGAGAGCACCGATGTGCGCGCGCGGCCGCTGAAGGCTTCCTCGAACCGCGCTGCGTAGCCGTCCGCGTCGCCGCTGGCGGTCGGGACGAAGCAGACCTTCGGCTGTGCCTTGCCCGTCAGCTCGACGATGTGATCGTCGATCGCCGAGGACCCGTCGTCGGACATCGAGAACCCGCCGCCGCCCAGCGCGACGATCGTGCCCCTCATACGCGGTCTCCGGGCAGCGAGAGGTGCTCGGCAGTCCCAACGAGGAGCTTCCCTGGGCGCGGTGTCGGAACCTTCACAGCAGCAACACTATGCAGGACCGGACCCCAAGGAGTCTGGAAGGGTCGTGGGGGCCCCTGCCCGATATGGGGTACGTCGAGAACGTCATAACGGTTGCTGACAGCAACCGTTATGACGTTCTCGGCACTGGCGGCGGTCGGTGCCGGCGCTGGCGGCCAGCTTTCTCGGCGCCGGCGCCCAGCGCTGCCTGGCGCGCACCCGGCGCCTGGCTGGCAGGATCGGACCATGCACGAGCGCGCCGGCACCCCCGCCCAGCCCGAGGACCTCATCGACGTCGACGCGGTCCGCGCCGCCTACTACGACCGGGTGCCGGACGCCGACGACCCGGCGCAGCAGGTGGTCTTCGGCACCTCCGGCCACCGCGGCTCCAGCCTCGACGGCGCCTTCAACGAGGCGCACATCGTCGCCACCACGGCCGCGATCGTGGAGTACCGCCGGGCCCAGGGCATCGACGGCACCCTCTACCTCGGCCGGGACACCCACGCACTGTCCGAGCCGGCCTGGCGCACCGCCCTGGAGGTCCTCGCCGCCGCCGGCGTGGAGTCCCGCGTCGACGCGCGGGACTCCTACACCCCCACCCCGGCGGTCTCCCACGCGATCCTGCGCGACAACGGCGCCGGCACCTCCGGCGGCGTGCGCACCACGGGCCCGGGCCTGGCCGACGGCATCGTCGTCACGCCGTCGCACAACCCCCCGCGCGACGGCGGGTTCAAGTACAACCCCCCGCACGGCGGGCCGGCCGGCTCGGACGCGACCAAGGCCATCGCGGCCCGGGCGAACGAGATCCTGCGCGACGGGTGGCGCACGGTCCCCCGGGTCCCGGTGGAGCGCGCGCTCGCCGCGGAGACCACCGGTCGCAACGACTACCTCACGGCCTACGTCGACGACCTCGTCAACGTCCTGGACATCGACGCGATCCGCGCCGCCGGGGTGCGCATCGGCGCCGACCCGCTGGGCGGGGCGTCGGTGGACTACTGGGCCGCCGTCGCCGAGCGGCACGGGCTGGACCTGACCGTGGTCAACCCCACCGTCGACCCCACCTGGCGGTTCATGACGCTGGACTGGGACGGCAAGATCCGGATGGACTGCTCCTCCCCCTACGCCATGGCGGCGCTGCGGGAGACCATGGCGGCCGACGGCGGCCGGGCCCCCTACGACGTCGCCACCGGCAACGACGCCGACGCCGACCGGCACGGCATCGTCACCCCGGACGGCGGGCTGATGAACCCCAACCACTACCTCGCCGTCGCCATCGCCTACCTCTTCGGCCACCGCCCGCACTGGCCGGCGACGGCGGCGGTGGGCAAGACCCTGGTCTCCTCCGCGCTGATCGACCGGGTGGCCGCGGGCCTGGGCCGCCGGCTCGTCGAGGTGCCGGTGGGCTTCAAGTACTTCGTCCCCGGCCTGCTCGACGCCTCGGTGGGCTTCGGCGGGGAGGAGTCGGCCGGTGCCTCCTTCCTGCGCACCGACGGCACCGTGTGGACCACCGACAAGGACGGCATCCTGCTCGCGCTGCTCGCCGCGGAGATCACCGCGGTGACCGGCTCCTCCCCCAGCCAGTTCCACCGCGAGCTGGTCGAGCGGCACGGGGCGAGCGCCTACGCCCGGATCGACGCCCCGGCCACCGCGGCCCAGAAGGCCCGGCTCGCCAGCCTCACCCCGGCCGACGTCACCGCCACCGCGCTGGCCGGGGAGCCCATCACCGACCGGCTGGTCGAGGCGCCGGGCAACGGTGCGGCGATCGGCGGCCTGAAGGTCACCACGGAGAATGCCTGGTTCGCCGCCCGGCCCTCCGGCACCGAGGACGTGTACAAGATCTACGCCGAGTCCTTCCGCGGCCCCGAGCACCTGGCCCAGGTGCAGGCCGCCGCGAAGGAGGTCGTGGACGCGGCGCTGGCGGAGTAGCGCCGGGCGGCGCGGCCGTCGGGCGTGTCGGGCAGCGCCGCCGTCGCGCGCCGGGCCTCGTCGCCGTCACCGCCGCCACCCTCCCTGGCGACGGCGGCCGGGACCGATCGCCGTCGTCCCGCCGGCCGGGACCGGTGAGAGAATCGCCCGGTGCTCGGCCCGTACCGTCAGATCCTCGCGCTGCCCGGGGCCCTGGCCTTCTCGATGGCCGGGCTGCTGGCCCGGTTCCCGGTCTCGATGGTCGGGATCAGCATCGTCCTGATGGTCTCCCAGCTCTACGGCTCCTACGGGATGGCCGGCGGGGTCTCGGCGACCTTCGTCATCGCCCTCGCGGTCGGCGCGCCGCAGCTGGCCCGGCTGGTGGACCGGCACGGGCAGGCGCCGGTCATGCTCCCGGCGATCTCGGTCAGCGCCGTCGGCCTGGTCGCGCTGGTCACCGCCGCCGTGCTGCGGGCCCCGTCCTGGACCCTGTTCGTGGCCGCCGCGCTCGCCGGGGCCACCGCCGGCTCGATCGGCGCGCTGGTCCGCGCCCGGTGGACGGTCGTGGTGCGCAACCCGCGCGAGCTGCACCGCGCGTACTCCCTGGAGTCCGCGCTGGACGAGCTCACCTTCGTCCTCGGCCCGGTCGTCGCCACCGCCCTGGCCACCTCCGTCACGGCCTGGGCGGGCATCGCGACGGCGCTCGTGCTGCTGGTCCTGGGCGGCTACCTGTTCCTCAGCCAGCGGGCCACCGAGCCGCCGACGGCGGTCCGGACCTCGGCGTCGCGCGGGTCGGTCATGCGCTCCCCCGCCATGGTCGGCCTCGTCGCCGTCTTCCTCTTCGTCGGCAGCATCTTCGGCGCCACCGACGTCTCCGTCGTCGCGTTCACCGCCGAGCACGACAACCCGGGGGCCGCCGGGCTGGTGCTCGGCATCTTCGCGCTCGGGTCGATGATCGCCGGCCTCGGCTACGGGGCGCGGGCGTGGACCGGGCCGGCCTGGCGCCGGTTCGTCCTCGGCGTGGCGGTCCTCGCCGTCGGCACGGCGCTCTTCCTGGCCATCCAGAGCATCCTGGTGATGGGCGCTGTCGGGTTCGTCGCCGGCTTCGCCATCTCCCCGACGATCATCAACGGCAACTCGATGGTCGAGCACGTCGTCCCGCGGGCCAAGCTCACCGAGGGCCTGACCTGGCTGAGCACGGCCATCAACATCGGGGTCTCGCTGGGCTCCTCGGTGGCCGGCTCGCTCATCGACGCCGCCGGGTCCCACGCCGGGTTCGCCGTGGTGGCGGTCAGCGGCGGCCTGGCGGTGCTGGCCGCGTGCGCCGCGGCCCCGGTGCTGCGCGCCCGGGACCGCGGCGGCGAGGCCCGCCTGCCCTGACCGGCGGGCGGTCGGCACCGTCCCACCGGACCGGCCGGCCGGCCCGCCGTCGGGCGCCTCGGGTCCCCGGGAGGGGGCTTGGTCAGGCGCCGCCGACGGCGGCCGGATCGGCCGGTCAGATGCTGTGCCGCATCGCCCGGATGCCTACCCACATCCCGACCACCGCCGTGACCGCCGCGGCCAGCGCCCCCTGCCAGGCCGCCGTCGCGCCGAGGTCGCCGTTGAACAGCGCCCGCTCCGCCTCGACCATGTAGGTCAGCGGGTTGAACGCGGCCAGGCCCTGCATCCAGCCCGGCCCGGCGTCCAGCGGCAGCAGCATGCCGGAGAGCAGCATGAGCGGGAACAGCAGGCTCTGCTGGACGGTCCAGAACATCCAGTCCCGCTCCCGGCTGACGATCCCCAGCGCGTAGCTCAGCGACCCGAGCCCCAGGCCGAACACGGCCAGGACGACCAGGCCGAGGACCATCCCCGGCAGCGAGGGCCGGAAGCCCCACAGCGCGGCGATCCCGACGATGACCAGCGCCTGGACGACGAGCGGGACCATCTCCTTCACCGCCCGGCCGACCAGGAGCGCGGAGCGGGCGACCGGCGCGACCAGCATCCGCTCGTGCGCCCCGCTCTGGATCTCGTAGAGCAGGTTCGAGCCGGTCATCGCGGTGCCGAAGAGGGCAATCATCACGATGATGCCGGGGACGAACCACTGGAACGCCTCGGCGATCGGCAGCCCGGTCATCCCGCCGAGCAGCGGCCCGAACAGGGCCAGGAACATCAGCGGCTGGAGGACGGAGAAGACGAGGCTGAACGGGTCGCGCAGCACCGGCCGCAGCTCGCGGACCAGCACGGCCCAGCTGTCCCGGGCGAGCGCGGGCCGGGCCGCGGGGCGGGGGTCGGTCGTCGTGGTCATCGGGGGGCTCCCTGCGGCTCGGGCGTGGTCTGGGTCTGGTTCTCCTCGCGCAGGCTGCGCCCGGTGAGGGTGAGGAAGACGTCGTCGAGGCTCGGCCGGGCCAGCTCGGCGGCGCGCACGTCGTGCGGCGCCAGGTCGCGCAGCAGCCCGGGCAGCACCCGGTCCCCGTGCTGGACGGTGGCGACGAACCGGGTGCCCTCCGGGGTCTGCCCGACGGTGAGGTCCGGCTCGGTGACCCCGGACCGGGCCGACGCCGCCCGCAGCACCCGGGCGGCGCCGTCGGGATCGGCCGCGACGAGGACGGTGACCCGGTCCCCGGCCAGGTCGGCCTTGAGCCGGCTGGCGGTGCCGTCGGCGATGATCCGGCCCTGGTCAACGATCATCACCCGCTCGGCGAGCTGGTCCGCCTCCTCCAGGTAGTGCGTGGTGAGGAAGATGGTCATCCCGTACCGCGCGCGCAGGGTGAGGATGTGCTCCCACAGGTGCGCGCGGGACTGCGGGTCCAGCCCGGTGGACGGCTCGTCGAGGAAGAGCAGGCTGGGGCCGGGGATGAGCCCGAGCGCGACGTCGGCCCGCCGGCGCTGGCCGCCGGAGAGGGTGATGGCGTTGCGGTCCGCCACCTCGCCGAGGTCGAGCATCTCGATGAGCTCGGTGGCGCGGCGCCGCCGCTCGGCCGGGCCCAGGCCGTAGAGCGCGCCCTGGCTGACGAGCTCGTCCCGGATGCGCTGGTAGTGCCCCGCGCCGTTCTTCTGGCCGACGTAGCCGATGCTCGCCCGCACCAGCGGGGCCTGGGTGGCGACGTCGTACCCGCAGACCGTGGCGGTCCCGCCGCTGGGCTCGAGGAGGGTGGTGAGCATCCGCAGGGAGGTGGACTTGCCCGCCCCGTTCGGCCCCAGGAAGGCGGTGAGGGAGCCGGGGGCGATGTCCGTGGTGAGGTCGGCGACGGCGACGACCTCGGCGCTGCCCTTGCGGGCCTTGAACCGCTTGCTCAGGCCGCGGGCCTGGATGATGGGTGCGTCCATGCCGAGCGAGGCTAGGCCGGTACCCGGACAGATCCTGTCCTCGTCGGCGGGTAGTTTTGCCGGCATGCCCGACCCGACCGCCCGGGCGCTGCGGCTGCTCTCCCTGCTGCAGACCCACCGGCACTGGACCGGCGCCGCGCTCGCCGAGCGCCTCGGCGTCACCGACCGCACCCTGCGCCGGGACGTGGACCGGCTGCGCGAGCTCGGCTACCGGGTCGCCGCCCGGCCGGGCAGCGCCGGCGGGTACCAGCTCGAGGGCGGCGGCAGCCTCCCCCCGCTGCTGCTCGACGACGAGGAGGCCGTCGCGATCGCCGTCGGGCTGCGTGCCGCGGCGGTGACCGGGGTGGGCCAGGACGAGCACACGACGCTGAGCGCGCTGGCCAAGCTCGAGCAGGTCCTGCCGCGGAACCTGCGCCGGCGCGTCACCGCGCTGCACGAGCACACCGTGCCCTCGGTGCGCCCGGGCGCGCACGTGGCCGGGGAGGTGCTGGCCCAGCTGGCGCTGCTGTGCCGGGACCACGAGCGGCTGCGGTTCCGGTACACCAGCGCGGACGGGACGGAGACCGCCCGGCACGTCGAGCCGCACGCACTGGTGCCGCACGAGCGGCGGTGGTACTTCGTGGCCTGGGACGTGGGTCGGGGCGACTGGCGCACCTTCCGGATCGACCGGATGCGCGCCCTGCTCGGCACCGGGGTCCGGGTGCCCGCGCGCGACCTGCCGGCCGCCGACGCCGCGGAGTTCGTCCGGGCCGCGCACGGCCGCATCGCCTACCGCTACTCCGCCGTCGTCCACCTCCGGGCCAGCCCGGCGCAGGTGCGCGAGCACTTCGGCGTCTGGGCGCAGGACGCGACGGAGAACCCCGACGGCGGGATGGACTGGCCGATCGGGGGCAGCCGGCCGCTGGACATGCTCTACGCCCTGCTGTGGATCCCGCCGGAGATGCCGTGGACCATCTCCGGCGACCCGGAGGTGACCGCCGCCCTCGCCGGCTTCCGGGACCGGCTGTCCCGGGCGCTCTGAACCCCCGACCTGCGCCCGGCGCCGTCCGCGGGCAGGATCGAGGGACGACCACCACCCGACAGAGGAGCAACCGTGGCCACCACCGTCGCCGAGCAGCTCGTCAACCAGCTCGTCGCCGCCGGGGTGCGGCGCATCTACGGCATCGTCGGGGACTCCCTCAACCCCGTCGTCGACGCCGTGCGCCGCACCGACGGCATCGACTGGGTGCACGTCCGCCACGAGGAGGCGGCCGCTTTTGCCGCCGCCGCCGAGGCGACCGTCACCGGCCGGCTGGCCGTGTGCGCCGGCTCGTGCGGGCCGGGCAACCTCCATCTCATCAACGGCCTTTACGACGCCAACCGCTCCCGGGTCCCGGTGCTCGCCATCGCCTCGCACATCCCCACCGGCCAGATCGGCACCCAGTTCTTCCAGGAGACCCACCCCGACCGGCTCTTCACCGAGGCGTCGGTGTTCTCCGAGATGATCTCCACCGGCGAGCAGGTGCCCCGGGTGACCCGCTCGGCGATCCAGCACGCGCTGCACGCCCCGGGCGTCGCCGTGCTGACCCTGCCGGGCGACGTCGCCGACCACGAGGTCCCCGGCGGGGACGACCAGCTCGTCGTCCCGCCCACCGCCCCCGGCCGGCTCGTCCCGGCCGCCGCCGACGTCGCCGCCCTCGCCCGGGCGATCAACGAGGCGAAGAAGGTCACCCTCTTCGTTGGCGCCGGGGCCCGCGGGGCGCGGGAGGGCGTGCTCGAGCTCGCCGACCTCGCCGCCGCCCCGGTCGGGCACTCCCTGCGCGGGAAGGAGGTCATCCAGTACGACAACCCCTTCGACGTCGGCATGACCGGCCTGCTCGGCTACGGCGCCTGCCAGGACGCCCTGGACGGCGCGGACCTGCTCGTGCTGATCGGCACCGACTTCCCGTACAGCACCTTCCTGCCGGACGTGCGCACCGCGCAGATCGACGACGACGCCCGCCACCTCGGCCGGCGCACCCCGGTGGAGCTGCCGGTCCACGGCGACGTCGCGGAGACGATGCGGCTCCTGGTCCCCCAGGTCCACCGCAAGAAGAACCGCCGGTTCCTCGAGCAGATGCTCAAGAAGCACGAGAGCACGATGTCCAAGGTCGTCGGCGCCTACACCCGGCGCGCCGACAAGCTGAGGCCCATCCACCCCGAGTACGCCGCGGCGCTGCTGGACGAGGCGGCCGCCGACGACGCCGTCTTCACCGTCGACACCGGCATGGACAACGTCTGGGCGGCGCGCTACATCACCCCCAACGGCCGCCGCCGGGTCATCGGGTCCTTCCTGCACGGCTCGATGGCCAACGCCCTGCCGCACGCCATCGGCGCCGCGTTCGCTAACCCGGGCCGGCAGGTGGTGGCCATGGTCGGCGACGGCGGCCTCTCGATGCTGCTCGGCGAGCTCATCACGGTCCGGGCCGCCAACCTGCCCGTCAAGATCGTGGTGTTCAACAACGCCACCCTCGGCATGGTCAAGCTCGAGATGATCGTCGAAGGCCTGCCCGACCACGCGACGGACTCCCCGCCGGTGGACTACCGCAACGTCGCCCGCGCCGTCGGCATCCCGGCGGTGCGGGTGGAGGACCCGGCGGACCTGCGCAAGGCGCTGACCGACGGCCTCGCCCGGCCGGGGCCGGCCCTGATCGACATCGTCACCGACCCCAACGCGCTGTCCATCCCGCCCTCGATCAGCGGGGAGCAGATCCGCGGCTTCGCGACGGCGATGACCAAGCAGATCTTCGGCGGCGGCGCCGGCGAGGTGGTGGCCATGGCCCGGTCGAACCTGCGGAACATCCCCCGGCCCTGACGCGGCGGCCCGGCGCCCGACACGACGCCGTCCTGCCGGTCGCCGAGCCGCCGTCCTGGCATGCTGTCCCCTGCCCGGCCCGCGACGGCGCCGGCCAGCGGAAGGCAGGCACATGGACGAATGGACCCAGACCCTCGGGGCGGGCCCGCTCCTGGGCATCGCGGCGGGGGCGATCGCGCTCATCCTGATCCTGGTCATCGGGTTCCGGATGCACGCGTTCCTCACGCTGATCCTCGTCTCGCTGCTCACCGCCTTCGTCACCGGCATCCCGGCCGGCAACATCGTCGACACGCTCATCCAGAGCTTCGGCGGGACGCTCGGCTCCGTCGCCCTGCTCATCGGGCTCGGCGCGATGCTCGGCAAGATGGTCGAGCACAGCGGCGGCGCCCGGGTGCTCGCCGAGAAGATGGTCGACATCTTCGGCGAGAAGCGCGCCCAGTTCGGGCTCGGCCTGGCGTCCCTGATCATGGGCTTCCCGATCTTCTTCGACGCCGGCCTGGTCGTCATGCTGCCGATCATCTTCGCCGTCGCCCGCCGGCTGGGGAACAACGTGCTGCTGTACGGCATGCCGGCGGCCGCGGCGTTCTCCGTCATGCACGTGTTCGTCCCGCCGCACCCCGGGCCGGTCGCGGCCACCGACCTCTACGGCGCCAACATCGGGATCGTGCTGCTGGTCGGCATCATCATCGCCTTCCCGCTGTGGTACGTCTCCGGTTACCTCTGGGGCACCTTCGTGGGCCGCCGCTACGTCCTCCCGGTCCCGGCCCTGTTCGGCAGCACCGACGAGGACCAGCCGAAGAACCCGCCGTCGGTCGGCACGGTCATCGCCGTCCTGCTCCTGCCGCTGCTGCTGATCTTCCTCAACACCGGCCTGGACTTCCTCGACACCGCCGGGGTGGTCGACGGCGAGGCCACCTGGGTGCAGGTCCTCACCGTGATCGGCAGCGCCCCGGTCGCGCTGCTCATCTCCGTGCTGGTGGCCACCTGGGTCCTCGGCCGGCGCCGCGGGGAGAACGGCACCGCGCTGGAGAAGGTCCTGGACTCCTCCCTCGGCCCGGTCTGCTCGGTCATCCTCATCACCGGCGCCGGCGGGATGTTCGGCGGGGTGCTGCGCACCTCCGGCATCGGCGACGCCCTGGCGGACTCCCTGGGCAACATCGGCCTGCCGGTCATCGTCGCGGCGTACATCATCGCCGTCGTGCTGCGCCTGGCGCAGGGCTCGGCGACCGTCGCGCTGGTCACCGCCGCCGGGCTGATGGCCCCGGCCGTGGCCGCCGGGGACTACAGCGCCCTGCAGATCGTGGCGATCACCCTCGCGACGGCGGCCGGCTCCGTCTTCGGCAGCCACGTCAACGACTCCGGCTTCTGGCTGGTCGGCCGGCTGATGGGGATGGACGTCAAGACCACCCTGAAGACCTGGACCGTCCAGCAGGCGCTGGAGTCCGTCCTCGGCTTCGCGGTCACGCTCGTCATCTTCTGGATCGGATGAGGGCCGCGGACGACGGCGGGAGTCGCGACCTGTTCGACATCACCGGCCGGCTGGCCCTGGTGACCGGCTCCTCCCGCGGGCTGGGCCGGACCCTCGCCGTCGGCCTGGCCCAGGCCGGCGCCCGGGTGGTGCTGCACGGCCGGGACCGGGCGGCCCTGGCGGCCGCGCGGGCGGAGATCGAGGCCGTCGCCGGGTCGCCGGCACCGGCGCCGCTGGTCTTCGACGTGACGGACCAGCCCGCCGTCGCCGCGGGCATCACCGGGCTGGTCGGCGAGCACGGCGTGCCCGACGTCCTGGTCAACAACGCCGGCATCCAGCGCCGCGCGCCGATCACCGAGCTCGCCCCGGCGGACTGGGACGCCGTCGTCGCCACGAACCTCTCCAGCGCCTTCTACATCGCCCAGCAGGTGGCGCGGGGCATGGCCGAGCGCGGGTCCGGCAAGATCATCAACATCGGCTCGGTGCAGTCGATGCTGGCCCGCGAGACGATCGCGCCCTACGCGGCCGCCAAGGGCGGCCTGGTCATGCTGACCAAGGGCATGGCGGCGGACCTGGCCCGGCACAACGTCCAGGTCAACGCCATCTCCCCGGGGTACTTCGCCACCGAGATGAACCAGGCGCTGGTGGCGGACGAGGCCTTCAGCTCCTGGGTGGTCGGCCGGACCCCGGCCCGGCGGTGGGGCCGGGTCGAGGAGCTCGTCGGCACGCTGCTGTACCTCGCCTCGGACGCCTCGAGCTTCGTCTCCGGGCAGAACATCTTCGTCGACGGCGGGATGACGTCGGTCGTGTGACGCCCGCCGCCGGCCGGCGCACCCGGCGGCGCGCACCCGGCTGCGCGCAACGGGCGGCGCGCGACCAGCGGCGCCGTCGCCGAACGCCGAACGCCGAAGCGCGCCGCGACGCCGCCACCCCCGTCCAGGACGCCGCCGCCACCCCGTCTGGACCGACGACGAACGGCAGGCCCGGTCGGCCGACGAAGAGCGGGAGGGCCGCTGACCGGCCCTCCCGCTCGCCGTCTGGCTAGGTCCTGCCGACCGGACCGGTCAGCGGCCCCAGTTCGCGAAGATCCCCGGCACCTGGGCGGCGCGGTGGGCGTTGACGATGCCGTCGCCGTAGAAGCCGTTGAACCGGGAGCTGCCGGTGCAGGTGGCAGTCCACTCCGGCCCCCGGCCCTCCTGCTCGTAGGACTGCACCCCGCCGCGCGGGCAGGGGTGGTTCCGGGCGGTGAACATGATGACGTCGCGCACCGCGTCGGGGTCCATGGTCAGGCCCCGGGACCGGTCGGCCTCGCGGCGGCCGGCGTTGCTGACCACGAGCGCGGCGACCCCGGAGGCGTGCGGGGCGGCCATCGACGTGCCCTGGTACCAGGCGTAGTACCCGCAGACGCCGGCGTCAGTGCACTGCTTGATGACGCCGGTGCTCTCCCCGATCGGGGTGATGTCGCCCTTCTCGTCCACCTCGCCGGTGTCCTGCAGGGAGACCAGCGGCACCGTGGAGAGGATCAGGTTCTCGTTGGTCATGTAGCTCGGGGTGCCGAACCCGTCGCGGAACCAGCCGCCCGGGGCCGCCACCTCGATCTCGCCCGAGCGCAGGTCGGTGACCCAGTTGGAGTAGTCGGCCTTGCGCTCGGACGGCCCGACGGCGGAGACGCCGATGACGTGCGGACCCTCGGTGGGCAGGTTGAAGCACGTGCTGTTGTCGATGGTGCGCGGGTACGGGGCGTTGTCCCAGTCGTTGGCCGGGTCGTCGTAGTCCGGGCTGGAGGTGTCCACGCGCGGGGCGGACAGGTTGTCGAAATCGTTGCCGAGCGCCGCGACGAGGGTGACGCCGTGGTCGTGGGCGTAGTTCAGCGACCGGGTCATCGCCTCGATGACGACGGCCTGGTCCGCGGCCGCCTCGAGGGGATCCTCGGGCGCCCCGCCGATGCAGTTGTACAGCCACGGGTCGACGTAGAAGGACATGTTGACCACGTCGATGCCGGTGTCGGCGGCGTAGGTGAGGGCGTCGGTGACCGGGCCGAGGAAGAAGTAGCCGCTGTCCTGCCCGCCGCGGATGTTCACCAGGGTGACGTCCGGCGCGACGCCGCTGAGCCCGAAGCCGTCCAGGCTCGCGGCGATGGTGCCGGCGACGTGGGTGCCGTGGCCGCCGTCGTCCTCGGTGGCCGGGTCCACGCAGCTGGGGTCCTCGCACGGGCCGTCGATGGCCGGGATGTCGGTGACGAAGTTGCGGGAGCGGGCGGCGTCGACGTTCGCGGTGAGGTCGGGGTGGTCGGCCTGCACGCCGGTGTCGAGCACGCCCACGGTGACCTGGTCGTCGCCGCGCTCGACGCGGTGCGCCTTGTCCGCGTCGATCATGTCCATGCCCCAGAGCCGGTCGTCGAGCGGGTCGGCGCCGCGCTTGGCGCGGGGCTGGGGTGCGGCGGTGGGCGGGGTGAGCAGGTTCTCCCGCTCGACGGCGTCGGGCTGGGCGGCCCGCTCGGGCACCGAGCCGATGATCCGGTTGGTGGCCACCCCGGCGACGCCGTCGAGGTCCCTGGCCTTCTCGGCGAAGGCGTCGTCGGCCGCGGTGACGCGGACCAGGCCGATGGCGTCGTTGACCGACTCCACCGTGGCGCCGGCCGCCGCCAGCTCCTCGACGACGGCGTCGACGGCGGCGCCCTCCTCGCTGAGCACGAGCCACTCCTGGCTCTCCGTGTCTCCGGCCGGCGCCGCGCCGGCCGGGCCGGTCACCGCGGCGGTGGCGAGCAGCGCCCCCACCCCGGCGCCGGCAAGCATCTTTCGGACGTGCATCAGGCCCTCCCAGGTCCACGGTCGGCGTCGTCGCCCACCCTCAGGACGGCAACGGTAGAGCCAGGCGCCGGCGGGGGGAAGGGGGCGGCACGGGCCGGTGGCGGTTTGGTACCGGGCCGGTGCCGTCTGGTGGCACTCCGGTACCGGGCCGGCAGGGTCCGGTATGGCGCCGGTGGAGTACGCTCCCGCCGTCGATCGCCCTGCAATAGCGTGGGGCCATGGGTATGAGCCGGCTGGCCACCACACTCGAGGACGCCGTCAACCGCCGCAGCGTCGTCGCTCTGCGCAGGCGGGGGTGGCGGCCGCGGGCGATCGGGCTCACCGGGTACGGCTCGGTGGACAGCCTGCACGTGCTGGGCCGGGTGGTGATGGCGGACCCGCTCAACCTGCACGCCGAGGACGAGGACGTCGCCCCGGTGGGACCGTTCAACGTCGCCGCCGAGGCCCAGCGCGGGTGGCGCGCCTTCTTCACCGCCCAGGTCGGCTTCCTCCCGGTCACCGTCCGTGCCGGCAACCAGACGCTCCGCTCGACGACGGACCGCGGCGGGTACATCGACGTCATGCTCCGCGAGCACGGGCTGCCACCGGGCTGGCACGACGTGACGATCGAGGCGCTGGCCGCCGAGCCGGTGACCGCCCGGGTGCTGGTGGTCGACCCGGCCGCCCGGGCCGGGATCATCTCCGACATCGACGACACCATCATGGTCACGATGCTGCCGCGGGCGTTCATCGCCGCCTGGAACACCTTCGTGCGGCACACCAACACCCGCAAGCCGGTGCCCGGGATGGCCCAGCTGTACCGCTCATTGCGGGCGAACCACCCCGAGACGCCGGTGTTCTACCTCTCCACCGGCGCGTGGAACACCGTCCCCACCCTGCGCCGGTTCATGCGCCAGCACGGCTACCCGGACGGGCCGATGCTGATGACCGACTGGGGGCCGACGCCGACCGGCCTGTTCCGCTCCGGCGTGGAGCACAAGCGCATCCAGCTGCGCAACCTGCTCATCACCTTCCCCGACATCCGGTGGCTGCTCGTCGGCGACGACGGCCAGCACGACCCGATGATCTACGACGAGCTGGCCCGGGAGCACCCGCACCACATCGCGGCCATCGGGCTCCGGGAGCTCTCGCCCACCGAGCAGGTGCTCTCGCACGGCACGCCGGAGGCGATCGAGAAGCCCAACCCGCTGCGCAACGCCGCCGCCGAGCACGGCGTCCCCATCGTCCGTGGGCCGGACGGGCATGCGCTGGCCGCGCAGCTGCCCGACGTGCTGCTGGCCCGCGACGAGCAGCGGCGCGCGGACCCAGCCGGGGCGGCGGTACCGGCCGGCGACACCGTCGCCTCGCCGGCGCGGGCGGTGGACCGGGTCTGACCGACCAGCCCGGGGACCGACGTCCCGGGCCGGTCGGGGGCGCCGGCCGGACGCTGGACAGCGGGGGCCGGCACGGCCGGCAGGAGGCACGCAGGCACGGGCACGGTGGGGAACAACGAGAGGCGTCGTCGGGTTGCGGCCTGCATACCCCCCATGGGTATACGTTGGATCCATCCGTCGTCAGGGGCTGTCATGACCGCGAAGCACTACCCGAACTCCCCCACCGAGGACCCTGCCGGCTCCTCGCCACCCGGCGAGCTGACCGGGCGGCAGGGCGGGTCGGTGGCCCACCGCGCCGGGGAGGTCGACGGCGCGGCCGGGGACCGCGCCGGGCACGAGAACCACGATGTCCACGCCGGGCACCACGACCGTGCCGGGCACGATGTCCACGCCGGGCCCGACGGCCACGGCCACCAGGACCACGCCGGGCATGCCGGGCACGGGGGCCACGCCGGGCACGCCGGGCACGAGGGCCACGCCGGGCACGTCGAGCAGTTCCGGCGGCTGTTCTGGATCATGCTCGCCCTCGCGGTGCCCACCGTGGTGCTCAGCCCGATGTTCGCGTCGATCCTCGGCTACGACCTGCCCGACGTCCCCGGCCTCGGCGCGGTGTCCCCCGTGCTCGGCACGGTGATCTACGTCTGGGGCGGGCGCCCGTTCCTCACCGGGGCGGTCAGCGAGGCCCGCAGCCGCGCGCCGGGGATGATGCTGCTCATCGGCATGGCGATCACGGTCGCCTTCGTCGCCTCCTGGGGCGCCAGCCTCGGCCTGCTCCCCCACGACCTGGACTACTGGTGGGAGCTCGCCCTCCTCGTCGTCATCATGCTGCTCGGCCACTGGGTCGAGATGCGCTCCCTCGCCCAGACCTCCTCCGCCCTGGGCTCGCTCGCGGCCCTGCTGCCGGACGAGGCGGAGAAGGTCGACGGCGACGCCACCGTGACCGTCCCGCCGGCCCAGCTCACGCTCGGCGACGTCGTCGTCGTCCGCCCCGGCGGGCGCGTGCCCGCCGACGGCGAGGTGGTCGCGGGCGGCGCCGCCGTCGACGAGTCGATGATCACCGGGGAGTCCACCCCGGTGCGCCGGCAGGTGGGCGACCACGTCGTCGCCGGCACCGTGGCCACCGACAGCGCGCTGCGGGTGCGGATCACCGCCGTCGGCGAGGACACCGCCCTGGCCGGCATCCAGCGCCTGGTGTCCCAGGCGCAGTCCTCCGCCACCCGCGCCCAGCGGCTGGCCGACCGGGCGGCCGGCTGGCTCTTCTGGTTCGCCCTCGGCGCCGCGGTCCTCACCCTCCTGGCCTGGTCCGTCCTCGGCACCCCCGAGCAGGCCTGGACCCGCGTCATCACCGTCCTGGTCATCGCCTGCCCGCACGCCCTCGGCCTGGCCATCCCGCTCGTGGTCTCGATCGCGACCGAGCGCGCCGCCCGGGGCGGGGTGCTGGTCACCGACCGGATGGCGCTGGAGCAGATGCGCACGGTGGACACGGTGGTCTTCGACAAGACCGGCACGCTGACCCTCGGCCGGCCGGCCCTCACCCACCTCGCTCCCGCCGACGGGCGGCCCGACGCGGACGTGCTGGCCCTGGCGGCCGCCGTCGAGCGCGACAGCGAGCACCCGCTGGCCCGGGCCATCCGCGACGCCGCCGCCGACCGCGGCCTGGACGTCCCGCCGTCGACCGACTTCTCGGCCGACCCCGGCGCCGGCGTGCACGCCACCGTGGACGGGCGGGCCGTGGCCGTCGGCGGCCCCGGGCTGCTAACCGCCCGCCACCTCGTCCCGCTGCCGGCGAGCGAGGGCTGGGCGGACGAGGGCGCCACCGTGCTGCACGTCGTCGACGGCGACGAGGTGGTCGGCGCGCTCGCGCTGGCCGACGAGGTCCGGCCGGAGTCGCGGGAGGCGGTTCAGGCCCTGCACGCCCTGGGCGTGCAGGTCGTGATGATCACCGGGGACGCGAAGCCGGTGGCCCGGGCGGTCGCCGACGAGCTCGGCATCGACCAGGTCCTCGCCGAGGTGCGGCCGGAGCACAAGAGCGAGCAGGTCAGCGCGCTGCAGCAGCGGGGCCGGCGGGTGGCGATGGTCGGCGACGGCGTCAACGACGCCCCGGCGCTGGCGCAGGCCGACGTCGGGATCGCCATCGGCGCCGGCACCGACGTAGCGATCGCCTCGGCCGGGGTCATCCTCGCCTCGGACGACCCGCGCTCGGTGCTGTCCGTCATCGAGCTCTCCCGGGCGGCCTACCGGAAGATGAAGCAGAACCTGTGGTGGGCGGCGGGGTACAACCTGGTGGCCGTCCCGCTGGCCGCCGGTGTGCTGGCCCCGGTCGGGTTCGTGATGCCGATGGCGCTCGGCGCGCTGCTCATGTCGCTGTCCACCGTGGTCGTCGCCCTGAACGCCCAGCTGCTCCGCCGGATCGACCTGAGCCCGCAGGCTGGCGTCGCGGCGGCGCTGGGCCGGCGGCCGGCGCCGGACGCCCGCCGGGCGGAGGCCGAGCCGGTGGCCCAGCGGGGCTGAGGGCCGGGGGGGCCCGGCAGCGGGGGCGACGGCGGCCCGACGACGGCGGGACCTCACGGTCCCAGCGGCCGTCGGGATCGCGCACGCCGCCCTCGCGCCGCCGCACCTGCGTGCCGAGCACGTGACCGGGAGCGGTGACCGCGCGGGATGAGCCCGCCCGCACCATCGGTATCCCCAGAGGGTCCTCGGAAGAGGAACATGGGGTCATGCCGAAGGTGAGTGTCTACCTCCCGGACGAGCTCTACCGCCGGGCCCGCGAGCGCAACATCTCCCTGTCGGCCGTGGCGCGGGAAGCCATCGAGCGGGCGGTGAGGACGTCGGAGACCGACGACTGGGTCGCCCGGGAGCTCGCCCGACCCGTCCGGGCCGAGCGCCAGGTCGACCTCGCGAGCCTCATGGACGAGGTCAGGGAGGAGTTCGGCAGGTGACCGAGCGAGGTCGGCCGCAGCCCTTTGGTGCCGGCCGGAGCTTCTGGCGCCGGCCGTACTGTGGGGGTCCAGGACGATGCCCGAGACGCTCGCGGGCTGCCGAGCGACGAAGTCCTCGACCTTCTGGTGGCCTTGGCGCCCGAGGCGGAACTGGACACCTAAGGCTTTCCCTCCCGGTGTCGACCACTGCCCTTCGGAGTGACATAGTTGGCGACAGAGCGTTCGACAAACAGCCGCCAGAGAAGGTGACATGCCTGTGGCTGCCCCAGGAGCTCTGGCCCACAAGGTGAGCGACCTCATCGCCGCCCTTGGGCTCACGCAAGACGAGATCGGCTCCATCGTTGACGCCTCCGCCCGGTCGGTGTCGCGCTGGTCCAGGGGTGAAGCTGTCCCACAGCGGCTGAACAAGCAGCGGCTGGTCGAGCTTGCCTACGTCGCCGAAGCCCTCACCGAGGTGCTGCCGGCGGAGGAGGCGAACCTGTGGATGTTCACCCCCAACCGCCTGCTCGGGCACGACACCCCTGCTGACCGGATCCGGGCCGGGGCCTATAAGGACGTGCTCGATCTGATCGATGCGGTTGCTGACGGCGTGTTGATGTGAGTACGCCGCTCGACGAGGAAGTCGTCCAGCGCGTCAACGACCTCGGCACCACCTGGTCAGGCACGACGCACCGCTACGCATCCGGGCCGCCGGTCACATCGAGCGCCGGTAGCGGCCGCCGACCTCGTACAACGCCTGGGTGATCTGGCCGAGCGAGCACACCCGCACGACGTCCATCAGCACGTCGAAGACGTTCTCCCCGGCCAGGGCCGCCGACCGCAGCCGGTCCAGGGCGGCCGGCGCCTCGGCGGCGTGGCGGGCCTGGAAGTCCCGCAGCCGCGCGATCTGCCGCTGCTTCTCCTCCTCGGTCGACCGGGCGAGGGCCGGCGTCGAGGCGGCACCGCCACGGGCGCCGTCGGGAGCCGCGGCACGGCCGTCCCCGCCCGACCCGCCGCCGTCGCCCGGCCCACCGCCGTCGGCCGCCGCGGACGCACCGTCCCCGGACCCCGCCCGCTCCGGCGGCAGGAAGGTGTTGACCCCGACGATGGGCAGCGACCCGTCGTGCTTGCGCTGCTCGTACAGCAGCGACTCGTCCTGGATCCTGCCCCGCTGGTACCCGGTCTCCATCGCGCCGAGGACGCCGCCGCGGGCGGAGAGCCGGTCGAGCTCGGCCAGCACCGCCTCCTCCACCAGCGCGGTGAGCTCGGCCAGGACGAAGGAGCCCTGGTTGGGGTTCTCGTTCAGCGACAGCCCCCACTCGCTGGTGAGGATGAGCTGGATCGCCAGCGCCCGGCGCACCGACTCCTCGGTGGGCGTGGTCACCGCCTCGTCGTAGGCGTTGGTGTGCAGGGAATTGGCGGAGTCGTTCAGGGCGAGCAGCGCCTGCAGGGTGGTGCGGATGTCGTTGAACGCCATCTCCTGGGCGTGCAGCGACCGGCCGGAGGTCTGCACGTGGTACTTCAGCCGCTGGCTGCGCTCGTTCGCGCCGTAGCGCTCCCGCATGGTGATCGCCCACACCCGCCGGGCCACCCGGCCCAGCACCGAGTACTCCGGGTCCATCCCGTTGGAGAAGAAGAACGACAGGTTCGGGGCGAAGTCGTCCACCGCCATCCCGCGGGCGCGGTAGGCCTCCACGTAGGTCAGCCCGTTCGCCAGGGTGAAGGCGAGCTGGGTGAGGGGGTTCGCCCCCGCCTCGGCGATGTGGTAGCCGCTGATCGACACCGAGTAGAACCGCCGCACGTCGTGGGCGATGAACCACTCCTGCACGTCCGCCATCAGCCCGAGGGCGAAGTCGGTGGAGAAGATGCAGGTGTTCTGCCCCTGGTCCTCCTTGAGGATGTCCGCCTGGACGGTGCCGCGGACGGTGCGCAGCGCCGCCGCGCGGGTCTGCGCCACCTCCTCCTCGGTCAGCGGCCGGCCCCGCTCGGCCTCGGCGGCGGCGAGGCGCTGGTCGACGGCGACGGTGAGGAACATGGCCAGGATCGCCGGCGCCGGCCCGTTGATGGTCATCGACACCGAGGTGGTCGGGGCGCACAGGTCGAACCCGGCGTACAGGTCCCGCACGTCCTCCACGGTGGCCACCGAGACGCCGGCGTTGCCGACCTTGCCGTAGACGTCCGGCTGCTCGGCCGGCTCGGCGCCGTAGAGGGTGACCGAGTCGAACGCGGTGGACAGCCGGGCGGCCGGCTGGCCGGCGGCGAGCAGGTGGAAGCGGCGGTTGGTCCGGGCCGGCTCCCCCTCCCCGGCGAACATCCGGGTGGGGTGCTCGTCGGTGCGCCGGCGCGGGAAGACCCCGGCGGTGTAGGGGAAGTGGCCGGGCAGGTGCTCCGCGCGCAGCCAGGTGAGCAGGTCGCCGTCGTCGTGCAGCCGGGGCAGGGCCAGGCGGGGCACGGCGATGCCGGACAGCGTGGTTCCCGGCTCCAGGGCCGCGGCGGCGTCGGCCTGGGCGGGCCAGGCGGTGAGCAGCGCGGCGGCGTCGTCGGCCAGCGGGTGGTCGGCGACGGCGTCCTCCAGGTCCGCCGTCGGCGCACCGCGCCCGGCCAGCACGTCCCGGGCGGCGGCCAGGCGCTGGCGGGTGCGGGCGACGGCGGCCTGCTCGGCGGTGCGCCGGTGGTAGGCCCGCACGGCCTCGGCCGCCTCGGCGAGGTAGCGCTCGCGGGCGCCGGGGACGAGCGGGGCGACCTGGGTGGAGACCTTGGTGGTCACCGCGGGCAGCCGGCCGGCGGGCACGTCCAGCCCGCGGGCGGCCAGGGCGGTGCGCAGGTGCTGGTACAGGGCGGTGACGCCGTCGTCGTGGAACCGGGAGGCGACGGTGCCGAAGACCGGCAGGTCGGCCGGGTCCGCGGCGAACTGCAGCCGGTTACGGGCGACCTGCCGGCGCACGTCCCGCAGCGCGTCCTCGGCGCCGCGCCGGTCGAACTTGTTGATGACCACGACGTCGGCGGCGTCGAGCATGTCGATCTTCTCGAGCTGGGTGGCGGCGCCGAACTCCGGGGTCATGACGTAGACCGGGACGTCGACGTGCTCGACGATGCCGGCGTCGCCCTGCCCGATGCCCGGGGTCTCCACGACGACGAGGTCCGCGCCCCAGGCCTGGGCGGCGGCGACGAGGTCGTCCAGGTAGGGCGGCACCTCCCCGGTGGCGCCGCGGGTGGCGAGGGAGCGGAGGAAGAGGTGGTCGCCGTCGAGGGCGTTCATCCGGATCCGGTCCCCGAGCAGCGCCCCGCCGCCGCGGCGGCGGGTGGGGTCCACAGCGAGGACGGCGACGCGGGCGGCGTCCCCGCTGTCCAGGCGGAGGCGGCGGAGCAACTCGTCGGTGAGGGAGGACTTGCCGGACCCGCCGGTGCCGGTGATGCCCAGCACGGGGGCCCGGCGGGCGGCGGCGGCCTCGCGCAGCTCGCGGCGGAGCGCGGCCGGCAGGCGGCCGGCCTCCAGGGCGGTCAGCGCGCGGGCGAGGGCGCGGCGGTCCCCGGCGCGCAGGCCGGCGAGGTCGGTCAGCGGCCCGCCCTGGGTGACCGGGTCGACGTCGGCGGCCCGGACGATCTGGTTGACCATGCCGGGCAGGCCGAGGCGCTGGCCGTCCGCCGGGGAGAAGATGGTGACGCCGACGGCGGCGAGCTCGGCGATCTCGGCCGGCACGATCGTGCCGCCGCCACCACCGAAGACCCGCACGTGCCCGCACCCCTGGCGCCGCAGCTCCGCGGCGAGGTAGCCGAAGTACTCCAGGTGCCCGCCCTGGTAGGAGGAGACGGCGACCGCCTGGACGTCCTCCTCGACGGCGGCGGCCACCACCTCCGCGACCGACCGGTTGTGCCCGAGGTGGATCACCTCGCAGCCCTGGGCCTGCAGGATGCGGCGCATGATGTTGATGGCGGCGTCGTGGCCGTCGAACAGGCTGGAGGCCGTGACCACGCGCACCGGGTGGACGGGGACGTGCAGGCCGCCGGCCGCGTCCGGGCCGGTGGTCGGTGCCGAGGCCGTGGGCGCGGCGCGGTCCTGGGGGGCAGTTGGGGCCCTGGTCTCGGTGCGCTCGTGGGTGGGCGCGACCGCGGCGACGCCGCCGGCCCGGGCGTGCAGGTGCGGGCCCGGGGGTGCGCTACCCCCGGGCGAGAAGACGGCGGTCGTACCGGGACGCTGCTCCAGCCCGTCGTTGGACATGCCTTCGAGGGTACGTCGGGCGCGAGGTGGTGGGGGCGGACTTGGGCGCCGGGCAGTGGGGGCGGGCTCGGGCGGCGGGGGCGGGCTCGGGCGCCGACCGTCGACTGGGCGCAAGCCCGAGGCGGGCAACCGACCGCGGCGCGGGCCCGGGACCGCCCGCGCCACGGGCGTCGTCGTCAGGTCTCGGTGGAGGGACCGGCCGGCACGGCGCGCCGTTTGTCGACGGCGTCCGCCTCCAGGTGCAGGTCGCGGCCGCGGGTCTCCGGCGAGAGCAGCGTCGCGATGATCGACAGGCCGATCATGACCATCATGTAGGCGGCCACGGGCCACCAGCTGCCCGACGCCCAGGTGATCAGCGCCGAGGAGACCAGCGGGGCGATGCCGCCACCGAAGACCGAGGAGAACTCCCGGGCGAGGGAGATGCCGGCGTAGCGGTAGCGCGAGCCGAACATCTCGGCGTAGAAGGCGCCCTGGCTGCCGACCGTGCCGTACCCGGCCACCATGAACCCGATGACGACGACCAGGCCGATCAGGACCGGGCTCCGGGTGTCGATCATCATGAACGCGGGGATCGGGAAGAGGAACAGGAAGATCAGCACCGCGAGCATGACGGGCTTGCGGCCGACCAGGTCGGTGGCCCTGCCGGCGGCGACGGCGGCGAAGCAGGCGCCGATGCCGCCGAGGAGCAGGATCTGGGGGATGAAGTCGGCCTCCACGCCCAGCCAGGTCACGAGATAGCTGCCCATGAACACCTGGTAGATGTAGCTCTGCCCGTTGGAGCCCATGTTGATGAAGAACACCCGGAGCAGGCTCGGCCGGCCGTTCCTGAGCACGTCCCCGATGGGGGTGTCCGCCTTGCCGATGCGCGCCTTCTTGGTCTCCTGGAACACCGGCGACTCGTTGAGCTTGCGCCGCAGGATGTAGGCCGCGATCGTCACGAAGATGGAGGAGAAGAAGACCAGGCGCCACCCGTAGGACTCGAGCGCGTCGTCGGGCAGCCGCTGGGCGAGGATCCAGGCCAGCGCGCCGATGACGGAGCCGAGGGCCGCGCCGACGAACACCAGCGAGGAGTAGAGCCCGCGCTGGGAGCGGCGGGCGGTCTCGGCCAGCAGGGTCACCCCGCCGGCCTGCTCGGCCCCGGCGCCGAAGCCCTGCAGGAACCGGCACAGCACCAGGAGGATGGGGGCGAGGATCCCGACCTGCTCGTAGGTGGGCAGCAGGCCGATCGCGAAGGTCGCGATGCCCATGAGGAAGAGGGTGGACACCAGCACCCACTTGCGCCCGAGCCGGTCGCCGAAGCGGGAGAAGAACAGGCCGCCCAGCGGCCGGGCGGCGAAGCCGACGGCGTACGCGCCGAGGGAGGCGATCACGCCGACCGCCGGGGAGACGTCGGGGAAGAACAGCGTGTTGAAGATGATCGCCGCGGCGGTGCCGTAGATGACGAAGTCGTACTGCTCCAGCGCGGTGCCGACGAGACCGCCGAGCGCGGCGCGCCGCACGTTGGCCTGGTCGACGGGCGGGTCCTCCGCCGGCTGGGACTGCTGGGAGGTCATGCCTGCTCCTCGAGGACGATTCTTCGCGTGCACGTGACCGCGGTGCCGCAAGCCGCGCCCGAGCGTGCCAGCAGGCAACCCGGACGGCAAGCTCCGCACCGCCGGCCGGCGAGACACCGCCGGTGCGGTGCCGGCACGGCGGCGGGTCACCGGTCCATGGCGGTGAGCACGCGCTGGATGAGGTCGAGCCGCTGCCGGACCGAGGTGTGCGGCGGGCGCGCGGCCACCTTCACGCCGTCGTAGACGAGCCCGTCACCGGCCGCGGCGAGGACGGCGGCGACGGCGTCCGCGTCCAGCACCGACTCCGGGACGTCGTCCCGGAGCGGGGGGTGGACGTCCGACCAGGGGTCGCCGTAGGAGCCAGGCCCGGCCGTGGCGCCGGAGAAGATCACCCCGGTGAGCAGACCCGCCGCCCGCAGCGTGCGTGCGTGCCGCTCGGGCGCGCCGGGGTCGCGCTCCTCGATCGCGGAGCGCCCCCAGTTGACCGCCATGCCGACGTCGGTGGGGCCGCCGCGCGCGGCGGCGACGGCGCGCGCCTCGAGGTCGAGGGCCAGGAGTCCCTTCCGCCAGGGGCGGCGG
Organism: Georgenia sp. TF02-10; assembly: GCF_022759505.1. Lineage (NCBI taxonomy): Bacteria > Bacillati > Actinomycetota > Actinomycetes > Allobogoriellales > Allobogoriellaceae > Georgenia > Georgenia sp. TF02-10. The sequence continues at coordinate 486,985 of NZ_CP094289.1, read as the reverse complement.
GACGTGCGGGCGTCGCAGTGCTCGATCACCACGGTCGCGCCGGACCAGTCCCACTGCAGGACCTCCGCCAGCGACCTGCCGAGCGCGGTGCCCGCGTCCGCCCCCTCGGCCGGGTCCAGCGACGGCCAGGTGTGGGCCTCGACGGCCACGACGCCCAGCCCGGCGTCGGTCAGCGCCGCCACCGTGTCCCGGGCGGCACGGAGCAGGTCCACGGCGCGGGCCCGGCCGGCGTCGTCCGGGGACGCGAGCCCGAAGGCGGGGTCCTGGGCGTTGCGGGCCCCCTCGGCGCGGACGAGGGTGAGTACGTGCCGGCCTCCCGTGGGCAGGACGTCGCGGACGAGGGCGACGTCCTCGGCCCACGAGGGCTCGCCCCAGGGAAGCTCCAGGCCGTCCACGCCGGGCAGCGCGAGCACCCCCTCCAGGAAGGCCTGGCGCTCTGCCGGCTCCTCGGGCTGCGCCGCGTACGCGCCGACGACGCGGACCGGACGTGCCGGCTGGCTCTCGTTCACGCGGCTGCCTCCGTGCCCCCGTCCCGGCGCACCAGGGGCCCTCGCCTCACCGGGCGTCCTCGTGCCAGAGGTCGATCAGCACCTTGCCCGACCGCTCGGCGTCCCTGGCGACGGCGAAGGCGGTCGCCGCGTCGTCGGCCGGGATGACGTGCGTGATCACCGTGGTGATGGCGGGGGCGGTCGCGAGCAGCGCGATGGCGTCGTCGATCTCGTCCTTGAACCGGAAGGCCCCGCGCAGCTGGATCTCCTTGGCCACCAGCGGCGCGAGGGCGATCGGGTGCGGGCCCGCGCCGAGCATGCCGACCTGGGCCACGACGCCGGCCCGGCGGACGGCGGCGAGGGCGGCGTCGACGGCGGGGGCGGCGCCGGAGCACTCGAGCACGACGTCGAACCGCTCCGCGGGCAGCTCCTCGGCGCCGACCTGCACCGTGGCACTCACGCCGAGCTGGCGGGCCCGCGCGAGCGGGCCGGGCAGCACGTCGCTGGCCACCACCTCGGCCGCCCCCTGGGCGAGCGCCCCGGCGGCGGCGAGCAGGCCGATCGGGCCGGACCCGGAGACGAGCACCGTCTTGCCCGCGACGCCGCCGGCCACCGCGATGCCGTGCAGGGCGACGGCGAGCGGCTCGGCCAGCGCCGCGGCGCGCAGGGAGAGGGACTCGGGCAGCGGGCGGACCATGCCCGCGTCCACGAGCAGGTACTCGCGCATGCCGCCCTGCGAGTGCGGCCAGGTCGACGCCGACCCCAGGTAGGCCCCGCCGGGCCACAGGTGCGGGTGGTCCTCCAGGCCCGGCCGGGGCTCGCCGACGGTGGCGGGGTGGACGGTGACCGGGGTGCCGGGCGCGAGCCGTCCGGACGGGTCGCGGTCGACCGTGCCCGAGACCTCGTGGCCGGGGACCAGCGGCTCGCGGATCACGAACTCGCCGTTGGCCCCCTCGTAGTAGTAGTGCAGGTCGGAGCCGCAGATGCCGGCGTACGCCAGGCGCAGGCGCACCTGGCCGGGTCGCGGCTCGGGCAGCTCGGTCTCCTCGACGCGGGCGTCGAGCGGTCCGTGGATGGTCAGGGATCGCATGCCCGGCGACGCTACCCCCGCCGCTCCCGCGGCCGCGCCTGCTGCGCGGCTCTCTCCTTCACCCTCCACCTTCACGGATCGCCTCTGCGGTCAGGCCGGGCGGACCCGGCACAATGGGAGTCCCGATCGAGAGGAGCTCATCGTGCCCGACAGCCCACCCCACCCCGCCGGAACCGAGGGTCCGGGACGGCCGCGGCGGGCGCTGGCGCAGTCCGCCGTCGCCGTCGCCGGCCTGGCCCTGGTGCTGGCGGGCTGCGCCGACGGCGAGGTGCCGGGCGTGGGCGCGGCGCGCGAGTCGATCTCCGCCGCGGTGGAGGACGCCCGGGGCAGCGTCGAGGACGCGCGGGGCACCGTCGAGGACGTCCGCGGCCGGCTCGAGGGGATCAGCTCGGCGGACGCCCGGGCGGCGGCGGAAGACGCGGTGGACTCGGCGTCGGCGGCGGTGGACAAGGCACGCTCGGCCCTCGAGGACGACGGCGAGGCCGCCCGCCAGGACGCCGAGCAGGCGCTGGCGGACGCCCGGGAGAAGCTGGAGCAGGCGTCCTCCTCGGCCGAGGGCGCGACGCGTGACGGGCTGGAGTCCCTGAGCGGCACGATCGAGGAGCTCACCGACCAGCTGCGCGAGCAGGCCTGACACGCGAGCAGGCCTGACACCCGCCGGAGCGGCTGCCCGTGGGCGGGACGTCGCACCGAGGGCGCCCCGGGCGGGCCGCCGTACCCAGCGCCCCGGGCGGGCGCCGGCCCAAGGCGCACCGGGCGGGGCGCAACCGTCGGCGGGCCGGATCGGTCAGGCCGTGACCCCCACCGTGAGCGTCCCCAGGGCGTCGAGGGCGCGCTGGGTGTCCGCCCGCACCCGGGCCTCGAGCTCCGGGCTCAGGGCCGTGCGCGGCGGGCGGCACGGGCCGCCGTACCGGCCGACCATGTCCATGCCCAGCTTGATCGCCTGGACGAACTCCGTCTTGGAGTCCCAGCGGAACGCGGCGACGAGGCTGCGGTAGATCGCGCGTGCCTCGGCGTACCGCCCGGCGACCATGTGGTCGTACACCGCCACGGCCTCGGCCGGGAAGACGTTCGGGTACCCGCCGAACCAGCCGACCGCGCCGTCGACCATGCACTCGAAGAGCAGGTCGTCCGCGCCGGCGATGACGTCGATCCTCGTCCCGGCCGCCTCGCAGGCGTCGGTGATCTCGAAGGGCCGGCGCACGTCGGTGCTGAACTCCTTGATGGCCACGACGTTGTCGATGCCGGCGAGCTCGGCGACGAGGTCGGGGGTCAGGTCGACCTTGGTGTCGATGGGGTTGTTGTAGATCATCACCGGCAGGCCGACCTCGGCGACCTTGGTGAAGTGCTCGACGACGCCGGCCCGGTCGGCGCGGTACATCGTCGGCGGCAGGCACAGCACGCCGTCGGCGCCGTCCTCGGCCGCCACCTCGGCCCAGTGCCGGGCCTGGTGCCAGCCCGGCCCGTGCACGCCGGCGACGACGATGCCCCGGCCGGCCACCGCCCGCACGGCGGTCTGGACGACCCGGCGGCGCTCCTCGTCGGTGAGCGAGGAGTACTCGCCGAGGGACCCGTTCGGGCCCACCCCGCGGCAGCCGTTGTCGACCAGCCACGCGCAGTGCTCGGCGAAGCGGTCGTAGTCGACCTCGAGGCCGGCCGGCGCCGACGGGTTCTCCTTGTACGGCAAGGCGGTCGCGACGACGACGCCGCCCAGGTCGAGCTCAGCCATGTCCTCACCCTTCATCTTGTGCCGGCCGCGGCGCGGGGCACCGGTAGATCGGTTGGTCGCAGTCTGTAGTATGTCACACTCTACCGCCGTGCCCAGGCCCTTCGGCCGTCCGTCGGCTGACCTGCCGGCGGCGGCCTCGGCCCGGCCGGCGCCACCCGCCCCCCGGGAGGTCCCGGCTGACCGCCCCTCGGCGCCGGCTCGTCGTCCGGGAACGGCTCGGCGCCCCGGTCAGCCCATGTACGCCTCGATGACCGCCCGGTCCTGGGCGAGCTCGGCCGCCGACCCGGACAGCGCCACCCGGCCGGACTCGATGACGTAGGCCCGGTGGGCGATCCGCAGGGCGGCCCGGGCGTTCTGCTCGACGAGCAGGATCGTCGTGCCGCCGTCGTTGATGCTCTTGACCAGCTCCATGACCTGCTTGACGACGAGCGGGGCGAGGCCCATCGAGGGCTCGTCGAGGAGCAGCAGGCGCGGGCGGCTCACGTAGCCCCGGCCGATGGCGAGCATCTGCTGCTCGCCGCCGGAGAGGGTGCCGCCCTGCTGGTTCCGCCGTTCCCCGAGCCGGGGGAGCATCTCGTAGACGGCGTCGATCCGCCCGGCGAGGTCCTTCGGGTCGCGGACCTGGTACCCGCCGAGCTGGAGGTTCTCGTGCACGGTCATCGTCGAGAAGATCCGCCGGCCCTCAGGCACCTGGACCAGGCCCGCCTTGACCAGGTCCCAGGGACTGGTGCTCGTGATGTCCTCGCCGTTCCAGGTAACCGTGCCGCGGTGCGGGCGGTACAGGCCGGAGAGCATCGACAGGGTCGAGGTCTTCCCGGCTCCGTTGTTGCCGAGAATAGCGACGACCTCGCCGGACCCGACCGTGAGGCTGAGGCCGCGCAGGGCCTGGACCCGGCCGTAGAAGAGGTCGACCCCGTCGACGACGAGCTCCTCGTTCACCGCGCGTCCCCCTCGTCCTCTGCGCCGAGGTAGGCCTCGACGACGTCCGGGTTGCGGCGGACCTCCTCGGGAGTGCCCTCGGCGATCTCCTTGCCGAAGTTGAGGACGACCACGCGCTCGGAGATGTTCATGACCAGGCCCATGTCGTGCTCGATGAGGACGACCCCGATCCCGAGGTCCCGGATGCGGCGGATGAGGGCGATGAGGTCCTGCTTCTCGCTGTGGTTGAGGCCGGCGGCGGGCTCGTCGAGGAGGAGCATCCGCGGCTGGGACGCCAGCGCCCGGGCGATCTCGACCCGTCGCTGCTCCCCGTAGGGCAGCTGGGCGGCGAGGAGGTCCTCATCGTGGGAGAAGCCGACGAAGTCGAGCCACCCGCGGGCGTCCTCCAGGGCCTGCCGCTCCACCCGGCGGTAGCGCGGGGTGTGCAGGATGGCGTCGAAGACGTTCTGCCGGATCCGGGAGTGCATCGCCGTCTTGACGTTGTCCACGACGGTCATCTCCCGGAACATGCGCACGTTCTGGAAGGTGCGGGCCAGGCCCTTCTGGGCGATCGTCGACGGCTGGCGGCGGGTGATGTGCTCGCCGTCGAAGAGGATCTGGCCCGACGTCGGCTTGTAGAAGCCGGTGATGCAGTTGAAGGCGCTGGTCTTGCCGGCGCCGTTGGGGCCGATGACAGAGATGATCTGCCCGGCCCGGGCGTCGAAGGTCAGCCCGTCGACGGCGCGGACGCCGCCGAAGCTCAGGCCGAGGTCACGCACCCGGAGCAGGGGCACGGCACCGTCCGGGGCCGCCGTCGTGCTGCCGACGGCGGGCGCCGGGTTCGTGGGCGCGTTCTCGCTCGCTGCTCTCATGCCTGCTCCCCGGACCGGTCCAGGTTCTCGTCGTCGGGGACGTGCGGGCCGAAGCCCTCGCGCGGCGAGCGCCCCTCGCGCCGGAACCGCAGGAACGGCAGGACCGCCGTCGACGGCCACAGCCCCTGCGGGCGGAAGATCATCATGAGGACGAGGAGGACGCCGAAGAGGAGGAAGCGCCAGCTCGCGAAGTCGCGCAGCAGCTCCGGGGCGAGGGAGATGACGAGCGCGCCGATGAGGACGCCCGGGGTGGAGCCCATGCCGCCGAGGACGACGGCCATGAGCAGGAGCGCGGAGTTGAGGAAGACGAACGACGTCGGGCTGATGGCCGACTGGTGGGCGCTCATCAGGATCCCGGCGAGCCCGCCGAAGATCGCGCCGAGGACGTACGCGGCGAGCTTGGTGAGGTAGGTGTTGATACCCATCGCCTCGGCGGCGTCCTCGTCGTCCTTGATCGCCCGCCAGGCCCGGCCGAGCCGGCCCTTGCCGAGCCGCGCGACGGCGAGGACGGTGAAGCCGCCGCCGGCGAGGACGGCCGTGTAGTACAGCAGGATGTCGCCGTTGAAGTGGATCCCGAACAGGTCCAGGCCGTCCCGGAAGGACCACCCGAGGAACGAGAAGGTGGGGATGCCGCTGATGCCGGAGGGCCCGCCGGTGAGCTCCAGGTTGTTGGCGGTGAGCCGGATGATCTCGCCGAAGCCCAGGGTGACGATGGCGAGGTAGTCGCTGCGCAGCCGCAGGGTCGGCCCGCCGATGATGATCCCGGCGGCGATGCAGGCGAGGATCACGAACGGGATGGTGAAGACCAGCGGCATGCCGCCGGTGGCGAGGACGCCGGAGGTGTAGGCGCCGACGGCGAAGAAGGCGTAGTACCCGAGGTCGAGGAGCCCGGCGTAGCCGACGACGATGTTCAGCCCCATCGCCAGCATGATGTAGATGAACGCCGAGGTGCCGATCGAGATGATGTACGGCGAGGCGTTGATGAACGGCACCGCGAGCGCGAGCAGGAGCAGCACGGCGCCGGCGCCGGACATGAACCGCCGGGGCTGGAGGAGGCCCCGCTCGGGGGCGGGCCGCGCGCGGGTCGGGGCGGGCGGTCGGAACCGGTAGGCCAGCCCGCGCACGGCCTGCTCGGGGGCGGGCTGGGCCTGGCTGGTCCTCGACGAGGATGTCTGGGTCATGGCGTCACATCCGTTCCACGACGCGGGCGCCGAGGATGCCGGTGGGTCGGAACGAGAGGAAGAGGATCAGGCAGGCGAACGAGAACACGTCCCGCCACTCCCCGCCCAGGAAGTTCGTTCCGAAGGACTCGAGCAGGCCGAGGAGGATCCCGCCGAGCATCGCCCCGTAGAGGTTGCCGATGCCGCCGATGACGGCGGCGGTGAAGGCCTTGAGGCCGATGACGAAGCCCATGAGGAAGTCGACGGTGCCGTAGTACGCGCCCGCCATGACACCGGCGGCGCCGGCGAGGGCGGAGCCGATGAAGAAGGTCCGGGAGATGACGGCGTCGACGTTGACGCCCATGAGCTTCGCGGCCTGCGGGTCCAGCGCGATCGCCCGCATGGCCCGCCCGTCGCGGGACCGCATGACGAGGTAGTTCAGCGCCACCATCAGCCCGGCGGCGACGGCGAACAGGATGATCTGCGGCAGCGTGATGCGCGCACCGAGCAGGTTGAACGTCTCCCCGCTCAGCCGGACCGGGTACACGCGGGGGTTGGGCCCCATGATCTGCCGGACGCCGTACTCGAGGATGAAGGAGACGCCGACGGCGGTGATGAGGACGGCGAGGCGAGGGCTGGCGCGCAGCGGCCGGTAGGCGACCCGCTCGACGGTGACCCCGAGGATCCCGGTCAGCAGCATGGCGATGAGCAGGACGATGAGGATCGACGCGAGCCCCCCGACGGCCGCGACGCCGGTGACCGAGCTGAGCACGACGAAGCCGGTGAACGCGCCGACCATGTAGACGTCCCCGTGGGCGAAGTTCAGGAGCTTGATGATCCCGTAGACCATCGAGTACCCCAGGGCGACGAGGGCGTAGAAGGAGCCGACGAAGAGACCGTCGACGACGAGCTGGAGCACGGCACGTGCCTCCCGGGAGATGGGGGCGGGGCGGGGGCGGGGCAGGGGCTGGACGCGGGCAGGGATGGGGGCGGGGCGGGAGCCGGCGGCGGCGGGAGCCGGCCCTGACGGAGCCGGCGACGGCGGGAGCCGGCGGCTGGGGAGCCGGCGGCTGGGGAGCCGGACGGGGGTCCGGGCGGCGTCCAGCCGCCGCCCGGCCCCGCGCCGGTCAGCCCTGGAGGTCGTCGAGGAGGACGAAGTCGCCCTCCGGGCCGACCTCGACGATGGCGAAGCCGCCGGCGGAGAGGGTGCCCTCCTCGGTGAACTTCAGCGGGCCGGAGAAGAGCTCGAGGCCGTCGATGTTCTGGATGGCCTCGATCAGCGCCTCGCTCTCGGTGCCGCCGGCCGCCTCGATGCCCTCGGCGACGACCCGGACGGCGTCGTAGGCCTGGGTGGAGTACGGGCCGGGGCCCTCGCCGTAGCGCTCCTCGTACTGCGCGATCCAGTCCTCGGCGCCCTCGAGCATGTCCGGGGTCTGGGTGAACGTGCCCTCGACGCCCTGGGCGGCGGCGCCGGCGATCTCGGCGAACTTCGCGTCGACGGTGCCGTCGGCGACGAGCAGCTCGCCGGCGTAGCCGGCCGCGGCCAGCTGGGCGGCGATGAGCCCACCCTCCTGGTAGTAGCCGGTCCAGTAGACCATGTCCGGGTCGGCCGAGAGGATCGAGTTGACGTTGGCCGAGTAGTCCGACTCGCCGGCGGTGACGGACTCCTCCAGGACGATCTCGATGTCGGTCTCCGCGGCCTGCTCGGCGACGGCGGCGGCGAGGTCGGCGGAGTAGTCGGTGTTGTCGTCGACCAGCGCCAGGCGCTGGGCGCCCTGCTTCTGCGCCCACTCCAGCGCCGCCTGGGCCTGCTGGTCGCCGGTGCCGTTGATGAGGAAGACGCCGTTCTCGTCGGCCTCGACGAGCTGGTTGGAGTTCGCCGCCGGGATGACCATCGGCACGCCGGCGTCGGCGAAGATCGGCAGGGTCGGCAGCGTCGCGCCGGAGCAGTACCCGCCGACGGAGGCGACGATGCCGGCGGTGATGAGCTTGTTCGCGGCGGCCGTGGCGCTCGTGGCGTCGCAGGCGTCGTCCTCCGTGACCAGCTCGAGGTCACGATCCAGGACGCCCCCGTCCTCGTTGATCTCGTCGATCGCCATCTGGGCGCCGTTCTCCATGTACGGGCCGAAGGCGGCCTCGGAGCCGGAGAACGGCGCGAGCATGCCGAGCCTGATCGGGCCTTCGTCCTCGGTGGCGGCGTCCTCGCCGCCGGCCACGCCGCCCGAGCAGGCACCGAGCGCGAGAGCCGCGACCGCACCGAGGGCCACGGCGGCGTGGCCCCGGCGCGAGAAGGGGTTCCTCATCGGTCTGTCCTTCCGCAAGGAGATCGTCCCGGAGGGTTCGGGACGATGGGATGTCACACATTACATACGCGGAGTGAGGTGCACGTCACATTGCCGGAACTGAGATGCAACTGTGACCTCGTCACTCGGTGCGTACGTCGGGCGAGGCGCGCACCGTCGGGCCAAGCGTGCGTCGTTGGGCCAAGCGTGCGTCGTCGGGCCAGGCGCGCACCGTCGGGCCAAGCGTGCGCCGTCGGGCCAAGCGTGCGCCGTCGCGATGCCGCGCGCCGCCAGGGCACCGCAGGCGCCAGGGCACCGGGTGTTGAGCACGTGCGATCGGGGCGCTGATGAGAAATACGGCGCCGGCAGTCGTCCGGGTATGGCACGGTGCACCCCACGGCGCGCATCAAGGGAGAGCAACGAGATGAGACCACTTCGCTACTCGATCAACGTCACGCTCGACGGCTGCTGCCACCACGAGGCAGGGCTCCCCCCGGACGAGGAGTCGATGCGCTACTGGACCGCTGCGATGGCACGAGCCGATGCCCTGCTCTTCGGCCGGGTGACCTACGAGATGATGGAGTCGGCGTGGCGGCAGCCGGCCACCGGCACGTGGCCGGACTGGATGGATGAGTGGGAGATCCCGTTCGCCGAGACCATCGACCGGGCGAAGAAGCACGTCGTGTCGAGCACGCTGAGCGCGGTCGACTGGAACGCCGAGCTGGTCCGCGGTGACGTGGGGCAAGCGGTGCAGCGGCTCAAGCAGGAGCCAGGCGAGGGCCTGTACGTCGGCGGCGTGACGCTCCCCCGGGCGTTGGCAGATCTGGGACTGATCGACGAGTACGAGTTCCTTGTCCAGCCGGTCCTCGCCGGACACGGGCCGACGTTGCTCGCCGGTCTGCGCGAGCGCATCCCGCTCGAGCTCGTGGCTCGCCGCGAGCTCCGGTCGGGGGCGGTCGCCCTGCAGTACCGACCCGCCCGCGTGACGGCTTGACCTGATCTGTCCTGGCACGCTGGCCGCTGCCGCGCGACGGAACGACGGAACGTCGGAACGAGCGAACGACGGTTCAGGCTGCACGACGGCAGGCACCAGGCGTCACCCGCCCGCGCCCCTGCAGCGGTTGGGACATCGCCCCGAGGTAATGACTGGTCGCTGTCGACGCGCTGGTCCCCACCGGACGGCCACCGGGCGTGGCGCCGTGGCCGCGAGCGGGCAGTCCCTGGTGGCCGCCACCGGGCAGGTCGTGCTGGCCGCCAGCACCGGGGACGCCGTCAGGGGCGCCGGGTGCCGGTCAGGGCACCAGGCGACCTCACGGCACCGGGTGCGCCGCCTCAGCCCCGCCCGAGGTGGGCGGCGTGCGACCAGTCCGCGGGCACCTCTCCGGTGAGCGCGGCCTCGGCGAGCGTCTCGCCCAGCACCGGGGCCTGCTTGAACAGGTTGTGCCCGGCGACCGCGGTGACGCCGTCGGCGGACCAGACGCCCACGCCGTCCTCGCCCCAGGGCAGCCGGGTGACCCAGCAGTGCACGTGGTCCACCGGGTCCGGCCGCAGCCCCGGCAGCGCCCGGCGCACGTAGGCGGCGGTCCGGTCCGCGAGCGCCGCGAGCGCACCTGGGTCCACGACGCCGCCGTCGGCATGGGCCGGGACGGACCCGCTGAGCCCGACGGCGAGGTGTCCCGTATCCGGGTACGGGGACGCGTACACGCCGGTCTCGCCGAAGGCGCCGCTGCCGTCCTGGAACGTCGGCAGCGGCGCGGCGCCGCCGTCGACCTCGAACGTGAGGCGGACATGCGCGCCGAGCTCGACCGGCAGGTCCAGGCCCACCCCGCGGGCGAGGCCCGCCGTGCCGGACCCGGCGCAGAGCACCACGTGGTCGACGACCCGCACGTCCGTGCCGGTGCGGACCTCGACGCCGCCGGCCGCGCGCCGCCGGACCGCGAGGACGTGGTCGCGGACCAGCGTGTCGCCGAGCCGACCCACCAGCGCGCCGACGGCGGCCCGGGTCCGGATCGCGCCGCCGTGCACGTCGAGCATCGCGGGTCCGTCGTAGGCGGCGAGCACCGGCAGGCGCTCGGCCAGCTCGGCCGGGGTGAGCAGGCGCACCGGCGCCTCGGGGAACGGCTCGAGCGCCGCGACCTTGGCGGGTACGCCGTCGCCGATGGCGACGGCACCGTCGGGCGAGACGAGCTCGGTGCCGAGCTCGTCCTCCCACTCCCGCCACAGCGCCCGGCTGCGCACGACCTGCGCGACGAGCCGTGGGTCTGCGTGCGCGTGGCGGAAGATCCGGCCCTGGCCGGCGGACTGGCCGCCGCCGGGCGGCCCGGACTCCACGACGGTGACGTTGGCGCCCCGCCGCCGCAGCGCGAAGGCGGTGGCGAGCCCGACGATCCCGGCTCCGACGACAGCGACCTGCATCCCGCCAGCCCATCACGGCCGGGCCGGGCGGGCACGCCGGGGCACCGGGGCGGCCGACGCGGCCGGGCGCCGTCGGCGTCGTGCGCCGCGCCGTCACGGCGGGCCGGATCGACCTACCGACCCACCCCCATGGCCTCCCGCGCCCACCGCTCGATCCCGTCGGCGTCGATCGGCAGCGCCGCGGAGAGCAGCTCGGCGCCGGTGCCGGTGACGAGCAGGTCGTCCTCGATGCGGATGCCGGTGCCGCGCAGCTCGGGCGGCACGGTGAGGTCGTGGCTGTGGAAGTACAGCCCGGGCTCGACCGTGAGGACCATCCCGGGCGCCATGGTGGCGCCCTGGTACTGCTCGTAGTCGGAGTGCGCGCAGTCGTGCACATCCAGGCCGAGGTGGTGGCCGATCCCGCAGACCAGGTAGCGGCGGTGCAGCTGCCCCTGCGGGGAGAGGGCCTCGTCGACCGACATGCCGAGCAGCCCCCAGTCGTGCAGGCCCTCGGCGATGACCTCCATCGCGGCGAAGTGGAAGTCCGAGTACTGCGCGCCGGGCCGGACGTGGCTCAGGCCGGCCCGGTGCGCGGCCTCGACGAGGTCGTGCACCTGCCGCTGGGCCGGGGAGAAGCGGCCCGAGGGCGGGACCGTGCGGGTGACGTCGGCGGTGTAGCAGGAGCGTTCCTCCACCCCCATGTCCAGCAGGAGGACGGCGTCCGGCTCGACCGGCCCGTCGCAGCGGACCCAGTGCAGGGTGGCCGACCGGCCCGCCGACCCGACGATGGTGGCGTACCCGGGCCCGTTGCCGACGGCGCGGGCGTACCTGTCGAACGTCCCCTGCAGCCACCGCTCGCCGTGCCGCTGGACGGCCGTGGGGACCTCGGCGAGCACGGCGGCGAACCCCTCGACGGTGTGGTCGACGGCGCGGCGGAGCTCCCCGACCTCCCAGGCGTCCTTGATCATCCGCAGGTCCGAGCACACCCGGGCCAGCTCGGCGGAGCGGGCGATGCCGTGGCGCCGGAGCAGCGTCTCGTCGACCCGGCGGCCGGCGTCGGCGCCGGTGAGGGAGAGCTCGTCGAGCTCGGTGAGCGGCCGGACCGGGATGCCGAGCGCCTCCGCCCACTCCGCCAGCCCGGCCGACGGCCCGACCCACAGCTCGCCCTGGGCGGCGTCGGAGAAGAACCGGTGGTCGCCGGGCCGGGCGGACGCCGGGAGGTAGAGGACGGGGTCGTGCTCGCTCCCGCGGGGCCGCAGCACGAGGACGGCGTCCTCGACGGCGCAGCCGGTGAGCCACAGGAAGTCGCTGTCCGGCCGGAAGTCGTAGGAGGTGTCGTTGCTGCGCACCGGCGCCCGGCCGGCGGCGACCACGACGGTGCGGCCGGGCAGCTGCTCGCTGAGCCGACGGCGGTGCTCGGCGGCGGCCGCCGCGGCGCCGGGCGGGACCGGTGCGGGGACGGTGGTGGGAGCCCAGCCCTCGGCGATGGCCCGGGTGAACGCCGGGACCTCTGTGAGCCGGGGGGGCCGGGTGCCGGCGTAGCGCGGCCGCGGCGGGGCGGGCGGCGTCGGCTGAGGCGTCGTCGTCGGGGTGGTCGTCGGTGTCGTCATCGGGGTGGTCATCGGCGTTCTCCTCCATCGTCCTCGACGAGCTCGATCAGCCGGGAGAGGACCCGTCCGCTCTGCAGCCCGTCGTGCTCGAACTCGTTCGTCGCCCACGCCCGGCTGTTCCCGATCCCGTCCAGGGTGCGCAGGGAGAGGGCGGACGCCACGAACATGTCCTCCAGGTACACGGCTGCGGCCAGCGGCACGTCGTTGGCGGCGAGCCGGTCCGGGGCGTAGAGCTCGCTCCAGACCTCCCGGGCGGCGAGCTCCTCCACCGCGGGCCGGAACGGCCGGAGCGCCTTCACCTCGGTGAACATCCACGGGTAGGTCATCTCCCCGGTGAGCAGGAGCGGGCGGGCGTCCTCGGCGAACGCCGGGCGCCGGTCCCGCTCGGCCTGGGCGGCCCAGCCGGTCGGGCCGTTGGCGCCGTCGCCGTAAATGAACTCCTGCAGCACCCAGAAGAGCGGGTTGTCCGTGCTCGCGGTGCGGACCTGAACCTGCTCGAGGAACGCCGGCTGGAAGACTCCCGGCGCGCGGAACGCCTCGGTCAGCAGCCAGTGCAGCCGCTGCGGGCCGGGGCCCATCCCGAGGTCGATGCCGAGGCTCTGCAGGCGGCGGACGGTCAGCCGGTCGCCGTCGGGAAGCCGCACGTCCTCCGCCTCGAGCACGTCGGCGATCCCGGCGACCTCCGCCACCAGGTGCGGGTAGCGGGCGTAGAGCTCGGCGTTCTTGCGCTCGAGCCGGTCGTAGGTGTGGGCGTACACCACGCGGGGGTCCGGCGGCACGGCCGGGATGCCGCCGGTGACGTAGCACGCGGCGAGCCCGTCGGGGGCGGTGGAGAGGTAGGTCAGGGTGATGAACCCGCCGTAGCTCTGGCCGAGGGTGGACCACCGGCGCCCGTCGTAGAGCGTCCGGCGGACGTGCTCGGCGTCCCGGACGATGGAGTCGGCACGGTAGTGGCTGAGGAGGTCGGCGGCGGCGACGGCGTCCAGGCCGGTGACGTCCGAGCCGTCCACCGGGGTGCTGCGGCCGGTGCCGCGCTGATCGAGCAGGACGACCCGGAACCGCCGCAGCGCCTCGCCGATCCAGCCGGACCTGTCCACCGGGCGCGGTCCCTTGCCGCCCGGGCCGCCCTGGAGGAAGAGCAGGAGCGGCAGGTCCTCGGTGCGGCGCGCCGGGTCGCTCAGCTCGCGGACGAAGACCTCGATCGGCCGGCTGCCCGGGTCGGACCAGTCCAGCGGGACCGGCACGGTGTGCTCGCGCACCCAGATGCCGGGCAGGGCGTACTCCCTGGTCATCATGACCGGACCTCCTCCTCCACCACCCGCTCGTCCACCGGTGCCCGGAGCCCGGCCTCCCGCTCCCGCCGGGCCCGTTCCCACTCCGGCCGGATCCGGGGCACGGCGGCCAGCAGCTGGCGGGTGTACTCGTGCTGCGGGGCGTCGAAGACCGCGTCGCGGTGCCCGGCCTCCACGATCCTGCCCCGGTGCATGACGGCCACCTGGTGGGCGATGGTCCGGACGACGGCGAGGTCGTGGGCGATGAACAGGTAGCTGAAGGACTCCTCGCGCTGCAGCCGGCGCAGCAGGTTGATCACCTGGGCCTGGACGGAGACGTCGAGCGCGGAGACCGCCTCGTCGCAGATGACCAGGCGCGGGCCGACCGCGAGCGCCCGGGCGATCCCGATCCGCTGGGCCTGCCCGCCGGAGAACTGCCGGGGGTAGCGCTGGTGGTGGTCCGGGTCCAGCCCGACCCGGTCCATCAGGTCCCGGGTGAACGCGCGGGAACCGCCGGGCGGCTTGCGGCCCTGGTAGCGCAGCGGCGCGGTGATGATCTGCTCCACGGTGTGCCGGGGGTTGAGGGAGGAGTACGGGTCCTGGAAAACGAACTGGACAGTGGAGCGGAAGGCGTGCAGGTCCTTGCCGCTGAGCCCGGTCACGTCCTGCCCGTCGACCTCCACGGTCCCGGCGGTGACGTCGAGGAGGCGGCCGACGAGCCGGGCGGTCGTGGACTTCCCGGACCCGGACTCCCCGACCAGGGCCAGGGTCTGCCCGGCCGCGATGTCGAGGCTGACGTCGTCGACGGCGCGGAAGGTCCGCCGGTGGCCGAACAGGCCGGCAGTGTCGCGGGTGCTGAACTCCTTGACGAGGGACCGGGCGCGGAGCAGCGGGGCCGAGGTGGTCATGGGCGTCCTCCCCGAGGTGGTCATGAGCGTCCTCCCAGGTCGGGGAGCACGCGCAGGTCGGTGACCTCGTCGTCGATCCGGGGCACGGCGTCGAGCAGGGCGCGGGTGTAGGGGTCCCGCGGCGCGGAGAACACCTGCTCCGCGCTGCCGTACTCCCGCTGCACCCCGTCCTTCATGACGAGCACGTCGTCGGCGATCTCGCTGACGACGGCGAGGTCGTGCGTGATGAACACCAGGGAGGTGCCGGTGTCCCGCCGGATCTCGGCGAGGAGGTCGAGCACCTGCGCCTGGACGGTGACGTCCAGGGCCGTGGTCGGCTCGTCCGCGATGAGCAGGTCGGGCTCCATGCACAGGGCCATGGCGATCATCACCCGCTGGCGCATCCCGCCGGAGAACTGGTGCGGGTAGTGGTCCACCCGGGTGCCGGCGTCGGCGATGTGCACCCGCTCGAGCGACTCGACGGCGACCCGGCGGGCCTCCCGGCGGGTGACCCGCGGGCGGTGCGAGCGGTACGCCTCGGCGATCTGCAGCCCGACCGTGTAGTACGGGTTGAGCGAGGAGAGCGGGTCCTGGAAGATCATCGCCACCCGGTTGCCGCGCACCTTGCGCAGCATGGCCTCCGACATCGCGGTCAGGTCCTGCCCGCCCAGGGTGATCCGGCCGGTCCGCTGGGCGCCCGCCGGCAGCAGGCCCATGACCGCCAGGCTGGTCATCGACTTCCCGGAGCCGGACTCCCCGACGATCCCGAGGGACCTGCCCTCCCCGACCGTGAAGCTGAGCGAGCGGACGACGTCGGTCGGGCCGGCCGGGGTCTCGAAGCGCACGGTGAGGTCGTCGACCTCGAGGATGTCGGTCATGCTGCGCGCACCCGCACTCTCGGGTCCAGCCCCGCGTAGGCGAGGTCGACGATGACGTTGCCGATGATGACGAAGAAGGCGGCGAGGAGGGTCACCGCCATGATGACCGGCTGGTCGTTCTTGGCGATCGCGTCCGCCGCCATCTTCCCCACCCCGTTGAGGCCGAAGACCGTCTCGGTGATGAGCGCCCCGCCGAGGAGCCCGGCGAAGTCCATGCCGAAGAGCGTGATCACCGGGGTGAGCGCCGGGCGCAGCGCGTGCCGGCGCACCAGCAGCCGGGGGGCCAGGCCCTTCGCCCGGGCGGTGCGGACGAAGTTCTCTCCGAGCGTCTCGATGACGTTCGCCCGGGTGAGCCGGGCGTACATCGAGGCGTACGCGAAGGCGAGCACCATCCAGGGCATGAGGTAGGCGAGGAACCACCGGCCGGGGCTCTCGCTCAGCGGCACGGGCTGGGGGAACGGCAGCCACTGGAGCTGCACGACGAGCACGTACTGCAGGACCAGGGCGAGGACGTAGTTCGGGATGGAGATGCCGGAGAGGGCGGCCACCATCGCGGTGCGGTCCAGCCAGGTGCCCCGCTTGAACGCGCTGACCAGCCCGGCGGCGACGCCGCTGAGCAGCCAGAGCACCGCCGCGCCCACCGCCACCGAGACGGAGACCGGCAGCCGGGTGAGGACCATGTCCCACACCGACTGGCTGGACTGGAAGGAGTAGCCCAGGCACGGCGTGGCGCACTCGATGGCACCCGCCCCCTCGCCGTAGGTCCGGCCGAGGAAGAGCCCGCCGAGGAAGCCGAAGAACTGGGTGGTGAACGGCTCGTCCAGGCCGAGGTTGGCCCGGATCTGGTCGATCCGCTCGGGGGTGCAGGTCTTGCCGCAGATCTGCACGGCCGGGTCCGGGGAGAGGACGAAGAAGATCACGAACGTGAAGAGGCAGACGAGGAACAGCACGACCGTCACGGCGAGCAGGCGTTCTGTCAGGTAGCGGATCATCAGCGGCTCCCCCCGAGGACGGCGGAGAGGCGGTCGCCGAGGACGGTGAAGGACATGACCAGGAGGAAGAGGAAGGCGCCGGGGATGAGGAAGTAGGTGGGGACGACGGAGTACCAGCTGGTCGAGGCCGCGATCATCTGCCCCCACGACGGCGCGGGCGGCACCACCCCGACGCCGAGGAAGGACAGCCCGGCCTCGGTGCCGATGTAGCCGGGCACGGCCAGAGTGGTCATGACGATGATCGTCGGTCCGAGGTTGGGCAGGATCTCCCGGAACACGATCGCCAGGTTGCTCGCCCCGGACGCCCGGGCCGCCTCGACGAACTCGCGCTGGGCGAGGGACATGGTCTGCCCGCGGACGACCCGGGCGAGGTAGGGCCAGCCGAAGATGGAGATGACGATGACCAGGAGGGTCGAGCGGTTACCGGCGGGCAGCGCCGAGAGAATCGCGATCATGAAGATCAGCGCCGGGAAGGCCATCAGGAAGTCCATCGCCCGGGAGATGAGCTGGTCGACCCGGCCGCCGAAGTACCCGGCGAGCACGCCCATGACGACGCCGATCGCGGTGGTCAGCGCGGTGGCCGAGAGCGCGATCGACATCGACACCCGGGCGCCGTAGACGATGCGCGCGAAGATGTCCCGGCCGCTGCCGGGCTCGACTCCGAACCAGTGCTCGGCCGAGATCCCGCCCCGCCCGCCGGCGGGCATCCCGCCGAGGGCCGGGTCGATCGCGCCCTGGTCGAACTCGTAGGGCGACCAGCCGCTGACCCGCACGATGAGCGGGGCGAAGATCGCCATCAGGATGACGACGGCGATGTAGGCGATGCTCAGCGCCGTGCCGAGGTTGGTCGCGGGCCGGCGGCGGCGCCGCACCGGGGCGACGGGCGCGCCGTCCGCCGCTCCCGGCGCACCCGAGCCCTCGACCTGCTCGGCATGGGTCGTGAGGGTGAACTGGGCGCTCATCCGCGCTCCGGGTCGCGCAGGCCGACGAGGACGAGGTCGATGCCGCCGGTCGCGGCGCCCGGGGAGGAGTACAGGCCGGTGACGTTCTCCCCGGGGACGGTGATGGAGGACTCGTAGACCACCGGGACGATGGGCGCGAGCTCCATGATCTCCTCGTCGAGCTTGCCCCACTCCTCGTTCGCCGCCTCCAGGTCGGTCATCGCGCGGATCTCGTCGATCCGGGCGTTGATCGCCGGGTCGTTGAGCTGGGCGAGGTTGGTGTTGCCCTTCTCCGTGATGCTCTCGCCGTGGAAGAGCGGCGGCAGGAACGTCCCGGCGGAGGAGGCCCAGTCCGGGCACCACCCGGTGAGGGCGGCGTCGTTCTGCTGGGAGGTCGTGCCGATCGTCTCGTAGTAGGTGGCGGTGTCGATGACGTTGAGCTGGACGTCGATGCCGACCTCGCCGAGCGATTCCTGGATGGCCTCGCTCTGCGCCTGGATCTTCGGCTGGGCCCGGGTGTCCAGGACGAGCTCGAAGCCGTCGCCGAGGCCGGCCTCCGCCAGCAGCTCCCGCGCCTTCTCGGGGTCGCCGGCGTGCCCCTCGCTCGGGTAGAGGTCGTACTCCCGGCGCGCGCCCAGCGCCGGCGGCAGGATCGTGGTCGCGATCTCGGCCAGCTGGGTGCCGCCGCTGGCGTTCTGCACCGCGGCCTTGTCGACGGCGAAGTTGATCGCCTGCCGCACCCGGACGTCGTCCAGCGGCTCCTTCGTGGTGTTCAGCCCCAGGTAGGTGGTGCAGACGCCGGGGAGCTTCAGGGTCCGGTCCGCGAACCGCGGGTCCTGCAGCCGCGGGACCGTGGCCGGCTGGACCGCCCCGGCGATCGCGTTGACGTCCGCGCCCTGCCCGGCGAGCAGCCGCTCGTCGATGGTGGCGGGGTCCAGGCCCAGGACGAACTCCCAGCGGTCCGGGTAGGCCTCGCGGACGTCGTCGGTCTCCGGGTCCCAGTGCTCGTTGCGCACCAGGGAGATGCTGCTGCCGGGCTCATACGACTCGAGCTTGTACGGTCCGGAGGAGATGAGCCCGCTGATGAACTCGTCGCCGGCCCCGGTCCCCTCGGGGAAGGGCGCGAAGTTCGGCTGGGCGACGAGGTAGCCGAACTCGGGGAACGGCTCCTTGAGGTGGAAGACGATGGTCCGCTCGTCCGGCGTCTCGATGGTCTCCAGCGGCCCGGAGCGGTAGGGCCCCTCGTACCCCTCGGGGGCGGCGATGACCTGCTTGGCGTACGGGGACCCGATGCCGAGCTCGGGGTCCCAGGCGCGGGAGACCCCGAACTTGATGTGCGCGGAGGTGATCGGGGTGCCGTCCTCGAACTTCACCCCCTCCTTGAGGGTGAAGGTCCAGGTGAGCCCGTCGGCGGACGGGGTGCCCATGTCGGTGGCGAGGTCGGGCACGGTCGCCGAGGGGTCCTCGGCGTTGCCCGGCGCGGAGGTGGTCAGGGTCCGGTAAACGAGCCGGTAGAAGTTGTTGACCCCGCCGTCGAACCCGCGCGCGGGGTCGAGGTAGGAGAAGTCGGTCTGCTGGAACATGTAGACGGTGCCGCCGGGCTCGGGCGTGTCGCCGAAGCTGCTTCCCGAGCCGGTGCCCGTGCCGGCGCCGGCGGCGTCGGCGCCGGACTGCCCGTCGCCGGTGCAGGCGCCGAGCCCGAGCGCCAGCACGGCAGCCAGCGCGGCGGAGATGACTGTGGATCTCTTCATGGGTTCCCGTCCTTGATGGTTCGCCGAATCTGCGTTGATCGTTCGCTGGATCTGCTAGCTGCCGCGGAGCCACACCCGCATGGCTCCGACGTCTCTGTTCCCCCACAGGAAGTAGGGGATGAACGTGACCTTCCGGTCCGCCGCGGCGGCGCCGGCCGCCGTGGCCCCGGTGGCCGTGACCTCGGTGACCTCCGGGTAGAGCTCCGCCGACGGCGGCGCCGCCACCGCCAGCATCGCCTCGACGACGTCGTGCTCGCCCGGTCCGAGCGGGTCCTGGCTGTCCGCCGGCGCCACCCGCCGGGGCGTGGGCCGCTGGGCGAGCAGCTCGTGCGGCCGGAGCACGAGGTCGTCGACGGCGGCCGGGGAGTCCTGCTGCTCGACGCAGTACACGACCGGCCCGCGCACGAGCGCGTAGGACCCGCGGGTGGCGTCCAGGTACGGGTGCGAGCCGACCACCGTCACCGGCATCTCGAAGGACAGGGTGACCACGTCCCCGGGGCGCCACCGGCGCTCCAGGACGACCCACCCGTCCGCCGGCCCGGTGCCCGCCGCGGCCCCGTTGACGAGCGCGACGGGCTCACGGGCCGCCGCCGGCACGCGGATCGCCAGCGTCGTCGGTTCGGCGTCGGCGCGGGTGACCCGGACCGTGACCGAG
Organism: Georgenia sp. TF02-10; assembly: GCF_022759505.1. NCBI lineage: Bacteria > Bacillati > Actinomycetota > Actinomycetes > Allobogoriellales > Allobogoriellaceae > Georgenia > Georgenia sp. TF02-10. The sequence goes on along the minus strand of NZ_CP094289.1, from coordinate 467,067 downwards.
GTGCCCCAGGGGTAGTCGGTCTCGACGACGACGTCGAGCGCCGGTGAGCTGATCTCAGCACCGGTGAGCAGCGCCAGGGTGAGCGATCGGTCGGTCGCCACCGCGACGTGGTCCTGCAGCTGGGCCATCCAGCGCACGACGTTCGGCGGGCAGCAGGGGCAGCCGAACCACGAGCGCCGGAGCAGCTCCCCGCCGCTCTCGGCCCCGCTCCGCTGGGAGTGGTCCGGCCGGCGCTGCAGCGGGTTGTCGTAGAAGAACGCCGTGCCGTCGGCCGAGAGCCCGACCGCGTAGGCGTTGTACAGGACGCGCTCGTAGACGTCGAGGACGTCGGCCCTCCCGGTGAGCAGGAACAGCCGCCAGGCCCACTGCATGAGCCCGATCGCCGCGCACGTCTCGCTGTAGGACCGCTCGGCGGGGAGCTCGTACCGGTCGCCGATCGCCTCGTCGGAGTGCCGGCTGCCCAGGCCGCCGGTGAGGTAGAGCTTGGTCCGGACCATGTCCTCCCACAGGTGCACCAGCCGGTCGAGGAGCTCGGCGTCGCCGGTCTCCGCCGCGACGTCGGTCGCCCCGGCGGCCAGGTACATCATCCGGACGGCGTGGCCGGTCACGGAGTCGAGCTCGGTGAGCGGCACTGCGTCCTGGAAGTACTCCGGCGGGAAGACGGTGTGCGTGATGGCGCCGGACCCGCGGCGCCGGACGAAGAGCTCGGCCTGGCGCAGGTAGGCCGCCTCCCCCGTCTCGCGGGAGAGCTCGACGAGCGCCATCTCCACCTCGGGGTGGCCGCAGTACCCGGCCTCGCCGTCGTCCCCGAAGCGGCGGACGACCAGGTCGGCGAACCGCCGGGCGACGGCGAGCAGCCGGTCGTCACCGAGCTGTCGGCGGGCCGCGACGGCGGCCTGCACCAGGTGCCCGAGGTTGTAGAGCTCGTGCCCCCAGGCGAGGTCGCTCCACGGGGCCTTCGGTGCGTCCGGCCCCTGGAAGTACGTGCCCAGGTAGCCGTCGGGCGCCTGCGCCCGCTCGATGAGGTCGACCGCCTCCGCGTAGAAGGACACGACGTCCTCGCCGGCGGCGCCCCGGGCGATCTCGTAGGCGGCGCCCTCGAGCGTCTTGTACACGTCGGTGTCGAGGAACGGGTACCGGCCCCGGTAGCCGGTCCCGTCCGGCTCGACCAGGCGCCGGAAGTTCTCCAGGTTGCCGGCCCGGCGGATCTCCCGGACCGCGTGCGGCAGCGTCGCCGCGGCGTTCCGGTCCTGCCACTGGGCGAGGAGGCCGTTACGGAGCTGCACCCGTCCCCGGCCCAGGGAGGTGCCCCGGGTGCCGGCGGCGGCGACGGCAGCGGCGGCAGCGACGGGGCTGGGGCGGGACCGGAGGGTTCCGGTGGGGGCCATGACCTCTCCCTTACGGACGGCTGCTTCGTGTGACAGTCGGCACACCATATGTGACATGTCACCGGTGACGCTAGGCCCTCCTCGTTACGCCAGCGTTTCGTGCCGGCGTCGACGGCGACCCGCGCCGCTCGCCATGCCGTCACCGATCGCCGACGGCGTACCCACTGCGGCCGGACGGACTGGCGCCGGGTCGGCTCGAACGAACGAGCTCGCGGCTGTCGGACAGTGCCGAGCTCGCCAGTCCGGGCCGAGCTCGCTAGTCACCGCTTGCGAGCTCGGCGCACAACCTCGAGCTCGGCACGAACGAGCGAACGCGCGGCCGTCGGTCGACGGGCCGGGTTACCCGCGACGTCGAGGGCAGGCACGCGTCGGGCGGCACGGGCGGCGCGGGCATCGAGTGGCCCAGGCCGGCCTGCCGGGCGGTCAGCCGCCGGCCGGCTCCGGCCTGCCGGACCACCAGCCGAGCACGTGCCCGATGTGCCGGCTCATGAGGGCCTCGGCCCCGTCGCCGTCGGCGGCCGCGATGAGGTCGAGCAGCCGCTCGTGCTCCGCGGCGGACTCGGCGAGCTGGTCGGTGTTGAGCATGCCGGAGAGCCCGGTCAGCCGGGTCTCCCGCCGCAGCTCGGTGACCAGGGCGGCGATGCGCCGGTTCCCGCCGAGCGTGACGAGCTCGCGGTGGAAGTCGACGTCGGCGGCCAGGTACGCCGGCAGGTTCCCGGCGTCGGCGGCCTCGACGATGGCGCGGGCGAGGCCGCGCAGCCGCTCCACGTCCTCCGGGCCGACGGCGCCGGCCAGGTCCCGCACGACCGGGGGCTCGACGAGCCGGCGCAGCTGGACGATCTCGGTCAGGTCCTGCTCGGAGACCGCGGTGACCCGGAAGCCCTTGTTCCGCACCGGCTCGACCAGCCCGCGGTGCTGCAGGTTGATCATCGCCTCGCGGACGGGGGTGGCGGAGACGTCGAACTCCGCCGCCAGGGCCGGCACCGAGACGAGCTCGCCGGGCGGCAGCTGGCCGCTGACGATGGCCCCGGCCACCGAGTCCTCCACCAGGGTGCGCAGGTTCGCGGCGTGCACCACCGGGGTGAAGGGTGAGGCTGCGGGCATGACGTCTCCTTCCCGAGGCTGGCGCCCCGCGGTGCCCGCCGGTGGCGTCCCGGCTGTGAGCCGCCGATGGCGTTCCGGCACGCGGTGCTGTGGGACCACGCAGTGCTATGTGACACTGTATTGCCTGGGTGGGGTCGGCCGCCGCTCGCCGCCCGTCCCGTGGCCGGCGTGCGGCCGCCCCAGCCCTGCGGAGAGGATGCCATGCGGACGAGGAACGTCTTCCACGCCGTCGACTCCCACACCGAGGGGATGCCGACGCGGGTGATCACCGGCGGCGTCGGCGTGATCCCGGGCGACACGATGGCCGAGCGCCGGACCTGGTTCGCGGCGAACGCGGACCACCTGCGCACGCTGCTGATGTACGAGCCCCGGGGGCACGCGGCGATGAGTGGGGCGATCCTCCAGCCGCCCACCCGGCCGGACGCCGACTACGGGGTGCTCTACATCGAGGTCTCCGGCCTGCTGCCGATGTGCGGGCACGGCACGATCGGCGTCGCCACCGTCCTGGTCGAGACCGGCATGGTGCCGGTGACCGAGCCGGTGACCACCGTGCGGCTGGACACCCCGGCCGGGCTGGTGGTCGCCGAGGTCGCCGTCGAGGACGGCTCGGCGACGGCGGTGACGATCCGCAACGTGCCCTCCTTCGCCCACACCCTCGGCGCGCAGGTCGAGGTCCCCGGCCTCGGCACCGTCGACTACGACCTGGCGTTCGGCGGCAACTTCTACGCGGTGGTCGACCTCGACCAGCTCGGCCTGCCGTTCGACCGGGCGGCCAAGGACCGGCTGCTCGGCGCCGGCCTGGCGGTCATGGACGCGATCAACGCGGCGGCCGAGCCGGTCCACCCGGAGCGGGCGGACATCCGCGGCTGCCACCACGTCTACCTCAAGGCGCCGGGGTCGACGGCGCGGCACTCCCGGCACGCGATGGCGATCCACCCGGGCTGGTTCGACCGCTCCCCGTGCGGCACCGGCACGTCGGCCCGGATGGCCCAGCTGCACGCCCGCGGCGAGCTCGGGCTGGACGAGGACTTCGTCAACGAGTCCTTCATCGGCACCCGGTTCGTCGGCCGGCTGGTCGAGGAGACCACGGTGGCCGGGCGGCCCGCCGTCGTCCCGACGGTCACCGGGCGCGCGTGGGTCACCGGCACCGCCCAGTACTTCCTCGACCCGACCGACCCGTTCCCGGCGGGCTTCCTGCTGTGAGCGCCCCCGACCTCCTCGTCGTCGGCGCCGGGATCGTCGGGGCGGCGACGGCGTACCTCGCCGCCCGCGCCGGCCTCGCCGTCACCGTGGTCGACCGGGCCGCGCCCGCCGCGGGGACCTCCTCCCACGGGGAGGGGAACGTGCTGGTCTCGGACAAGGAGCTCGGCCCCGAGCTGGACCTCGCCCAGTACTCCAGCGAGGTGTGGCGCACCGAGCTCGGCGAGCACGCCGACGCCTGGGAGTTCGAGGCCAAGGGCGGGCTCGTCGTCGCCGCGACCGAGCAGAGCCTCGCCGCGCTGACCGCGCTGGCCGAGGTCCAGCGCGGGGCGGGCGTGGCGGCCACCCCGGTGGCGGCCGAGGACCTGCCCGCGCTCGAGCCGCACCTGGCCGACGGGCTGGCCGGGGCCGTGCACTACCCGCAGGACGCCCAGCTCATGCCGATGCTCGCCGTCGCCCACCTGCTCCGGCTCGCCCGGGACGCCGGCGCGGCCGTGCGCCCCCGCACCGAGGTGACCGGGTTCCTCCGGGCCGGCGACCGGGTGGTCGGGGTCCGCACCCCCGGCGGTGACGTGCCGGCCGGGGCGGTGCTCAACGCCGCCGGGCCGTGGTCGGGCCAGGTCGCGGCCCTGGCCGGGGTCGACCTGCCGGTCGCGCCGCGGCGCGGGTTCGTCCTGGTCACCGAGCCGGTCCCGGTGCTGGTCCGGCACAAGGTCTACGCGGCCGAGTACGTCTCCGACGTGGCCAGCTCCGACGCCGCGCTGCAGTCCTCCCCCGTCGTCGAGGGCACCCCGGCCGGGACGATCCTGATCGGGTCCACCCGCGAGCGCGTCGGGTTCGACGCCACCGTCTCGGTGCCGGCGCTGGCGCGGCTGGCGGCGGCCGCCGTCGGGCTCTTCCCCGCGCTGGCCGGGGTCGTCGTGATGCGGCACTACCACGGCTTCCGGCCGTACTGCCCGGACCACCTGCCGGTCATCGGCCCGGACCCGCGGGCTCCGGGCCTGTGGCACGCCGCCGGGCACGAGGGCGCGGGAGTGGGCCTGGCCGCCGGCACGGCCGCCCTGCTCGTCCAGGCGCTAACCGGCGCGGCGACCGCGCTGCCGCTGGACCCGTTCCGGCCGGAGCGGTTCGGCCCGACGAGCCGCACGGACAGGACCGGCTCCACGAACCGACCGGAGCGGACCGGCTCCACGAACCGACCGGAGATGTCCGGCTCGACCAGCCGACCGGGGAGGCAGGGATGACCGAGAACCCGACAGTCGCGGCGACCTTCGACGGCGCGCCCCTCCTAGGCGTGCCCGGCCGGTCCGTCGGCGCCGCGCTCGTCGCCGCCGGCATCACCTCCTGGCGCACCACCCGCCGCGGGGCACGACCGCGCGGGCTCTTCTGCGGGATCGGCGTGTGCCAGGACTGCCTGCTCACCGTCGACGGCGTCCCCAACCAGCGCGCCTGCCTCGTCCCGCTCGCCGCGGGCATGGTGCTCGAGAGCGGTGACGGGCATGCGTGAGCAGGTCACCCACCCCACCGACCCGCTGGCCGAGCCGCCGCTGCGGGTCGTGGACGTCGCCGTCGTCGGCGCCGGCCCGGCCGGCATGGCGGCCGCCGTCGCCGCGGCCGAGGCCGGCGCCGGCGTCGTCCTGCTCGACGCCGGGGGCCAGCTCGGCGGTCAGTACTGGCGCCACCCGGCCGAGGCCGGGCCCGACCCGCACGGGGGCCGCGGGTGCGAGCGGGGCGGCCACGGCTCCGGGCCGGACGAGCACGAGCACGGGTCGGACGAGCCCGAGCCGGACGGGCCCGAGCCGGACGGGCACGGTCACCACGGCTGGGCCACCTTCCTCGACCTGCGGGCCCGGATCGGCGCCGCCGCCCGCACCGGGACCCTCGAGCACCGGCCCTGGACGTCGGTGTGGCTGGCCGAGCGGGACGGCGACCTGTTCCGGCTGCGCACTACGCCGGTGCCGGAGGCACCCCCGCCGCACCCATCTCCCCGCGGCGACGTGCTCGCCCGCCGGCTCGTCCTCGCCCCCGGCGCCTACGACCGGCAGCTGCCCGTGCCCGGCTGGGACCTGCCTGGCGTGGTGACCGCCGGCGGCGCACAGGCGTTGCTCAAGGGCTCCGGCGTGCTGGTCGGCCGGCGGGTCGTCGTCGCCGGGACCGGCCCGTTCCTGCTGCCGGTGGCGGCGGGCCTGGCCGACGGCGGCGCGCACGTCGTCGCGCTGTGCGAGGCGGCCGACCCCCGCCGGTGGGCCCGGCACGCCGGCACCGCCCTGCGGCAGGGCACCAAGCTGGCCGAGGCCGCCGGGTACGCGGTGCGCCTGGCCCGGCACCGCGTCCGGCCGCGCACCCGCACGGTCGTCACCGAGATCCTCGGCACCGACCGGGTCACCGGGGCCCGGCTGGCCCGCGTCGACGCCGCCGGCGCGGTGACCGGCCCGGCCACCGCCGTCGCGGCCGACAGCGTGGCGCTGGGCTGGGGGTTCACCCCCCAGCTCGAGCTGCCGCTCATGCTCGGCGCCGCCACCGCCATCGGCGCCGACGGCTCCCTCGTGGTGCGGGTCGACCCGGCCCAGCGCGCCAGCGTGCCGGGTCTGTACGTGGCCGGGGAGGCCACCGGCGTCGGCGGGGCGGCGCTCGCCGTCGCCGAGGGCCACGTGGCCGGCCGGGCCGCCGCCGGCGCCCCGCCCGACCCGGCCCGCCGCCGCGAGGTCCTGAACCACCGCGCGTTCGCCCGGGCCATGCACGCCGTCTACCCGGTCCCGGCCGCCTGGCCGGCGTGGCCGGCCGGGGAGACACTGGTGTGCCGGTGCGAGGAGGTCAGCGCGGCGACGCTGCGCACCGCCTGCCACGACCTCGGCGCGGACGACCCGCGCGCCGCACGCTCGCTCGCCCGGGTCGGCATGGGCCGGTGCCAGGGCCGGGTGTGCGGCTGGGCGGCGGCCAGCCTGCTCGCCGCCGAGACCGGCCGCGACCTCACCGACGACGACCTGCTGGCCTCGAGCCGGCGCCCGCTCGCCGCGCACGTCCCCCTCGGCACCCTCGCCGGGCTGGACACCGCGGCCGACCAGGAGGGAAGCACGCCATGACGACCACGACCGAGACCACCGAGACCAGCCCGGCCGACGTCGACCGGCTGGTCACCGCCGCGGCCCAGGCCACCCCCGCCTGGGGCCGGCTGGCCCCGGCCGACCGGGCGGCGGCGCTCGGCGCCGTCGCCGACGCCCTCGACGCCGCCGCCGAGGAGCTCGTCCCGCTCGCCGCCGGGGAGACCCACCTGCCCACCGCCCGCCTCACCGGGGAGCTGGTGCGCACGACCTTTCAGCTCCGGCTCTTCGCGGAGGTCCTCACCGAGGGGTCCTACCTGGACGCCCGGATCGACCACGCCGACCCCGACTGGGGCATGGGCCCCCGCCCGGACCTGCGCCGGGTCAACCAGCCGCTCGGCCCGGTCGTCGTCTTCGCCGCCTCGAACTTCCCGTTCGCGTTCTCCGTCGCCGGCGGGGACACCGCCTCCGCGCTCGCGGCCGGCTGCCCGGTGATCCTCAAGGCCCACCCCGGGCACCCGCGGCTGTCCGCCCGCACCGGGGAGGTCGTCACCGTGGCGCTGCAGGCCGCCGGGGCGCCGGCGGGCACCTTCGCGGTGATCTTCGGCCAGGACGCCGGCACCGCCGCCCTGCAGCACCCGGCGGTCAAGGCCGGGTCGTTCACCGGGTCGATCCGCGGCGGCCGCGCCCTGTTCGACCTCGCCGCCGCCCGCCCCGAGCCGATCCCGTTCTACGGCGAGCTCAGCTCGGTCAACCCGACCTTCGTCACCCCGGCCGCCGCGGCTGCCCGCCCCGAGGAGATCGTCACCGGGTTCGTCGGCTCGGTCACCATGGGCGTCGGCCAGTTCTGCACCAAGCCCGGCCTGCTGTTCGTGCCCCGGGACGCCGGCCTCGCCGACCGGCTCGCCGCCGCGGCCCTGCCGCCGGCCGCGCCGATGCTCAGCGACCACCTGCACGCCGGCTACGTCGAGGCCCTGGACCGGCTGCGCGGCCACGACGGCGTCCGGGTGCTCGCCGCGGGCGAGGACCCGACCGGCTCCCCCACCTCTCCCACGGTCCTGGCGACGACGGCGGCCCGGTTCCGCGGCGACGTCGAGGAGCTCGCGGCGGAGCGCTTCGGGCCGTCGGCGCTCGTCGTGGAGTACGACGACGCCGCCGAGCTCCCCGGCCTGGCCGCCCTGCTCGAGGGCCAGCTCACCGCCACCGTCCACGGCGAGGACGGCGACGACGTCACCGCGCTCCTCGAGGTCCTCGTGGCCCGGGCCGGCCGGGTGCTGTGGAACGGGTGGCCGACCGGGGTGTCGGTGACCTACGCCCAGCAGCACGGCGGGCCCTACCCGGCGACCACCGCCCCGACCACGACGTCGGTGGGCACCGCCGCGATCGCCCGGTTCCTGCGCCCGGTCGCCTTCCAGGACGTGCCCGCCCGGTTCCTCCCGGCCGCGCTCGCCGAGGACAACCCGCTGGGGATCCCGCGCCGGGTGGACGGGAAGCTCCAGGTGCGGTGACACTCCCGCTGACGGTCACCGCCGTCGACTATCACACCGCCGGCGAGCCGTTCCGGATCGTCACCGGCGGGGTCCCCGAGGTCCCGGGCACCTCGGTGGCCGACCGCCGCGTCACCGCCCAGCATGACCCGGAGCTGGACCGGTACCGCCAGCTCCTCGTCCGGGAGCCCCGCGGGCACGCCGACATGTACGGCGGCTTCCTCGTGCCGCCCGACGACGACGGCGCCGACCTGGGCGTGCTGTTCTGGCACAAGGACGGCTACTCCACCGCGTGCGGGCACGGCACGATCGCGCTCGGGGTGTGGGCGGTGGAGCACGGCGTCGTCCCGGCCGCCGCGGACGGCGACACCGACGTCGTCATCGACGTGCCCTCCGGGCGGGTGCGGGCCACCGTGCACCGCCGGGCCGGGGCGGTCACCGGCGCGACGTTCGTCAACGTGCCGTCGTGGACCGTCGCCCGCGACCTGGAGGTGGCGACGCCGCTGGGCACCGTCCGGGCCGACGTCAGCTACGGCGGTGCGCTGTACGCCTCGGTGCCGGCGGCCCCTTCGGCCTGCAGGTCACGCCGGACCATTACAGTGAGCTCATCGCGGCCGGCCGGGCGGTGAAGCGGGCGCTCGAGGGCACCGCCGCCGCCCGGCACCCGGAGGATCCGCGGCTGTCCGGGATCTACGGCACGATCCTGTACGAGTACCTGGGCCGCACCACGGGCGGCCCGCACCAGCGCAACGTCACCGTCTTCGCCGACGGCGAGGTCGACCGGTCCCCGTGCGGGTCGGGCACCTGCGCCCGGCTGCCGCTGCTGCGCGACGACGGGCTGCTCCGCCCGGGCGAGACGTTCACCCACGACTCCATCGTCGGGACCCGGTTCACCGCCCGGGTGCGGGCGGAGGTCGACGTCGCCGGGCGGGCAGCCGTCGTCCCGGAGGTCACCGGGCGCGCCTTCCCGACCGGGGAGCACCGGTTCGTCCTGGCCGACGACGACGAGGTCGGTACCGGGTTCGTGCTGCGCTGACCACCGCCGGACGAGACGCCGCGGCGGACCGACCCGGGAGGACAGGACCGCCCCGATCGAGGACCCGCCGACGTCAACCCCCCGCGGGCCGGCCGCCGGGAATGCTGCCGTGCGGCCCGCTACCGGTCCGCCTCCGCGAGCGCCCGGACCACCTCCGTGACGACGTCGAGCGACGTCACCGTCCGGGTCCCGGCGTCGTACGCGGTCGACCCGGTGGTGCTGGCGCTCGGGAGGGTGCGGGGGGCGCGCAGGTGCACGTCCCGCACCCCGCTCGCCGTGACGATCCGGGCGACGTTGCCGGGGCGGACGGATCCGCCCGCCATGACCGAGATCCGGTCCCCTGCGGCGGCGACCAGGGCGGCGAGCGTGTCGATCCCCGCCAGGGCGGTGGGGTGGCCGGCGGCGGTGAGCACGCGCGCGACGCCGAGGCGGGCCAGGGTCTCCAGGGCCTCGAACGGATCGGGTACCGCGTCGAAGGCCTTGTGGAAGGTGACCGGGGCGTCGCCGCAGGTGTCCAGCAGCGTGGTCAGCGCCCGCGTGTCGATCCTGCCGGCGGGGGTCAGTGCCCCGAGGGTGAACCCCATCGTGCGCCCGTCGGGCAGGGGCAGGCCGCGGAAGGCGGCGATGTCCGCCCGCATCACGGCCAGCTCTGCGTCGGAGTAGACGAAGTCCCCGCCGCGCGGCCGCACCAGTACCTGCAGACCGATATGGCGGGTGGCGCTGGCCGCGCCGTGGACGAACCCCAGGCTCGGCGTCACGCCGCCCTCGGACACGCCGCGCACAGCTCCACCCGGTGGGCGCCGCCCCGCTCGGCGAGCTCGGCGCCGCCGACGTCCTCGAGGCAGATCTCGACGGCGGTCAACGGGCCGGTCCCGGCTGCCGGGTGTCGAGCCAGGCGGCGAGGTCACGGCCGGGAACGATGCCGCCCACCGGCCGGCCTCCGCCGAGGACGGGCACGACGAGGAGCTCGGCCGCCCCGGAGACGTCCACGCCGAGCGCGGACAGGACGAGGAGGGCGAGCACCGTCGTCGCGCGCGAGTTGCCGTCCACGATCTTCATGGCCACGGCCTGGCCGTCCGGCCCGGCCATCCCGATGACCCCTTCGGCGCCGCCCTTGGCCAGCGCACCGGGGATCCCGTCCATGACCTGGCTGTTCGGGTGCCCGGTGCCGCCGACGAAGAACGGGTGGGCCCGCATGGCGTCGGCGACCGTTCGGGCGGGCGTGCCGGGCGCGGCCAGCGCGAGCCGGCGGAAGCCGGTGGCGAGCCCGCGCACGGTCGTGCCGAAGAGCGGCGCCCCGCACCCGTCGGTGGCGTCGTGCCGCACGTCCTGACCGGTGGCCTCCGCGAGCGTGGCCCGGACGTGCTGCTGGAGCGGGTGGTGCGGGTCGAGGTAGGTCGCGGTGTCCCAGCCGTTGGTGGCGCAGGTGAGGAGCATCGCGGCGTGCTTGCCCGAGCAGTTCATCCGCACGGCCGCGCGGCCCTCGCCGGCGGCGACGAGCCGGTGGCGGGTGGGCTCGTCCGCCGGCCAGTCGGCGGGGCAGCCGAGCGCGTCCTCGGCGAGGCCGGCCCGCTCGAGCACGGTGCGCACCACCTGCACGTGCGCGTCCTCCCCGGTGTGGCTGCCGGCGGCGATGGCCAGCTCGGGCCCGGTCAGCGGCGCGCCGGCCGTCAGGCAGGCGAGCGCCTGGAACGGCTTGACGGTGGAGCGGGGCAGGACGGTGGCGTCGGGGTCGCCCAGGCTCAGCGCGACGGCGCCGTCGGCGTCGAGCGCGACGAGCGTGCCGAGGTGGCGGCTCTCCACCAGGCCCGAGCGGGTCACGGCGGCGAGCTCGGCGAGCGAGGGGTCAGGCATGGCGGTTCTCCGGGATCGGTGCCGGCGCGCCGGGCGCGACGGCACGGGGGCGGGGCGGGTCAACGGCCCTCGTAGACGGCCGCGGCCACGACGATGTCCTCCCACGCCATCCCGACCCCGGTGTACAGGGTGGGCCGGCCGGGGGTACGGGTGAAGCGGCCCTGGATGAGGTCCTTGAGGTTCGGCGGGGCGATGGTCCGCCACTCCGCCACGCTGCGCGCCGGGACGAGGTCGCCGGCCTCCCGCCAGGAGGATTCCCGGCCCTCGACGACGACGTCGGCGCGGTGGACGAGGGTGGCGTCGACCTCGCGGGCGTCCAGCCCGTGCTGGCCGACGGCGGCGACGATCGCGTGGTCGGCGGGCAGGGCGCCGTCGAACAGCGGGGCCGGGGAGGAGGTCACGCAGACGATGACGTCCGCGGCCGGCACGTCCCGGGCGAGGTCCCCGCGGGCCACCTCGATCCCCTCCGCGGCCAGCGCGGCGACGAGGGCGTCGACCCGCGCCGGACGCTTCCCGACGACGGCGAACCGGGCCCGCGGGAAGACCGCCCGCGCCGCCCGGACGTGGTTGAGCGCCTGCACGCCCGCGCCGAGGACGAGGACGTAGGGGTCTTTCGGGGTCCCGCTCCCCGGGGCGGCGGCGATGTTCTTCACCGCGGCGAGCGTCGTCGCCGGGGTGCGGAGCGCGGTGAGCTCGGTGCCGTCCATCGCCGCGAGCGGGGCGAGGGTGTCGGCGTCGAAGAGGAGGTAGACCGCCTGGATCTTCGCCAGCCCGCGGGCGGGGTTCCGGGGCGCGACGGTGGCCACCTTGACGCCGGCGTAGCGCCGGTGCGCCCCGGGCATGATGAGGAACTCCCCGCCCGGGGCGGGGCTGAACAGGCGGGGGCTGTCCCGCTCCGGGTCGACGTCGCCGCGCAGCGCCTCCTCGATGACGGCGACGGCCCGGCCGAGGGGCAGGGCCGCGCGCATCGTGGCGGCGGGAACGAAGGGCAGGTCCAACGGGTCGTTCACCTCGGGGCGTCGTAGCTGGGGCGCCGCTGGCTGAGGGCGGCGGGTCAGCCGGCCATCTGGCCCGCAGGGCAGGCTCGGCGCACCGGCCCTGAGGCTCAGGGCACCAGCAGCTCGCGGATGTCCTGCGCGGTCAGGGCGGTGGAGAGCTCCCCGCCGTCGTCGATCACCCGGTCGAAGAGGTCCCGCTTGCGGTTCTGCAGCTCGACGACCTTCTCCTCGATGGTCTCCTCCGCGACCAGCCGGTAGACCATGACGTTCTTGTCCTGGCCGATGCGGTGGGTGCGGTCGATCGCCTGGGCCTCCGCGGCCGGGTTCCACCACGGGTCCAGGACGAAGCAGTAGTCGGCCTCGGTGAGGTTGAGCCCGAAGCCGCCGGCCTTGAGGCTGATGAGGAAGACCGGCGCGGTGCCGGTCTTGAACTCGGCGATGCGCTTGGCGCGGTTTCGGGTGCGGCCGTCGAGGTAGCAGTACTCGATGCCCTCGGCGTCCAGGCGGTCCCGGACGCTGCTGAGGAAGCCGGTGAACTGGCTGAACACCAGGGCGCGGTGCCCGCCGGCGACGGTCTCGGTGATCTGCTCGACGAAGGCGTCGAGCTTGGAGGAGCCGACGCGGGCGTACTGCTCGTCCACCAGGGCCGGGTCGAGGCTGAGCTGGCGGAGCAGGGTGAGCGAGCGCAGGATCGTGAACCGGTTCTTGTCCAGGTCGTCCACCAGGTTGAGCACCTTGCGCCGCTCCCGCTGCAGGTGGGTCTGGTAGATCTTCCGGTGCCGCGGGTTGAGCTGGACCTTGAGCACCTGCTCCTGCTTGGCCGGCAGGTCGGCGGCCACCTGCTCCTTGGTCCGGCGCCGGATGAACGGCCGGATCCGGCGGCGCAGGGTGGCCAGCAGCTCGGGGTCGGTGCCGCGCTCGATCGGCTTGCGGTAGGTCTCGGTGAACTTCTTCGGGTCGGGGTACATCCCGGGCGCGACGATCGACAGCAGGGACCACAGGTCCATCAGGCTGTTCTCCAGCGGCGTGCCGGTGATCGCGAGCTTGAACGGCGCGGCCAGGGTGCGGGCGCACTGGTAGGTGCGGGCCTGGTGGTTCTTGACGAACTGCGCCTCGTCCAGCACCAGGCCCCGCCAGGTCAGCTCCTGGTAGCGGTCGTGCTCGATCCGGAACAGTGCGTAGGAGGTGATGACGACGTCGGCGCCGGCGGTCACCTCGGCCAGCGGCCGGCGCCGCCGCGCCTGGGTCTCGGTGATCGTGACGACGTTCAGGCCCGGCGCGAACCGGGCCGCCTCCTGCGCCCAGTTGCCCACCACCGAGGTGGGGGCGACGACGAGCACCGGTGCGGTCAGGTCGCCGCTGTCCTTGGCCCGGCACACCGTGGCGAGGGTCTGCAGGGTCTTGCCCAGGCCCATGTCGTCGGCGAGGATGCCGCCCAGCCCGGTGTCCCACAGGAAGCTGAGCCAGCCGTAGCCCTCCAGCTGGTAGGGCCGGAGCTCGGCGAGCAGCCCGGGCGGGGCGGCGGTGGGTGCCTCTCCCTCGCCGGCCAGCAGCCGGCCCACGGTGCGCTGCCACCGCTCGCTCTGGGCGGTGACGACGCCGAGGGCGGCCAGCTCCTCCCACAGCCCGGCCTGGTAGGTGCGCAGCCGCAGCTCCCCGGGCGGACGGTCCTCCAGGGCGCTGGCCTCGGCGATCAGCCGGCGGAGCTGGTCCAGCTCGGGCCGCTCGATGCTGAAGTAGGTGCCGGACTCCAGCAGCAGGTGGCTCTCCCCGCGGACCAGCGCGACGAAGAGCTCCTGGAACGGGATCTCCTCCCCGTCCAGCTCGACCGTGACCCCCAGGTCGAACCAGTCCCCGTCCGCGGTGTCGGTGGCCGAGACGCTGATGACCGGCGCGGAGTCGGAGAGCCGGTAGTCGGGGGTCTCCCCGACGACGTCGACGGCGACGCCCTGCTCCCGCAGGTCCAGCAGGACCTCCTCGGTGAAGATGGCGGCGTCGGCGCCGCGGAGCTCGGTGACCGGGGCGACCGGGAGCACCTCGGTGCCGGGCGCGCCGGGCAGGAGCCCGGGCGCGCCGCCCGCGGGCAGGGCACCGGCCGGCGCGGCGGCGGGGAGGGCGCCGGCCGGGGGCGTGCCGGCGTGGGCGCCGTCGGCCGCGGCGCCCACCCCGCGGAGCTGGGGCAGCCGGTCGGTCGGCAGGCGCAGGTCCCGCAGCAGCCGCTGCTCGGCGAGCCGGTCCCGGCCGGCGTCGTCCTCGCGCGCCGTGCCCCTGCCGAGCCGGACGTCCCGGGCCTGGCCGCCGACGTCGTACCGGAAGAACCACTCCAGCCCCAGCCGGTGCTGGTCGGCGTAGGTCAGCCGCAGCGCGAGGCGGGGCGGGGCCACCTCGGGCAGCTCCACCGAGCCGTCGGTCGAGCTGACGGTGATGACCCGGCGCATGGCGGGGTAGTACTCGCGGAGGAACCTCTCGACGTCGGGCGCGGGGACCCGGAGCACCCCGGCGGACAGCAGCGCGGCGGCCTGGCGGCTGAGCGGGCGGGTCAGCGGGGCGAGCAGCAGGCCGACGGCGCCGGGCCGGGCCAGGTCCGGGGAACCCTTGGCGGCGCCGTAGTCCAGGACGACGCCGTGGGCGGGGTCGCCCACGAGCGCGACCGAGGTGGCCTTGGCGGCACCGGGGACGTCCACGACGGCGGCGGTCTCGATCCCGCCGGCGCCGTCACGGTTCAGGTCCAGGAAGAGCTGGCCGGGGTCGGCGGACAGGGCCACGGCGCCGGCCGCGGGCCGCACCGGCAGCAGCGGCACCCCCGCGTCGACGACGTCGCGCAGCAGCGGCCACAGGGCGGGGCCGAACTCGTCGAGGAAGACAGCGGTCTCGCCGTAGGTGTAGCTGCCGCGGTGGGCGCGGTAGAGCTCCTGGAGCGCCTCGCGGTGGGCGCTGTCGTACCCGCGCAGTCCCCAGGTGTACTGCAGGTCCCGCCAGCTGACACCGGAGCGCACCCAGCTCTGCCGCCCGTTCTTGGTCCGGTTCCGGCTGGGCACGACCGGCCGCAGCCGGACCCGGAGGGTGGCGGCGTGCCGCCCGGTCGCCGTCGGCGCGGGCGTGGTGACCACCTCGAGCTGCAGGCCGATCGGGGTAGCGCGCCGCTCGGCCTCGGGCCGGCGGACGACCTCGGCGATGGCCCGTTCCCACGCTGGCACCTTCGGCGGCGCGGGCGCCTCCGCCTCCGCCGGGACCGCGCGCGGGCCGGGCCGGGTCTCCTCCCGCGGGGTGGGCCGGGGGTCCGCCCACGGCTCGTCGAGCGCGGCGACGAGGACGGCCGCGACGTGCTTGCAGTCCATGGCGACCGGGCAGGTGCACCGGCCGCTGGACCGGAACCGGTCCGCCGGACCGCCGACCTTGACGAGGGTCTGGTAGGGCACGGAGACGTTCCCGCGCACGGAGGCGTAGAGCACCCGCCGCTCGGGGTCGTTGGTGACCCAGGAGACGCGGCCCTGGCGGGCGTAGGCGCGGCCGCGCTGGTACGTGGTCGGGCCGACCGACCTGACGATGGCATCGGTGTCGGGGAAGTCCGGCCAGGCCGCGGCGACGGATCGATCCTGCGTCTGTGTCTGCGCCACGCCCCTACGGTAAGCGGACCCGCCGACACGGCCGGGACACCGGGCCGGCGTGGCGGGTCGAGGTGGGCGTGCCGCGGGCGCGGGCGTGTCGCGAGCGCGTCGGGGGCGTGCGTGGGTTCGCCGGCGTGGGCTGTCGCGAGCGTGGCGTGTCGAGGCATGGGTGCGTGCGGGCCGCGGGCGGGGTCGGCGTCCCGGGCCCGTCCCGCATCATCCTCCCGGCCGCTCGGGTCAGTCGCCGATCGCGGCGACGATCGCGGCCGCCACCGCATCCGGCCGGGTGAGCTGCGGCCAGTGCCCGCCGGGCTCGTCGGGACGGCGCAGGTCCACGGTGTCGAGCCGCTCGAGGGCGGCGGCCTCGGCGAGCCACGCCGGCCGCTGATGGAGGTACTCGCGGACCTCCTCGGCGAGGACCGTGGACACCAGCATGGTGGCCGGCACCCGGCGACGGCGTTCGTCGCGGAGCGGGAGCGGGTCGGTCGGGACCCGGGCCGGGACCGCGGCGACGGCGACGTCCGCCCGCGTGGCGTCGTCGAGGTCGGCGACGTCGGAGTCGTCGAAGAAGTCCCACCCGGGGAAAGGGACGACGCCGTCCACGACCGGGAACTCGGAGATCGTGCCGCCGTCGGTCGGCGGGAAGGTGTCGAGGAAGATCACGCGCGCGACCCGCTCCGGGCGGGTGTCGACCGCGCCGTAGACGACGTTGCCGCCGCCGCTGTGGCCGACCAGCACGACCGGTCCGGCAGACCTGTCGACCTCGGCGACGACCGCGTCGACCCAGTCGGCGATCCCGATGTCCGCGGACTGCGCCGGCGGCGCCCCGACGCCCGGCATCGTGAGCGGGCGGACGGTGTGGCCCGCGGCCTGCAGCGCCGGGGTCACCCGCTGCCAGGAGGACGCGTCCAGCCACAGGCCGGGCACGAGGATGACGTCCATTTCGCGAAGGGTAGCGGCGGGTGCCCACATCCGCCGCCCGTCGGGGCGGGCCGTTACGGCTGGCCCGAGCGGGCGGGGGCAACCAGGCCGGCGCCGGTGCGGGGGGCCGGGGCGAGCGGGCGACCAGGCCGGCGGGCCGGCCGCCCGCCACCCCTACCGGATCCGCACCGACCGGTCGAACCAGGTGAGCACCTTCTCCTGGCCGAACGGCCACAGGCCGGCCAGGGTGTCCCCGGCGTCCCTCCCGAAGGTCGGCGCGCCGGGCAGGGCGAAGCCGGCGGAGACGGCGTGGACCGGGGCGTCCGCGGGCAGGCCGGCCAGGCGCCGGGCGGCGGCGAGCCCGGCCTCGAGGTCGCCGAGCTCGTCCACCAGGCCGAGGTCCCGGGCGTCGGCGCCGCTCCAGAGCCGGCCGCGGCCGATCTCGTCGACCCGCTCGGCGGTGAGCCTGCGGCCGGTGGCCACCCGGTCGACGAACCGGTCGTAGACCTCCTGCATCATCTGCTCGGCCCAGGCACGCTCGCCGTCGGAGAAGCCCCGCGACGGGCTGTTGAACAGCGCCCGCTCCCGGCCGACCGCCTCCGGGTTGAGGCCGTGCCGCTCGTTGAACTGGGTCAGCACGGGCTTGCCGACCACGACGCCGATGCTGCCGGTGATGGTGAACGGGCTGGCGACGACGTGGTCGGCGGCCGCCAGGACGTAGTACCCGCCGGAGGCGGCCACCTCGCCCATGACCGCGACGACGGGCTTGGTGCACCGGGCCACCGCCCGGTAGATGACGTCGGAGGCGAGCGCGGAGCCGCCGCCGGAGTCCACGAACAGCACGATCGCCTTGGTCTCCTCGTCCCGCTCGGCCTTGCGCAGCGCCGCCACCACGGTCTCCGACCCGGTTGCCGGGTCGGGCAGGAACGGCATGGGCGGGGTGGGCCGGCTGCGGCCGGAGACGATGGCGCCGGTCACCGGGACGACGGCGACGCCGTCGGCACTCCGCGCTGCTCGCCGGGAGGTGAGCTGGCCCTTCACCAGCTCCAGCGTGCGGCCCCAGTGCTGGTCCACCGGGGTGACGATCTCGTCGTCGTAGGCGACCCGGGTGATCAGCCCGGCCTGCCGGAGCTGCTCGGCGTTGGTGAAGTCGGCGGCGAACCAGCCCCCGGGCTCGCCGTCGCCCGGCGCCGCGCCGCCGTCGTCGCCGGCTGCGTGGCGGCCCACCCCGGCACCGACCGGGCCGCCGTCGGCCGGTGCCGGCTCGCCGTCGGCGGGCACGTCCTGACCGTCCCGGCCCAGGGCCGCCAGCCAGCTCCGCTCGGCGGAGTCGAGGTAGGCGGTGAGCTGCTCGCGGGCGTAGGCGTCCATGCGGTCCTCGGAGTACGGCGTCAGCGCCGACTTGTACTCCCGGATCCGCAGGTTCTCGAAGGCGATACCGTGCCGGCCGAGGAAGGCGCCGACGAAGACCTGCTCAGCGGCGAACCCCGGCACCATCACCTCTGCCGACTCCGGCGCCACCACCTCGGCCACCTCGGCGGCGACGAGCAGGCTGCGCATCGACACCTGCGGCAGGTAGACCACCACGCGGGTGCGCTCAGCCAGCCGGCCCAGCGCCTGGCCGATGGCGTGCGCGGTGGCCAGGCCCGCCGTCAGGCCGGTCGCCCGGACGAGGACGCCGCGCACCCACGGCGCCCGGCCGAGCCGCTCCAGCCGGGCCGTGAGGGCCTCGAAGGACTCCAGCCGCTGGAGCAGGGCCTGCGGGCCGGCGGTGCGGTGGGTGGGGTAGCTGCCCTCGAGGTCGAGCACCACCCAGTCGGGGGCGGCGTGGTCGTCGCCGTCGCGGCCGACGGCGAGGCGGAGCTTCTCGGGCAGGCGCATGGGCGTCAGGGTAACCAGGGTCCGAGCCGGCCCGCGGCGGGTGGTCGCTGGGCGGTGGCGGGTCGGTGGGCGGCGGTGGGTCGGTGGGCGGTGGTCGCCCGGGACGCGGGCGCTGCGGCGCTGCCAGCTGCCGGACCGCCGTCGGCCGGACCCGGCGGCGTCACAGCCGGCCCAGCGGCGTCGCAATCGGACCCGGCGGCGTCAGAGCCGGCCGCGGACCGGGGTGCGCTCGGCCGGGTCGCCCTCCTCGGGCATGACCATCTCGGCCCGCACGCCGAGCAGGCGCACCTCCCGGGGCTCGAGCCGGTCGGCGAGGGCGAGCGCCGCGGCGACCACCTCCGCCCGGTCCGTCGTCGGCGCCGGGAGCTTCCGCGACATGACCTTGGTGACGAAGGGCGCGTACCGCACCTTGAGGGTGACCCGGAAGACCGGGCGGCCCTCGGCGGCGGTGTCCGCGAAGACCTGCTCGGCCAGCGTGCGGACCGCGGCGGCCACCTCCGCCGGCGTGGTGAGGTTCTGCTGGTAGGTGGTCTCCCGGCTGCGGCCGCGGGCGACCCAGGGGGCGTCGTCGACGACGGCGGGCCCGATCCCCCGGCCGAGGTCGGCGTACCAGCGGCCCATCCGGGGCCCGAACTCGGCGACCAGCTCCTCCTCGGGCGCGGTCGCGAGCTGGGCGACGGTGGCGATCCCGTGCCCGGCCAGCCGCCGGGAGACCTTCGGCCCGACGCCCCACAGGTCGCTGGTCGGCCGCTCCCCCATGACCGCGAACCAGTTCTCCGCGGTGAGCCGGAAGACCCCGCGGGGCTTGCCGAAGCCGGTGGCGATCTTCGCGCGCACCTTGTTGTCCCCGATCCCGACCGAGGCGTGCAGCCCGGTGGCGGCGAGCACCGCGGCCTGGGCCCGCCGGGCGAGGGCCTCTGGGTCGGCGGTGGTCGCGCCGAGGAAGGCCTCGTCCCAGCCCAGGACCTCCACCACCACGCCGGGCAGGTCGCGCAGGGTGGCCATCACCTCCGCCGAGGCCGCCTCGTAGGCCGGGGCGTCCACCGGGAGGAGGACGGCGTCGGGGACCTTCCGGGCGGCGAGGCGCAGCGGCATGCCGGAGCCGACGCCGAAGACCCGGGCCTCGTAGGAGGCGGTGGAGACGACGGCGCGCTCGGTGGGGTCGCCGCGGCCGCCGACGATGACCGGCCGGCCGGCGAGCTCGGGGCGGCGCAGCACCTCGACCGCGGCGATGAACTGGTCGAGGTCGACGTGCAGCACCCACGGCCTGGCGTCCGCGCCCATGGCAGGAGTCTTCCCGGTCGCCGGCCTGCTGTCACCGGGCCTGCTGCCTCCGGCTGCGCCTCAGGCCGCGGGCTCGGCGATCACGATGATGTTCTCGGTGTACCGGCCGGCCTGCTCGTCGAAGGTGCCGCCGCAGGTGATCAGGGCCAGCCGGTGCGGGCCCTCGGCGGTGAACAGCCCCGGGTCCAGGCGCTCCCACGCCGTCACCCGTCGCGAGACCACGCGGTACTCGTGCGTCGTCCCGTGCTTGTCGGCGACGGCGACCGCGTCGCCCTCGTGGGCGTCCAGCAGCGCGCTCATCGCCCCGTCCCGGCGCAGCCCGTCCATGTGCCCGGCGAGCACCATGGTGCCCTCGCCCTGGCCGGGCAGCGCGCCGGCGGCCCACCAGCCCACGCGGGCCGGCTCGGCCGGGAGCTGGAGCTCCCCGGACGGCAGCACGCCGACCGGCACGACGTCGGCGACCACGCCGGTGGCCGGGAACCGCACCTGCTCGGGCGGGACCGGCACCGGCGCGGCCGCGACGACCGGCAGCTCGGCCGGGTCGGGCGCGGCCGGGTCGGGCGCGGCGGTGGACGGATCACCGGCGGTGGCGGTGGGGCCGGGGGTGGCGGTGGGACCGGGGGTGGTGGACTCCTCGGCCCCGAACGGCTCGGCCTCCACCGGCGGGGGCCGGTCGAGCACCTGCGCACCCACCGCCACGAGGCCGACCCCGGCCGCCGCCGCGACGACGGCGGCCCAGGTCAGCCCGGGCCGGGCCGCCACGTGCTTCCCGCCCACCTGCCGGTCAGGCCCGACGGCGCCGCGCCAGGAGCGTCAGGGACCCGGCCGCCACCAGGAGGCCGGCACCGATGAGGCCGGCACCCAGTACCGGGGAGCCGGGATCGCCGATGCCGCTGGGCACGGTGGTCGGTGCGCCGGACATCTGCCGCAGGTGGTCCAGGTGCCCCTGCACGACCGGGCTGGCGGCCTCGGCCAGGGCGACCACGGTGGGGTCGGTGCCGGCGCTGATCTCCTGCGTGGTCGCCGCGATGGTCATCTGGTGCCCCTCGATCTGCGAGGCGATCCAGGCGGTGTCGAAAGCGGCGCCCTGCTGGGCCTTGACCTGCTCGAGCGCGGCCTGCTGCTCGGGCGTGGGCGCGTCCGGCAGGTCGACGCCGAGCTGCTCCGCCGCGGCGGTCAGGTCGGCGTCCAGCTTCTGGTGGTCGGTGATGAGCGTGGCGCCCATCTCCCGCACCTCCGGGCTGCTCGCCTGCTCCTGGGCGGCGGTCCCGGCCGCGATCTCGGCCAGGTTGCTCTGGTGCGCGGCCACCATCCAGGTCGTGTCCTGCTCGGACGGCTGGGCCACGGCGGGCGCGGCGGCGATGCCGACGGCGGCGATCAGGGTTCCGGCGCCGAGGACGGCGCGTCGTAGCAATGACATGTCGATCGAGTCCCAACGTCCTTGGTCGGTGTGGCGGGTGCCACCCTCGTGACGCTAACCCGGGCCCGGGCCGGTCGCATGCGGACGACGGCGGCCACGCCCGCGGCACGTGCCGGTGCGGATCGATGCCCTCGCCCGTTCCTGCCGGCCTTCAGCCGGCCGGGCGGGGCGCCGGCTCGAACAGCGCCCCTGGCCCCTGCAGGGTTCCCAGCGCCGCGCTGGCCGCGATGACCGCGGCGACCACCAGGACGACGCCGGCCGCGAGCGCCCAGTCCTGGCCCGTCACCGGCAGCGGCCGCCACGTCGTCCGCGGCTGCAGCCCCAGCCCGCGGGACTCCAGCGCCTGCGCCATCCGCTCCCCCTTCCGGACGGAGACGACGAGGAGCGTGAAGACCACGCCCACCAGGTGCCGCGGCCCGCGCGGCGGATGCACCGCCGGGGTGCCGGCACGGCCCGGCGGGCGTACCGACGGGGTGCCGGCGCGGCCCGGCCGCCCGTCGTCGTCGCCGTCCACGCCGGCGCCGTCCCGGTCGCGCTCGCCGTCGCCGTCGCCCTGGCCGTCAGCCGCCCGACCGCCGCCCGGAAGGCCCGCCCGGACCGCGTGGGCGTGCCGGATGGTCGACCACTCCCGGGGCATCTCCTGCAGCATCCGGTACCCCGCGAGGACCGCGTAGGTGATCCGGGCGCCGAGCCGGGCGTTCTGGTGCAGGCTCGTCATCAGCGCGACCCCGTCGGTGGAGAGCAGGAACCCGACGGCGAGCACCCCGATGAGCAGGGTCCGGGCCGCGAGCGCCGCCCCGACGCTCAGTCCCTCCTCGGTCACCCGCAGCGGCCCCGCCTGCCAGACGGCGACGCCCGGCCGGGAGAGCGCGTTGACCACCAGCACCCCGAGGCCGAAGAGGAGGAACGGCACGTGCGCGACCAGCAGCGTGCGCGGCGCCGCCCCCGCCGAGAACGCCACGGCGGCGAGCCCGACCAGGTACAGCACCGTCGGGGTGACCGGGTCGAGGAGGAACATCGCGACGAGCGAGACGACGGCGAGCAGGGCGAGCTTGACCGTCGGGTTGCGGCGGGCCAGCGGCGATCCGGTGCCCGCCCGGGCCAGCCCGCTCATCGGTGCGCCGCCGTCGAGGTGGCGCCGACGGCGTCGTCGAGCTGGCGCAGCACGTGCCCGACCCGGCCGGGGGCGTGCTCGAGGAGCCACCCGAGCAGCGGGGGGAGGGTGAGGCCGCCCCGGGTCCGGACCTCCTCGCTCGCCAGCACCTCCTCCGCGGGCCCGTCGGCGAGCACCCCGCCGTCGCCGAGGACGACGGCCCGGTCGGCCAGGCCGGCCACGAGCCGCAGGTCGTGGCTGACGAGGACGACGGCGCCGCCACCGTCCGCGACGTCCCGCAGCGCCGCGGCGGTGGCGATCGCGTCGCGCCGGTCCAGGCCGAGGGTGGGTTCGTCAGCGAGCAGGACCGGCCGCTCGTGGGCGAGCATCGCGGCCAGGCTGAGCCGGCGCTGCTCCCCGCCGGAGAGCCGGAACGGGTATTGGTCGGCGAGATGGTCCAGCCGGTGCCGGCGGAGCTGGCGGGGCACGACGTCCGCGGCGACCTCGGCGGGCAGGCCGTGGGCGACCTCCGCGCGCACGGAGCTGGTGAGGAGCTGGTGCTCGGCGTTCTGGAACACCAGGCCGGGACGAGCTCCCTGCACCCGTCCCGCCAGCGGCGGCAGCAGCCCGGCGAGGGTGAGCAGCAGCGTCGACTTGCCGACGCCGTTGGCGCCGAGCAGGGCGACCACCTCCCCCGCCCGCACCGTCAGGTCGACGTCGGCCAGCAGCGGTGCCGGCGCCGGCTCGCGCCGCCCGCGCCGCCCGCGCTGCGCGGCGGCCGGCTTCTGCCCACGCCGCCCGCGTCGGACGCGCCTGCTGGTGGCCCCAGCACGCCCGGCTGCCAGCCCCCGGGCCTCGAGCAGCACGTCCCCGGCTGGGCGGGCCGGCGACCCCGCCGTCCCGGCGAGCGCCCGGAGCAGCTCGCGGTTCGCCGTCGCGGTCAGGCCCCCCGCGGTGCCGGTGAGCGCGAAGAGCTCGGCGTCCACCGGCAGCCAGCACCCATCGGCATGGAGGGCCCGGGCGTGCTCGCGCAGGACGACGTCGGTGGGCCCGTCGGCGAGCACCTCGCCGTCGCGGAGGACCACCGCCCGCGGGGGCAGGCCCGCAGTCCCGCCCGGTCCGGCCCACTCGTCGAGCCGGTGCTCGACGAGGACGACCGCCGGCCGGTACCTGTCGACCGCCGCGGCCAGCGCCGCGCGTACCGCCGCCACCCCGGCCGGGTCGAGCATCGACGTCGGCTCGTCCAGCAGCAGGACGGCGGGCTCGGTGACCAGGGCCGCGGCGAGCGCGACCCGCTGGGACTCCCCGCCGGAGAGGGCCGCCGTCGGCCGGTCCCGCAGCCCGGCCGCCCCGACCGCCGCGAGCGCTGCGGTGACCCGAGGGCCGATGGTCGCCGGGTCGGCGGCATGGTTCTCCAGCGGCAGGGCCACCTCCTGCTCGACCCCGGGCAGGCACACGGCCGCCGCGGGGTCCTGGGCGAGGACCCCGAGGTGGCGGGAGCGCTCGACGACCGGCGTCTGCAGCGTCGCCGTGCCGGCCACGCTGACCTCCCCGGTGACGGTGGCCGCCAGGGTGTGCGGGACCACCCCGGTGATGGCGCGCAGGACGGTGGACTTGCCCGACCCGGACGCCCCGAGGACGACGACCTGCTCGCCGGGGGCGAGGTGCAGCGACACCCCGCGCAGCACCGGCTCGGCCCGGCGCGGGACGGCGACGGTGACGTCGGCCAGCGCGACGGCGGGGCCGCCCACGCCGGCCGGGCGGGCGGCGGCCGCGGTCTGGCTCACGACCGGTCCCGCTGCCGACCGATCGCGAAGTTGTCGACGACCCCGGTGCGGGCGAGGGCGTCGACGACGACCTTGGCGAGCAGCCCGCCGAGGACGATCCCGGAGAGGCACTGCACGGCCAGGCGCAGGGCGAAGATCTCCTGCCCGTACCAGCCGGAGCGGAACGCCGAGTAGAAGAACACCAGGCCCGCGCCGAGCAGGCCGGCGACGGCGAACACGGCCCACCCGAACCGGCGGTACCGGGTCAGCGCGAACGGCAGCTCGCTGCCGGCGCCCTGGATCGCGGCGGCGATCATCAGGGTGGGCCCGACCGGTGAGCCGAGGAAGACGACCTCGACGACCGAGGCGATGACCTCCGCGGCGATGCCGGCGAACGGCCGGCGGATGATCGCCACGGCGATGGGGGCGACGAGCAGCCACCCGCCGAAGAGGACGTGCTGGGCCAGGTCCCCGGCCGGGCCCATGAGGATGCTCAGCCCGTTCCAGGCCTGCACGAGGGCCCAGTAGGCGAACCCGAAGACGACGCCGAGGACGACCATGAGGACCAGGTCCGCCATGGCCCAGCCGGGGCGGCGGGTGGCGGGCGGGGTGTGCGGCGCGGCCATCTCCGCCGCCCTCAGGCGCCGGCCGCCGTCGGCGAGCCGACGGAGACGGTCAGGTGGCTGACGACGTGCGGGACGACCGCGCCGACCTGGGCCCACGCGTCGACGGCGGTGGCCAGGACGTCGGCGACGTCCCCGGTGAGCCGGGTGGCGTAGTGCGCCGGGCTGCTCGCGGTGCCCCGGGCCGTCGCCGCCCGGATGGCGGCCTCGATGTGGGCCATGTGGTCCCCGGCATCGGTGCCGCCGTCGAGCAGCGGGTAGAGCGACCACTGGGCCGCCGCCCGGATCCCGGTCGGCTCGACCTGCACCGGTGCGGGACGGGGCAGCCCGGTCACGGCGAGGTCGCAGGCCACCTCACCGGGGCAGCCGCGGGAGAACAGCACGTGGGCCACCACGTGCCCGCCGCCGGAGCGGCGGTGGGCCGCCGCGACGACGGCGGTGAGGTAGTCGACGAGACGCTGCTCGGCCGGTTCGGTGCGGGCGCCGACGTAGGTGCTCACCTCGTCGGTGTCCAGGACGAGGCCCTCGGTGCGGCCGGCGGCCGCGGCGTCGGCCAGGGCCCCGCCGATGACCTCGACGAAGGCGTCGGTGTGCGGGTGGACGCTGAACCGCATGCCGATGCCGAGCTGCTCGGGCGTGGCGCCGGCGGCGGTGCGGTCGTCGGTCTTGGTGCTCATCACGGTCCCTCTCTCGGGCCCGCGGGTACTGCGAGACCCGCCGACGCGCCACGCGTCGGGCGGGTGCCCTGCTCCCTACGCCGGTACGAACCGGATCAGGTAAACGGGTCTGCGGACTCTCCGCACTCTCAGCGCGCTGGGCGCTCCCCGGGGGTGCTGCGACCGTACCACCAGGTCCCGCCGGCGCCTGCGCCGTCGCATGCGGACGACGGCGGTGCGGTGCTGGTCAGCGGTCGACGCGGGCCCCGCCGCCGGCGGCGAGCTTGAGGACCTCGGCCTTGGTGGCCATGGTCGTGTCGCCCGGGGTGGTCATGGCCAGGGCGCCGTGGGCGGCGCCGTACTCCACGGCGGTGGCCAGCGGCTGGCCGTCGAGCAGGCCGTAGATGAGGCCGGAGGCGAATGAGTCGCCCCCGCCGACCCGGTCCATGATCTCCAGGTCCTTCCGGTGGGTCGCCTGGACCACGCCGGTGGCCGGAGACCAGGCGATCGCGCCCCAGTCGTTGCGGGAGGCGGAGCGCACGGTGCGGATCGTGTTGCCGATGACCTTGAAGTTCGGGTAGGCGGCGGCCACCTTGTCGATCATGGCGGCGAACTTCTCGACCTCGAGGGTGGAGAGGTTCTCGTCGACCCCCTCGACCTCGAAGCCGAGGGCGGCGGTGAAGTCCTCCTCGTTGCCGATCATGACGTCGATGTGCTCGGCGATCGCCTTGTTGACCTCCTGGGCCCTGGCCTGCCCGCCGATCGACTTCCACAGCGAGGGCCGGTAGTTCAGGTCGTAGGAGACGACGGTGCCGTGCTTCTTCGCGGCGGTCACCGCCGCGAGCACCGTCTGGGCCGACGTCGGCGACAGCGCGGCGTAGATCCCGCCGGTGTGCAGCCAGCGCACCCCGAGGTCGCCGAAGAGGTGGTCCCAGTCGACGTCGTCCGGGCCGAGCTGGGCGGCGGCGGTGTGCCCCCGGTCGGAGACCCCCACCGCGCCGCGCACCCCGAACCCGCGCTCGGTGAAGTTCAGCCCGTTGCGCACGCTGCGGCCGATCCCGTCGTAGGGCACCCACCTGATGAGCTGCGTGTCCACCCCGCCGGCGAGGATGAAGTCCTCCACCAGGCGGCCGATCTCGTTGTCGGCCAGCGCGGTCACCACCGCCCCGCGCAGCCCGAACGCCCGGCGCAGGCCGCGGGTGACGTTGTACTCCCCGCCGCCCTCCCAGGCCCGGAACGAGCGCGCGGTGCGGATCCGCCCCTCCCCGGGGTCCAGCCGCAGCATCACCTCTCCCAGCGACACGGCGTCGTAGCGGCACTCCTCGGCGGGGCGCAGGTTCAGCGCCGCGATCTCGGCGGGCAGGTCGGCAACACTCACGGGAACACTCCTCAGGTCTCGATATCGATCGCCCGCGGTCGGGACCGCCGCGGGCTGCGGCCGGCGCTGCCGGCCGAACGTGGTCCATTGATGCCGCCGACGACGCCGGGCGGGACGTGACGCTCGACGCGGCCGGCCGTGACTCCCCGGTCAGGCCGGCGCCGGTGCCAGACGCTGCGCCAGCGCGACGGCCTCGGAGGTCAGCCGGGTTACCTCGGCGAGGTCCCCGGCCGCGACCAGGTCCCGCGGCACCATCCACGACCCGCCCACCGCCGCGACCGCGGGGAGCGCCAGGTAGTCGGCCAGGTTCTTCGGGCCGACCCCACCGGTCGGCACGAACCGCACCCCACCGAACGGGGCCGCGAGCGCCTTGATCGCCGGGGCACCTCCGGAGGTGCCGGCCGGGAAGAACTTCACCGTCGTCAGCCCGAGCTCGAGTGCCGCCTGGATCTCCGTGGCGGTCACCGCGCCGGGCAGCGCCAGCACTCCGTGCTCGCCGCAGCGTTCGACCACCGCCCGGCTCAGCCCCGGGGAGACGACGTAGCTCGCGCCCGCCGCCACTGCCTGGTCGACCTGCTCGACCGTCAGGACGGTGCCAGCGCCGACAAGGATGTCGCCCCGCTCGGCCATCATGCGGATCGACTCGGCGGCGGCAGCGGTCCGGAACGTCACCTCCGCGACCGGTAGGCCACCGGCCACGAGGGCGCCGGCCAGCCCGTCGGCCTGGGCGGCGTCGTCCAGGACCACCACCGGCACCAGGCGAGCGGCGCTCAGCACCGACAGAACGTCCATGACTACTCCTTCGTAGGCAGGTACCTGACAAGGCAGGTATCTCGGTCGTAGGTGAGTGCTTCCTGCATGGTGGAACTTGCATCCGTATAGCGGGACCGACGCTAGCACGAACCAGGTCGGTGCTCCCGGGAATCAGATCTCACCGCCGGGTCAAAGCGGTGACAACAGCCGCGTGCGATACCCGCTGGCGCGCCGCTCGCGGGTCCGGCGCTTCCGCGAGCGCTGCGACCCAGGCAGTGCCTGCGCAGGTGGCTGCGCGGGGAGTCCCGCGTTCTGGCCGCTACGGTCCTGGGGTGGGTCACGATCGCGACCGGACCGCCGTCGGCCAGCAGTTCGACCTGTTCGGCGTCCCGGAGCCGGCGGACTGGCCCGACCAGCAGCCGGTCGAGCATCCGCCGGAGCCGCCTGGGCATGAGCCGGCTGACCAGACCGGGCGGGAGGCGGCGGGCCAGAGCGGGCCGGAGCCGGCGGGCCAGAGCGGGCAGCCCGGGATCGACCGGTTCGTCGGGCTCGTCCGCCGGATGCTGGACCGCGCGGACTTCCTCCTGCCGTGGGTCGCCGGTCAGCGGCAGTTCCGCGAGGACAACTACCAGATGGCGTCCGCGGCTCAGCTGGAGGACCTGTTCTTCGACACGTTCGGCACCTACCTGCGGGAGAACCATCCCGACGTCCAGCTCCGGCGCCGCAGCGGCAAGGAGACCTGGGACTACGGCCTGGACGACCTGCTGCTGAGCCACAAGGAGAACATGCAGCCCGGCTTCGCGGTGTGGTGGACGGGCGGCACGCGGGTGGGAAACCGGTACGAGCCCGTCCGGGACACCTGGCGCTACGAGCACTCCGTCGTGCTCGTCTACGCCGGGATCCGCGGCAGCCTCCGGTGGACGGCCGCATCGTCGGCCGCGGCACCCGACGGCGAAGGCTCGCAGACCGGGCGGTTCGCGGGGAACCTCGGGCTGCAGAAGATCAAGAAGCGCGCGATCACGCCGGGGCGTCACGACCTGGTCCTGGCGCGACCGATCTCGGCCCGCGAGCTCGAGGTGACGGACCGGTGGGTGACCGGCGCGTGGGAAGACCTGTCGTTCCACGACATGTGGCCGCGGCTGGGTGGCGACCACATCGCCACCCAGGACCTGTGGCTGGCCACCCCGCCGAAGAGCCGGCGAGCCAGACCCGGGGCAGCTGCGCGGCCCGCCGAGGTGCTGACCCTGGACGCGGCACCCCTGCTGCCCGGCGTCTACGTCCTGCCCGCCGAGGACCTCCAGGAGCTCCCGCTGGTGGCCAACAACCGGGCCCACTCGGTCGACGAGCGGTTCGTCGAAGGGCTGATGCGTCGAGCCGTGGCGGCGGGCCGGTTCGTGCCCGTCCCGCTGTGGTTCGCCCACTTCGCCGACGCCCAGCCGCCGAACCTGTACAGCATCCAGCGCCAGCAGTTCGAGGCGCTGTTCGCCGCCCGACGCCGCCGCTGATGCCCGCGCGCGCATGCACCGCGACTCCCCGGTCGGGAGCCGCCCGCGCTGAGCCCTCCGGTCAGGGGCCCGCCCGCGCCCCTGGGCGCTCGTCCCCGCCGGGACCTCTGCGCGGTGCTACCCGACCAGGACGGCGTCCGGCCGCTGCACGCCGTCGGCGGCGACGGTGCTGGCGCCAGCACCCGCGCCCGTGACGACCGCGCGTGCCAGGCCGGGCGCCACGGCCGTCACGTCCTCGAGGTGCTGGCGCACGTGCTCACGCAGGACGTAGCTGGCCGCCCCGACGTTCACCCCGTTTCCCATCTGCTTGTACGACGCCGCGTCCGGCTGGCTCCCGAAGTCGAACGAGTCGTCCAGCCCCTGCAGCCGAGCGGTCTCCCGCGGGGTCAGCCGCCGACGACGGCTGCCGATGATGCTGGTCTGGGTGATCGCCACCAGCGCCGGGACGTAGGTCGGGCGCTTCGCCCGGATGCCGGAGGGGCGGAAGTGCATGAGCGTGTCCCACAGCGACCCGGTCTGCTGCGCCTGCCACTCGAGCTTGCGCCGGGAGGCGGGCACGCCGGCGAGGTGGTCGTGCCGGTCCAGCCAGGCGTCGATGACGTCGGCGTGGGCGTTGTACAGGTCGGAGTTCTTCCGCAGGAAGTTCGCCTTCCACCGCGGGGTGTCGGCACCGATCTGCGGCACGGGCACGAACGCGTCCGCCCAGATGGGGAAGCCGGGCAGCTTGCGGCCGGGCATCCGCGGGCGGAGGACCTGGACGAAGTCGTCCCAGAGGTCGATCCAGCGCTCCTCCTCGGCGGTGAGCCGGTAGCGCGGCAGGTCCTCGATCTGGGCGTCATCCTCGAGCGGGAGGTCGGTCTCGAGGTCCCAGAGCTGGGGGTCCCACCGCTCGCCCTCCGGGCGGAGGACCGGCGCGTACGGGACGGCCGGGGGCACCTGGGTCTCCCGCTCGGCGCGCTCCCGGCCGACGTAGGTCGCCGGGATGAACACCCGGTCCCGCACCTGCGGCGTGCCGCCCAGCTCGGGGGGCAGCAGGTGCGGGGAGAACACCACGGGCACGGCGGAGACCTTGTAGCCGAGCTGGCGCAGCGTGGCGATGATGGTCGCCCACGTCTCCCGGTGCCGCGGCCCGGCCAGGTTCCGGACGTTCTCCAGCAGGATGACGCCAGGCCGCCGCTCCGCCAGCACCCGGGCGATGTTCCAGAAGAGCGTTCCGCGGGTCTCCTCCATGCCCCGCTGGAACCCCGACTTGGAGAAGGGCTGGCAGGGGAAGCCGGCGGCGAGCACCTCGTGCTCGGGCACGTCCATCCGGGCGGTGGTCAGCGGGATGATGTCCCCGGCGACGTCGGTCGCCCAGTTGCGCTCGTACACCGCTGCCGCCCGGTCGTCGATCTCCGAGGCGAAGACGCAGGTCCCGCCGAACCCGGCGAGCACCGCGTGGAAGCCGCCGATGCCGGCGAAGAGGTCGACGAACCGGAACGAGGAGTCGCCGTCGCCATCGACCGTCGACACATCGCCGTCGACCGTCTGCCCGCTGCCCGCCACGCTCGACAGCTTAGTCTCTGCCGACCGGCCGGCCCGCACCGGCGCGCGGAGGGGCCGCTCGTTGCGGGTGGCATAGCGTGGTGCCGGCAGCTGGGGGAGCAGGGAGGGCGGGAACGTGACCGGCACGCGGGCGTCTGCGGAGTCCATGCCCTCGAACGTAGCTTCGCCCACTGACATCGCCCCGGCCGACGGCGGCCCGGCAGCTGCTGCCTCCGGCCCCGGTGGCGCGGCGGGTAGCGGGAGGGGCTTTCACGTCCCGGCCCACCCCGGTCCGTCGAGCGCGGGCGCTTCGCGGCGGATGTCGGTGGCCCGGCGGCGGGACACCGCGCCCGAGGTCGCGCTCCGGCGGGTCCTGCACCGGGCTGGGCTGCGCTACCGCGTCACCTACCCCGTCCCGGGCAACCGCCGTCGGACCATCGACATCGCCTTCCCCCGCGCGCGGGTCGCGGTGTTCGTCGACGGCTGCTTCTGGCACGGCTGCCCGGAGCACGGCACACGGCCGGCGGCGAACCGGAGCTGGTGGCAGGCGAAGCTGACCGCGAACCGGGACCGGGACGCCGACACCACCGCCCTGCTGGTCGCCCAGGGATGGACCGTGCTGCGGTTCTGGGAGCACGAGGACATGGCCCAGGCCGCCACCCGGATCACCGCGGCGGTCCGCGCGCCGGGATAGTCGCGGCGGTCCGCGCCCCTGGATAGCCCAGTACCGCCGCACCGTCCCGTCACATCGGTACGGCAGGGGTCACGGCGAGACGATGACCCTCAGGTCAGCGGCTCCCGCAGCCCGCTAGCCCGGCGGACCGGTCGCCCGACCGCCACCCGGACCGCCTCCGCGGTCCCGACGACGTGCACCGCCTCCCGGGCGCGGGTGACGGCGGTGTAGAGCAGCTCGCGGGTGAGCAGCGGGGAGGTGGCCGGCGGCAGGATGATCGAGACCTTCCGGAACTGGCTGCCCTGCCCGCGGTGGACGGTCATGGCGTGCACCGTCTCCACCGGCGGCAGGCGGTGCGGCCGCACCCGGAGCGGGTCGGCCGGGTCGCCGAACACGGCGACGACGCCGCCGTCGCCGTCGGCGACCAGGACGCCGGTGTCCCCGTTGTACAGGCCCGTCTCGCGGTCGTTGGCGGTGACCAGCAGCGGCCGGCCCGGGTACCACGGCGTCCCGGCCTGGGGCGCCGAGGCCGGTCGGGGGTCCGGGCCGGCCGCCGCACTGACCCACTCCTCCACCAGGGCGGCCCAGCGGGCGACCCCGGCCGGGCCGCGCCGGTGGGCGAGCATGAGCCGGTGCGCGGACAGGGCCTCCAGCGCCCCGGCTGCGTCCCCGGCCCGGGCGGCGGCGACCAGGGCCGCGCCGGCCGCCTCGGCGTCGGCCCGCACCGGCGCGACCTCCTCCTCGGTGAGCCGCTCCCCCACGGCGGTGAAGGTGACCGAGGGGTCGCCGGCGCGCAGGACGGCGAGCGCCCGGTCGGCGTCGCCGGCCCGGACCGCGGCGGCGAGCGGCAGGATCGCGCTGCCGTGGTCCTGCCGGTGGACGATGGTGAGCCGGACGACGCCGTTGCGGAGCTGCTCGCGCTCCTGGCCGGTCAGGTCGCCCGGGACGAACGGCTCCACACTGGGGACCGCCGCGGCCACCGGCGGGCGCCCGACGAGGTCACCGAGCACCGCGCCGGCCTCCACCGAGGCGAGCTGGTCGGGGTCGCCGACGAGCACCAGGCGGGCCTCCGGGCGCAGCGCCTCGAGCAGCCGGGCCATGAGCGGCAGCGACACCATCGACGTCTCGTCCACCACCACGACGTCGTGCGGCAGGTGGTGGTGCGCGCCGTGCCGGAACCGGGTCGAGGTGCCCGGCTGCCAACCGAGCAGGCGGTGCACGGTGGTCGCCTCGGGCGCGCCCACCCGCTCCCGGTCGGCGTCGGCGAAGCTCGCGACCGCGTCGCGCACCGCCTCCTGCAGCCGAGCCGCGGCCTTGCCGGTCGGGGCGGCCAGCGCGATCCGCAGCCCGGGGCCGGCCACCTCCTGCAGGACGGCGAGCACCCGGGCGACCGTCGTCGTCTTGCCGGTCCCGGGCCCGCCGGTGAGCACGGTGAGCCGGCTCAGCACCGCCGTGGCCGCCGCCAGCCGCTGCCGGTCGTCCCCCGCGGCGGGGAAGAGCCGGTGCACGACGGCGCTGAGCCGGTCCGCGGCGACGGCGCCCGGCGGGATGGGCGAGGGGGCGCCCGGCGGGGTGGCCGGCGCGGTGGACGCCGAGGCGAACGGTGACGCCTGCGACGGGGTTCGCGGCGCGGTGCCCGACGGCGTCCCCGGTGGGGTGCCCGGCACGGAGCCGGCGAGGCGGCCGTCGACCGCGCGGCGCACGAGGAGCTCGTCGCGCCAGTACCGGTCGAGGTAGAGGCGCTCGCCCACCCACCGCACCGGCCGGTCCACGGGCCCGTCCACGCCGGCGGCGACCAGCGGGCTGGCCGCCACCGCCGCCGCCCAGCCGCCCGGCTCGGGCCACGGCAGCACCCCGGCCGCCGCGGCCGCCGTCGGACTCGCCGTCGCCGTCGCCGTCGCCGTCGCGGCAGTGTCCCCGACCGGATCGGGGCCGGCCGCCGACGCGGGTGCGGGGGTGTCCTCGGTCTCGGGGATCGCGAACGCGCCGAGGTCGTCCAGCCGGACGCATACCGACCCGGCGCGCACCGCCCGCACCGCCAGGGCGACGGCGAGGAGGACCCGCTGGTCGGTCTCCCCGGCCAGCCGGCCCAGCCGCGCGGCGACATGCACGTCGGCGGCGGTGAGGACCCCGGCGGCGTTGAACGGGGTGAGCAGCGGCGGGGCGTGCAGGGCGAGCCGGACGTCACCGACGGTAGTCCCGGCCGGTGCCGCGGCCGGCGACCCGTCCGCGGCCCGCACACCGCCCGCCCCGGTCGGCCTGGCGCTCACGGCCGCCGCCCCTGGAGCAGCGTGGAGAGCTCGACCACGAGCGCGGCGGGCGGGCGCCACGCCATGACGCCGTACGGCGTGCCGTCGGCCGCGGGCGTGCCGGGTCCGCACATGCCGCGGACGAACAGGTACAGCCCGCCGGCCAGGTGCCGCTCGGGGTCGTAGCCGCGCTGGCGCCAGCGCAGGTATCGGTGCAGCGCGGCGAGGTAGAGCAGGAGCTGGAGCGGGTAGTGCGCCTGCATCATCGCCTCGGCCAGCGCCGCGGGCCGGTAGTGCCAGGCGGTCAGCGGCTCCTCCGGCGGCCCGAGCCGGTTGGTCTTGTAGTCCACCACCAGATAGCGGGGCCCGCCCGGCCGCAGCCGCAGCACGGCGTCGATGCTGCCGGTGAGGTAGCCGCGCAGCTGCGCCTCGCCGAGCGCGGCGAGGTGGTCGGCGTAGGGCGCGAAGACGTCGTCGGCGGGCAGGTGCCGGCGCAGCAGGTCGGCGACGTCGGGCAGGGTGGCCGCCGGCCCGGCCGGGGCGTCCCCGCCGGCGAGCGGCAGCTCGAACTCGAGCTCGGCGAGCCGGTCGGCCGGCGGGACGGCGGCGAGGGTGGTGCCGCCGGCGAGCGGGCCCAGCGGGGTGGCCATCACGTGCGCGAGCGCGGCGG
The DNA here is from genome assembly GCF_022759505.1 of Georgenia sp. TF02-10. Lineage (NCBI taxonomy): Bacteria > Bacillati > Actinomycetota > Actinomycetes > Allobogoriellales > Allobogoriellaceae > Georgenia > Georgenia sp. TF02-10. The sequence goes on along the minus strand of NZ_CP094289.1, from coordinate 432,955 downwards.
CCAGCACCTGGGGGTCGACGCCGGGCACCCGGGCGGTCATCGCCTCCCGGCAGCGGGCGAGCAGCTCGGCGCCGAGGTCCGGGGCGCCGGTGTCGACCTGCTCGAGGACGCCGTGGACGAGGGTGCCGAACGCGGCGCCGGCGGGCAGGTCGGCCATCGGGGAGGCGAGGCGGGCCGGGTCCGCGGCGCCGGCGCCCGTCGCACCCGCGCCCGCGCCCCCCGGCCCGTGCACGACCACGTCGGCCTCGTCCTGCACGCCGGTGGTCTCCGGCTCGCTGCCCACGCCCGCGGCGTGCGCGGCGGCGGTGAGCCCGGTGTAGGAGGTGCGCCGCCAGGCGCGGTCCAGGGTGCGGCCCAGCCGGGCGACGGCGAGCGGGGGCGGGGCGGGCGCCGGCGGGGTCCACCGGGCCGGGGCCGGCCGGTCGGTCACCTGCTCCACCGCGATGGTCCCGCCGGACCGGGCGGCCAGGTCCGCGAGCGCGGCGGCGACCTGCTCGTCCGCGGCCACCGCTACCCGGTCCGGCGGCAGCTGCCCGGGGGCCGGGCCGCCGAGCAGCAGCCGGCTGAGCGGCCCGCCGGCGGAGTTCGTCGACGGCGCCCACCAGGCCACCACCTGGCTGGCCGCCCGGGTCAGGGCGACGTAGAGCAGGCGCAGGTCCTCCCCGCGCTCCTCGGCGAGGTGCCGGTCCCGGGCGGCGTCGTAGCCCTTGTCGGCGGTGCCGCCGACGTGCAGCAGCCGGCGCCCGGCGTCGTCGTGGAACCGCAGCACCGGCGGGGTGCGGCTCTCGTACCGGTCCCACCCGAACGGGACGTAGACGACCGGGAACTCCAGGCCCTTGCTGGCGTGCGTGGTGACCACCTGCACGGCGGCGGCGTCGGTCTCCAGCCGGCGGCTGCGCTCCTCGGTGTAGTCCTCCTCGGCCTCGGCCACCCGCCGGCGCAGCCAGTCGGTCAGCGCGGCCACGCCGAGCCGGTCCTGCACGGCCGCCAGGTGCAGCGCCTGGCCGACGTGGCGCAGGTCGGTCAGGTCCCGCTCGCCGGCGCCCCGGCGCATCAGCCGCTCGGCCACGCCGGCGGCGTTGACCGCCTCGAGCAGCGCCGCGACGCCGCGCTCGGCGAGCAGCCGGGCCCAGCGGCGCACCTGGTCGGCGAGCTCCTCCCGCTCGGCGTCGCTCGCGCCGGCCAGGTGGGTGGCGTCCCACCCGACGAACGGGGTCAGCGCCAGCGCCGCGGTGCGGCCGGCGTGGCCGGGCTGCTCCAGGGCGGTGAGCAGGGTGAGCCAGTGCTCGGCGGCGGGGGCGGCGAACACGCTGACCTGGGCGGAGACGACGGCGGGGACCCCGGCGCCGGCGAGCGCCTCCCGGACGGCGGCGGCGTCGGCGTTGCGGCGGGTGAGCACCGCGACGTCCCCGGGCTGCAGCCCCCGCCACCGGCCGCCGTCGCCGAGCAGCCGGGTGGTGGTGAGCTGGCGGACCACGTCCGCGGCGACGTCGGCCGCGATGAGCTCGCGGACCTGGCCGACCTTGGGGGTCTTGGTGCCGCGGAGCCGGAACGGCTCGCGGGTGACCTGCCGCAGCCGCAGGGGCGGGCCGCCGTCCAGCCGGCGGCCGGGGTGCTGGGCGTCGACCGGGCGGACGAGGATCTCCTCGGTGCCCAGGGCGGCGCCGCCGAGGACGGTGTGCAGGCCGCGCAGCAGCGGGGCGTCGCTGCGCCAGTTCCGGCCGAGGGTGGCGGTGGCGGTGGCGTCCTGGCGGGCGGCGAGGTAGGTGACCACGTCCCCGCCGCGGAAGGCGTAGATGGCCTGCTTGGGGTCGCCGATCAGGACGAGGGTGCGGTGGCCGTGGAACGCGGCGCGCAGGATCTCCCACTGGACCGGGTCGGTGTCCTGGAACTCGTCGACCAGGACCACCCGGTAGCGGGAGCGGACCCGGCCGGCGGCGGCCGGGCCGTGGTCGGGGTCGGTCAGGGCGTCGCGGAGCAGGACGAGGAGGTCGTCGTAGTCCAGCAGCCGGCGGGCCCGCTTGCGGCGCAGCACCTCCGCGCGGGCGTCCCGGGCGAAGGCGTACCGGTGCCCGGCGAGGGAGGTGGGCGGGGCGTCGGTGGGCTCGAGGGCGGCCTGGTGGTCGCTGACGGCGGCCCGGGCGACGGCGGTCGCGTCGGCCGGGGTGAGGACCGGTGCGCGTTCGCCGGCGTACCGGCGCAGGTAGAGGTCGTCGACCACCTCCGCGACCAGGTCGGCGATGTCCGGGACGAAGGTGGCGTCGGCGTCGACGTCGCCGGCGACGCCGAGGGAGGTGAGCATCTGCTGGCAGAAGCCGTGGGTGGTGGTGATGGTGGCGGCGTCGAACTGGGCCAGCGCCCGGGTCAGCCGGCGGCGGCGGGCGGCCAGCTCGGCGTCGTCGACGGCGGCGAGGTGGGCGACGAGGGCGTCCTCGCTGGTCCGGGCGGACGGGCTGCGCAGCGCCCGCTCGGTGGTCAGCAGCCGGTCCCGGACCCGGTCGCGCAGCTCGGAGGTGGCGGCCCGGCCGAACGTGACGATCATCAGCTCGGTGAGCTCCGCGACCCCCTCGGCGACGTACCGGGTGGCCAGCGCGGCGATGGTGAAGGTCTTCCCGGTGCCGGCGCTGGCCTCGAGCACGGTGGTGCCGGTGGGCAGGTCCCCGCAGACGTCGAAGACGCGGGTGTCGGTCGTCGTCAGGCTCATGGGAGCTCGGTCTCCTCGTGGCCGAGCAGCGGCTCCCAGACCCGGCGGGCGAGGACGCCGAGCCGGGTGGGCTCCTCCGGCCACCAGGCCTGCTCGTCGGGGGTGGGGGTGCCGGCGAGGTCGACCAGCGCCGCCGGGCCCCAGCACAGGACGTGGTAGGCGTCGGTGCGCTCGAAGCCGGCGGCCCACTCCCGGGCCGCATTCTCCAGCGCCATGGCCGGGGAGTCCCCGCCGTGGCGGCTGTTGGCGTAGGCGCAGGCGGCGCCGGGGGGCAGCGGCAGCGGCTCGCGCAGGGCCGCAGCGCGCAGCTCGACGAGCGCTCCGAGGTGCTGGCGGGCCTCGGCCTGGGAGGGGGCGGTGAGCCGGGAGACGACGGCGCCGGGCCGGTTGTGCCGCGGCCGGCCGATGGTCACCGCCTGCCAGCGGCGGCCCGGGTGGGCGGCGGCGAGGGCGAGGACCTGGGCCCAGGCGCGCAGCCGGTGCTTGGGCGCGAGCCGGGAGTAGACGGCGCGCAGGACGGTCTCGCCGTGGACGCCGGGGACGGTGCCGGTCAGGGTGGTCCCGGCGGGGGTGGCGGCCGGCAGCGGGGCGGTGAGGTCGACGGCGGTCGCGGGGCCGACGGCGTAGCGCTGGGCGGCGTCGCCCACCGGCAGGACCCGGGTGCCGACGTCGAGGAGGGTGGCCCGGCCGAGCTCCTTGGGCGGGACCTGGCCGCGGCGCCACTCCGCCGCGACCGCCCGGTGCGGGTCGACCCCGGCGAGCCGGGCGGCCAGCAGCCGGTCCCCGATCTGCCAGGTCTGCAGGCCGTCCAGGGTCAGCGGGAGCCGGTCCGCGACGTCGGGGGCCTCCCCGGCGAGGGAGAGCTGGAGCCGGCGGCGCAGGAACCACCTGACCGGGTGCTCGAGCATGGCGAGCAGGTCGTCGAGGTCGATCCCGAGGGTGGGCTCCTGCGGCGGCAGCGGGGCGGGGAGGAACGCGGCCGGCACGGCACGGCCGGCCGAGCGGGCCGTGCCGGCGGGACCTGCGGCACCGGCGGGACCTGCGGCACCGACAGCACCGACGCCGGCACCGTCGGCGCGGCCGGCACGGCCGGCCAGCGCCCCACGGTGGGCGACGGCGTCGAAGCTGAACGGCCCGGGCCGGCCGAGGGCGCCGGCGGTGAAGTTCCGCTCGTCGACCACCTGGAGGGGGTGGCGGAGCAGGACGTGCTCGGCGACCCGGCGGCCGTCCGGGGCGGTGGCGGCGGCGTCGAGCGCGTCGAGCAGCTCCCCGACCGGCACCGCGGGCGGGCGGGTGGCGCCGGTGCGCTCGTCGGCGCCGCTGTAGAGGACCACGAGGTGCTCGGTGGCGGCGGTGACGGCATCGAGGAAGAGCTGGCGGTCCTCGCTGCGGCGGTCCCGCTCGCCCAGGCACGGGTCGCGCAGGAGCAGGTCGTCGCCGTCGGCGGCCGCGGTGCGGGGGAAGGCGCCGTCGTCGACGCCGAGGAGGCAGACGACCCGGTGCGGCACCGCGCGCATCGGCTCCATCGAGCAGACGGTCAGCGCGCCGGTGCGGAAGCCCGCGCGGGTGGGCCGGCCCTGGAGGCGGTCGGCGAGGAGGGCCCGGACGTCGGGCAGGCGCAGCGGCAGGTCGGCGTGCTCGGCGCTGGTGGTGCGCACGTCGGCCAGCACGCGGCGGGCCTGGACCTGCTGCCAGGCCTCGGCGGGGCCGGTGTCGGTGAGCAGCGCCAGGGCGCGGTCCAGGGTGTCCAGCCAGTGGCCGAGCGGGTGGGCGCCGTCGAGGGCGGCGAGCACGTCGGTCAGCCGGGCGAGGAGCTCGGCGAGGCGGCCGGCGAGGTCGATGTCGGTGCTGTCGACGTCGTCCATGGGCAGGGCGGGGCCGACGAACCGGTAGTCCTCCTCGGCCATCGCGGCCCCGAGCAGGATGCGGTCCAGGGCGAGGTCCCAGGTGCCCTGGCGCAGCTCGGGCAGCCCGAACCGGGCGCGGCGGGCGAGGTCCTCCCCCCAGTGCACGCCGGCCTCGACCGACCAGCCGCGGACGCGGTCCAGGTCCTCCTCGGTCAGCCGGAACCGGCGGCGGACCGGCTCGGTGGCCGCCAGGTCGAGCACCTCCGAGGCGGTGACCCGGCCGTCGGCGAGCCGGAGCAGGGCGGACAGGACGGTGAGCACGGGGTTGGCGGCGCCGGGCGAGCGGTCCGCCAGGCGCACGCGCAGGGTCTGGCCGGGGTGGACGGCGCCGGGCGGGACGCCGTCGTCCTCGGCGACCAGGCCGAAGGTGGCGGCGACGAGCGGGGCGACGGCCTCCACGTCCGGCGCCATGACGATGACGTCGCGCGGCTCGAGGGTGGGGTCGTCGGCGAAGAGGCCGGCGAGCACCTCGCGCAGCACCTCCACCTGCCGGCTGGGGCCGTGGCAGGCGTGCACCTGGACGCTGCGGTCGGCCGGGTCGAGCGGGTGCGGGGCGGCGTCGGGGTCGTCCGCGCGGAGCCGCCGCTGCAGGGCGCCGAGCAGGGTGGGCGGCGGGGGCGGGGCCGGGTGGTGGGTGACGACGGCGGCGGGGTCGGGGGCGGTGGAGATGCCGGGGCCGACGGCGGCCGGCCCGGGACCCGTGACCGCGCGCAGCCGCAGCTGCAGCTCGGTGGCGTCGCGGGCCATCGAGGCCAGCAGCGGGTGCTCGGCGACGGCGGGCTGGTCGCGCCGGCGCCGGGAGGTGGTGCCGCCCGCGGCGGCGACCCGGTCCCACAGTGCCGGGGAGGGGTGCGGGAGCCAGAGGTGGACGTCGCGGTGCAGGCCGAGCGCGGTAAGGACCCGGAGCTGGTCCTCGGGCAGCCGGGTGGGCCCGAACACCGACAGCCGGTCGGGCAGGTCGACGACGGCCGGCCGGGCGCGGAGGGTCTGCAGGGCGTCGGCGAGGTGCTCGGCCGGGCTGGTGACGCCGACCTGCGCGCGCAGGCGGCGCCACAGCCGCGGCTGCCAGGCGACGTCCGCGGGCACCGGCTGGCCGGCGCCGTCCTCGTCCCGGCCCTGCGCCCAGGCGAGGACCATGTCCGGCCGCTGGGTGGCGTAGCCGGCGAAGAGCCGGGCCAGGTGCCGGGCCAGGCCGAGCCGGCGGCCGCGGCGGGTGTCGTCCTCCCGGCCGGTGCCGAGGTAGCGGTCTAGTGGCGCGGCCCACGGCTCCCCGGCGGTCTCGTCGACCACCGCCAGCAGCGGCCAGGTGAGCCGCTCGCGGTCCCACGGGTCGGCGTCGCCGCGGTCGACCGCTGCGGTGAGCACCTCGGCCACGAGCCGGGCCGGGGAGCCGAAGGTGACGTTGGCGCACACCCCGGGCTCGCCGTCGGGCCCGGTGCCGAGGTGGTGGGAGAGCCGCTGGGCAAGCCACCGCTCCACCCCGCGGGTGGGCACCGCGACGACGTCCGCGGCGAACGGGTCCGCGGGCGGCTCGGCGAGCAGGTCCGCCAGCGGCCGGACGAGGGCGTCCGCCCGCTCGGAACGGTGCAGGTGGAGCACCGGCTCACCCCTTCCTGGTCCCGAGCAGCCTATGCCGACCCACCGACAGGCCCGCCGCGGCCCGCTCCTTCTGTGCACAGGCGGCGGCGGAGCACCAGGCAGGCGGCGGTGAGCCAGGCGGCGAGCACGGTCACCGCCACGGTCACCCGCAGCGGGACGCCGGGCCCGCCCCACCAGGCGAGCGCCGCCACGGCGACGGCGGCGAGCAGGGAGCCCGCCGACGCGGCCCGGGCGCCGGCGCGGGCGGCGTACCAGGCCAGCACCAGCGCCGCCGCCACCCCGGCGTTCAGCGCCAGGGCGGTGCCGACGTCGTGCAGCGCGCCGTGCCACGACAGCTCGAGGGCCGGCGGCGGGCCGCCGGGCGGGAACCCGGTCCCGGGGTCCACCACGAAGGCGCCGGCGAGCACAAGCCCGGCGCCCATGGCCGTCACCAGCCAGCCGGCGAGGGCGCCGCTGGTGCCCGGCGCGGCCCGGCGCACCCCGGCGCCGGCGGCGCCGACGAGCAGCCCGGTCAGCACGAACGCGGCGATCTGGGTCCAGCCGTGCTCGCCGCGGCTGAGCAGCGAGAGGGCGTGCACGCCGAGCTCGAAGCCGGGCCGCCACAGGGCCTGCCCGAGCAGGACGGCGAGGAGGACCGGGCCGGCGACGACGCCGCAGGTGAGCAGCCGCCGGGTGGCCGTCAGCTCTCGGGGGCCGTGGCCGGCCGGCGACGTCGTCTCGGCGCTCCGGGGGTCTGGCGCCATGCCGTCATGGTTGCACCGCGGCGGTCGCGGCGGGGTCGTCCCCGCCGAGCCGCCGTCGCGGCGCCGTCGGGGCGCCGTCGGGCACCGTCGCTGCCGCCGTCGGGGCGCGTGTGCATACCGGACGGGGACGGCATAGTTGCCACCGACCACAGATCGGGCCCGCCGACGGTGACCCTGGCGCGGGGTGCCCGACGCCGATCCTGGAGACCTGGATGACCGACACCGACCATGGAGCCCCTGGCATGACCGACGCCGCCCCGCCCGCCCTGACCACCAGCGACGCCGCCCGCGCCTACGGGCGGGACCTGCTCGTCGGCAGGCACGTGCGGCTCCGGCCGCTCGCCGACGCCGACCTGCCCGTGCTCGACCGGTGGTGGCAGGACCCCCAGTGGCAGGTGCTGCAGCAGGGGAGCGTGCTGCCCCGCCCGGCCGGACCCGCCGGGGAGCAGTTCCGATCCTGGAGCGGCAACGCCGGGCCGGGCTCGGTGGGGTTCTGCGTGGAGACGCTGGCCGAGGGCCAGCTGGCCGGGCACATCGTGGTCTTCGGCGCCGGGCTGCCGGCGCGGGCGGGCACGCTCGCCGTCATCCTCGGCCCGCCGTTCACCGGCCGGGGCCTGGGTCCGGACGCCGTCGACGTCATGCTCGGCTACGCCTTTCGCGAGATGGGCCTGAACCGGGTCGAGCTCCGCGTGTGGGCGTTCAACACCGATGCGATCCGGGCGTACGAGCGGTGCGGGTTCGTCGTCGAGGGCCGTCGTCGGGAGGCGGCCTTCCACGACGGGCGCTTCCACGACGAGGTCCTCATGGGGGTGCTCGCCCGCGAGTGGGAGCACCGGTAGGCCCGGGGATGCGGCCGCCCCCGCGGCCCGACGAGCGTGGCGCATGCCACACGCAGGTCCGGGAGCAGGCACAATAGGAGGGTCGGCGACGGTCCCGATCCAGGGAGGACGCGATGCCAACGGAGTCGGCCCGCGCCCGGGCGGAACGGATCCGCCGTGAGCGCTACGACGTCTTCGACCGTCTGATGGACCTCAGCCGCGACGGCGACCTCAGCCGCGAGGCGGCGTTCGCGATCTACCGGGACCTGACGCCGCCCGGTGCCCAGCAGGTCCTGCCGGGGAGCCCGCACCTGCACGAGCTCGACGCCAACGCCGGCGAGGAGTGGTGCATGGACTGCGGCGTCCCGGCGCGCGACTGCCGGCCGGAGGTCGCGCCCTGATCGTGCCTGGGGTGGCGCCGACGGGCGGGCCGCCGGACCCCTGAGCCGGACCACCTCGCCGCGCCGGAGGGCGGCGGGGGCGTCCGCCGGCGGGCGACGGGGGTGGCGTCAGCGCCGGCCCTCGACCTGGCGCCTGAGCCGGCCGAGCTCGCGCTCGACGGCGCCCTCGGCGCCCAGCCGGTCCAGCGCCTCCCGCACCCGGGGCGAGTCCGGGTCGGTCCACGCCAGCTCCTCGTGCGCGGCGGCGCGGGCCTGGAGCTCGCGGACCTCCCGCTCGGCCGCGGCCAGCGCGTCCGTGTCCTCACCCGCCGCCCACGGCGCCTGCGCGGCCAGCGCGGCCCGGGCGGCGTCGTGGTCGGCGCGCAGGGCCAGCAGGCGCAGGCGGTCCTGCTCCACGCGGTCCTCCAGCGCGCCCACCGTCCGCGCGAGCGCGCGCACCCGCGCGTCGAGCGCCGCGTGCTGCGCGGTCAGCCGGTCGGCCTGCTCCCGGGCCTGGATGCCGCGGCGCAGCAGGTCCCGGGCGCCGTCGTCGTCCCCGACGGCGACGGCCGCGGCGGCCCGACGGTCCAGCCCGGCCGCCTCCTGCCGGGCCTGCTCGGCGAGCAGCTCGGTGCGCCGGCGGTGCACCGCGAGGTCGGCGACCGACCGGCGGGCCTGGTCGATGTACTCAAGCCGGCGCTGGTACGCGGCCTCGAGCGTGGCGATGGGGTCGGCCGCCGGCTGCCGCGCGGCCCGCTCGGCGCGGACCACCCGGGTCAGCCGCCGTCGCAAGGACATCAGACCGTGCGGCCGCGGCGGTAGGAGGAGTCCCACACCCGCAGCGCCTGGACCTCCAGCGCCAGGTGGTCCCCGGCCCGCTGGAGGTGGTGGTTGTCGGCGGCGAGGCCGGTGCGGTGCAGCGTGCGGCGCAGGTCCGCGGCCAGGCGGGTGTGGTCGCGGACCTGGTCGGCGAGCCAGGAGGCCCAGGCGGTCTTCAGCTCGCGGTCCGGCTCCCGCTCGGCCAGGCGCAGCTCGGCGTCCAGCTGCTCCCCGGCGCGCTGCAGGTGGGCGGCGACCGAGGGCAGGTCACCCATCGGGCGCTGCTGCGCGCGGGCCGCGCCGAGGCTGCGCTCGACGGCGTCGAGGGAGCGCTGCACCTCCAGCCGCATCCGGGCCAGCCGGCGCCCGGCGTCGTCGCCCATCACCGTGCCCACCACCAGCCGGCCGCGGTCCATCCCGCGGCGCAGCCGCCGGGACCGGCGGACCCGGCGCACCACCAGCCAGGTGGTCCCGGCGAGCGCGGCGGTGAGGACGACCAGCATCACGCCGCCGACGAGCAGGAGCTGGGCGACGGCGTCACCGATGTCGGCCACGGTGACGTCGGCGGGCACGGGGGTCATCTCGGGCACCTCCACCTGGTGGGCCGGCGCCCACCCCCTCCACTGTAAGTGGCCGGCGGTGGGCCGTCACCGGTTCTCGCCCGAGCCGGTCGCCTGCCGACGTCGAACTGGCTGCGCCCGGCATCGGAATCGGGAGCCCACCTCCGGCCCGGACTGGCCGCCCACGCCCGGCCCGAGCCGGTTGCCCGGCGAGGTTGACCTTGTCGCGGCGTCATGGTTGATGCTGGGGCGATGCGGATCGGTGAGCTCGCCCGGATGGCGGGCACGACCGCGCGGGCGGTGCGGCACTACCACCGGGCCGGGGTGCTGCCGGAGCCGGCACGGAGCGCCAACGGTTACCGGCGCTACGACGTCGAGGACCTGGTCCGGGTGATGCGGATCCGGTGGCTGCTAGCGGCCGGCCTGTCGCTGCGGGAGGTTGCGGCCGTGCTGCAGGACGACGGCGCCGCGGGGCTGGACCTGGCGGCGGAGCTGGTCGGGGCGCTGGGCCGGGTGACCGCCGAGCGGGAGCGGCTGGACCGGCAGGAGCGGGTGCTGCGCGAGCTGCTCGACCAGGTGCGGTCGACGCAGCGCCCCTCGGCCGTCAAGCAGGAGGTCCGCCGCGCGCTGGACGCCCTCGCCGACGCCGTCGCGCCCGGACCGGGGAGCGTCGTCAGCACCGAGCGCACCGCCGTCGACCTCATGGTGCACCGCGGCGTGGCCGGCGCGGAGGCGCAGGAGTCGCTGACCGCCGCCTACCAGCGCATGAACGCCGATCCCCGGCTCGCTGCTGCGGTGCAGGACCTCGACCGGCGCTTCCAGGCCCTCGCCGGCGTGGACCCGGCGGCTGCGGCGGAGGAGATCCGCGCGACCGCCGCGGTGCTCGAGGCGGTGCTGACCGAGGTCGACGTCGACGGGTTCCTCCGCTCGCTGGAACCCGCCGGGCTGGCCGACGGCGACGGCGACGGCGACGGCGGGCTGTGGCTGGCCGCGCTCTTCCCCGATCCCGCGCACCAGGCAGTCCTCCGGGACGTGATCTCCCGGAGGCCGACGTGACGAGGACGGAGAGCCAGGACCAGGCGCCCCACGGGGCGCACGGGCGGCTCGGTGACGGGGCGGACGGGCGGCTCGGCGGACCCGCCCGGCCCGACGGCGTTACCGGGCCCGGCGGCGTTGCCCGGCCTACCAGGGTCGCCCGGTTCGCCCGGTGGGCGACGGTAGCGGTGGTCGCGGTTGAGGCGGTGCTGCTCGTGGCCGGCCGGGTCGACCTCGGCGCGGCGGTCGCGGTCCTCGTCGCGGTGGAGCTGACCCTGGCCGCCGTCGTCCTGACGGTGGGGTGGCGTGCCGCGCGCGATCACGACGGCGACCGTCTGGGGGCGGCGGTGCGCGCCGTCCTGCCGGCGCCGGTGGCCGCCGTCGTGCTCCTCGAGGTCGGTCAGCTGCGGGCGCTGTGGCTCCTCCTCCGGGGCCGCACCGCGGCCGAGGGGCCGGCGGACGTACCGATCCCGTACGCCGCCGGGCGCGGCGCGATCTACCTCATGGTGGTGGCGGTGTGCCTGATCGAGCTCCTCGCCGTCCACCTCATGGTGCCGTGGCACCGGTTCGGGGAGTGGTCCTGGTTGCGGTGGCTCGCGTTGGCCCTGTCCGCCTACGCGGCGGGATGGGTGCTGGCCTGGTGGGCCGCCCAGCGCACCCACCCGCACCTGCTCACCGCCGACGCGCTGGTCCTGCGCAACGGCGTCATCGTCGCCCTGCGCGTGCCGCTCGCCCGGGTCGCCCTCGTTGCGCCCCGGCGCCGCGGCCAGGGAGCCGACGGTCGGCTGATGCTCGGCGGACCGGGTGGCGGCACCAACCTCGATATCGAGCTCACCGGTTCGGTGACCTGGCGCAGCCTGACCGGGAGGCGCGAGCGGCAGGTCAGTGCCGTCTCCCTCGAAGTCGACGACGCGGCGGCCGCTGCCACCAAGATCCAGGCGGCGATCACCAGCGGCCCCCCCATGGGCAAGCGCCGGTTGCGGTGAGCCTGCCCGAGCGGGATCCGCTGTGAACCTAACCGTCGGCTTGTCGCGAGGACGGCGGCGACCCCGGCGGCTGGCCGCAAGAGTGCCGCCCCGGCTCGCATCGATCGTCCGGGGTGCTGCCAGCGTCGACGTAGCGCTGCTGCGAGCTGGCAGGCAGGGATGTCAGTGGTGGCGGCTACGTTCGGGACATGGACGACGACGTTCCCCGCGGTGCAGCGACCGAGGCCTTACGCCCGGCGTGCGGTGCCGCTCGCGACCCCGAGACCGGTCGCCGCGTCGAGCTTGTGGGTAGCCGCGGCGGCGATGTCGGTGGCGGCGGCTACGTTCGGGGCATGGACGCAGACGTTCCCCGCCGGGCACCGACGAAGGTGCTCCGCCCGGCCCACGATGCCTCCCGCCGCGCCGGTGTGCGAGGCGCCCTCTCGAGGGTGTGGGCAGCGGAGGCAGCGATGTCAGTGGCCGCGGCTACGTTCGGGGCATGGACGCAGGCGTTCCCCGCGGGGCCCGGGCAGGGGCGGTCGCGGCCGGCCTCGCCGCCGGGCCGGTGCGTGGCGGCAGCGGGGTGGAGCGGGCCCTGGCCCGGTCCCTGCAGCTAGCTTCGGTGGCACCGGTGACCACCGCCCCCGGTGACGTCGCCGAGGACGCCCACCGTGCGGGCGCAGGCCTCCCGCGCGAGACCGGCCCGGCCGGCCCGGCCAGCGGTGAGGCGTCGTGGTGGGGGTCCTGGCGGCGGGATGGTCTGGGTCAGCTGGTCCAGGTCCTCGACGGCGTCGAGCTCTACCCCGCTCCCGCGGGCGCGAACCAGCGGGTGGTCTACGAGGCGCCCGGGGAGGCCTACTTCGCCCCGCCCGGCACCCCGGCCGCCGAGCTGGAGGCCCGGGCGCCGGGCCTCGCCCTGGCGGCGGATCTGCTCGACCTGCCGCTGGCCGACGTCGACCCCGGCGTGCTGGTCGAGGCGGTCGCCGGGTGGGAACGGATCATCGCCTGGGCCACCCACCGCCAGGCCAGGGCGGTCTCCGAGCTGGTCAACCGCCGCCTGCACGACCGCCGGACGCTGGGGATGGTGGGCAAGCTGAGCTCGGCGACGTATGAGCTCCAGGCCCGCCTGGCCACCACCCAGTACGCCGCCGAGGCCAAGGTCGCCCTCGCCGCCGGCCTGGACACCCACCCCGTGGTCGCCGACGCCCTTCAGACCGGGGCGGTGGACCCGAAGAAAGCCGACGTCCTGCTCTTCGCCGAGCCCTGCCTGCCCGACGACGACCGACGCCGCCTCCTCCCAGGATTGATCGAGCAGGCGAAAGACCTCTCCGCCTCCCAGCTCCGCCAGCAGGTCCGCCAGGCCGCCCTCGGCACCGACCCGGACATCGGCGCCAAGCGCCGCAAGCGGGCCTACGCCGACCGGCGGGTCGAGGTCACGCCGGCGGATGACCAGATGGCGTGGGTCTCGGCGTACCTGCGCGCCGACGCCGCCGAGGCCACCCGGGTCGCCGTCGACGCCCTCGCGGCCGCGGCCCGCACCCCCGGAGACCCCCGCACCCTGGACCAGCGCCGCGCCGACGCCTTCGCCGACGTCTTCACCACCCTCCTGGACCAGGGCACCACCCCAGGCGGGCTCCCGCTGCCCAAGCGGGGCCCGTACCACCCGCACCTGATGGTCACCGTCGCCGCCACCACCCTGCACGGCCTGGACGAGGCCCCCGCGCACCTGGCCGGGTACGGCCCGATCTCCGCCGACCTCGCCCGGACCATCGCGAAGGACGCGACCTGGCGGGCGGTGTACACCGACCCCGGCGGGCACGTCACCGCGGTCGGCACCCGGGCCTACAAGCCCGGCGCGGTCATCGGCCGCACCGTCATCGCCCAGAACCCCGAATGCACCTTCCACGGCTGCCGGCAGCCGGCCTGGCTGTGCGACCTGGACCACATCGACGGTGCGCCGTGAGGCGCCTGTTGATCGAGCGGAGGTGAGAGACCTGCGCCGCCGGCCTGTCGCAGCAGGACGGTGAAGCTGAGGGCAGCCTGACCCGGGAGGTGCCGGGATCGGGTGGCAAGCGGCCCTGACAAAGCCCTGACGGGCCGGTACTGCCAGACGGCGCGGGTGGGGCGAGCGTGACGGAAAGGTATACGCAAGAAACCGGCGTCTTTACGGCCCTCGATGGTCAACCGGCCCGAACCTGGCGGATCTGGGCCGGATGCGACGCGCACCCACACCTCACGGGGTGGGGAACTTCCCGGACGTGTCTTCGAGCGAAAAGGAAGGCCATGGTGAAGGTCTGCGGCGTAGCCGTGGCGATGTCGCAGGGTCATAGTCGGGTGCCTCCTCCGTCGAGCGATCAACAAGTGAACACGGGAACCGTCCCGGTCCCGCCCCCTGGTCGCGCAGCCAGCGCGGACAGCGGGCTGGGCCCACCGTCGGCCGATCGGTCCGGGACGGGACGGAGCCGCCGTAGTAGTCCGAGTCCGGGAAAGCCGGTCACATGGCGAAGGGCGGCAGCGGTATCGAGCAGCAAGGAGTTGTCACAGTGAAAGACGCACCGGTGAACACCGGCGCACCACCGTCGCGGAGCGATCCGCACCGGTGGGTATCGCAGATTCAGACCAGGCTGCACTCTTGGGCGGTGGCCGACCCCGGCCGCCGGTTCGATGACCTGTTCAACCTCGTGCACGACCCGGCCACGCTGGAAGTGGCGTGGGACCGGGTCGCGGGCAACACCGGGGCGCGAACGGCTGGTTCGGACGGCCTGACGGTCGCCCGGATCGAGACCGGGATCGGTGTGCCGGTGTTCCTGGAGGACCTGCGCCAGCAGGTCCGGACGGGCACGTTCCGCCCGGAGCCGGTCCGCGAACGGCGGATCCCCAAGACCGGCGGCAAGGTCCGCCGGCTGGGGATCCCCACCGTGGCGGACCGGGTCGTCCAGGCCGCGTTGAAGCTGGTGCTGGAACCCATCTTCGAGGCCGACTTCCAGCCGGTCTCCTACGGGTTCCGGCCCCGTAGGCGGGCGCAGGACGCGATCGCCGAGATCCACCTGTTCGGCACCAAGCGGTACTGGTGGGTGCTGGACGCGGACATCGAGGCGTGCTTTGACCGGATCGACCACACCGCCCTGCTCGGGCGGGTCCGTGGCCGGGTCAAGGACAAACGCGTCGTCGCACTCGTCCGGGCGTTCCTCAAGGCCGGGCTCCTCACCGAACTCGGCCAGTACGAGGACACCGCGACGGGGACCCCGCAAGGGGGCATCCTCTCGCCGTTGCTCGCCAACATCGCGCTGTCGGTCCTCGACGAGGCCCTGCACGCAGACTGGCAGCCCGGCGGACGGATGGACACCCGTGGCAAACGCCAGGGGCGGATCAAGCGGGGCCAGGCCAACCACCGGATCATCCGCTACGCGGACGACTTCGTGGTCATGGTCAACGGCACCCGCGAGGACGCCCTCGCCCTGCGCGAGCACGTCGCGGAGGTGATCGCGCCCATGGGCCTGGTGCTCTCCGAGGCCAAGACCCAGGTGGTGAACATCCACGACGGCTTCGACTTCCTCGGGTTCCGCATCCAGCGGCGCCGGAAGCGAGGCACCAACAAGTGGTACGTCTACACCTTCATCGCAGACCGACCCCTGCGGTCGGTCAAGACGAAGGTCCGTACCCTTACCAACAGGACATCACAGCAAGGCCTCGGAGCCACGCTGATCCGGCTCAACCAGATCCTGCGTGGCTGGACCAACTACTTCCAGCACGCCGCAGCCAAACTCACCTTCCACCGCCTCAGCCAGTACCTGTGGTCACGGCTCGTGCGCTGGCAGCGGCAACTCCACCGCTGGAAGTGGGCGGACGTCCGCCGATGGCTCACCACCCCCACCGGGCGGTGGCGACCCATCCACGCGGACGGGATCGAGATGTTCGACCCCGCCGCGGTACCGGTCACCCGGTACCGCTACCGGGGTGCGATCCCCACTCCCTGGGCCCTTGCTGGACCGACCGCCTGAGCAGGACACCGTGGAGAGCCGGATGCGGTGAGAGCCGCACGTCCGGTTCGGCGAGCGGCCTGGGGAAACGGACCCGGCGCAATCCGGGCACCGCGCCCCAGGCCGACTCAACAGTTCGACCACACCCGCACCGACCTGGTGCAGACCTCCCCGGAGAAGCTCGGGCCCGGCTGCCGCACCCACCACGGGCTGAAGACCACCAAGCTCTGGGACGTCATCCGCGACCCCGCCACCGGCGCCACCACCTAGATCGCCCCCACCGGCCACCGCTACACCCGCCCGGCCCACCGACCCCCCGGCCTCCCCCCACCCGGAAGCGGCCCCGGCGGCTCCGGCGGCGATGGCTCCGGCGGCTCCGGCGGCAGCCCGCCACCGCCCCGCGAGATGTACCCCGACGCCAACGGCCACATACCCGAGGACCCGCCCTACTGATGCGTACCTCCGCTCAGTAGCGGGGAGCAACCGACCGTTTCGCCCGCAGACCGCGCCGACGCTCAAGTCGGCGACTCACTCCTAAACCGCTCCTGTCCCGGGCCGCGACAACCCTTGCCTCACCGCGGAGAGCGGCGGCCGGGCAGCGCTGATGGCACCCGTGGCACCCGTGGTACCCAAGTTCAGTGCGCACCGGCCGCAGGACGAGCGCGAATCCCCGTGACCACGAGTTTCGGCTCGGCGCTCCGGCGCACAGCGGGTCGTCACCGGTCGCACGAAATACGCCTCAGCGCTCCACGACGCCGCGCAACGGGCTGCCGTTGAGCAGCGCCGCAACGTTGTGGGAGATGAGCTCGTCGGCGCCTACCGGGCGCCCGCCCGCGGCATGCGGGGTGAGGATCAGGTTCGGGGCGTCCCACAACGGGGACTCTGCCGGCAGAGGCTCGACGGCGGTCACGTCCAGGGCGGCACCGGCGATCCTGCCCTCGGTCAGCGCCCGGACGAGGGCGTCCTCGTCCACCGTGGCGCCGCGGCCGACGTTGACGACGTAGGCATGGTCCGGCAGCGCGGCCAGACGCTCGGCGTCCAGCACGTGCGCCGTCTCGGCGGTGGCCGGCAGGATCATGACCAGCACGTCGGTGTCGGGCAGCTCGTCCATGATCGACGTCTCCGCGACGACGTCGAACCCGGCCCGCTGCCCGGCGCTGCGGGCCACGCCCCGGACGGTCGCGCCGAGGTCTCGCAGCAGCGGGGCGAGGGTCTGGCCGATGTGGCCGAAGCCCCATACCAGCACCCGGGCGTCGATGAGGGTGGTGACCGCTCCGGCGGGGTGCAGCGGCTGCACGCCGCCGAGCTCGGTCGCCCAGCGGTGCTCGCCCTGGGCGCGGGCCGCGGCGGGCAGGCGGCGCACCAGCGCCAGCACGAGCGCGAGGGCGTGCTCGGTGACGGTGCGGCTGTGCAGCCCGGCGCCGGCGGTGATCACGACGTCGTCGGGGAACCCGGCGGCCAGCACGCTGTCCGGGCCGGCGGAGAGGGTCTGCACCCACCGCAGGTTCGGCATCTCGCCGGCGACGGCGGCGAGGTCGGCCCGAGCGCTGCCCCACACGACGAGCGCCTCGGCGTCCCGGTGCTCGGCCGGGACGGGTGCGCCGGCGTCGTAGGTCACGGCCGTGACGCCGGCCGGCAGGGTGGGGTCGAGCGGGAGGGAGTCGGGCAGCAGGAGCTTCATGGTCGCCTTTCGTCGGTCGGTTCAGGGTAGAGGGAGGGGCCGGACGACGGCGGACGGCCCAGGCGCCGTCGTGGGGACCGGAGGCGGACCGGAGGCGATCGGAGACCGGGCGGCGTCAGGACGACGGGACCGCGCGCCGTCGTGAGCGGCCGGACCGGGCGCCGTCGTGAGCGGCGGGACCGGGCGCCGTCGACGGGCGACCCCAGCCCCCGTCACCTGGCCCGCCCCGCGACGGCTACGCTCGGGCCGTGACGGGCCGAGACATGGTGGGCAAGGCGCTGGAGCTGCTTACCCTGCTGGGCGAGGACCCGGACGGGGCGACCCTGTCCGAGCTCTCCCGCCGCAGCGGCTTCCCCACCTCCACTGCGCACCGCCTGCTCGCCACCCTGCTGCAGGAGGACTTCGTCCGGCTCG
The DNA here is from genome assembly GCF_022759505.1 of Georgenia sp. TF02-10. Lineage (NCBI taxonomy): Bacteria > Bacillati > Actinomycetota > Actinomycetes > Allobogoriellales > Allobogoriellaceae > Georgenia > Georgenia sp. TF02-10. The sequence goes on along the minus strand of NZ_CP094289.1, from coordinate 415,350 downwards.
ACCCGCAGACCAAGCGGTACAGCCTGGGCCTGCGGCTCTACCAGCTCGGCGCGACGGTCTCGGCCCGGCGCGGCCTGGGCGGGGTGGCGCTGCCCTTGCTGCGCACGCTCTCCCGCCGCACCGGCGAGGCGAGCCTGATGTCGGTCCTGGACGGGGAGCACCAGCTCTACGTCCACCACATCGAGGGCAGCCACGGGGTCGGGGTGAAGGGGGAGACCGGCACGCTGGGCCCGCTGCACTGCACCGCCATGGGCAAGTGCCTGGTGGCCTTCGCCGACCGCGAGACCCGCGCCCACCTGGTCGAGCACCTCGAGCTGACCCGGTTCACCGACCGGACCATCACCGACCGCGCCCGGTTCCGCGCCGAGATCGCCGCCGTGCGCAAGGCCGGCTTCGCCGTCGTCGACGAGGAGCACGAGCAGGGCGTCCGGACCATCGGCGTGCCGGTCCTCGGCGCCGACGGCACCGCGCTGGCGTCGCTGTCGGTGCCGGCGCCGGCCTACCGGCTGCAGGTCCGGGACCTGCTCGGCTTCCTCCCGGCGCTGCGCGAGGCCGCCGCCGAGCTGGCCGTGCTGCTGCCGCAGCGCTGACGGCGTCACCGGGCGGGGGCGACCCGCGCCTCCGCGAGGGCGTCGACGTTGACGTCCAGGTCCCGGCCCCGGGTCTCCGGGGTGAGGAACGTCGTGACGATCGTCAGCAGGGTGAGCACCGCCAGGTAGCAGGCCAGCGGCAGCCAGGAGTCGCTGAAGGTGCGCAGCAGGACCGCGCCGACGAGCGGGGCGATGCCGCCGGCCAGCACGGCGGAGAACTCCCGGGCGACCGACACCCCGGCGTAGCGGTGGTTGGCGCCGAACAGCTCGGGCAGCAGGGCGCCCTGGGCGCCGAACATCCCCCACGCGCCCACCCCGAGCGCCACCGAGATCATCGCGATGGTGGCCGGGACGTTGCCGGTGGACATCACCCACCAGGTGGGGAAGACCAGCACGAGCTGGAGGATGGCGAAGCCGCGGTAGGTGCGCACCCGGCCGAAGCGGTCGCTCAGCAGGCCCGCGATGGGCACCGTGATGGCGCCGACGACGGCGGCGCACACCAGGGAGATGGCACCGATCGGTCCGGGCTGCTCCACCGAGGCCAGCGCGACCGTGACCACGTAGCTGACCGCCAGGGTCTGGTACATCGAGGAGCCGCCGTTCTCCGCCAGCCGCAGCCCGAAGCCGAGCAGCACGCTCTTGGCGGAGGTCCGCATCAGGGAGCGCAGCGGGCGCTCCTCGACCTGCTCGCGGGCCTTGAGCTTGGCGAACTCCGGGGACTCCTTCAGCGCCAGCCGGATCCAGATGGCCACCCCGAGCATGACGACGGAGGCCAGGAACGGCACCCGCCACAGCCAGCCGTGGACGATGTCCTCGCTGGGCAGCAGGAGCAGGAAGAAGACCAGGGCGGCGAGCACGGTGCCCAGCTGGATGCCCAGGAAGGGCAGCGCCGCGAAGAACCCGCGGCGGTTGCGGGGGGCGTACTCGGTCATCAGCACCGCCGCCCCGGCCTGCTCGGCGCCGGCGCCGAAGCCCTGCACCAGGCGCAGCACGATGAGCAGGACCGGCGCCCAGATGCCGACCGACTGATATGTGGGCAGGAACCCGATCAGGGTGCTCGCCCCGCCCATGAGCAGGACGGTGATGAGCAGGACCTGCTTGCGGCCGATCCGGTCCCCCAGGGAGCCAAAGAACAGCCCGCCGAGCGGCCGGACGGCGAAGCCGAGGAAGTAGGTGCCGAAGGACAGGATCCGCCCGACGGCGGGGTCGGCGTCGGTGAAGAACAGCTCGCTGAAGATCAGCGCGGACGCCAGGCTGTACAGGGCGAAGTCGTAGTACTCCATGGCGCTGCCCAGCGAGCTGGCCCAGGCGGCCCGCCGCAGGTCTGCGCCGGTCACCCGCGAGGCGTTCGTCTCGGTGGCGTCGGTGTTCATGATGGCCTTCCGTCGTTGGAGTCTCACCGGTGGCAAGGGACCGAGCGTGGCAGCGCCGCCGCCCGGGTCAAGGGGTCCTGGTGCGGCCCGCGCCGGTGCCACGGGTGTGCGCCCGTGCGCTGGACCGACCGGGGCCGCTGCCCGGGCCGGTGCTGGGTGGCGCCTGCCCGGGATGGAGCTGTTCTGCTGGTTCGGGGTCTCGCGGGGCCGCTGCGGTTAGCCCGCGGCAACCCGGCACGAGTATGGCCCTGCTTCCCGCATAGCGGTAGCGTTTCCCGCTATACGGAAGACCGCCGCACCGGCGTGATCAGCTCCGCATCCCCTCGCGCTCCCTCAGCGCGGCCGGCTCAGCCCGGCTCGCCCGGCAGCCGCCGTCGCCGTCGCCCGTCCCGGCCGGACCGCCGTCGGGGCCGCAGCGCCCGCACCTCGTCCCGGCGCCGCAGCCCCAGGCGCGGCGCCGCGGTGCGGACCGTTTCGGCGTCGGGCAGGATCCACCGCCGCCACCGGGCCAGGATGCTCAGCCCGGCGCCGACGACGATCGCGGCCACCATGCCGAGCGTCTCGTGCCCCTGGCTGTGCAGGACGATCAGCGCGCCGGAGGCGAAGATCGCCGACGTCGCGTACAGGGTGTTGCCGCCGAAGACGGCCGGCACCTCGCCGACGGCGACGTCCCGGATGATCCCGCCGCCGACCGCCGTCGTGACCCCGAGCATGATCGCCGGCATGACGCCGAGCCCGGCGGTGAGCGCCTTGGACGCGCCGGTGGCGGCCCAGGCGCCGAGGACGAGGGCGTCGGCGACCAGCACCACCCGGTTCCACCACCGGCCGCGCAGGTGCAGCAGGAACGCGACGAGCGCCCCGGCCAGCGCGGTGCCGAGGTAGGCGGGGTCGGTCAGGGCGACCGGCGGGCCGGCCTGGAGCAGGGTGTCCCGCAGCATCCCGCCGCCGAGGGCGGAGACGATGGCGAGGATCGCGAAGCCGACGATGTCGAACCCGCGGCGCCGGCCGATGAGGCCGCCCAGCACGCCGTTGAGGAAGACGCCGGTGAGGTCGATCGCCCGGAACACGTCCGGCATCAGGTCCCCGAGCCGGGCAGCCACGTCCGCGACCACTACGCCACCGTGGTGCCGAAGGCCAGCCCGAGGAGGTAGGTGACGGCCGCGGCGCCGTACCCGATGCCGAGCTGGCGCAGGGCGCGGCGCAGCGGCGGGCCGCCGGAGAGGACGCCGACGACGGCGCCGGTGCCGAGCAGCGCCAGGCCGACCAGCCCGGCGGCGAGCAGCAGCGCGGACGAGCCGGTCAGGCCGAACAGGTAGGGCAGGATCGGCAGCAGGGCGCCGACGGCGAAGAAGCCGAAGCTGGACAGCGCCGCCGACCAGCCGGTGCCGATCTCCTCGTAGGCCGACTCGGCGGGCTCGGGCGCGTCGTGCCCGGCGCGGACGCGGGCCAGGACGGCGGCGGCGTGCCCCTCGGCCTCCGTCGCGCTCATGCCACGGGCGCGGTAGACCAGGGCGAGCTCGTTGACGTCGACGTCCAGGTCGGGCAGCGCTGCGCCGGCGGCCGGGTCGGGCCGGGAGGACTCGAGCAGCTCGCGCTGGGACCGCACCGAGACGTACTCCCCCGCCCCCATGGACAGCGCGCCGGCGAGCAGCCCGGCCAGGCCGGTGAACAGCACGGTGCCGGCACCGGTGCCGGTGGCGCCGATGCCGAGGACGAGGGCGAGGTTGGACACCAGGCCGTCGTTGACGCCGAAGACGGCGGCCCGGAAAGTACCGGACATGCGGGAGCGGCCCCGGCTCGCCAGGGCCCGCACCACCTCGCCGTGGACCCGCTCGTCCGCGGCCATCGCCGTCGTCGCGTCCTCCTCGCTGGCGTAGGCCGAGCGCTGCTCGGCGCTCTGGGCGAGGGCGAGGACGAAGACCCCGCCGAAGGTGCGGGCGAGCCAGCCCAGGACGCGGCTTCGGACGGCGGCGCGGGCCGGCTTGGCGGCCGCGGCGCCGAGCAGGTCGAGCCAGTGCTGCTCGTGGCGGCGCTCAGCGTCGGCCAGGCCGAGGAGGATCTCCCGCTCGGCGCCCTCCCGGCGGGCGGCCAGGTGCCGGTAGACCGCGCCCTCGGCGCGCTCGTCGGCGAGGTAGCGGCGCCACCGGCGGACCTGCTGGGGCGTGGGCTGGTCCTGCCGCTCGGTGGCCTGGTCCTGCTGGGAGATGGACTGGTCCGGGCGGGGCTCGGGGGCGGTCGGCTCGGGCACGACTGAGATCGTCTCAGGCGCGGATGGCCCATCGAAGACCTGCCTGGGTGCGATCAGCCACTGTTCGCCGACCCGAACGTAGCTTGCCGGGGCGCCTGAAGCGGCACCGAACGGCACCACGACCGAGCGCCGGCCGAGTGGGCGGCGCCCGGCCGCACTGCAGGCGGCCGGGCCCCGGGTCGGCCGGGCCTCCGGTGGCCCGACGCTGGCGGTCAGATCTCCGGCTGCGGCGGGGTGGGCTCCATCGGCCCGGAGGTGCCCCGGCCGGTGTTGCCGGCGGGGACGTCGCTCCCGTCGTTGCGGCCGCGGGAGATCTTGTCCTTGACGACGGCGCCGACCTTGTCGGTCACGGCGGCACCCCGCTCCTTGGCGGTGTCCGTCACCTTCGTCTCCACCTTCTGGACGTTCTCCTGGACCTTGGGGTTGGACCAGATGGAGGCGCCGTAGCTCTTGATGCGCTCGTACTGAGCCCGGCCCGCGCGGGCCCCGAGGACGTAGCCGACGCCGGCGCCGACGAGGAAGGACATCTTGCCCATGTGAAACCTCCGAGAGTTGGTGGTTCATGAGCCTAGGGCCGGCGACGGAAGGGTGCTCGACGGAGCGCGGACGACCCGCCGGAGCTCGCGGACGGTACCGAGCGCCCGGACCGGACGGTCCGCCGGGAGCGACCGGCAGGCGCCCGGGCGCGACGAAGGGGCGGACCGAGCCAACCGGCCCGGCCCGCCCCTCCCGGTCGTCAGCCGACGGGGACCAGCGTCGTCAGCCGACGGAGACCAGGGTGGAACCCACCTCGGATGTGCCGTCGGAGAACCGCACCCGCCCGAAGTACGGGGTGGTCCCGTCGGTGGCCAGCGTGCCGGTCAGCGTCACCGGCACGCCGGTCTGGACCGGGACGGTCGCCGGGTCGAAGACCAGGTTGCCCGCGTCGGCGTCGGGCACCTGGAACACCCGGATGCCGAACGTGGTCTCCGGCGCGGCGTTGGCCACCGCCCACGCCTGCACGTGCAGGGTGTACTCCCCGGCGGGGACGTTGTCGATCGTCAGGACCTCGTCCGCCGCGCTGGTCGACGCCGCGGCCACCACCTGGGTGCTGCCCTTGCGGGTGAGGAAGAGGTCCAGGTCGTCCGCGTCGGGATTCGCCGACTGCAGCTCCACCCGGAGCAGCGGCGACCCGGTCACCGTCAGGTCCTGCATGTACACCCGGTCGGTGCCGATGACCGTCTGGTAGTCCGCACCGTTGGTGTTCGGGGCGGTGCCCTGCCGCACGTCGCCGGCGGCGAGGCCGTCGACGGCGGCCGTGAGCTGGCCGGTGTAGCCGGGCGTCACCGGGATCTCCACGGTGTCAGCGTCCACCGGGACGCTGACGGCGGCCGGGGCGCTGAGCGCGACCGGCTTGACGACGATCGGGCTGCGCGCGGACGTGCCGTTCCGGCCAGTCCAGGTCAGGTGACCGGTGGCGTATGAGCCGAGCTCCGCCGTCGTGCGGGTGAAGGTGATCTTGACCTCGGCGCTCTCGCCGGCGCCGAGCCGGAGCTGCTGGGGGCTGACCGTCACGTCGATGCCCTCCAGCCCGTCGACCCGGACGTCGTAGATGCCCCGGCCGCCGCCGGTCGCCACGTTGGTGACGGTGCGGGTGACGGTCTGCGTCCCGACGAGGGAGCCGATCGCGATGGAGGCCTGGTTCAGGTCCGAGGCGTCGATCGGGTTGTCCGAGACGGGGGTGCCGTCGGTGTAGGTGACCCCCTGGCCGGCGAGGAAGTCCCACCAGTCGTCCTGGTCGGCGTCGTAGACGAGGCCGGGGTTGAGCGCCTCGCGCGGGTCGACGAACCCGGCGCCGGTGGCGAACGGGTGCGAGGACGCGGCGCTGGCGTGGTCGTTCGCCGTCGTCATGAAGGCAGACTTGATGGCCATCGGCGACCAGTCCGGGTGGGCGTCCTTCATCAGGGCGCCCAGGCCGGCCATGTGCGGGGAGGACATCGAGGTCCCGGAGGAGAAGTCGAAGTCCCGGCCCATCGCCCGCGGGCTGTAGGCGGCGAGGACGCCGACGCCGGGGGCGGAGATGTCCGGCTTGAGGATGTCCCCGCCGGCGCCCAGGGACGGCCCGCGCGAGGAGAACCCGGCGACCTCGGGCACCTGGGTGGTGGAGCCCTCGTTGGTCTCCTCGATCCGGCCGGTCGCGCCGGGCTGGGCGGCGTAGGCGCGCAGCGCCGGGCGGTCGGTGTGCGGCAGGTGGACCGCGGGCAGGACGTGGGCGTCGAGGTCGAGGGAGGACTCGGCGGTGTTGACGAGCACCATGGCGACGCCGCCGGCCGCCTTGACGACCTGGCCCTTCTCCACCCGCGGGTTGTCGCCGCGGTCGCAGACGACCATCTTCCCGGCGGCGCCCGCCGGGTCCAGGGTGCCGGGCTTGCACAGCGCCGCCTGGGCCGGGTCGGCGCCGGGGGCGGCGATGGCGTCGGCCAGGACGAGCGGGGTGTCCCCGATGCCGGCGGTGACGGAGGAGCCGATGTACCGGGCGCCGTCGCCGGTGACCAGGGTGTTCTCCTGGATGTGGTGGGTGGAGGCGGCCACCGTGGTCAGCCACGGCGAGGGGTGGTTGGTGGTGGACTCCGCCGGCCCGCTGTTGCCGGAGGACGTCGCGACGAAGACGCCGGCGTCGGCGGCGTACATGAACGCCAACTCCACCGGGTTCAGGTAGTCCTGCGACGTGCCGGAGATGGAGTAGTTGATGACGTCGACGCCGTCGGCGACGGCCTGGTCGATCGCGGCGACGGAGTCCGAGGTCGCGCACCCGCCGTCGCCGTCGCTGGCGTCCCAGCACACCTTGTAGGCCGCGACGTGCGCGCTCGGCGCCATGCCGGAGATGTCCCCGTAGTACCGGCCGTCCACGCTGGCCGGCACGTCGTGGTTGCCGGCGGCGGTGGAGGCGGTGTGGGTGCCGTGGCCGTCGACGTCGAGGGCGGAGATGCTCTCGTACTCGGCGAGGCGGGCGGTGCCGAAGCCCTCGACGAAGTACCGGCCGCCAACGAGCTTGTTCGAGCAGTCCTCGGGGCCGAAGTCGTCCTCGTACCCGGGGGCGCCGGGCACGCACTCCCCGCTCCAGTCGGTGGGGGCGCGCAGCCCGCGGTCGGCGAAGGAGGCGGACTCGGGCCGGATGCCGCTGTCGATCACGCCGACGACGACGCCCGCACCGGGGCCGTTGCGGACCCGGCTGACCCCGCCCAGCTGGGCCCAGACCCCGCCGCGGCCGGTCAGGCCGAGGACGTCGGGCGAGACGTAGGTGTCCATCTGCAGGATCTCGTCCGGGGTGATGGACAGGACCTTGGGGTCGCGGGCGAGCTCGGCGGCCTGCGCGGCGGTGAGGTCGGCGGCGAACCCGCTGACGGTCTCCGTGTAGCGGTGGGTGGCGCGGGCGCCGGCGGCGCGCAGCGCCTGGTCCTGCCGCTGCTCCAGGTGGGCGCGGTAGTTGCGGGACCGGGCCGTCTCCGGGTCGAACTTCTCCCCCTCGGCCGGCTTGGTGGCGGCGAAGCCCTTCACCCCGCCGTCGTAGCCGGCGACGGGCTCGTCGCGCATGAGGACGACGAACCGGCCGTCCTCGAAGTCGGTGGTGTCCGGCGGGGTGACCGGCTCGGCCGGCGCGGTGACACCGGTGCCCGGCTCGGCCGGCTCGGTGGGCGCGGCGCTCGCCGAGGTGGCGGCGGGCAGCGTCGCGGCGGCGAGCCCGGCTGCCGCGACGGCGGCCAGGCCACGCCGGCGCAGCCCGGCCCAGAGGGAACTTCTCATCGATGCATCTCCTGCCTACAGGGCCCGGCAAAGTGCGGGCAAAGCGGTACTGCGCATCCGACCGCTTCCGGACCGATCCGTCAAGGACCGCCGTGCCGGAGCCGGCAAGGGACTTTCGGCCATGGCCGGTTCCGGCCAGGTCGGGGTTCCGGCGACGGCGTGGCGGTGTCCGCTGCGGGCGCCGGCACCGGCGGGCGCACGGGTGCCGGACGGGCCATGCTGGGAGCCCGCGAACCGAGAGGAGGAGCCATGACCGACGTCGGCGCGGCACCGATGGACCCGAGCAGCTCCGAGGCCGACCGCACCCAGCTCGACCTCGCCGTCGCCCAGGGCGAGGCGTACGGCAACGCCCTGCACCATATGGCGCAGAACGTCGCCCACGACGGCGGCGAGCAGCCCGCCGGCCAGTACCTGGTGGGGTACGCCGTGGAGGACGCCGAGGGCATGTACCACCTGGAGGACGGTGCGCTCGTCTGGCACAACCCGGAGGGGGAGAACGCGCACGTCGAGGTCGCGGTGCGGGACGCCGCGGACGGGCGCTTCGTGCCCGGGCTGCACGTGACGGCAACGATGGTGACGCCCTCCGGGCAGGAGCTCGGCCCGCACGTGCAGGAGCTGGTGTGGCACCCGATGCTCTACCACTACGCCCGCAACTGGACCCTGCCGGAGGACGGGGAGTACACCCTGCGCGTGCACATCGACCCGCCGACGTTCATGCGCCACGACGAGATCAACGGCCGGCGGTTCGCCGAGCCGGTCGACGTGGACTTCACCGGCGTGCGGATCGCCCGGGGGGCCGAGCCGGTCGAGCCGCCGGCCTGACACCGGTGGCAGGGATCGCCGTCGGACGGACGGACGCCCGTGTCGGATGACGTCCGGCTCAGCGCGGACCAGGCCCGCGCGATGGCTGTCAGCGCCCAGGGGGTGCCCGGCGGGTGCGCATCACCGACGGCAGCACTGCGGCGGACCGCCCTGATGCAGATGGACCCGCTGACCCGCGTGGCGAAGGCGCACCTGCTGACGTGCGCCGCCCGGCTGCCCGCAGAGGCGTCCGTCGGCGCCGTCGCCGCCGAGCTCTGGGGCCGGGAGGCGCGCACCTTCGAGACCTACACCCACGCCGCCTGCATCCTGCCCATCGAGGACTGGCCGCTCTTCGAGATCCACCGGCGCCGCGCCCGAGCCCGCCCCGACGCGCCCCCGGCAGCGCTGGCCCGGCGGGTCCTGGAGACGATCGCCGCCAGCGAGGCGGGGCTCACCGTCCGCGAGTTGCAGCAGGGCGAGTCCCCGGCCGCCTCGTGGGGATGGTCCCAGACCCGTCGGGCGGCCGAGCACCTTGTCTGGCGGGGCGAGCTCGCGTGCACCGACCGCCGGCGCGGAGAGCGCGTGCTCGACCTCGCCGAACGGCGGATCCCCGCCCACCTGCTCGCCCAGCACCCGAGCGACGCCGAGTGCCTCGCGGGCCTGGTCGAGCGCGCGCTCGGCGCGCTCGGGGTCGCGACGGCCGAGGACGTGGCCGCCTACCACCATCTGGGTCCCGAGGCGGTCGCGGCCGCGCTCGCCCGGGCCGGGTACGCCCGCGCTCGGGTGAACGGCTGGACCGATCCTGCCTGGGTCAGCCCGGCGCCGGGCCCCGGGCACCCGCGGGCGGACGACCCGCGGCTCATCGGCCCGCTCGACACCTTGATCCGGGACCGCGACCGGACCCGCCGGCTGTTCGGCTTCGACTACGTCTTCGAGGCGTACAAGCCGGCGGCCAAGCGCCGCTACGGGCACTACGTCCTGGCGTTGCTGGACGGAACCACGCTCACCGCCCGGGTCGACGCGCACAGGGACGCGGACGCGCTCGTCGTCGACCGCCTCTTCACCGAGCCCGGGACGGCGCCAGACCGGGCCCGGGACTGCGTCCTAGCAGCCACGACCACGCTGGCGGGACAGCTCGGGCTTGGGTTCTCCGTTCCTGCCTAGCGTTCGGCCCTGGACCACCACGTCCTCGTGCCATGCTCGGCACTGGTCCGGGCCGACCAGAGGGGACTGCACAGATGCCACGGCGAGCGGTGAGCCTGTCCCTGACGGCTGCGCTGGCGGCCGCCGTGGCATCGTGCACGCCCGAGCCGCGGATGGACAACAGCGCGCACTTCGCGCTCACCGAGGCTCGGGTGCGCCTCACCGGCGACCAGACGTACTCGATGAACCTGCTGTTCCTCGACGACGCGGGCTCGCCCGTGTGGGACGAACTGGGGGCGGTCTCGCTCGACGGCGGTGTGGAGGTCACCGGTTTCGAGGTCGTCGCGGGCGACCGCACCGACAGCGGCCGGCTGGGGAATCTCATGGTCGACGTCGAGCCAGGACGCGACGCGGTCGTGCAGCAGGTCGAGCTGCGCTACGGCGACACCGTCCAGACGCACCGCATCGGCAGGTGGCAGTTCGTCGAGCGCGAGCAGACGGATCCGCTGGTCGACGCCGTAGACCGCTACATCGCCGGGTACCCGAGCACCGACCACTTCGAGGCCGAGCTGACCAACACCAGCGACAGCACCGTGGCGCTGGGCACGCCGGATTTCGGAGACATACTTCAGCCCCGGGCGGTACTCGTCGACGGTGCCCCCATGGGCGATGGGCTGGTGGAGGTCGGCCCGGACGAGGAGGTTACGTTGAGGGCCAGCTTCGCGCCGCAGGAATCGGCGGACTTCCTGGTGGTCACGCCCGTCGTCCCGGTGCACCAGGCGGACGGCACCGTGGTAGAGGTCTACCTGCCCGAGGCCAACCTGGGCATGATGGACATCACCGACGAGGACGTCTCGGCGATCGCGAGACGGTGACCCCGCCTTCTTGCACGCTCAGCGCCGCAGACGGGGCGGGCCTGGAACACTTGGCGCCATGCAGAAGCCCGGCAGGTTGCTCTTGCTCGACTCCGCCTCGCTGTACTTCCGGGCGTTCCACGGCGTGCCGGAGTCCGTCACCGCCCCCGACGGCACCCCGGTCAACGCCGTGCGCGGCTTCCTGGACACGATCGCCCGGCTGGTCACCGAGCGGCGGCCGGCCCGGATGGTGGCGTGCTGGGACGAGGACTGGCGGCCGGCGTTCCGGGTGGCGGCGATCCCGTCCTACAAGGCGCACCGGGTGGCGGCCGACGGCGGGGAGGAGGTGCCCGCCGGACTGGTCCCCCAGGTGCCGGTGATCGTCGACGTGCTCGCCGCCCTGGGCATCGCCCGCCGCGGCGCGCCCGGGTTCGAGGCGGACGACGTCATCGGCACGCTGGTCGAGCGGGAGGTGGCCGGCCGGCCCGGTGCCGGCGGAACGGGCTCGGCCGGCGCCGGGGGCCGGGCCGACGGCGCGGCGGCGGCCGGACAGGATGCCGACGGCGGGGCCGGGGCACCGGTCGAAGTGGTCACCGGGGACCGGGACCTGTTCCAGCTCGTCGACGACGCGGCCGGGGTGAGCGCGCTGTACACGGCCGGGCGTGGTCGCACGCTCCTGGAGCGGGTCGACCAGGCGTGGTTGCGGGCCCGGTACGGCATCCCCTCCGGCGCCGCCTACGCCGACCTGGCGATCCTGCGCGGCGACCCGAGCGACGGGCTGCCCGGCGTCCCCGGCATCGGGGAGAAGACCGCGGCAGCGCTGCTAGCCCGGCACGGGGACCTCGACGCGCTCCTCGCCGCGGCCGACGGGGTGGGCACCTCGCTGACCCCGGCCCAGCGGACCCGGATCCGGGCGGCCCGGGACTACCTCGCCGTCGCGCCCGCCGTGGTGCGGGTGGCGCGCGACGCCCCGGTCGCCGACGGGGACGACACCCTGCCGACGGCGCCCGCAGACCCGGCCGCCCTGGAGGCGCTGGCGCAGCGGTGGAACCTCACCGGCCCCGTGGGGCGGGTTCTGCAGGCGCTCACTGCCGGGCGGTAGGCGTGCAGGCGCTCGCTGCCGGGCAGTATCCGGCCGGCCACCCGCCGTCGGACGGGAACGGACGGTCCGCTCGCCGTCGGACGGTAGCGGGAGCACACCCGCCGTCGGGCCAGCAACGCCGAATCCTCCCCGGCCCTTACAGCCCCGCCCGGACCTCCTGCGCCGCGGCGACCAGGTTGGTCAGCGCCGCCTCCGTCTCCGCGTAGCGCCGGGTCTTCAGGCCGCAGTCCGGGTTGACCCACAGCTGGCGGGCGGGCACCGCCGTCACGGCCGCGGTGAGCAGCTCGACGATCTCCGCCTGCGAGGGCACCCGGGGGGAGTGGATGTCGTACACCCCCGGGCCGATCTGCCGCTCGAAGCCGTGGCTGCGCAGGGCCGGCAGGATCTCCATCCGGGACCGGGCGGCCTCGACCGAGGTGACGTCGGCGTCCAGGCCGTCGATGGCGTCGATGACCTCCCCGAACTCGGAGTAGCACAGGTGGGTGTGCACCTGCGTCTGGGCGCGCACCCCGGAGGTGGCGAGCCGGAAGGCCCGCACCGACCACTCCAGATACTCCGCCTGCCCGGCCCGGCGCAGCGGCAGGAGCTCGCGCAGCGCGGGCTCGTCGACCTGGATGATGCCGATCCCGGCGGCCTCCAGGTCGGCGAGCTCCTCCCGCAGGGCCAGCGCCACCTGGGCGGCGGTGTCGCCGAGCGGCTGGTCGTCCCGGACGAAGCTCCAGGCCAGGATCGTCACCGGCCCGGTGAGCATGCCCTTGACCGGTCGGTCGGTGAGCGAGGCGGTGTAGGTGGACCACTCCACCGTCATCGGCCCGGGCCGGGCGACGTCGCCCCACAGGATCGACGGCCGGGTGCAACGCGAGCCGTAGGACTGCACCCAGCCCTGCCGGGTGACCGCGAACCCGTCGAGCAGCTCGGCGAAGTACTGCACCATGTCGTTGCGCTCGGGCTCGCCGTGCACGAGGACGTCCAGGCCCAGCCTCTCCTGGAGCCGTACCACCTCCTCGATCTCGGCCCGCATCGCCGAGCGGTACCCCTCCTGGTCCAGCTCGCCGGTGCGCAGCGCGGTCCGGGCCCGCCGGATCCGGGAGGTCTGCGGGAAGGACCCGATCGTCGTCGTCGGCAGCACCGGCAGGTCGAGCACCTCGGCCTGCGCCGCCGCGCGCCGGTCGTACGGCTCCCGGGCGAGGTCGGCGTCGGTCAGCGCGGCCAGCCGCTCCCGGACCGCCGCCCGGCGCACCCCCGGGTGGGCGAGGCGGGACCGGCGGGCCTCGGCGGCGTCGGCGAGCGTGTCGGCGATCGCCTCGCGCCCGTGCGCCAGGCCGGTGGCCAGCGTGATCACCTCCCCGACCTTCTGGTCGGCGAAGGCCAGCCAGGAGCGCAGCTCCTTGCTCAGGTGCTGCTCGCGGTCGACGTCCAGCGGCACGTGGAGCAGGGACGACGACGTCGACACCGCCACCCGCGCGTCCTCGCCCAGCCCGGCGCGCACCTCCTGCAGGACCTCCAGGGCGCGGTCGAGGTCGGTGCGCCAGACGTTGCGGCCGTCCACCACGCCGGCGACGACGACCTTCCCGGCCAGCGCGGCGAGGTCCGCCGCGGTCGGCACCGGCCCGCGGACCAGGTCCAGCGCGACGGCCTCCACCGGCGCGGCGGCGACCACGGGCAGGGCGTCGCCGAGGTCGCCGTAGGGGGCGGTGAGCAGGATCGCCGGACGCTCGGGCCGGCCCAGGTCCCCAGCCAGGGCGGCGTAGGCCCGCTCGGTGGCGGCCAGGACCTCCTCCCGGGGGACGTCCCAGCCGTCGGCGACCAGCGCCGGCTCGTCGAGCTGGACCCACGGCGCGCCCGCCGCGGCCAGGGCGCGGAGCAGGTCCGCGTAGGCGGCGAGCACGTCCTCGAGCCGGTCCAGCGGGCGGAACGGGGTCGCGGTGCCGTCGGTGGCCCGGGCGTCGGCGGTGCCGTCATCGGCCGCCTTGCTCAGCAGCAGCAGCGTGACCGGGCCGACGACGACGGGCCGGGTGGTGGCGCCGTCGGCGGCGGCCTCGAGGAACTCCCGGACCACCCGGTCGTCGGCGTAGCGGATCGGGGTGTCCGGGCCGATCTCGGGCACGAGGTAGTGGTAGTTGGAGTCGAACCACTTGGTCATCTCCAGCGGCACCCGGTCCGCCTCGCCGCGCGCGATGGCGAAGTACCCGGGCAGGTCCACCGCCCCGTCCGGGCCCACCAGGTCGGCGAACCGCGCCGGCACCGCCCCGATGGTCGTGGCCGCGTCGAGCACGTGGTCGTAGGCGGAGAAGTCGGACGGGATGGCGCCGCTGTCGGTGGGCAGGCCGAGCCGGCCGAGCCGGTCCCGGGTGGCCCGGCGCAGGTTCGCCAGGTCTGCCTGCAGGTCGTCGAGCTCGCTCCGCCCGGACCAGTAGGACTCCACCGCGGTCTTCAGCTCCCGGCCGGGGCCGATGCGGGGGAAGCCGAGGACGGTGGCGTCGGGGAACCAGGGGGCGGTGCGGTCGGTGGTCATGAGGTCCTTCCTCATCGGGTGCGGACGACGCCCGCGGCGGCGTGGGGTGCGGCGGTAGGTGCGGTGGTGGCGGTGGGCGGGGACGGGGCGGTGGGCACGGTGGTGCCTGCGCCCTCGCCGGTACCGGCGGCGGCCACGCCCGTGCCGGCGACCCGGGCATAGCTCGCGGCGTGCGTCGCGGGGCGGGTGGCCGCGGCGATGGCGGGGTTGCGCACGCCGCGGGCCCGCAGGTGCGCCAGGACGTCCAGCGCGGGCCGGTCGTGGTTGAAGGTGTAGAGGTGGATGCCCGGGGCGCCGGCGGCCAGGACCCGGTCGATGAGCTCGAGGGTGGCGTCGATGCCGCGGCGGACGCGGTCCGCCTCGTCGGGCGTGGCGAGCAGCGCGTCCAGGGATGGCGGCACCGGCACGCCGGTCAGCCCGGCCAGGCGGTGCAGCCGGCCGGGGTCGGTCAGCGGGATCACGCCGGGCAGGATCGGGATGTGCACGCCCGCGGCCCGGGCGTCGGCGACCAGGGAGGCGTAGGCCGCGGCGTCGTAGAAGACCTGGGTGATGGCGAAGTCGGCGCCGGCGTCCTGCTTCTCCTTCAGGGCGGCCAGCTCGGCGGTGCGGCTGTGGCTGGACCCGGTGGGGTAGGTCGCCACCGCGACGGAGACGACGTCGGCCGGGGTCACGCCGAGGTCGGTGGCGACGGCGGAGGGCGGCTCCGGGCGGGTGGCCCGGCCGCCGTCGGGCCGGGTGGGACCGAGCCGCTCCTCCTCCACCTCCCGGATCAGGGCGACCAGCTCGCTCGCCCGGCCGAGCCCGCCGGCCGGTGCCTGCCACGCGGTCTGTCCGGCGGGCGGGTCCCCGCGCAGGGCGAGGAAGTCCCGGACCCCGGCGTCGAGCAGGCGCCCGACGAGCGCGGCCAGCTCGGCCCGCGTGGCACCGACGCAGGTCAGGTGCGCGATGGGCGGCACGCCGGTGGTGGTGAGGATGCGGCGGACCAGTTCGGCCGACGCCGCGCGGGAGGTGCCGGAGGCGCCGTAGGTGACGGAGAAGAAGTCCGGGCCGGCCGCCGCCATCCGGAGCACACGCTGCCACACCACCTCGTCGAGCTCGGGCCGCCGCGGCGGGTAGAGCTCGAAGGAGACGGTCGGGTGGGTGGTCGGCACAGCCACGAGGCTAGAGGTCGACATGGTCAGGCTCCAGGCGCCGGGGCGCGGTCGGTGACGGACTGGCCCACGGTGCTGGCGGGCGGGCGGCCGGGAGCCGCCGAGGGACGCCCGTGATTCTGTCGGCCCTGGTCCGGTGCCTGCGCCTGGCCCCCGGGTGGTCCCGGGCAGTGAGACGCGGCACGGGCCGGTCTCACGCTCCGGCGCCTGCGGCGACGGGCGGGCAGCACCTGCCGCTCGGGGCTCCCGGACGACGTCGGCCGAGCCGCGAGTTCGCAGGTTCATGCCGAGTTCGAGGTTGTGCGCCGAGTTCGCTAGGTGCGACTAGCGAACTCGGCTCGGACTGGCGGACTCGGCTCGGACTGGCGAGCTCGGCTCGGACTGGCGAACTCGGCAGTGTCCGGCGGCGCGGCGCGACCGCAGCGCCAGCAGGGCAGCCGATCACTACGGTCGGGCAGCCGGTCCGAGGCCGGCCCGGCAGCCGGGTCCTACGCCGGGGCGCCCCGAGCGGGTCCCGAGCGACCGGAGGAGCACCCGGACCGGATCGCGCGAGCTACCGGGCCGCCGTCGCCCCGACCTCGAACACCGCCCGGACGCAGCCGTCCTCCTTGCCCTTGAACATCTCGTACCCGCGCGGGCCCTCGGCCAGCGGCATCGGGTGCGTGGCCAGGTGCCGGGTGCTCAGCGAGCCGTCCTCCAGCGCCCGCAGGATCTCCGGGATGTACCGCTGGCCGTGCATCTGCGCGCCCTTGACGGTCAGGCCCTTGTTCATCAGCGCGCCGAGCGGGAAGGTGTCGACGAACCCGGCGTAGACGCCCAGGACGAAGACCCGCCCGCCCTTGCGGCAGGCGTGCATGACCTCCCGCAGCACCCCGGGGCGGCCGGTCTGCACCCGCAGCTGCTGCTTGACCATGTCCACCGGGCCGAGCACCCCGCCGGGGTGGGCCTCCATGCCGACGGCGTCGATGCACACGTCCGGGCCGCGGCCGCCGGTCCGCTCGCGCAGCTCGCCCGGGACGTCGTCGTGCTCCAGGTGCAGGGTCTCGGCGCCGACGAACCGGCGGACCTGCTCCAGCCGCTCCGGCAGCCGGTCGATGACGATCACCCGCGCGGCGCCGCGCAGCATCGCGGCCCGGGCGGTCAGCTGCCCGACGGCGCCGGCGCCCCAGACGGCCACCACCTCGCCGGGCGCGACGCCGATCTGGTCCACGCCGGTCCACCCGGTCGGGGCGGCGTCGGAGGCGAACAGGGCGGAGACGTCGTCCACGCCGGCCGGGATGGTGAAGGCGCCGTGGTCGGCGTAGGGCACCCGGACGTACTGGGCGTGCGCGCCGGCGTAGCCGCCCATGGCGTGGGAGTAGCCGAGGCAGCCGCCGGGGGCGAAGCCCCACAGCGCCTCGGTCACCGCGGGCTTGG
Source organism: Georgenia sp. TF02-10 (assembly GCF_022759505.1). Taxonomy (NCBI): domain Bacteria; kingdom Bacillati; phylum Actinomycetota; class Actinomycetes; order Allobogoriellales; family Allobogoriellaceae; genus Georgenia; species Georgenia sp. TF02-10. The sequence goes on along the minus strand of NZ_CP094289.1, from coordinate 398,374 downwards.
GGTTGCCGTTGTCGCAGAGGGAGAACAGGCCCTGGCGGCAGTACCAGCAGCGGCCGCAGCTGACGAAGGAGCTGACCACCACCCGGTCCCCGACCTTGTGGTTGCGCACCCCCGGCCCGACCTCGACCACCGTGCCCATGAACTCGTGGCCGAGCACGTCCCCGGCCCGCATGGCCGGGATGTACCCGCCGATGAGGTGGAGGTCGGACCCGCAGGTGGTGGACAGCCCGACCTCGACGATGACGTCGTCGCTGTTGACGATCGTCGGGTCGGGGACGTCCTCCACCGCGAGCTCGTTGACCCCGCGCCAGCACAGCGCCTGCATCAGAGCATCCCCTTCTCTCGGGCCCGGGCGCCCACCGCGTCCAGCACCGCCCCGGCCGGGGTCCGGCTGCGCCGCCCGTGCGGCGGGTCCCCCAGGCGGAGCACCTCGCCGGTCTCGGCGATCTGCTTGGCCTCGCGCAGCGCCGTCCGTAGCGTGTCCCGGTCGACGCCGGACGCCCCCGGCCGGGGCGTGGCGGCCAGCTCGGTGCCCCGCCCGCCCGGCGCGGGCCGCAGCTCGACGTCGACCCGGTCGCCGAGGTCGGCCAGCGGCGCCGGGAGCGGGTCCAGCTCTGCCGCCGGCCGGTCGACGGTGAGCACCAGCCCGCCGCCGTGGGCGCCGACCGCGTCACGGTTTGGCCGGCGCTGCCGCCACCAGGCCACGGCGGCGGCCGCGCCGCCGGCGAGCGCCACCGGCGCCAGCCGCGGCAGGCGGGCCCGCCGGCCGCGCGGGCGGCTGCTCCGGGTGCGCACGGCGGTCCTCATTCCCGGTGCAGCTTGTCCTGCACGCTCCCGGCGACCTTCTCGACCGTGTTGGGCACGTCGGTGGTGCCATAGAGGCGGGCGTCGGGCCGGGTGGGCGCGGGCCGGGGCGCGCTCGTGGTCGTCCCCTCGTGGTAGCTGAACTCGCCGTTGCCGTCCAGGCTGGGCCCGCTGGCCCAGCGGCCCTGGTCTGCGGTGTCGCCGTCGGAGAAGTTGAGGTACTGGTAGGAGACCGGCGTGTGCTCCTTGCGCTGGGGGAAGTTGCTCGGCACCGGCAGCTGCTCCAGGCCGTCTTCCTTGAGCTGCTCGATGGCGGCGAGCCACTGGTTCTGGTGCATGGTGTCCCGGGCGAGGAGGAAGGACAGCAGGTCGCGCACGCCGGAGTCGTCGGTCATGTGGTACAGCCGCGCCACCTGCAGCCGGCCCTGCATCTCCGCGTTCGCGTTGGAGGTGAAGTCCGCCATCAGGTTCCCGCTGGCCGTCACGTACCCGGCCGTCCACGGGTTGCCGTTGGAGTCCACCGGCCGGGCGCCGGCCCCGGAGACGATGGCGTGCTGCACGTCCGTGCCGCCGACGACGGCGGCCACCGTCGGGTCGTCCTGCACGGCGTCGCCGGTGATCCCGATCGGGGCGTCCTCGAGCAGCTGGGCGATCATGGTCGCGAGCATCTCCACGTGCCCGAACTCCTCGGCGCCGATGCCGAACAGCAGGTCGCGGTACTTGCCGGGCAGGTGGATGTTCCAGGACTGGAAGCCGTACTGCATGGCGACGGTGATCTCGCCGTACTGGCCGCCGAGCACCTCCTGGAGCTTGCGGGCGTAGACGGCGTCCGGCTTGTCGGGCTTGCTGGCGAACTGCAGCTCCTGCTTGTGGAAGAACATCTGCACTCCTTGCGCGCCGCCGGGAGGTGCGGCGCCTGGTGGCTGGGCTGGGGGACGGGCGCCGACGGCGTCCCCGCCGCCGGTGGTCGTGGCGCCTGCCGGCGCCGACGTGCGCCCGGGCCTGCTACCCGCGCGGACGGCCATCATCTGCCCGGCCGATGGGGCCCGCATCTCGGCACGGCGGCCGGGGCGGGGGCGCCGGGCGGGCCCGGGCGGCGGGATCCGGGGACCCGGCACCGAGCCCGCCCGACCGCCGTCGGCGTCCACGCGCCGAGACCCGGCGACCCAACCGGCGACCTTCCCCATACCAGTCCTTTACCGTGGGGAGCATGGTGGAGGTCAGGATCAGCACCCCGCGCGGCGTGACGCTGGCCGGCACCTTCGAGCCCGGCCCGGGCAGCGCCGCGGTGCTGTTCGTGCACGGGTTCCTCGCCGACCGCCGCTCCGCCGGCGTCTTCGACGTCCTCGCCGAGAGGTATCGCGAGGCCGGGTACGCCACCCTCCAGCTCGACCTCTCCGGCTGCGGGGCCAGCGAGGACGACGTCATCACCGTCGCCGGGGAGGTGGAGGACCTGCGCTCGGCCTCGGACTGGCTCACCGAGCAGGGCTACCCGGTGCAGGCCCTGCACGCCCACGCCTTCGGCGCGCTGGCGGCGCTGCGGGCCCAGCCGCCCGCCGTCGTCACGATGGTCCTCACCGACCCGGTCACCGGCCCGATGCACTACCCGTGGGAGGAGATCTTCGCGCCGGGCCAGCTCGAGGAGCTTGACACCCACGGGTTCACCCGGATCCCGGACGACAACGACGGCGCCCGGGAGTACACCGTGATCTCCAAGACGACCCTGGCGGACTACTCCCTGATCGACCAGGCGGAGCTCCTCGGCGGGCTGCGGGTGCCGGTGCTGGTGGTGCACAGCTACGGCGACGACGGCGCCACCGAGCTGGTGGACCTCAGCCGGGAGGGGCTGCCCCTGCTGCCCGCCGGGTCCCGGCTGGAGGTCCTGGAGGCGGCGGACCGGCCGGGGCAGGACCGGGTCGACGCCGTCGCCGAGCTGGCGCTGGCCTGGCTGGCCGCGCACCTGCCCGCCTGAGCCGGCCCGCCCGGGCCCGGGCGAGCGGCCGTACCCGCCGTCAGACCAGCCGCCGCTGCCAGGCGCCCTCGATGCTCGCCGGGCGGAAACCGAGCTCGGTGTTGATGGCGAGCATGTGGGCGTTCTCCCCGGCGTTCCAGGTGTGCACGCGCCGGGCGGCGGGCTGGACCTCGGCGAGGAGCTGCAGGTTCGCCGCCTTGACCAGGAGCCCGAGGCGGTGGCCGCGGTGGTCGGCGCGGACGAGGGTGTCCTCCTGGTAGGCCACCTCCGGCCGGGCCTGGGGCAGCACCATCTGCGTGAAGGCGACGAGCTCTCCGGTGGGCACGTGCTCGGCGGCGGTGAGCACGTACCGCCGGCCCACGCGGGCCGTCTGCTCGTCCCGGTCACGCACCCGGGCCGCGTCCCACACCTCCTGCTGGAAGTCCACACCCGCGGAGGGGGCGTCCACGCTCATGTGCTGCTGGAGGTCGGCGACGGCGTCCAGCCACCGGTCCGGCGTGCGGTCCTGCCACTGCACCACCCGGTAGTCCGGGCCGGCGGCCGCCTGCGCACCGGCGCGCCACCGGACCAGCGCCGCCGCGGGGACCGGGAGGTCCAGGGTGGACTGCCGCTCGGTCTGCTCCAGCACGAAGGAGTGGGCCAGGGCGAACCGGACCGCCGGGTCGGCGGTGGAGAGCCGGCCGACGCCGGTCGGTGCGGTCAGTGCGTCCGGCGCGTCCGCGGGCGGCTCGGTGGTGTGGCTGGTCCAGGTCGTGACGGTGGTGCGGCCGGCGCCCCGGACCAGGTCCTCCACGGCGCGCCACAGCGCCGTGCCGACGCCCCGGCCGCGCGCCCCGGGGCGCACCACGAGGTCACCGTGAGCCAGATGGGTGTTGTCGGTGCGCGGCAGGACCAGCCAGCACCCGCCGAGCACGTCCGCCGCCGCGGTGACCTCGCGCTCGCTGGCCACCAGCAGCACCTTGCTGGCGTAGGCCTGGTGGGCGTAGGAGGCGACGAGCGTGGCCGTCGGGTCGACGAAGTCGTCGTGCCCCAGGGTGGCCAGGTTCGTCTCGGTCTCCACCTCGTGCCACCCCTCGAGGGCCGCCTCCGGGACGACGGCGGGTGCCGGGCCGCCCAGAGCGGTGCCGAGGGCGCCGTCGGCCGGGGCGCCATCGGCGGGTGCGCCGGGGACCGGGACGGCGGTGATCAGGGCGGTGAGCATGCCGCGAGCGTGGCAGGGCAGCCGCGGCGACGGCGAGGGATTTTCTACCGGTGGCAGCGTCGTCGTTCCGCGCCGGGCCGTCCAGGTGCCCGCGCCCGATCCAGCGCGCACCGACCGCGGGTTCAGGCCGGGGGACCAAGCGGCCGGCTCAGCCCGCCGGCACCCGCCGGACCGGCTCAGCCCGCCGGCACCCGCCGGGCCAGCTCAGCCCGCCGGCACCAGCCGGACCACGACCGCCCGGTGGTCGCTGCGCCCCCGCTCCACCACGACGGCCTCGGTGGCGCGGAAGGCGTCGGCGTCGTGCAGGACGTGGTCGATGGTGGCCCCGAGGAGCTCGGGCGCCTGGGTCGGCCAGGTCGCCACCCCGCCCACCCCGGCGCCGACGGCGCCGTCGCGGCAGGCGCCGAGGTCCTGCAGGGGCGCGTGGTCCAGGGTCGCGTTCAGGTCCCCGGCGAGGACGAGCCGGTCGGCGCCGCCGTCCGTGCACAGCGGCAGCACGGCGTCGAGGTCGGCCAGCCAGGCGTCGTGGTCCTCCCCCACCGGCCGGGCGGTGTGCACCCCGACGAGCACCGGCCCGACGCCGTTGGCGGGCTCGGCGCGGACCGCCCCGGCCGACGTCGCCGGGGCCTCGGTCGGCACGTACTCCCCCAGCGCGTTCGAGACGAGCAGCGCGACGTGGCCCCGATCCCCGGCGTCGGCGAAAAAGGTCTGGAACGTGGCCCCGCTGCCCGCCAGGGCGCCGACCACCTCCCCGGCGAGGGCGTCGTCGGTCTCGCTGAGCACGAGGACGTCGGCGCCGTTCTCCTCGGCGACGGCGGCCACGTCCGCGGCGCCGGTCCGCCCGCCCTGGGTGTTCCAGGCCAGGACGGTCAGCGCGCCGGAGCCCGGCCCCGCCGGGCTCAGCCCGTCGTCTGCGGTGAGGGCGGGCGGGTTGTCCGGGCCGCGGTCCCACACCATCCAGCCGTGCCCGACGGCGACCGCGGCCAGGACCAGGCCGAGGAACAGGGTCCGGCCGCCGCCGCCGAACCCGACCCGGCGGACGAGGCCGAGGATCAGGGCGATGACCGCGACGACGGCGAAGAGGACGGCCAGGAGGGGGCGGACCCCGTACACCGGGGCCAGCACGGCGGTGGTGGTCAGGCCGGCCCAGTCCGGGTTGACCCGGCCGAGCCACTCGGGGTTGAGGGTGAGGACGGCGGCCACCGCGAGGAGCAGGACGACGAGCCAGCCGATGACGCGCATCGGGCCATCCTTCCAGCGCGGTGCGACGCTGGGCGTGAGACCGGTGCGCGAGTTCGGCGAGACCGGTGCGCGAGTCGGGCTGCGGGTCCCGGACGCCGAGGCGCCGGCCGTCGTGCTCTCACGCCTGCCGGCATGGTCGGGCGGGGCCGAGCGGCCGACCGGCCGGCCTACGACCGCGACTCGATCATCCGCTCGATGCCGTCCAGCGTCAGTCCGAGGCTGAACGCGAAGTCCACGTCGGGGTCCTCGGTGCCGAATGCGAAGACGCCCTCGTCGACGGCCGCCCGCAGGTGGGGGTGCGTCTCACGGTCGACGAGGCGGCTGATCAGCTCGCCGTAGGCCTGCGAGGACACCTCGTCACCCTCCGCCAGCTCGCGGGTCAGCCGGGCCTCCGCCAGCACGGCGACGTTGACGGCGAGGATCACGCCGAGCTTCTCGTCGGAGCGCAGGGGCGTGTCCGCGAGCGTCTTGAGACCGATCTCCATCCAGTCGATCTGGCGCGGCGACAGCGGCGGCGCGCTGATCGGGATGTCCAGCGACCAGGGGTGCGCCCGCAGGCTGCGCAGCTGCAGGAAGGCCCAGCGCTCGAGCGAGGCTCGCCATCCGCCGCTGAAGTCGAACTCCGGGGGCGCGTCGAGGCCGTTGTCCCACATCAGGGCGACGAGCTCGTCCTTGCTCTCGACATAGCGGTAGAGCGACATCGTCGTGTAGCCCAGGGCCTTCGCGACCCGGCTCATCGACACCGCGGCGAGCCCCTCGGCGTCGGCGATCTCGATGGCCGCCCTGGCGATCTCCTCCCGGGACAGCCCCGGGCGCGGCCCCTTGCGGGCGGGCACGTCCAGTCCCCACAACCGCCGGAGGCGCGGGGGGATCTCCGCGTCGCCGAGATCGACGTCATCTGCCGCCACCAGCCCAGCGTAGCGCCGGTACTGCTTGCGCCGTACGCTCCGTTGTGTATGCTCTACACTGAACGTACGTCATACACCTAACGTGCGTCACACGCAGTACCGCCTCGTGCTGGGAGTCCCCGTGAGCTCTGACCCGATCATCCAGTTGTCCGGCCTGAGGAAGGCCTACGGCGACGTCGTCGTCCTCGACGGCGTGGACCTGTCCGTGGCCAGGAACACCATCCACGCCCTGCTCGGCCCGAACGGCGCGGGCAAGACGACGATGGTCCGGATCCTGTCCACCCTCATCAGGCCCGACGCGGGCACCGCTGTCGTCGACGGGCACAGCGTCGTCGAGGACCCCCGGGGCGTCCGTCGCACGATCAGCCTGACCGGGCAGTACGCCGCCGTCGACGAGCTCCTCACCGGTGAGGAGAACCTGCGGATGATGGCCCGGCTCCACCACCTCGGCCGCGCCGAGGGCCGCCGCCGCTCCGCCGACCTCCTCGAGAGGTTCGAGCTGGTCGACGCGAAGGACCGGCCGGTGAAGACGTACTCCGGCGGCATGCGACGCCGGCTGGACATCGCCGTCAGCCTGCTCGGTCACCCGTCGGTGGTCTTCCTCGACGAGCCCACCACCGGGCTGGACCCGCGCAGCCGCCGCACGATGTGGGAGGTCATCCGCGGGCTGGTGGCCGACGGGACCACTGTCCTGCTCACCACGCAGTACCTCGAGGAGGCTGACGAGCTGGCCGACCGGATCAGCGTCCTGCACCGGGGCGGGATCATCGCCGAGGGCACCGCCGCCGTCCTCAAGGGACGGCTGGACCAGGAGCGGCTCGAGCTCGTCCTCCCCGACGACGGCGCCTTCGACCGTGCGGTGCACGAGCTGGGTGGATGGGCCGGGCTCGGCGCGCACGCGGTGCAGCCCGACCGCGACACCACGGTGATCGGCGTCGGCACCGACGGCTCGGCCGACCACGTGCGCGCCGTCCTCGACCACCTCGCCGCCCGGGGCGTCCCGGTCTCGCGCGTCGGCCTGGTCACGCCGTCGCTCGACGAGGTCTTCCTCCGCCTGACCGGCGACGACCCGACCGACCGTCGCCCCACCCACACCCACGTCTCACAGCCTGAGGAGCTCCGAGCATGAGCACCGTCGCGTCTCCCGCACGCCCCCACCCGTCCCCCGCCGTGGCATCGCCCGGCTCCTCGCTGCGCTGGGCGATCAGCGACTGCGCGACCATGGTCGGCCGCAGCGTCCGGCACGTCGTCCGGGACGCCGAGGGTCTCCTGCTCGCGGTCATCCTGCCGGTGATGATCATGGTGATGTTCGTCCACGTCCTGGGCGGGGGATTGCAGACCGGCCTGGAGAACTACGTCGACTACGCCGTTCCGGGCGTCCTCCTGCTGTGCACCGGCTACAACGCGGCCGTCGTCGCGTCGTCGGTCGCCATGGACATGACCAACGGCGTGATCGACAGGTTCCGGTCGATGCCGATCGCCAGCTCCTCGGTCCTCGTCGGGCACGTCATCGGCAGCCTCATCCGCAACCTCTTCTCGGCGGTCATCGTCGTGCTGGTGGCCCTGCTGCTGGGCTGGAGCCCGAACGCGACGCCGGTGGAGTGGCTTGCCGCGGCTGGCCTGGTCGCGCTGTTCATCCTCGCCATGTCGACGGTGTCCACGGCCTTCGGGATCCTGGTCGGTTCGCCGGAGAGCGCCAGCACGTTCTCCTTCTTCCTGCTGTTCCTGCCGTACGTCAGCAGCGGCTTCCTGCCGGTGGAGTCGTTGCCGTCGTGGCTGCACGGGTTCGCCGAGAACCAGCCGATGACGCCGATGATCGAGTCTCTTCGCGGGTTGCTCATGGGCACGCCGATCGGCTCCAGCGCGATCCTCGCCATCGCCTGGTTCGGCGGCATCGCCGTGGTTGGAGGGGGCGCCGCCTCGGTCCTGTTCAGCCGCCGCAGCGCCCGCTGACCTCGATCGCACCCCCTCCCGATCCCTGTGCTCGTGCGCGCCCCCTCCGCGTTGGTCCTGCTGGAGCGATGGCGTCGGGCGGGGAGCGGGCACCGCGCAAACTGCCTAACTGTATCACGCACGTGTTACAGTGTCAAGGTGCACGCCGGAGACGACGACTACGACGGTGTGCCCTATGTCGAACTGGTTTTCGAGGAGGTGGACTGGTCCGAGACCGTCGAGCACGTGCGCAACCGCAGTGGGCGGCTCTCCCGACCCGGCGAGTTCGACGTGCAGCCGGAATGGGCCACCGAGGCGCTTGCCGATCGACAGCGGATCGTGGGCTCGGCCAGCAGCCGCTCCGGGTTGACCGTCAAGGTGCTGGGCTGGTCATCCAGTGCGCCCTCGCGCGAGGCAGGCCGGCGAGGGCGGTTGTTGAAAGTGATCGTCGCACCGAAGGACCATCCACCGACCGAACGTTGGTGGGCCGCCACCGCGATGGAAGCCAACGAGGCCGACCGCGACGCTACGAGGAGGAGCAGTGAACATCAAGGACACGCTGGCCGCGGAGGCGGCCGAGGCCGAAGCGCGGCAGGATGAGCCGCCCGGGCGTATGCACCGTGCGCGCAGGACTGGCAATACCAACCATGTTTATACGGTCCGGATGCCCGTGGATCGACTAGCCGAGCTCCGGAACATGGCTGAGGAATCCGGCGAGCAGCCCTCGGCGCTGATGCGCCGCTGGGTCCTCGAACGCCTCGACGCTGAGCGGGCTCACCAGCCGGACCTGACCGATGTGCGCCGCACCCTCACCGATGCCCTGCATACTCTCGACCGGATCAGTAACAGCCGCTCGGCCTGATCTCGTAAGAAGCCCCCGCAGCGGGGCGGGGCGGAGGAAGCGCCGGTGAGCCGCTGACGTCGACCGGTCTCGCCCTCGCCTCACCGATCGCAGGTCTGACGGCGACCCGGGCCGGTCTGCGTCCACCCTCAGCGATCACCAGGGACGCCCGCGGGGCCGATCGGCGACAATGGATGATCGTGGATGCGGACCGGGTGCAGCAGGAGACGGCGTCGCCGTCGGCACCCACCCGCCACCCGGGCCAGCCGGAAAGTCCCCGCGCGAACCAGCCGGACGGCCGACGCAGCGACCATGCGGACGCACCCCGCAACCACCCGGACGCACCCCGCAACCGGCCCGACGCTCCCCGCAGCCACCCGGACGGTGCGCCCCGCCGTCGCCGCGGGCGGCGCGGGCCGGGCGACGCCGGCGGGCCGGGCGAGGCCGGCAAGCCCGACGACCGCAGCAGCCGGCGCCGGCCCGGCAACGGCTCCCGCGACCGCGGCGGCTTCCGGCCCTACTCCCCCGACCAGCTCGCCGCCCGCCGGGCCGCCCTGCCCCGCATCACCTACCCCGAGCAGCTGCCCGTCTCCGCGCGCCGGGCGGAGATCGCCGACGCCATCCGCGACCACCAGGTGGTGATCGTGGCCGGCGAGACCGGTTCGGGGAAGACCACCCAGATCCCCAAGATCTGCCTCGAGCTCGGCCGCGGCATCACCGGCACGATCGGCCATACCCAGCCCCGCCGGATCGCCGCCCGCACCGTGGCGGAGCGCATCGCCGAGGAGCTCGGCGTGGAGTTGGGCGGCGCCGTCGGCTACCAGGTGCGGTTCACCGACCAGGTCTCCTCCACCACGCTGGTCAAGCTGATGACCGACGGGATCCTGCTGGCCGAGGTCCAGCGCGACCCCGAGCTGCGCCGCTACGACACCCTCATCATCGACGAGGCGCACGAGCGCAGCCTGAACATCGACTTCATCCTCGGCTACCTGGCCAACCTCCTCCCCCGCCGGCCGGACCTGAAGGTCGTCATCACCTCCGCCACCATCGACGCCGAGCGGTTCGCCGCGCACTTCGGCAGCCACGAGGGCGACCGGCCCGACGGCCGGCTGCTCGCGCCCGCGCCGGTGGTGGAGGTCTCCGGGCGCACCTACCCGGTGGAGATCCGGTACCGCCCGCTGGTCCCGGACACGGCTGAGGACGAGACCACCGACGACGGCGACCGTGCGGACCGCGCGACCGACGGCGCCGCGGCCGCCCGCCCCGAGCCGATCGACCAGGTCACCGGGATCCTCCAGGCCGCCGACGAGCTGATGGCCGAGGGCCCGGGCGACGTCCTCGTCTTCCTCTCCGGGGAGCGGGAGATCCGCGACACTCACGTCGCCCTCGCCGAGCACCTCGGCACCCGGTACGTCCCGCCCGGCACCGCCCGGTCCGCCGTGCCCGGCGCGGTGGAGGTGGTGCCGCTGTACGCCCGGCTGTCCGCCGCCGAGCAGCACCGGGTCTTCGAGCCGCACACCACCCGGCGGGTCGTGCTGGCCACCAACGTCGCCGAGACCTCCCTGACCGTCCCGGGCATCCGGTACGTCATCGACCCCGGCACCGCCCGGATCTCCCGCTACTCCAGCCGCACCAAGGTCCAGCGCCTGCCCATCGAGCCGATCTCCCGGGCCAGCGCCAACCAGCGCTCCGGCCGCTGCGGGCGGGTCGCCGACGGCGTCGCGATCCGGCTGTACTCCGAGGCCGACTTCCGCGCCCGGCCGGAGTTCACCGAGCCGGAGATCCTGCGCACCTCCCTGGCCGCCGTCATCCTGCAGATGGCCGCCCTGGGCCTGGGCGACGTCGCCCGGTTCCCGTTCGTCGACCCGCCCGACACCCGGGCGGTGCGCGACGGCGTCCAGCTCCTGCACGAGATCGGCGCCCTGGACCCGGCCGCCACCGACCCGCGCCGGCGGCTCACCGACGTCGGCCGCCAGCTCGCCCAGCTCCCGATCGACCCCCGGCTGGGCCGGATGCTGCTGGCCGGGCAGGAGAACGGCTGCGCCGCCGAGGTGATGGTCATCGTCGCGGCGCTGTCCGTGCAGGACGTGCGCGAGCGGCCCGCCGAGCACCAGCAGGCCGCCGACGAGCGGCACCGCCGCTTCACCGACCCCACCTCCGACTTCCTCGCCTACCTCAACCTGTGGCGGTACCTGCGCACCCAGCAGCGGGACCTGTCCGGCTCGGCGTTCCGGCGGATGTGCCGCGCCGAGTACCTCAACTACCTGCGGGTGCGGGAGTGGCAGGACGTCGTCGCCCAGCTCCGCCAGCTCGCCAAGCCGCTCGGGCTGACCCTGCGCCCGCTGGCCCTGCCCGGGGACCGGGAGATCGCGGCGACCGCCGAGCACACCGCGGACGGCCGGCCGGACCCGGCCCGGGCGGTGGCCGCCGTCGCCCGGTCCGCCGACGCCGCGAGCGCCGACGCCGTGCACCGCGCCCTGCTGGTGGGCCTGCTGTCCAACCTGGGCTCCTGGGACGAGCGGCGGCGGGAGTACGCCGGCACCCGCGGCACCCGGTTCACCATCTGGCCCGGCTCCGGCCTGGCCCGCAGGACCCCGGCGTGGGTGATGGCGGCCGAGCTGGTGGAGACCTCCCGGCTGTTCGCCCGCACGGTCGCCCGGATCCAGCCCGAGTGGGTCGAGCCGCTGGCCGGGCACCTGGTCCGGCGCACCTACTCCGAGCCGTACTGGTCCACCCGGCAGGGCGCGGCCATGGTGAAGGAGAAGGTGCTGCTGTACGGGCTGACCCTGGTCGCGGACCGGCCGGTCCTCCTCGGCCGGCTCGGCGAGACCCGGATCGGCGACGTCACCGCCCGCGAGCTGGCCCGGGAGATGTTCATCCGGCACGCCCTGGTCGGCGGGGAGTGGCGCACCCACCACCAGTTCTACGCCCGCAACGCCGAGCTGCTGGCCGAGGCGGCGCAGTACGAGCACCGGGCCCGCCACCGGGGCCTGGTGCTGGACGAGGACGGCCGGTTCGACTTCTACGACGAGCGCATCCCGGACCACGTGGTCTCCGCCCGGCACTTCGACTCCTGGTGGAAGCAGGCCCGGCGCACCGACCCGGACCTGCTGACCTTCACGATGGACCTGCTGGTGCCGGAGGCCGCCGGGGTCTCCGCCACGGACTTCCCGGACACCTGGCACCAGGGCGACCTGACCCTGCCGCTGACCTACCAGTTCGAGCCTGGCACGCACGCCGACGGCGTCACCGTCCACGTCCCGGTGGCGGTGCTCGGCCGGCTGCGCCCGGCCGGGTTCGACTGGATGGTGCCCGGGCTCGCCCACGAGCTGGCGACGGCGACCATCCGGTCCCTGCCCAAGCAGACCCGGGTGCAGCTCGTCCCGGCGCCGGACGTGGCCCGGCAGGTGGTCGAGCTCCTCCCGCCGTGGGCCGAGGTCGCGCCGGCGCCGCCGGGGGCGCCGTCGTACCACGACGCCTTCGCGGCGGCGGTGCGCACCCTGCGCGGGGTGGAGATCCCGGAGGACGCCTGGGACGAGGACAAGCTGCCCGACCACCTGCGGATGACCTTCCGGGTGCTCTCCGAGCGCGGCGCCGTCCTCGCCGAGGGCAAGGACCTGGTGGCGCTGCAGCGCGAGCTCGCCCCGCAGACCCAGCGGGCGGTCAGCTCCGCGGTCCGCGGGGCCGTGCGCATCGCGATGGAGGAGGCCGCGGCCCGGGCCGGCCGGTCGCCGGCCGCGGTGGCGGGCGGTGCGGTGGGCGACGGCGACGCGGTGGGCCACGGCGACGGCGGGGCGGGCCCGGCGGGGCGCGGCGCCAGCGCCGTGGGAGCCGACCGGGGCGCGACCCAGACGATGCTGCCCGAGCAGGAGAACCTGACCACCTGGCCCGACCTGCCCGGCGGGGTCATCCCCCGCCAGGTGGAGTCCACCGGCCCGCACGGGCTGGTGGTCCGCGGCTACCCCGCGCTGGTGGAGGTGCCCGCGGCCCGCGGCGCCAAGACCGGCCCGTCCGTCGCGCTCCGGGTGCTGGCCGACGCGGCCGAGCAGGAGCGCGCCCACAAGTTCGGGCTGCGCCGGCTGGTGCTGACCGAGACCGCGCTGAGCACCCAGCGGGTGACCACCCGGTGGACCGGGCGGGAGGCCCTGACGCTGGCGGCCAGCCCCTACCCGAGCACCGAGGCCCTGGTGGCGGACGTCCAGCTCGCCGCGGTGGGGGCGCTGGTGGCGGAGTGGACCGGCGCCGGCCCGCAGGTCCGCGAGGCCGACCGGTACGCCGCGCTGGTCGCGCACGTGCGGGCCACCCTCGAGGAGCGGGTGCACCAGGTGATCGGCCTGGTCGTCGCGGTCCTGGACGCCCGGCGCGAGCTCGACGCCACGATCAAGGGCGCCACGTCGATGTTCCTGCTCAACACCCTCACCGACGTGCGGGACCAGGTGGCCCGGCTCGTCTACCCGGGCTTCGTCTCGGCCACCCCGCCGGACCGGCTGGTGCACCTGCCGCGCTACCTGCGCGCCGCCCAGCGCCGGATCGAGCGGGCCCAGGTCAACGTGCACCAGGACGAGCACCTGGCGTGGGTGGTCGGCGAGCTCGAGGACACCTACCAGGCCGCCGTCGACGCCGCGGCCCGCTCCGCGCCCGACCCCGCCCGCGACGCCCGCCTGGAGGACGTGCGGTGGATGCTCGAGGAGCTCCGGGTCAGCTTCTTCGCCCAGCAGCTCGGCACCCCGGTGAAGGTCTCCGAGAAGCGTGTCCGCAAGGCGCTGGCCGAGGTCTAGCGGCCGCCGTCGACCCGCCGTGCCGTCGCGCCGTCCCGGTATCCTCGGAGCCACTCCGGGAGGCGATCCGATGAGTGAGCAGATCCCGAGCGCGGTGCTCGCGGAGCTCCGTGACGAGATCCGCGCGACGCTGGCCGACTTCGGCGTGTCCGCAGCCGGCGTCTTCGGGTCGACCGCCCGCGGGGAGGACCGCGCCGGATCGGACCTCGACCTGATCGTCGAGTTCGAGCCCGGCCGCACCCGGGACCTCGTGCGGCTCGCGGACGCGCTGAGCACGCTGACCGGGCTGCACGTCGACGTGGTCGACCACGAGGCCGTGTTCGCTCGCGCGGCGGCGACGGGCATCGGTACATCGATCCTGCACGAGACGGTGCCGCTGTGAACCGGCGCCAGGCGGAGGCCGTGCTGGCCCTCGAGCGGGAGGTCTCGACGGCGCTCGAGCTGCTCGACAGCGAGGCGGGACTCCGCGACGACTGGCGGACGCGGTACGCCGCCGAACGCGTGATCGAGCGTATCTTCCAGGCCGCGGAAGCCATCACCCCCGCACAGCAGCGGGCATACTTCGGTCCCGACGCGCTGCGCTACCTGCGCGGCATGCGCAACCGTCTCGCGCACAACGACCTCGCCATCGACCCCGAGGTCCTGTGGGCCACGATCAGCGTGGACCTGGCAGTCGTGCGGGACCGGATGAGGGCCGACGCGGCGACCGCTGCTGCCCTCATCGAGAGAGGGATCGACCAGCTCCAGGACGTCTCCGAGTGGCGCCGGGTGCACCTGGGGCCGACGCGCGGCACCCGCGGCTGACGCCGGTCCTGCCGGATACCGCCGGCGAGCCCGAGCACCGGCTGGCGACCACTGGGGCCCGACCCACCGTCGACGTCGGGCGCCCCGCCCCCGCCTAGGGTGTGTTGATAAAGGCTGTTCTGCGCTGCGCGGGCGACGCTTGAGGTGTGTCGCGCAACGAGATCTCCGACGAGGGTCTGGCCGTGATGGGCCCGCTGTTCCCGCTCGCGAACGCGGCGGATCGTCCCCTGCTGGCGCGGCGTGCAGTGGTCGAGGCGGCCGCGTGGCGTTACCGGACCGGTGCCCCGTGGCGAGATGTACCGGAGCGGTTCGGGAACTGGAACACGATCTACGAGAAATTCAACCGGTGGTCCGAGCAAGCCACGACCATTCCGGAACGGGACGACCAGATCGGCCACCGACGCCGCAGTGCTGGCCGGGGGGCACGGTCGCCGCCGAGCACAAGTCCGGACGGACGATCGAATTCGGCGACGAGCAGAAGGAACGCTACAAGGGCCGCAACGTCGTCGAACGCCGCTTCAACCAACTCAAACAGTGGCGGCATCGCGATGCGCTCAGACAATACCGCCCGAAATTACACGCCGCGCTCTGCCTCGCCGCGACCTCCAACGGGCGCGCAGAGGACTCTAGGAGTGGGGAACGTTCTGCACGACCTGGATCAGATGACCATCCGGATCTTCCGCCCACGCGATGAGCAGGCGATCCAACCAAGGCTCAGGCGACTTCACGGGCGTGGCTCCGAGTTGGAGCAACCGCGCATATCCGGCCGGCGTGTCGTCGGTCCATAGGATGACGGCCGCGCGTTGACCATTGGTCACAGGACTTAGGCCATGATCTTCCCGGGTGCTCGCTTCGGTGGTGAGACCAAGGCGATAGCCATCGAGGTCGAGGTCCACGTGAATCGGTGTTCCAGCGGGAGGCGTGCGGAACACCTCATTGAAGCCGATGTCGCGGTAGAACGCTACGGCGCGGTCGATGTCGCGCGTGAACAGAACGATCTGGGGTGTGCGGAAGTCGCCCATGCCGCCAGCATGCCACGCGAGTGCAGCCGGCTCAGACGCCGTTTAGCAACGAGCCCTAGCTGCCCGGGCCCGGCCGCCGGAGCAGCCGCGCGAACGCCTCCGCGGCCTCCGGTGAACGGAGCCGCGCCACGAACTGCTCCCCCTCGACCGCGATCCGCTCCGCCAGCACCTCCGGCTCGCGCATCAGCGACTTGGTGGTCGTAACCGCCGCCGGCGTCCGCCGCGCCACCTCGGCCGCGGCGGCCCGGGCGTGCGCGTCGAGCTCGGCCACCGGCAGCACGGCGTTGGCCAGGCCCCACGCCACCGCCTCCCCGGCGGGGAGCACCTCGCCCAGGACGAACAGGGAGAAGGCCCGGACGTGGCCCACCCGGGCGGGCAGGGTCAGGGTGGAGGCGGCCTCGGGGACGAGGCCGAGGTCCACGAACGGGGCGGAGAGCAGGGCGTCGTCACCGAGGTAGACGAGGTCGCAGTGCAGCAGCAGCGTGAGCCCGACGCCGACGGCGCGCCCCTGGACGGCGGCCACCAGCGGCTTCCGCGCGGCCGCGAGCGCCGAGAGGAACGGGTTGCCCTCCCATGCCGCGTCCGGCCGGCCGCCGACGGCGACGAACTCGGTCAGGTCGTTCCCGGCGCAGAAGCTGTCCCCGGCGGCCCGGACCAGCACACAGCGCACCGCGTCGTCCCGCCCGGCCGCCTCCAGCGCCGCGCCGAGGGCCGCATACATCTCCGTGGTGAGGGCGTTCTTCTTCTCCGGCCGGTTCAGCGTCAGGGTCAGCACCCCGCCGTCCCGCTCGACCAGCACGTGCTCGCTCACCCCGGGCCCCTTCGTCGACGACGGCGGCCCGGCCAGCGTACCGGCGCCGTGCGTGGCGAGCCGGGCCCCAGGCGGTCCGCCTCGCCGGCGTCGGTGGCCGATGAGCGCCCTCTGTCGCGGACCGTGGGAGCGCTCCCCAACCCGCCACCACCGGGCGAAGCCCCGGGCTACGCTGCAAGCCCATGAGCGCTGTCCCGGGCGCACCTGCACTGGTGCGGGTGCCGAGGTGACGGTGCTGCGGCTGGTCCGCCGCCGCCTGGCCGACCACCCCGCCGTCGCGGCGGCGGTGGCCGCCACGACCGTGGTCGCCGTCGTCGTGCTCACCGCCCTGGACGTCCTCGGCGGCACGCTGGCCCGCGGCGCGGTGGCCGGGGCGGTGACAGACGCCGCGCCGGATCGGCGGGCCGTCGTCGTCACCGGCGGGCTGGGCGACGGCGACCTGGCGGCGCAGGACGAGGCGGTGCGTCGGCACGCGGCCGTGCTGGGCCGGCCCACGACGGTGCACCTGGCCACCCGGTCGGTCTCCTTCGGCCTGCCGGCGCCGGCCGGCCCGACCGACCTCGCCCGGCTCGCCCACCTCGAGGGCATCGCCGAGCACGCCGACCTCGTCGCCGGAACCTGGCCGGCCGGCGTCGGCGCGGCGCTCGACGGCGGTACCGGCGACGCCGGCAGCCCGGACGACGGCCGCGGAGATACCGGCCGCGGCGGTACCGGTGACGGCGACGGCGACCTCGATCCCGGCGGCCGGGCGGGGACGGTGGCCGCGGCGGTGCCCGAGCCGGTGGCCCAGGCGCTGGGCTGGTCGGTGGGCCAGGAGGTTGTCCTCAGCGGGCGGCTGCCGACCGTGCCCGCCGCGCTGACCGTGACGGTGGCGGGCGTCTACCGGGCCACCGACCCGGCCGACCCGTTCTGGCTCGGCGACGCCTTCGCCAACACCGGCGTCGAGCACGGGGAGTTCACCACCTACGGCCCGCTGGTGGTCCCGGCGGCGGAGTTCGCCGCCGGGCTCGCCCCGGGCGCCTCGGCCACCTGGCGGGTCTACCCGGACACCGCCGGGCTCACCGCCGCCGACGTCCCGGCGCTGCGGGCGGCGGTCGCCGACCTCCTCGACGACCTCGCCGCCGAGCCGGCGCTGGCCGGCGCGGAGGTCACCTCGACGCTGCCCGACCTGCTCGCCGACGCGGCCGCGACCCTGGCCGGCACCCGGGACGCGCTCCGGGCCCCCACAGCGCTGCTCGCCCTGCTCGCCGGCACCGCGATCGCCGTTGGCGGCACGGTGCTGGGGACGCTGCGGGCCCCGGCGGACCTGCTGCTCCGCGCCCGGGGCGCCGCCCGCGGCCAGCTCCTCGCCCTGGCGGCGGTCGAGGCCGGCGCCCTGGCCGCCGGCACGGCGGTCGTGGCCGCGCTGGCCGGCCCGGCGCTGGCCGCGGCGCTGCCGAGCGGGGCACCGCCGAGCGGGACCGGGGGACTGCCGACGGCGGCCGGGCCAGGAGGGGTCGGGGGGTGGCCGACGGCGGTCGGGGCCGCGGCCGCCGCCGGGGCGCTGCTCCTGGTCACCTCCGCCCGTACCGCGCTCGCGCCGCCGGCCGGGCGCGGCGGCCGGCTGGCCGTGGCCGGCCGGGCCGGGATCGACGTCGCCCTGCTCGGTCTCGGCGCGGTGGGGTACCTCCAGCTGCGCCGGGCCGCCGCCGCGGGCCAGGCCACGGCGGACCCGCTCGTGGTGCTGGCCCCGGCGCTGGTGGTGCTGGCCGGGAGCCTGCTCGCGCTGCGGCTGCTGCCGCTGGCCACCCGCGCCGGGCAGGCGGTGACCGGCCGCGCCCGGGGCCTGCCGGTGGCCTGGACCGGCTGGCAGGTGGCCCGGCACCTGCCGCGCCGGGCGGGGCTGGTGGTGCTCCTCGTCCTGGCCGCGGCCGCGGGCTCGCTCGCCCTGGTCCACCGCGCCTCCGCCGCCCAGGCCGACGCCGACGCCGCCACGCACACCGTCGGCGCGGAGTCCCGGGTCCTCCTCCCGCCGGCCCCGCCGCCCGACGCCGACCTCCGCCGGGTGCTCGGCCCGGCGGCCCTGCCGGTCCTGCGCCGCACCGTCCCGGTCGCCGACGAGCCGGAGGTGACCGTCCTCGCGGTCGACGCCGACCGGGCGCCGGGCGTCCTGCGCAACCCCGCCGGCCCGGACCTGGCCCCGCTCCTCCGCGAGCTGGGCGGCCCGGCCGGTCCGGGCGAGCCGCTGCCGGCCGTCGTCACCCCCGGGGTACTGACCGCCGCCGGCGCCGCAGAGGGGGACGTCGTGGAGCTGCCCTGGCGCGGCGGCGGGCTCGCCGTGGCGGCGGTCGCCACCACCCCGACCCTGCCCTCGGTCCCGGCCGGGCAGGACGGCATCCTGCTGGACCTGGCCGGCCTGTCCGCCGTTGTCGACGGCGGGGACGAGCCCGCTCACGGCGGCGACGGGTCAGCTGCCGGCCCGGACACGGGCGCCACCGGCACCACCGGCACCGCAGACACCGGCACCGAGCCGATCCTGGAGTGGTGGCTCCCCGGCCCGCCGCCCGCCGAGGCCGACCTGCCGCCGGGCACCACCGTCCTGGACCGCGCCGCGCTGACCCGGGAGCTGGCCGCGCGCCCGGTGCGCGCCGGCACCGACGCGGCCCTGGTGCTGCTCGCCGGGACCGCCGCGGTGCTCGCGACCCTCGGCTACGCGGTCGCCGCGACCGCGGACGCCCGCCGCGGCCGGGGCGAGCTGGCCGTCCTGCACGCCCTGGGCGCGCCGCCGCGCGCCGTCCGCCGGGCCCAGCGCGCCGAGCAGGCGGCGGTCGTGGTGCTCGCCGTCGGCCTCGGCCTGGTGGTCGGCGTGGCGACGGCGGCCGCCGTCGTCCCCCCGCTGCTCGCCGCCGCCGGGCAGGCGGTGCTGCCGGCGGCGGCGGTGGTGCCCTGGGCCCAGCTCCTCGCCCTGGGCGCCGCCCTCGCCCTCGCCCTGGCGGCGCTCGGCGCCGCCCTGGTCCGACCGCTCGGCCCGGCAGCGGTGCCCGCGGTGCTGCGGAGGGTGGGGTGAGCCGGGCGGGGCGCAGCCTGCTGCGCCACCAGCTGCTGGCCGGGGCCGGGGTGCACGCCGTGCTGGCGCTCCTCGTCCTGCTCACCACGGCCGTCGCCGTCGCCGCCCCGCGGGCCGCCACCGAGGCCCAGGACGCCGCGCTGCGCCACCGCCTCGCCCACGCCCTGCAGGTCCAGCGGGACGTGACCGTGACCGGCGGGACCCAGGGCAACTACCCGGTGCCCTTCGAGCCCGGCGTCGCCGGCGACGTCGAGGCCGCCGTCCTGGACCGGCTCGGCGCCGGCGCGGACCTGGTCGCGGACGTCTCCTTCGCCGTGTCCGTCGGCCCGGCTCGCGCTCGCACCCTGCCCGCCGGGGCGGACCCCGGCGGGGAGCTGGCCGAGGTGGGGCTGCGCGCCGAGGCGGGGTGGACCGAGCGGGTCACCGTCACCGCCGGCCGGCTGCCGGCGCCGGGCTGGGCACCGGCCGCCGTCGACCCCGCGCTCGCGCACCAGCCGACCGTGCCGGTGCTCGAGGTGGCGCTGACCCCTCCCGCGGCCGCCGCCCTGGACGCCGACGTCGGCGCCACCTTCCTCCTCGACCCGGTGCTGAGCACCGGGGTGCCGGTGCCCCTCGCCGTCACGGTCGTGGGCATCGTCGCCCCGGCGGACCCGGCTGCCGACTTCTGGGCCGCCGACCCGCTGGTGCTCGAGCCGACCCGGGGGCCGACCGCGGAGGGCGGGCAGAAGTGGCTGGTCACCGCGCTGCTCGGCGAGGACGCCCTGCCGGCGCTGACCGAGGCGTTCGCCGCCGGCGCCGCCGCGGGCCCGGGCACCGGGCCCGGCGGGAACCGGGCCGGCGGGGACGCGGCCACAGGGGACCAGGCCGTCACCAGCGAGGAGGGTGAGTACCAGGCCGACGCCCCCGACGAGCTGCCGCTCGTCGTCCCCCCGCAGCTCGAGCACAGCTGGCGCCTCACCCTCGACACCCCGGACCTGACCGGCGCCGACACCCCGGTGCTGGCGGAGGCGGTCGGCCGGCTGCGCACCGCCGGCGCGCTCGCCCCGTTCCCGGTGCGGACCGTCACCGGGCTGCCGGACCTGCTCGCCGAGCACGCCCGGGCGGTGGCGGTGACGTCCGCCCTCGTGTCGTTGTGCCTCGCCGCCGCGCTGACCATGGGCGTCCTCGCCGTCGTGCTGACCACCTGGGCGGCGGTGGACCGGCGGGCCGCGGACCTGCGGCTGCTGCGCGCCCGCGGCGCCTCCCTCGCCCAGCTCACCGCCCTGGCCGGCGGGCCGGTGCTGGTCTGGGCCGTCCCGGCGGCGGTCCTCGGCGCGGTGGCGGCCGTCGCCGCGGTGCCCCGGCCCGGGCCGGCCGCGGGCCTGGCCGCGGCCGCCCTGGCGGTCGGCGTCGTGCTCGTCGCGCTCGCCCCGGTGCCCCTCGCGGCGCGGGCGGTGACCGCGCCGGCCGCCGGTCAGCGCCGCCCCCGCCGCCGCCGGTGGGGCCGCCTCACCGCCGAGGCGACGCTGGTGCTCCTCGCCGCCGCGGGCACGGCCACGCTGCGGCGGCGCGGCCTGGTCGACGACGTCGCCGCCCGCGGCGCGGTCGACCCCTACGCCGCGCTGGTGCCCACCCTGGTGGTCCTCGCGACGGCGGTGGTGGTGCTGCGGGCCTACCCCCCGGTGGTGCGGGCCGCGTCCCGGCTGGTGGGCCGGGGCCGCGGCGCCGTCGGCTTCCTCGGGCTGGCCCGCGCCGCCCGGGCCCGGCCGGCGGCCGCGGTGCCGGTGGTCGTGCTGCTCCTCGCGGTCGCGGTCAGCACGCTGACCGGGACGGTGCGGGCCACCATCACCACCGAGCAGGACGCCGCGGCCTGGCGGGCGGTGGGCGCCGACGTGCGGGTGGACGCCCCGGCGCTGGCGGCGGCCGACCTCGCGGCGCTGCGGGCGCTGCCCGGGGTGGACGCCGTGGTCCCGGCCTACCGGCAGGACGACGCCACGGTCGGCACCGCCCGGGACGCCGACCGGGTGACCGTGCTGGCCGCGGACCCGGCGGCGCTGACCGCGCTGCTGGCCGGCACGCCGCTCGCCGCCGACCTGCCCGACCTGACCCCCCGCCCCGGCGGGGCGCTGCCCGCCGTCGTCTCCACCCCCGACCTCGCCCCGGACGGCGGGCCGGTACCGCTGCGCACCGCCGGCCGGTCGCTGACCGCCGACGTGGTGGCGGTGGAGCCGGCGCTGGCCCGCGGCGCCGGCGCGGACGAGCCGGTCCTGCTGCTGCCCTACGACGCCCTCGCCGCCGCCACCGCCGAGCTGGCCCCCACCACCGCCCTGCTCCGCGGCGGTGACGCGCCGGCGGTCGAGGCCGTCGCCGGGCCCGGCTGGGAGGTGCACGGGCGGGCGCAGGTGCGCGGCGCCGTCGCCGACGCCCCGCTGCCCGCCTTCCTCACCGTGGCCTTTGCGGCCACCGGGGTGGCCGCGGCGGGCTACTCCCTGGTCGCCGTCGTGCTGCTGCTGGCCCTCGGCGCCGCCGACCGGAAGGCGGCGGTGGCCCGGCTGCGGGCCATGGGCCTGCGCCCCGGCCAGGTCCGGGCCCTGGTCGCGGTGGAGGCCGGCCCGCCGGCTCTCGCCGCGCTGCTGCCCGGGCTGGCGGTCGGCCTGGCCCTGCCCGCGGTGGTCGGCCCGGCGCTGGACCTGGCGCCCTTCACCGGCGGGCCGGCCGACCCGCCGCTCGTCCCGGCCGGCGGGACCGCGGCGCTGCTCGGCGTCGCCGTCGCCGCCGTCGTCGCCGTGGCGGTGCTCCTCGACGCCGCCCGGGACGCCCGCACGCACGCACCGACCGACCTGCGGAGGGGAGCGCGATGACCGAGACCGCCAGGACCGCCAGGACCGCCACCTACGGCGCGCACGCCCAGATCGTGTGCGACAACCTGCTGCGCGTCTACCGCACCGAGGGGGTGGAGGTGGTCGCGCTGCAGGGCCTGGACCTGCTCGTCGACTCCGGGGAGCTGGTGGCGATCATCGGCGCCTCCGGCAGCGGGAAGTCCACCCTGCTGCACATCCTCTCCGGGCTGGACCGGCCGACAGCGGGGCTGGCCCGGGTGGCCGGGCAGGACCTGCTGCAGATGACCGCCCGGCAGCGGCTGGCCTACCGGCGGGAGGTGGTGGGGTTCCTCTACCAGCAGGCCACCGACAACCTGCTGCCCTACCTCGACGTCGCGGAGAACGTCGCGGTGCCGATGCTGCTCGCCGGGACCGGCCGGGCCGACCGGGAGCGGCGCACCGCCGAGCTCCTCGAGCTGCTGGACCTGGCCGGATGCCGGGGCCGGCGCCTGGCCGAGCTCTCCGGCGGGCAGCAGCAGCGGGCCGCGCTCGGGGTGGCGCTGGCCAACCGGCCCCAGGTGCTGCTGGCCGACGAGCCCACCGGCGAGCTCGACTCCGCCGCCGCCGAGCAGGTCTTCGCCGCGCTGCGCACGGTCAACGCCGAGCTGGGGGTGACGGTCCTGGTCGTCACGCACGACGCGGCCGTCGCCACCCAGGTGCGCCGCACCGTGGGGATCCGGGACGGGCGGACCAGCTCGGAGGTGCTGCGCCGCGAAGCCGGCGACGGCGGCCCGGACCTGGCCGCCGAGGAGTACGCGGTCCTGGACCGGGCCGGGCGGCTGCAGCTGCCGCGGGAGTTCACCCTGGCGCTGGACCTGCGGGACCGGGTGCGGCTGGACCTGCAGACCGACCACATCGGGGTCTGGCCGGCCGGCACCGGCCCGGCCCGGCGGGGCGCGCCGGCCGGTGGGCCGCCCGGGGCGGGGCGTCGCCGCGGCGGCGGCGACGGCGGCACGGACCGGGAGGACGCGTGAGCGCGGACGGCGGGGAGGACGGCGTGCGCGCGGACCACGTGGACGAGCACCAGGTGGGCGCGGACGGCGCGCGGGAGAACGTGGTGCGCGCGGACGGCGTGCACGCGGACCACGCGGGCGAGCACCACGCGGGCGAGGACTACCTGGTCGGGACGGACCTGCGGCGCACCTACGGCCACGGGCCGGCCGCCGTCGCCGCGCTGCGCGGGGTGTCGGTGCGGGTCCGGGCCGGGGAGCTGCTCGCCGTCGCCGGCCGGTCCGGGTCCGGCAAGACCACCCTGCTCAACTGCCTGGGCGGGCTGGACCGGCCCGACGGCGGCCGGGTCGTCCTGGCCGACCGGGAGGTCACCGCGCTGCCCGAGGCCGAGCTGCTGGCGCTGCGCCGCGGCACCGTGGCCTACGTGTTCCAGTCCTTCGGGCTGCTGCCGGTGCTGACCGCCGCGGAGAACGTCGGGGTGCCGCTGCGGCTGCAGCGGGCCGACCCGGCCGCCCGCGAGGCCCGGGTGACCCACCTGCTCGCCCAGGTGGGCCTGGCCGACCACCACCACCAGCTCCCTGGCGAGCTCTCCGGCGGGCAGCAGCAGCGGGTCGCGCTGGCCCGGGCGCTCGCGCCCGCCCCGGCGCTGCTGCTGGCCGACGAGCCCACCGGCCAGCTCGACTCCCACACCGCCCGGGAGATCATGACCCTCATCCGCGTCCTGGTCCGGGAGGAGGGCATGACCGCCGTCGTCGCCACGCACGACCCGGTGCTCCTCGACGTGGCCGACCGGGTGGTCGAGCTCCGGGACGGACTACTCACCTGAGCCGGGGGCGGCGGCTGAGCCGGGTCCCGCTGAACCGGGGTCCGGCTGAGCCGGGGTCCGGCTGAGCGGGGTCCCGCTGCCGGCCCGTCCCCACCTCTCGTGCCGGGGGCGCCCCGCCCACACCCAGGCGTGCCCCGCGGCGGGACGTCGGTGGGCCGCCGTAGCCTCGGGCGAGCGAGGAGAGGAGACGGGCATGGAGCTCGCTGAGGTCCGGCGGATGGGTACCGCGCTGCTGGCCGAGCACGGCCTGGCCGGCTGGCGGGTGGCGCTGGACGGCGCCCGGGTGCGGGCCGGCTCGTGCCGCTACGCCGAGCGCACCATCACCCTCTCCCGGCACCTGATGGCGCTGTACGACGACGCGCAGGTGCGGGAGACGCTGCTGCACGAGATCGCGCACGCGCTCGTCGGGCCCGAGCACGGCCACGACGCCGTCTGGCGGGCCAAGGCACGTGCCATCGGCAGCACCGCCTCGCGGACCGTCGCCGCCTACGCCCCACAGGTCCCGGCACCCTGGCGCGGCACCTGCCCGCGCGGGCACGTCACCGACCGGCACCGCCGGCCCGTCCGGCCGGCCAGCTGCTCCCGCTGCGACCCGTCCTTCAACATCGCGCACCTGCTGACCTGGACCTACCACGGCCGCCCGGCCCGGATGGGCGAGCGGTACGCGCGCGAGCTCGCCGCGCTGCAGGCCAACCAGCGCGAGCTCGTCGACCTGCTGCTCGGCCCCGCGCGCGAGGAGGACACCGGCTGGGACGAGGAGGACCGCGGCTGGGACGAGGAGCGCCCGGGCTGGGACGAGGAGGACGACGAGGAGGACCCCGGCTGGGACGAGGCGGACGGCACCTGGGACCAGGACGGGCCGTGGTGGGAGCGGGAACGAGCAGCTGCGGCGGCCCGGGTGGGGCGGCGGCAGCAGCCGGCGCCGTCGTGGGCCCGGGCCGCCGTCGGCGGGCTGCGGCCGGGCACCCGGGTGCGCCTGGTCACCGCCGACAAGTACCGCGGCTTGGCGGCGACGGTCTTCAAGACTGCCCGGACCCGCTACCACGTGCGCACCGACGACGGGCGGGTGCTCACCGTCCCGTTCCCTGCGGTGGTGGAGCTGGGCTGAGCCGGCCAGGCCCTAGGTCATGGCCGGCCCGGCCCCGGCAGGCGGCTGCTACGCGCCGACCTTCTCCCGCCCCGCCGGGGCGAGCAGCGACTTCATCCGGTCGGCGATGAGGTTGACGGCCCTCCGGGGCGCGAGCCGGGCCATCCGGTCGGTCATCCGGGCGTCCTTGCCGATGACGACGCGGAACGCCCCCTTCTCGATCCCCGCGACGATCTGCGCGGCGGCGTCCGGCGCCGTCGTCTGCACCATGCCCGAGGAGTCGCCGCCGTCCGCCCCGGCGACCGTCACGCCGGAGTTCGCGGAGATGTCGGTGGCCACCCCGCCGGGGAAGACCGCCGTCACCGCGACCGGGGTGTCCCGCAGCTCGGCGTAGAGGCCCTCGGTGAACAGCTTCACCGCCGCCTTGCTCGCCCCGTACGCGGACTGCCCGGGCACCGGGGCCAGGGCGCCCATGCTGGAGACGTTGACCAGGCATGCCTCCGGCCGTCCGGTCAGGTGCGGCAGGAACGTCTTGGACATGTGCACCACGCCCCAGAAGTTCACCGCCATGATCTTCTCGATCTCGGCGTACGTCAGGTCCGCGACGGGGACGAACTTCTGGATGATGCCGGCGACGCTGACGACGCCGTCGACCTGGCCGTGCGCGGCGAGCACGGCCGCCGGCAGCGCCTCGACGGCGGCCCGGTCGGTGACGTCGACCACGTGGGTGCTGAGCCGGTCCGCGCCGGTGGGCACCAGCAGGGCGGTGTCCGCGAGCGCCTGCTCCCCGACGTCGACCGCGGCGACCCGCGCGCCGCGGGCGAGCAGGGCGAGGACGAGCGCCCGCCCGATCCCGTTCCCGCCGCCGGTGACGACGAAGACCTTCTGCGCAACCTTCATGCCTGCTCCTCTGTAGCGCGCGGGGCGCGCGGGTCGTGCCGGGGTCCCGGCCTGCGTCCAGGCTAGGGCGGCGCCGCCCCGGCCAGGAGGACAAAGGTCCGCGCGTGGCCGGTGTCACGACCCGCCGTCGACGGCGGGCAGGAGCTCCGCCCGGCCGGGTCGCTCCGGGCCGATCGCTGCACCGGACGGGTCAGAGCCCGCCCCAGCGGACCACCACCGGCTGGTCGGCGTCGTGCATGTCGACCAGGACGTCCGCCCGGGCGGCCGGGTCCACCTGCTGCTGGTACAGCCGGGCCACCGGCAGGTACCGGTCCCGGTAGAGCGGCTCCAGGTCCATCCCGTCCGCCTCGAGCTCGGCGCGGCGGGCGCGCATCCGGTCCAGCGTGACCTTCTCCGGCACGTGCAGGTAGAGCACGAGGTCCCACAGGTCGGCCAGCTCGGGCCGCTGCAGGCCCATCCCGTCGACCAGCACGACGGCGGGCGGGCCGTAGGCCGGCCCCTCCGCGACGGCCCGGACCTTGCCCAGGTCGTAGACGTTGTCGT
This sequence comes from Georgenia sp. TF02-10, assembly GCF_022759505.1. Lineage (NCBI taxonomy): Bacteria > Bacillati > Actinomycetota > Actinomycetes > Allobogoriellales > Allobogoriellaceae > Georgenia > Georgenia sp. TF02-10. Next base: position 371,848 of record NZ_CP094289.1, on the reverse strand, counting down.
AGAGCCACTGCGGGTCGGCCGCGGCCGGCGCCCGGTGCACCCGCCCGCGGATCATGTACATGTCCGTGTCGAACCGGCGGACCTCGCGGCCGGGCGGCAGGTGCGGGCGCAGGGCGTCGTCCAGGGCCCGGGTGAAGGTCGACTTGCCGGCGCCGAAGGGGCCGTCGACGGCGACCCGGAGCACGTGCACCGCGGCGGCGCGGGCGGCGATCCCGCGGGCGAGGCGGCCGAGGACCGCCAGCCGGACGGGGGTGACGACGGTGTCCATACCCGCACCGTAGAGCCGCCGGCCCGGCGGTGCGCCCGGAACCGCGCCTACGCTGTGCCGGTGAGCGATGCGACCTTCGACGACGGCGCCACCACCACCGCCGAGGCGGAGCGGGAGGTGCTCGGCTGGCCGGGCTTCGGGGCGGCCGCGCGCGAGCTCGCCCGCCACGTGGTCCGCTCCGGGTGGCTGCCGGACCTGGTCGTCGCCGTCGCCCGCGGCGGGCTGGTCCCGGCCGGCGCGGTGGCCTACGCGCTGGGCACGAAGGCGATGGGCACGATGAACGTGGAGTTCTACACCGGCGTTGGGGAGACCCTCGAGGCGCCGGTGGTGCTCCCGCCGCTGATGGACACCTCCGGCCTACCCGGTCAGCGGGTCCTGGTGGTCGACGACGTCGCCGACTCCGGCCGCACCCTGGCGCTGGTGACCGACCTGCTCCGCACCACCGGCCTGCCCGGCGAGGCCGGCGCGCCGGGCGCGCTGCCCGGGGAGGTCCGCTCCGCCGTCCTCTACGCCAAGCCCCGCTCGGTGATCGACCCCGACTACGTCTGGCGGCGCACCGACCGGTGGATCATGTTCCCCTGGTCCGCCCAGCCGCCGGTGACCGCCGAGGACTGACCCCGGACGGGTCAGCCGGGACCGAGCCGCTCCTGCAGGTACCGCACCAGCCCGTCGGCGCCGCGCTCGACGACGGCGAGGGTGTCGTAGAAGCCGTCCTGGTCGCCGTACCACGGGTCGGGGACGTCGAGGTCCCGCTCGGTCGCGCCGTCGCCGAGGCGCGGGGCGGTGTCGTCGAACTCGCGCCACAGCCGGATCTCCGCCCCGCCGCCGTCCTCGTCGGCGCGCCGGCGCAGCGCCCGGGCGTGCTGGCTCGTCATGGCGAGGGCGAGGTCGTACCGGCCCAGCTCGCCGGGCACCACCTGGTGGGCGCGGTGGCGCGGGACGGGGTAGCCGTGCTCAGCGAGGACCGCGCGGGCACGGGGGTCGATCGGCCGGCCGTGCTCCTCGTCGCTGGTCCCGGCGCTGGCGACCTCGACGTCGTCGGCCAGTCCGGCGTCGGCGAGGCGCTCGCGCAGGACCACCTCCCCCATCGGCGAGCGGCAGATGTTGCCGGTGCAGACCACGAGCAGGCGGAAGGGGCGGCGGGCGCCGTCGACGTCGGGCATGCGGTCATCGTGCCAGGAGCCTCCGGAAACCAGGTGACAGCGGGCCCGGGAGCGACCTACCGTGGTCGCACACGAGAGAGGAGGTGGTCCAGAAGTGATGTCATTCCGGACGCGTGAGGTGACCACCCGCTAGCCCGTCAGCGGACGGACCACAGGTCCTCCCGCCGTCGGCGGCGAGAACCAGGTGGTCACCGGAGCCCGCGGGGGCCGTGGACCGTCCACCACGGCACCCGGCCGAACGGCCGGAGCCCGCGGGCTCTTCCCTGCCCGGAGGTCGGACCCTGCGCCGTGGCGGACGCGGTGGCCAGGCAACCACCCCCACCCCTGGCCCGCCCGCACCCGTGGCGCGGTCGGCGAGACGCCGTCGTTCACCCAGGGCGCCGAAGGCTCACCGCGCCGCATGCGTGGGGAACCCTGCCGCCAGCCGCTGCACCTCGGCCGCCACCTTGGGCGTGAGGGTCGTGAAGGGCTCCGGCTCGATCCGTCGCCGGGTCCCGCTCCCGACGCGCCGCCAGGTGCCGACCACCCGGCCGTCCGCGACGACGGTGGGCCGGAACATCCCGTTCCCGCCGGGCACGACCCGGTCGGCGTGCTCGGGCGGCAGGGTGGGGCTGCGGTCCTGGTAGCCCAGGATCAGCTCGTCGAACCCGGGCAGCAGGAGCACGCCCCGGGCGGCGGCCAGGTGCTCCGCCAGCAGCGCGGGGGTGGCCGGGTCGAGGAAGTACTCGGTGCCGTCGACGTCGAGGCGCTCGAGGTGCTCGCGGGCGACGGCGAGGCCGGTGGCCACGTCCTTGCCGGTGAGCTTGGTCCACCACTGGAGGTCCTTGCGGGTGGCCGGGCCGTGACCGCGGAAGTAGCGCAGCGCCCACTCCCCGAGCGCCTCGTCGCGCTCGAGGACGCGCGGCGCGGGCACCCACTCGTCCAGCAGGACGATCCGCTGGTCGCCGTCGACCACCGGGCCCAGGCACAGCAGCCCGCGCTGGGCGTGGTGCCAGAGCAGGTGGTACCCGCGCTGCTTGACCCCGAGGAGCCCGGCCGCCGCCCACCGGTCCATCAGCTCGGCCCGGCTCAGCGACCGGCCGCCGCGGAGCGCGTCCTCGGCGACAGCGCCGGCCCGGTCGAGGAGCGCCTCGTCCAGGCCCAGCTGCGCGCGACGGCGGGCGGCCCCGGCAAGCAGGCGCTCGCTGGTCAGGGCGAGCATCCACGGCAGGTCCGCGGCGAGGACCAGGTGCAGGGTGCCGCGCATCGGCCAGGACCGGACGACCTCCCCGCGCTCCAGCGCGCCGAGGATCCCGTCGGCGGAGTCCCCGGGTACGGTCCGGAGCGTGACGGAGGCCAGGGCGCCGGGGAGGTCCTGGGCCTGGAGCGCGGTGAGGTGCCGGACCACGTCCGTTGCGGTCGGCAGGCCGGGACCGACCAGGCGCTGGGCGGCGAGCCGGAGCCGGGCGACGTCCGCGGCGGTCGTCATCTGCCGAGGGTAGCGATCGGGCACCGGCAGCGGCCGCGGGGCGGCCAGCAGCCTACGGGCGGACCAGGTCCCGCGCCGGCGGCGGGGGAGCCGAGACCAGCGGTGAACCCCAGCCGGACGATGTCGGCCGCGGACGCCGTCGGCCCACCGGCCGTGACCGGTCCGTGCAGCGCTCTCCCGCCTCTGCCAGGCTGACCGCATGGACCTGCGCATCTTCACCGAGCCCCAGCAGGGCGCCTCCTACGAGGACCAGCTCGCCATCGCCCGCCGGGCGGAGGCGCTCGGCTTCGACGGCTTCTTCCGCTCGGACCACTTCCTCCGGATGGGCGACGGCGACCCGCTGCCCGGCCCGACCGACGCCTGGACCACCCTCGCCGGCCTCGCCCGGGAGACCTCCACCATCCGGCTGGGCACGCTGGTCAGCGCCGCAACGTTCCGGCTGCCCGGGGTCTTCGCGGTCCAGGTCGCCCAGGTGGACGCGATGTCCGGCGGGCGGGTCGAGCTCGGGCTCGGCACCGGCTGGTTCGCGGAGGAGCACGCCCAGCTCGGCGTCCCCTTCCCGGAGCGGCGCTTCGGGCTGCTGGAGGAGCAGCTGGAGATCCTCACCGGGCTGTGGGCCACGCCGGTGGGCGAGCGGTACTCCTTCACCGGTGAGCACTACCGGCTGGTCGACTCCCCCGCGCTGCCCAAGCCGGCCCAGCAGCCGCTCCCGATCATCGTCGGCGGCGGGGGGCCGCGCCGCACCCCGCGGCTGGCGGCCCGCTTCGGCGCGGAGTACAACCAGTCCTTCCCGGACAAGGCCGCCATCGCCCCGCAGGTCGGGCGGGTCCGGGCGGCGTGCGAGGAGGCCGGGCGGGACCCGGACGAGCTGGTCTACTCGGTCGCCCTCGTCGCGTGCGTCGGTGCCGACGAGGGCGAGGTGGCCCGCCGCGCCGAGGCGATCGGCCGGGAGGTGCCCGAGCTGCGCGAGCACGGCCTGGCCGGCACGCCGGCGGAGGTCCGCGACGGGATCGGGGCGCTGGCCGAGGCCGGCATCTCCCGGGTGTACCTGCAGTGCCTGGACCTGCGCGACCTCGAGCACCTGGACCTGATCGCCGGCGAGGTGATGGCCCAGCTGGGCTGAGCGGGGCGTCCGCGCGACCGCCGTCGGCACCGGCACGACAGGGCACCCGGCCGCCGTCGGGCATGATCGGGCCCATGGCCGACGACGACACCACACCTCTGCGCCTGGGCTACTCCCTCGGTTACTGGTCCGCCGGGCCGCCGCCGGGCGCCGCCGAGGCGGTCGCGGCGGCGGACGACCTCGGCCTGGACTCGGTGTGGACGGCCGAGGCCTACGGCTCGGAGGCCTTCACCCCGCTGGCCTGGTGGGGCGCGGGCACCCGCCGGGTCCGTCTCGGCACCGCCATCGCGCAGATGTCCGCGCGCACGCCGACGGCGACGGCGATGGCCGCGCTGACGCTGGACCACCTCTCCGGCGGCCGGTTCGTCCTCGGGCTCGGCGCCTCCGGCCCGCAGGTCGTCGAGGGCTGGTACGGCCAGCCCTACCCGCGGCCGCTGGAGCGCACGCGGGAGTACGTCGACGTCGTCCGGCAGGTGCTGCGGCGGGAGCATCCGGTCCGCCTCGCCGGCCGGCACTACCAGCTCCCGTTCCCCGGCGGCACCGGGCAGGGCAAGGCGCTGCGGGCCACCGTGCACCCGCTGCGCGCGGACCTGCCGATCCTGCTCGCGGCGCAGGGGCCCAAGAACATCGCCCTGGCGGCGGAGGTCGCCGACGGCTGGCTGCCGGCCTTCTGCTCGCCCCGGCTGGACGAGACCTACGCCGCCCAGCTGGCCGCCGGCTTCGCCGCCCGCTCCGCCGAGCTGGCTCCGGCGGGCGAGTTCGAGGTGGCCGCGGCCGTGCCGGTGTCCCTCGGCCCGGACGTGGAGCAGGCCGCCGACGCGCTGCGCCCGCACCTGGCGCTGTACGTGGGCGGGATGGGCTCGGCGCAGACCAACTTCCACCGGGAGGCCATCGAGCGGCTCGGGCACGGGGCGGCGTGCGCGGAGGTCGCCCGGCGGTGGGTGGCCGGGGACCGGGTGGGTGCGGCGGCGGCGGTGCCGACCGAGCTGGTCCTGGACGTCGGCCTGGCCGGCAACCCGGCCCAGCTGCGGGAGCAGCTCGGGGCGTGGGAGCGGTCGGTGGTGAGCACGCTCATCCTGCAGACCGACCCGCGGGCGCTGCCGGCGGTGGTGGCGGCGCTGCGGGGTCGATGACCTCCTCGCCCTCCCCCTCCGGCACCTCGAAGGTGGCGATGAACTGGTCGAGCAGCTCGGGGGTGACCGGGAAGGCGTCGGCGTCGCCGCGGGCGCGGCGGGCGGCCGTGCGGCGGTGCAGCAGCTCGGGGTCGATCGTGAAGTAGACCAGGCGCCACCGGCCGCCGGCGGCCTCCACCAGGGCCTTGTACTCCTCGCGGTCCGCCCGGCGCCAGAACGCGAGGTCGACGACGACGTCCCGGCCGGCGCGGACCAGCTCCACCAGCCGACGGCGCAGCTCGGGCTCGACCGCGGCGTTGTACTCGGCGTACCGCTCGACCGGGATGTCCACGCCGTAGCGGCCGAACCGACGTCGGACCTCCACGTCCAGGGACAGGCGCACGTAGCCCTGCCGCTCCAGGGCCCGGGCGTAGGTGGTCTTGCCCGACCCGGACGGGCCGCAGGTGAGCACCACGGTGGGCCGGTGGTCTGCCATGCGCCCAGCCCCTACCGCCGTTCGGTCAGCTCGGGGAGCTTCGTCTCCCAGGCGGCCCGGCAGCGCGGCGGCAGGACCAGCTCCGGCCACACCTGCAGGAGCAGGTCCGCGTGGAGCAGCGACTTCTGGTCGGCAGTGCTGCCCTCGCGGACGATCTGCTGGTAGGCGAACACCTGCTCGTCGGGGTTGGAGAGGTCATAGGTGTGCTGCGGGCCCCAGTGCACCGTGATCGGCAGCTCCCGCGTCCCCGAGGCCGGGCCGTGGAGGGCGGTCAGGGATGAGGGCGTGTCGTAAGGCACGACGTCCTGGTACAGGATCTTCTTGGCCACGCCGCTCACCGCCTTCCGGTCCTCTGTGGCCTCGTGACTAGCTCTGTCCCTTCCTGTTGCGCACCCGCCAGAACACGGCCAGGACGAGGGCAGCAACGGGTATCGCTGCGGCGAGAGCAAGTGGCAGCATGTTGGCGAGATAGGAAGCGGGGTCCTCGCTCCGCAGAGCCGCGATGACGGTGCCGAGGACGGTACCGAGCACGACCATCGCGCCGACGACGACGAAGTCTCTACCCGATCGAGGCTTGCGAAAGAGGACGCTTCGCTTCTGCTTCTCGGCCATGTCCCCTCGTCTCGTCGAAGTAGTACTTCACCGTAGTTTCTGCTGGGTGACCGGTGGCACGCCGGCAGATCGGTGACTTGGTTCCCCCACCCCGGCCAGCGGTGTGCGCGACGGCGAGCTGGGCGGCGGGACGGGTAGCCGCGCCAGCGGGGCTGCGGCCGGGGCGCAGCCGGGGCGGGCTGCCCGCCCATGGACACAGTCGTCCCGCCTGTGTTGGATCGGCCCCAGCAGCCGAGTGACGGGAGCTTCTCCATGACCGACATCGCGATCATCGACGTCCTGCCCGAGCACACGGTCGGGATCCGGCGCACGGCCCGCACGGCCGAGATCACCGACTTCTTCGACTCCGTGTTCCACGAGGTCTTCGGCGCCCTGCAGGCCGCCGGGGTCGAGCCCACCGGGGCACCCTTCGCCCGGTACCGCGGCACGCCTGGGGAGACGGCTGACATCGAGGGCGGCTTCCCCGTCGCGGCGCCGTTCCAGGCAACCGGCGAGCTGGTGGCCGGGACGCTGCCCGCCGCCCGGGCGATCGAGGCGGTGCACGTCGGCGGCTACGGGGAGCTCCCGCAGACGTACGAGCGCATCGAGGCCTGGGCGGCCGAGCAGGGCGTGCAGCTGCTGGAGGACATGTGGGAGCGCTACGACGCCGGCCCGGCCTCCGACCCCGACCCCGCCACCTGGCGGACCCGCATCGTCTGGCCCGTCTCCGGGCCGCCGGTGACCGCTGAGTAGCCGCACCGTCGGCTCTTCGTTCGCCGCTCGCGGCTCTCGGCCTCGGCTCTCGCTCCCGATCGCCGTCGGCGCGGGCCCTCAGCGCGCTGCCGGCGCCTGGTACAGGCCGAACGGCGAGCCCTGGTCGTCCCGGCACAGCTTGAACCGGCCGTACGTCGCCTGCGACTCCTCGTCGCCCTCGACGTCGGCGTCGTCCACCGAGCCGCCGAGCTCGCGCACCTTCGCGACCGCGCGCTCGATGTCCTCGACGGCGAAGAACACGTACGGCGACGCCCCCGGGTCCCCGCCGTGGATCCCGCCCGGGACGTTCGGCGTGGTGATCATCCCGCCCTCGCCCCCGCTCGGTCCCGGAGTGAAGGTCCAGCCGAAGAGCTCGGCGTAGAACCGGCGGCCGCGCTCCGCGTCCGCCACCCCGAGCTCGAAGAACGCCAGCTCGCCCGTCCTCGTCGCTCGCGCCGTCCCCGTCATCGGTGTCGTGCCCATCGTCGGTGTCGCCCCCATCGTCGGTAGGTCGTTCCGGTAGGCCGGAAGGTACGACGGACCACGGCCGGGCGGCAAGGGGTGCCGCGGCAAGGGCCCCGACGTCGGCCGGTTCGGCACGCTCTCGGCCCGCCTGCGCCCGCCGCGTCAGCGGGTGCCGTACGGTGTGGCCGGCACCACGGGCCCCGGTGGCGCCCGCACCCGGCGGGGCGGCACGGGCGGCCCGGCCGGTCGCTGAAGGACTGGTGCTGGACCACGGGGACGAGCGACCACGGCCCGACGAAGGGAGCCGAGATGCGAGCTGAGGGCACTGCCGCCGTCGTCACCGGCGGCGCCTCCGGCCTCGGGGCGGCCACCGCTGCCGCGCTGGCCGGCCAGGGCGCCGCGGTGTACGCCGTCGACCTCCCCCGGGCGCTCGAGGTGGCGCCGGCCGTCCCCGGCGTGGAGTACCTCGCCGCGGACGTCACCGATCCCGACCAGCTGCGGGCCGCCGTCGCCACGGCCGCCGGCGGGCCGGAGCCGCTGCGGATCGCGGTCAGCTGCGCCGGCATCGCCCCCGGTGCCCGCATCCTCGGCCGGCAGGGCGTCCACGACCCGGCCCTGTTCGCCACGGTGGTCCAGGTCAACCTGGTCGGCACCTTCCACCTGCTCGCCCTCGCGGCCGAGCAGATCGCCGCCACCGAGCCCGACGACGACGGCCAGCGCGGCGTCGTCGTCTGCACCGCCTCGGTGGCCGCCTACGAGGGCCAGGTGGGGCAGGCGGCGTACGCGGCGTCCAAGGGCGGGGTCGTCAGCCTCACCCTGCCCGCCGCGCGCGACCTCGCCCAGCACGGCATCCGGGTCAACACCATCGCGCCCGGCATCGTCGACACGCCCATGATGGGCCAGATCGACGAGGAGTTCCGGGCCCGGCTCGCCGCCGGGGTGCCGTTCCCGCACCGGCTGGCCCGGCCCGCGGAGTACGCCCAGCTGGTGCTGGCGATCGTCGAGCACGACTACCTCAACGGCGAGACCATCCGGATGGACGGCGCCCTGCGGATGGCGCCGCGCTGAGATGAGCTGCTGGCCGACGGCGGTCAGCGGACGCGCGCTGGCCGGGGGATGCCCGGCCGGGGGTGCCCGGCCGGGCGCTGGGCGGGCGCTGGCCGGGCGGCACGGTCTCAGCCGATCGGGACGAAGTGCGGCGCGGGGACGCCGTCGCCGGTGAGGTCGTCGCACCGGAGGAGCTGGTCCTCGTGCCGGGTCAGCGGGCAGCCCAGCGAGCTGCCGGCGGTGCTGTCGTCGAGCAGGTGCGCGTCGGGGTCGACCGCCGCCGCGCCGGCGGCGAGGGACACGGTGCTCGCGACGGCGGCGACGGCGGCGAGCACCGTGTGGGCCGGCCGGCGGGTGTGCTGGTTCATGATGACTCCTCGGTGGTGGTGGGTCCGTGTGCCACGCTCGCGCCGCCGGATCCTGAGCCGCATCGGGCCCCCACCCTGAGATCTGCCTGCCCGCGGCTGATGCCCTGTCGCGCGCCCGGACGCGGCGCGATACTGGGCCGGTGGAGGGTGCTGCGGCTCCCGCTGCTCGGCTCGTCGGTCGGGACGCCGAGCTCGGGACGCTGACGGACCAGCTCGACGGCGCGGCGGCCGGCCGGGCGGTGATGGTGCTCGTCAGCGGACCGGCCGGGGTGGGCAAGACCGCCCTGGTCGCGCAGGCCTGCGCCCTGGAGCGAGCGCGGGCGCAGGTGCTCGTCGGCGCGTGCCTGCCGCTCGCCTCGATGTCGGTGCCGTTCCTGCCGCTGCGGCATGCGCTAGGGGGCGGGCAGCTCGCCGGGGAGCTGGTCGGGATCATCGAGGCCGGGCCCGCGGACCGCGTGCCCGTCGCGGTGGACGCCTGGCTGGCCCGCCGCGCCGCCGACCGGCCGGTCGTGCTCGTCGCCGACGACCTGCAGTGGGCGGACGCCAGCACGCTCGACCTGCTCATGTACGTGCTGGCCGGGCCGCCCGACCGGCGCCTCGCCGTCGTCCTGACGCTGCGCAGCGGCGAGCTCACCGACGGCAGCCCGCTGCACGCCTGGCTGGCGGACGCCGCCCGCATGCCGCGGTTCACCACCCTGGACCTCGCGCCCCTGGACCGGCTGGGCACCGCCGAGCAGATCCGCGGCATCCTCGGCGTCCCGCCGCGCGAGTCCCTCGTGACGGACGTCTTCGCCCGCAGCCGCGGGAACCCCTTCTTCACCGGGCTGCTGGTCCGGGGGCTGCCCCCGGACGCCGCCCGCCTGCCCGCGGAGGTGCCGCACCAGGTCACCGCGGCCGCGCTGCGCCGGTGGCACCAGCTGTCGGAGCCGGCCCGCGAGCTCGCCCGGCTGCTCGCCGTCGGCGGGGGGCCGACGACGGCGGGGGTCCTGCAGGCGGCGGCGGACGTGGCCGGGCTCGGCGCGGACGTCCCCCCGCCGCTCCACGAGGCGGTGCGCGCCGGGATGGTCACCGCTGCCGACGACGGCCGGTACTGGTTCAGCCACCCGCTCCAGGCCGAGGCGCTCGAGCAGAGCGTGCCGCCCGACCTCCGCCGGCACTGGCACGCGGTGTGGGCGTCCGTCCTGCAGCACGCTGGGGCGGCAGCCGCGTCGGAGGTCGGCCGGGTCGTCGCCGTCGCCGACCACCACTTCCGGGCCGGTGCGGCGGCGAGCGCGTACTCCTGGGCGCTCGCTGCTGCCGACGCCGCCGAGGCGGCCGGCGGGGGCACCGAGAGCCTGCGGCTCCTCCAGCGCGCGTTGGACCTGCACCTCCGGCTCGCCGCGCCCGCCCAGACCCGCCGGGAGCTCCTGCTCCGCGCCCGGGCGCTGGCCGAGCGGCTGGGGAAGCAGGCCGAGGAGCTCGCCGTGGTCGACCAGCTGCTCACCGAGGTCACCGGGCCGGCCGCGGATCCCCTGCTGCGGGCCGAGCTCCTCGTCCGGCGGGCCGACCTGCGGCTCTCCCTGGGCGAGGAGCTCGCCGACCTGCCGACGCTGCGCCAGGCCGTCGAGATCAGCGCCGTGGCCCCGCGCAGCCGGCAGCACGCCCGGGCGCTCGCCCAGCTCGCGCACGCCGAGATGTGGCGGCAGGACCCCGCCGGCCCGGACCACGCCCGGGCCGCCGTCGTGCTGGCCCGGGCGGTGGACCATCCGCAGACGCTGTCCTACGCGCTCACCGCGCTGGTCATGGCGGCCGCCCTGGCGGACGAGCCGGCGGAGGAGCTGGGCCGGGAGGCCGCGGCCGCGGCGCTGCAGGCCGGGGACGGCTGGGCCTACGCCCACGCGGTCATGTGGACGGCGAACTCCGCGGAGATCTCGTCCAGCCCCGCCTATGCCGAACAGCTCCGGCAGGCCCGGGAACGGCTCGAGGCCGCCGGAGGTGCGGCCGCCTACGTCGGGCTGCTGTCCGCAGTGGAGGCGGCGAGCCTGCTGCAGGTCGGGCAATGGCGCGCGTGCCAGGACCGGCTGCGGGTCGCGCTCGGCACGGCACCGGGCCCGATGGCCGAGGTGACCGCCCGGCTGGTCGCCGCCCACCTTGCCGCGCTCCAGGGCCGGGTGGCCGAGGCGGCGGGCCACCTGCACCGCGCGGACGAGCTCTTCGCCCAGCACACCGAGTTCCGGTCGTTCCCGTTCGACGCCGTGCGGGCGCAGGTCGCGCTCGCGGCCGGCCAGCCGGACCGTGCCCTCGCCGCGGCCCTGACCGGCCTGCGGTCCCCGGGCGTGCCGCCCACGCTGTGCGACCGGCTGCTCCCGCTGGCCGCGCGGGCGCTCGCCGACCTGGCCCAGGCCCGGCGGGACGCGGGTGCCAGCCCGGAGGCGGTGGTGGCGCAGGGGCGGTCGCTGCGGGCGGAGCTCCCCCGGATCGTCCCCGACGGGCCGCCCACGCCGTTCTACCGGGACCAGGTCCACGCGCTGCAGTGCCTGTACAACGCCGAGGTGCTGCGGGCGCTAGACGCGCCGGGGCAGGCGGAGGCGTGGGCGCGGGCCGCCCGGGCGTGCGCGACAGGCTGGTGCCCGTGGGAGGGGGCCTACGCCGCCTGGCGCGCCGCCGAGGCCTGCCTCCTGGACCCCGCCCGGCAGCGCGAGGGGCGGGGATGGCTCCGGGAGGCCTTCGCCCAGGCCCGCGCGCTGGACGCCGCCCCGCTGCTCGCGGAGGTCCGCTCGCTCGCGCGGCTGGCCCACGTGGACCTCGACGCCGAGCCGGCCACGGCGGGCACGCCGGCCACGCCGACCGCGCCGCGCGAGCCCACCCTGCCGACCGGGCCATCAACCGAGACCGATGCACGCGCGGCGGTGATTCCCGGACTGACCGCCCGCGAGCGCGACGTGCTCGGCCTCCTGGTGGCCGGCCGGACCTACGCCGAGATCGCGGGAGCGCTGTTCATCAGCGAGAAGACGGTCAGCACGCACGTGTCCCACCTGCTCCGCAAGACCCAGACCCGCAACCGGGTCGAGCTCGCGCGGCTGGCGCAGCGGCGGGCCGGGGCGGCATGAACGGGTCGAACGGGCGGCTCGTTCGCAGATCCGGGGTCGGGCTGTCACCCGCTGGGTCAGTGCTCCGCGGCGGCCAGATCCTGCACGGTGGTCACGACGGCGACCTCGCTCGGCCCGGCCGGGGTGGAGCTGAAGCCGAACCGCGCGGGCGGGCTCACCGGGCGCAGCCCGCCGAGGTCCGCGCCCGCCCAGCGGGCCCGGGCCGCCACGACGCGGTGCTCGTCGCGGGCGCCGTACCACTCCCGCCGGCCGCCGCCCGCGGTGCCGACGGTCCGCACGCCGGGCAGCAGCAGGCCCGCGAGCCGGTCGATGACCAGCGCCCAGCCCCGGCTCTCGGCCAGCGGCCCGGGGACGGCCCGCAGCAGGTGCCCGACGACCGTGCGCCGGCCGAGGAGGAGGTCGACGTCGAGCGGCCCGGCGCGCACCCGGCGGCGCCGGCTGCGCGCCTCGACGGCAACCGGCACGATGCACACCTCGTCGAAGCGGTAGGTCCCGGCGACGAAGCGGGCGACCTCCTCCGAGGGTGCCAGCAGGACCCGGTGGCCGTCCGCACGCTCGACCATGACGTCGGCGAAGGCCCCGAAGGGCGAGAGGTGCCAGCACCCGACGACGATGCGGGTGCCCTCAGCGGTGCCGACGCCCGTGATCGTCCCGACGAAGCGCCACCGGGCGGCGGCGCGGGGGCTGCTCAGCGGGGTGGTCGGTCGGGACATCGGCTCACGGTACGGCCGGCGACCAGTGCTGGGTTCCGGTTTCCTTGAAACTCACTGTGGTCGAAGGTGGAGACGCCCGGCGGCCGTAGAGCAGGCCTGCCTGCTACCGCCGTGACTTCCGAAGGAGCGCAGTTGCACCGGCTGGTCCGTCCAGGAGGACCCCGGCCGGGTCGTCACAGGAACGACCCGGCCGGGGCCGAGTTCCGGTCAGCGCTCCTTGCCGGCCCCGTTCCTCGTCGGGTCAACGGGCACGTACCCCTGGCCCGCCCTGGGCGTCGGCGGGAGCGTGCGCCCCTGGATCGCCGTCCGCTCGGCGCCGGTGCGCCCCCCGCGAGGCCCGACGATCTCGTACTGCCCCGAGACGGGGGCATCCTGGCCAGGCTTGTAGACATCAGCCATGTCGGAACCAATCTGCACGTGATGGCCGACACACCGCTACTCCCAGCGTCCGGTTGGCGCACTGGGCAGCAACGGCGCTAGGGTCGTGACGTTCTTGGAGGAACCGCCCGCAGCCCTAGTCGACCTGTGAAGCCCCAAAGTTCTGGTGGCCGACGCTTTGTCGACCAGGGCTTCGTGCGTTCAAAGAGCACTACACCTAGTGGTGTCCGCGGCGAGCGACCACAAGAGTTTGTGGTGCGCGTCTTGTTCTCGCCATCCAACGGTCGTCGCCCACAGTGCCCCTCATCCGTTCACTAAGGGCAACCACCGACGAACAGTCCCCACGCGGAAGTCCCAGAAGGGCGGCCTTGTCGTCAACGCCTACTGTATGCGGCGGGCTACACAACGCGGTCTCCGCCCCCGGGCGACGCCGATCTGCCTGGCCTAGAACTCCCAGTCCTCGTCCTCGGTGTTGACGGCCTTGCCCATGACGTAGCTGGACCCGGAGCCGGAGAAGAAGTCGTGGTTCTCGTCGGCGTTCGGGCTGAGCGCGGACAGGATGGCCGGGTTGACGGCGGTGGCCTCCTTGGGGAACAGGGACTCGTAGCCGAGGTTGTTCAGCGCCTTGTTCGCGTTGTACCGCAGGAAGGCCTTGACGTCCTCGGTCAGCCCGAGCGGGTCGTAGAGGTCCTCGGTGTACTGCTCCTCGTTCTCGTAGAGCTCGAAGAGCAGCTCGAAGGTGTAGTCCTTGAGCTCCTGGCGCCGCTCGGCGGACGCCCGCTCCAGCGCCCGCTGGTACTTGTACCCGATGTAGTACCCGTGCACCGCCTCGTCCCGGATGATCAGCCGGATGAGGTCGGCGGTGTTGGTGAGCTTGGCGTGCGCGGACCAGTACATCGGGGCGTAGAAGCCGGAGTAGAACAGGAAGGACTCCAGCATGGTGGAGGCGACCTTGCGCTTCTCCGGGTCGTCGCCGCGGTAGTAGTCCATGACGATCCGCGCCTTGCGCTGGAGGTTCTCGTTCTCCTCGGACCACCGGAACGCCTCGTCGATCTCCTTGCTGGAGATGAGCGTGGAGAAGATCGAGGAGTAGGACTTCGCGTGCACCGACTCCATGAACGCGATGTTGGTGTAGACCGCCTCCTCGTGCGGGGTCACCGCGTCGGGGATGAGCGAGACCGCGCCGACGGTGCCCTGCAGGGTGTCCAGCAGGGTCAGCCCGGTGAAGACCCGGGTGGTCATGAGCCGCTCGGCCTCGTTCAGGGTCGCCCACGACTGGATGTCGTTGGACAGCGGCACCTTCTCCGGCAGCCAGAAGTTGCCGGTCAGGCGGTCCCACACCTCCACGTCCTTCTCGTCCTGGACGCGGTTCCAGTTGATCGCCTGGACGCTGCTGACGAGCGCGAGCTTCTCGGCCACGACGGGTGCCTCTCCTTGCTGGTCTCTCGGTGCCGGCCGGTCGGCCGGGGGGTGTCCGGCCCGGCGGGGCCGGGCGGGTGGGCCCGTGCGGGTGGCCGCACGGGCCCGGGCGGGGTCAGAGCATGCAGGACACGCAGCCCTCGACCTCGGTGCCCTCCAGCGCCAGCTGGCGCAGCCGGATGTAGTACAGGGTCTTGATGCCCTTGCGCCAGGCGTAGATCTGCGCCTTGTTGACGTCCCGGGTGGTGACGGTGTCCTTGAAGAACAGGGTCAGCGACAGGCCCTGGTCCACGTGCTGGGTGGCCTCGGCGTAGGTGTCGATGATCTTCTCGTAGCCGATCTCGTACGCGTCCTCGTAGTACTCGAGGTTGTCGTTCGTCATGTACGGCGCCGGGTAGTACACCCGCCCGATCTTGCCCTCCTTGCGGATCTCCACCTTGGACACGATCGGGTGGATGGAGGAGGTGGCGTGGTTGATGTAGGAGATCGACCCGGTTGGCGGGACGGCCTGGAGGTTCTGGTTGTAGATGCCGTGCTCCCGGACCGAGGCGGCCAGCCGGCGCCAGTCCTCCTGGGTGGGGATGTGCACCCCGGCGCCGGCGAAGAGCTGGCGCACCCGCTCGGTGCGCGGCTCCCAGACCTGGTCGGTGTACTTGGTGAAGTACTCCCCGCTGGCGTACTTGGACTCGGCGAACCCGGCGAACGCCCGGCCCTTCTCGATGGCGATCTTGTTGGACTCGGCGATCGCGTGGAAGGCCACCGTGTAGAAGTACATGTTGGTGAAGTCCAGGCCCTCGGGAGACCCGTAGTGGATGCGCTCCCGGGCCAGGTACCCGTGCAGGTTCATCTGCCCCAGGCCGATGGCGTGGGACTCGTTGTTGCCCTTCTCCACGGAGGGCACCGAGGTGATGTGCGTCTGGTCGGCGACGGCGGTGAGCGCGCGGATCGCGGTGCCGACCGTCTTGCCGAGGTCGGGGGAGTCCATCGTCCGGGCGATGTTGAGCGAGCCCAGGTTGCAGGAGATGTCCTTGCCGACCTGGTCGTAGGAGAGGTCGTCGCGGTAGGTCGAGGGGGTGGAGACCTGCAGGATCTCCGAGCACAGGTTCGACATGGTGATCTTGCCCTTGATCGGGTTGGCCCGGTTCACCGTGTCCTCGAACACGATGTAGGGGTAGCCCGACTCGAACTGCAGCTCGGCGAGGGTCTGGAAGAACCCGCGGGCGCTCAGCTTGGTCTTCCGGATCCGGCCGTCGTCGACCATCTCGTGGTACTTCTCCGAGACGTTGATCTCGGAGAAGGGGACGCCGTAGACCCGCTCGACGTCGTAGGGCGAGAACAGGTACATGTCCTCGTTCTTCTTCGCCAGCTCGAAGGTGATGTCCGGGATCACCACGCCCAGGGAGAGGGTCTTGATGCGGATCTTCTCGTCCGCGTTCTCCCGCTTCGTGTCCAGGAAGCGCATGATGTCCGGGTGGTGGGCGTGCAGGTAGACCGCCCCGGCCCCCTGGCGGGCCCCGAGCTGGTTGGCGTAGGAGAAGGAGTCCTCCAGCAGCTTCATGACCGGGATGACACCCGAGGACTGGTTCTCGATCCGCTTGATCGGCGCGCCCGCCTCACGCACGTTGGTCAGCGACAGGGCGACGCCACCGCCCCGCTTGGACAGCTGCAGGGCGGAGTTGATGCCCCGGGCGATGGACTCCATGTTGTCCTCGACCCGCAGCAGGAAGCAGCTGACGAGCTCGCCGCGCTGGGCCTTGCCGGCGTTGAGGAACGTGGGGGTGGCCGGCTGGAACCGGCCGGAGATGATCTCCTCGACGATCTCCAGCGCGAGGCGCTCGTCGCCGTCGGCCAGGGTGAGGGCCACCATGACCACCCGGTCCTCGAAGCGCTCGAGGTACCGCTTGCCGTCGAACGTCTTGAGCGTGTAGGAGGTGTAGTACTTGAACGCGCCCAGGAAGGTGTCGAACCGGAACTTCCGGGCGTAGGCCGCGTCCCAGATCTGGGCCCGGAACTCGGGCGTGTACTTCTCCAGGACCTCGGCCTCGTAGTAGCCCTCGGTCACCAGGTAGTCGAGCTTCTCCTCCAGGTCGTGGAAGAAGACGGTGTTCTGGTTGACGTGCTGGAGGAAGTACTGGCGCGCCGCCTCCCGGTCGGCGTGGAACTGGATCTTCCCGTCCGCGTCGTAGAGGTTGAGCATCGCGTTGAGCGCGTGGTAGTCGAGCTCCGGCGCGCTGGCGACCTCTACGCCGGTATCGGTGAGCGTGGCTGCCAAAACTGCTCCAATCCCTCGCGGACGCGCACGACGTCCTCGGTCGTTCCCAGTAGTTCGAATCGGTAGAGGTAGGGCACCTGGCACTTCGCGGAGATGATGTCCCCCGCGATGCCGTAGGCCGCACCGAAGTTCAGGTTGCCGGCGGCGATGACGCCGCGCAGGAGCGAGCGGTTGCCCTCGTCGTTGAGGAAGCGGATCACCTGCTTGGGCACCGCGCCGCGGCCGTTGCCCCCGCCGTAGGTAGGCACGACGAGCACGTACTCCTCGCTGACGTGGAGCGGCCCCTCGGTGGGGCGCAGCGGGATGCGCCGCGCCGGGAGGTCGAGCTTCTCGACGAAGCGGTGGGTGTTGTTGGTCGCCGAGGAGAAGTAGACGAGCGGGCCCATCTGCCCTCCTTCCGGTCTCCTGCGGTGGCTCGTTCCTGTGGTGGCCGGCCGCGCCGGGGTCGCCGGGTGGCCGCTGACCGCCGGTGCGGGCGGGTGACGCGCTGATCGGCGCGTCGCCACGGGCGGGCGCCGTGGTGCGGTCCCCGGCCAGCCGCGCTTCGCTCGGACCTGTGGCCGGTCCGGGGCCGGGTGCCGCCGAGGCTCGCCGCGCCTCGGCGGACCGCCCGGTAGCGGCTAGGCGACGACGGCGGCCGCGGCCTGGGCGGCGAGCGCCTTGATCTTGTCCGGCCGGAAGCCGGACCAGTGGTCGCCGCCGGCGAAGACGACGGGGGCCTGCTGGTAGCCGAGGGCCTTGACGCTCTCGAGCGCCTCCGCGTCCTCGGTGATGTCCACGACCTCGTACGCCAGGCCCTGCTTGGCCAGGGCGCGGTACGTCGCGTCGCACTGGACGCAGGCCGGCTTGCTGTAGACGGTGATGCTCATCGAGCCGGTCTCCTTCGCTAGTGCCGCTGCTGCCGGGCCGCCCCGACGAATCACATCGGTGTCATTGGGTCGTCCGCTGGGCCCGACACTACACCTAGGGGTAGGGGCTGGCCACGACCCCAAGATGCTGTGTTGGCGTGTCGTCATCGGTGTGTCCTCCACAGCCCGGCGGGGTTGCTGTGGACCTCCCTGGACCAGGCTGTGGAGCGGGTGTTGACGGGTCGCGCCGGCCCGCCGCCCGGGCCTGTCCCGGGCACTGCGCACCCTCGCACCGCCCACTGACATCGCCCCTCCGCGCCCTCCCTGTCGGCGACCCTGTGGACGGTTGTGCCCATGTTTGTCCACAGGTGGTGGACAACTATCGGACGGCCGCCGCGCCTGGCCGGCGTGTCGTCCCGGCTGTTCGGCGTGTCGCGCCTACCCGTGGCGTCGGGTCGCCCACCGTCCGACGTGGACCCGGACGGGACGCTTGCCGTGCACCCGGACGGCGGTCGCGGCGTTGTCGGCGGGCCGCCGGAGCGCGGGAGGCACCGCTGTGCGGTGGGCGAGGGGCGTGCTGGCCGAGACGCGTTCCCGGCGCTGATCTATGGCACACGTACCGCAGCGTCGGGAGGCGGATCCTGCCTCCTGCGAGCGCCTGGGTGCGGGCCGGCGCCTGGCCCGCCGTTTGGTCCCACGTGCCACATCCATTAAGGTCGATGCCCGTCCATACGAGGCGGCGCTGCACCGGCCGCTCAGGCCGGCGCTCTGGAAGGCCCGCGAGGGGCGGGCCGAGCGCCGGCGGCCGTCCCGCCCGCGGCCGCCCGAACCTGCGGGTGAGCAGTGCCGTGCTGCGGGCGAGCGGTGCCGTGCTGCGGGTCGGCAGGCCGGCGGCCGGCCAAAGCGGCCGGGTGCGGCAGCGGGCCGGCCAGCGCGGCCAGCGGCTCCCGGCCGCCGTCGTCCGCCCGCCGCACGGACCGCCGCACGCGGACCGCCACGCCCGCGGTCCGGCCCGACCACCAGGCCACCCGACCACCACCACCAGCCCTGTCCAGCCCCCGTCCACCCGGAAGGAAGGCACGCGCATGTGGGAGTACGTGCTCGAGCGGCGCGGCCAGATCCTCTTCCTCTCCTACCAGCACGCCAGCCTGGTGCTCCAGTGCGTGGCCCTCGCCACCGTCCTGGCGCTGGTCGTCGCCGTGCTCGTCTACCGCAGCCCCCGGCTGTCCGCGCTGGCCGGCTCGGTCTCCGCGGTCGGGCTGACCATCCCCTCCTTCGCGCTGCTCGGCCTGCTGCTCGCCCCCTTCGGGTTCGGCGTGCTTCCGGCTGTCATCGCGGTGACCTTCTACGCCGCCCTGCCCATCCTGCGCAACGCCGTCGTCGGGCTGGCCGGGGTGGACCGGGCGACCGTGGAGTCGGCCCGCGGGGTCGGGATGAGCCGGGCGGCTGCCCTGCTCCGGGTCGAGCTCCCGCTGGCCTGGCCGGTGATCCTGGCCGGCGTGCGGGTCGCCACCCAGATGGTGATGGGCATCGCCGCGGTGGCCGCCTACGTCCTCGGGCCGGGCCTGGGCGGCTTCATCTTCGCCGGGCTCGCCCGCCTCGGCGGGGCCAACGCCCTGTACTCCACCCTCACCGGCACCATCGCCGTCGTCATCCTCGCCCTCGTGGTCGACCTGCTCCTCGTGCTGCTCGGCCGCCTGACCATCCCCCGGGGGATCCGTGCCTGAGACCACCGCCACCGCCGCCACCGCCACGCCCGGCGCCGGGCGGACAGCGCCCGGCGCCACCGGCGCCGCCGGCGCCGCCATCGAGCTGCAGGGCGTCACCAAGCACTACCCCGGCCAGGCGCAGCCCGCCGTGGACCACGTCGACCTGGAGATCCGGGCCGGGGAGATCCTCGTGCTGGTGGGCCCGTCCGGCTGCGGGAAGACCACCACCCTGAAGATGATCAACCGGCTCATCGAGCCCTCCAGCGGCCGGATCGTCATGGGCGGGGAGGACGTCACCACCCGGGACCCGGACGCGCTGCGTCGCCGGATCGGGTACGTCATCCAGGCCGGCGGGCTGTTCCCGCACATGACTGTCGCCGCCAACGTCGCCCTGGTGCCCGGCCTGCTCCGCTGGGACAAGGCCCGCGCCGCCGCCCGGGTGGACGAGCTGCTCGACCTCGTCGGCCTGGACCCGGCCACCTACCGCGACCGCTACCCCCGCGAGCTCTCCGGCGGCCAGCAGCAGCGCGTGGGCGTGGCCCGGGCGCTGGCCGCCGACCCGCCGGTGCTGCTCATGGACGAGCCGTTCGGTGCCGTCGACCCGGTCACCCGCCAGCGGCTGCAGGACGAGCTGCTGCGGATCCAGGACGAGGTCGGCAAGACCATCGTCATCGTCACCCACGACTTCGACGAGGCGGTCAAGCTCGGCGACCGGATCGCCGTCCTCGACGTCGGCGCCCGGATCGTCCAGCTCGGCACCCCGGAGGAGATCCTGACCCACCCGGCCGAGGACTTCGTCAGCGACTTCGTCGGCCAGGGCGCCGCGCTGAAGACGCTGAGCCTGACCCGGGTGGGCGACGCGCCGCTGGCCGCCGGGGTCACCGCCCGGGCGGGCAGCCCGGCCGCGGCGGCGGTGGAGCGGGCCCGGGCCGCCGGGGAGGACTTCGTGGTCGTCGTGGACGAGCGGGACCGGCCGCTGCGCTGGCCCGCGGTGGCCGAGCTGGACCGCGCCGGGACCGTGCCGGCCGCCGTCGACCGGGATCTGCCCACCCTCTCCCCCCGGGCCACCCTGAACGAGGCGCTGGACACCATGCTCACCGCCTCCCAGAACGGGGTCATCGTCACCGGCCGGCGCGACGCCTACCTCGGCTACCTCACCGTCGATACCGTGATGAGCTTCATGACCCCGGCCGGCGCGACGGCGGGCAGCGCGTGAGTGCCGCGACGGCCCGCCCGGCCGGCGTCGTGGAGGCGGAGGCCGAGGCCCGCGACGGCGACCGGTCCTGGCGGGGCCTGCTGCTGCAGCCCGCGCTCGTCGCCGCGGCCCTGGCCGGCTACTTCGTCTGGTGGGCCACCGCGGACCTCAGCGAGGTCGCCCGCCGGCCGCTGGCCTGGAGCTCGCTCGGCCCGGCCATCGCCGAGCACCTGTGGCTGACCTTCCTCGCCGCCGTGATCGTCGTCGTGCTGGCCGTCCCGCTCGGCATCCTGCTCACCCGGGCCCCGCTGCGCCGGTTCTCCGGGCCGGTCATCGCGGTGGCGAACGTGGGGCAGGCGGCGCCGGCCATCGGGCTCATCGTGCTGCTGGCGACCTGGCTCGGGTTCGGGCCGTGGACCGCCGTCGTCGCGCTGGTCGCCTACGCGGTGCTGCCGGTGCTGCGCAACACCATGGTCGGGCTGCGCGGGGTGGACCGGCGGCTCGTCGAGGCCGGCCGCGGGATGGGCATGTCCGCCCTGTCCGTCCTGCTCCGGGTCGAGCTCCCGCTCGCGGTGCCGGTGATCCTCGCCGGGGTGCGCACCGCCCTGGTGCTGCTGGTGGGCACCGCCACCCTCGCGGTGTTCGTCGACGGCGGCGGGCTGGGGATCCTCATCACCACCGGCGTCAACCTCTACCTGCCCTCGCTGCTCGTCTCCGGCGCCCTGCTGGTGGCCCTGCTCGCCCTGCTCGTGGACTGGCTGGGCCGCGTCGTGGAGCACCTCGCCCGCCCGCAAGGACTGTCATGACCGACACCCGCCGCACGCCCGACGCCCGCACGCCTGGGGCGCTCCAGGCGCCCGACGCCCGCACGCCCGATGCCACGCGCCGTCCGGTCGCCCGCCGGCCCGGCCGCCGTCGGCGCGCCCTGGCCGCCGTCGCCGCGGCCGCCGCCGCCCTCGCCCTGGCCGGCTGCGGCCTGCAGCCGGCCAACGGCTACGTCCCGGCCGTCCAGCCCGCCGGCATCGCCCCGATCGAGGGCGCCGAGGACGTCACCGTCACGGTGGGGTCGAAGAACTTCACCGAGCAGCTCGTCCTGGGCAAGATCGCCGTGCTCGCCCTGCGCGCGGCGGGGTTCCAGGTGGTGGACTCCACCAACATCCCGGGTGCCGTCGCCGCCCGGGAGGGCATGCTGGCCGGCGACACGGACATGCAGTGGGAGTACACCGGCACCGCGTGGGTGGTGTACCTGGGCCAGACCGGCATCCCCGACCAGCAGCAGCAGTGGGAGGCCGTCCGGGACGCCGACCGCGCCGAGGGCCTGACCTGGCTGCCGCCGGGACCGATGAACAACACCTACGGCTTCGCGATGGGGCCGGACGCCGCGGCCGAGCTCGGCATCACCAGCATGTCGCAGATCGCCGACCTGCCGGTGGAGGAGCGGACCTTCTGCGTGGAGAGCGAGTTCACCGCCCGCCAGGACGGGCTGGAGCCGATGCTCGAGCACTACGGCGTCCCGCTCGGCGCGCCCGACGGCGTGCCGAACGACCAGATCCGGGTGCTGGACACCGGCGCGGTCTACGCCGCCGTCGCCGACGGCGCCTGCAACTTCGGGGAGGTCTTCACCACCGACGGGCGCATCCTCGCCCTGGACCTGACCGTGCTGGAGGACGACGCCAAGTACTTCCCGTCCTACAACGTCGCGCCGTACCTGGACACCGAGCTGGTCGAGGACTTCCCGCGGATCACCGAGGTCTTCGAGGAGATCACCCCGCTGCTCACCGACGAGCTCCTCATCGAGCTCAACGCCCGGGTGGACGTCGAGGGCGAGGAGCCGGTCGACGTCGCGATGGACTGGCTGGTCAGCGAGGGGCTGGTCGCCCGGCCGGGCGACGGCGGCTGACCCGCCCGCCCGGGCCGGTTCGACGTGCCCGCTGACCCACCCGGCGGCCGTCAGCCCTCGGCGTCGTGGACGACCAGGGCGATCTGCACCCGGTTGGTCACGCCGAGCTTGTGGAACAGCCGCCCGACGTGCGTCTTGACGGTGGCCAGGCCCAGGTAGAGCTCGCCGGCGATCTCGGCGTTGGACAGCCCCCGCCCGACGGCGAGCGCCACCTCCCGCTCCCGCTCGGTCAGCCGGGACATCCGCTCCCGGGCCGCGGCCCGGCGGGCGTCGTGCTGGGGCGCGGTGGCCGCGGCGATCAGCTGGGTGGTCACCGACGGGGAGAGCATCGGCTGCCCGGCGGCCACCCGGTGCACGGCCTCGACCAGCCGCGGCGGCGGGGTGTCCTTGAGCAGGAAGCCGTCCGCCCCGCGCCGCAGCGCGGCCAGGACGAGGTCGTCGGCGTCGAAGGTGGTCAGCACCAGGACCCGG
Organism: Georgenia sp. TF02-10; assembly: GCF_022759505.1. Lineage (NCBI taxonomy): Bacteria > Bacillati > Actinomycetota > Actinomycetes > Allobogoriellales > Allobogoriellaceae > Georgenia > Georgenia sp. TF02-10. The sequence goes on along the minus strand of NZ_CP094289.1, from coordinate 349,000 downwards.
ACCGGGCTGCCGGCGGCCCGCAGCCGGGTCAGGGCCGCCAGGCCGTCCACCCGGGGCATCCGGATGTCCAGCAGGAGGACGTCGGGCCGCTCCCGGCCGACGGCGGCCACCGCCTCCGCGCCGTCGGCCGCCTCCGCGCACACCTCGATGGTGGGGTCCGCCCCGAGGATCATCCGCAGGCCGGCGCGGACCAGGGCGTCGTCGTCGGCCAGCACCACCCGGGTCACGCCGGCCACGGCACCCACGCCGTCACGGTGAAGCCGTCCGGGCCGAGCCCGTGGGCCAGCCCGCCGCCGACGAGCTCGGCCCGCTCGGCCAGACCGGTCAGGCCCATCCCGGCCCCCGGCGCGCCCGATCCCGGCCCGGCTGCCGCTCCCGGTCCGGCTGCCGCTCCCGGTCCTGGAGCGGGGACCGACGTCGACCCGGACGGGCCGGCCGCAGCCGCCCAGCCATCAGCGTCCCCGGCCGCGGCGCCGGCGGGCACCGCCGCGCCGACCGGGTTGGCCACCGCCACCTCCAGCCGGTCCCCCGCCCGCCCGGCCAGCCGCACCACAACCGGGGCTCCGGGGGCGTGCTTGCGGGCGTTGGTCAGGGCCTCCTGCACCACCCGGAAGGCCGTGCGCGACGCCGTCGTCGGCAGGCACGCGGCGGCGTCGAGCGTCCCTCCGGGCAGCCCGGTGAGGTCCAGGCGGACCTCGGTCCCGGCGTCGGCCGCGTCGGCGAGCAGGGCGGGGACCTCGGCCACCGTCGGCTGCGGCGGCTCGGTCGCCTCGCCCGGCCCGGTGCGCAGCACGCCCAGCACCTCCCGCAGCTCGCCGAGGGCGCGGTGCGCGTTGTCGGCGATGACGCCGGCGGTGCGGGCGACGTCCGCCCGGTCGAGGTCCTCGCGGTAGGCCAGCGCGCCGGCGTGCATCGCGACCAGGGAGATGCGGTGCGCCAGGACGTCGTGCATCTCCCGGGCGATGCGGGTGCGCTCGGCCGCGCGGGCCCGGTCCGCCTGGAGCTCCCGCTCACGCTCGGCCCGCTCGGCCCGCTCCCGCCAGCTCGCCAGCAGCTCGCGCCGGGCGCCGACGTAGGCCCCGGTCGCGACGCAGACGGCGCAGACGGCGGCGGCGAGGACGCCGGCCAGCAGCGACCACAGCGTCCCGCTCTCGGCCGTCCCGGTACTGGGCCGCAGGAGCGCCTCGTACCCGACGGCGGCCGCGACCCAGACGGCGGCCACCGGCGCGACCTCCCGCCACCGCCGGCGGGTCGCCAGGGACACGGTGGCCAGTGCGGCCGGCCCGATCACCGAGGCGGACACCGCGGTGGTGGCGCCGAGGAGGAGCGCGACCAGCAGCGGCCACCGCCGGCGCCAGTGCAGCACGACGAGCCCGACGGTCCCGACCAGCAGGTCAAGCACGACCAGGCCCCCGGCGCGGGCCGCCCACCGGTCCCAGGCCGGGTCGCTCGGGGCGGGTTCGACGGTGGTCAGGTCGTAGACGACGATGAAGAAGAGGACCAGCCCCACCCCACCGGCCGCCAGGTACCGCCAGGTGCTCGACCACCAGGAGAGCGTGGGCGGGGACGGCGGGAGCGGCACGGCCACCAGGGTAGGCACCGGCCCCGGGGCGGGCCGTCCCCCACCTGGCCGGTCCGGGTCCGACCAAGGTCGGAGGCGGCGGAGACCGGACGGGGACGTCCCGGCCGGCCGCCGTCGGCAGCGTGGTCACCATGATCACCACCGAGCACCTCACCCGCCGCTACGGCGGCCGCGCCGTCGTCGACGACGTCTCCTTCACCGCCCGCCCCGGCCGGGTCACCGCCTTCCTCGGACCCAACGGCGCCGGGAAGTCCACCACCCTGCGGATGCTGTGCGGCCTCACCCGGCCCACAGCCGGCACCGCCACCGTGCTGGGCCGCCCGTTCCGCGAGCTGGCCAACCCCGGCCGGCGGGTCGGCGTCCTGCTCGACGCCGGCGCCCAGCACGCCGGCCGCACCGGGCGGGAGGCGCTCACGCTCTCCGCTCGTCTGATGGGCCTGGGACCGGGCCGGGTCGAGGAGGTGCTGGGCGCCGTCGGCCTCACTGCTGCCGAGGCCGGCGCCCGGACGCGCACCTACTCCCTGGGCATGCGCCAGCGCCTCGGCATCGCCCACGCCCTGCTCGGCGAGCCGGAGGTCCTCGTCCTGGACGAGCCGGCCAACGGGCTGGACCCGGCCGGGTCCCGGTGGATGCGGCGGCTGCTGCGCGGGTTCGCCGACGCCGGCGGGACCGTCCTGCTGTCCTCCCACCTGCTGCGCGAGGTCGAGGCCGTCGCCGACGACCTGCTCGTCCTCGGCGGCGGGCGGGTGCGGGCGGCCGGGCCGGCGAGCGAGCTCCTCGCCGGCGGCGGCACCGAGGTGAGCAGCCTCGACGACGCCGGCCTGGCCCGCGCGCTGACGGCCGCCGGGCACACCGTCACCGCCGCCGACGGCGGCCTGCGCACCTCCGCCGGCCCGGCGGAGGTGGCCCGGCTGGCCGCCGCGCACGCCGTCGTGCTGACCGGGCTGCGGCCGGCCCGGACCGCCCTGGAGGACCTCTTCTTCACCACCACCGCCCCGACCGCCCGCGAGGAGACCCGATGACCACCACCGCCCCCGCCGCCCCCGGCACCGCCCACGTCCCGCCCGCCCCGGCGCCGCCGGCCGGCATCCCGTGGCACCGGCTGCTGGCCGTGGAGCTGCGCAAGCAGGTCGACACCCGCGCCGGCCGGGGCGTGCTGCTGGCGATGGTCCTGCTCGGCACCGCCCTCCTCGCCACGGTGCTGCTCGCCGGCGCCCCGGCGGAGCTGACCTGGACGGACCTGACCAGCACGGCCGTGCTGCCCCTGATGCTCCTGCTGCCGGTGATCGGCATCCTCGCCGCGACCAGCGAGTGGTCCCAGCGCACCGCGCTGACCACCTTCGCCCTCGAGCCGCGCCGCACCCGGGTCAACCTCGCCAAGCTCGGTGCGGCGCTGCTGCTCGGCCTGCTCGTCCTCGGGCTGACGTTGGTCGTGGGCGCGGCGGCGAACGCGGCCGGCGCGCTGTGGCTGGGCGGCACCGGCTCCTGGGCGCTGGACACCGCCGCCCTGCTGGGCCTGTCGCTGACCACCCTGATCCTCGTCGCGCAGGGCGTCGGGTTCGGGCTGCTGCTGCTGAGTACCCCGGTCGCCATCGTGGCCTACCTGCTCATCCCCACCCTGTGGTCCGTCCTGCCCCTCCTCGTGCCGGCCCTGGACCCGGCGGCCGACTGGCTCGACCTCGGCCGGGCCACCGGCCCGCTGCTGGAGGGCACGGTCGGCGGGGTCGACTGGGCCCGGCTCGGCACGGCCGTCCTGGTATGGGTGGGGCTGCCGGTCGCCGGCGGGCTGTGGCGCACGGCGCGGCGGGACGTGGCGTGAGGAACGGGCGCCGTCGGCCGAGGGCCTCGGGCGCCGTCGGCCGGCGGTGCCATGGCCTCGCCCCCGCCCCGCCGTGGAACTGCACTGCTGGTCGACGGCGCCACCCGTCATGCCTTGGCCACCCGCCGTCACCGCCCGGCAAGTCCGGTCTCGTAGGCGCGCTCGACGGCGGCCCGCCACCGATCGCCGTCGGCCGGTCGCTCTCGGCCCCCAGCCACCCCGGCCCGCGGGAGGTGACCTAGACCACCTCCTCGCCGGGCGGTCCGGCCCCGGGCTGCCTATCCTCGGTGGATGGAGAAGCCACTGAGCCCCGGGGGCCACGGGGCGACCGACTACGCGATGGCGCTGACGCTGCTCGCCGCGCCCCGGCTGCTGCGCATGAGCAAGCGGGCACGGCGGGTGTTCGGCATGCTCGGCGCGACCCAGGGCACCGTCAACGCGCTGACCGTCCAGCCGCTGGCGGTCAAGCCGGTGATCCCGTTCCGCACGCACCGGGTCATCGACCTGGCGTCCTCCCCGGTCTTCGCGCTGCTGCCGGTGCTGACCGGGGTGGCCAAGCAGCGCCGCGCCCGGGGGCTGTGGCTGGCGATGACGGTCGGCCTGGCGGTGGAGTACGTGCTGACGGACTGGGACGCCAAGCCCGCCAGGCGGGCCAAGCGCTGACGCCGTCGGCGGCGGGCCGGTCCGCCACCGGCCCCCCGCCGGTCGGCCACCGGCCCGCACTGGCCGGCACTGCCGCCTGGGACGCGGCGTCCGGAGGCTCGCGCCCGACCACCCCTCGGGCAGCGCCCGTGGCGTGCCCTGATGACGCGCGCCGGACGGGGGATGATGGTCGCCGGACAACCCCCGGAGGAACCGTCATGCCGATGAACGTGGAGAGCTTCAACCTGGACCACACCACCGTCCGCGCCCCGTACGTGCGGGTGGCCGACACCAAGCACCTGCCCGGCGGGGACGTGCTGACCAAGTACGACGTGCGCTTCTGCCAGCCCAACGCCGAGCACCTCGAGATGCCGGTGGTGCACTCCCTGGAGCACACCTTCGCCGAGCACGTGCGCAACCACTCCGCCGACGTCGTGGACTTCTCCCCTATGGGCTGCCAGACCGGCTTCTACCTCCTGCTCGCCGGCGAACACCCCTACCCCGAGGTGCTCGACCTCGTCGAGGCCACGCTCCGCGACGTCGCCGCCGCCACCGAGGTCCCGGCGGCGAATGAGACGCAGTGCGGCTGGGCCGCCAGCCACACTCTCACCGGCGCGCAGGAGGCGGCCCGCGCGATGCTCGCCCGCCGCGCGGAGTGGGACCAGGTCACCGCGTGACAGCCGCGGCGCCCGGCGCGGGTCCCGTCCCCGGCGCGGGCCCGATTCCCGTGCCGGACGTGGCGCCGGCGAAGTTGCCGACGGCGGACCTGCCCGTGGTCGACGCCGTGGTCGTGGCGGCGATGGACGAGGAGGTGGCGCCCTACACCCGGCGGGGCACGGCCATCGGCCCGGCGGTCGAGGCCGGCGGGGCGTGGGCCCGGCCGGTCGCCGTCGACGGCGTCCGCCTCTACCTCGTCCGCAGCGGCATCGGGCTGGTCAACGCGGCCGCCGCGGCCACCGCCGCGCTCGGCCGGGTCCGGCCGGCCGCGCTGCTGTCCACCGGCTCGGCGGGCGGCCTGGCGGCCGGGGTGCAGGTGGGCGACGTCGTCGTCGGGGACCGGTACACCTACGCCAGCGCCGACGCCACCGCGTTCGGCTACGCGCTCGGCCAGGTCCCCGGGATGCCGGTGGACTACCCCGCCGCCGGCGCCCTGCTCGCCGCGGCCCGCCGCGCCCGGCCGCCGGCGGGCACCCTGCGGGTGGGCGGGATGGTCTCCGGCGACTCCTTCGTCACCGCCACCACGGTGGCCGACGTCCGCTCCCGGTTCCCCGACGCGCTGAGCACGGACATGGAGACGACGGCGCTGGCCCAGGTGGCGCGCTCCTACGCCGTGCCGTTCCTCTCCGTCCGGGGCATCTCCGACCTCTGCGGCCCGGCGGCCGGGGAGGACTTCCACCTAGGGGTGGACCAGGCCGCCGAGCGGGCGGCGGCGGTGGTCCTGGCGGTGCTCGCCGGCTGAGCCGCCGGCTCACCCGGCCGGCCGCCGTCGGCGCGGCCGACGTGCGGAACTGCTGGGGTGTCGTTGACTGGGCCCATGAGCCGGCGACGTGTGCTGACGGCGGCCCTGGTGCTGACGGTCCTGGGCGGCTGCGGGGTGAGCGTGCCCACCGACCCCGAGGGCACCCTGGACCGCGTCCGCGGCGGGCAGCTGCGGGTGGGCGTCTCCCCCAACCCGCCGTGGACCGACCTGCCGGACGGGCCCGACGGCGACCCCACCGGCCTGGAGGTCGACCTCGTGCAGGACTTCGCCCGGTCCCTCGACGCCGAGGTCGCCTGGACCGCCGGCGGGGAGGAGATGCTCATCGGCCAGCTCGAGCGGGCCGAGCTCGACGTCGTCATCGGCGGGTTGACCGCGAAGTCACCCTGGTCCTCCCAGGCCGCCCTGACCTACCGGTACCTGGAGACCACCAGCCCGGACGGGGAGAAGGAGCTGCACGTGATGGCCGCGCCGATGGGCGAGAACGCGTTCCTGGTGGAGCTGGAGCGGTTCCTCCTCGCGGCGGAGGCGGCGCCGTGAGCACCGGGCGGGAGGCCGTGGCCCGGTTCGGGCACACCGAGCTCCCGGCCGAGCAGGCCGCCGCGCTGCGCCGGGCCGTCCGCCTGGAGTGGCTCACCCTCGCCTTCCTGGCCACCGCGATCACCCTGGTCTACCTCGTCATGGGCAGCTCGCAGGCGATGAAGACGGCGTGGGCGGAGGACATGCTCTCGCTCATCCCGCCGGCGGTGTTCCTCCTCACCGCCCGGCTGTGCCGGCGGGCCCCCGACCCCCGGCACCCCTTCGGCTACCACCGGGCGGTCGGCGTCGGGCACCTCGTGGCCGCCACCGCGCTGACCGCGATGGGCGTGATCCTCGTCTTCGACTCCCTCTCCGGGCTGCTCGCGGCCGAGCACCCGCCGGTGGGCACCATGGAGGTGGCCGGGCAGGTGGTCTGGTCCGGCTGGCTGATGATCGCCGTCATGGCCTACACCGCCGTCCCGCCCGTGCTGCTCGGCCGGGGGAAGATGCCGCTCGCCGAGACGCTGCACGACCGGGTGCTCTACGCCGACGCGGACATGAACAAGGCCGACTGGATGACCGCCGTCGGCGCGATCGTCGGGGTGCTAGGCATCGGCGTCGGGCTGTGGTGGGCCGACGCCGCCGCCGCCCTGTTCATCTCCGGCAGCATCCTGCGGGACGGGCTGGGGAACCTGCGGACGGGGACGACGGCGCTGATGGACGCCCGGGCGGCCACCTACGACGGCGAGGACCCGCACCCGCTCGTGGTCCGGCTCGACGAGCACCTGCGGGCCCTGCCGTGGGTCGCCGAGGCCGCCTCGCGGGTGCGGGACCAGGGCCACGTCTTCCACGTGGAGTCCTTCGTGGTCCCGGCCGGGGGCGAGCCGCCGTCGCTGGCCGACCTACGGGCGGCGCGGGAGTCGGCGATCGCGCTGGACTGGAAGATCCAGGACATGGTGATCGTGCCGGTCGAAGCCCTGCCGGAGGGGATCCTGGGGGCCGCGGACGGCTCGTCCGGGCAGGGTGCCTGACGGGCCGGGGCCCGCACCTCAGGTGTCCGTCGCCCCGCCAGGACGCACCTGTTCGGGCTCGGCGGCACCGGTCGGGACGGCACCGCACCGCACCGCCGCGGGGCTCGGTGGCAGCGCCCCTCGCGGCGGCACAAGCGTCCCCGGCTCAGCGCACGCCGCCCCCGGTGGCCGCGCACCCCACCTAGCGGTTCCATGGGGGCCATCGCTCCGGGAGGGAAGACATGAACGACACCCTGATGTGGGTCCTGATCGCCGTCGCCGTGCTCGTCGTCATCGCGCTGCTGGTGTGGCTGCTGGTCCGCCGTCGCCGGCAGCGGGCCCGGGAGGTGGAGCGGCAGAACCGCGCCCACGCCGCCGACCTGCGCGCCCAGGTGCGGGACGAGGAGCTGGAGGCCCGCCGTCGGGAGGCCGACGCCGCCGCTGCGCAGGCACGGGCGCAGCAGGCCCGGGTGGAGGCGGACCGGCTCGACGCCGAGGCCCACGAGCGCACGGCCCACGCCCACCAGGTCCGCACCGACGCGGAGACCCACCGGGCCGACGCCGACGCCCTCGATCCCGGCTACGACCCTGCGGACGACGACCGGCCCCCGGTGGCCGCCGACGGGTCCACCGCCGCCCGGGACCGGGCGACGGGCGAGCCGGGGACCGGCCCGGAGCAGCGGCCCGCTGGCTGAGGAACGCGCAGGGGCGCTGCTCGACGTCGCGCCCGCGCTCCGCTACCTCCTCCCCCCGCGGCGCCGGTCCGGGCCGGTGCCGGTCGAGGCGGGGGTGCCGCTGCGGCACCTGGTCCCCGCCGCGGGCGTCCCGCTGACCGAGGTCGGCGGGCTGGCCGTGGCGGGCCGCCCGGTCGCGGCGGACCTGCGGCCGGCGCCCGGCACGGTGGTCGCGGTGCTGCCGGTGCCCCGGCCGCAGCCGGTCGTGGCGTTCCGGTTCGTCCTCGACGTCCACCTCGGGCGGCTGGCCCGCCGGCTGCGGCTGCTCGGGCTGGACGTGGCCTACCGCAACGACGCCGACGACGACGCCCTGGTCGCCCAGGCCCTCGGCGAGGGGCGGGTCCTGCTCACCCAGGACCGGGGGCTGCTGCGCCGTCGGGCGCTCGCCCCTGGGGAGGCGGCCACGCAGCCCGACGACCCGCCCGGGCAGCCCTGGCAGGCCGGGCCGGCGCGGGCGGCCCACGTGGCGGGCGCCCGCGTCGAGGACCAGGTCCGCGACGTCCTGGACCGGTTCGCCCCGCCGCTGGCCCCGTTCACTCGGTGCGTCGTCTGCGGCGCCCGGCTCGTCCCGGCCACCGCCGCGGAGGTCGCCCCGCTGCTCCAGCCCGGCACCCGCCGGACCTACACCGAGTTCATGCGCTGCCCCGCCTGCGGGCAGGTGTACTGGCGCGGGGCGCACGCGGCCCGGCTGGTGGAGCTGGTCCGCGACGCCGGCGGCGCGCCGGGCCCGCGGCGGTAGCGTGCCGGTCGTGAGCACCCGCCTCGTCCTGCTGGCCGACACCCACGTGCCCGTCCGCGCCAAGGCGCTGCCGGACGCCGTCTGGGCCGCGGTGGACGCCGCCGACGTCGTCGTCCACGCCGGGGACTGGGTGGCCGAGGAGCTGCTCGACGAGCTCACCGCCCGCGCCGCGCACCTGGTGGCCTGCTGGGGCAACAACGACGGCCCGGAGCTGCGCCGCCGGCTGCCGGAGGTGGCCCGGGCGACGATCGGCGGGGTGCGCCTCGCCGTCGTCCACGAGACCGGGGCGGCGGCCGGCCGCGAGCGCCGGATGGACGCGGCGTTCCCCGACGTCGACGTGCTCGTCTTCGGGCACAGCCACATCCCGTGGGACACCGTCACCCCGCGCGGGATGCGGCTGCTCAACCCGGGCTCGCCGACCGACCGGCGCCGCCAGCCGCACCGGACCTACATGAGCGCCGAGCTGGCCGGGTCCGACTCGCTCGAGGTGACCCTGCACCGGCTCTGACCCCCGGGCGGGGAGCCGGTGCCCCGCGTGGTGGCGCTCTCGGTGCGCCGCCGTTCTCGAGCTAAGCTTGCTGGATGCCCCGCTCTTCTCTCGAGCTGGTCGTGCTGGATACCCCGCTCGTCGCTTACCCGTCGCCGACGTGAGGCCTGTCCGAAGCCGGCTGCCAACCGGCCGCCGGGTCGCGCCGAGGTAACCGGTCACCCGGTGGCGCACCGGCGCTCGGCGGGTTCGTCGAAGGCCGGCACGGGCCTCGTCTCGGCTTCCTCCGGTGTCGTGGCACGACCGTTCTCCTCGATGTCCGCGATGAGCCAGTCCATCTCGAGGATCTCCCGCCGCTGGGCCTCGCTGATCTCGGCGGCGAGCTCGCACACCCGGGCATCCTCGATCCCCGCACGCTCCGATCGGGTGATGGCCATGGAGTGGTGGGGAATCATCGCCCTCATGAAGGCGGTGTCATCCACCGTGGCTTGGCTTCGGTCCAGGAATGCCCCTCCCGCGAGGAGCCCGAGGCTGACCACCACCACCACGACGTTGGCCCTCGTGTTCTTGTACATGTTCAGCATCCACGCCGGCATGACCAACCCCATCGCGCCGCCCATGGTCAGCGCCATGAACACCCGGCTCTGGCTGAACCGCACGTGGTCCCACTCCCAGGTGGCGACGAACATCACGCAGTACATGACGACCATGGCCGTCAGCAGCATCGCCGCGAACCGCAGGTACATCTTCTTCGAGTGATCCTGCCCGCGTTCGGGGTGCTCGGTCTTGGCCTTCTCGTCCGCGTTGCTCGACACAGTGGCCTCCTGCGATCCGTGGCTTGTCCAGTGACGTGGGTAGGCCAACCAGCCGCACCGGGGATGTCGGCCATCCCGCGCGGCCGAGCCTAGGAACCGGCAGGCACGGCCGCATCCGGTCGGCACCCGCAGACGGCACCGGGGCAGCCCCATGCGCTCGCCGGCGCGATGCCTGCCCTGTGCGCCCTGCTTTGCGCTGCACAAGGCCGCGGGTCGGCTGGGCGATCGGAGCAGGTCACCGCGACACCATGGCCACGACCGTCACCACGTGAGCCAGCGCGACAGGACCGGGTCATCAGTCCCGGCGCAGACGTGCCATGCCTTCCGGAGGGGGCACCACCGGCACCGGCCGGACTGGTCGAGATCCTGGCGGTGGTCGCCCGCACCGGGCTCAGGGCAGGAGGGCGAACCCGCCGGTCCAGCCGATCTTCTCGCCGGCGGCGAGGGTCATCTGCAGGAAGCCGAGGGCCTCCACCTCCCGGGCCCGGTGCAGGGAGCCGGCGTCGACGGCACGCAGACCACCGGCGGTGACGACGTCGGCGAGGAGGGCCTTGGCCTCGGCGTCGTCGCCGGCGATCAGGACGGTGGTCGGCAGCTCGCCGGTCGTCCCGGAGGTGAGCGTGGCCGCGAAGTTGGTGTTGAACGCCTTGAGCACCCGGGAGTCTGGCAGCGCGGCGGCGGTCTCGGCCGCCGACGAGCCGTCGGCCGGGACCACCAGGGAGTCGAAGGTGGCGAAGTCCACCGGGTTGGTGATGTCGACGACGACCTTGCCCGCGAGCTGCTTCCCGCGCTGGTCGATGACCTCGCGCACCGCCGGGTACGGCACGGCGAGGATGACGACCTCGCCGGTGACCGTCTCGGTGTCGCCGTGGCCGAGCGCCTGGAGGGAGTTGTCGCCCTTGCGGACGATGCCGGCGATGGCCTGGCCCATGGTGCCCGTGCCGATGATGGTGACCTTCATGGAGCTCCTCCGGTCGTCGTCGAGCGGTCCAGCAACCAGGCCGAGCGTAGCCCGCGCACCGGTGAGCCGCCGCCGGGGGCCGTCGCTGCGCCGACGTCTGCGTGGTACACGGACGCGCGCCGTCGCTGACGGCCGTGCGGCGGCCACGGCCGGACCGGCTGCCGAGGCCGCCTCATCACTGCCGGCCCCGGTCAGAACAGCTGGCGGTGGTACTTGAGCACGATCGCCGCGGCCAGCAGCACGAAGACGATGACGACGACCGCGTAGTCCACCCCCATCCGCAGCCAGGAGGTGAGCCGGGCATGGGCGCCCGGGGAGAGCCCGAAGTTGTTGTCCAGGATGTTCACCCGCGTCATCGAGGCGAAGACCGTCGTCGTCGAGGCGGTGACGAGGAGGCACCACGGGCACAGGGCGCCGATGACGAAGTAGGACTGGGTGAAGAGCCAGTAGGCCAGCACCAGGCCGATGGTGTAGATCGCCTGGGCGGCGAGCATGAACCACCGGGGGAAGCGCACCCCGCCGAGCGCGGCGACCGCCAGGGTGATGACCACCGGCTCGGCGATGAGGCCGAGGAAGGCGTTGGGGAACCCGAGCAGGCTGGCCTGCCAGGCCTGGGCGACGGCGCCGCAGGAGATGGCCTGGTTGATGTTGCAGGCCAGCTGGACGTCGGGGTCGGCGGCCAACCGGACGGCGTCGATCGAGAGGACCAGCGACGCGGCCAGGCTGAGCAGGGAGGAGATCAGCATCGTGACGAAGGCCAGCCGACGCGTGCGGGGCAGGCGAGGATCGGTGACCTCGAGCGGGTCGGCGACCTGGGCGACCATGAGGAGTCCTCGGGTGTCGGGCGGGCGGGTGACGGCGGGACAGCGCCGGGGTCATCCCGGAGCACCCCGAATTGTCCGGCACCTGCCGGTCGTGCGGACCGTGACGGAGGTCCCGGCCGGGCACTTGCGAGAGGTCCCGGCCGAGCGGTGGCGGGAGGTCCCGCCGCCGCACGGGACCTGACGGGGTCAGGGCAGCCGCTCGACGGCCTCCCCGCCACGACGCCCGCAGGCTGGTGCGCGAGAAGTAACACACTCGCTGCCTGATCCGCGACGATGGCACCCGACTTCCGCGGAATCCCGCCACGCGGTCGAGCCCCGGCAGGGATTGTGTTACTTCCTGCACGCGTGAGCATCACCCGCGGCCGGTCAGCGCGCGGCCGGGCGCGGCGAGGATTCCCGTGCCCCCGGCCCGCACCCCGGTCTGACCAGTTGCCCGCACCCCGGGCTGACCAGCTGGCGGGTCGTCGAGGGCAGCCGGCCGTCGCCGAGCGGAGCGCCAGCCCGGCGGGGCCGATGGCGACGGGTAGCATCGTCATATGGCGATACCGGCGTCCGCCGCGCCGCCGGTGGCCCGGGCACCGACCGCGCTGGCCCCGGCCGCGGCGCTCTTCCACGGTCTGGCCGACCCGGCGCGGCTGGCGATCCTCCAGCACCTGAGCCTCGGCGAGCACCGGGTGCGGGACCTGACCGAGCACCTCGGCCTGGCGCAGTCCACCGTCAGCGCGCACCTGGCGTGCCTCCGCCGCGCCGGCCTGGTTACCTCCCGGCCGGTGGGCCGGGCGTCGTGGTTCTCCCTGACCTCGGCGCCCGAGCTGCTCGCCGTCCTCGCCGCCGCCGAGGATCTCCTCCGGGTCAACGGCGCGGCCGTCGCGCTGCGCCCCACCTGCGGCGTGGTCGCTGCCGCTGACGCACCGGACCCGCCCCAGGCCCCGCGGGCCGTGCCATGAGCCACGCCCACGCGCACGGCCACACCCGCGCCAACCGCCGGCGCCTGGCGGTCGCCTTCGCCATCACCGCCACGATCCTGCTGGTGGAGGTCGCCGGGGCGGCCGTGACCGGCAGCCTGGCGCTCCTCGTGGACGCCGGGCACGTGCTCACCGACGCCGGCGGCCTCCTCGTCGCCCTCACCGCGGCCTCGATCGCCGTGCGGCCGCCGACGCCGCAGCGCACCTGGGGCTTCCTCCGCGCCGAGGTCCTCGCCGCCGGCGCCCAGGCGGCGGTCCTGCTCGCGGTGGGCGCCTACGCCTTCGTCGAGGGCGTGCAGCGCCTCCTCGCCCCGCCCGAGGTCGCCGCCGGCGGGCTGGCCCTGGTCGGCGTCGTCGGGCTGGTGGGCAACCTTGCCGCGCTGGCGGTCCTGCGCCCGGGCCGCGCCGCCAACCTCAACCTCCGCGCGGCGTTCCTCGAGGTGGTCAACGACGCCCTGGGGTCCGTCGCCGTCATCGTCTCCGCGGTCGTGATCGCGACCACCGGCTGGACCCGGGCCGACGCCGTCGCCGCCCTGGTCATCAGCGCCCTGATCGTCCCGCGCGCGGTCCGCATCCTGCGCGAGTCCGGCAACGTGCTGCTGGAGTCCACCCCGCCGGGCCTGGACCTCGCCGCGGTGCGCGCGCACATCCTGGCCGTGCCGCACGTGCGCGGGGTGCACGACCTGCACGCCTCGCAGATCGCCACCGGCCTGCCGGTGCTCAGCGCCCACGTGGTCCTCGACGACTCCTGCTTCCACGACGGCCACGCCGCCCGCACGCTCGAGGTGATCCAGGCCTGCGTCGCCGAGCACTTCCCGGTGAGCGTGGAGCACTCCACCTTCCAGCTCGAGACCGCCGGGCACGCCGCCGGGGAGGCGAGCCACCACCCGTGACGGCGAGCGGGTGGCGGTCGACGGCGGTAGCGCCGCGTGACCGGGGAGCCCGGGGACTCACCGGCTGACCTGCAAGCCCGGGCACTCACCGGGGCCCGCCGGGTACCGCCGCCCGGGGGCCGGCGCCGCACGCCACCCGCTACGCAGGTCGGGCCGGCGCAGCGCCTGAGCGGGCCTCCGGGCGATGACGAAGGCCTGGGCCGCGCGCTCGGTCGCCCGCGGCGCGCGTTCCAGCCGCACCTCGACGCCCAGGCCGGCGCGTTCCAGCACGGCGCAGACCTCGTCCGGGTCGTGCAGGACGACCTGCAGGTCCACCGCGTGTCCGTACGCGCTGCTCAGCTGCCGCACGCCGGTCCCGGCGTGGACGGCGGTCAGCAGCAGCCCGCCCGGGGCGAGCACCCGGGCCAGCTCGGCGACCACCGGCCCGAGCGCCCGGGGCGGGGTGTGGATGAGGGAGTACCAGGCGACGACGCCGTCGAAGGTCGCGTCCGGGTGGCGCAGGGCGGCGAGGTCCGCGACGTCGAAGCCGATCGCGGGATGCGCGCGCCGGGCGACGCGGACCATCTCCACCGACAGGTCCACGCCGCGCACCCGGCACCCGCGCCCGGCGAGGTGGGCGGCCAGCCGGCCGGCCCCGCAGCCGGCGTCGAGGACCGACGGCGCGGGGCCGAGGCCGGCGCGGAAGTGGTCGAGCACCGCGCGGTCGAGGGGGGCCTCGAACCCCAGGTCGGGCAGCAGCCGGGCGTAGTCCTCGGCGACGACGTCGTAGCCGGCCCGGACACTGTCGCTGCTCACGGCCCTCGACCCTAGGCGGAACGACGGCCCCTGACTGAGAGAGGAGTCCTCGAGCCCAGGGGCCATCATCTGCGTGGTGCGCGAGGGGGGAGTTGAACCCCCACGCCCTCTCGGGCACACGGACCTGAACCGTGCGCGTCTGCCTATTCCGCCACTCGCGCATGCTGCCGAAACAGCGCTAGCCAGACTAGCACGGGGCACCAGCGGGCCCGCGCGCGGTCAGACGCCGTGGCCGTGACCCCCACCACGCTCCGTGGCCGTGCCCAGCCGCACGGCACGCTGCCCAGGCGCACGGCGCGCTCGCCGCCGCCCGCCACGACCGCCCGGCGATGCCCGCCGCGACCACCCGGCAAAGCCCGCGAGCGCCCGCCCGACCCCGCCGTCGCACGCCGCCGGCCACCGTCCGCCCACGGGGCGGTGCACGCCGCCAGCCCCACCCGCGCGGGGGCGGTGCCCGCACACCGGCCCCCACCCGCCGGGGGCGGTGCTCGCATAATCGGCGCACCTCGTTACGATCGTGGGGCCGGACCCCTGGCCCGGCGCCGCGCCGGTGGCCACCCGCCGGCCTCGGCGCCCGGCCGCCCGGCACGAGCGCCGGACGGTCCGGGGCCGGCCCGGACGGGGCCGAACAAGGCGGAAGGAGGTGCGCGGTGGGAGTGCTGGACCGGTTCGAGAAGAGCGTGGAGCACATGGTCTCCTCGGCCTTCGCCAAGGCGTTCCGCAGCGAGGTCAAGCCGGTCGAGATCGCCTCCGCCGTCCGCCGGGAGATGGACGACCGCGCCGCCGCCGTCTCCCGCGACCGCACCGTCGTCCCCAACGAGTTCGTCGTCGAGCTCTCCGCCACCGACCTCGACCAGGTCGAGCAGTGGGGTGCGGACGCCCTCGCCGAGGAGATGACCGGCGCCGCCACCGAGCACGCCGCCTCCCAGCGCTACACCTTCGTCGGCCCGGTCGAGGTCTCCTTCGAGCAGGACGACGCCCTGAGCACCGGCCGGTTCCACGTCCGCTCCGCCACCCGCCGTGGCGCCGTCGCCCCGGCCACAACCGCGGCGGCGTCCTCCCGCCACCCGATCATCGACATCGACGGCCAGCGCTACCTCCTCACCGGCCCGGTCACCGTCATCGGCCGCGGCAGCGAGGCGGACATCATCGTCGACGACTCCGGCGTCTCCCGCCGGCACCTGGAGATCCGGGTCACCCCCGGCGGGGTCATCGCCACCGACCTGGGCTCCACCAACGGCACCTTCGTCGAGGGCCACCGGATCGACGCCGCCACCCTGGTGGACGGCAACACCATCACCATCGGCCGCACCCGGGTGATGTTCTGGACCGGCGCCGACGACGACCCCGAGGGGTGAGCGCCCGCCCATGAGCGAGCTCGCCATCACCCTGCTGCGCGTGGGCTACCTGCTCCTGCTCTGGCTCTTCGTCCTGGCCGCCCTCGCCGTCCTGCGCGGGGACGTCTTCGGCACCAAGATCACCCCCCGCGGTACCGGCCGGCGCACCACCGCCGGCCCCGGCCCGGGCCGCCGTGGGCGCCGGACCGGCGGTGACGCCCGGGCCCCGAGCCGCGGCGGCCCGACCAGGCTGGTGGTCGTGCAGGGCCCGCTGGCCGGCACCACCATCCCGCTGGGCACCTCCTCGGTCCTGGTCGGCCGCGCCCCCTCGTGCACCCTGGTCCTGGACGACGACTACTCCTCCTCCCGGCACGCCCGCTTCTTCCCCTCCGGGGACGGCTGGTGGGTGGAGGACCTGGGGTCCACCAACGGCACGGTGGTCGACGGCGAGCGGATCGATGCCCCGGTCCCGCTCGCCCCCGGCACCCCGGTCCGGGTGGGGCAGACCGTCATCGAGCTGCGGCGGTGAGGCGATGAGCGTCGCCCTGCGCTACGCCGCCCGCTCCGACACCGGGCTGGTCCGCTCCTCCAACCAGGACTCCGGCTACGCCGGCCCCCACCTCCTCGTCCTCGCCGACGGCATGGGCGGGCCGGCCGGCGGGGACATCGCCTCCTCCGTCGCGGTGGCCCACCTCGCCCCGCTGGACGGGGAGTCCCACGGCGGGGACGACCTGCTGGACCTGCTCCGCGGCGCCGTCGCCGCCGCCCACGCGGACCTGATGGAGCGCTCCGAGGCGGACGAGGACCTCGCCGGGCTGGGCACCACCTGCATCGCGGTGCTCCGCTCGGGCAACAAGCTGGCCATGGTGCACATCGGGGACTCCCGGGCCTACCTGCTCCGCGACGGCGTGCTGACCCAGGTCACCACCGACCACACCTTCGTGCAGTACCTGGTCTCCACCGGGCGGCTCACCCCCGAGGAGGCCGAGCGCCACCCCCAGCGCAACGTCATCCTGCGCGCCCTGGGCGACAACGACGGCGACGTCGAGCTGGACGAGTCCTTGCGCGAGGCGGTGCCCGGGGACCGGTGGCTGCTCGCCTCCGACGGCCTGTTCGGGGTGGTCTCCGACGAGACCATCGCCGAGACCCTCGCCTCGGTCGCCGACCCCGGCGCGTGCGCGGACGAGCTGATCGCCCTCGCCCTGCGCGCCGGCGGTCCGGACAACGTCACCTGCGTCGTCGCCGACGTCGTCCCCGGCGGGCCGGCCGCACCGACCAGCCCCGAGGTGGTCGGGGCGGCCGGGGAGCGGCGGAACGGCACCCGCGGCGGGCACGGCGCCGCCGCCCGGGCCGCCGCCCTGGTCAGCGCCGCCCGCCCGGCCGCAGTGGAGGAGGAGGACCCGCCCCGCCCCCGCCGGCACCGCTGGGTGGGCCGGGTGGTGGCGGCCGTGCTGGTCCTGGCCGTGCTCGCCGGGGCCGGCTGGGCCGGGTACTCCTGGACCCGGACCCAGTACTTCGTCGCCCCGGCCGGGGAGCACGTGGCCATCTACCGCGGCATCCCCCAGGAGGTCGGCCCGGTGCGGCTGGCCGAGCTCCACGAGCGCACCGACCTGCGCGTCGCCGACCTCTCCCAGGTCGCCCAGGACCGCCTGACTCGGCCGATCACCCGCGGCTCGCTCGCCGCCGCCGAGGAGGTGGTGGCCAACCTGCGCGCCTCCGAGACCGACGACGGCGACGGCGCCCGCGAGCCCACGCCGTCGCCGTCGCCCTCGCCGTCGCCCACGCCGACCCCGGCCCGGCCCACCACGCCCCGGCCGACCCTGGTCCCCACCTCCCCGCCGGCCCCCGAGCCCATGCCGACCCTGGACGAGGGGAGCCGGTGATGGCCACCGTCTCGGTGCGCCCGCCGCGGACCGGGCGGGGCGTGGAGCTGGGGCTGCTCCTCCTCGCGCTCGTCCTCTCCCTGGGCGCCTACGCCCAGGTGGGCCTGGCCACCACCGGCGCCGTCCCGCCGGGCCTGGCCGTGCACGGCGGCGGGCTCGCCCTGCTCGCCCTGGTCGTCCACCTGCTCATCCGGTGGCGGGCGCCGTACGCCGACCCGGTGCTGCTGCCGATCGTCGTCGCGCTCAACGGGATCGGCCTGTCGATGATCTACCGGATCGACCAGGCCGCCGGGGAGGGCGGCAGCTCCAGCGCCGACCGCCAGCTGCTCTGGACCCTGGTCGGGGTCGCCGCCGCGGTGGCGGTGCTGTGGTTCGTCCGGGACCACCGGCTGCTGCGCCGGTACACCTACACGGCCATGGTCGCCGGCCTGGTGCTGCTGCTCCTGCCGCTGGTGCCCGGGCTGGGCGTGAACCTCAACGGCGCCCGGATCTGGATCCACCTCGGCTCGATGTCCTTCCAGCCGGCCGAGCTGGGCAAGATCCTCCTCGCGGTGTTCTTCGCCGGGTACCTGGTCACCAACCGGGACAACCTGGCCCTGGCCGGGCCCCGGATCCTCGGCCTGCACCTGCCCCGGCTGCGCGACCTCGGGCCGATCCTGCTGGCCTGGGGAGTCTCCCTCGCCGTCCTCGTCCTGGAGCGGGACCTGGGCACCTCGCTGCTCTTCTTCGGCCTGTTCGTCGCCATGCTCTACGTCGCCACCGAGCGGCTGAGCTGGGTGCTGATCGGCCTGCTCCTCTTCGGCGGCGGCGCGGCCCTGGCCGCGCAGCTGTTCCCGCACGTCGGCGCCCGGGTGGAGGTGTGGCTGCACGCCCTGGAGCCCGAGGTGTACAGCCGCAGCCCCGGCGGGTCCGGGCAGGTGGTCCAGGGCCTCTTCGGCCTCGCCTCCGGCGGGCTGCTGGGCACCGGCTGGGGCGAGGGGTACCCCCAGCTCGTGCCCTACGCCAACTCCGACTTCATCGTCGCCTCCCTCGGCGAGGAGCTGGGCCTGACCGGGCTGCTCGCCCTGCTGCTGCTCTACCTGGTCCTCGCCGAGCGCGGGCTGCGCGCCGCGATCGGGGTGCGCGACGGGTTCGGCAAGCTGCTCGCCTCCGGGCTGGCGTTCGTGCTGGCCTTCCAGTGCTTCGTGGTGGTCGGCGGGGTCACCCGGCTCATCCCGCTCACCGGGCTCACCATGCCGTTCCTGGCGCTCGGCGGGTCCTCGCTGCTGTCGAACTGGGTCATCGTCGCGCTCCTGCTGCGCATCTCCGACGCCGCCCGCCGGCCCGCCCCGCCGGCCGCCCTGCTGCAGCCCGAGCCGGGCGAGCTCGCGGTGGTCGGCGGGCCGAACGGGGCCGGCCGGGACCGGGCGGCCGGCGACGGGCTTGGGGACGACCGGCCCACCGAGGTGCGGGCCGGGGCTGCCGACGGCTGGGACGACGTCGGCCGCACCCGGGGCGACGGCGGCCGCACCGGCCGGTCCGACCGTGACGACGGCGGCCACCGCGGCCGGCCCGGCTCCGGCGGCCGGAGCGGCGGGCCCGGACCGGGCCCAGGCGCAGCCCCCGGGCGCGACGGCGGGCCCGAGGACGGCCAGCCGACGGAGGTGGTGCGGCTGTGAACGCCCCCATCCGCCGGCTCACCACCGTCGTCGCGCTGATGTTCCTGGCGCTGATGGTCTCCGCCACCTCGGTGCAGTTCTTCCAGGCCGAGGCGCTGAACAACGACTCCCGCAACGTGCGCACCGTCTACCGGGAGTTCGGCCGGGACCGCGGCCCGATCGTCGTCGCCGGGGAGCCGATCGCCTCCTCGCACCCGGTCGACGACGTCTACGGCTACCAGCGCACCTACGACCCCGGCCCGCTCTACGCGCACCTGACCGGGTACTTCTCCACCGCCTTCAACGCGGTCACCGGGCTGGAGAAGCAGGCGAACGACGTCCTCAACGGCACCTCCTCCTCGCTGTTCCTGCGCCGGGTGCAGAACCTGGTCACCGGCAACCAGCCCCAGGGCGGGGCGGTCGAGCTCACCCTGGACCCGGCCGCGCAGCAGGCCGCCGCGGAGGCGATCGGGGACCGCTCCGGCGCCGTCGTCGCGCTCGACCCGGCCACCGGCGCGATCCTGGCGATGTACTCCTCGCCCAGCTTCGACCCCAATGCCCTGGCCACCCACGACCGGGAGGCGGCGCAGGCGGCCTGGGACGCCCTGCGCACCGACCCGGCCAAGCCGCTGGACAACCGGGCCATCGCCGGGGACCAGTGGGCGCCCGGGTCGAGCTTCAAGGTCATCACCGCCGCCGCGCTGCTGGAGAGCGGGCAGTACGACCCGGACACCATGGTCCCGGCGCCGACCGAGCTCACCCTGCCGCAGACCAGCGTGGGGCTGCGCAACCCCGGCGGGCGGGCCTGCGGGGACGGGTCGGGCGAGGTCACCCTGCTGGCCGCGTTCCGGCAGTCTTGCAACACCCCCTTCGCCCAGCTGAGCATGGACATCGGCTACGACGCGCTGCGGGCCCAGGCCGAGGCGTTCGGGTTCGGCGCCGAGCTGGAGATCCCGCTGGCCGTCACCCCCTCGCGGCTGCCCGAGCCGGAGAGCCAGGCCCAGCTGGCGATGTCCGGCATCGGCGAGGCGAGCGTGCGGGTCACCCCGCTGCAGATGGCCATGGTGGCGGCCGCCGTCGCGAACGACGGCGCACAGATGCGGCCCTACCTCGTCGCCCGCGAGCTCACCGCGGACCTGGAGGAGGTCACCGCCACCCAGCCGCGCGAGCTCCGGCGGTCCGTCTCGCCGGAGACCGCCGACCAGCTGACCCAGATGATGCTCGACGTCGTCGAGAACGGCACCGGCCGGCCGGCCCAGATCGACGGCGTGGCGGTGGCCGGCAAGACCGGGACCGCGGAGAACCAGGACGCCGCCCCGCACTCGTGGTTCACCGGGTTCGCGCCCGCGGAGGACCCGCAGGTCGCCGTCGCCGTGCTCATCGAGAACGGCGGCGACGGCGGGACGAACGCCGGGCCGGTGGCCCGCGCGGTGATGCAGGCGGTGCTGCAGTGATCCCCGCGCCCGGGCTCCTCCTCGGCGGCCGGTACGAGCTCACCGAGCGGATCGCCGTCGGCGGGATGGGCGAGGTGTGGCAGGCGCGGGACCACCGGCTGGGCCGGACGGTCGCCGCCAAGGTGCTGCGCGCCGAGCTCGCCGGGGACGAGCACTTCCTCGCCCGGCTGCGGGCCGAGGCCCGCAACACCGCCGGGCTGCGCCACCCCAACCTCGCGATGCTGCTCGACCACGGCGAGCAGGACGGCAGCGGCTACCTGGTCCAGGAGCTCGTCCGCGGGGAGACCCTCGCCGACCGGCTCGAGCGCGAGCGCACCCTCGCCCCCACCGTGCTGCTGCCGCTGCTCGTCCAGGCCTGCCGCGGTCTGCACGCCGCGCACGCCGGCGGGGTGGTGCACCGGGACGTCAAGCCCGCCAACCTCATCCTCACCCCCGACGGCGGGCTGAAGATCACCGACTTCGGGGTCTCCCTGGGCGCCAACCAGGCGCCGATGACGTCGGCCGGGATGGTCATGGGCACCGCCCAGTACCTCCCGCCGGAGCAGGCGATGGGCCGGCCGGCGACGGCGGCCGGGGACGTCTACGCGCTGGGGGTCGTCGCGTACGAGTGCCTGGTCGGCAGCCGGCCGTTCACCGGCGCCACCCAGGTCGACATCGCCTTCGCGCACGTCAACACCCCGCTGCCGGCGCTGCCGGCGACGGTGCCCGGGCCGGTGCGGGAGGTGGTGGAGCGGATGCTCGCCAAGGACCCGGCGCAGCGGCCGGCGAGCGCGCTGGCCTGCGCGCAGGTGCTGGAGGGGGTGCTGGCCGGGCTCGGGACCGGCGGGGCAGCCGCGGCGGCGGGCGCCACCAGCGCGGCCGGGCGGGGTGCCGCGGTCGCCGGTGCCGCTGCCGCCGGTGCCGCGGGTGCCCGCCCGCGCGGCGCGGGCGGGCTGGACGCTCCCGCCACCCGCGAGGTCGCCGCGGCTCGGCCCGCCCCTAGACCGGGCGCCTCCGCACCCGCCGCCTCAGCAGCCGCACCGGCAGCCCCACCGGTCATAACCGCACCTAGCGCCCCATCAGTCATAGCCGCACCTGCCGCCACCGCGCCCACGCCGACTGCCGCGCCCGCCCCGGCCCCGCCGTCGGCGACCCGGCGCACCGCCCGGCCCGCTCCCCCGCCGCCACCCCCGCCCCCGGCGCCGGAACCGCCCGCCGGCCTGCCGCCGTCGTACCCGCCCCGCCGGCGCCGCGGCCGCGGCACCCACCGCGCCCATGCCGCCCCCGACGGCCCGGCGACCGGCGCCGCCACCTCCGTCCGCCGCGCCCGCACCGCCGCCGAGGACGCCCGGTCCCAGTGGGCCCGGCCCACCTGGGCCGAGCTCGCCGCCGACCAGGTGTGGCTCCGGGCGATGGTGGTCGTCCTCGCGGTGCTCGCGCTCCTCCTGCTCGCCGTCCTCGCTACCCTTGGCGGGGCCGACGGCGCCCCCACCGCCGCCCCGGCGGCGCTCCTGCCCCTGACAACGAAGGACCTCTAGTGGTGGACGACGTCCCGCACGTGCTTGCCGGCCGGTACGAGGTCGGCGAGCTCATCGGACGCGGTGGCATGGCCGAGGTGCACATCGGCTACGACAACCGGCTCTCCCGGACCGTCGCCATCAAGATCCTGCGCGCCGACCTGGCCCGCGACGTCACCTTCCAGGCCCGCTTCCGCCGCGAGGCGCAGTCCTCCGCGGCGCTGAACCACCCGGCGATCGTCGCGGTCTACGACACCGGCGAGGAGCGCGTCACCAGCGCCAACGGGCAGGTCACCGCCGTGCCCTTCATCGTCATGGAGTACGTCGAGGGCCACACCGTCCGCTCCCTGCTGGCCGGCGGCGACCCGGTGCCGATCGAGGAAGCGGTCGAGATCGTCGTCGGGGTGCTCTCCGCCCTGGAGTACTCCCACCGCGAGGGCATCGTGCACCGGGACATCAAGCCCGGGAACATCATGCTCACCCCCACCGGGGCGGTGAAGGTGATGGACTTCGGCATCGCCCGGGCGATGACGGACTCCGCCGCCACGATGACCCAGACCCACGCCGTCGTCGGCACCGCGCAGTACCTCTCCCCCGAGCAGGCCCGCGGGGAGGTGGTCGACGCCCGCTCGGACCTGTACTCCACCGGGTGCCTGCTCTACGAGCTGCTCACCGGCCAGCCGCCGTTCTCCGGGGACTCCGCGGTCGCCGTCGCCTACCAGCACGTCCGGGAGACGCCCAAGCCGCCGTCGGCGGTCACCCCCGACATCCCCGAGGTCCTGGACCGGGTCGTGCTCAAGGCCCTGGCCAAGGACCGGGAGGACCGCTACGCCGACGCCGCCCACATGCGCGCCGACCTCCTCGCCGCGGTCCGCGGCGGCGAGGTGCACGCCCCGTCCGCCGCGTCCTGGGCGGCCGGCGCGGCGGGCACCGCGGCGACCACCCCGCTGGCGGCCGCCACCGCCACCCGCACGCTCACTCCGCCGCCGCAGGCGGAGCCGCCGACGGCGACCGGCGGGCACGCCGACGGCGGCCCGGACCGGCCGCGCCGGTCCCGCTGGTGGGTCTGGCTGCTCGCGCTGCTCGGCCTCGCCGCGGTCGCCGGGATCGTGTACCTGCTCCAGAACCCCGAGGACGGCACGCCGCCGACGACCACGGTCGCGGTGCCGGACATGACCGGCATGGACCAGGTCGCCGCGCGGGAGGCGCTGACCGACGTCGGGCTGGAGCCGAGCATCGTCGACGACGTCCCCTCCGACGACGTCCCGGAGGGGCAGTTCGTCGAGTCCGATCCGCCGGTGGGAGATGAGGTGCCGGAGGGCAGCACGGTCGAGATCGCCTTCTCCTCCGGCCCGGCGTCGGTCACGGTCCCGGACATCGCCGGCATGTCCCAGGAGCAAGCGCGCGCGGAGCTGGACGAGCGCGGGCTGACGGTCGGGTCGGTGAAGGAGGCGAACGCCGACGCCTCGGTGGACGTCGGCGCGGTGATCGGCTCCACCCCGGAGGCCGGCGAGGCGGTCCCGCCGGGCACCGCCGTCGACCTCGTCCTGGCCAGCGGCAACGTCGAGCTGGTGGACCTGGTGGGCATGACCGAGGCGGAGGCCACCGGCGTCCTGGACGAGCTGGACCTGAACTACCGCATCGAGACCCAGCAGACGGCGGAGGCCGCCCCCGGCACCGTCATCGGCCAGTCCCACCCGGCCGGCGTCGTCGAGCGGGGCACGACGATCACCCTCACGGTGGCCGAGGAGCCGCCCCCGCCGCCGAGCCCGTCCCCCACCCCGACGCCCACACCGACGGCGACCGAGACGCCCACGGAGACGCCCACCGAGCCCGCGACGGAGACCCCGACGGAGACGCCGACCGGGGAGGACGAGGCGGGCGGGCCGCCCGGGCCGAACGCGAACGCCAACGCCCGGGCGCGGCAGAACGCCGCCGAGCGGGGCTGAGGCCGGCGGCGGGCCGCGCCGCTGGGCGGGGTCGGGCCGACGGCGGTTCGCTGCCGGTCGGCGCTGAGCCCGACAGCGACCGTGCTGCCAGGTCGACCGTGCCCCCTGGTCGGGCTCGCCCGGCGCCTCGGTGACGTCGCATCCGACACCCGCCGTCGCCCCGTTCACCGCACCGGTGACGTCGCCGGGCTGTGCCCGACGCAGCGGCCGCGCCGTCAGCCCCGGTGCGCCACCCGGGGTGCGAGCCCTGCCGAGCGGTCCACCGCTGCGGCGTCCCCGGTCGTCGCGAGCCAGTTCGCGAGCAGCCGGTGCCCGCCCTCGGTGAGCACCGACTCGGGGTGGAACTGCACCCCGTGCAGCGGCAGGTCCCGATGCTGCAGTCCCATGACGAGGCCGGACGCCGTCGCCGCGGTGATGTCCAGCTCCGCGGGGACGGTGTCCCGGACGACGGCGAGGGAGTGGTACCGGGTGGCGGTGAGCGGGGACGGCAGCCCGGCGAAGACCCCGGTGCCATCGTGCTCGACCGCGGAGGTCTTGCCGTGCATGAGCTCCGCGGCGTGGGTCACGGTGCCGCCGAACGCCTCGGCGAGCGCCTGGTGCCCCAGGCACACCCCCAGCATGGGCAGCTCGCGGTCCGCGCAGTCCTCGATGACCGCCATCGACGCGCCGGCCTCCTTGGGCGTGCCGGGGCCGGGCGAGATCAGGACGCCGTCGTAGCCGGTCAGGGCGGGCACGGCGTCGTTGCGCACCACCGTCGTCCGGGCCCCGAGCTGCTGGAGGTAGCCGACGATGGTGTAGACGAAGCTGTCGTAGTTGTCGACGACGAGGATGTGGCTCACGGTTCTCCTGGGGACGTAGCCGGGGTCAGCGGTCACGGTGCGGTGCGTGCGGTGCGCTGCGGACGGTGCGCTGCGCGCAGCGCGGTGCTTGCGGTGCTTGCTTGCAATGCGGTCATGGTGCCAGCACCTGGGCCTGGTGCAGGACGAGCGAACCCTCGAAGGCGGGCAGGTGCATGCGCTCGACGTCGCGGACCGACCACCCCAGCCCGACGGCGTCGACGTACTGCTGGTAGATCTGCACCCCTGGGTCGGCGAGCAGCGCCTCGTGCAGCTGGTCCGGGTCGCCGATGGCCTCGATCCGGTAGGGCGGGGAGTAGGTCCGGCCCTCGATGTGCAGGACGTTGCCCACGCACCGCACCCCGGTGGTGGACACCACCCGGTGCCCCTGGACGGCCATGGCCTCGGCGCCGCCGCCCCACAGCGCGTTCATCACGGCCTCGAGGTCCTGCTGGTGCACGACGAGCGCGTCGGGGGCGAGCTCGCCGGTGCGGGCCTCCGCCGGGGCGTCCCACAGCTCGACCTGCAGGCCTGGCCCGCGCACCGGCTGCCGGCCGGCGGCGAACGCGTCCAGCTCGGCGCCGGCGCCGGGCGCGTCGGTGGTGGACTGCCCGTCGAGGTAGGGCTGGATGCTCTCGCGGAGCGCGGCGTTGTCGTTCTGCAGCTCGGTGAGCCGCTCGGACTCGGCGCGCGCGAGGTCCTCGAGGTCGAGGGCCTCCCGGGAGGACTGGCCCGCGAAGACCGAGGCGCTCGTGGCGAACATCAGCCCGGCGACGAGGCCGACCAGCCCGGTAGCGAGGGAGGCGCCGCGCAGGCTCGCCACGAGGCGGTGCCACAGGTGGGCCATCACCCCTCCTCGGTCCTCCCGGTCGGCTGTCCATCGGTCGGCTGTCCATCGGTCCGTGCCGCAGCTGCTCTCGCGGCCAGTGCCACGGGTCCGGCGCCCCGGGGCCGGTGCCGCGGGTCCGGTGCCGTCCCCGCGGTCGGTGCCGTCCGCGCGGTCGGTGTCGCCACCGCAGCCGGTGCCGCCACCCCTGGCGCTGGTGCCGCCACCCCCTGCGGCAAGGTTCCCCGATCGCCCCGTGCTGCCGCCGCACGAGGGTCACGGCCGGCTCACCCAGCCCGCGCTGCCGCCCGGTCCCCGGGAGGTGCATGCGACACTACGGTAGCGCTGCCGCCCTGCCCGCCGTCCCCGCGCCCGGGTGCTGACCAGGCCGCGACGGCTACGCCCCAGAGCACGAGGAGAACGAGATGCCCGAGTCCAAGAAGCGCAAGCCCGTGACTGCCACCGGCGAGGCCGCCGCCGCGTCGGCGGCACAGCGGCCCAGCCCGCGCTGGTGGGCGCCGACCATGGTGACGCTCATGGTGCTCGGGCTGGCCGTCGTCGTCGTCACGTACCTCACCAAGGGCGGCTACCCCATCCCCGGACTGGGCAACTGGAACCTGGCGATCGGCTTCGGCGTGATGATCGTCGGGTTCTTCATGACCATGCGCTGGCGCTGACGCTGATGCCTCATCAGGCGACCATCCCGCACCGCCAGGGGCTGCG
This sequence comes from Georgenia sp. TF02-10, assembly GCF_022759505.1. Classification (NCBI taxonomy): domain Bacteria; kingdom Bacillati; phylum Actinomycetota; class Actinomycetes; order Allobogoriellales; family Allobogoriellaceae; genus Georgenia; species Georgenia sp. TF02-10. The sequence continues at coordinate 322,597 of NZ_CP094289.1, read as the reverse complement.
ACATCGAGGGTCGCTCAGGTCCCACGCGGCCTCGCTTACCGGCCAGAACGACCTGCCGGTCAGGTGACGGTGGGGTCGTCCCAGAGCATGAGCGCGGCGCTCGCCACGTCGAGTCCACCGCGGCCACCGGCGAGGTCATCGCACGCCGCTCGTCGCGTGCCTCATGGGCCGCGCTCCTCGCCGGTGAAGACGTCTGAGATGGTGGCCAGCAGTGGACGGTTGCCGTCGAGCAGAAGCGAGGCTCCGTTGATCGTGATGTGCGAGGGGACGATGATCGGCCCTTGCCCGTCGGGTTCGTAGGCTTGGGCGACATCGCCAGTAATGACGTTGTGAACCCGGATCGCGCCGCCTTCGCGCAGGTAGAGGAAGACCCCGCCGATCGCCTCGATGGTGGTCTGGTCATCGACGGAGAGCGACCACAACGGTTGGTCGTCGGCGTCGTAGGCGTGTAGCCCGGCCGCGTCCAGGACCACCAAGGTGTCGGTGGTCGGGTCCACTGCCGCATCGTGTGCGGTGTCGTTCACGACGACGCCGTCGTGAAGGTCTATGAGCGCACCCATGGTCTCGGAGGTGGAGAGCAGCGCAAGCCCGTCGGCCGGCGTGGCGGGCAGGGCGGCGCTGAGGGACGCCGCGGTCCAGCCGTGCTCGGCCAGCGGGCGGCGCCACAGCTCCTGGCCTGTGGTCGTGTCGCGCGCGATCAGAGCGTCCTCATGGGTGAGCAAGACGACGCCGTGGTACTCGCCGATGATCCGCAGTCCTGTGGAGCCCTCTTCGGTGGCCGCGACCTCTCCCGTGGTGGGATCGAGCGCGACGCGTGGGCCGGTCTCACCCATGAAGCCCTCAGGGGGCGCGGCGAACACCAGGCCGGGGCCCTGGTAGGGGCCGGGTACCTGCACCGGACCCCAGACCTGTTCCCCGGTTGCCAGGTCGTAGGCGGTGGCGGTGGTGGCAGCCAGTGCTTCGGTGGTGGTTTCTAGGTCGCCCAGGATCGCGAGGGCTCGCCCGTCCGCGTCGATCGTCACCGCGAAGCCGGTGCAGCTCGCCGGGCGCTGCACGGCCCAAAGGACGTCGCCGTGCACGTCTACGGCCGTGAACTCCAGCATGCCGTCGCGCTCACCCGGGGCGAGATAGACCCCGTCGGCGTACTGCGCGGCGACGTCCCACCCGGGGTCCATGACCTCCAGTTCCTCGAACTGTGCCGGCAGACGCATCCCCGCGGTGTCCACGACCGGCAGTGGATCATCGACCGGGTACGGGTCTCGCACGGGTTCGGGCTCGGATGCCCCGCAACCGGTCAGCAACAGCACCGCGGCGACGGAGATCGCAGAGATGCCGGCTCGTCGACGTCGCATCATCGTTGTTCCGTGGGCTGCTCGTTCGCGTGGGCCTGCGCGCGCTCGCGGTTGCGGCGGTGCCTGGCCCACAGCAGCAGCACGATCCCTGCGATCAGGATGATGGCGAGGATGTCCAGGATCGGGTTGGCCAGGATGGAGGCGCGCTCCTGAAGCCAGGCTTGGGCGTCGAGCGGAACGAGCTCGGGGGCCCCGGCCAAGCCGTTCGTGGTCCAGAACAGGAGGCCGACGCCCATGATCAGCAGGCCGGTGATCACCGAGGTGGTGTGCAGCTGCCGGCCCAGGACGGTGAAGGCACGCCCGCGCAGCAGCCGACGCCCGCGGACGCCCAGGCGCTGCCAGAGCGCGGCGATCAGCAGCGGCGGCAGAACCATGCCGGCGCCGTAGACGGCGAGCAGCACACCGGCGGCGAGGGTGTCACCGCGGGCAGCGGCCAGGGTCAGCACGGCGCCCAGGATGGGGCCGGCGCAGAACCCGGCGATCCCACTGGCAGCTCCCAACAGCAGCGTCTTGGCGGTCCCGGTCTTGGACGCGGCGCGGGAGTGCAGGTCAGCACCTGCGGGCAGCAGCCGGGACGGGTCGAACCCGAAACCGAGAGCCTGGGCGGCGCCCAAGACGATCAGGACGAAGGAGGCGACCAGCACGATCGCCTGCCGGTGGGTGACGAACAGCGTCCCCAGCGCGCCGGCCCCGACACCGACCGGGACCAGCACGATCAGCAGGCCGAGGTAGAAGATCGCGCCGTGCAGCAGCAGCCGGGGGCCGGTGCCGATCGTGGAGGCGAAGAATGCCGGCATCAGCAGCGCCGCGCACGGGCTCAGCAGCGCGAGCGTGCCGCCGGCGAACGCGGCGAGCAGTCCGATGTCCACGCCGCCTCACTCCGCCGCGTCGAGCGCAGTCTGGAAGGCGTCCTCGAACACCCCAGTGGGCTGCGCGCCCACGATCGGCTGCCCGCCCAGGATGAACACCGGCGTGGAGGTGGCGCCCAGGTCGAACCCGAACTGCTGGTTGGCGGCGATCACCTGTGCCGTCTCCTCCGCGGCCAGGTCGGCGGCGAACTGCTCGGTGTCCAACCCCAGCTCCGCGGCCAGCGCGACGAGCGCTTCCTCGCTCAGGTCCCCCTCGGAGCGGGTCTCACCATCTGCGAACAGGTCGTCGTGGTACTCCCAGAACGCCCCCTGCAACGCGGCGGCGTAGGAAGCGCGGGCCGCGCGTTCGGAGGCAGGGCCGAACACGCTCACGTCGCGCCACTCGATGCGCAGGTTCCCGGCGTCGACGTGCTCCATCATCGACGGCAGCGTCTGCTCGCTCCACCGGGCGCAGAACGAGCACTGGTAGTCGGAGAACACCACCAGCACCACCGGCGCATCGACCGGGCCGGCCGCCAGCAGGTCCCCTTCGTCCCGGGCCTCGACCTCGGTCAAGTCCGGCTGTTCGGGGTTCTGCACTTCGGTCGGCGCCCCCTCACCAGACGGCGAGCTGCCGTCCTCGGGTGAGGTGCCGCTCCAGTTCACCCACACGATCACGGCCATCAGCACGGCAGCCACCGTCAGCACGGCGACCGGCACGATCCATGACGACCTCGAACGATTCGACGGCTTCGGACGGTTCGTGGTCTCGGCAGGCATGTGGAGTCTCCTGTACTGTCGCGGGCACCGTCCTCTACTATCCCAGATAGTCGACTATGCGTGGTAGTCGAGTCGTGCCAGGATGGATTTCATGACCTCTCCTCCCGCTCGATCGCGTCAGGGCGTCGGCGAGAGCTTCCGGCTGGCTGGGCAAGCGCTGAGACTGTGGACGGGCAGGCAGGTGCTGGTTGTGATCGCCGCCGCCGCGGTCGTCGCCGTCGTGATCGGGGTGGCCACGGTGCTGATCCCCAACCCGGTGTTCGGTCGGGATATCCCGCCGGTGTGGTGGAACTACCCGGTATGGCTGGTCACCTCAGCGCTCTCAGGCATGCTGGTAGCGACCTATGTCCGCCCGCACCGCGCCGCCGCGGGCACGCAGGTGAGCGCGGCAGACGAGGACGACTACGCCACCACCGACCCAGCCACGAGCACAGATTCCGGCGATGAGGTGCAAGCGCGCCGCAGCAGCCGGATGGGGATGGCCGGCGGCATCCTGGCCTGGTTCGCCGTGGGGTGCCCGGTGTGCAACAAGCTCGCCCTGCTAGCCCTGGGATACTCCGGCGCCATCACCTGGTTCACCCCGGTGCAGCCGTTCCTCGCGCTCGGTGCGCTGATCCTGACCGGCGTCGCACTGGTGTGGCGACTCCGGGGACAGGTCGCCTGCCCGGTGCGCCCCGAACCGCTGGCGGCCACGTCATGAACGCCGCCGATGGGCGCCCGGGCGATCTGCTGAGGCTGGGGACGCTGGAGGCGCAGGTGATGGACGTGCTGTGGGACCACGGCCCGGCCACCGTGCGCGAGGTGATCGAGCATCTGCCCTCCGACCCCGCCTACACCACCATCGCAACCGTGCTCACCAACCTCGACCGCAAGCACCTGGTGACCATCACCCGCCAGAAACGCTCTACCCGGTACAGCCCCAAGCTCAGCAGGCATGAGCATGCCGCCGGGCTGATGGAGCAGGTGCTGGACGCCAGCCGAGACCGTGCCGCCTCGATCCTGCAGTTCGTAGACTCGATGCCCGAAAACGACCTAGACCTGCTGCGCGACTACCTGGAACGCCGCGACCGGGGAGAGGGCTCATGACCGTCGGCATGCTCACGGTAGCGCTGAGCACCGGGCTGGTGGCGCTGGCGGTGCTCGGTCCAGCTCTGCTGCGGCACGCGGCCCCCGCCCTGGTGCGCGTACCGCGCCTGGCGATCGTGGTGGTCGCCGGCGGCATCGGGGTCTGGCTGGTCACACTGCTGGCGATCGGCCCGCTGCTGGCCTGGGCCGGGTCCGGCCCCGTGCTGCTGCCCGAACGCGCGGCCGAGGTGTGCCAGCGGTGCCTGAGCGCCGCGAACCCGTTCTCCGCTGACACCACCGACGACGCCCTGGTTCCCGCCGTGCTGCTGCTTGCGTTGCCGGTGGCGCTGGCACTGGCCCTGGGAGCAGGTCTTGCTCGCCAGATGATCCGGCGCCGCTCCCGCTCCCGGGACGCTGCCGGCGCGCTGCTGCACAGCGCGTGGCGGCAGCTCCTGCATGGACACGAGGTATCGCTGGTCGATGCCGAGGACCCGTTCGCGCTCACCTTCCCCGCCCGTCACGGCGGGGTCGTGCTCTCTACCGGCGCGGTGCGTGCGCTGGCGGAGGACGAGCTGGCCGCTGTGCTGGCCCACGAGCACGCCCACCTGCACCATCGCCACCACCTGATCTCCGCCCTGGTCGAGGCCATCGCCGCCTATCTGCGCTGGGTGCCGTTGATCCGCGCAGCCGCCGACGCGCTGCCGCACTACCTGGAGATCGCGGCCGACGACCAGGCCCGCCGCGAGGCAGGAACCCCGGCGCTGGTGAGCGCGCTGGTCAAGCTGGGCGAACGCACCCAGCCCGCCATGCCACAGCACTCCTGCCCGCTCGCCCTGCACGCCGCCGGCCCTGAGCGCATCCGCCACCTCGTCCGCCCCAGCGCAGGGCTGGCGGGTGCCGTGCCCGCGGTCGCGATCGCGGCATACCTAGTGGGCATGGCCGCCCTTGCCGCCGCCGTTCACCTGCCCTACGTCTTCGCCGCCCTGACCGGCTGCGCCGCCTGACCCCCGCCCAGGCGACCCGCAATGGATGAGAGCCCCCGTGAGGCGATCCTGCACGTGGCCGACGACCCCGCCGACGTTCAACGGGCGCTGGACGCCGCAGCCGGACTCCAGGCCGCCGGCCTGGGGGTGCAGGTGCGGGTGATCGTCAACGGCCTCGGCGCTGGCCGGCCTGACCGGCACCGATGCCGTCAAGGTGCCCGAGCACACCGAGGTCGCCGCATGCAGCGTCGGACTCGGACGCCGCGGCCTCGACCCGGACGAGCTGCGACCCGAGGTCGGCACGGTTCCCTCCGCGGTCACCTCGATCGTCCAAGCGCAGCTAGCCGGCGCCGCCTACATCCGCATCTGACCGGCCCGGAACAGCGGATGGCCGAGGAAAGCCCGATGTGGACCATCGGTTTGCTGCACGGGATGAGCAGCGTCGCAACGGTGGACTACTACCGCCGGATCAACGATCGTGTGAACGAGTTGCGTGGCGGGCGTGAGCGCGCCGAGATGGTGCTTCCAGCTGGGAAAGCTGCCCGCGGGATGATCAGCGGCGTCCACCCAGGGCGGAGGCGCGGCATGGGAGACGACCACGAGGTGCCCGCCGGTGCCCACCGTGGCCGCTGCGCGTTGCAGGATCGCGACGCGCGGGAGAGGGGCGGGTGAGTGCAGGAAGCTGGCGCTCACCAGATCGTAGGGGCCGTCGTCAGGTTCCCACTGGGCCAGGTCCGCGGTGACGAACCGCACGATCGTGCCGAGTTGCCGGCGCTGGGCCTCGCGCGCGCGGGCGGTGGCAGTCGCGGAGATGCCCACGCCGGTGACCCTCCACCTCCACCCCTGGGTGGTGAGCCAGATCGCGTCGGCGCCCTCCCCGCACCCCAAGTCCAGCGCCTTCCCGGCGTCAGGTGTTGCACGACGTCGACCAGCGCGGGGTTGGATGACCCGACCACACGCGTTCGGCCTCCCGGTAGCGGCCCTCCCGGAACTCCTGAGGATTCTGGGAGGGCGTGAGCGCCGGTCCCGGGTCGTCACTGCCCGCCGTAGCTCACCGGTGTAGGTCCGCTGGGTCTGGCCCACGTCCAGCACCACCGAGGCGGCGTCCAGCACCACCCGGGTGGCCTCGCAGTCGCACAGCAGCCGGCCCTCCGCGACCACCAGCTCCCCGGTCGCCACGCCCCGCCCACCGCCCGTGGTCCGCGAGCGCCAGTCCGCAAAGTCCCGGTCCTGCCCCGTGCCCCACCGCCCGTCCTCCCGGTGCGCCAGCAGCACCCGCCCCCGGTACACGGTCAGTCCTTGATCACCGCGTCCAGACCGGCGATCACCCCCACACGAGCGCGACCGCTGCCAGGACAAGCCGAGCCGGGGCCGGGACCAGCACAACCGCAGCAACGACCAACGCGGCGGGCCCCCCAACTCGAGCCAGCCCCGCAGCACTTACCTGACCTCAACCAGGCTGACTTCCCGGATTCCCACGCCCGCGAACCTCCCGCGGACAACACTGACGCAGCGATCCAACGAGCCGTCGAGCAGACCACTGGGGCAAGGGGCAAGGCACGCCGGGCGGTCCCATGACCTGGCAGAAAACCGCTCGCAGCGGTCCCATGCCCCTGGCAGGCGACACACCTGTCCCTGCGGGGAGTGGAGGACATGTTCACAAGTGACACCGACCGCCGCCGCGAGCAACAGCCAGATGGGATCGATCAGCTCGCACGCTGCGCGTGAGGTGGTGGCCTCCACGTGGCAGAGGAGCGCCACGAGTAAGTGCGCGTCCGCGCCCGACGGCGGCGCTGCGCATGCACTGGCTCGGCTCCGGCGCTCGGACATCTTCATGCGGGGGCGAGAGGCGCGCAGCCGACAAGACCGCGTACCTGCGTGAGTTGCGCAACTTCCCGGTGACGTCTGGCATGTGCGTGAGCACTTGGCACCAAACCGGCATCCTAATCGCTTGTCATGTGCAGATACCTGTGGTCATACTTGCGCTGTTCGATCAACGACGTCCGGCGTCGTCGACGCCGCTCAGTCCAAGGAAGGACTGCACGTGGACCTACAGTTGCTGCTCGCGCTCGTGCTTGGCATCGCCACGATCATCGTGGTCGTCCTGCTTACCCGCCTCGACGCCTTCGTCGCGCTCATCCTGGCCGCCATCGTCACCGGCCTGGTCGCCGGCCAGTCCCCGGTCGCGACCATCACCTCGCTCACCACCGGCTTCGGCGACACCCTCGCCTCCATCGGCATGGTCATTGGCCTGGGCGTCGGCATGGGCAAGATCCTCGAGGTCTCCGGCGCCGCCGACGCCCTCGCCAAGGCATTCCTCAAGGCCTTCGGCAAGGGGCGCGAGGAGTGGGCCATGGCCAGCGTCGGCTCTCTCGTCTCGATCCCCGTCTTCTGCGACTCGGGCTACGTCATCATGAACCCCCTGGCCCGGTCCATCGCGCGGGTGAAGCGGGGCGGTTACGTGGCGCTCGCGCTCGCCCTCGGCTGCGGCATGACGCTCACCCACCACATGGTTCCCCCGACCCCCGGACCGCTCGGCGTCGCCGGCATCCTCGGCGTGGACCTCGGCCTCCTCATCGTCACCGGCCTCATCTTCACGGTCATCCTCCTGCCTGTCGTCGTTCTCTACGCCAAGTGGGTCGGCCCCCAGCTCGAGGACAGGCTCGTCCCAGAGATCCGCGAGGTCGTCTACGGCGCGGCGGCCCGAGTCGGGGCCGGCCGTGACGGGGCCGGCAGGTCGGCCGGCACCCTCCTCGACGACGGCGACGACGACGCGGTGCCGGCGGCCCCCACCCACGACCTCGGCACCGCGCCAGCCGGCGCCAAGCCGCACCGCGTCGGGGCGTTCGTAGCCTCCCTGCCCCTGCTCGTCCCGCTGCTCCTCATCGTTCTAAACACGGTCACCGCCGCGATCGACCGCAACTCCCAGGGCGTCCTCACCGGCGAGTACGAACCGTCCACGTGGACCGTCCCGCTCGCCTTCTTCGGCAATCCGGTGGTCGCGCTCGTCATCGGCGTCCTCCTCGCGGTCTACGTCCTTCTGCCCCGCTGGACCCCGCGCAACAAGGTGCACCACTGGCTCGCGGAGGCCGCTGCCTCGGCCGGCCTCATCTTGCTCATCACCGGCGCCGGCGGCGGCTTCGGCCTGGTCCTGCGGGAGTCCGGCGTCGGGGACGCGCTGGCCGAGGGGATCGCGTCGATCAACCTGCCCGCCTTCCTCGTGCCGTTCCTCATCGCCACGCTCGTGCGCATCGCGCAGGGCTCCGGGACGGTCGCCATGATCACCGCGGCGTCCGTCACCGCTCCCCTCATCGAGCCGCTCGGCATCAACCCGCTCCTCGCCGCCATGGCGTGCACGGCCGGTTCCATGGTGTTCAGCTACTTCAACGACTCCTACTTCTGGGTCGTCACCCGCTTCACCGGCCTCGAGGGCACAGCCGCACTCAAGGCATGGTCCGGCATCACCACGGCGGTGTGGGCGGGGTCCATCCCCCTCCTGTTCATCGCGAGCCTCTTCCTCAGCTGATGGCCCACATCCTCGTCGTCGCCGACGACCTCACGGGCGCGAACGCCTCCGCCGCGGGCTTCGCCCGCGCCGGCTGGAGCGCCGTGACGGTGAGCTCGGACGGCTACTGGGAGGCCATCGCGGAGTTCCACAGCCGGTTCGACGTCCTCGTCGCCACCACCGAGTCGCGGCACGCCGCGCCGGAGGTGGCGGTGCGGGCTGTCACGGGGGCCGTGCGAGCCGGGTGGCCGGTGCGGCTCGTCAGCTCTCGCATCGACACCACCCTGCGCGGCAACGTCGGCGTGGCGAGCGAGGCACTCCTCCGTGCCACCCGGGATCTCTCGGGTCGGCACGTGGTGGGCCTCTGCATGCCGGCCCACCCTGACGCCGGACGGCAGACCGTGGAGGGCACGCAGCTGCTCGCCGGCGTGCGGCTGGAGGAGACGGAGCTCGCCCGCGACGTCCGGTCACCCGTGCACACCTCCTCGGTCGCCGAGGTGCTAGGGCGCGGGACCGGTCTGCGCACCGCCCTCGTGCCCCTCTCCGTCGTCACCGGGTCGCGAGAACGGCTTGTGACCTCCGTCCGGGACGCCGTCCGATCTGGCGCAGACGTCGTCATCGGGGATGCCATCACGCGGGAGCACCTGGTCCGGGTCGCGCAGGCGGCCGCCGTCGTGGCGGCGGAGGAACCCAGCCTGATGTGGGCGGGGATCGACCCGGGGCCGGGGTCGCTCGCGCTTGCGCAGGCCATGGAGGTCCCCACCTCCGGCTCGGCGGCTCCCTTGCTCGCGGTGAGCGGATCGGCAACCGACCTCACCCGCACGCAGCTGCAGCGGCTGCTGTCCGCGCGTCCCGTCCGGGTCGTCCGCCCGGCCGGTCGTGGCGTGCTGGATGTCGACGCGACCGTGGCGCGGCTGACCGCAGAGCTCGAGAGCGCCGCGGGCGGCGAGCTCGTCCTCCTTGCCACGGTCCTCGAGGACGTGGACGTCCTGCCGCTCAGCCCTGAGCAGTCCGCCCAGCTACCCCGAGCGCTCGGCCGCATCACGCGTCGGGCGCTGCAGGAGCGTCGCGTCGACGGGCTGTACACCACCGGCGGTGATGTCACCGCCGCGGTGCTCGCCGAGATCGGGGGCCGCGGCATCGAGGTGGAGGGCGAGGTCGTCCCGCTCGCCGTCGCCGGCGAGGTCGTCGACGGCCCGTGGGACGGCATGCCGATCGTCACCAAGGGCGGCCTCATCGGCGGGCCCATGGCGGCGGTCGAGTGCCTCGACCACCTCGCTCGTGTGGCAGGACAGCGGAACCGCTGGGTGCGGGCCGCTGTGCCGCGCGAGAGACTCTGACGATATCGACGAAGGAGATCGATCCTCACCATGGCTAGCCCTCAGTCCCGCCCCGTCCTCGCCCTCACCGTCGGAGACCCCGTCGGCATCGGCCCGGAGATCACCCTCCAGACCCTCGCCGAGTTCTCCGGCGATGATGCCCATCACGGCATCGCGGTCGGTGACCTCGGCGCGCTCGAGCGAGCCCGGGAGGCGCTCGACCTCGACGTCGAGCTACGCCCGGTCGCCTCCTGGGACACCACCCCGGGCGGGGACGGCGTCGTCGATGTCTTCGACATCGGGGTCCTGGGCGACTCCCTGCCCGACTGGGGTGTCGTTGACGAGCGCGCCGGCCGCGCCGCCGTCACCGCTATCGAGGTGGCCACCCGCGCCGCCCTCGACAACGAGATCAGCGGCATCGTCACCGGGCCCATCAACAAGGAAGCCATCTGGGCCGCCGGCAGCGAGCACCTCGGGCACACCGAGATGCTGGGTGCGCTGACCGGGGTGACCAAGCAGGACACCATGTTCGTCGTCCGCAACGCCCATGTCCCGGGCCACCATCTCCGCATCTTCTTCGCCACCCGGCACCTCTCCCTGCGACAGGCCCTGGACAGGATCACCCGCGAGACCCAGCTGGCCTCGATCGTGCGGGCCGCGACGGCGTTGCGCGTCTTCGGGGTCACCGAGCCACGGCTGGCCGTCGCCGCCATCAACCCGCACGGCGGCGAGAACGGCGCCTTCGGCGACGAGGAGATCGTCCACCTCGCTCCCGCCGTCGAGGACGCCCGCGCCCGCGGTCTCGACGTCGCCGGCCCGATCCCGGCGGACTCGGTGTTCCATCACGGGCTGGTCGGGCGCTACGACGGAATCCTGTCCCAGTACCACGACCAGGGACACATCGCCGCCAAGACGGTCGACTTCGACGGCACGATCTCGGTGACAGTCGGGCTGCCCATCCTGCGGACCTCGGTCGACCACGGCACGGCGTTCGACATCGCGGGCACGGGCAAGGCGGATCACGGCACGATGCGATCGGCCTACCTGGCAGCGGTCGAGTACAGCCCCTTCGTCGACGCGATCCGGGCGGAGTACTCGCCGGCGGTCGCGGGCTGAGCGGAGACGGCGGGTTGGGCGAGGGGTTGCGGCGGGGCACCCGGGAGCGGCACGAGGCCGTGCTCGAGCTCCTCCGGGCCGGCACGACACGGGTGGAGGACCTCTCGGCGAGGCTAGGCATCTCGCCGTCGACGGTGCGCCGGGACCTCTCCCGGCTCGGCGAGGAGGGCCGGCTCACCCGCACCTATGGCGGGGCTACGGTCGAGGCGACGTTCCGCGAGCGTGCCCTTGCGGAGCGGATGGGGGTGCGGACGGCTGCGAAGGCGGCCGTCGGCGCGCGCGCCGCCGCGCTCCTACCGGCGGAGGGGACGATCTTCGTCGACGCCGGGACGACCACCGCTCAGCTCGCCGAGCACCTGCGCGGCAGGTGCGGACTGACCGTGCTCACCCGGGGCCTGGAGATCGCCCTCATGCTTGCCGGGGAGCCCGGCCTCGAGGTCGTCGTCGTGGGTGGAGTCGTGGCGCCCAAGAGCCACGGGCTGGCCGGGCCAGTGACGACGCTGACGCTCGAGCGGTTCATGGTGGACGTGGCCTTTCTCGGCGTGGACGCCCTCGATCCCGTGGACGGCGTCGGTGAGCCCACGCTCGTCGAGGCGGCCACCAAGGACATCGCCTCTCGTCGGGCGCGGCGCACGGTGGTCCTCGCGGACGCGAGCAAGCTGGACCGGGGCGCCGTGCCCGCCTGGGCGCCGCTGGCGCGCGGGTGGACCCTTGTCACCGACGCGACCGACCCCGCTGTGATCGAGCGTTACACCGCCGAGGGGGTCGAGGTCCTCACGGCGTCCGGTCCGGACACCGGCGACGGCGGCCTCGGTGGCCGACGCTGACCCCGCGCCGATGCGACGCGGACCCGTGCCGGAGCCGCTGTACGGCGGGGGTCCGCCGCGCGATGCGCTCCTGGGAGGCAGCGCGGTCCCCAGCATCACCCCTTGAGCCACCTCGCGGGCCAGATGACACTGATGTAGTTCTCCACACGTGTGTACAAACATGTGGAGCCCGGGCTTCGGGAGAACTGGTGAGCTACACGGCTGTGATCCGGTCCCCAACTGTGGATAGTCCTGGGGACAAGCCACTGGACCAAGGGAGGGCAAGGGCCAGGGCCTCGGACCCGGGTCACGAGGTCATGCCCGCCCACCGCAGCTCAGCCGATGGCGCCGAGGATGCGCCGGTATCGGTCTGCGACCGCGTGGAACGCCTGCTTCCTCTGGAGGTCACCGTGCTCGGTCGTCACCAGCGCGAGGCCCGCCTTGTCGCGGTCGTGCTCGGGGTCACCGCATCAGGCGAACCTGCGCATGACGAAGGTGAAGACGAAGCAGCCGAGCACTCCCGCCGCGGCATAGAGGTCGATGAGCTCGGACAGGTAGCAGGCCGGGACGGCCTCGTCGCGGGGGTTGTCGCCGCGGACGCGTGGTGGGTCGGCGAACCAGTTGACGATCTGGAACGAGCCGGCACCAGGGCCCTACGCCCCAGCGAAGGCTCCGCAGCCGAACTCGGTGACCACGAACGGCTTGCCGTGGTCCCGGACCAGTGCCGCGACCCCAGCCCGGTAGTCGTCACGGTTGCGGGCGACCGGTACAGGCCGACCCCGACGACGTCGAAGGCAGACCAGTCCACGCTCTCCCACCCAGCGGCCGAGTAGGTGACGGGGTCGCGGCCGATGATCATCACCGCGCTGCAGGACAGCTCTCCCGCGATCAGGCCAGGTCGTCCCGGGTGGGCCGGGTCCACCTCGTCGACGAGGTAGGACACGGCGCGCAGGTCCAGCACGACGGCGATCCAGACGGCCGGGCCACCGTCGCACGAGGCCGGCACACCCCAGGGCCGCCGTCGTCCTACACCGAGGCGTACCGCAGCACCGTGACCGCGACGAGCAGAACCCCGACGGCAACGGTGGCCAGGACGCTGACGAGCGTGCGCCGCTGCCGGGGCGCGTAGACGTAGGCGGCGGCCAGCAGGGCACCGGTGACCGCCCCGCCGAGGTGGGCCTGCCAGGCGATGTTGGGGACGAGGAAGCCGAGCGCGAAGTTCAGCCCGATCAGCACCACGATCTGGGTGGCGTCCCGGCCGAGCCGGCGCAGCACGAAGAAGATCGCGGCGAACAGGCCGAACACGGCGCCGGAGGCACCGACCACCTGGGTGACCCAGGACAGGCCGGAGGGGTCGGCCAGCAGCACCACGGTGACGCTGCCGCCGACGGCGGAGAGGAGGTACAGGGCGATGTACCGCCATCGGCCCAGGGCCGGCTCGAGCACCGAGCCCACGATCCACAGCGCGTACATGTTCAGCGCCAGGTGCAGGACGCCGCCGTGCAGGAAGGCCGAGGTGAGGAACCGGTAGGGCTCGACCGTGCCGACCGCCGGGGCGAAGACGAGCCGGGCGGTCAGCGCCGTCCCGAGCACCTGCTGGAGCAGGTAGAGCGCCACGCAGAGCCCGATGATCGTCAGCGTCACCACCGGCCGGCCGCCGCGGGCCCGCCCGCCCAGCACGGTGCGGACCGGGGGCGTGCGGCGGGCGGCGTCGTTGACGCAGTCCACGCACTGCACGCCGACGGCGGCCGGGCGCTGGCACTGCGGGCAGGCCGGGCGGCCGCACCGCTGGCAGCGCACGTAGGAGACGGTGTCGGGGTGGCGCGGGCAGACCGGCACCTCGGTGGTGCCGGTCGGCTCGGGGACGGGGTGGCTCATCGCCGGGCGGCTGCTCGGCTACTCGGTGACGGTGACCGAGGTGATGGTGATGTCCTCGACCGGACGGTCCATCGCCCCGGTGGGGGTGGCGCCGATCTGGTCGACGACGGCGCGCGAGGCGGCGTCGGCGACGCGGCCGAAGATCGTGTGCTTGCCCTGCAGCCACGGGGTGGCCGCCGTCGTGATGAAGAACTGGGAGCCGTTGGTGCCACGGCCGCCGCGCTTGCCGGCGTTGGCCATGGCGAGCACGTACGGCTCGGTGAAGGTCAGCTCGGGGTGGATCTCGTCGTCGAAGGTGTAGCCCGGGCCGCCGGTGCCGGTGCCGAGCGGGTCGCCGCCCTGGATCATGAAGTTGGGGATGACCCGGTGGAAGATGACGCCCTCGTAGAGCGGCCGGTTGGTCTCCTCGCCCGTCGCCGGGTCGGTCCAGGCGCGCTCGCCGGTGGCGAGGCCGGTGAAGTTCGCGACCGTCTTGGGGGCGTGGTTCGGGTAGAGCTCGACGGTGATGTCGCCGGCCGTGGTGTGCAGTGTTGCTTCCATGCCCCGATCCTCGCACGGGCACCGGGGGGCGGGCGTGCGGGGGGTGCGCACGACGGCGGCCGGCCGGGTGTCCGCGCGCGCGACGGCGGGGGCCGGGGATCGGCCGGCGGTCGGCACGCGTCCGGGTCCGTCGCCCGGCGGCGGGCACCCGTTCAGCGCGTCCGGGTCCGCTGCCCGACGGCGGGCGCCCGTTCAGCGCGTCCGGGTCCGCTGCCCGACGGCGGGCGCCCGTTCAGCGCGTCCGGGACCGTCGCCGACGGCGGACCTTCCCGACGGCCGACCGCCCCGCCCGGGCCGCGGGTCGCCCGTCTGCCGGGCGCATTCCACGCATACCGCGCGGACGTGCCGCCCGCCGGCGGAGACGGCGCGCCATGGGCAGGCGCAGGGAACCGAATGAGTGCAAGATGGGTTCAGACAGGCAGGGGTGTCAGTGACACCGACCGCAGGCACCACGGACGATCAGGGAGAGCAGATGTCGCGCAAGCGCAAGACCAGCGAGATCGACGCCGAGCGGCTGCGCAGGCAGGCGGCCGAGATCGGTGCGCTCGTCGCCGAGCAGGCCACGGCCGCTGGGCGGCAGGCGGTCCACCTGGCCGAGCAGGGCAAGGAGTGGGCGGCCCCGCATGTCGGAGCGGCGACGGCGTGGGCTGCGCCGCGGGTGGACAAGGCCTGGCGCGACACCGTCAAGGTCGCCGCCCCCAAGGTCGAGGCCGCCGCGGACAAGGTCCGGCCCGCCGTCGACAACGCCTACGAGCGCGTCGTGGAGGACTACCTGCCCCGGGTCCAGAAGGCCATGCACGACGCCGCCGAGGCGGCCGCCGGCGAGACCTCCGGCTCCGCCAAGGCGGACAAGGCGATGAAGGCCGCCCGGAAGGCGCTGGCCGAGCCCCCGAAGAAGAGCCACGGCGTGGCCAAGACGGTCGGCTGGGCCCTCGTGGGCACGGCCGCCGCGGGTACCGGCTACCTGCTGTGGCGGCGCACCCAGCCGGTGGACGACCCCTGGGCCGAGGAGTACTGGGAGGACACCACCGTCACCTCCCCGGCCGCGACCACGGACACCCCGCTCGGCGGGGAGAAGACCGGCGGGATCAAGGACCAGGCCGCCGGGCTGAAGGAGAAGGCCACCGGCGCCGCCTCGGCCGCGAAGGCCAAGGCCACCGACGCGGCCAAGAGCGTGACCGAGAAGGCCAAGTCCAGCGGCGGCGACGAGGGCAAGGGTACGACTAGCCCTCAGGGCACCAGTGGCGCTCAGGGCACCGGCGCCCAGGACACCAGCAGCGCTCAGGGCACCAGCGGCGGCGCGGACAGCGGTCCGGCGGCCGGCACCAGCGGTCCCGGCACCACTGGTCCCGGTACGCAGGACGCGACCACCCCGGAGCAGGACCAGCGCTAGCCGGGAATGCCGCCCGGGGCAGCATTGTTGTCCCGGGTAGACCGCTCCGCCCCCGCCCCATAGGACGCACCCTCCTCAGCGGCGGCCGACCGCCGCAAGGTCGGCGGTGGACGGTCATCATGCGGCCCGCCCGGTTTCCCCCGACCGGGCGGGCCGCCCCATCTCTCTGGTGCCGTCAGTCTCAGACTCAGACCCCGGCATCCGCGGAGTCCCGCGGTGGCTGCCCGTCCTGCGGCGGCTGTCGTCATTCCGTGGAATTGGCCGTGGCCGCCACGACGGCTGTCCGGACCCTGCCGTCCGCTCGGACGCGAAGCAGCTCGCCGAGCGCCTCGACGGGAACACCCCGGTCGAGGCCGCCGTGCGCGCGATGCTCGACGACGTCGCCCACGGAGCCCTCGTCGTCGTGCTGCGCGGAGGACGAGGTCACCCCTGCCGAGGCCGCTGACATCCTTGGGGTCACCCGCCAGTTCGTCGACCGGCTCTGCGAGGACGGCGTGCCCGCGTTCCGCCGCCTGCCCGGCAGCCGCCACCGGCGCATCCGCATGCAGGACGTCGTCGACGTCGCCACCGATCGCGAACAGCGCCGCTCCGGTGCCGAGGCGATCCGCGTCGCGCTCGGGGAGTAACCCGTGGCCCGTCTTCAACGGGTCTTCCTCGACACCAGCGAGCTCTTCACCTTCACGATCATGGACGTGCTGCTCACGCAGTCCGAAGACCTCCTGCTCACCTGGGTCTGGACCGACGAAGTGCTCGCCGAGTGGGAGGACGTCATCGTCCGCGAAGGCCGGCGCAACCCGGAATCAGCGGCATCAGTGAGCGCCGCCGTCCGCCAGCACTTCGGGCGCTACCGCATCGACCCGGACCTCTACCGCGAACAAGGTCACCGACGACCTGTCCGCCGACCCGAAGGACCGCATCCACGCGGCCGCTGCCATCCACGGCGACGTGGACGTCCTGCTCACGCGCAACATGAAGCACCTGCGCACCGAGCCCGTGCTCGCCGCCGGGGTCGTTCAGTTCAGACGTCTTTGAGTCGTGAGCGCCAGTAGCCGGGGCGGCGGCTCTCGTGCGCGTAGGCGATGACGACGACTTCGTCGTTCTGCACGAGATAGACGATGCGGTACGGGAAGCCGTTCACGCGCTTGCTGCGGATCGACGGTGTCCGTTCGAGATCGCGGTACGGGGGTGCGCCGCCGGGCCATTCGCAGACGAAATCGAGCGCGTCTTGAGCCTCGTGAGCGAACCGTTCGGCGAGGCGAGGCTCCTGATCTGCGTACCAGACGGCGGCTTCGTATGCTTCTCGCCGGGCCTCTGGGTGTTCTCGTCGCGGCAGCGTCATGCGTTGCGACGGTCGGCGATCATCTGGTGGATCATCGCGAACGTCTCGTGACTGTCGACGAGTTCGACTTCGCCGTTCACGATCTCCTCAACGCGGCGGTCGATCTCCTGATCCCAGGCGGCATCGACCTCGGCCTGCTCGGCCTCGTCGACGTGCTGGAGGGCGAGCGCGGCGATCTCGCGCTCGTCCGGATCGAGGCGCTTGCCGGCCTCGATGTAGTCCGCCAGCCTCCGAGTCATGCTGCCAGCGTACTCTCCGGCTCTTGGCGCCGACCAGATAGCCGGTCGCGTCCGCGCCGCCCACGCCTCCACGGCGCGGGCCTGAGCGAGCAGCAGCAGGCTCCAGGGGCCGAAGAAGAGGAATCGAGCGCTGCTGAGCTGAGCGGTGGTCGGTGGACTGCTGACACCTGCCACCGTCACCGCTCAGGACCCCAGGCTCACGTAACGAAACACGACGAGCAGGGGGTGGGAACTTCTAACTGGCCGCCAACGGGGACCTCACCTGGCCGCCCGCGGGGGGCCTCACCTGTCCACCAGTGGGGACTTTGCCATGGCCATGGCCATGGCCATGGACACACTGCGCTACACCCTCGTCGGTACGTCGGTGAAGAGCCCGTTTACGCTGCTGGCATCGCCAAGCGTCCGCCCCAAGCGGATGGATGCGGTGAACGAACAGACTGATGGTGGACTCTCGACGCCATTCAGGCGGTCACGGGTTTAAGCATCAGTACTGGAGTGGAGCCAACGGGACTCGAACCCGTAACCCCCTGCTTGCAAAGCAGGTGCGCTACCAATTGCGCCATGGCCCCTGGAGACCTGACCTCCGTCGCAGTTTGGCTATGCCAGCGATCCGTCAGCCGTTCGACCGGCCAGGGGGAGACTGTTGCGGCAACCGTTGATGTGAGAGGCATGAGCCCGTCGGCCAGCCATGGGCCACCGCCTCGATCGGTTCAGCCGCGGACCGGCTCCTCGCCGAAACTGTCCGTCACCTCGGCCCACAGGTCCCGCTCCTCGCGGTCCTGCCGGACCTTCAGCCATGCCAGGTACCCGGTGACGGCCGCGGCCACGAGCCAGAACGTCTTCTTCACGGATGCTCCTCCTTGCGCGGGCGACGGCCCGCCGGTCGGTCGTGGACGGTCGGTCACGGATGTGCGTGGGCCTAGCTGGACTCGAACCAGCGACCTCTTCCTTATCAGGGAAGCGCTCTAACCGACTGAGCTATAGGCCCGTGCCCGCCACGGCCGGGGCCTGCGGGGCGCTCGCGCGCCGACCAAGACTATCCCAGCGGGGGACGCGGCCCCAAACCTGGCCGGCCGCGCCGGCGGCCTGTCCGGGGTGCCGACGGCCTGGTCAGGCGGGCCGACGGCTGACCGGCCGCGCCGACGGTCGGGTCAGTCGTCGGTCAGCGTCAGGTGCAGCCCGCCGACGAGCGCGGCGACGATGTTGTACAGGAACGCCCCGATCGTCCCCAGCGCGGTCATGAGCAGGATGTCGACCACGGCCACCACGGTGGCGAGGGACATCACCCGGTCGAAGGCCAGGTAGTCCATGAGCTGGAGGAAGTCCGCGGACCCGATGTCCGTGAGAAGCTCCTCGATGTCGGTGAAGACGTGCATGGAGTCCAGCACGAACCACACCAGCGCCGCCGCGACGACGATCATGATCCCCACCGCCACCGACAGCAGGAACGACAGCTTCATCGCCGACCACGGGTCGATCCGGGAGATGGACAGCCGGACCCGGCGCGGGCCGGCCAGGCCGGGGTCTACCTCGCGGCCTGCTCCACCGGCCCCCGCCGCACCAGCGGGTCGGGCCCCGGTGGCACCCGTCCCCCCGGCACCCGGCCCCGGCGGGACGGAGCCCGCGGTCGTGCGCGGCAGGGTCGAGGTACGGGCCTCCCGCGCCCCCCGCTCGGGTGGCGGGGGCGGCGGCGCCGTGCGGTCACCGGGAGTGGTGCTCATGCGTCTTCTCCGTCGTCGGCGGGCTCGTCAGGGGTCGACGGTACCGCCTCGTCGGTCGCCTCCCCCGGCACCCCGCCGTCGGCCGGCTCGTCCAGCAGGGCCACATCGCCACCGGCCACCTCCTCCGGCAGCCCCGCACCGCCGTCGCCAACCTCCTCCGGCGGCACCCCGCCGTCGGCGGGCACGATGCCGGTCTCGACCGGCTCGGCCGGGCTCTGCGCGGACTCCGGCACGAGGTTGGCCTCGACCTCCACCTGCCGCTCGACGTTGCGGGCGACGGCGATGATCCGATCGCCCCGGTCCGGGCGGGCGAAGGTGACGCCCTGGGTATTCCGGCCGGTGAGGTTGACCTCGGCGACGGCGGAGCGGACCACCTTGCCGCCCTCCATGATGACGAGCACCTCGTCGTCCGCACGCACGACCAGCGCGCCGACCAGGTCCCCGCGGTCCTGGACCAGGTTCGCGACCTTGATGCCCAGGCCGCCGCGGCCCTGGGTGCGGTACTCCGCCGCGGCGGTGCGCTTGGCGAAGCCGCCCTCGGTGACGACGAAGACCTGGGAGTCGTCCCGCACGACGTCCATCGCGAGCAGCTCGTCGCCGTCGCGAAACCGCATCCCGGTCACCCCGGAGGTGGCCCGGCCCATCGGCCGCAGCGCCTCGTCGCCAGCGGTGAACCGCAGCGACTGGCCCTTGCGGGAGACGAGCAGCAGGTCGTCGTCGGAGTTCACCAGCCGGGCAGCGACCACCTGGTCCGGCTCGCCGTCGCCGTTGGCGCGCAGGTTGATCCCGATCACCCCGCCGGAGCGGCTGGAGTCGTACTCGGTCAGCCGGGTCTTCTTCACCAGGCCGCGCCGGGTGGCCAGGACCAGGTAGTCCGCCTGGTCGTAGTCGCGCAGCGAGACGACCTGGGCGATCGTCTCCCCGGGCTGGAAGGCGAGCAGGTTGGCCACGTGCTGGCCCTTGGCGTCCCGGCCGCCCTCGGGCAGCTCGTAGGCCTTGGCCCGGTAGACCCGGCCCAGGTTGGTGAAGAACAGCAGCCAGTGGTGGGTGGTGGTGACGCCGAAGTGCTCGACGATGTCGTCCTCGCGCAGCTGGGCCCCGCGCACCCCCTTGCCGCCGCGGCGCTGGGAGCGGTAGGCGTCCACCCGGGTGCGCTTCGCGTACCCGCCGCGGGTGATCGTCACGACCACGTCCTCCTGGGGGATGAGGTCCTCCACGCTCATCTCCCCGTCGAACGGCAGGATCGTGGTGCGGCGCTCCTCGCCGTACTTCTCCACGATCGTGGCGAGCTCCTCGCCGACGATCTCCCGCTGCCGGGCGGGGGAGGCGAGGATCTCCTTCAGCGCGGCGATCCGGACCTCGAGCTCGCGGTAGTCGTCGAGGATCCGCTGCCGCTCCAGGGCGGCCAGGCGGCGCAGCTGCATGGTGAGGATGGCCTCGGCCTGGACCTCGTCGATGTCCAGCAGCTCGCGCAGCCCGGCGCGGGCCTCCTCCACCGTCGGGGACCGCCGGATCAGCGCGATCACCGCGTCCAGCGCGTCCAGGGCCTTGAGCAGGCCGTCCAGGATGTGGATGCGCTCCTCGGCCTTGCGCAGCTGGAACCGGGTGCGCCGGACTACGACGTCGATCTGGTGGTTGACCCAGTGCCGGACGAACCCGTCCAGGCTCAGGGTGCGCGGGACGCCGTCGACCAGGGCGAGCATGTTGGCCGGGAAGTTGTCCTGCAGCTGGGTGTGCTTGTAGAGGTTGTTCAGCACCACCTTGGCGACGGCGTCCCGCTTGAGCACGATGACCAGCCGCTGGCCGTTGCGCCCCGAGGACTCGTCCCGGATGTCGGCGACGCCGGTGAGCCGGCCGTCGCGGACCCCCTCCACGATCCGCTCGGAGAGCCGGTCCGGGTTGACCTGGAACGGCAGCTCGGAGACCACCAGGCACTGCCGGCCCTCGATCTCCTCGACCTCGACGACGGCGCGCTGGGTGATCGACCCGCGGCCGGTGCGGTACATCTCCTCGATGCCGCGCCGGCCCAGGATGGTCGCGCCGGTGGGGAAGTCCGGGCCCTTGACCCGCAGGATGAGCTCGCCGAGGAGCTCTTCCTTGGTGGCCTCGGGGTGGGCGAGGAACCACTGGACGCCGTCGGCGACCTCGCGCAGGTTGTGCGGCGGGATCCGAGTGGCCATGCCGACGGCGATACCCTCGGAGCCGTTGACCAGCAGGTTGGGGAAGCGGGCCGGGAGCACCACCGGCTCGCGGTTGCGGCCGTCGTAGTTGTCCTGGAAGTCCACCGTCTCGGCGTCGATGTCCCGGACCATCTCCAGGGCGATCGGCGCCATCTTGCACTCGGTGTACCGCGGGGCGGCGGCGCCGAGGTTGCCGGGGGAGCCGAAGTTGCCCTGGCCGGCGATGAGCGGGTGGCGCATGGACCACGGCTGGACCAGCCGGACCAGGGCGTCGTAGATGGGCGCGTCGCCGTGCGGGTGGTACTGGCCCATCACCTCCCCCACCACGCGGGAGCACTTGGAGAAGGAGGAGTCGGGGCGGTAGCCGCCGTCGTACATGGCGTACAGCACCCGGCGGTGCACGGGCTTCAGGCCGTCCCGCACGTCCGGCAGGGCGCGGGAGACGATCACCGACATGGCGTAGTCCAGGTAGGACCGCTGCATCTCCAGCTGCAGGTCCACCTGCTCCACCCGGTCCCGGGTGACGACCCCGGGCTCTCCGGCGATGTCCTCGGGGGTGGGGCCGGTGGGCTGGTCCTCGGGTGGCTGGGTCACGTCTGTCCTTCGGTCGGGTGCGGGCGACGGCGCACGGCGGCCGCGCGGCGGGGGCTTGCGGGGGCGGTCAGAGGTCCAGGAAGCGGACGTCCCGGGCGTTGCGCTGGATGAAGCTGCGGCGGGACTCCACGTCCTCGCCCATGAGGATGGCGAACGTCTCGTCGGCGGCCGCCGCGTCCTCGATGGTGACCTGGCGCAGGGTGCGGGTCTCGGGGTTCATCGTGGTCTCCCACAGCTCCTGGTCGTTCATCTCGCCCAGGCCCTTGTACCGCTGGATGCCGCCCTCCTTGGGCAGGCGGCGGCCGGCCCGGGCGCCCTCGGCCAGCAGCGCGTCCTTCTCCCGGTCGCTGTAGACGTACTGGTGCGGAGCGTTGGTCCACTTCAGCCGGTACAGCGGCGGCTGGGCCAGGTAGACGTGGCCGCCCTCGACCAGGGGGCGCATGTACCGGAAGAGCAGGGTGAGCAGCAGGGTGGCGATGTGCTGGCCGTCCACGTCCGCGTCGGCCATCAGGATGATCTTGTGGTAGCGGAGCTTGGCGCCGTCGAACTCCTCCCCGATCCCGGTGCCGAAGGCGGTGATCAGGGACTGGATCTCCTGGTTGCCCAGCGCCCGGTCCAGCCGGGCCTTCTCCACGTTCAGGATCTTCCCGCGCAGCGGCAGGATGGCCTGGTGCTCGGGGTCGCGGCCCTGGACCGCGGAGCCGCCGGCGGAGTCGCCCTCGACGAGGAAGATCTCCGAGACCGAGGCGTCCCGGCTGGAGCAGTCCTTGAGCTTGCCGGGCATCGAGATGGACTCCAGCAGCCCCTTGCGGCGGGTGGCCTCCCGGGCCTTGCGGGCCGCGAGCCGGGCGGCGGCGGCCTGCTGGGACTTGCGGATGATGTCCCGGGCCTCGCTGGGGTGGGCGTCCAGCCAGTCGCCGAGCTGGGCGTAGAGCTGGGTCTGGACGAAGGTGCGGGCCTCGGTGTTGCCGAGCTTGGTCTTGGTCTGGCCCTCGAACTGCGGCTCGCCGAGCTTGACCGAGATGACGGCGGTCAGGCCCTCCCGGATGTCCTCCCCGGTGAGGTTCTCGTCCTTGTCCTTGAGCAGGCCCTTGTCCCGGGCGTACTTGTTGATCAGCGAGGTCAGCGCCGAGCGGAAGCCCTCCTCGTGGGTGCCGCCCTCGGTGGTGTTGATGGTGTTGGCGTAGGTGTGCACGGACTCGGCGTAGCCGTTGGTCCACTGCATGGCGATCTCGACGGAGATCCGCCGCTCGGTGTCCTCGGACTCGAAGTCGATGATGTCCGGGTGCACCAGGTCCACCCGCTTGGTGGTGTTGAGGTAGCGGACGTAGTCCCGCAGGCCGCCCTCGTAGTGGTAGCTGACCTCGCGGTGGCCGGTGCGGGCGTCGTCGTCGGTGCCGCCGGCGTCGCCGGTGATCTCGTCCCCGGCGTCGGTGACGCCGGCGCGCTGGTCGGTGAGGGTGATCCGCAGGCCCTTGTTCAGGAACGCCATCTGCTGGAAGCGGGCGCGCAGGGTCTCGAAGTTGTAGTCGGTGGTCTCGAAGATGTCCTGGTTGGCCCAGAAGGTGACGGTGGTGCCGGTGGCGTCGGTCTCCTCGCCGCGGGCCAGGTCCCCGGTGGGGACGCCGTCGACGAAGCCCATCCGCCACACGTACCCCTGCTGGGCGACCTCGACCTGGAGGCGGTGGGACAGGGCGTTGACCACCGAGACGCCGACGCCGTGCAGGCCGCCGGAGACGGCGTAGGCGCCGCCGCCGAACTTCCCGCCGGCGTGCAGGACGGTGAGCACGACCTCGACGGCGGGCCGGCCCTCGGACTCCACGACGTCGACCGGGATGCCGCGGCCGTTGTCCGCCACCCGCACCCCGCCGTCGGGCAGGATGGTCACCTCGATGTGGTCGCAGTAGCCGGCCAGCGCCTCGTCCACGGAGTTGTCGACGACCTCGTAGACCAGGTGGTGCAGGCCGCGCTCGCCGGTGGAGCCGATGTACATGCCGGGCCGCTTGCGGACGGCCTCCAGGCCCTCCAGGACGGTGATGTCGCGGGCGCCGTACTCCTGGCTGGCCGGGACCATGCCGTTGTGGGGTGCGGTCGGTGCCGAGGGGGCCGTGGGTGCCGTCGCCTCCTCCGGGGTGGTGATGGGTGCGTCGGCAGAGTGGTCGGCCACGGTCGTAGGCTCTCCTCGTTCGGGCAGGCAAGGGCGCGCGCCGCCGGGCCGTGGGTGGGAACAGCCGGGGCGCGAGGCCGCCGCGTGGTCCTCCGGCACGGGGGCGCCGGAGGGGGTTTGGCTCCGTCGATTCTAGCGCGCCAGAGCCGAAAACCACGAGTATCCACAGCTCTGCCCACAGGGAAAACGCGCCGGTGGACGGGGTGTCACCGGGGGCGGGTGGAGCGGTCTGCCGGCGGTTCGCGGGCCGGGTCTGCCGGCGGTTCGCGGGCCGGGTCGGCCAGCGGTTCGCGGGCCGGGTCAGCCGGGGCTTCACGGGCCGGGTCGGCCGGGCGTGGTCGCCGCGCCGGGTCGGTCCGTAGCGCGGCCACCAACCCCGGCCGGCGGGGGTCAGCCGTAGGTGTCCCGCGGGCCGCGGCCGCGCACCGAGCGGGGTCCGCGCCGCCAGCTCGGGCCGCCGGGGCCGAGCACGACGATGGAGGTGACGGTGCCCTCGCCGACCTCCTCGGCGAGGCGGCGCTGGAGCTGGGGCAGGAGCAGCCGGACCTGGGTGGCCCAGGCGGTGGAGCTGGCCCGCACCACCAGCTCGGTGCCGTCGAAGGTCTCGACCTGGCAGTGGTCGGCGAGCTGGTCCCCGACCACCTCGCGCCACCGGCCGACGACGCCGCCCACGCTGACCGGCTGGCGCCACCCGCGCTGGAGCAGCAGGTGGGCGGCCAGCCCGCCGAGCGGCTGGGGGTCGCGGCCCGACGGCGCCGGGCCGGAGATGCCGTCCCCGAGCCCGGGGCCGGCCCGCCAGGTGCTGGCCCCGCCGTCGTCGCCGCCGGCGCCCGCGGCCCCCGCGGCCTGGCCGGTGCGGCGGGACCGGGTGCGGAAGACGCCCTTGGCGCGGGTCGCCTCCCGGGCCCGGTCCAGCGCGCGGCGGGCGGCGACGTCGGCGGCGTCGGCGTCGGCCGGATCACCGGTGCCGCGGACTGCGCGCTCGGCGTCCTCAGTCACGGCGGGTCACCTGCCCCTCGGCGACGTCGAACCGGGCCCCGCGCAGCGCGTCCGGGACGTCCGCGGCGTCCGCGGCTGTGACCAGCACCTGGCGGGCCCCGGCGACCATGGTGGCGAGCCGCTCGCGGCGGCGCACGTCCAGCTCGGCGAACACGTCGTCCAGGATGAGCACCGGCTCCCCGTCCCTGCCCCAGGCGCCGTCGTCGCCGCGCAGCACCTCGTAGGCGGCCAGCCGCAGCGCCAGCGCGTAGGACCAGGACTCCCCGTGGCTGGCGTAGCCCTTGGCGGGCAGGGGTCCGAGGGCGAGGGTGAGGTCGTCGCGGTGCGGCCCGACCAGGCAGAGGCCGCGCTCGATCTCCTGCTCGCGGACCCGGAGCAGGGCGGCGCGCAGCCGGTCGGCCACGGCCGGGGCGGCGCGCAGCGCGTCCTCCCGCCCGACGGCGGCCACCCGGGCGCCGTCGTCGGCGTCCAGCTCGGCCGCGGTCGGCAGGGGCAGGTCGTCGGCCTGGTCCACACTCGCCCGGTAGCCGATCCGGGCGGTGCCCTGCCCGCCGCTGACGTCGGCGTAGGCGGTGGCCACGTGCGGGCGGAGCCGGTCGATCAGGTCGGCGCGGGCGGCGACCAGCTGCGCGCCGGTGTCGGCGAGCTGGCCGTCCCAGACGTCCAGGGTGGACAGGTCCACCCGGGCCCCGCGGCGGCGGGCGGCGCCGGCGGACTTCAGCAGGGCGGAGCGCTGGCGCAGCACCTTGTCGTACTCGGCGCGCACGGCGGCCAGCCGGGGGGTGAGCAGGACCATGAGCTCGTCGAGGAACCGGCGCCGCGCGGCGGGGTCGCCCCGGACGAGCTCGAGGTCCTCGGGCGCGAACAGGACGGTGCGGAGCACGCCGAGGACGTCCCGGGGGCGGGCCGGCGCCCGGTTCAGCCGGGCCCGGTTGGCCTTGCCGGCGACGATCTCGAGCTCGACGAGGGTGGGCCGGTCCTCGTGCACGACCTTGGCGCGCACGACGGCGCCCGGGGCGCCTTGGCGGACCAGCGCGGCGTCGGCGGCGACGCGGTGGCTGGTGAAGGTGGAGAGGTAGGCGACGGCCTCGACCAGGTTGGTCTTGCCCTGCCCGTTCGGCCCGACGAACGCCGTCGGCCCGGGCTCGAGGGCGAGGACGACCTCGTGGTAGGAGCGGAAGTCGTTCAGGGCCAGGTCCGAGACGTACAAGACCTGCCTCCCTCTCCCGCCGGTGCCCTGCTGGGCCGGTGCCGTGCTGCCCCTGCCATTCTCGCCGGTGCCCCGGGCGTGCCCGCCGGCGTGACCGTGCCGGCTGCGGCCCCGCCGTCGTCCACGCCTGGTGCGACCGCCGTCGCCCTGACCGGGTTTCCCACCTGGGTGCCCTCGTGGCCGCCCTGGCGGCCCGGCAGCCGTCGTCCCGACCGGGCCTCCCGCCGTGGTGCCGGCGTGGTCATGGCCGACCGGCCGCCGTCGTGCGTCCCTGGCCGGCCGCCGTCGTCCGGACAGGCTGACCCGGCGCTACCGCTCGACCGTGGACTCCCCGGGCGCGACCTCCGGCGGCGCCTCCTCCCCGGCGGCCGGCTTGGTGGCATGCCCGCCGAACTGCTGGCGCAGCGCCGCGACCGCCCGCATGGCCGGGGAGTTGGGCTGGCGGGAGGAGAACCGGGCGAACAGGGCCGCGGAGATGACCGGGACCGGCACGGCCTGCTCGATCGCCTCCAGGATGGTCCACCGGCCCTCGCCGGAGTCCTCCACCCAGCCGGCGATGTCGTCCAGGCCCGGGTCCTCCTGGACGGCGCGGACCATGAGCTCGAGCAGCCAGGAGCGCACCACGGTGCCCCGCTGCCAGGCCGCGAAGACCGCGCCGACGTCGGAGATGAGGTCCTCGCGGGCCTCGAGCAGCTGGTAGCCCTCGGCGTAGGACTGCATGAGGCCGTACTCGATGCCGTTGTGGACCATCTTGGCGAAGTGCCCCGCGCCGACCGGGCCGGCGTGGACGAAGCCCTCCGCCCGCGGGCCCTCCGGGCGGAGGGCGTCGAAGACCGGAAGCAGGCGGTCGATGTGCGCCGGGTCCCCGCCGGCCATCATCCCGTAGCCGACCTCCCGGCCCCACACCCCACCGGACACGCCGACGTCGACATAGCCGATCCCGCGCCCGGCGAGCCGCTCGGCGTTGGTGCGGTCGTCCTCGAAGTGGGAGTTGCCGCCCTCGACGACGACGTCGCCGGCGTCGAGCAGGTCGTGCAGCTCGTTCAGCACCGCCTGGGTGGGCCGCCCGGCGGGCACCATCACCCAGACCACCCGCTCCGGCCCGGGCAGGGCGGCGACCAGGTCGGCCAGCGTGGCCACGTCGGAGGTGGCCGGGTCGGTGTCGTACCCGGTGACCTCGATGCCGGCGGCGCGCAGCCGCTCGGCCATGTTGCCGCCCATGCGGCCCAGCCCCACCATCCCGATGTGCATGCCTGTCGTCCTCCTCGGTGCGGCCGGCGCGGCGCGGGCGTCGCCGGCCCGGTGTGGTGGGAGCCGGTCAGCCCGCGAACCGGATGGGCATCAGCAGGTACCGGAACGTGTCGTCATCGCCGCTCTCCTGCTCGGCCTGGCCGGTCAGCACGGCCGGCTTGGTCGGGTGGGTGAAGGACAGCCGGACGAACGGCGTGGTCAGCGCGCCGAGGCCGTCGAGCAGGTAGTGCGGGTTGAACGCCGTGCTCAGCCCCTCCCCGGTCAGGCTTGCCTCGAGGGCCTCGGAGGCCTGGGCGTCCTCGCCCTGCCCGGCCTCGAGGACGGCCTGGCCCTCGCTGAAGGTCAGCCGGATCGGGGTGTTGCGCTCGGCCACGAGGCTGACCCGGCGGGCCGCCTCGATGAGTGCCTGGGTCTCGACGACGGCGTGCGTCGTCGTCGCCTCGGGGAAGAGCCGGCGCACCGGCGGGTAGTCGCCCTCGACGAGCAGCGAGGTGGTGCGCCGCCCGCCGGCCTCGAACCCGATGAGCGCGGCCGGCCCGCCGGAGGCCAGGGCGACGTCGACGCCGCCGGCAGAGGTCATGGACTTGGCGACGTCGTTCAGGGTCCGGGCCCGGACCAGCGCGACCGCCTCCACCGCCGGCGAGGCGGGGTGCCAGGGGAGCTCGCGCATGGCCAGCCGGTAGCGGTCGGTGGCCAGCAGCGTGACCTTCTCACCCTCGATCTCCACCCGGACCCCGGTGAGCAGCGGGAGGGTCTCGTCCCGGCTGGCGGCGATGGTGACCTGGCCGACCGCCTCGGCGAGCACGGCGGCGTCGACGCTGCCGGTGACCTCGGGCATCTGCGGCAGGGTTGGGTAGTCGTCCACCGGCATGGTGAGCAGGGTGAACCGGGCGGAGCCGCAGGTGATGACCACCTTGGGGCCGTCGAGGACGACGTCGACCGGCCGGGCCGGCAGCGCCTTGGCGATGTCCGCGAGCAGCCGGCCGGAGACGAGCGCGACGCCGGCGCTCTCGACATCGGCGAGGACCTGGGAGCGGGCGGAGATCTCGAAGTCGAAGCTCGACAGGGTCAACGTCCCGTCGTCCTGCGCCTCCAGCAGCACCCCGGCGAGCACCGGGACCGGGGGCCGGGAGGGCAGGGACCGCGCCGTCCAGGTGACGGCCTCGGTCAGCACGTCGCGTTCGACCCGGAACTTCACGATGGTGGACCTTCTCTCGGTGATCGTGCCGGGACGGACCGCGGCGCAGGCCAACCCTACCCAGTCGGGCAATGGGCGGGTAGCGATGGGGACGGCGGTGGTCCGGCTGGGGCGGGGGGCGTTCGGGTGGGGTGAAAACCGAGGGTCGACCGGGATGTGGGTAAACCACAGCGGCTGTGGGAACCGGCGGCAGACCGGGCGGTCGGACGGGTGTGCGGACGCCGTCGTCGGCCACGGACCCACCTGCCCGGCCGGACCCATGTTGGCTCTCCACAGCCATCTCGATCTCTCTAGGTCATCGTCGTCATAGCCGTTGTGGACGCTGTGGAGGAGCGGCGTCTGCGCAGGTCAGAAGGGCAGCGGGGGTGTGGGCGCGGGCGTGGCCGGCGCTGTGGAGAGACCGTTCCGGCGGTGGACGAGCGGGCCGCGCACACCGGCCGTCCACCGGGAGGGGCGGAGCAGTCCACCGGCCGGTCCCGAGCTGTCCACCGTTGTCCACAGGTGTGTGCACAGCTGTGCATCCCCTACTCCCGAGGGGCGTGGTTTGGCAAGGGACCCCGTGTCCGGTCCCCGGGCGCGGCGGCGGCGGGAAGGTTCGTGGCGGCGCGGAGGGGACGCCGTCGCCGGCGACGGAGGTGCGTCGGGACGACGGGTCAGGCCCCGCGGGCCTTCTGCTTGATCCGGTTCGTCAGCTCGGTGACCTGGTTGTAGGTCGACCGCTTCTCCGCCATCTGCTCGCGGATCTTGCGGTTGGCGTGCATGACGGTGGTGTGGTCCCGCCCGCCGAAGAGCTGGCCGATCTTGGGCAGGGACAGGTCGGTGAGCTCCCGGCACAGGTACATCGCGATCTGCCGGGCGTTGACGAGCACCCGGGAGCGGTCCGAGGAGCACAGGGAGTCGATGGAGACCGAGAAGTAGTGCGCCGTCTGGCTCATGATCAGGGTGGGCGTGATGTTCTCGCCCTCGGGGTCGGTGATCAGGTCCTTGAGGACCATCTCGGCCAGGGAGAGCTCGACCGGCTGACGGTTGAGGTTGGCGAAGGCGGTCACCCGGATGAGCGCGCCCTCGAGCTCGCGGATGTTGGTGGAGATGCGCGAGGCGATGTACTCCAGCACCTCGTCGGTGGCCTGCAGCCGCTCGGCCACCGCCTTCTTCCGCAGGATCGCGATCCGGGTCTCCAGGTCCGGCGGCTGGACGTCGGTGAGCAGCCCCCACTCGAAGCGCGAGCGCAGCCGGTCCTCGAACCCGTTGAGCTGCTTGGGCGGGACGTCGGAGGTGATGACCACCTGCCGGTTGTCGTTGTGCAGCGTGTTGAAGGTGTGGAAGAACTCCTCGACCGTCTGCTCCTTGCCGCCGAGGAACTGGATGTCGTCGATGAGCAGGACGTCGACGTTGCGGTACCTCCGCTGGAAGTTCTCCGCCTTGTCGTCCCGGATGGAGTTGATGAAGTCGTTGGTGAACTCCTCGGAGTTCACGTAGCGGACCCGCGCACCGGGGTAGAGGTTGCGCGCGTAGTGCCCGATCGCGTGCAGCAGGTGGGTCTTGCCCAGGCCTGAGCCGCCGTAGATGAACAGCGGGTTGTAGGCCTTGGCCGGGGCCTCGGCGACGGCGGTCGCGGCGGCGTGGGCGAACCGGTTGGAGGAGCCGGTCACAAACGTCTCGAAGGTGTACTTCGGGTTGAGCCGGGCGGAGTCCACCGACGGGTCCTCCGCCGAGATGCCACGGTCGGCGCTGGACCGCAGCGGCGGGGGCAGGACGCGCTCCTCGTGCCCGCCGGCCGGGGTGCGGGCCGACGGCGCCGTCCGCGCCGACGTCGGGCTGGCCGGCGGGACGGGCTCGGGGGTGACCTCCTCCAGGCTGGGGTCCACGGTCACAGCGAACCGCACCGGGGTGCCGACCACCTCGGCCAGGGCCGAGAGGATGGGCTCGCGCGCCCGGGTCTCCAGGAAGTCCTTAGCGAAGTCGCTGGGCACGGCCAGCAGGATGGTGTCGTCGATGACGCCGAGCGGGCGCGTCATCCGGACGAAGGCGAGCTGCGCCCCGCCGATGTCCCCGCGGTCGGTCAGGACGTCGACGGCCTGCGCCCAGCTGGAGGTGGTGGGTTGGTTCTGAGGCATGCTTCCCCCGGGGCGGCGACGGACTGACAGCGAGTGTGGCACGCCGACCGGGCTGTCCACACCCGTATCCACACGTGTGGGTAGAGCCACCTCGTGCTGCCGGCGCGGCGGAGACGGACGACGGCGGCCGGCGCCGGCCACTATACGGTGGCCCTCGTCCACAACCAGAGGACGTGCTGGTCCACAGCTGGTCGGGCGGGGGCCGTGCTGGTCCACAGCTGCGGCGGAGGACGCGGTCGCCGTCGAGCTGGGTCGGCCGCCGCGGCCCACGTGGTGCTCCGGTGGCTGGGCATGCTCGGGTGCTCGGGTGCTCGGGTGCTCGGGTGGGCCGGGGCTGTGAGCGACGGCGCCCGGGGCGCGATTGACCGTCCTCCGCGCGCTCCCGTACCGTAGGTAGGTCGTCCGGACCGGTCCTGCAGCCACGCCCCAGCGGCCCCATGACGGAACCGCCGGACGGGACGAGCGCACTTCCCGCGCGTGGCGGGGGCGGAGACGATTCACCGACGTTTTGGAGTACTGCCGTGAGCAAGCGGACTTTCCAGCCGAACAACCGGCGCCGGGCCAAGGTCCACGGGTTCCGCCTGCGGATGCGGACCCGCGCCGGCCGCGCCATCATCGCTGCGCGCCGGCGCAAGGGGCGCTCGCAGCTCTCGGCCTGAGCGGCACCGTTGCTGCCCGCCCAGCACCGCATGCGCCGGTCGTCGGACTTCGACGACGCCGTCCGCCGCGGTGCGCGCGGCGGCACCCGTCGCCTGGTCGTGCACCTGGCCGCCGGTACTGACGAGACCACGACGAGCGACCGACCGGCGCTCGTCGGCTTCGTCGTGCCCAAGGCCGTCGGCGGCGCCGTCCAGCGCAACCAGGTCAAGCGCCGGCTCCGCGCCGTGCTCGCCGCGCGGGTAGTGGCCCTGCCCGCCGGTGCCCGGGTCGTCGTGCGGGCGCTGCCCGACGCCGCCGGCGCGACCTTCCAGCAGCTGGCATCGGACGTCGACGCCGCGCTGGCCGCCGCCCGACGCCGGTCCGCCCGCGCCGCCCGCACCCGGGGCGCCGCATGAGCGCCGCCGGCGGCACCGCCGAGCGGGGCACCGCGGAGGAGCGGGTGCGCAACCCGCTCACCTGGATCCTGCTCGGGCTCGTCCGGGCGTACCAGTTCATCGTCTCGCCCTGGCTGGCACCGAGCTGCAAGTACTACCCGTCCTGCTCCGCCTACGCCGTCACCGCGCTGCGGCGGCACGGCCCGGTCAAGGGCGCGGCGCTCGCCGGCTGGCGGCTGCTGCGGTGCAACCCGTGGAGCAAGGGCGGCGTGGACCACGTGCCACCGGCCGAGGACTGGTCGGCCGCCTTCCGCCGGGCGAGCACCGCCGACGACGACGAGGACAGCGCCGTGGACAGCGCCGACCGCACGCCGTCGGCGGCGGAGCCGGACGCCACCGCGGCGGAGGCAGACGTCGACACACCGGGCGGACCGGTCGCCGTCGCGAGGACCGGGTCGGACGCCGTCACGAGGGCCGGACCGGACGGCGTCGTGAAGACCGGGTCGGACGCCGTCGCGACGACCGAACCGGGCGCCGCCGCCAGGGCCGGACCGGGCGGGGTCCCCGCACCACGTACCCTCGGTGAGGACACTCGGGGGGC
The DNA here is from genome assembly GCF_022759505.1 of Georgenia sp. TF02-10. Lineage (NCBI taxonomy): Bacteria > Bacillati > Actinomycetota > Actinomycetes > Allobogoriellales > Allobogoriellaceae > Georgenia > Georgenia sp. TF02-10. The sequence continues at coordinate 290,362 of NZ_CP094289.1, read as the reverse complement.
GCGTCACGCCGTCGCGCCGCAGGATCTCTAGGAGCACATTCATGGACACCGTCCTGTACCCGATCATGTACGCCGTCGCGTGGATCATGGTCCGGGTGCACGATCTGCTCGTGCTCCTCGGCATGGCCGGGGGGTCGGGCTGGGCGTGGATCCTGTCGATCGTCGGTCTCGTCGTCGTCATCCGGATCCTGCTCATCCCGCTGTTCTTCCGGCAGATCAGGGCCTCCCGCGGCATGCAGCTCGTGCAGCCCGAGATGCAGAAGCTGCAGAAGAAGTACAAGAACAAGACCGACCCTGCATCGCGCCAGAAGATGCAGGAAGAGATGATGGCGCTGTACCGCAAGCACGGGACGAACCCGTTCGCCTCGTGCCTGCCGATGCTGCTGCAGATGCCGATCTTCTTCGCGCTGTTCCGCGTCCTGAACCTGCTGGACGACGTCGCCGTCGGGACCAACGACGCGATCGGCCCGCTGACGCAGGAACTCGCCGCGCAGGCGGAGTCCTCCGAGCTGCTCGGCGCGCCGATCTCGGCGACGTTCCTCTCGTCCCCCGAGCCGGCCGTCAAGGTCGTCACCGTCCTGCTGATCATCCTGATGTCGGTGACGACGTTCACCACGCAGCGGCAGCTGACGATGAAGAACATGCCGGCGGCGACGCTGGACAACCCGATGATGCGTCAGCAGAAGATGCTGATGTACATCATGCCGCTGATCTTCGCCTTCTCCGGCGTCAACTTCCCCATCGGCGTGCTGATCTACTGGCTGGTCACCAACCTGTGGACGATGGGTCAGCAGTGGTACACGATCCGCCGCCAGCCGGCTCCCGGCTCCGAGGCGGCGCGGCTCCGCGCCGAGCGGCTCGCCCACAAGCGGGCCCGCAAGGGTCTGCCGGCCGCGGAGGAGGACGCCGCCGCGGCCGCGCCGACCGAGGCGCCGCGGGGCGGGCAGCGGGTGCAGCCCAAGCGGAAGGACCGGGCCAAGCGCTCCGGCCCCCCGCCGACGGCGAAGCCCGCACGGCCGGAGCCGGCACCGGCGCGACCGGCCGAGCCGGAGCCGGAGCCGGAGGACGAGGAGTCCGAGGACGGCGAGGTCCGCGGCAAGGACGGGCTGACCGCCTCGGAGCGGGCGCAGAAGCGGTACGAGGAGCGCGCTGCCGAGCGGCGGGCCGCCGCGGCGCGGCGACAGGCCCAGGCCAGGAAGCAGCAGCGGAAGCCGGGAGGCAAGCGGTAGCTCGAGCAGGGGCTGGCCGGCCGGCCGCCGTCGGCACGGGAAGGTCCGGGCGGGCCGGCCGGTGGGACGGACCGGGGAGGGCCGGTCCACCGCCCCGCCCGGTCGCCGTCGCTGGGAACACGGAGGCCGCGACCACTTCGCCAGACGCACCACAGGCGCGCAGCATGGCTCGGCTCGGCTCGGCTCGCCGGTCGCCCGGAGCAGGGACCGCCCCGACCAGAAGCGCCAGGACCCCGACCAGAACTGCCAGGACCGCTAGACCCAGAACCGCCCGATCCCAGGGCCAGGACCAGCCCGACCGCACGGGCCAGGCAACGAGATGAGGACAGTGTGAGCGAGGACGAGCAGGTGGACACCGAGCAGGGTTCGGGCGGCACGGACAGCGCGAGCATCGAGCGGCTCGAGGCGGAGGGCGAGATCGCCGCCGACTACCTCGAGGAGCTGCTCGACATCGCCGACCTGGACGGCGACATCGACATCGACGTCGAGCACGGCCGGGCGGCGGTGGAGATCGTGGCCGAGGAGGGCGACCGGTGGCTGCGCCGGCTCGTCGGCGAGGACGGTGAGGTCCTCGACGCCGTGCAGGAGCTGACCCGCCTCGCCGTGCAGACGAAGACCGGGGAGCGCAGCCGGCTCATGCTCGACATCGCTGGCTACCGCCGCCGGCGCCGGGAGGAGCTTACCGCGGTGGCGAACGAGGCGATCGGCCGGGTGCGCGACAGCGGGCAGGAGGTGGCGCTGGCGCCGATGAACCCGTTCGAGCGCAAGGTGGTGCACGACGTCGTCGCCGCGGCCGGCCTCACGAGCGACTCCGAGGGCACCGAGCCGAACCGGCACGTCGTGGTCCGCCCCGCCTGAATGGCCGAGTCCCCCGTCCCGCCCCCAGTGGAGGAGCCGTCGGCCGAGGTCCGCGAGCTCTTCGGGCTGGCCTGGGCGCCGGTGCAGCAGTTCGCCCGGATGCTGGCCGAGGAGGGCGAGCTGCGCGGGCTGATCGGCCCGCGTGAGCTGCCCCGGCTGTGGACGCGGCACCTCGTCAACTCCGCGGCGGTCGTCCCCTTCGTCCCGCCGGACAGCACCGTCGCGGACATCGGCTCGGGCGCCGGGTTCCCCGGGATCGTGCTGGCCGCGATGCGGCCGGACGTCACGGTCGACCTCGTCGAGCCGATGGAGCGGCGGGTGACCTGGCTGGCGGACGTGGTCGAGGAGGTCGGGCTCGACAACGTCCGGCTGGTGCGGGCGCGCGCCGAGGAGCTGCACGGCCGGGCGTCCTTCGACGTCGTCACCGCCCGCGCTGTCGCCGCGCTGGACAAGCTGGCGCGGCTGACGTTGCCGCTGGTTCGGCCCGGCGGTGCGCTGGTGGCGCTCAAGGGACGCCGGGCTGCCGAGGAGGTCGAAGCCGCGCGGTACGTGCTGCGGAAGCTCGGTGTCGACGGTGCGCGCGTGGAAGAGGTCACGCCCGTGGCTGGGGTGGAGCCGGCCACAGTCGTCGTCGCCCGCAAGCGCTGAGCGTTGGCCCGGGAGGGCAGGGCGGCCCGGTCCGTCGTTCCACCCAGTAGGCCCTGAGACTGGGTGGGTGGGCCCCACTGAACAGGGCTGTGAGGCTGGACGGACTGTAACGGACGGTATTAGGCCGGATTAGGCCACGGGATGTCATACCCCGGCGCTGCCGACGCTTGCAGAGATGACTCACCTACACATGTCGCTTAAGTCAGTTCCCCAGAGTTCTTCGACGACCGTCGCCCTGTCCACACAACCGCTCTTCACTGCGGTCGCGCGCTGTGTCGGGCGCACGTATGTGATGCGCGTCCATTGGCGTCTAGGTTCCGGGTCACGAAGGTGAACGCCTGCTCGACTCGGCGCCTTCGTCGCACCGGAGGTCCCCCAGGGCGAAGTAGCTCGGGGACCGCGTCAGGTTTGTGAGGGAACCAAGACCGTCGTCTGTGAGGGAACCAAGTCGTCGTCCGAGAAGTCCAGCGTGCCGCACAACAGAGGCAACCGGTCACTACTCATGCGCGCGGGCGGCTTCGTTTCACGTGGAACCCCCGGGGGGGTCGGTCTACCTCAGCCGCAAGCAAGCCCTCCGAGGGGCGCAGGCAGCCGTGACATATCGGCGCTGCAGCACCGACGCCGACGCCACCTGCTTGCGCCTGCCGGTCTGGTCCTCGAGAAGCCGGGCCAGATGGGCTAGGCGCGTGGATCGGCTAGACGAGCGGACAGTCCTGGGCCACACGCGCCGAGCCATACGGAGGCCGGAACTGACTGCCTCTCGATGTCCGCGGGCACCGCGAGCATCGTCTGGCCTGAACTCCTAGGGCAGAACGCCGTCCTGCGCCTCTACAACGAACTGCACGCTCCGGACGGTGTTTCACGTGGAACCGTGCCCGCGGTGCAACGTGCGTCGATTATATGGCCGACATGAGCAAGCCCGAAGGCGGGTTCTCGCGGCTCGTGTCCGTCGGCATCGCTGGAACGCGGCAGGTAGGGCCGAGCCTGGATGTTCCAAAGCGCTACGCACCCGCGCCAAGCCGCGGTTGCAGCGGCCGGCATGAAGGCCTTGGAGCCGGCCGTGGGGCACGTGGTAGATGGGCGCCGGTCGGCGCGTGGCGGCGGACGTTGGAGGCTCGGCTGCGGCTCTGCGGCGTACAACGACAGATCCAGAAGGTCGTGCATGGCGGCCTCTGCCACAGTTTCACGTGAAACGGCATCGGTAGGGAAGGCATCGGCGGTGCGGAAGGCCCCGGTGACACATGCGGCCGGGTCCCGCGCCACTGGCGTCAGGGCGTTCCAGACCACGAGTTCTCCAACAACGTCGTGCGTTCCCACCAGCACTCACAACCCCGACGGTCAGCGCAAGGCGATGGTCGAAGGCCCCGCCATGGTCGCGGACGCCGCCGCCGGTGCTTACGGCTCTGATCGGCAATGTTGCCAGGGCCTCCTTGCGTGCTCGGAGCCGAAGCGATGCCGAGACCGCCTTGCTGCGACTGATCACCGTGGCTCCCACGCAACAGCTCGCGAGGGTGTCTGGAGGTCCGGTGCTGCGCTCCACGCTGTTTCACGTGAAACACCGTCAGCGCCGGCGAACGGCTCGAGGGCGCAACAGTGCAGGGTCCTTGTGGCGAACGTCCAGCCGACGGCCTGTAGGTCTTCGCGGTCACGACATAGATGTCGCCTGGACGAGAGGCAGCAGGTGCAGAGTTCGCATCCGGGCCGGGATGGCGCTCCCTGGTCAGGCGAACGGTCTCGGTCACGACTGCCAGGTGCCCGTCCCCCTATCCTTCTCCTCGTGTCTACGACACTTCTACGCGACGACCGTGCGACGACCGTGCGAAGCGGCAGGTCGTCCCGGTCAGGGTCGGTAGGAAAGACCTCCGGGCAGACGCCATAGATCCCGCTATCGAGGTTTCACGTGAAACACGGGCCGACGTGGGAAGCGGAGACGGAAGGCCCGGCAACAACGTGACACATGGCGGCGCGCGGGCATTCCTGCGTTCCGGGGTAGGTCCCTGCTCGCCCGGGTGCAGCGGCGCCGCGTCAGAGGCCATGACCACAAGCAGTGCTGTGCGCGCTCCTTCACGGTTCTCCTGACCTGGGGGCGTACGGGCACCGCCGGGCGTGGAATGCGGCCGTGCTCGTCGGAGTCGTACGGGGCGGCCAGCGGAGCGGATGTGCCGGGTGGCGACGAGGACGACCAGCTGCTACGCCGGCCCCGAGGGGTCGATGGCGGGAGGCCCTCCCGCCCTGCCGCCGCCGTCGTGGCGTGGGCAGGTGTACGCGGCCCCGGGACGGTGCAGACAAGACGGTTCCACGTGAAACGTGCTCGGCTGCGGACGGGGATGCCGGCCTGGCACGGTTGGGTGCTGCGGCGGAAGGGGCTGACCCGGAACTACCGCGGCACCGGCACCCGTCGGAGACCGGATACCGGCCCGTTGGCTCGCCGCTGTCAGGAGTTCCCGCCATCGGGCTGCCGGCATCCCCGATTTCGTGCCCACCATCGTCCGGCCGGTGTCGCTGGTCGCGCCCAAGCGTGCCGGCGTCGCTTGGCCCGGTCGGCGCATCGCCCGATGTGCGCTCGCACGACGGGGTACTCGGCTGCGTTTCACGTGAAACGCGACGCGCCGCGCGCCGTCCCCGATCGGCGGTGTGCGCGCACCTATCGTGAGTGCTTGGCCAGATCCGACCTAGCAGGAGGGGACAGCGTGCCTCCGACAGATGCCCTTGGCATGCCCGACGGCAGCCTCCCCGGCGACCGCTCCGACATACCGGACGATCGCCGTCGTAAAGCGCTTCTCCGGACCGTGCCGGAGGCGGACGAGACGACCCCGCTTGCGGCGGAGCTGGCCGAGGACGCCCGTCGGCGGATCCGGCTCGCCGGTGCGCGGTTCCCCCGCCCGGCCACGACCCGGGTGTTCACGGTCGCCAACCAGAAGGGCGGCGTCGGCAAGACCACCACTGCGGTCAACCTCGCCGCGGCCCTCGCCGCCGGGGGCCTGCATGTGCTGGTCATCGACGCCGACCCGCAGGGCAACGCGTCGACGGCGCTCGGGGTGGACCACCATGCGGGGGTCCCCTCCATCTACGACGTCGTCATCAACGGCGACCCCCTGCAGGACGTGGTGCAGGAGTGCACGGAGCACCCGGGCGTGCTCGTGGCACCGGCCACGATCGACCTCTCTGGCGCGGAGATCGAGCTGGTGTCGATGGTTGCCCGGGAGAACCGGCTGCGGATCGCCCTGCGGCAGTACCTCGAGCAGCGGGAGGCGGAGGGCCGGGAGCCGGTCGACTACGTGGTGATCGACTGCCCGCCGAGCCTGGGCCTTCTCACGATCAACGCCTTCGTCGCCGCGACCGAGGTACTCATCCCCATCCAGTGCGAGTACTACGCGCTCGAGGGCCTGAGCCAGCTCCTCAGCAACATCGAGCTCATCCGCGGGCACCTCAATCCCGGACTACACGTGTCGACAATCCTGCTGACGATGTTCGACCGCCGGACGAACCTCTCCCGCGAGGTCGCCGCGGAGGTCCGGGAGCACTTCCCCGGCCAGGTGCTCACCGCCACGATCCCCCGGTCGGTGCGGATCTCCGAGGCACCGAGCTACGGGCAGACCGTCCTCGCCTACGACGCCGGCTCGAGCGGTGCGCTCGCCTACCTGGAGGCGGCGCAGGAGATCGCGGAGCGGGCCGAGGAGGACGGGAGCGGCGAGGGGGACGGCGCGCGGCCTGACCAGGGAGTGCAGACGGGCACCTCAGAGGACACCGACCCAGCAGACCACGCGGACCCAGCAGACCAGACGGACTCAGCAGACCAGACCGCGAACCCTCAGGAGGATGACCGATGACCGAGAAGCGGCGGGGCCTGGGCCGCGGGATCGGTGCCCTCATCCCGACCGGCCCGGGCACGGCGACGCTCCCCGACCGCCCTACCGACGTCTTCTTCGCCTCCACCCCAGCGTCGGGCGAGGAGCCGGCGGACGCGGCGGACCGCCCGCCGAGCCAGGCCCGGTCGGCCGCGCGGGCGCTCATGGAGCCGACGGCCCGGGGGCGCGGCAGGTCGGCTGGGAGGACGGCGGGCGGTACCCGCGGCGGGAAGCCGGCCTCGCGCACCAGCCCCACGGCCGATGGCTCGGCTCGCCGGTCGGCCGAGTCGGCGCCGGAGCCGTCCGACGCACGGGAGCCGGAGCCGTCCGACGCACGGGAGCCGGAGGCCGTGCCCCAGCCGGACAGCGCGCCGGACGAGGTGGCTGACGTGGCAGCGCCGGCTGACGCGACAAATCCGGCCGGCGCGACAGACCCGGCCGACACCGCAGACCCGAGCACCGCGGTCGGGGCCGAGCCGGCGACGCCGGCCACGTCGGCCGGGACGCCGTCGGCGGCCGACTCCGTGGCGACCGCGGCGAGCCCGGCGACGGTTGACGACGGAAAGCCGGGCCGCCAGCAGCAGCAACCGGCCACGGACGACGACCCGGACGGGCTGGTCCCGGTCCCCGGCGCATCCTTCGCCGAGATCCCGGTCGAGCAGATCATCCCCAACACCCGCCAACCCCGGCAGGTCTTCGACGAGGAGGAGCTGGAGGAGCTGGCGGCCTCCATCCGGGAGGTCGGCGTCCTGCAGCCGGTCGTCGTGCGGCCGCTGCCGCACCCGGTGGCGGACAACCCGGACGCCCGGTTCGAGCTCATCATGGGCGAGCGGCGCTGGCGGGCCACCCGGCAGGCCGGCAATGACACCGTCCCGGCGATCATCCGGGAGACCGGCGACGCCGATCTGCTGCGCGACGCGCTCCTGGAGAACCTCCACCGGGCACAGCTGAACCCGCTGGAGGAGGCGGCCGCCTACCAGCAGCTGCTCGAGGACTTCGGCTGCACGCACGACGAGCTCGCCACCCGGATCGCCCGGTCCCGGCCGCAGATCTCCAACACCCTCCGGCTGATGAAGCTCCCGCCCCTGGTCCAGCGCCGGGTGGCGGCCGGGGTCCTCTCGGCCGGGCACGCCCGCGCCCTGCTCGGCCTGGCCGACGGCGGTGCGATGGAACGCCTCGCGCAGCGGATCGTCGCGGAGGGGCTGAGCGTGCGCGCGACGGAGGAGATCGTCGCCCTCGGGGACGAGCCGGTCGCCCCGGAGATGCGCCGGCGGCCCCGGACCGGCGAGCACGCCGAGGCGCTGAACCGGCTGGCGGCCCGCCTCGCCGACCGGTTCGACACCCGGGTGAAGGTCAACCTCGGCCAGCGCAAGGGCCGGATCGCCATCGAGTTCGCCAGCATGGAGGACCTCGACCGGATCCTCGCGGTCCTGGCCCCCGACGTCGGTCCCGTCACGGACGACTGAGCCCCGCGGCGGCGCCCGCCGGACCGGCACGGCCGGCGGCGTCGCCGTCAGCGGAGGGCGGCGGCCAGCAGCGAGAGGTACAGCTCCTCGGGGTCCCCCGCCGCCTGCGCGGCCTGCGGGAAGAGCGAGGTCTCGGTCATCCCGGGCGCGACGTTGACGTCGAGGAACCAGGCGGTGCCGTCGGCGTCGAGGATGAGGTCGGTCCGGGAGAGGTGGCGCAGGCCCAGGGTGGTGTGGACGGCGACCGCGAGGTCGGTGACGGCGCGCTGCCGCCCGGCGTCCAGCCGCGCCGGGACGAAGTACTCGCTGCGCCCCGGGTTGTAGCGGGCGTCGTAGTCGTAGGGCCCCTCGGTGACGATCTCCACCGGCGGGAGCGCGCGCGGCCCGTCCCCGAGGTCGACGACGGAGACGGCCACCTCGGTGCCGGCCACCGCCCGCTCGATCAGGGCCACCTCCCCGTAGGCGAAGCAGGCGACCATCGCCGCGGGCAGGTCCGCCTCCTCGGTGACCATGGTGACGCCGAGGGCCGAGCCGCCCTCGGCCGGCTTGACCACGAGCGGCAGGCCCAGGCGGGCGGTGACGGCGCGGAGCACCGGGTGCGCGCCGACCTCGCGGAACAGGGACTGGGGCAGCGCCACGAAGTCCGGGGTGGGCAGGCCGGCGGCGCGCAGCAGCGCCTTGGCGGTGGGCTTGTCCGAGGCCACCCGGCAGCCGGCCGCCGTCGTCCCGACGTAGCGCAGGCCGAGGACGTCCAGCAGGTCCTGCAGCGAGCCGTCCTCCCCTGTCGAGCCGTGCACGAGCGGCCACACCACGTCCGGCGCGAGGTCGGTCAGGGCGGGGACGAGGTTGGCGTCGACGTCGAGGACCTCGACGTGCACGCCCCGGTCCCGCAGCGCCCCGGCCACCCGGCGGCCCGAGCGCACCGAGACGTCCCGCTCGTGGGACAGCCCGCCGGCCAGGATCGCCACGGTGGGCGTCCCGGCCGGGGCCGGGCCGCCGTCGGACCGCTCAGGACCGGCGTCGGGGCTGCCCGCGCCCGGCCCGCCCGCGCCGGCCCCGGGTCCGTCCGTGCCGTGCTCCTGCTCCATCTAGCCTCCTCAGACCTGGTCCGGCGACGGGGTCTCCACGCCGGCCCCGCCGCGGTGGGCGCCGGGGTGCGTGCCGAACATGTCGATGAGCTCCCGCTCGGCGTTGACGACGGTCGCCAGGCGCCGCACGCCCTCCCGGATCCGCTCCGGCGGGGGGTAGCAGAACGACAGCCGCAGGTGGTCCCGGCCCTGCCCGTCGGCGTAGAACGCCGTGCCGGAGACGTAGGCGACCAGGTTGGTCACGGCGCGGGGCAGCATGGCCTGGGCGTCCAGCCCGGGGGGCAGGGTGACCCAGGTGTAGAAGCCGCCGTCGGGCACCGTCCACCGGGCCTCGGGCAGGAACTCGGCGAGGGCGGCCAGCATCGCGTCGCGCCGCTCGCGGTACATCCCGCGGTACTCCTTGACCTGCCCGTACCAGTCGTAGCTGGACAGGTAGGTGGCGATCGACAGCTGGCCCATCATCGTCGGGGACAGGATCGCGGCCTCGCTGGCCAGGACGAGCTTCTCCCGCACCGCGTGCGGGGCGAGCGCCCAGCCCACCCGGTACCCCGGGGCGAAGGTCTTGGAGAAGGACCCGAGGTAGACCACACCGTCGGCGTCGTAGCTCTTCAGCGCCGGCGGCGGGTCACCCTCGAAGCCGAGCAGGCCGTAGGGGTTGTCCTCGACGACTAGCACGTGGTGCCGCCGGCAGATCTCCACGACCTGCGGGCGTCGCTCGGCGGACAGGCTCACCCCTGCCGGGTTGTGGAAGTTGGGCACCGTGTACAGGAACTTCACCCGCCGGCCGGCCCGCTCCAGGTCGGTCAGGGTGCGGTCGAGGGCCTCGGGCACCAGGCCGGCGTCGTCCATCGGGACGTGCACGACGTCGGCCTGGTAGGCCCGGAAGACGCCCAGGGCGCCGACGTAGCTGGGGGCCTCGGCGACGACGACGTCGCCGGGGTTGATGAAGATCTCGGTGACCAGGTCCAGGGCCTGCTGGGAGCCGGTGGTGACGACGACGTCGTCGGGGTGGGCGTGCACGTGGTCGTAGCGCATCACCTCCACGATCTGCTCGCGGAGCACCTCCTCGCCCTGCCCGCCGCCGTACTGCAGCGCCTTGGCGCCGCGCTCGCGGAGGAGCTTGGCGGTCATGTCGGCGAGGAAGTCCAGCGGGAGGCCGGCGATGTTGGGCATCCCGCCGGCGAGGGAGACCACCTCGGGGCGGTTGGCGACGGCGAAGAGGGAGCGGACCTCGGAGGCCCGCATGCCGTGGGCGCGGTCGGCGTAGCTGGCGTACCAGGGGTCGAGCCGGGTGCCGGCCTGGGCGGCGGCGGCAGCGGCGGCGCGCTCGCCGCTGCTTCGCCCGCCCGGACCCGTCTGCGCACCCTCGCTCATCGCGCTGCTCCCTCTCGTCCCGGCCGCGCCTGCCGCGGCCGGTTCGGGCAAGTCTGCCACCGCGGCCGGCGGGGGCCGGGAGGCGCGTCGGGTGGTGGACGGGTCGGGATGGTGGCGGGCCGACGGCGGTGCGGCCGGTGGGCACGACGGCGCCCCTGGGCATGTGGCCCGGGGGCGCGGGGCTGGGGGGCTGGGGGGACGCTAGGCCGCGCGCCGGTCAGCTCGCGGGCGCCCGCGGCCCGGCGCCTGAGGTGGGGGCGGCGCCGGACGACGGTCGCCTGCGGTTACGGCCGCCCACGCCCGCGAACCACGATGGCCTCGGGAGGCGAAAATGTGCGAGATCCGCACGAGATCGCCTCCGGGAGCCTGTTGTCCTTTGGCGGCGGTCGCGCGGGGGCCTGGTGGCGGGATTTTCGGACCAGCGGCTCGGTGAGCCGGGCCGAGCGTGTGCTGGACGCCCTGGGGGGACTTCGGGGGCTGTGCGGGCGGGTGGGGGCCCTGGCGGGGGTGTGGGGGTGCCCCTGGTGGGGGTCAGGCGACCTGGAGCTGGGCGGTGGTCACTCCCTTGGCGAGCAGGCGGAGCAGGTTGGTCACCCCGGCGGCCAGGGAGAGCTCGGACTGCACCGCTGCCAGGCCGCGGCGGGAGAACCGGCGCAGCCCGCGGCCGTCCTTCAGCCAGGCGTTGGGGGCTTCGATCAGGTGGGACCGGCGCCGGTAGGTGGCGAGCCCGTCGGGGGTGCGCAGCCGGTGGTTGACCTTCTCCCGGGCCGACGCACCCTCCGGTGGTGGACCCTCGGCCGGGTTCGTGGTGGCGCGGGCGGACAGGCGGCGGCGCTTGCTGTCGGCGATCAACCGGTCCGGGCCGGGTGCGGTGAGGTTCTCGTTGGAGTCATACCCCGCGTCGGCGAGCATCGTCCCGATGGTCAGGTCCGTCCGGCCGGTGCGCTCGGCGATGGTGGCCAGGGTGGTCTCGACCGCGTCCTTGGTGGGCAGGAACTGGCGCACGTCGGTGGTGTCCTGGGTGGCCCGGGCGGTCAGGATGAACACGTCCTCGCTGGTGGAGGTCTGGCAGTTCATGCCCTGGACCCAACCGTCGCGGGTCTTCATCAGCCGGGAGTCCGGGTCGGTGAGGTTGGCATACACCTTCTCCCCGGCGTTCTCCCCGGCCGGGCCGCCGGCCTGCGCCGCCGCCCCGGCGCCAACCTTCTCAGCGTCTGCGGCCTGCTCCGTGCCGGCGCCCGGCGCCTGGCCGGCGTCGGCGGTCTGCTCCGTGCCGGCCCCGGTGGCGTTGCCGGCGCCGGCGCCTGGGGCCCGGTCCTGATCGGTGCCGCCGGCCGTGTCCTGACCAGCGGTCACGAGGCCGCGGGCGGCCAGGGCCGCCTGGTAGGCCACCCAGGCCCGACGGACCCGGCAGTGCTCGTCCGGCGGCAGCGGCGGGCGTCCCCTCCTGACCACCCCGGCGGCCAGGTCGCCCTGGTAGGCCTCGTACCGGGCCGCGGCCTGCGCCCGCGCCCGCTCCCACCGGGCCCTGGCCACGCCGACCGGGTCCACCCCCTTCGGCGGGTGCCCGCACAGCGGGGCCCCCTCCGCCTGCGCGCTCTGGTACTCCTCGGCCCGCTCGACCGTCTTCTCTGCCCGCTCGGCCGTCTTCGCCGCCTCGGCCTCGGCCTTGCGGCGGGCGGCGAGATACTTCTCGGCCCGCTCGGCGGCCCTCGCCGCCTCCGCCTCCGCCTCCACCTTGCGGGCGGCGGCGCGCTTCTGGGCCCGCTCGGCCTTCTTCTTCTCCTCCGCCTCGGTCTTGGTGCGGCGGGCGGTGATGACGTCCAGCGCCCGCTGGATCCGCCCACCCCGGTCGGTCCGGTCGGTCACCGCCTCGGGCAGCTCGTCCCCGCGCTTGTCCGGACCGAACAGGGCGTCCTCCTCCGCGTCCGTGGCGCCGACCCGGCCGACGTAGTCCTCCGCCATCTTCCGCAGGGTGGCCTCGCTGCGGTTGGCGCCCCTGCTGGCGCTGGCCTGGATCTTCGTCCCGTCCAGAGCCACCACCCCCATCGAGAGCATCCCCAGCTCGGCGGCCAGCACCAACGACTCGGTCAGCAGACCGGTCAGCGCCTCCTCGTGGCGCTGGCGGAACCGGGCCAGCACCGTGTGGTCCGGGACGTCCTGGGCGCAGATCACCCGGAACGCCACATCCGTGTGGCACAGCCGCTCGATCCGCCGCGAGGAGGACTCCCCCTGCGCCATCGCGTACACGAACAGCGTCAGCAGCATCTCCGGGTCATACCCCCGCCGACCCACCCCACCCAACCGGGCCTTGGCGTGGAAGGCGGTGGTGTCCATCCGCTCCACCGCCGCGATCAAGAACCACACCAGATGCTCCGGCGGCAACCACTCACGCATGTCCGGCGGGAGCAAGAACTCCTGGTCCCGATCCACCACCCGGTACGTCCTGGCCATACCCCCGATCCTCCCGGCAGCGCCCAGGCCGGCCGGCAGACACGCCCAGGCCCGCGCCAGCCCAAAAAGCAACAGGCTCCCGGAGGCGATCGTGGTCAGCCGGTCAGCCGGTCAGCCGGTCAGCCGGTCAGCCGGTCAGCCGGTCAGCCGGTCAGCCGGTCGGCGGGCAGCCTGTGACCGGTCAGCCGGTCAGCCGGTCGGCGGGCAGCCTGTGACCGGTCAGCCGGTCGAGCCTGACCTGACGTCAGGACAGGAACTCCTGGAGCTGGGCGGCGAAGGCCTGCTTGGGCTGCCCGCCGACGATGGACTTCACCAACTCACCGCCGACGTAGACGTTGAACGTCGGGATGGAGACGATCCCGTACTTCTGCACGGTGGCGGGGTTGGTGTCGGCGTCGAGCTTGGTGAACTTCATCTTCTCGCCGTACTGCGCGGCCAGCTCGTCGACGATGGGGGCCATCTGCCGGCAGGGCGCGCACCAGGTGGCCCAGAAGTCGACCAGCACCGGCTTCGGGGACTGCAGGACCTCGGCGTCGAAGGTGGCGTCGGTGACCTCGGTGGTGCTCATCTCTCTCCTTTGTGGCGCCCGGGGCGCCGTGGGTTCTTCGGCACCTTGCGGCGCCGTCTTGTCGTGCGGGTGGCGGGGGCCGATCGGCTGCCGGGCCTGCCCGGCCGAGGGGGCCGGCCGTCCGACGGTCGTCGGGTCCGTGCGACGGGCGGAGCCGCCGCCGGCTCAGACCAGGCGGAACCGCCGGCGGGTCAGACCAGGACGGAGCCCTGCGGCGTCTGGGAGGCGTCGGTGTCCGGCTCGGCCGCCTCGTCGAGGACGGCGAGGTAGCGCTCGGCGTCCAGGGCCGCGGCGCACCCGGTCCCGGCGGCCGTGATGGCCTGGCGGTACACGTGGTCGACGGCGTCCCCGCAGGCGAACACGCCCGGGACGGTGGTCGCGGTGCTGGGGTGGGTGACCTGGATGTAGCCGGCGTCGTCCAGGGTGACCTGGCCGCGGAGCATCTCGGTGCGCGGCTTGTGACCGATGGCGACGAAGATGCCGGTGGCGTCGATCTCCCGGGTCTGCCCGGTCACGGTGTCCCGCAGGGTCGCGCCGGTGACCTTGTCCTCGCCGTGGATCGCGGCGACCTCGCTGTTCCAGGCGAACTCGATCTTCTCGTTCGCCATGGCGCGGGCGGCCATGATCTTGGAGGCCCGGAGCTCGTCGCGGCGGTGCACGACCGTCACCTTCTCCACGAACCGGGTGAGGAAGGTGGCCTCCTCCATCGCGGAGTCCCCGCCGCCGACGACCAGCACGTGCTGGCCGCGGAAGAAGAACCCGTCGCAGGTGGCGCAGAAGGAGACCCCGTGCCCGCCGAGCCGCTTCTCCTCGGGCAGGCCCAGCTCCTTGTACTCCGAGCCGTTGGCCAGGATGACCGACCGGGCCGCGAACGTCTCGCCGTCGCCGGTGGTGACGGTCTTGGGCTCGGCGGTCAGGTCGGTGGCGACGACGTCCTCGTAGCGCACGTCCGCGCCGAACCGGACGGCCTGCTTGTACATGTTGTCCATCAGGTCCGGGCCGAGGATGCCCTCGGGGAACCCGGGGAAGTTCTCCACCTCGGTGGTGTTCATGAGCGCGCCGCCCGCGGTGACCGCCCCGGCGAAGACGAGCGGGCGGAGGTTGGCCCGCGCGGCGTAGACGGCGGCGGTGTAGCCGGCCGGGCCGGACCCGACGATGATCACGTCGTGGGTCTGGGTGGGGCGGGTGGCGGTGTCGGTGGTCATACCTGTCCTCGGGTCGGGGTCACTGTCTGCTGCAACGGATCGTAGGCGGCGGCTGTTCCCCGGCCCCGGGACGGTCAGCCCACCCGCAGCTCGGCGAGCTCGATCCGGTTCTTGCCGTCGGAGTCGGCCACCGGCAGCTGGGGGAACCACAGGATGAGGTGGTCCGTCTCCACCGGCTCGAAGGTCAGCACGGTGCCCGGGCCCATCGTGCCCTCGGCGAGCACCTGGCCCGCCGTCGGCTGGGCCGGGTCCCCGGTGCGCACCTGCACGACGCCGCCCGAGCCCAGCACGTCGAGCTCGACCTGGCTGACCGTGGCGGGCTGGGCCAGGGTGACGGTCAGGCCGATGCCCTCCTTGATGCCGTACTGCGGGTCGACGTAGGAGCGGGAGCGCCAGAACGTCATCGGGTCCCCGTCGAGGGCGCGGGAGGTCAGGTCCGGGTTCTCCGCGCCGTCGCCCTGCGGGTCCAGCGGTGCCAGCGCGGCCGCCTGCGGCGGGGCGGGGGGCGGGGTGGTCGGTTCCGGGGTCGGCTCGGGCGACGGTGGCGGCGTCTCCGTCGGCGGCGCGGCGCTGGTGGGGCTGGTGCGGGGGATCTCCACCTCGGGCGGCGGGGCGACGAGGACGCGCAGGGAGATGAGGAAGAGGACGAGCACGAGCGCGCCGACGGCCACGAGCACCACCGGGGTGGGGTCCATCCGCCGCTCCCGGAAGGGCACCTCCGGGCCGTCGACGTCGGCCGGCAGCAGCGTCTCGTCGTCGGCGGGGCGGTCGCGGACGTCCCGGGGGCGGACGGGGACGGGGCGGGTGTCGGGACCGGCGGAGCTCTGCGGCCCGCGGCGGGCGGCCGCGGCCTCGGCCACCTTGGTGCGGCCCGCGGCGACGGCGGTGCCCAGCCCGGCGGCCGCCGTGCGGGTGCGGTCGGCGGCGGTGGCTCTGGCGGACCGGGCGGCCTGGGCCGCCCGGGTGCGCAGCCCGGTGAGGGCACCGGCGAGCCGGGCGTGCCGCGAGGGTCCCTGGTCGGTGCGCTTGGCGGGTTCGTCGCCGCCGGGCTCGCCGTGGCGCGCCGGTGCCTCGCCGGCGGGCTCCGCGGCACCGGTGGGCTCACCCCGGAGGATCTCGGTGAAGTCCGGTGCCGGCCGCGCGGGCGGGTGCCCGGGTGCCCAGCGGGGGCCGGCTGGCCGCCGGCGGTCGACCGGGTGCGGCGTGCCCGCGGCGGCCGGCTCGCCGTCGTCGGTGCCGCCCGGGGCGCTCTCCGCGGCGGACGGTGCCGGCGCGTCCGATGGCGGCGGCGGTGGGGGTGGGGGCACCGTCACGCCGGCGCGGGTCCCGCGGGCACCGGCATCTGCACCGGCCCCGGCCTCAGGCCCGTTAGCGGCAGCGTCGGCGTCGGCGTCGGCGTCGGCACCAGCACCGGCGGAGGCACCGGCACCATAGGCATCGGTACCCGCGCCGACGGCGGCCCCGTCGGGACCGGTGCCGGTCCCGTCCTCGGCCGGCGGTGGCGGCGGCGGGGGCGGGACCGGGCGTGCGCCGGCTGGTGCAGGGGCGGGTGTGCCGGCGGCGACGACGGCGCCCGCCGGGACGCGTACCGACGGCCTGGGCAGCGCGGCCGGGTCGACGTCGCCCCACGGCGCTAGCTCGCGGATGAGCTCGCCGGTGCTGCGTGGTCCCTCGCCGGCGGCGGTCCGGGCGCACAGGCGGGCGAGGTCGGCCGGCTCGGTCGGCGCGGTGCCCGGCGCACCGGTGAGCGCGAGCGCGAGCAGGTGGACGAGGTCCTCGGCGTCGCGGCGGGCGGCGGTCAGCGGGGACTCCTCCGGGCCGCCCACGCCGAGGAGCGCGGCCTCGGTGGCCAGCCCGGTGAGCACGACGTCGCCGTCCTCGGTCACCCGCAGCGACGCCGGGGCCAGGGCGAGGTGCCGCACGCCGTGCCGCCGCGCGGACTCCAGGGCGCTGGCCGCCTCGCCGACGACGGCGCGGGCCTGGGCGGGCGCCAGCGGGCCGGCGGCGGCGAGCGCGGCCAGGTCCGTGCCGTGGACGACGTCGGTGACGACGAACGCGGTGCCGGCGTCGGTCCCGGCGTCGAGGATGCGGACCAGACGGTGGTCCTCCACGAGCGAGGCGCGCCGGGCGGCGTCGATGACGTCCGCGGCCCGGGGGTGCTCGGCGGGCACCGCGAGGACGGTGACCTCGCGGGCCAGGATGGTGTCCCACGCCCGCCACTGCCGGGCGCCGGCCGGGCTCGGGGCCAGCTCCGCGGTCAGGTCGTACCGCCCGCCCAGCTGGACGCCCACCGTGTGCTCGATCGTGTCCAGCGTCCCGCTCCCCCAGCTGCCGGCGGCCGCACCGGGCCGTCCCTCGTCGTCCTGCGAGGGTAAGGCTACGGAACGGGCGGCGACGGGCGGGAACGCCGCGCCGCCGGGCGGGGGCGGGACGGCTGCGTGGACGACGGCGGTCGGCGCCGCCGGGTCGCGGGGGACCGGGCCGGACGGGGTGGCCGGGGTGGCCGGGGTGGCCGGGGTGACCGGGCGGGCGCCGGGCCGGCCGTCGGGGTGCGGGCGGTCGCCGTCCGGTCCTTGGTCGGGGCCGGCGGCGCCGGGGCCGGAACCGCCGCCGGTGCGGCCGTCGCTGGGCCCGCCCCCACCGTCCGGGCCGTCGCCGTCGGCTGCGGCACCGAGACCGCCACCGGCACCCGGGCCATCACCGGACCCGCCGCCACCGCCGCCACCGGGGCCGCCGTCCGGGCCGCTGCCTGGGCCGTCGCCGCCGGGCCCGCCGCCGTCGCCGCCGGGCCCGCCGTCGTCCGGCCCGTCCGGCCCGGCGTCGTCCGGCCCGCCCGTGGCCGCCACCGCCGTCGCGCCCGGCACCAGGGCCGCCCCCACCCGCCGCAGCACCCGCCCGGCCGGGCCGGGCACGCGCCGGGCGGCGGCCATGACCATCCGCCCCACCGGCGCGGTGAGCGTCCCGAGCTCGGTGACGTCCAGCGCCCGCAGGCCGGCCACGTACAGGGCCCCCATCACCACGCCGACCACGACGACCCGCCAGAGCGAGCCGACCACCGACAGGTCGGCCGCGCTGGTGCCGAGCAGGTGCAGCAGCACCCAGCCGGCGCCGCACGCGGGAACGGCCGCGAGGACCAGGCGCAGGTGGGTGCGCAGCACCCGGCCGCCGTCGATGGTGCGCAGGTGCCGGCGCAGGCCGAGGTAGGTCAGCAGCGCGCCGAGGGTGTTCGACAGCGTCATGGCCACGCCCACGCCGACGACCACCAGCCGCGGCGGGAGCAGCATCGACAGCCCCGCCCCCGCGGCGAGCACGAGCACCATCGGCACCTGCAGCCGGAACAGGCCGCGGGCGTCCTCCATGGCGTAGTACACCCGCTGCGCCACGGTGAAGACGCCCACCGCCACCAGCCCGCCGACCATGGCCACCAGCACCTGGGCCACGGACCGGGCCTCGGCGAAGGTGACGGTCCCGGTGATGACCCGCACCACCGGCAGCGCGAGCACCATGACGGCGCCGGTGGCGAAGACGGTGAAGACCCCGACGGTGCGCAGCGCCAGGGACAGGTCCGCCCGGACCCGGTCCACCTCGCCGCCGGCGGCGGCGCCGGACATCCGGGTGAACAGCGCGGTGACGATGGAGACGGTGACCAGGGAGGTGGGCAGGGTGTAGAGGAGGAAGGAGGCGTCGTAGGCGGCGTTGCCGGCGACGTCGCGGGCGTACCCGCCGGCGGCCGGGGCGTAGGCGGCGGCGTTGGAGACCACCACGTAGGCCGCCTGGTTCATCGCCAGCGCCGCGAAGACCCACAGGGCCACCTTGCTGGCCCGGCCCAGCCCCGACCCGCGCAGGCCCCAGGTGGGCCGGAACCGGAACCCGGAGCGGCGCAGCGGGCGGAGCAGGACCAGGGCCTGGGCGGCGATGCCCAGGGTGGCGGTCCCGGCGAGCACGGCCACCCGCGGGGTGGTCCACACGTCCGCGCCGACGGCGGCCTGCGCCCCGACCCCGCCGAAGACGCCGAGGAAGAGGACCAGGCCGGCGATCGCGACGACGTTGTTCAGCGCCGGCGCCCACATGTACGGCCCGAAGATCCCGCGGGCGTTGAGGACCTGCCCGAGCAGGGTGTACATGCCGTAGAAGAACAGCTGCGGGATGCACCAGTACCCGAAGGTGACCGCGACCGGGAACCACTCCGGGCTGATCTGCGCGGCGTAGAGCCGGATGAGCAGCGGCGAGGCGAGGGTGAGCAGCACGGTGACGCCGCCCAGCGCCGCCATCCCCAGCGTGAGGAGGCGGTTGACGTAGGCCTGCCCGCCGTCGTCGTGGGCCCGGATGGCCCGGACGATCTGCGGGACGAGGACGGCGTTGAGCACCCCGCCGGCGATCAGCATGTAGATGACGTTGGGCAGCTTGTTCGCCACCGAGAACGCGTTCATCGCGCCGGTGTTTATGCCGATCGCCGCCCCGATCAGCAGCGGGGACTTCACCACCCCGAGCACCCGGGAGACCAGGGTGCCGGCGAACATGATGATCGAGGAGCTGGCCACGCCGCGGCTGGGCTCGCTCACAGGGCATCCTCCGGGAACTCGGTCACGGGGCATCCTCCGGGAACTCGGTCACGGGACGTCCTCCGGGACCGGTTCGTCGGGGTGCAGGCGGGGGCCGCGGCGCACCGTGCGGACCAGGCCGACGACCAGCATGGTGCCGAGCAGCGCGGCGAGCGCACCGGTGCCCACGTTCTCCCAGTCCGCCCGGACCCGGAGCTTCAGCTCGGTGCCGGACCCGGCCTCCTGCCCGTCCGGGGCGAGCAGCCGCACCCGCACCGGCACGTCGCCGCTGCCCACGGCGCGCACCGGCACCTGGGCGGTGGCCGAGGACCGGGCCGCCACGGTGAGCGCGGGGGTGTCCTGCGGCTGCAGCCGCTGGTCCCCGGGGGCGAGCGCCACCCGGACGGTGACCGGGACGTCCAGGTCGTTGCGCACGCTCACCGGCAGCGCGGCGGAGGAGTTGATGAGGTTGACCGGGGAGGAGGGCAGGGCGGCGACCTGCCCCTTCAGCGCCTCGACCTGGGCCGCCACCTGCTCCACCAGGGCCCGGCGGCCGCCGACGTCGGTGCGCCACGCCGCGGACAGGGCCGGGGCGAGGGCGTCGGTGACCGGATCGGTGACGGTGGCCGGCTCGGGGGTGATGGTGGCGAAGGCGGCGGCGGCGGCGCGCAGCGCGTCCATCCGCTGCAGGGTCGCGGCGGTCACCTCACCCTCGTCGACCTCCCGGTCCGGCAGCGGCGTCCGGGCCAGGTCCGGGGCGGGCAGCGCGGCGACGTCGGGCGCGGCGGTCGGCGCGACCCACGGCGCGCCGGCCAGGGCGGCGAGGGAGTCCGCCAGGGCGTCGGTGTCGCCGGCGAAGTCCCGGGGCACGGCCAGCACGACGGTGCGCGGGTCCGCCGGGCGCTCGCGGGCGATGATCGCGGTCTCGGCGAGCAGGAGCTGGCGGGCGTCGACCGCCGTGAGGTCGGTGACCTCCCCGTCGTCGCCGGGGGTGGGCAGCAGCCGCCCGGCGAGGATCGCCGAGGCCCGCTCGTCGGCGAGCAGGGCGGGCACGGTGCCGCCGTCCGGGAGGGGCACCTCGGCGCGGCCGGCCGGGGTGTAGCTGAGCGTGTCCCGGACGGCCAGGGCGGTGCCGGGCAGGACGACGGCGCTCGCGCCGGCGGCGGCCGCGGCGGCCACGGTCTCCTGGTCCGGCTCGGCGGCGGCCGGCACGGCCAGGCCGGTGCCGGTGGCCAGGCCCGTCCCGGTGGGCACGCCCGCCTCGGCCGCGGCGAGGGCGGAGCGGTCCCGGGCGGCGGCCAAGTCGGCCGGGCGGCCGGCGTGGGCGAGGGCGGCGACGTCGGCGTCGGCCCAGGGCAGCAGCGTCACCGCGCGCGCGTCCCCGCCGGCGAGGGCGGTGACCGCCTCGGTCAGGGCGGCGGCCGCGGGCCGGTCGGGGGTGGCGGCGCCGGGCGGGTCGGTGGTCGCGGCGGCGGCGGGGTCCTCCGCCGGGTCCGCGCCGCCCGCGGGGTCGTCCGGTTCCGCCCCACCGGCGGTCCCCGTGCCGCCCGCGCCACCGTCCGCCTCGCCCGCGGGGTTCTCGGTGCCCGCGGCGGCCGGGTCGTCCGTCGGGGTGGTCCCCTCGGCCGCGGGGCCCTCCTCGCCGGCCGCCACCGGCGCCGCGCCGGCCAGGAGCATCCCGTCCACGGCGGCCGTGACCCCAGGCTGGTCCACCGCCTGGAGGAGCGCGGTGAGCCGCGGCGCGGCGGTGGCGGCGACGTCCTCGCCGGCCGCCTGGGCCTCGGTGTGCTCCTGCGCGGTCGGGGTGACCGGCACGACGACGGCGACCGGCGACCGCTCGACCTCCAGGTCGGGGTACCACAGCAGGAAGGACCGGTCAGCGCCGGTGACCTCCCCGCCGTCGGCGTCGGACACCGCCGCCTCGATCCCGCGCGGCCCCCACGCGGCGTGGGTGCTCAGCAGCGGCAGGTCCGCCGCCGGGACCTGCAGGTCGAAGGTGGCGGTGGCGCCCGCGGGCAGCGGCGTGGGGAGCTCCTCCTGCGCCGCGACGACGGTGGCGGCGGTCCGCTCCGGGTCCAGCCAGCGCTGCAGCGCCGTGCGCGACACCGGCGTGCTGCGCTGCACCCGCAGCCGCACCGTCGGGCTGGCGAGGTCCTCGCCGGTGGTGTTGGCGACCGTGCCGCGGACGGTCAGCGTGCCGTCCGGGCGCAGGACGTCCGGGCCGACGGCGGTGATCTCCACGTCGAGGTCCTCGGTGGTGGGAGTGCTCGCACGGTCGGCGTGGGCCGGGCCGGCCGCCGTCGACGACGCCACTGGCCCGGCCGCCGTCGGCAGCACCGGGCCGGCGGCCAGCGCCGCACCGCCGACGGCCACGGCCGCCAGGCGGGCGAGGGCGCCCCTCATGCGCGGCCGGCCAGCACGTCCCGCGCCGTGCCGACGACCCGCCGCTCGTTGGGGTAGGCCAGGCGCGCGGCGACCTCCGACAGCGCCACCCAGGCGACCTCCTCCGCCTCGTGGTCCGGGTCGTTCTCCGTGGTCAGCTCCCCGCCGACGGCCTCCAGCAGGAAGTGGTGGACGACCTTGTGCACCCGCCGGTCGGTGCCGGCGAACCAGTAGTCGATGGTGGCCAGGTGGCGCAGCACCCGCCCGCGGATGCCGGTCTCCTCGGCGATCTCCCGCACCGCGGCCTCCGGCGGCGTCTCCGACCCCTCCAGGTGCCCCTTGGGCAGGCACCACTCCAGCCGCCCGGCCCGGTTCCGGCGGGCGATGACGGCGGTGTACGCCCGGCCCTCCACCACGTCGACGACCAGCCCGCCGGCCGAGGTCTCGTCCACCACCGGCAGCCCGGAGGCCCGTGCCCCGACCAGCCGGGCCCGCGGCCGCGGCAGGTGCGGCCGTGGGACGGGGAAGACGGCGGGCATGCAGCCACTGTAATGATCCTCATCCGGAGGCGGGGGGTAGGCACCGGGCGGGGCGTGGCACCCTGGGCCGGTGCCCTCCCCCCGCACCGCCGGCCCCCCGTCCGAGCTCCGCCGCACCGCGCTGGCCGCGCTGGCGGCGCTGCCGCCCGCCGTCGCCGAGCTCGGCCGGACCTTCGCCGGTGCCGGGCACGAGCTGGCGCTGGTCGGCGGGTCGGTCCGCGACGCCGTCCTCGGGGCCGTCTCGCACGACCTGGACTTCGCCACCTCCGCCCGGCCGGAGGAGACCGAGCGGCTGCTGAGGGCCTGGGGGGACGCCTGCTGGGACATCGGCAAGGAGTTCGGCACCATCGGCGCCCGCCGCGGCGACGTGGTCGTGGAGGTCACCACCTACCGCACCGAGGACTACGAGGTCGGCTCCCGCAAGCCGGTGGTGCGCTACGGCGACACCCTCGAGGGGGACCTGTCCCGCCGGGACTTCACCGTCAACGCCCTGGCCGTGCGGCTGCCCCAGCTTGAGCTCGTCGACCCGCACGGCGGGCTGACCGACCTGGCCGAGCACGTGCTGCGCACCCCGGTGGGCGCCGAGCAGTCCTTCGACGACGACCCGCTGCGGATCATGCGGGCCGCCCGGTTCGCCGCCCAGCTCGGGTTCGACGTCGCCGAGGACGTGATGCGGGCCATGTCCGCGATGGCCGCCCGGCTGGAGATCGTCTCCGCCGAGCGGGTCCGCGACGAGCTCACCCGGCTGGTCACCGCCCGCTGGCCCCGCCGCGGCCTGGAGCTGATGGTCTACACCGGCGTGGCCGAGGTCGTGCTGCCCGAGCTGGCCCAGCTCCAGCACACCGTGGACGAGCACAAGCGGCACAAGGACGTCTACGAGCACACCCTCACCGTCCTGGACCAGGCGATCGCGCTGGAGACCGGGCCGGACGGGCCGGTGCCGGCCCCGGACCTGGTCCTGCGGCTGGCCGCGGTCATGCACGACGTCGGCAAGCCCGCCACCCGCCGCTTCGAGCCCGGCGGCGGAGTCAGCTTCCACCACCACGAGACGGTCGGCGCGAAGCTCACCGCCCGCCGGCTCAAGGCGCTGCGGTTCGACAAGCAGACGGTCCGGGACGTCTCCCGGCTGGTCGAGCTGCACCTGCGGTTCCACGGCTACGGCGACGGCGCCTGGACCGACTCGGCGGTGCGGCGCTACGTGACCGACGCCGGGCCGCTGCTCGAGCGGCTGCACCGGCTCACCCGCGCCGACTCCACCACCCGCAACCAGCGCAAGGCCCTGCGGCTGCAGGCCGCCTACGACGACCTCGAGGAGCGGATCGCCCGGCTGCGGGAGCAGGAAGAGCTCCGGGCCATCCGGCCCGAGCTCGACGGCCAGGAGATCATGGCCATCCTCGGCGTGCCGGCCGGGCCGGTGGTCGGGGAGGCCTACCGGTTCCTGCTCGACCTGCGGATGGAGCGCGGCGTGATCGGCAAGGACGCCGCGACGGAGGCGCTGCTGGCCTGGTGGGCCGCCCGGGACTGACGACGGCGGCCGGCCGACGGCGGGAGGCCGACGGCGGGAGGTCCTCGGCGGCCCGCCCCCGCCCGGCTCAGGGGTGCTCGGCGGCCAGCACCGGCGCCGGCCGGTCCCCGCGGCGGGTGGTCGCCGACCGGTAGACGGCCGCGGTGACCAGGTAGACCGCCGTCAGCACCACGAACGCCGCCCGGGACCAGCCGGTGTCCGGCAGCGCGACCGCGGCCAGCGCCGCCGCGGCGACGAACGCCGCGTTGTACAGCACGTCGTAGAGGGCGAAGGCCCGGCCCCGGAAGGAGTCGTCGGTGTCCCGCTGGACGATGGTGTCCACCGCGATCTTCGCGCCCTGCACCCCCACCCCGAGGAGCACCGCGGAGACCACGAGGACCCCGCGCGCCGGCGCCGTGGTCAGCAGCGCCTGGCTCAGGCCCGCCGCGGCCAGGCACACCACCACCCAGGTGGAGGCGTGCATCCGGGTGTAGGCCAGCGGCGTGAGCACGATCGCCAGCCCGTTCCCGGCGAAGGAGACCCCGGTCAGCAGCGCGAAGCTGGCCAGCCCGGCGCCCGCGTCGGCCGGGCTGTTGAGCAGGTTGCGGGAGATCAGCAGCAGAGCGATGAAGTTCATCCCGTACAGGAACCGGTGGACCGCCATCACCCCGAGCGCCAGCCCCGGGGTGCGCCGGGCCACCAGGTACCGGGCGCCGTCGACCATCTCCGCCGCCGTCGCCCGGAGCTGCACCCACAGCCCCGCGGCCGGCTGCGACCCCGGCCCCAGCTGGCCCGGCCGGAGGCGCAGCGCGAGCCCGGACGCCACCGCGAAGAACGCGGCCGCCGTCGCCAGGACGACGCCGTCCTCGACCCGGCTGGCCGGGGCGAACCAGCCGATGAGCAGGCCGACGCCGGCCCCGACGACCGCCGAGACCGCACCCAGGGTGGGGGTGAGGGCGTTGGCCATCAGCAGGTGCTCGCGCGGCACGACCCGCGGCAGCCCGGCGGACAGCGCGGCGAGCAGGAACCGGTTGACGCCGAGCGTGACCAGGGCGAGGACGTACACCACCGGCCCGACGCCCACGGTGACCATGAGCAGCGCGAGCACCACGGTGAGGACCACCCGCACCGCGTTGCCGTAGGCCAGCACCTGACGCCGGCGCCACCGGTCCAGCAGCGGCCCGGCGAACGGGCCGACGACCGTGAACGGCAGCAGCAGGACGGCGAACGCCGCGGCCACCGAGCCGGCCGTGGCCATCCGCTCGGGGCTGAAGAAGAACAGGGTGGCCAGCCCGATCTGGAACATCCCGTCGCCGCACTGGGAGACCAGCCGGACGGCGAAGAGCTTCCGGAAGCCGTCGTTGACCGCGAGGGTGCGCAGGTCGGAGAGGATGCTCACGCGGCCGAACCGGGGAGGGCGGGGGTGGTCGGCACCGGGGCAGGCTATCCGACGGCGCCCGCACCCCTCGGGCGGCGTCCCGGCCCCCGCCGGACCGATGTCCCGAGCTGCCCCCGCCGGCCCGGGGGACGATGGTGGACGTGACCCGACCGCCCCGGAGGATGCCGTGACCGACGCCCCGCGACCCGCCCCGGCCGCCCGGCCGCCGTCGGCAACGGCCACCGCGGACCCGGACCCGTCGCTGCGCGACGCCGCCGACGTCGCCCGCGACCTCGGCGTCGACCCGGACACCGGGCTGACCTCCGCCGAGGCCACCCGCCGGCTCGAGGCCGACGGCCCCAACGAGCTGCGCTCCGCCCCGCCGGTGCCGCTGTGGCGCAAGGTCCTCGGCCAGCTCCAGGACCCGCTGGTCTACCTGCTGCTGCTCGCCATCGTCATCTCGGTCGCCGCGTGGGCGGCGGAGGGGGCGAGCGGGCTCCCGGTCGACGCGATCGTCATCGCCGCCGTCGTGATCCTCAACGCCGTGCTCGGCCTCGTCCAGGAGAGCCGCGCCGCCGACGCGGTCGCCGCCCTGCGCACCATGACCCAGGCCACCTCGACGGTCCTGCGCGACGGCGAGCTGCGCACCGTCCCCGCCGCCGAGCTCGTCCGTGGCGACGTCCTCGTCCTCGGCGAGGGCGACGCCGTCGGCGCCGACGCCCGGCTGCTCACCGCCACCGCCCTGCGGGTGTCCGAGGCGTCCCTGACCGGGGAGAGCGCCCCGGTGACGAAGAACCCGGCCACCCTGCCCGGGCCGGCCCCGCTCGGCGACCGGCTCGACATGTTGTTCCGGGGCACCGCCGTCGCCCAGGGCGTCGGCCGCGCCGTCGTGACGAGCACCGGCATGGCCACCCAGATGGGCGCGATCGCCGAGATGCTCGAGGCCACCGAGGCCGACCCCTCGCCGCTGCAGCGGGAGATCGCCGGGGTGAGCAAGCTCCTCGGGATCACCGTCGTGGTCATCGCCGTGGTCGTCATGGTGGTCACCGCCCTGGTCAACGACGTCTCCTCGCCGGCCGACCTGGTCACCGTCCTGCTCCTCGGCGTCTCCCTCGCCGTCGCCGCCGTGCCGGAGGGCCTGCCGGCGATCCTGTCGGTGGTCCTCGCCATCGGGGTGCAGCGGATGGCACGCCGCAACGCCGTCGTCAAGAAGCTCCACTCGGTGGAGACGCTGGGGTCCGCGTCGGTCATCGCCTCGGACAAGACCGGCACGCTGACCCGCAACGAGATGACCATCGAGCGGGTGGTCAGCGCCTCGGGGGAGGCGGAGGTCACCGGCGCCGGGTACCGGCCGGACGGGGAGGTGCTGGCCGACGGCGAGCCGCTCGGCGACGGGGCGCTGCTCACCGAGGCCCGGCTCGTCCTCGCCGGCGGCGCGCTGGCGTCCAACGCCCAGCTCGCCGAGCGGGACGGGGAGTGGGAGGTCCAGGGCGACCCGACCGAGGCGGCGTTCCTGGTCGCCGCCCGCAAGCTCGCCCCCGCCGCCGCCGAGCTGGACCGGTTCCGCCGCCGCGCCGAGGTCCCCTTCACCTCCGAGCGCAAGATGATGTCCGCCCTGGAGGAGAAGGTCGCCGACGGCGGCCGGGTGCTGATGGCCAAGGGCGCCCCGGACGTCCTGCTCGGCCGGTGCACCCGGGTGCGGGTGGGCGAGGAGGTCGTGCCGCTCGACGACGCCCGGCGCACCGAGTTCCTCGGCGCCGTGGAGCGGCTCTCCGGCCAGGCGCTGCGCACCCTCGCCGTCGCCTACCTGCCCTCGGCGGAGACCGGCGACCGGGTGGCCGGGGACGAGGTCGACGAGTCCGTCGAGCGTGACCTGGTCTTCGTCGGGGTCGCCGGGATCATCGACCCGCCGCGCACCGAGGCGGCCCGCGCCGTCGACGAGGCCCACCGGGCCGGCGTGCGGGTCATGATGATCACCGGGGACCACCCGGCGACGGCGCAGCGCATCGCCGCGGACCTCGGCATCGTCGAGCCGGGGGCCCGGGTGGTCACCGGCGCGGAGCTGGACCGGCTGGACGACGCCGGGCTGCGGGACGTCACCCGCGAGGTCTCGGTGTACGCGCGGGTCGCGCCGCAGAACAAGCTGCAGATCGTCGACGCGCTGCAGGCCGACGGGCAGGTCGTGGCGATGACCGGCGACGGCGTCAACGACGCCCCGGCGCTGAAGTCCGCCGACATCGGGGTGGCGATGGGCATCACCGGGACGGAGGTGACGAAGGAGGCCGGCACCATGGTCCTCGGCGACGACAACTTCGCCACCATCGTCGCCGCGGTGCGGCAGGGCCGGGTCATCTTCGACAACATCAAGAAGTTCCTGCGCTACCTGCTCTCGTCGAACATGGGCGAGGTCTTCAGCGTGTTCCTCGGGGTGGTGCTCGCCGGGGCGATCGGCCTGGCCGGGGCCGACGACGAGGCGGTGGTGGTGCCGCTGCTCGCCACCCAGATCCTGTGGATCAACCTGGTGACCGACTCCGGGCCTGCGCTGGCGATGGGCGTGGACCCGGAGATCGACGACGTGATGGCCCGCCCGCCGCGGCCGGTGACCGAGCGGATCATCGACCGGCGGATGTGGACCGGGGTGCTGGCCATCGGGCTGGTGATGGGGGTGGCGTCGCTGCTGACCATCGACATCTTCCTGCCCGGCGGGCTGGTCGCCGGCGAGGACAGCCTGGAGGTGGCGAGGACGGCCGGGTTCACCACCCTGGTGTTCGCCCAGCTGTTCAACGTCTTCAACTCCCGCTCGGAGACGACCAGCGCGTTCCACCGGCTGTTCGTGAACAGGTGGCTGTGGGGCGCCGTGGCGCTCGCCGCGGTGCTGCAGCTTGCCGTGGTCGAGGTGCCGTTCCTGCAGGTGGCGTTCGGCACCGCGCCGCTGGACCTGGAGCACTGGGCGATCTCGCTGGCGATGGCCTCGTCGGTGCTGTGGTTCGACGAGCTGCGCAAGCTGGTGTGGCGGGCGCGGCACCGGGGGTGAGGGGACTCCTGCGCCTGCGTCCGCCGCGCCTGCGTCCGCCTCTGCCCCCTGACGCCTGCGCCCTGCGCCTGCGCCCTGGCCCCTTCCCTCGCCCCCGCCGCCGGCCTCGCACCTCGCATGGATGTCCTCACCCCAGCGGCTTGGCCCTAGCCACCTCGCACCTCAGCCGCTCCAGGTCCGGACCGCGCAACCGTCCCCGCACCGCCGCGGTGTTCCGGACCAGCCGCGAACGCGCAGGGCCTCGGCCACCTGCGCAGCTGTGCGGCAGGGCGAGGCGACCACGTGGCTCCACCGGTAGCGCAGGGTGATCTCACCGCCGTGGACCTGAACGGCGTTGTCGCGCCACACGTCCCGGTCGGTCCGCCCGCCGGGATGGGCCAGCTCGCCGTCGAGCTCGATGCGGACACCCTGGCCCTTGTACCGGCGGTCCGCACGGATCCACGAACCGTCGAGGACCTCGCGGACTTGGAGCGTGGAGACCGGCAGGCCGTGCGGTCGCTCGACGTCGGTCCCGTACCGGTACTCGAGCGGCGACTCGACCCCTGCGTCCGCCTCGGCCACGAGGTCGAGGAGCAACCCGCGACCGCGTAGCCGTGCCCGACTCATGATCTCGCGCCGGAGGTCGGCCGGCCGGGCCCCACGCCGCACCGCCTCGCACAGGAACCCCACTGCCTCGTCGGGCGTCCTCGCCCGGTCGGCGAGGTCGACCGCCACCCCGGGGAGCCACACGGCGCGCAGCGGACCCGGGGAGGTCCGCGGCATCTGCCGGCGCTGATAGATCCGCAACCCCTGCTGGGGCACAACCGTTCGGCCGTGCGGGACGATCAGCTCCACGACGCGGGGCGGCTTGCTGACGACGCCATGGCGGTAGGCGGCCGACAGGTGGCTCAGCGCCGCCCCGTCGCCGGCGTAGAGAAGGGCCGCCTGCGCCCTCGTCTCCCAGCGCGGCGGTGCGGTGTTGAGGACGTAGACGCCCGGGTGCTGGCGCACCCACCGCCCGGCGCGAAGGTTCCCCCGCATCCACGAGTCCGTTGCACCGAGCTCGATCAGCTGGCCACGGCTCGCGGCAAAGAACTGCCGGCCGGCGAGTGCCGCGAGCGCCGGATCGTCGAACCGCATGCGTGCAGGGTGCCCAGGCGGGTGCGTGAAGTGACGTTGGGCAGTGACGCGGGGTGGAGGCGGTGCCGGAGGGGCGGTACCTGTGGATAGGCGACCGGACCCCCTGACCAGGATGACCTCCGGAGGTAGAAATGTACGAGATCGGCACGAGATCGCCTCCGGAGGTGGTTTTGGTCAACCGGTGAGCCGGTCGGCAGTAGCGCGCCGAGTCCGGTGAGCCGGTCAGCCCCGCCGCTCGGCCCTACCTCGCGCCGCCACCAGCCCGGACGCCGACAGGAGCCCGGACGCCGCCAGCAGCCCGGACGCCGCCGCCCACACTCACCGCTCCAGCTCCCCCGCGATGAACGCCTCGACCGACTCCCGCGCCAGGTCGTCCGGGCGCTGCTCCGGCGGGGACTTCATGAAGTAGGACGACGCCGAGAGCAGCGGCCCGCCGATGCCGCGGTCCAGCGCGATCTTCGCCGCCCGCACGGCGTCGATGATGATCCCGGCCGAGTTGGGCGAGTCCCACACCTCGAGCTTGTACTCCAGGTTCAGCGGCACCTCCCCGAACGCCCGGCCCTCCAGGCGCACGTACGCCCACTTGCGGTCGTCCAGCCACTGCACGTAGTCCGAGGGCCCGATGTGCACGTTCTTCGCCCCGAGGTCGTGCTGGACGTTGGAGGTCACCGCCTGGGTCTTGGAGATCTTCTTGGACTCCAGCCGGTCCCGCTCGAGCATGTTCTTGAAGTCCATGTTCCCGCCGACGTTGAGCTGGTACGTCCGGTCCAGCACGACGCCGCGGTCCTCGAACAGCTTCGCCAGCACCCGGTGCGTGATGGTGGCGCCCACCTGGGACTTGATGTCGTCCCCGACGATCGGCAGGCCGGCGGCGGTGAACTTCGCCGCCCACTCCTCGGTGCCGGCGATGAACACCGGCAGGGCGTTGACGAAGGCCACCCCGGCGTCGAGCGCGCACTGGGCGTAGAACTTCGCCGCCTCCTCCGACCCGACGGGCAGGTAGCAGACGAGCACGTCGGCGCGGGCCTCGCGCAGCGCGGCGACGACGTCGACCGGCTCGGCCACCGACTCCTCGATCGTCTCCCGGTAGTACCGGCCCAGCCCGTCGTAGGTGTGCCCACGCTGGACGGTGACGCCCAGCGGCGGCACGTCGCAGATCTTGATGGTGTTGTTCTCCGAGGCGTTGATCGCCTCGGCCAGGTCCGTGCCGACCTTCTTGCC
Organism: Georgenia sp. TF02-10; assembly: GCF_022759505.1. NCBI lineage: Bacteria > Bacillati > Actinomycetota > Actinomycetes > Allobogoriellales > Allobogoriellaceae > Georgenia > Georgenia sp. TF02-10. The sequence goes on along the minus strand of NZ_CP094289.1, from coordinate 259,906 downwards.
GTCGACGTCGAACGCCGCGACGAACTCGATGTCCCGGACGTGGTAGTCGCCGAACTGCACGTGCATCAGCCCCGGGACGGTGCTCTCGGGGTCAGCGTCGGCGTAGAAGTGCACGCCCTGGACGAGCGCGGACGCACAGTTCCCGACGCCCACGATCGCGACGCGGATGGCGCTCATGCTTGCTCCTTGGGGTTGGTTCCAGCGGGGGCGGGCTCGCCGGCGGCGGCCTCGGTCGGGGTCCCGGTGGTGGGGGTGGTCCCGGTGGTCGGTGTGACTCCGGGTGGGGTGGCCCCGGTGGTCGGGGCGCTCCGGGCGGTTGCGGTGCTCCCGGGCCCAGGGGTGGTCCCGGGCTCCGGGGTGGTCCCGGTGGTCGGTGTGGTCGCGGTCTCCGGGGCGATCCCGGTGGTCGGTGCCGTTCCGGTCTCCCGGGTGCTCCCGGTGCCCGAGGTGGCCCCGGTCTCCGGCATGCTTCCGGCCGGCGCCCCGGGCGTTGCCGGGCGTCCCGACGGCGACGCCCGGGCGGTGTGGTCCGGTGCGCCCCGGGTGCCGCGCTCGGTGTCGATGACCCGCTCGAGCCACTCCACCTCGCGCTCGAGCTGGTCGAGCCCGTGCCGGGCCAGCTCGCGGGTGTAGCTGTCCATCCGGCGCGAGGTCCGCCCGAAGGACTGCCGGAGCGTCTCGCTGCGCTCGACCATCCGGGCCCGGCGACCCTCTAGGATCCGCAGCCGGGTGCCGGCGTCGGTGCTGCCGAACAGCGTGAACCGAATGTCGAAGACGTCGTCGTCCCAGGCCGCCGGGTCGGCGGTGGCAAGAGAGCCGGCCAGGTGGTCCCGGCCGGCGTCGGTGAGCCGGTAGACGATCCGGCCGCGCCGACCGGCCCGTGGCCCGGGCGCCGCGGGCGGCTCCTCGGCGGCGATGAGTCCACGCTCGGTCAGCGAGCGCAGCGCGGGGTAGAGCGAGCCGTAGGACAGGGTGCGGAAGGCGCCGAGGGCGGCATTGAGGTGCTTGCGCAGCTCGTAGCCGTGCATCGGTGCCTCACGGAGCCGGCCGAGGATGGCCAGCTCCAGCACCTGCGCCCGTGCGCTCACGCCGTCCTCCCGTGTCCGTCCCGGCCTGGTGGTCCCGGCACCGGTCGTGCTAGCGCCGCAATATATCGCACCGATATATTGCAGACGACGACGGCGACCCGCGGTGCCGCCGCGACCACGCCTCGGGCGGCGGCCACAGCCCGGGCGGCGGCCAGAGCCCGGGCGGTGGCCACAGCCCCGTTCCGGGCCGCACCTCGGTGGCCACCGGGGCGGGGAGCGGCGAAGCGCCGGTAGCCACATCCCGGTGACCCGCGCGGCACCGGGCGGCCGAGCGCCGTCGACCGCCGGCCCAGCGCCGTCGGCCGGGCGCGCCGGACCGCCACGGCCGGCTGAACAGCGCCGCACCGCGCGTCCCCAGCCACGTCGGCAGCGCTCGCGCTGGCCCGCCGCACCCCTGTGAGCCGCACCGCACTTGTCCCGCCAGCACCGCCGCTCCCAGGTGCCTCGCGCATACTGTGGAGCGACCCGTGCCCGGGACGGCGCCGTACCCGCGCCGACGGCGCACGGACCGACACCCACCACCGAACCACAGACCGGGACGGCGAAAGGCAGGCCCGCGTGGCACGCACCCCCTCCACCGGCCAGGCCCCCGAGCGGGGCCGGCCGGCCCCGCCCAGGCGGCGGCTGAACTACCCCCGGGCGGGCAAGGGGCCCATTGCGCGCTGGCTGCCGAGCTGGCGGGTGGTGCTGGGTGCAGCCCTGACGGGGATCGCCGTCGTGCTGGGCGTGTTCATCTTCGCCTACGCCACCACCGACGTGCCCGAGCCGGACGACTTCGCCATGGCCGAGTCCACCACGGTCTACTTCGCCGACGGCGAGACCCCGATGGGCTCCTTCGCCGAGGTGGACCGGCAGAGCGTCCCGCTGGACACGCTGCCCGAGCACGTCGGGGCCGCCGTCGTCGCCTCCGAGGACCGCCGCTTCTACCAGAACAACGGGATCGACCCGAAGGGCCTGGCCCGGGCGCTGTGGAACAACGTGCGCGGCCTGCCCACCCAGGGCGGGTCCACGCTGACCCAGCAGTACGTCGAGCGGTACTACGTCGGGTCGACGACGAGCTACGCGGGCAAGTTCAAGGAGACCATCCTCGCGCTGAAGATCGACCGGTCGCAGTCGAAGGAGGCGATCCTCGAGAACTACCTCAACACCATCTACTTCGGGCGCGGCGCCTACGGGATCGAGAAGGCCGCGCAGGCCTACTTCGGCAAGCCGGCCGCCGAGCTGACCATGCCCGAGTCCGCGCTGCTGGCCGGGATCATCCCCGCCCCGAGCGCGTGGGACCCGGCCGTCGACCCCGAGCGGGCCGAGCAGCGCTGGGAGCGGGTGATGGACCTCATGGCCGAGGACGGGTGGATCACCGCCGAGGAGCGGTCCGCCGCCACCTACCCCCAGGCCCTCCCGCCCAACGCCCAGAACGAGCTCGAGGGCCCGAACGGGTACCTGCTGCAGATGGTCCGCGAGGAGCTCGTCGAGGACGCCGGGATGACCGAGGAGGAGATCGACACCCGCGGCCTGGACATCGTCACCACCATCGACAAGCCGAAGCAGGACGCCGCCGTCCAGGCGGTGGCGAACCTCCCCGCGGACCGGCCGGCCAACAACCGGGTCGCGCTGGTCTCCCTCGACCCCTCCTCCGGGGCGATCGTGGCCCTCTACGGCGGGCCGGACTACCTCACCCAGTCCCGCAACGCCGCCACCCAGGACGTGGCCCAGGGCGGGTCGACCTTCAAGCCGTTCGCCCTGGTCGCGGCGCTGGAGTCCGGGGTCTCCCTGCAGACCCGCTACGCCAGCTACGCCCCGATGGAGATCGAGGGCTACGACTTCCCGGTGTCCAACTTCGACCGGATCAACCGCGGCCGGATCAACCTCGTCGAGGCCACCGCGAACTCGGTCAACACCGTCTACGCCCAGCTGAACGTCGACGTGGGGCCGGAGAAGACGGTCGACGTCGCCACGCGGGCCGGCATCCCGGCCGACACCCCCGGACTGGTCGCCTCGCCGTCGAACGTCCTCGGGCCGGCCTCGCCGCACCCCATCGACACGGCGACGGCGTTCGCGACCTTCGCGGCCCAGGGGGTGCGGCACGACCCGTTCATCGTCGAGGAGGTCCGCGACGGCGACGGCGACGTCGTCTACACCGGCGGCGCCGAGGGCGAGCGGGTCTTCGCCGAGGACGTCATGGCCGACGCCACCTACGCCATGCAGCAGGTGGTCCGGCGCGGGACGGGCGAGACGGCCAGCGAGATCGGCCGCCCGGCCGCCGGCAAGACCGGCTCCTCCAACGCCTACCGGTCTGCCTGGTTCTCCGGGTTCGTGCCCCAGCTCGCCACCACCGTGGCGATGTACCAGGTCGGCGAGGACGGCACCGAGGAGGAGCTGACCGGCTTCGGCGGGGTCCGCACCATCGCCGGCGGGACCTACCCCACCCAGGTCTGGCGCGACTACATGCTCGTCGCGACCGAGGGCATGCCGGTGGAGGAGTTCCCCGAGCGGGCCGGGGTCGGCCGGGTCGGCTACGGCTCGGGCACCTCGGACACGACCCCGCGGCGCCGCTCGACCGAGGCGCCGGCGCCGGCTCCCGCGCCGGCGCCCACGACGGAGGCCCCCACCGAGACGCCCACACCCGAGCCGACGACGCCCGAGCCCACCGAGACGCCGACGCCGACGCCGACCCCGACGCCGGAACCCACCCAGCCGCCCCCGGCCACCCCCGCCCCGACCCCGCCGCCGACGACCCCAGCGCCGCCCAGCCCGGCGCCGACGACCCCGGCGCCGCCGGCCACCACCGAGCCCACCCAGCCGGTCCAGCCCCCGGCGGCGCCGCCCGCGGACGGCGCGGGCCCGCCCGCGGGGCCGGGCGGGTAGCGCGGGCAGCGGGGAGACCTGGCCAGCCCCTCGGCGTCGCCGGGGCGCCAGCTCGCCCGTGGCGGCAGCCCGCCCCGGCGCCCCAACCTGGCGCGACGGCGGCCGGCCGGGCACCTGATGCACGCCCAGCGGCCTGACGCACCCCCGGCGGCACCTGAGGCACCCCCAGCGGCACCCGTGGCACCCTCGCCGGCACCTGTGGACAACCCCACGGACCGGCCGACGGCGTCGTTACGGTAGGGTGGTCCGCTGGCCCAGGTCCTCCGCGCACCCGCGCACGACCGGCCGACAACGCATGACCCTCCTGTCACGGAAGGACCGTGACCGCCTGAGTCCAGAGGAGGTGGGTACCGCGTGCGTCACTACGAGCTGATGATCATCCTCGACCCCGAGGTCGACGAGCGGACGGTCGCCCCGTCGCTCGACAAGCTGCTCACGGTCGTCAAGACCGGCGGCGGGACCGTCGACAACGTCGACATCTGGGGCAAGCGCCGGCTCGCCTACGACATCGACAAGCGTTCCGAGGGCATCTACGCCGTGGTCGACATGTCGACCACGCCCGAGCTCGCCCAGGAGCTCGACCGCCAGCTCGGCCTGAACGAGGCCGTCCTGCGCACCAAGCTCATCCGCCCGGACGCCCACTGAGGCGCGCCCGGCCCCACCTACCCGCAGGAGCAAGGACATGGCAGGCGAGACCGTCATCACCGTCGTCGGGAACCTGACGGCGGACCCCGAGTTACGCTTCACCGCCTCCGGGTCGGCCGTGGCCAGCTTCACCGTGGCGTCCACGCCGCGGACCTTCGACCGGCAGGCCAGCGAGTGGAAGGACGGGGAGACCCTGTTCATGCGCTGCTCGGTCTGGCGGGAGGCCGCGGAGAACCTCGCGGAGTCGCTGACCAAGGGCACCCGCGTCATCGTCCAGGGCCGGCTGCAGCAGCGGTCCTTCGAGACGCGCGAGGGCGAGAAGCGCACGGTGGTGGAGATGCAGGTCGACGAGGTCGGTCCGTCCCTCCGGTACGCCACCGCCAAGGTCACCCGCGCCCAGCGCGGCGGCGGCGGAGGCGGTGGCGGGTACGGCGGCGGCCAGGGCGGCAACCAGGGCGGCTTCGGCAACCAGGGCGGCGGCTACGGCGGCCAGCAGGGCGGCGGGTACAACGCCCCCGGCGGCGGCCAGGCCGACGACCCCTGGGCGCAGAGCCCCACCGGCGGCTCGAGCGCGTTCAACGACGAGCCCCCGTTCTAGGCACAGAACGCTCGCGCGGCGCCCCGGCGGCCGCGCACCAACTTTCGACTCGCGCGGCCCGGCCGCGCACGGATCATCGAGGAGCACCACCATGGCGAAGCCAGTCCTTCGCAAGCCCAAGAAGAAGGCGAACCCGCTGAAGTCGGGGAAGATCGACAACATCGACTACAAGGACACCGCCCTGCTGCGGAAGTTCGTCTCCGACCGCGGGAAGATCCGGGCCCGCCGGGTCACCGGGGTGTCCGTCCAGGAGCAGCGCCGCATCGCCAAGGCCGTCAAGAATGCCCGCGAGATGGCGCTGCTGCCCTACTCGAGCTCGGCTCGCTGAGGCAGGAGACACAGATGGCAAAGCTGATCCTGACCCACGAGGTCTCCAACCTCGGCACCCCAGGCGACGTGGTCGAGGTCAAGGACGGGTACGCCCGGAACTACCTCGTCCCCCGCGGCCTGGCCACCCGGTGGACCAAGGGCGGCCAGAAGCAGGTCGACCAGATCACCGCGGCCCGCAAGGCCCGCGCGATCCACACCGTGGAGGAGGCCCGTGACCTGCGCGACCGGCTGCAGGCCGCCCCGGTCACCGTCGCCGCGCGCGCCGGCGACAACGGCCGCCTGTTCGGCGCCGTCACGGCCACGGACATCGCGGAGGCGGTGAAGGCCGCCGGCGGGCCCGAGCTCGACCGCCGCCGGATCGAGGTCCCCACCCCGATCCGGTCCCTCGGCCAGCACCGGATCCTCGTGCGGCTGCACCAGGACGTCCAGGCCACCGTCGATGTCGAGGTCGTCCCGGCCGGCTGACCCCGGCCGACGGCGCCCGGGCGGGTGGTGCTGTCGTCCTTCGGGCCGACGGCGCCCGGCCCGGTCGTGCTGTCGTCCTGCGGGCCGACGGCGCCCGGCCCGGTGGTGCTGTCGCGTCCTGCGGGCCGACGGCGCCCGGCCGGGTCTGCCCGGCGGTGCTGCCCGCACGGTCCCGCCGTCGTCGCTAACCCATGGCCCGGCCCCACACGGGGCCGGGCCTCGGCTGTTGGCCCCGCGGCCGCTTGACCCAGTCGACCGGTAGAGATCAGAGCCGACGGTCGCCGGGCCCTGCGGCCGCTTCATCCCACCTGATCGCCAGAGATCAGCGCCGCTGGTCGCCGGCCGCACGGCGGTCGTCGCCCCGGCACATCCGGAGACCGCGCCGTCAACCGCCGGTCGCCCCGGCCTGCGCGCGGCCGGGCCTCAGTCGTCGGCCGCCCCCACCGCCGCCCGGCCGAGCACCGCCCCGGAGTCGTCGAGCGCCTCGACCGCCAGCCCATCCGGCCCCGTCCCCGCGGGCAGCGGGAGGCGCGTCTCGAACCCCTCCCGCGGGCCGGCGGCCACCTCGGTCCCGCTGGCGTCGCGGACCCGCCAGGCCGCGACCTCGGTCGCCCCGTTCCAGCTGACCGCCACCGCCCCGTCGGCGACCACGGCCGCCGGGTCCGTGCGCGGCCGGCCGGTCCACTCCACCCGGCGGGCCCGGTAGGAGGTGACCTGCAGGTCCTTGGGCACCGCGCCGTCGAGCCGCACGGCGCCGTCGCCGGACATCAGGGTGAACCGGGGCAGGCTGCCCCAGCCCAGCAGCACGTCGCCGTCGGGCAGCTGCTGGAAGCTGCCCTGGCTCTCGGCGAAGAGCCCCTCGGGGTGGGGGTACTCGCGGACGAGCTCGGCCGTCATGGCCGACTCGTCGACGTCCAGGACCAGCCCGCGGGAGGACTCCCGGGTGGTCGGCCCGCACGTGCCGCCGTTGTCGAAGAGGGTGATCGACCCGTCCGCCCCCCGGCGGGCGTCGTGCTGCTTGAGGAAGCCCGCCCCCTCGCCCAGGGCGAAGTCGCTCTCCCGGCCGCCCAGGCGCCAGTGGACGGACCCGGTGACCCGGTCGATGTCGTAGACGGCGCAGGTGTGCCGGGCGGAGAGCAGCAGGCTGCTGTCGTCGTCGACGGCTATCGAGTTGAGGTGGAAGTAGTCGAACCGCGGGCCGTCGTCGGCCGGCAGGTAGGACTCCGCCAGGCCGACGGCGCCGACGCTGTGCCACTCGAAGAGCACGGCGCCGGTCTCGAGGTCGATCTCCTGGACGATGTTGTCGATGACCTGCCCGGACGTCGGCCCGCCGGCCCGGGAGAGGTCCATCCGCACCGGCTCGTAGGCCAGCAGGAGCATCGTGCCGTCCGCGGTGAGCAGCGCCTCGTGCGGGTCGGCGTCGTAGCCGACCATCCGGACGCGGGCGACCTCCTCGTAGGCGGTGTCGACGACGACGGCCTCGCCGTAGCCGTACCCGGTCGCGTTGCGGCCCTCCCACCAGGTCAGGACCGGGGCGCCGGCGAGCGTCTGCACCGTGACGTCGCGGGCGTCGACCCCGGTCAGCGGGCGGAACCAGACCGGCTCGCCGGCGTCGTCGACCAGCATCGGCCCCTTCTGCCCGTAGCCGTTCTTCACGCCGAGCGCGGTCAGGCCGGGGGTCGCCTGGTTCGCCTCCCCGGCGGGGGCGGTGCCCGCCTTGGGCCCGGTGACGTCGACCACCGGCGGGTTGATCCCGGGGGCCGAGGCGTACTGCCGGACGTGCTCGACGGCGAGCGTCTCCTCGCCGTCGGCCGGCGGCTCCCCGACCTCCTGCACCGGCGGGACCGGCAGCCGCGGCCGGTCTCCGAGCACGGCGACCCGCACGGTGTAGTCCCCGTCCTCGGCGCCCCGAACGTCCTGCGCCGTCGTCACCCTCACCTCCTCGCCCTCGGCGAACGGCTCGTCGGGCACGAAGCTGACCCCCGCGCCGTCGGAGTGCGGCAGCCGGCTGCCGCTGTGCTCCCCGCTCTCCGACCCGACGACGGCGACCTCGCCCAGGTCCGCCGCGGCGACCCCCCGGAAGCTCAGCTGGGACCGCGGGTGGACCGTCGCGGTGCCGGGCACGGGGAAGGCGGAGACGTCGCCGGCGGAGGCGTCGACCGCCGCGATCGTCGGCTCCGGCGGGTCGGTACGGACGAGCTGGGCGACGCCGAGGCCCGCCCCGCCGAGCAGGGCGAGCCCCGCCGCGACGACGGCGACCGGCCGGGTGATGCGCATGGGTGCATCCTCGCCCATCGGGCCGGGCGGCTGCGCGGCGGTGGCGGCGTGCCCGGTCCGGGCGGCCCTGCCTGCTCAGCGCGGCGCTCGGCACCTGCCCCGCTCAGCGCTCGGCGCCCAGCACCATCCACGACGTGCCGCGCGCCCGCAGCCCGGTGGTCGCCGCCCGCGCCAGCATGAACGCCCCGCCGAAGGCCGCCCACAGCCAGGCCAGCCCGGCCGCCCCGCCGGGCGCCCAGGCCCACACCGCGGCGGCGAGCGGGGCGTAGACGACGACGGTCGCGACCCCGGCCCAGGCCAGGTACCGCCCGTCGCCGGCACCGATCAGGACGCCGTCGAGCACGTACACCCAGCCGGCGATCGGCAGGCACGCCCCGGCCACCACCAGCCCGACGGCGACCGCAAGGCGGACCTCGGGGTCGCCGGTGAACAGCGGGGCCAGCCACCACCCGGCCGCGGCGAAGACCAGCCCGAGGACGGCCCCGCCCACCGTGCCCCAGCGCAGCGTCCGGGACAGCACGCGCCGCACCAGGGCGGGGTCGCCGCGGCCGAGCCCCTGCCCGACCAGCGCCTGGGCGGCGATCGCCAGGGAGTCCAGGCCGAACGCCGCCAGCCCCCACATGGCGTTGACCACCTGGTAGGCGGCCAGCGTGACCGCGCCCAGCGCCGTCGCGACGGCGACCGTCAGCAGGATCGCCGCCCGCAGGGTGAGGGTGCGCACCAGCAGCGGCAGGCCGGCCAGCGCGGCGGACCAGATGCCCGCGCCGCGCGGCCGCAGCCCCACCCCGGCGGCGCGGGCGCCGCGCACGACCACCGTCACCAGCGCCGCGGCCATGGCGGTCTGCGCGACGGCGGTGCCCAGGCCGGAGCCGGCCACGCCCAGCCCGATGCCGTAGATGAACAGCGCGTTCAGGCCGACGTTGGCCACCGCCCCGCAGGCCGCCACCACGAACGGCGTGCGGGTGTCGAGCAGCCCGCGCAGGGTGCCGGTGGCGGCGAGCACGAGCAGCATGCCGACCAGCCCGGGGGCGGAGAAGCGCAGGTAGGCGACGGCGTGCGGGGCCACCGCCGGCGGGGCGCCCATCGCCGCGACCACCCACGGCGCCGCGACGACGGCGACCGCGGCGGACACCAGGCCGAGGACCAGCGCCAGCCACATGCCGTCCACCCCGGCCGCCACCGCGCCCACCCGGTCCCCGGCCCCGATCCGCCGGGAGGTGGCCGCCGTCGTGGCGTAGGCCAGGAAGACGAACACGCCGACGACGGTGGTGAGCAGGGTCGAGCTCAGCGACAGGCCCGCCAGCTCCCCGGTGCCCAGCCGGCCGACCATCGCCGAGTCCACCAGCACGAACAGCGGCTCCGCCACCAGCGCGCCGAGCGCGGGGACCGCGAGGGCGAGGATCTGCCGGTCGAGGTCGCGGCCGGTGGGGGCCGCCGCCGTGGGGCTGGGGGCCGGCGCTCCGGGGCCCGGGATCGTGCCGCGCACCTCGGGGACCGTGCCGCCCACCTCGGGGACCGTGCTGCCCACCTCGGGCACGGCCCCTCCTGCGGGCACCGCGCCGCCCGCCCCGGGGACCGTGCTGCCCCCTCCCGGAGCCGTGGCACCTCCCGGGGGAACCGCGCCGCCGGCCTCTGCCTCAGGTACCGCTCTAGGGTCACGGACGGACTCGGGAGTGTCGTCCACTGATATCGGTCCCTCTTTCTGTCCACACCCTGTGCAACCGGCTGGGGACGCGCTGCGGCCCCGGAGCGCGAATCCCACCGCTGTTCTCCACACGGTTGTCCACCGGCTGTGCACAACCGCTGGTCCGCCGTCCCCACGCGGTCCACAGGATAGGTCGCCCCCGTGCACACCCCGGGTTCGCTGGGGAGGAGCGCGCCGGCGTACGGTCGCGCGGGCGGACGATCTGGCCGGACGACCGGCGGGGCGGACGACCTCGCCCGGACCGGCCGGGCCGACTGCCTCGCCGGACAGCCGAGCTGGTCGCACGACCGGCGGGTCCGCCGGCGATGTGGGTGGCGGGCGGTAGGACTGGCCGTAGACGCGGCAGAAGGAGTGCTCAGTGACGGTCGACGAGCAGATCGGGTCCCGGACCTTCGACCTCCGGGAGTCCTTCGACCGCACCCCGCCGCAGGACGTGGCCGCCGAGCAGAGCGTGCTGGGCGGCATGCTGCTGTCCAAGGACGCCATCGCCGACGTCGTCGAGGAGATCCGCGGCAACGACTTCTACCGCCCGGCGCACGAGCTCATCTACGAGGCGGTCATCGACCTCTACGGCCGGGGGGAGCCGGCCGACGCCGTCACCGTGGCGGCGGAGCTGACCAAGCGCGGGGAGCTCGGCCGGGTCGGCGGCGCCCCGTACCTGCACACGCTGATCTCCTCGGTGCCGACGGCAGCCAACGCCGGCTACTACGCCCGGATCGTCCGCGAGCAGGCCGTGCTGCGCCGGCTGGTGGAGGCCGGCACCCGGATCGTCCAGCTCGGCTACGCCACCGACGGCGGCGACGTCGAGGACCTGGTCAACTCCGCCCAGGCCGAGGTCTACGCGGTCACCGAGCGGCGCACCAGCGAGGACTACGTGCCGCTGCGGGACACCATCAACCTGACGATGGAGGAGATCGAGCACGCCGCGGACCGGGGGGAGGGCATGGTCGGCGTCCCGACCGGGTTCGCCGACCTGGACGCGCTGACCAACGGCCTGCACGGCGGGCAGATGATCATCATCGCGGCCCGGCCGGCCATCGGGAAGGCGCTCGCGCTGGACACCCCGCTGCCCACCCCGACGGGGTGGACCACCATGGGCGAGGTCCGGGTGGGCGACGAGCTGCTCGCCGGCGACGGCACGCCCACGAAGGTCGTGGCCGCTACCGAGGTCATGGTCGACCGGCCCTGCTACGAGATCACCTTCGACGATGGCACCACGGTCGTCGCCGACGCCGAGCACCTGTGGCTGACCGAAAGCCGTGCGTCACGCAGGTCCGCGCAGGCTGCAGCGGCGCAGTACAACCGCTCCCGACATCAGCAGACCTTCCCCGAGGTTCGGACGACGCGGGCGATCGCCGAGACGCTGAGGTGCTCGACTGCTGACATGCGACTGAACCACTCCGTCGTGAACGCGAAGCCGCTCGAGCTGCCGGAGGCAGAGCTCCTGGTTGATCCGTACGTTCTTGGTGTATGGCTGGGCGACGGAAGCAGCGCGGAAGCGCGATTTACGACCGGTGACCCCGAGATCGCCACGAACGTCAGGGCGGCGGGGTACGCGGTCCGGGCGGGGGCTCGGTTGAGCTATTCCATCGCTCAGCCACTCACAGGGCGCCTGAGGGTTCCCTCTCCTGCTGGCGTCGCGTCCCTAGCGCTTGCCTCGCCAGATGGCGCCGCCCACGGCGCAACCGTTCCAAACCGGTCGCCGAAGGGCATGTCGCGAGCGTGTGTCTACTGCGCGGCGCCCGCTGCGGGGCGTCTCTGCATGAGCTGTTGGCGAGCCCGTGGGAGTGTGCGTGCCAGGTTGCGCACGATCGGTGTCCTGGGTTCGAAGCACATCCCGATGCAGTACCTGCGTGCGAGCGTCGATCAACGTCGGGCGCTGCTTGCCGGTCTGCTCGACACCGACGGCACGGTCAGTCCCACCGGGTCGGTCCAGTTCACAGTCACGAGCAGGCGCCTCGCCAGGGACGTCCGTGAACTCCTGCATACCCTCGGATACCGCACTGGGTGGTCAGAGCGGACGGTCCGCGGCCGCCGCGCGGAGAACTCCACCGCGTGGACTATCACCTTCACGACCGATGATGACGTCTTCGCCCTGCCGCGCAAGCAGCAGACGCAGCGCGACAGGCGGCGGCACGCCACACCCCGGCGAACGTCGCGCTTCATCACCAAGGTTCGCCCGGTGGACAGCGTCCCCGTGCGGTGCGTCCAGGTCGACCACCCGACCCACCTGTACCTGGCGTCGCGGTCGATGATCCCGACCCACAACTCCACTATCGCCCTGGACATGTGCCGGTCGGCGTCTATCAGGCACGGGCTCACGTCGGTGATCTTCTCCCTGGAGATGGGCCGCACCGAGCTCACCATGCGGCTGCTCTCCGCCGAGGCCCAGGTGCCGCTGCAGAACATGCGCAAGGGCACCATGCGGGAGGAGGACTGGACCCGCATGGCGACGGCGATGAGCCGGGTCTCCGAGGCGCCGCTGTTCATCGACGACAGCCCGAACATGTCGCTGATGGAGATCCGGGCGAAGTGCCGCCGGCTCAAGCAGCGGCACGACCTCAGGCTCGTCGTCGTGGACTACCTGCAGCTGATGAGCTCGGGCAAGCGGGTGGAGTCCCGCCAGCAGGAGGTCTCCGAGTTCTCCCGGGCCCTGAAGCTGCTCGCCAAGGAGCTCGACGTCCCGGTCATCGCCGTCGCCCAGCTCAACCGCGGCCCGGAGCAGCGGACGGACAAGAAGCCGATGATGAGCGACCTGCGCGAGTCGGGCAGCCTCGAGCAGGACGCCGACGTCGTCATGCTGCTCCACCGCGAGGACGCCTACGAGCGGGAGTCGCCGCGGGCCGGGGAGGCGGACATCATCGTGGCGAAGCACCGCAACGGGCCGACGGACACCATCGTCGTGGCGTTCCAGGGCCACTACTCGAGGTTCGTCGACATGGCGCGGTAGGGAGGCCGGGCGTCGGCAGCGCGTCCTGCAATCCGGGGCTTGTCGGGATGATGACAAGCGGAACGGGGCAAGGCTGTGATGTGAGACGGCCGGTCCAGCGCGAGGGCGAGGCGTTGAGTGATTCCTGGTAGCGGCGACCTCCGCCGACACTGCCGACGCGACCTTCTGCATCGTCATGCCGCTGCTCCTCTTCCGAACACAAACGAACCGCTGTCAGCCTCGGGGACGAAGGTTTCCGCCCAGCCTGCGGCCACGGTGCTCCGGGTCGTAATCGGGACGCTCGTCGGCATCTTGGGCCGGCGCGGTTCATGGTGGCTGCGACCGCGCCGCGGACCGTCTTCCTGGCCGGTCTTGCCGCCCTGCCCTGGCCTGGCTCGATCGGGTTGGGCTCTGGACGCTCTACCTGGCCGTGCTGTTATGGCCACGCTGGAGACGGCCGGCGACGCCGGGAAGGGTAGAGCGGCTGCCGTGGTCAGCGCTCCGGGCTCGAACGCGCCAACGGCCGGATCGCCGGTGGGCGCCGGGTCTCTCAGCTTTCGCGGCGCCACTGTCGGCACAGTCTCTTCCGCCCCGTCCGTCGTTGGACTCGTGCATGGCGTCGGGGGGTGTGTATCGCTTGCCCGCGTGGTGAGACCACCGTATCGCCACGTGATGGACCCCATCTGCGTGGCCCTGCTGGTGCGCATCGCGGCAATGCAGCACTACCAGGCCCGCGGGGGTCCCACCGAGTTCCTCTCGATGAACACGGTGGACATCAGCTCGTTCCTGGGCAGCTCCTCCGAGCCCGCGATGCGACCGATGAGGATCTCCCCGGCGCGGTAGCCGAGTGCCTGAGCCGGCTGGGAGACGACGGTGACCGACGGTGTGACGACCCCGGTCCAGTCGGCGTCGTCGAAGGCGACGAGCGAGATGTCCTCGGGCACCCGCAGCGGGGCCTCGCGGATTGCACGCAGTGCGCCGAGGGCGACGCGGCTGTCCGAGGCGAACAGCGCGGTGGGCGGCTCGGGCAGGGCGAGCATCTCGGTGGTGACTGCATGTGCCTGTTCGGGAGTGCCGGCCGCGGTCCGGAGGTAACGCTGAGGGTCGGGGATCCCGGCGTCGAGCATTCCGCGCAGGAAGCCCTCGACGCGGTCGCGACCGGTGGACACCCCCCTCTGGCCCGGAGCCGCCGGCTCTGACGCTCGCGTACCGCCGGTAACCATCGCGATCCGCCGGTGTCCGGCCTGCGCCAGGTGGGCAACGACCGCGGAGCTCGCGCGGAAGTTGTCGACGAGCACCATGTCCAGCTCCACGTTCTCGAGCCGCCGGTCGAGCAGCACCACGGGGCACCCCGAGCGCTGGGCGCGGACCAGGTGCTCGGTGCTGCCCGCGGTCGGTGCCACCACGAGCCCGTCGACCTGCTTCGCCAGCAGGATGTCCACCGCTGACCTCTCCCGGTCGGGATCCTCGTCGGTGTTGGACAGCAGCACCTCGAACCCGCCGGCCCGTGCGGCGTCGCTCACCCCGCGCACGGCAGCCGCGAAGAACGGGTTCTCGATGTCCGCCACCACGAGGCCGATTGTGTCGCTGCGTCCGGTGATGATCGCCCTGGCGAGGTCGTTGCGCTGGTAGCCCAGCTCTGCCGCCGCGGACAGCACCTTCTCCCGTGCCTGCTGGCTGACGGACCCATAGTTCCCGAGGGCACGTCCCGCGGTTGCTGTGGACACGCCCGCCGCGCGGGCCACCTGGGGGATGGAGACCTGGTCCCGTCTGGCCCTTGGCCTGCCCATGGCGCTCTCCTCGCGCGTACTTCTCGTGAACCTCTTGACGTCCGCCGGACCTGCTGAGAACCTTATCACTCTCGGATTGAGAACCTTCTCAATCCTGACCGCGAAGAGGTGAACGCTCATGCCTGAGCGAGTCCACAACGGCCGGGTCGCAGTCGTGGGCGGCGGAGTCCTCGGGGCCGCAACCGCCACCGCCCTGGCCCGGGAGGGCGCCCACGCCACACTGGTGACGGACGCCCAGCTCTCCAGCGGGGCTTCCGGCCGCTCGTTGTCCTGGCTGAACTCTTACGGCAGGCGCAGCGATGCCTACCACCAGCTGCGCATGCTCGGACTCGACCGCTACCGCAGGCTTGCCGCCGGAGGCGACGTCAGCGACTGGCTGCGCTTCGACGGTGGCCTCACCTGGGCACCGGCCGGCCGCGCGGAGCGTCACCAGGCGGACTTCGAGCACATGCGCCGGGTCGGCTATGACGCGCAGTGGCTCAGCCGCGACGACGTTGCCGCCAGGATCCCGGGTGTCGACCCTGCCGCCATACCGGACGAGGGTGCCATCTTCAACCCAGGCGAGGGGTGGGTCGAGCTTCCGTCGCTGATCGAGCATCTCGCCCATGAGTTCGTCTCGGCCGGCGGGACCGTCGTGGAGAACGCCGGCCGCTCGACCGTCGTCGTGAGCGACGACACCGTCACCGGAGTCAGGACTGCCTCCGGGAAGACCCTCGAGGTAGACGCGGCAGTCCTCGCAACGGGGCCGGCTGTCCCGGCCATGCTTGCCGACGTCGGCGTCACCGTCCCGGACGCTACCCCAGTGTCGCTGCTGGTGCGCACGCCGCCCGTGGGCGCCGACCTACGATCGGTCCTCAACACCCCTCGCGTAGCCATCCGGCCCGCGCCCGACGGCTGCCTGGTCATGGACGCCGGCTGGTCCGAGCGGGAGATCGTCATCGGCGAGAACGGCAGCTATGGCGTTCACGAATCCACGCTTGCCGGTCTTCTCGAGGAGGGCTCCCGCGTCCTCGCCGGCAACCCCACCTTGGAACTGAAGTCATACGGCGTAGGGCCCAAGCCCATCCCCGGCGATGGCGAGCCCGTCGTTGGCGAGTTGCCCGGCATCACTGGCTACCACGTCATCTTCACCCACTCCGGCGCCACCCTGGCGCTCATCATTGGTGAGCTTCTCGCCCGCGAGGTCGTCACCGGCACCCCCAGCCCCCTCCTGAGCTCCTTCCGCCCAGGCCGCTTTGGGGCCTGACCTACCAGATCGGAGATCGCCACGATGCACATCACCTCCCGCACCGCCTGGGCCGCCCTGTCGGCCACCGCGCTGCTCGCGCTGACCGCCTGCGGCACCGACAGCGGCACCCCCTCCGACAGCGCAGCCGCGGATCAGAACAACGAGTTCAACCTCATCAATCCCGGCAGCATCCGGGCGGCCAGCATGGGGGACGCCCGCCCGTACACCTTCACCGACGAGAACGGGGAGTTCACCGGCTTCGACGTAGAGTTCTTCAAGGAGGTCGCAAGCTGTGTCGGTATCGACGACGTGGTCTTCACCGGCCAGGACTTCTCCGCCATTCTCCCGGCCGTCGCCAACGGCCAGTTCGATGTCGGCGTCGCCGCGATCGGTATTACCGAGGAGCGCGAGGAGACCGTCGCCTTCACCGAGGGCTACCTCGCGGGGTATCTCACCGTCATCACCCCGACCGGCGCAGGCGTGACCGAGGAGTCCGACCTGGCCGGAATTCGTCTCGGCGTGGTCCAGGGCACGCTGCAGGATGCCTACGCGGTGAAGAACTTCCCCGACACCGAGATCGTGCGCTTCCCTGACAACAACGCAGGGATCTCTGCGGTTAACAGCGGTGCCGTCGACGCTCACTTCGCCGACTACGAAGCGGCCAAGCAGTACACCAGCCAGTACGACGTGGAGATGGCCATCAACATCCCCTCCTTCGACGCGCCGGCCGGCTTCGCTGTGGCGCCAGGCAACGACGCCTTCCGCGAGGCGCTCAACGTCTGCATCAAGGAAAAGATGGAGGACGGCACCTGGCGCGACCTCTACCAGCAGTGGTTCCCCGGCTCCCCGATGCCTGACCAGTACCTGCCCTCCTCGGACAAGACCTCCGACGACCCCAGCCCGACCACCACTCCCTGATCCCTGGCCCCGGGCAGGCCCGGGCCGTGCACGCGCATTCGGCCCAGACCGCCTGTGGACGACCGGGTCCCCCACCGGCAAAGGAGCGACCTATGAACGACTGGCTGGAGCTGCTCGGGCGCACCTTCCTCGACTTCGACGCCATGTGGCAGGTCTTCCCACAGATGCTGGGGACCGGCCTGAAGAACACCCTCATCATCTCGGCAGCAGCCACCATCATTGGGCTCGTGCTTGGCATGCTGCTGGCGATAATGGGAATATCGCGCAGCCCGTGGCTGCGGCTACCCGCGCGCGTCTACACGGACGTCTTCCGCGGCCTCCCGGCGATCCTGACAATCCTGCTGATCGGTCAGGGCTTCGCCCGGTTCAGTCAGGAGATCTTCGGGCCATCGCCGTACCCGCTCGGGATCCTCGCCCTCTCGCTCATCGCCGCGGCCTACATCGGCGAGATCTTCCGCGCCGGCATCCAGGGTGTGGACAAGGGCCAGCTCGAGGCCTGCCGGGCCCTCGGCATGAGTTATGCCAAGGCGATGCGACTGGTCGTCGTCCCCCAAGGCGTGCGGCGTGTCCTGCCCGCCCTGGTCAACCAGTTCATCGCCATAGTCAAGGACTCCTCACTGGTCTACTTCCTCGGCCTGCTAGTCACCGAGCGTGAACTGTTCCGTGTCGGCCAGGACGCAGCCGTCCTCACCGGCAACCTGTCCCCGCTCGTCCTGGCAGGCGCGTTCTACATGGTGATTACGGTGCCGTTGACGCACCTCGTCAACTACTTCGACAACCGCTTCCGCACCGGCCGGCGTCCGGCAGCTCCCACCAGCGGGTTGATGGAAGTCCACGAGATGGACCGCAAGGTCTCCGCCCTCCAGCATGGAGAGAACACATGAGTTCCGCGACTACGGCCGTCTCCACCGACGCACCCACCTACGAGGGCTCAAGCCTCGACCTGATCAACCTCTCGATGGCCTACGGCGAGTTCAAGGTCATCCGGGACATCACGGTCAACGTCCCGGCCGGCACCACCACCTGCATCATCGGGCCCTCCGGCTCGGGCAAGTCCACGCTGCTGCGTGGCGTCAACCGCTTGCACGAGCCCAAGGGCGGCGACGTGCTCATCGCCGGTGAGAGCGCGCTGCGCGTCCATCCTGACCGGCTGCGCCAGCGGATCGGCATGGTGTTCCAGCACTTCAACCTCTTCCCCGACCACACCGCCCTGCAGAACGTGGCGCTCGCGCTGCGCAAGGTCAAGGGCATGGGGAAGGCCGAGGCGCTGGCCATCGCCCGGGAACGGCTAGACGAGGTCGGGCTGGGGCCCCGCGCCGACCACCGGCCCAGGGACCTCTCCGGCGGTCAGCAGCAGCGGGTGGCCATCGCTCGGGCGTTGGCGATGCAGCCGGAGGTCATGCTCTTCGACGAGGTCACGAGCGCCCTCGACCCGGAACTGGTCAAGGGCGTGCTCACCCTCATGGCCTCGCTGGCGAGCCGCGGCATGACGATGGTCGTGGTCACCCACGAGATGAACTTCGCCCGCAAGGTCGCCGACCAGGTCGTCTTCATGGACGAGGGCGAGGTCGTGGAGGCCGGGCCACCGGCGCGACTGTTCGACGACCCCCAAAGCGGCCGGTTGCGCACCTTCCTTTCGGAGGTGCTGTGAGCATCCGCACCGCCGTCATCGGCTACGGCACCGGTGGACGCCACTTTCACGCCCCGTTCCTGGCAGCCGACTCCGCGTTCCACCTCGACACCATCGTCACTGCCGATGCCCGGCGGGCAGAGGCGGCCCGAGCAGACCACCCCGGTACGGACGTCGTCGCCGACCTCGACACGCTCCTTGAGCGGGCCGGTGACCTCGACCTCGCCATCGTCGCCACGCCACCGGCCCGCCATGCCGAGCAGGCGCACGCTGCGCTCGATGCCGGCCTGCACGTCGTCGTAGAGAAGCCGCTATCGCTCACGGGGAAGGAGGGCAGTGAGCTCCTAGACCACGCTGCCGAGGCCGGCCGGGTGCTCACCGTGTTCCAGAACCGGCGCTGGGACGGCGACTTCCGCACAGTCCGCCGCCTCATCGAGGAGGGCCGGCTTGGTCATGTCCGGCGGTTCGAGTCCCGCTTCGAGTGGTGGAAGCCCGAGGAGCCGAAGGTATGGAAGGCCGCCGCGCAAGCCAGTGAGGGTGGTGGCATCCTCTTCGACCTCGGCCCGCACTTGCTTGACCAGGCGCTCCAGCTCTTCGGGCCGGTCGAGGACGCCCACGCCGAGCTGGTCCGGTACCGGTCCGGTGACGGGGCCGACGACGATGCCTTCGTTGCGCTCCGCCATACGTGCGGAGTGACCTCCCACCTTTGGATGAACGGGCTGGCCCCCCAGCTGGGCCCGCGGTTCCGCGTGCTCGGCTCGCAGGCCGGCTTTACAACCTACGGCCTGGACCCGCAGGAGCCGGCCCTCAAGGCCGGCGCCTCACCCACCGACCCCGGCTTCGGGGAGCGGCCCCGCGAGCAGTGGGGCGTTCTCGGCCGCACCGGCGAGGAGCAGCCCGTGCCCACCGATCCCGGCGACTACGCGGCCTTCTACCGTGGCCTGGCCGCAACCCTGCGCGAGGGTGACCCACCGCCCGTCGACGCCCACGACAGCCTGGCCGTCATCGAGCTCATCCAGGCCCTCCACCAGCAGTTCCCCCTGCGGCGCGCCGACTGACCGCCGCCAAACACGTCAGAAAGGTCCACCATGCCTGTCGCCACCCCTGCCGCTCCCTTGCGCCCGGTCCCGGACGACTTCACTGCCCGTATCGAGACGGCCCTCGGCACTCGCCCCCAGATCGAGGCCCTCGTCGACCGGGCCACAAGGGCCGGCCTGGACAACATCTTCCTGGTCGGCTGCGGCGGCTCCCTGTTCGGCTTCGGACCGCTCCGGGTCCTGCTCGACCGCAGCCCCATCCCGGCGTTCACCGTCAATGCCGACGAGCTGCTCACACGCCGCCCGGCCGCCTTGGGTGCCCGCTCGTTCGTCGTCATCAGCAGCACCAACGGCGGTACCGCCGAGACCGCCCGTGCCGCCGCGCACGCCCGAGACGTCGGCGCCACGGTCGTCGGTGTCACCCAGGACCCCATGAGCGTGGTCGGGCGCGCCTGCCCTGAGTTGGTCCTGCACGAGGGCATCGAGGCTAAGCAGATCGTCCTGTCCCTCATCGGCTGGTCACTGCTGCGGGCCCTGGACGCGGCACCTGACCACACCGAGGCGATGACCGCGCTCCAGGCGGCGCCTGGCGCGTTCCGCTCGGCGATCGAGGAGTTCGAGGTCGACCTCGACCGCATCGCCGCGGCCCTGCACTCCGAGCCGGTGGTCTACGTCCTCGGTTCCGGCGCCCTGGAGTCGGCCGCCAACACTCTGGCCATGTGCTATCTGCAGGAGATGCAGTGGAAGCACGCTGTCCCGGTGGGGTCAGGGGAGTTCCTGCATGGCCCGTTCGAGATGGCGACCGAGGACCTGCCGGTCATCGTGCTCATCGGCGAGGACCCCACCCGGCCCATGGGAGAGCGCGTGCTGCGGTTCCTCGAGCGGTACACCGACAAGGTGCACGTCGTGGACGGCGCCATGTTGTCCCTTCCCGGCGTGCCGGAGGGGATGCGCCCGTTCGTCGGCACCCTCGTCGTCTCAAGCACCCTCCTGGGCCGGCTCGCGGAGCACTTCGAGGCATGGTCCGGCCACTCCCTCAAGGACCGCCGCTACATGTGGAAGGTCGATTACTGATGGTTCGGATCGCGGCCATCGGGGACAACGTCACCGACTGCTACGTGGACCGGGGCACGATGTACCCGGGCGGAAACTGCGTCAACGTCGCCGTATGGGCGGCCAGAGCCGGTGCCGAGACAGCGTACGTCGGCCAGGTCGGGGACGACGAGCGCGGCGCCCTGCTCTGCGACGCGCTCGCTGCCGAAGGAGTGGACACCACCCGAGTCCGCGTCGTCCCTGGGGTCACGTCGAGGACCGTCGTGCGCCATATCGACGGTGACCGCTACTTCGGCGCCACCGACAAGGGGGTCCGCGTCTTCACACCCACCGTCGAAGACGTCAACTTCGTCGCCGGCTTCGACCTGGCCCACGTTAGCTACTGCAGCGAGCTGGACCACGTCGTCGCCGATATCTCCCGACACGTCGCCGTCTCGTACGACTTCGACGACCGCATCCGCACTCGGGGGGCGGAGAAGCTGCTACGCCACGTCACGGTCGCCGCCTTCTCTGGCTCCCACCTCGACGACGATGATGCAGCCGACGTCGTCAGCTGGGCCCACAGCTGCGGTGCGCGATGGGTCATCCTCACCCGCGGGGGCCTTCCCGCTCACGTCTCGAACGGAACTAGGGTCGAGCAAGCCACGCCACGACCGATCACTGCCGTCGACACCCTCGGCGCCGGTGACGCTTTCATCGGGCGGGTGCTCGTGGGCATCGTCTCGAAGACGCCCCTCCACCTCCTGGCCGGCAACGCCGTGAAGGCTGGGGCCCAGGCCTGCCTCGAGCCGGGAGGGTTCGGCCACGGCAAGGACCTCACGGACGACGATGGAGGCCTGCAGCGCCTTCTGGCTGTGCGGGCAAACTGACCTCGGATGTCCGAGACACGCCCGTTCGCCCGCCTTTCGACCCCGAGCGCGAGCCCATTCTGGTCTGCGGGTGCGCGTGTTTGTGCTAGAACGGCGGCGTTCGGGGCTGGCGAGCAGCGAGTGGGGAGGCCCGTGCCGTGGACGCAGGTAACGCTGTTCCGCTGCTGCAGGCGGCGCTGAACGGTGACCGGGAGCATCCGGCCGCGCCCCGGACCCCGGCAGACATCGCCGCCGAGGCCCGGGCGGCGGTGGCCGCCGGCGCGCGATCGCTGCATCTGCACCCCTACGACGAGGACGGTGAGCAGACCCTCGCCGCCGGGCCGTGCGCCGCGACGCTGGCAGCGGTGCGTGCAGCGTGCCCGGGCATCCCCATCTCGCTGAGCACCTCGGCCGAGATCGAACCCGACCCTCGACGCCGGATCGAGCTGGTCAGAAGTTGGACGATGCTGCCCGACCTCGCCACCGCCAACCAGGGCGAGGCCGGAATCATCGAGCTGTGCGAGGTCCTGGACCAGCGGGGCATCGGCATCGAGGCCGGGCTCCTCTCCCTCGATGACGCCCGTCGCTTCGTGGCCGCCGGTATCGCGGCACGGTGCGTCCGAGCGATGGTCGAGCCGCTCGATGCTGACCCCGAGGCCGCGGTCGCGCACGCAGTTGCGATGGAGCAGGTCCTCATCGACGCCGGTGTCGGCCTGGAGCAGGTGCACCACGGTGACGGGATCGCGTCCTGGGCGGTCAACCGGAGGGCCGTTCCCCGCGGGCACGGCATCCGTACCGGCCTGGAGGACACCCCTGTGCTTCCCGACGGCCGCACCGCCAAGGGCAACGGCGATCTCGTCGCAGCGGCTGCGTCGCTGCTGCGAGACGGTCTCACCTGACGCCCGGATGGTCCGGCCCGCCAAGCAAGGCGACGCCGAGTCTTGGTCAAGGCGACCCATCTGTTGGTGTGCCGGCAAACGGTACGGTAGACGAACCGTCCGAGTATCGAAGGGAATGTTGGTGGCCACCTCGCACAGCGCGGCGGCCGAGGCGTTCGGCCGGGCTGTCCAGCGTTACCAGGGCCCGACGCAGGACTTCGACGACGCGGTCGGTCGCGCGCTGGGGCTTGGTGCGGCCGAACTTGGCTGTCTCGACTGGCTCTCGGAGTCCGCGATGTCGGCGGGCGAGTTCGCGAGAGCGATCGGGCTGCGCCCCCGCCGCCACCACGGCACTGGTGGACCGGCTGAGCCGACGAGGCCTGATGCGCCGCACGCAGTCGCCGGGCGACCGTCGGAAGGTCCAGGTCGAGCTGACCGCGGAGGGACGGCGCCTGGTGTGGGACGTGTACGGGCCCATGGTCCGTGACGGCCAGACCCTGCTGGAGGAGCTCGGCGTCGACGAGATCACGGCGATGGCGGGGCTGGTCAACAAGCTGTCACAGCTCACGGAGGAGCACATTCGGCGGGTGTCGACGCGAGATGCTGAGCGCGGCGAGCGGGTAGGCGGGTGACGTCGCGTAGTGCGACTGCAGAACAAGGGTGGGTCACTGCTGATGCAGCAGGACCTGTTGGAAGGTGAAGCGCTCCTCGAGCGCGGGGCCCTGGCCATGTGCGCTCGGCTCCGGCTCCGGCAGCGGCTCGAGCAGATCGGACGACCGACGGTCGTAGGGGCGGCCGCCCTGCGGGTGCTGGCCGGCGCGACATCGACGTGACCACCTCCTGCGTGAGTCTGGACGAGGGAACGGTGGGGCGCATCGCGCGGCTGGGAAGCGACCTCGCGGTGCACCCGGACGTGCGCCAGGTCACCATCCGCGACGACGCCGGCCGGTGGAACCGCGACCCGCGGTACCCGGACGGCTTCTACCTCGGCGTCGACTGCCGGTCGCCGCACGGCAACGACTGGACGCTGGACCTCTGGTTCGTCGACGAGCCGGACCGTCAGCCCGACCTCGCGCACGTCCGGCGCTTCGGACCGCTGATGACCGAGGAGGCGCGGGCCGCCGTCGTGCGGCTCAAGCGGACCACCCGGGAGGCCGGCGCTGGAGGGGAGCGGGCCGTTCCGAGCTTCCTCATCTACCAGGCGGTCGCGGAGGAGGGGGTGCGGTCCGTCGAGGAGCTGAACGCCTGGCTCCGGGAGCCGCCGCCGGGGTCGAGGCCATGAACACGTGGTCGAGAGGGGAGCTGCGATGAGCCGCTCGGGCGGTCCGCCGTCGATGGTCGCGCGGGTCAACGCGCTGCTGGTGGCGCCGGGCGCAGACCGCGCCGAGCTGGGGCTCGGGTACGGCACCGCGGTGATCGGCGCGCTCACGGTGACCGTCCTCGGTCTGGTCTCGGGAGGCACGCCGCTTCAGGTCGTGGTCCTCGCCGTCGTCGGGTTCGATCTCGCCGGGGGAGTGGTCGTCAACGCGACCGCCGCGGCCGAGCGGCGCTTCCATGACGTGCCGGACTGGCGGCGCCGCTCGGTCCTCTTCGTGGCCGCGCACGTGCACCCGTTCATCCTCGCCGCGCTGTTCCCGGCCCAGTCCTGGTGGGCTGCCGCGCTACTCTACGCCGGGCTCGTCCTCTCGGCCGTACTGATCACCTCGAGCACGACCCTGCGCCGGCCGGTGGCGTTCGCCTGCGCAGCCGTCCTGGTCCTCCTCGCGTCCGCGACCGGCCCGGCCGATCCGGCCCTCGCCTGGGTCGCCCCGCTGCTGGTGATCAAGCTGCTCCTGTCCCACCTGCTCGACGGGGCGGCGGTCCGACCGAGGTCGCCGGGGTAGCGGGGCCGTCCCGTTCCGGGAGGCGCGGGAGCGTGACGTGGTCGGTGCTCCCGGCCTGCGACTGCCGGGTGGCCATGCGGCGGAAGACGCTGCGCAGGATGGCGTCGTGGACGACCCGGCGCACCGGCCCGGCGGTCTTCGAGCTGCTGTGCCGCGCCCCCTCGGCCACGACCCGCTCGACCCGCGCGCGTCGGTGCTGCTCGAACGCCGCGAAGCCGGCCTCCCGCGTCGGCGCCGCGTGTAAGCACGAGGCGAGGACGACGGCGTCCTCCAGGGCCAACGACGCCCCCTGGCCTGAGCTCGGTGCCGGGGCGTGGATCGCGTCCCCGACCAGTCCGAGCCGCTGCCGGTGCCACACCGGCACGTGGGGGAGGTCGAAGGTGTTGTCGCCGGCGAGCTCGAGCCGGCCGGTGGTGATCCGCGGAACGGACCGGGATCGGCGGCGGCCAGGTCCGCCAGCATCTGCTGCCACGCCTGCACCGGGTCTCCGCGCGCTGGCGCGGCGGGAGATCTGCGGGCGCGGGACGTTGACGAACCAGACGACGTCGCCGGCGGGCGTGGGTAGCGCGCCAAAGAATGCGCGCAGGACGAGCGTGCCGGCGTCAAGGACCGTGGCGACCCGATCGTCGACGATGTGGCCGCATGCGGGGGTCCACGCCAAGGTGGCGTGGTCCCAGAGCACCCGCGGCCGAGCGCACGATGGTCTGAAACCGTTAATCATGCGTGGTTGGGAGGTCCGTCGTCGCTCACGTAATCTTGCTGCGTGAACTCAGGGCCGCGGATGAAGCCGCCAGTCATCGCCGACGTCGCCAGAGTGGCGGGCGTCTCGGTCCCGACGGTCTCGCGCGTGCTGAACGGGACCGTCCGGGTGAGCGCGGAGCGGCGCGCACGGGTGATGTCCGCCATCAAGGAGCTGGACTTCCGACCCAACGGGGCGGCCCGGTCGTTGGCCAACCAGGCCGGATCGATAATCGCCGTGTTCGCCGGAAACACCACCCGGTACGGGTACGCCTCGACCATCCAGGGCATCGAGGAGGCGGCGCGCCAGGCAGGCTACATGGTCGTCATCTCGGTTGTGGAGACCGCCGACAGTCTGACCGTCGAGCGAGCCATCGATTACGCGCTCGGTCAGCCGCTGGCCGGGGCGATCATCCTGGAGTTCGACCCGCCGGGGGCCGCGGCCCTGGCTCAGATGCCGTCGTGGCTGCCCTCGGTCGCGGCAGCCTCCGGAGGCTCGTCCGACGAGGCCATCTCGCACGCGTACATGGACGATCGGTTCGCCTCTGCGCAAGCCACCCGGTATCTGCTGGACCTGGGGCACAAGACGGTCCATCACGTGGCGATCCCGTCGGTGGGCGTGGAGAGCGCCCGGATGGTCGGGTGGCGCGACACGCTGCGCGAGGCAGGGATCGAACCGCCGCCGGTCATCCACGCCGGGTGGGACCCGCTGGCCGGGTACGAGGCCGGGGTGCGGCTAGCGCGCGACGTGGCGACCACCGCGGTCCTGGCGGGGAACGACGAGCTCGCCATCGGTGTCATGAAGGGCCTGGTGGACTCCGGGCGGCGGATCCCGCAGGACGTGAGCGTCGTCGGTTTCGACGACCACCCACTGAGCCAGTTGTGGGTGCCCCCGCTGACGACGGTGCGCCAGGACTTCGTCGGTCTCGGTCACCACGTGTTCGGCCTGCTGGTCGGGCGCTTGGAAACCGGTGAGCCGCGCCCGTCTGTGCGCATGGTCCCCGACCTGGTCCTGCGGCAGTCGACCGGCCGCCCCGCCGCCGGCTGAGCAGCCTGGCCGGCCAGCCCTCCGGGCGACGGTGCCTTGGTCGGCTGAAAGCGAAGATCACCAGTGCGGCCCCCTTACCGCCCCACAGGCTTGCGCTAAGCGATGATCGACGCTTTCATAGTCTCCAACGAGGCGCTGAGATGGCGCAGGAAGCGAGGCGAGGATGCCGGGTCGGACCGACGACGGTCGTGAGCTGATCAGCTGGGGCGAGGGAGACCTGCGCCTGGCGATACGGCGCCAGCCCGACGGCCCGGTGACCGCGCAGCTGGTCTCCGCCCGCACACCGGGGGACGGCGCGCCGGTGCAGCCGTTGGTGGAGATCCTCGCCGTCGGTCACGGACATTGCTCCGCGAACCTCCGCAACACCGCCACGGCCGTCGGTGCCCGTTTGCGCTACGTCAGCCACCAGCTCGTCCACGAGGCCGGCTGGGACTCGCTGCACGTGGTGCAGCACGACGAGGTCAGCGGCCTGGAGGTGCAATCCTTCCTGCGCGGCCGCTCGACCGGTGCGTCCGTGCAGGCCTGGACGAGCGTTCGCAACCTCGGGGCGGCGCCCGTCCACCTGCAGGCCGTGTCCTCGCTGATGATTGCCGACCCTTGCGGTCCCGGTGTGCTGAAGGGCGTGGAGTCGGTGGAGGGCGTCAACGAGTGGCTGGGGGAGTGGCGCTGGTCGGCCCGGCCGGTACGCGGCCATGCGGCCCTGCCTGCGTTGGGTCTGGCGGCGCACCAGCACCAGGACTCCCGGGGCGCCCACGCGCTCGTCAGTCAGGGCACATGGTCGTCCGGCCAGCACCCGCCGACAGGCGTGCTGCGTGCGCTCGACGGCGGCAGTCTCGCCTGGCAGGTCGAGCACCCCGGTCCGTGGCGCACCGAGATGGGCGTGCGCCTCGACGGCGAGGAGCGGGAAGTCCTCGTCCTCGGCCTGCTCGGGCCGACCGACGCCGACCACGGGTGGCTGCGCACGCTCGAGCAGGGCCAGAAGTTCGTTTCGGTACCGGTGTCGGTCGCCTGGACGGACGGCGACTGGCAGGCCGCCGTCGCCGAGATGACCCGACACCGGCGAACGGTGCGCCGACCGGCGCGTGCCGCAGGTTCTGTGGTCTTCAACGACTACATGAACACCCTCATGGGCGACCCGACGACCGACAAGCTCCTGCCGTTGATCGACGCGGCCGCGAAGGTTGGGGCGGACTACTTCTGCATCGATGCAGGCTGGTACGACGACGGTGCCGACTGGTGGGACTCGGTGGGCGAGTGGCGCCTGTCCGACGTTCGCTTTCCCGACGGCGGGCTGGACAGGGTGCTGCAGGCGATCCGCGCAGCCGGGATGGTCCCGGGCCTGTGGCTCGAGCCAGAGGTCATCGGCGTGCGCAGCCCCCTGGCCGCGGAGCTTCCCCAGGAGGCGTTCCTGCAGCGGCGGGGTACCCGGGTCGTCGAGCACGGCAGGTACCTGCTGGACCTGCGCAACGAGTTCGCCCGCAAGCACCTGGACGACGTCGTGGACCGTCTGGTGGACGAGCACGGTGTGGGCTACTTCAAGCTCGACTACAACGTCACGCCTGGATCGGGCACCGACCGGGACGCCGACAGCGCCGGTGACGGCCTGCTGCGCCACACTCGCGCCTACCTGAGCTGGCTCGACGCGGTGCTCGAGCGGCACCCGGACCTCGTGATCGAGAACTGTGCCTCGGGGGCGATGCGCGCCGACTACGGGCTGCTGTCGCGCCTGGAGATCCAGTCGACGAGCGACCAGCAGCAGCCGCTCCGCTACCCGCCGATCGCTGCCGGGGCGTTGATGGCGGTGCTGCCCGAGCAGGCCGGCAACTGGGCCTACCCGCAACCGTCGATGTCACAGGAGGAGATCGCCTTCACGATGGTCACCGGCCTGTCGGGACGGCTGTACCTGTCGGGGCGGATCGACGCGATGGACGAGCACCAGCTGACCGTTGTCGCTGAGGGCGTACGGGCGGCACGGATGTGGGACGACGCGGCAAGGGATTCGGTGCCGGTATGGCCGCTTGGCCTGCCCTCCTGGGACTCCTCCTGGCTCGCCGTCGGGCGCGCCGGCGAGGACGAGACCGTGCTGGCTGTCTGGTGGCGCGGAGGCGCCGAGCGGGAGGTCTGCCTCCCGATCCCCCACGGCACGGTCGAGACCGTCTTTCCGGCGACCACAACTACTTCCGGGCTCGAGACGATCCCGGACGGCGACCGCTTGAGGCTGCGCGCGACGAGCGACGAGCCTGCTGCACGACTGCTGCGGATACGCCACCAGGGCGTCCGGTAACACCGACCGGCGCCCACCCCGAACCTGCCGTCACGGATGACGAAGGGCGAGACCCGAGGAGCTGATATGAAGAAGTATCTGAGCTGTGCAGCCTTCATCGCCGCCGCAACACTGGCGTTGACCGCCTGCAGCGACCCGACCGCGGGCAGCGGCGGGAGCTCGGGCGGCGACGAGGCCACCGAATGGCCTGAGCAGACTGCGGACCTGTCCGGGACGACGCTGACGATCTGGGCGGCGCAGAACTCCAACACCGTCCCGGAGGCCGTCACCGCGGCGTTCGAGGACGAAACCGGGGCCCAGGTCGACATCGTCACGATCCCCGACCCCTACGAGCAGGGCATCCAGACCAAGGTCGCCACCGGCGACAAGCCGGACCTCGCCTTCTGGCAGCCGACGACCTCGATGCTCACGGCGCTCAACGCCCCGGCGAACCTGCAGCCGCTCGACGACGCCCCGTGGCTGGACAGCTACAGCCCTGAGCTGCGCGACATCACTGGCATCCTCGACGGCACCAGGTACGCGACATTGATCACGAGCCCTGCCGTGCAGGGGGTCTACTACAACAAGGAGGTCTTCGCCGAGCACGGCATCACGGAGACCCCGAAGAACTGGGACGAGTTCGTCGAGCTCGGCCGACGGCTGAAGGCCGAAGGCCAGACGCCGTTCTATGACTTCACCACGCCGACCGGGTGGGGAACGCAGTGGTGGGTCCAGGTCCAGCTCGCCGACGCCGCCGCCGACGGCCTGTGGGACCGGGTGAACGCCGCTGAGGAGAAGTTCACCGACCCCACGATCCTCGGCGCGATCGAGACGTACAAGTCGCTCATCGACGAGGGCCTGTTCAACCCCGACATCAAGACCGCCACCTTCGAGGACCAGGCTGATGCGCTCCTGGCGGGTCAGGCAGCCATGACAGTCCAGGTCAACTCCTTCTTTGGTCAGCTGCAGGCCAAGGCCGACACGGCTGAGCTGGACGAGAAGATCGGGTTCTTCCCGATCTCGCCCAGCGGTAACGTCGGAACGATGATCCCCGACCAGGCGAACGCCCTGGTCGCGTTCAAGACCGGTGACGCACAGCGGGAGGCCGCCGCCCGTCAGCTCCTGTCGTTCTGGCTCGGCGACGGGTACGCCGACTTCGTCGCCGACCAGAACACCGTCTCCCTGCAGCCCGACGTGCCAACACCTGACGGCGTGCCGCAGGCGCTCCAGGACGTGCACGCCTCGATCGCCGACAGCGTCGGGTCCATGCAGGCCCTCGCGGTGGCGAACCCCGACCTGTACATCTACCTGGCCGACATGATCCAGGGCACGACCACACCCGAGCAGGTCGCCCAGCAGAGCCAGGAGCAGTTCGCCCAGCTCGCCCGCGCCCAGGGCGTCGAGGGCTTCTGAGCCCAGCCGCGGCGCCGGGACGCGCCAAGCGTGCGCGCCCCGGCACCCGTGAAAGGTGACCCACAGATGACAGCGACCGTCAGCACCGACCACCGCGCCCGCGTCGTCCCCCCGCCGCGACAGACACCTCGCCGCCGCGGCGAACGATCCCGCAAGACCCACCCTGCGTGGTTCCTCGTCCCGGCGTTCCTCGTCCTGGGCGTGTTCTTCTTCCTGCCCACGATCTTCAACTTCGTCTACGCGCTGACCGACTGGTCGAGCTTCAAGGCCTCCATCTCCTTCGTGGGGTTCCGAAACTTCGCCGAGCTCATCTCCAGCGGGACGCTACTGGGGTCACTGCGCATCACACTGATCTACGCCGTCCTCGTCGCAGTTTTCCAGAACCTCTTCGGGCTGCTGCTTGCCCTCCTCCTCGAGCGCGACACCAGAGTCAACAGGCTTGCGCGCGTCATGTTCTTCATCCCCGTCATCATGTCTGCCCTGGCCGTCGGCTATGTCTTCCAGGCGATGCTCAAGCCCGAAGGCGCGGTCAACCAGATCCTGGGTGGCATCTTCGGCACTGACGTCACCATCCCATGGCTCGGCAGCACAACCTGGACGCTGCTGGTCGTGGCACTGATCCATGCCTGGAAGTGGATGGGCCTGTCGATGCTCATCTACCTGGCCGGCCTGAAGACGATCAACGAGGACGTCCTGGAGGCAGCCCGGCTCGACGGCGCATCCGCCTGGCGCACCTTCCGCGACATCCGCTTCCCGCTGCTCGCCCCGGCCATCACGTTCAACGTCGCCACGGCGCTCCTGGGCTCGATGAACGGATTCGACATCGTGCAGGCCACCACCGGCGGCGGGCCCGCCCGCACGACCGAACTGCTCAACATCTTCA
This sequence comes from Georgenia sp. TF02-10, assembly GCF_022759505.1. NCBI lineage: Bacteria > Bacillati > Actinomycetota > Actinomycetes > Allobogoriellales > Allobogoriellaceae > Georgenia > Georgenia sp. TF02-10. Next base: position 229,394 of record NZ_CP094289.1, on the reverse strand, counting down.
TCTTCCGCACCTTCGGCCAGGGCCTGTTCGCCCAGGCCACGACAATGAGCCTGGTGCTCTTCGTGGTGGTCGTTGCCCTGGCATTCCCTGTCATCCGCACCCTGCGCAAGCGGGAGGAAGTCCTATGACCGCGCACACCGTTACTCGCAGGTCTACGGCGCCCACCGGTCGCCGACGTCCCGGAGGGTATACCGGGAAGTGGCCGGCCATCCAGCCGGTCGTGGCCGTACTCGCGGTGATCCTCCTGATCGGCATGCCGCTCTGGATCGTGGTGGTCACCGCCGGCAAGACGCAGGCCGAGGCGCTCAACCCAAACCTCTCCCTGCCCACCACCTGGCAGTACGCGGAGAACTTCTCCGCCGTCTGGCAGCAGGGGCGCGTCCCTGCCGCGTTCTTCGGCAGCCTCCTGGTCATGGTTCCGTCCGTGCTCGGCGTCCTCGTGCTCGGCTCGCTGGCCTCCTGGGTCCTGGCGCGGCGTGCCAGCCGGCTGTTCGCCGTGCTGTACGCCCTGGCGATCAGCGGGATCGTCCTTCCTCCGGCGGTGGTGACGATCGTGCTGCTGCTGCGGAACATCGGCCTGGACGGCAGCGCGGTCGGGATGATCGGCGTGTACATGGGGATGTACATGTCGACGGTCATCTTCTTCGTCACCGGATTCGTCCGCACTATCCCCCAGGAGCTGGAGGAAGCCGCCCGGGTGGACGGCGCCGGACCGCTTCGCGTGTTCGGCACGATCATCCTGCCGCTGCTGGTCCCGGTGCTCTCGACCGCGACCATCTTGATCTGCCTCTACGTCTGGAACGACGTCTTCTACGCGTTCTTCGTTGTCGGCGGCCGGCTCGACACCCTGCCCCTGAACCTCTTCCAGGTCGCCAGCGCGGGACTGTACCTCAACAACTGGCACCTAATCTTCGCCTACGTGATCCTCATGAGCCTGCCTCTGCTGGTCGTGTTCATCCTGGCGCAGCGCAAGATCATCTCCGGCATCACCTCGGGGGCCGTGAAGTAGCACCGGTTCCCGGCTCCGGCCGATCCCCCGTCCCGACCTCGGAGGTAACACGCGCCAGAACCGGCCTCAGGCCTTCACCGACACATCATCGGAGGTATAGCCCGGATAGATCAAAAGCTCACTCCAGGCGGTAGGGGAACTTGTTGCCGCGGATGAAGCCTTCGAACGCGGTCCTGGTCTGGTCGAAGGTGGCGCGCTGGATGTTGCTTATGCTGGTTTTTGCTTCGCCCCAGACGTGCTCGATCGGGTTGTGGTCGGGTGCGTAGGGCGGCATGTGGATCAGGTGGATGCGTTCGAGGAGATTGCCTGGTCCGAGGTGGGCCCGCAGGGCTTTGGAGCGGTGCCAGGCGGCGTTGTCCCACACGATCACGATCTTCTTCTTCGGGTGGGCGGCCGTGAACGCGGTGAGGGCCTCGATGATGGTGTCGCTGTTCTGCCAGTCCAGGCGCCGCAGGTCCACCTTCCCGTCGTCCTGGTGGAGGAACCCGATGTAGCTCTGGGCCTGGCGCTGGCGGTCGACCTCGATGCGGGTGGTGGTTCCGGCCATCTGCCAGGCCCGGCGCAGGATGGCCTCGTGCTCGATGCGGACCTCGTCCGCGGCCACCACGATGGTGTCCGGGTCGGCCAGGTGCGGGGCGATCTCCTGGTGGATCTCGGCCATCCGCTTGGCGATGGTGGCCTCGTCGCCGCGTCGCTTGTCCACCGCTTCGGGCTTGTGGAAGGTCATCCCGGCCATGTGCAGGAGGAAGTGGTAGGAGCTGTCGGACTCGTAGACCACCTCGAAGTGGTTGTGCAGCCAGGACGCCAGGTTCGGTACGTCCCAGAACTGCGCGGGCAGTCCCTGCTCCGAGGGTGGGGAGGCCAGGATCTGGGCTACCTGGGCGCGCTGGTCGGCGGTGAGCTTGGAGGCGTTCAGGTTCTCGGCGTGACCGGTGTGCACCGACGCCAGACGCATCTTCTGCCAGTCCCTCACCCAGGCCCGTACCGTCGAAGGCCTGCGGTCGACAAACCTGGCGACCGTGCCGATGTCGACGTTCTCGTGCAGCAGCATCAGCGCTTCTGCCTTGAGCCGCATCAGCTTGTACGGCGCTTGCTCCTTGTACTTCATCAGGATGGACCACTCGGTACCGTCCAGCTCGATCAACGTCATGCACCAATAGTAGTAATCAGACGTCCAATCCTGGGGAGGCGCGCCGCGACACGCCCACAACCTTTCGCAGATCTCGCATGGGGCGACACGCCTCAGCCGTTCGTAGCTCTCGCCCCGGGTCAGGAATCAGTTCTTGTCTTATGGCCGCTATAATCGCAATGTCGCAACCGCCAAGACTTCGATGGCTGCTGCGCAAGCCCCTGTCCGGGCTTGGCGTGGCTGCTCTCGCCCTGACCGGTATCGTCCTCGCAGGACCGCACGCCGAGCCGGCGTTGGCCGCCACCGACGTCGTGACCGTCGACTTCTCGCAGTCGACCGGGGAGTTCCACGGCGGCGCCACCGGCACGCTCTACGGGTTCGGCTCGGCGGACGTGCCCACCCGCGCCATCGCGAACGGCGCCCACGTCACCAACTCCTCGTCCAAGCCGCCCTACGGTCTGCAGCACCCGACCGGCGACATGCTCTCGTACGAGACCGATTTCTTCGCGAAGCACGGCCAGTACCTGTCGCCGTACCTCCAGGACTTCTACGCGGAGTGGTACTACAACGGCTCCAACCGCCCGCCGGACGTCCGCACGTACGACCAGACCACCGGGCAGTGGACCGGCACCACCGAGACGGGTCCGAACAGCAGCACGGGCGTCTGGGCGCAGCCCACCGCCCCCAACGGAGTCTGGGACTACCTCGAGGTCGTCGACTTCGTCACGACGCGGATCGCCGAGGAGGCCGAGTACCCGGGGCAGTACCTGCTCATCCCGTTCAACGAGGCCGAGGCCAACTGGTACAGCCGCTGGAGCGAGACCGACCAGTACTGGCCAGGCGAGTCGAGCGACATGATCCGGCGCGGCAACAAGGACACGTTCTGCGCCGACTGGGTCGCGATCTACGAGAAGATCAACGAGGTGTACGCGGCCCACGGCTTTGGCAAGCCCCGGATCGGCGGTGGCGGCTGGACCGGCTGGAAGCCGACGCAGACCCGCGACGCGCTGACGTGCATGCGCGACACGGGCACCCTGCCGGACGTCTTCATCTGGCACGAGCTCAGCAGCTCCGGCCTGACCGAGTTCCCGGCGCACATGCGCGCCTACGAGGCGATCCTCGACGATCTCGGCCTGCCGCGGATCCCGGTCAACATCTCCGAGTGGGGCAGCCTGCACGACATGAGCGCCCCCGGCCGGGTGATGCAGTGGCTGATCAACTTCGAGAACGAGAAGGTCGACGCCCAGACCTCCTACTGGAACGCCGCAGGCACGCTGTCCGACAACGTCGCCGGCGTCAACGGCGCCAACGGTGGATGGTGGACCTTCAAGTGGTACGGCGACCTCGAGGGCTCCGAGACGGTCGCCACCACCACGCCGTCGAACGCGGCCGATCAGACCCACGCCCTGGCCGCCATCGACCATGACGACACCAGGGCCACGGTCCTGGTAGGGGGCACGTCGACGGGTCAGTTCACGCTGGACGCGACCGGGCTCGACCCGGCTGAGTTCGGGGACACGGTCGACATCGAGGTCCGGGAGATCGGGCTGACCGGGGCCGAAGGTGTTCAGGGCAACCCCAGGGTCGTCCTCGCCAAGGGCGGCGCCGCGCTGGCCGCTGACGGTTCCCTGGACGACATCACCGTCGATGTGCCCTACTTCGACCGCGCCTACCAGGTGCTCATCACGCCCGATCAGGACCGTGATGTCGAGGCCGCCCAGGCTGCCCAGCCGTGGAGGTCCGACATCGAGGCCGAGGACACCGTCCTTGGCGGACCGGCCCGGACGCGCAGCTGGACGACCTACGGCAGTGAACTCTGGCGTCCCTCGGGCGGCTCCGACGTCGCCTGGTTCAACACCGCCGCGGCGAGCGCCACGTGGACGGTGGACGTCCCCCGGGACGGGACCTACCGGCTGGAGGTCATCCGCGCCGGCGACGGCCAGGCCGGGCGGCATGCGCTCTACGTGGACGACGAGCTCGACCAGCTCGTGCAGTATGCGGCCAACCTCGCCAACGACGGAGCCACCCGCGCGAAGTGGAAGTACCGAGGGTCGGACACCGTGGACGTCGAGCTTACGGCCGGAAGCCACACCCTCTCGCTGAGAGCGTCGGACGACGGCGGCGCCACGGCGCTCCCGCACTCCGACGTGGCACTCGACCGCTTTATCCTCACGGACGTCACCGACGGAGACCCGACGACGTACCCGGCCAGCACGTGGCGCAACTACGGCGGCGCACGCATGGCCTACGGCGACCCGGTCGCGACCACCAACGGCAGCGTGCGGCTCGCCGGCGAGGCGCGGTCGGACCTGTACGTGACGGCCTGGGAGTCCGGGTACCACGACGTGACGGTCGACTGGGCGACGGAAGCGACGTCATCGGTCAGCCTGACCGTGAACGGAACCCCCGCCGCCACGGTCGAGTCTCCGGCCGCAGGGGAGTGGAGGTCACAGGCGACGATCTACCTCGCCGAAGGCATCAACGAGATCGAGGTCCGATCGCCCTCCGGCGCCCACGTGGCCGGCCTGACCACCGTCAGGAACCGCTCCGCGGACGATGAGCACGCCCACACCCTCGAGGCCGAGTCGGCAACCCTCCACGGTGCCGCCACGGCGGTCACCAGGCCGACGAACGCGGGAACCAACGCGTCCGGCGGCGGGTACGTGACGGGCGCCGGACAGGGCGAGGACAACTACGCCCTGGTGCCTCGTGACCCGAAGGTGGCCGGGGCAGGCGACTACGCCGTCACCGTCAGCTACTCCAACCAGAACGTCTCCGGCTCCCACGCCTACAACCCCCAGGTCGTGGACGTGCGATTGTCGATCTCGGAGGAGTCCGAAGACGCGACCTACACCGAGGTGGGCTCGAGCGGCATGCGCTACACGAACCACTGGGAGAGCTTCTGGGACCGGACCATCACCGTCCGCCTCGGCGCCGGTGACGATCCGTTGAAGTTCCAGTCGGCGGCGCTCATGGAGCCGTGGTCCACCTGGACGGTCCCGCCGCCCTGGGGAGCCGCCGCGCCCGCGTACCTCGACAAGATCACCATCGCACCCGTCCAGGTCGGCCCGATCGCGACCCAGCCGCTCCGCGACCTCACCGGACCGACGGTCACGGTCAAGCCCGAGTCGACCGGGCGGGACGGGGTCTACAGCACCGTCTCGTTCAAGCTGTTCGATGCGCACAAGGTCGACAGGCTCACGCTCAACGGGGTCGTGAAGGACCTGAGCGACAACGTCTGGTCCGACCTCAACAGAGTCGAGCCAGGGGCGTACGGCGCCACCCCGGGGACGAACGTCCTCAAGGTGTACGACGTGGCGGGCAACGAGACGACACTGAGCTTCGTCCTGGACGTCACCAGTCCGACGGTGACGGTCAAGACCGGAGAGAACGAGTCGGTCGGCTCGCCCGAGGACGGGTACGAGAAGGTCTCCTTCAAGCTGTTCGATGCGCACAAGGTCGACAGGCTCACGCTCAACGGGGTCGTCAAGGACCTGGTCGACAACGCCTGGTCCGACCTCAATGACGTCGGGCCGGGGTCCTTCGGGGCCGTGCTCGGCGAGAACGAGCTGATGGTGTACGACGTCGCGGGCAACGCCAGGACGGTGACCTTCACTCTGGTCGAGCCCGAGCCCTGACGGCTCAGACCCCGGGAGGGTCGGTCCCGCGAGGACCGGCCCTCCCTGTGCGCGCGGCTACCAGCCGAAGATAAAGCTCGAGCAGACGGAACAAGGATGGCCAGCTGAACCAGAACGCTGACTCAGCAGCATCGGTCAAGGTCGGCAGCCTGACGCAGCGCCCGCCGCATCGTCGAGCTTGTGCGCGCGGTCGCCCTACCGGCGGCTCGCGTCGACCACGGTGTCCGGCCCGCTCTACCCAGCAGCAGCGCGGCGGGTGGCGACCCGCACGGCCGCGGCCATGCCGCCGTCGCCGTAGGTGATCTCCCCCAGCGGGACTGACGAATCCGCCGCGGCGACGTCCTCCCACCGCGCCCGGACCTCCATGGCCCGGCGCTCCAGCCCCAGCAGCGCCTCCCGCAGGTGGTCGGCGAAGAGCGGGCGGTGCTTGTCGATGATCCGCCCGTACAGCTCCAGCCGGCGCTCCATCGAGCGGACGTTCGCCGAGGCAGGCGCCGTGCGGTAGCGGACCAGCGGCTCCGGGACGACGGCGGCCCGCCCGCCCCGGGCGAGCAGCGTGAGGAAGAAGTCCCAGTCCTCGAACCCATCGCGCATCGTCTCGTCGTAACCGCCGGCCGCCTGCCAGGCGGCCCGGCGCAGCACCGCGTTCGCCGGGCAGGCGTTGCGGTGCAGGAACTCCACCACGCCGCCGCCCGGCGGGCGCACGACGGCGTCGGGCGGCTCGGTCTGCTCCGTCGCCGAGGCCACGGCGTCGGCGACCAGCTCGCCCTGGTCGTGGGCCGTGATGACGACACTGACCTGCACAACTCATGCTCCCACCGGCCCGGCGGGTACCGGGGACTGGCCTCGGTGACCGAACTGCCGTCAGGGTCGTAGCCGGTGACACCCGGGATCTCACCTCGCGGCACGGGGCATCCAGGTCCGCGACGGCGTCGTGGAACGAGTCCTCGACGAGGGGCGCGGTCTGACCGGCCTCCAGCCGAGCGACGGGGCGGAGGGTAGCGCTGGACGCCATCGTCACCCTTTCCGCCCTGATCCCGGCCGACGCCACACCCCGGCCTCTCGGCGCCGCGACAGCCAAGGGCCCGGTGGCTACCTTCACCCGGGCCGACCCCCGGGACGCACCAGCGTCGACGAGTCTGGGTCGCGGGCAACGCGGTGCAGCCGGCAGCCGACGTACCCATGTCGGCCGTCCGCTACGAGGCGCCGTCCGCTAGCCGCCGTCGCGGGCCCCGGACCCGGGCTCGACCGTCACGTCCCGAGCCGTGGCACCGGCCGGCCTGATCGTGGTCGTGGCCCGGTTCCCCGCGTAGTCCTCGATGGTGATGGTGACCTCGCTCGTCGCACTCGTGAGCCGGACGTCCGCGAGCGCAGCTGCCGTGGTCCGTCCGCGGACCACGTAGGGCGTCGAACCGTAGGAGTAGGTCGTGGCGAAGGCCTTGGCGACGCCGTCTTCCTCCACGTAGAGCTTGTACCAGTCGGGGACGCCGTCGGGCGCCTCGATAGCCAGGCTCCGGCCGTCCGCGGAGACGGTGGCCAGGTCGGCCGGGTACGGGGGGACCACGGTGTCGACGAACTCGCTGCGGACGCTCACGGGGGTGCCCTTGCCGACCTGGACGGTTGCGCGGAAGTGGCCGCCGTCCACGGGCAGCGCGCGGAAGACCGCCCTGTCCTGCTGGCCGCGGCCGATGACCGTCCGCCGCTCGATGGCCTCCTCGGAGTACTCGGACGTCAGCGAGACCCGGGCCGGTCCCTTCGCCGGCACCTCGGTCCACGTGACCTCGACGGTGCCGTCGGCCCTCGACGTCGCCGTCAGATCCCGCGGGGCGGTCGTCAGGTCGTAGTCGATCGTGGCGGGCGCGCTGCGCTGGCCGTCGGGCCCGATCGCGTACAGCTCGAGGGTGCCCTTGTCGTCGTCGAGCTTCTTGAGGTAGAGCGTCTCGTCGTAGGTCCCGCCCAGGTAGGTGCCGTCGGCGTAGACGGCGTACTCGGTGACCTGGTCGTACGGCGCCAGGTCCCAGCTCACGATCGCCTCGTCGGTGTCGATCAGCGCAGCGTCGAGCGTGAAACCGGTCGGCCTGGCCGGTGCGGGGGTGGTCCCGTCGGTCAGCCGCAGGGCGCCGAGGTTGACCTGGTAGTCCTCGACCGGGGCCGACCCGGCGGCGACCTTGAGGGAGATCGTCGCGATCTTCTTCCCGGCCAGGTCGGCGAGGTCGAGGGTGCTGGTCGTCCAGCCGTCGGTGCGCCTGCCGGAGTCCGTCAGGGGCAGCTCGATCTCGGTGGTGGGGGCGTCGGTCAGCGTGACGACGGCGGCCAGCTCGGTGTCGTCGTCGGCCGACGGCTTGTTGTAGGTGACGGCGAGCTCGGACCTGCTGGTGACGTCCAGGTCGGTGCGGAAGAGGCGGACGGTGGAGTCCGCGTCGACGGTGCCGGCGACCACGAGGGAGCTGCCGCCCTCGTACGCGCCGACCTGCTGGTAGGAGAACCGGTCGGCCTTGGTGTACCGGGGGCCGTAGTCGTAGTCGACGTCCAGGGGCGTGCCGTCGGTGCGCACGTCCCACTGCCAGGTCACCGGGACGTCCTGCACGTTGATGTTGGACCACTCGGCCTCGCTCGCGACCTGCCCCGCCTCCCGGTACTCCAGCCCGTGGCCGGTGTTGAAGGTGGTGGCGAAGGTGGTGCCGTCGATGACCGAGCGCTCGGCGACGTACGTGGAGATGCCGTCCCACCGGGGGGACGTGGTCCCGCCGGGGCGGCCGGTGGAGCTACCGGTCCACCACTGGCGGGAGCGGTCGAAGGCCCGCCACTGGGTGGCGTCGTTCTCCTTGTCCGGCATGTCGGCGTGGACGAAGTCGGCGCCGAGGGTGGCGATGGAGTTCATCGGACGGCCCTCGGCGTCGAGGTTGTCGTCCAGGTCGTAGGGCTGGTCGAACTGGTACATCCCGGCCTCGACCCCCGCGAACACCGCCTCGTGCGGGTCCAGTCCGAGCGACTCGGCATGCGCCTTGGAGCTCGTGAGCCGTGGCCGGTTCCACCAGTAGTTGAGGAAGATCGAGTCGGCCACGTCGCCGATCTCGGCGTCGCGCACCCATGGGCTGTTGACCGGGGTGAACGCGTTCTGGTAACTGATCCTGCCCGAGGTGTTGTGGATGGAGTCGTACCACTGCACGTAGAGGCCGCCGTCGCGCAGCTGCTGGATGAACCGCTTGTAGTCGGTGATCCGGGCGGCCGAGATCGCCGACTCCTGGTTGATGAAGTAGCCGTCGAAGCCGTAGTAGCCCGCGAGCTCGACGAGCTTGTCGGCGACCGGGAAGCGTCCCTCGGCGTCCTTGACGAGCAGCTCGTCGTAGCTCTGGTGCCCGCGGTCGTTGGGGGAGAAGAAGATCGTCCCGATCGACAGGGCGCCGTTCTTGTGCGCCGCGTTGGTGTACGCGGGGTTGGGCAGGTTGAGCATGCCGAACTCGAACCACTTCTCGCGCCAGTCCTTGGCGGGGTCGTACCACTCCTCCGGGATGCCCGCGGTCGGCGTGCCGTGCCAGGAGGCGTAGTAGTCGGTGTACTGCCAGAACTCGAAGACGTGGGCGCTGAACTCGTTGTTCGACTGGTAGGACTCGAAGAAGGCGTTGCCGTAGTCGCCGGCGAGGTTGAGCAGCTGGGTGCTCGGGTCCAGCCCCGGGTTCTGCTGGGTCGCCGCGATCGGCTCGACGCGCTCCTGCAGCGGGACCCGGGCGCGCAGCAGGTCACCGAACAGGTCGCTGTCCGGCGTCCAGCGCAGCAGGTCGGCGGTGGAGTAGCCGTGCTGGTAGGGCTGGTTGGCGCCCTTGGCGCTCTCGCCGGTCCACGGGAGGGTGTCGGAGGCCGTGGCCGGCAGCGTCAGGGTGGTGGCGAGCAGCGCCGACGACGCGAGGGCGGTGACCGCCCGGCGGGAGCGTCGGGCCCGGCGCGAGCGCGCCGTGCTCGGCGAGGGCGACGTGGGCATGGGCGGGTACCTGCCTTCTCGAGGAACGGTGACGTCGGCGTCGTGCCGCGAACCTACTAACGCGCTTTAGCGTAGGGACGGAGCCGGCGGCGCACAAGAGGTCGGCGGGGGCCGGTGCGGCGGGGGCTGGTGCGGCGGGCGACGGGCGGCGGTGCGGCGGCGGGAGCCGGCCCTGATCCCTCCGTGGGCCCCCGAGCTCGCCGAGCCAGCCGCGGACCCCGGGCCGGCGGCGACGTATCCTCGGCAGGTGCCAGAGGACGGGGGAGTGCGCGCTCGGCGGCAGACGGCCGGCCCGGCCGTGCGCCGGCCCCGAGCCCGTGACATCGCCGAGCTCGTCGGGGTCTCCGAGACGGCGGTCTCGTTCGCGCTCAACGGCCGTCCGGGGATCTCCGAGGAGACCCGGGCCCGGATCCTCAGCGCCGTCGCGGAGCTGGGCTTCACGCCGAACTACGCGGCCCGGGCGCTCACCGGCGCCGGCTCCTCCACGATCGGCTTCGTCGTGGCGCGCGCGCCGGAGAGCATCGGCACCGAGTCGTTCTTCCTGCACCTGGTCGCGGGCATCCAGTCCACCCTGTCCGCGCGGCACTACGGCCTGCTGTTCCAGGTGGTCCCCTCGGTGGCGGAGGAGCTGGACGTCTACCGGCGCTGGTCCTCGGAGCGGCGGGTCGACGGCGTGGTGCTGGTCGACCTGCACCAGGACGACGCCCGGCCCGCCGCGCTGCGCGACCTGGGCCTGGCCGCGGTCCTGGTGGGCGGGCCCGACCCCGAGGCTCGGCTGTCGTCGGTGTCGATCGACGACGTCGCCGCGACGCGGTTGATCATCGACCACCTGGCCGGGCTCGGTCACCGGCGGATCGCCTACGTCGCCGGCGACCCCGCGCTGGAGCACGTGCGCCAGCGCGCCGGGGCGTTCATGGGCTACGCGGGGGAGGCCGGCGCCGACGTCGTGGTCGTCCCGACGGACTTCTCCGCCCAGGCCGGCTCCGCGGCCGTCGCGGAGCAGCTCGCCCGCACCGAGCCCCCGACCGCGATCGTGTTCGAGAACGAGGTCCTGGCCGTCGCCGGGGTCGGCGTGCTCAAGGGGCGGGACCTGGCCGTGCCCGGGGACGTGGCCGTGGTGAGCTTCGAGGACGGCGTCATCTGCGCCGCCACCCGTCCGCAGATCACGGCGCTGCACCGGCAGACCTACCGCTACGGCGCGGCGGTCGCCGAGCACCTGATGCGGCAGGTCGACGGCGGCCGCCCGGCGAGCGTCGTGCTGCCGCCCCCGGCGCTCGTGGTGCGCGGCAGCTCCGACCCCGCCGTCACGGAAGACGTCGACCCCTCGGTGTTCTGACCGCTGCGGGGAGAGCCAGGAGGAGCGTGACCAGGGTCCTTGCGCCCTGGGACTAAAGCGCATTAGTGTCCCGGGCAGGCCGAGGAGAGGGAGCCATGCACAGCAGCCCGCAGCGGGTCCTGGACCGCGCCGAGCGCGTCCTGCGCGAGCGCATCCAGCCCCACGTCCACACGCCGCTCGCCCCGGTCGAGGTGGCGGCGCACGAGCTCGGCGGCGAGCCGGTGCCCGTCGGCTGGGTCGTGGCCGACGGCGCCGAGCGGGTCGACTTCGCCCCGTTCGCGGTGCCGGGGGCGTGGGGAGGGGTGTGGACCACGACGTGGTTCCGGGTCACCGGCACCGTCCCCGACGGCGCGGGCACCGTCGAGCTGGTGCTCGACCTGGGCTGGTTCGACCACTCGGTCGGCGGCCACGTCGAGGGCCTCGTCTACCGGCCGGACGGCACGGTGGTCAAGGCGCTGCACCCGCGCAACGGCTGGGTCCGGCTGACCGGCCCGGGCGCCTCCCCCGACGTCCTGACCGCCGACGGCTCGTTCGTGCTGTACGTCGAGGCGGCCGCCAACCCGTTGCTGCTCGGCCTGCCGCCGTTCCTGGAGACCGGGCTGGGCGCGCAGGTGACGCCGGCCGACGACCCGTACGTGCTGCGCAGCGCCGGTCTGTCCCGGTTCGAGCAGGAGGTGTGGGAGCTCGCGCGCGACGTCGAGGTGGTCAAGGGCCTGGTCGAGCAGACGCACGACGACGACCCGCGGCACTGGCGGCTCGCCCGCGCACTGGACGCCGCGCTGGACGCCTGGGACGAGGACGACCCGTCCTCGGCGGGCGCGGCGCGCGGGGCGCTGGCCGAGGTGCTGGCCGCGCCGGCCAGCGCGAGCGCGCACGAGATCAGCGCCGTCGGGCACGCGCACATCGACTCCGCCTGGCTCTGGCCGGTCCGCGAGACCCGGCGCAAGCTCGGTCGCACCGTGTCCAACGTCCTCGCGCTCCTCGAGGCCGGCGAGCCCTTCGTCTACACGATGTCGGCGTCGCTGCACTTCCGCTGGCTGCAGGAGCGCTACCCGGACCTGTACGAGCGGGTCGTGGCGCAGGTGCGCGCCGGCAGGTTCGTCCCGGTCGGCGGCATGTGGGTCGAGCCGGACGGGATGATGCCGACCGGGGAGTCCTACGTGCGCCAGATGGCCTACGGCGTGCGCGACATGGTCGCCCGCTTCGGGACCCGCCCCCGCGAGGTCTGGCTGCCCGACTCCTTCGGCTACTCCGGCGCGCTGCCGCAGCTGGCCCGGCGGGCCGGGTTCCGCTGGTTCCTCACCCAGAAGATCTCCTGGAACGACACGACGACCTTCCCCCACCACTCGTTCTGGTGGCACGGCATCGACGGCACGCGCATCTTCACGCACTTCCCGCCGGCCGACACCTACGCGGCGGAGGTCACCGCGGCCGAGCTGCACCACGCCGTCGCCAACTTCCGGGACAAGGACGTCGCCTCGCACTCGCTGCTGTCCTTCGGGTACGGCGACGGCGGCGGCGGCCCGACCCGGGAGATGGTGGCCCGCGCGCGGCGGTTCGCCGACCTGGAGGGGGCGCCGCGCGTGGTGTCCCGCACGCCGGAGGAGTTCTTCGTGCGGGCGGAGGCCGAGCTGGCCGCGGCCCCGGACGCGCCCACCTGGTACGGCGAGCTCTACCTGGAGCTGCACCGGGGGACGTTGACCAGCCAGGTCGCGATGAAGCAGGGCAACCGCCGCGCCGAGTCGCTGCTGCGGACCGTGGAGTACCTGGCCACCGCCGCCGCGGTCCGCGCCGGCGCCCCCTACCCCCAGAGCGAGCTCGAAGACCTCTGGAAGATGGTGCTGCTCAACCAGTTCCACGACATCCTCCCGGGCTCCTCGATCCCGTGGGTGCACCGGGAGTCCCGGGACGAGTACGCCGACGTCGAGAAGCGCGCCCACGCGCTCGCGGACCGGGCGGCAGCGGCGCTCGGCGGCGGCGCCGCGGCCCCGGGCACGCTGGTGCCGGTGGGGGCCGAGCCGCGCGCGGACTGGCGTGCCGTCGGGCCCGGCGACGCCCGGCGCGCCGAGGAGCCGGTGACCGCGGCCCCGGACGACGGCGGGACGGTGCTGGACAACGGCACGCTGACGGTGCGCGTGGACGGCGACGGGCACGTCACGTCGGTGCGCGACCGGGCCACCGGCCGCGAGGTGGTCGCCCCCGGGCAGCGGCTCGGGGTGCTGCAGGTGCTCCGCGACGAGCCGGTGCGCTGGGACGCCTGGGACCTGGACCGGCACGTGCTGCGGCACCCGCGCGACCTGGTGGACGCCGAGTCCGTCACCGCCGTCGCCGAGGGGCCCGCGGCCGGTGTCACGACCGAGCGCACCTTCGGCAGCTCACGGGCCCGGACCACCTGGTGGCTGCGTCCCGGCGCCGACGCCGTGGAGCTCGAGGTGGAGGTCGACTGGCACGAGCGCGAGCACCTGCTCAAGCTCGCGCTGCCGCTGGCGGTCACCGCCCGCGAGGCCCTGCACGAGACCCAGTACGGCCTCATCCCGCGCCCGGTGCACGCCAACACCGCGGCGGACGAGGCGCAGTTCGAGACCTGCACCCACCGGTTCGTGATGCTCGAGGAGCCCGGCTGGACGGTCGGCGTCGTCAACGACGGCACCTACGGCGCGGACGTGGCCCCGCTGCCGGGCGGCACCCTGGTGCGCCCGTCGCTGGTGCGCTCGCCGCGGTTCCCGGACCCGGACACCGACCTGGGCAGGCACCGGTACCGCTTCGCGGTGGTCGCGGCCGGCTCCCGGCGCCCGACCCTGGCGGCGGCGGCCACGCTCAACGCGCCCCTGGTCGCGGCGCTGCCGGACCTGCCGCCCCTGCTGCAGACGGACCCCGAGCGCGGTGACGTCGTCGTCGACTGGGTCAAGCTCGCCGACGACGGGTCGGGCGACGTCGTCGCCCGCCTGTACGAGCCGTTCGGCGGCCACGCCCGCGCCCGCTTGCGCCCGGGCCCGGGGCTGACCGCCGCCGTCGTGCGGGAGACCGACCTGCTGGAGGAGGACCCGGTCGACCCGGCACTACCGACCGCGCTGCGCGTGGGCCCGGCCGACGGGCCCGGCGAGGCCCCGGCCGACGGGGCGCTCCTCGAGCTGGCGCCCTTCCAGGTAGCCACCCTGCGATTCACCCGCTGACGGCGACCCGTCGTCGGCATCACCCACCACATCAGGAGAGAACCATGAACAGGAACCGCTCCGCCGCCATCGCCGCCGGCGTGGCAGGCGTCGCGTTGCTCGCGTCCGCCTGCGGAGACTCGGGCGGGCAGGGCAGCGACGACGCGTCGGGCGCGTCCAGCGAGATGTCCGGGGAGATCACCTTCCAGACGTGGAACCTGAAGAACGAGAAGTACACGCCCTACTTCGAGGGACTGATCGACGCGTTCGAGTCCGAGCACCCGGGGACGACCGTCACCTGGGTCGACCAGCCGGCCGAGGGCTACCAGGAGAAGCTGTCCGCCGACGCTGCCGCCGGGTCGCTGCCCGACGTCATCGACATGGGGCCGGAGGCCGCCTACACGCTCGGCCAGGCCGGCGCGATCCTGGACATCGCCGAGGCCGACCCCGAGGCCAAGGACCTGTACCTGCCCAAGGCCTGGGAGGCGATGACCTTCGAGGGGCTGGGCGGCGGCACCTACGGCTACCCCTGGTACCTCAACACTGGCCCGTCGTTCTTCAACACCACGCTGCTCGAGCAGTGCGGCCTGGACCCGGCGAACCTCCCGACGACCTACGACGAGCTCTTCGAGCAGGCCACGACGCTGCGCGCGAGCTGCCCAGACAAGGCGATGCTCGCGCGGACACCGGTGATCGAGAACTTCGGCGAGTACGGGGTGGAGCTGATGAACGAGGACGGCACCGAGTTCACCTACAACGATCCCAAGGGCGTCGAGCTGGTGCAGAAGTTCGTCGAGCTGTACGAGGGGCAGGGCCTGACCGAGGAGTCGCTGAACAACCTGCAGACCAACGAGGTCGAGGAGTTCAAGGCCGGCCGCCTGGCATACCTGCCGGGCAGCTCCTACACCCTGAACGACCTCAAGGAGACCGCGCCCGACATCTACGACACGGTCGCGATGGGCCCACGCATCGCCAACGCCGCACCGAACATGTACATCGAGTCCCTCGTCGTCAACGCCGGCACCGAGAACCAGGAGCTGGCCACCGAGTTCGCCAAGTACGTCACCAGCTCGGAGAACCAGTTCGAGTTCGCGAAGGCGGCCAACGTGTTCCCGTCGTCGGCAGGGACGCTCGAGGACCCCTACTTCACCGAGGAGGACGGCACCCCCGAGACCCAGGTGCGGGTGGAGACGGCCCAGCAGGTGACCGAGGCGGTGGTGTGGTGGCCGCCGGCGTTCTCCGGCGCCGCGGACGCCGAGACGCTCCGCGAGCAGGTGGCGCTGGCGCTGCTCGGGGAGAAGTCGGCCCAGGAGGCCCTCGACGCCTCGGTCGAGTACTCCAACGGCCGGCTGTCCGGGAACTGATCCATGGCCCTGCCTGCCCTCGCCGACCGGGCTGCCGCCCCGGTCACGTCCCGCCCGGCGCGCCGCGCCGGGCGGGACGGCCCCGCCTCCCGGACCCACTCCCGGTGGTTCACCCCGTGGCTGTTCCTCGTCCCGGCGGTGGTCGTGGTGGGCCTGCTCGTGGTCTACCCGTTCGTCAACACCCTGCTGCTGTCCGTCACGGACTCCACCATGCTGCGGCGGGGCGAATTCGTCGGGCTCGCCAACTTCCAGCGCCTGTTCGCCGACCCACGGTTCGGCACCGCGATGCTCAACTCGAGCCTGTACGTGGTGTGCGTGGTCCCGTTCATGGTCCTGCTCCCGCTCATCCTGGCCACCCTGGTGCGCGGCAGCACCCGGATCATGGGCTTCTTCCGGACCACGTTCTACCTGCCCGTCGTCATGTCCTCGGTGATCGTCGGCCTGATCTGGACCAACATGCTGGGCAAGCAGGGCCTGGTCAACGAGCTGCTCCAGTGGCTGCAGGTGATAGCCGAACCGATCCCGTTCCTGACCGACCGCTGGCTCCTGCTGTTCTCCGCGATGTTCGTCACCGTCTGGACCGGCCTGGGGTACTACATGGTCATCTACCTGGCTGCCCTGGCGAACATCGACGACACGCTGTACGACGCCGCCGCGGTCGACGGCGCGGGAGCGGTGCGTTCGTTCCTCAACGTCACGCTGCCCGGAGTTCGCAACACCATGTTCCTGATCGGCCTGCTGTCGTCGATCGCCGCCTTCCGGGTGTTCGGCGAGGTGTACGTGCTGACCAACGGCACCGGCGGCCCGGGTGGGCAGGTCCTGACCATGACCATGCTCGTCCAGCGCGAGGGCACGGGGCTGCAGGCGCAGACCGGCTACGCCGGCGCGATCAGCCTGGTGATGTTCGTCGTCCTCGGCGCGCTGATCGCGATCCAGCTCGTCGTGCAGAACCGGCAGGAGAAGTCATGACGGTCACCGCGCCCAGCGCAACCAGCAGCGCCGCACCCCAGGCCCCGCGGCGCAGGCGTCGGGTCCGTCCGGGCACTGTCGTCCAGTACCTCGTGCTGGTCGCGATGTTCCTGCTGCTCGCGGGGCCGCTCGTGTGGCAGCTGTCCCTGTCGCTCAAGGGCGCCGGGGACGACCTGTACGCACGCCCGCCCCAGCTGGTGCCGACCGACCCGACCCTGACGAACTTCGCCGAGGTCCTGGACCGCGTCCCGGTGCTGCACTACGTCGGCAACTCGGTGGTGGTCGCCGCGTTCGTCGTCGGCGGCAACGTGGTGGGAGCCACGCTCGCCGGCTACGCCCTGGCGCGGCTGCGCTTCCGCGGGCGGAGCCTGGTGCTCGGCCTGCTGCTGACCGCGATGCTCGTGCCCGTCGAGACCGTCATCGTCTCGCAGTTCCTGCTCGTGCGGTCGATGCAGCTGCAGAACACGCTGCTCGGCGTCGCCCTGCCCACCCTGATCACCGCACTGAACGTGTTCCTCATGCGCAACGCCTTCGCGGCGATCCCGAAGGAGCTCGAGGAAGCGGCCACCATCGACGGCGCCAACGCCTGGCAGCGCTTCCTGCGCATCTGCGTCCCGCAGGTCAAGGGCGTCATCACCGTGGTCGCGATCTTCTCCTTCGTCGGCGCCTGGAACGACTTCCTGTGGCCGCTGATCGTCCTGTCCGACGACAGCCAGTACACCCTCACCGTCGGCCTGAACCGGCTGCGCGGAACCTTCTACGACGACCCCCGACTCATCGCGGCCGGCACGGTCGTGGCCCTGGTGCCGATCGTCGCCTTCTTCGCGCTGCTGCAGCGCTACTTCTTCCGCGGCCTCGAGTCCGGCGGCCTGAAAGGATGACCCCCTTGCGCTTCGGGGTGAACTACACACCGTCCCACCGCTGGTTCTACTCCTGGCACGACGTGGACTGGCGCTCCACCGAGCGTGACCTGGCCGCCGTAGCCGGGCTCGGGATGGACCACGTCCGGGTCTTTCCCCTGTGGCCGGTGCTGCAGCCCAACCGGACCTACATCGACCCCGCGGCCCTGGCCGACCTGCGCCGCACCGTCGACATCGCCGCCGCCCAGGGGCTGGAGGTGTACTTGGACGTGCTGCAGGGACACCTGTCGAGCTTCGACTTCGTGCCGTCCTGGCTCTCCTCCTGGCACCGGGGGAACATGTTCACCGACGCGGCGGTACTGCAGGCCCAGGCCGACCTGGTGACCGCCGTGCACGACGCCCTGGCGGACCAGCCGGCCTACCGGGGGCTGACGCTCGGCAACGAGCTCAACCAGTTCGCCGGCACCCCGCACCCGAGCCCGATGCCGGCCACCTCCCGCGACGTCGACACCTGGCTGGACACGCTGCTCGGCGCCGCCCCCGCCGATCCGGGACGCCTGCGGCTGCACGCCGAGTACGACGCCGTCTGGTACCTCGACGGTCACCCGTTCCTGCCGCGCCACGCCGCGCGGCAGGGCGACCTGACCGCCGTCCACTCCTGGGTCTTCAACGGCACGGCCCAGCGGTACGGCGCGGACTCCCCGCACAGCCACCGCCACGCCGAGTACCTGGTCGAGCTCGCGCGCGCGTTCGCCACGGACCCGGAGCGAGGCGTGTGGCTGCAGGAGATCGGCGCGCCCGGCAACGTCCTGGACCCGGAGCAGGTGGTGCCCTTCGCCCGGGCGAGCGTCCGGCACGCAGCGGAGTCACCAGCCCTGTGGGGCGTGACCTGGTGGTGCTCCCACGACGTCGACCCGACCCTGGGGGACTTCCCGCCCTTCGAGCACACCCTCGGCCTGATCGACCAGGGCGGCCAGGTCAAGCCGCTCGGCCACGCGTTCGCGGAGGCCGCCGCCGAGCTGCGCGACCAGGCAGCCGCGCCCGGGCGGACCACCGCGGTCGTCGTCCCGGTGGACCAGGACGACACCCCCGTCTCGCGCGCCGCGCTCGGCCCGGGCGGCTCGGTCTTCGAGGAGTGGGTGCGCCTCGCCGAGGACGGGCAGCGCCCCGCCCTGGTCACCTCCACCACCGCCACCGACCCGGACGACCTCCGCCGGCGCGGGATCACCAGGCTGCACCGGGTCGAGCCACGGGCGGGGGCGGCCTACACCTCCGTCTCGGACGAAGAGCTGGCGCCCGTCGCCGAGGCAGGCTCGAGGTGAGCAGGCTCCCGGCCGGCAGCACGGACGAGGCCAGCCCGGAGCAAACCTCGGGGCAGGACCGCGAGGCGCGGGTCCAGGCGGTCCTCGACGGGCTCGACCTGCGGCAGCGGGTCGGCCAGCTCAACCAGCGGCTGCTGGGCTGGCGCGCCGTCGAGCGGCGCGGCGGGCGCTGGGTCCTGACCGACGAGGCGCTGGCCGAGATCGAGCGCTGGTCCGGCCTGGGCGCGATCTACGGGCTCATGCGTGCCGACGCGTGGTCGGGCAGGTCCTGGGAGAACGGCGTCACCCCGGACGACCGGCTCGAGGTCGTCGACCTCGTCCAGCAGGCGGTGCGCGGCGCGAACCCGCAGGGGCTCGCCGCCTTCGTGGTCGAGGAGGCCCCGCACGGCCACCAGGCCCTCGGCGGCACGATCCTGCCCCAGAACCTCGCCCTCGCGGCGACCTGGGACCCCGACCTCCTCGAGGAGGCGAGCGCCGCCGTCGCGACCGAGCTGGCGGCCTCCGGCGTGGACCTCGCGCTCGTCTCCGGGCTGGACGTCCTGCGGGACGGGCGCTGGGGGCGCAGCGAGGAGTGCTTCGGCGAGGACCCGTTCCTCGCCGCGACCCTGGTGGGCGCCGTCGTCCGCGGGATGCAGGGCGCGGACCGGCGGCGGCTGGGCCGGGACGGTGTCGGGGTGGTGCTCAAGCACCTGGCCGCGCAGGGCGAGGCGGTCGGCGGGCGGAACGGCCAGTCCGCGATCGTCGGGCCGCGCGACCTGCACGAGATCCACCTGGCCCCCGCCGCCGCCGGCGTGCGCGCCGGGGCCGTCGGGATGATGGCCGCCTACAACGACATCGACGGCGTGCCGTGCTGCGCCAACCCCTGGCTGCTGCAGACCTGGCTGCGGCAGGAGCAGGGTTTCGACGGCATCGTCATGGCCGACGGCCTGGCCGTCGACCAGCTCCTGCCGCTGACCGGCAGCATCCCGGACGCCGGGCGGCTCGCCCTGCGCTCCGGCGTCGACGTGTCGCTGTGGGACGAGGGCTTCACGACGCTGGTGCGCTCGGCCGAGCAGGACGAGCAGACCTTCCGTGCGGTGACCGAGGCGTGCCGCCGCGTGCTGCGACTGAAGGACCGCCTCGGGCTGCTGCCCGCCCGCTCGTCGGCCCGTGCGGGGCGCGAGCGGATCGAGCTGCGCGGACGCCTGCCGCAGGCGCTGGCTGAGAGCGCCGACCTGTCCCGGCGACTGGCCGCCAGCGCCCTGGTCCTGCTGGACGGGCACATCCCGACCGAGCAGCTCCTCGCCCCCGAGGCGACCGTGCTCGTCGTCGGCCCCAACGCCGACGACGTGACGCCCTTCCTGGGTGACTACGTCCCGCCGCTGCGCGACGGTGAGTACCCGACGGTCCTGGAGCAGCTGACCGCCCGCCTGCCCGGGCGAGTTCTCACCGTCGCACCTACGGACCCCGGACTCGCCCAGGCCGTGCGGGCCGCCACCGTGGTCGTCGCGGTCCTCGGCGGCACGAGCCACCGGTCCTACGCCGACCAGTTCGATCCCAACGGCGCCGCAGCCGCGACGCGCGCCTCCGCAGGCGAGGGAGTGGACCTGGCCGACCTGCGCCTGCCGGGGCAGCAGGACGAGCTGCTCTCCGTCGTCCGTGCCGCCGCCACCGGGCCGGTGGTCTCCGTCGTCGTGGCGGGCCGCCCGCACGTCCTGACCGGCGTCCTGGCGGCCTCCGACGCGACGCTGTGGGCCGGGTATGCCGGCCCCCACGGACCGCGGGCGGTGGCCGACGCCCTGCTCGGCGACGTCGTGCCCGCCGGGCGGCTCCCGGTCACGCTGCTCCGGGCCTCGGGGGCCGGGCCGGTACGGCACAACGACCGATGGTCGCCCGACGGCGTCTACCGCGACGTGCCGTCGCCGGTCCTCCTGCCCTTCGCCCACGCGGCCGCCGGCAGCGCCCGCGTCGCCTCCGCTACGCTCACCCGCCGAGACGGACGGGTGACCGTGGAGGTGCTCGTCCAGGCGACGGGGGACGTCGACGGCGAGCTGGTGCTGCCGGTCCTCGCGCGACGCCGGGGCGGCCCCGTCCTGCCGCGTCAGCAGGAGCTCCTCGGGTTGCGCCGGGTCCGCGTCCCGGCGGGGCAGCCCGTCGTGGTGACCGTCGACCTTGCCGAGGCGGAGGTCTTCGCCCCGGTCGGGCTTGGCAGCCGGTACACCGACATCTACGTCGCCGACCTGCATGCCGGCCGCCTCGAGGCGCCGGCAGGTGCAGGGGAGCCGGCCGCGCGACCGTCCTGACCATCCAGGGTACCCCTGGCACAGCTGGGGGCCGCGGCCTAGCACCGACCCCAGCGCCTCCCGGCTGCTGAGCACCGCTCACGGCGGTGGCTCAAACGGCCGCCGCGCCCGGGCGTTCACGACCGAGACGAAGCCGGTCTTGCAGACGCGGTCGAGCGCCTCCGCGGCGGAGCTGTGTCGCAAGGGCCGCCCCCTCGACGGTGTACCGACGCTCGGCAGGCGCACTACTGGCAGCGCCGGTGGGCGGTTCAAGCTCGGCGACGCGCAGGGCCCAGGCGGCTGACGCGTGCGATCGCCCTACCGGCGGCCCAGGTCGGCCCTGGCGTCCGCCTGCTCTACCGAGCGGCAGCGCGGCGGGTGGCGACCCGGACGGCCGCGGCCATGCCGCCGTCGCCGTAGGTGATCTCCCCGAGCGGGACGGACGGGTCCGCCGTGGCGACGTCCTCCCACCGCGCCTGGACGTCCATGGCCCGGCGCTCCAGCCCCAGCAGCGCCTCGCGCAGGTGGTCGGCGAAGAGCGGGCGGTGCTTGTCGATGATCCGCCCGTACAGCTCCAGCCGGCGCTCCATCGAGCGGACGTTCGCCGAGGCGGGCGCCGTGCGGTAGTTGATCAGCGGCTCCGGGACGACGGCGGCCCGCCCGCCCCGGGCGAGCAGCGTTAGGAAGAAGTCCCAGTCCTCGAACCCGTCGCGCATCGTCTCGTCGTATCCGCCGGCCGCCTGCCAGGCGGCCCGGCGCAGCACCGCGTTCGCCGGGCAGGCGTTGCGGTGCAGGAACTCCACCACGCCGCCGCCCGGCGGGCGCACGACGGCGTCCACGGCACCGTGCATGCGCAGCCAGGACGAGGCCGCGACGACCTCGGGATCCTCATCGAGCAGGCGGGTCGTGCGTTCGAGGAACGTCGGGGCCAGCTGGTCGTCGCCGTCGAGCACCGCGACGAGCGAGGTCTCGGTCGCCGCGATGCCGGCGTTCCGGGCGGCGCTCACCCCGGCGTTGGCCTGGTGCAGGACCCGTGCCCGCCCGGAGGTCTCGATCCGGTCGAGGACGGCGAGGGAGCGGGGATCGGTCGAGCCGTCGTCGATGACGACGACGGCGTGGGGCGGCTCGGTCTGCTCCGTCGCCGAGGCCACGGCGTCGGCGACCAGCTCGCCCTGGTCGTGGGCCGTGATGACGACACTGACGAGCACAGCTCATGCTCCCACCGGCCCGGCAGGTGCGGGGGCCTGGGCCGGTGACCACGCGACCGAGCACCGACGTCGCGACGGCGGCCGGCCGCCGTTGTCAGGGAAGGCGGCCGTGGGCCTCCCGTGACGCGCCCCGTCGCCGTCGTCTGCGAGACGGGCATCGGGCACCTGGGCGCTCGCCCGGTCCCGGTTGCGGCCGGCACGGGCCTGGCCGACGGTGGACGGGTGACCGGGCCGACAGTCCGCGGCCCGGCGGGTTCGTCCGTCACCTCACAAGGAGTCCGCATGAACGCCCAGAGCGCGTCCGACATCATCGCCGGCTGGCCCGAGGAATCCCGCGAGGCCGCTCAGCTGGTCATCGACAAGTACGGCGAGCCGCAGGAGAGCACGCCCTCCTACCTCATCTGGCTGCGGCCGGGACCGTGGAAGCGGATGGTCGCCTCCAAGGACTTCGTCGAGCACCACTTCCCCATCCCGCACATCGACTCGGTCACCTCGGTGCTGGACTACCGGGTGCCGCCGGAGAAGGCCACGGACCTCGCGCGCTTCGACGGCAGCGTGGTGGTCGGCCGGACCGAGGGCGAGGTCTCCGCGCGCTGCCACGACGAGGAGGCGAACAACCTCGCGCTCAACCTCATGCACGACATCGTCACCGGCGCCAAGACCGTCGACGACGCCCGGCAGTACTACGCCAAGGAGTTCCTCGACGTCCGCCGCGGCCGGCCCACGCCCTACATGAGCGAGCTCCGGGTGCCAGCCACGGTCGCCCCGGACCCCGACCGGCGCGTCCTCTCCGACACCCAGCTCGAGGAGGCGCAGCAGGAGGGCAAGCAGGCCTCGTAGGAGCGGGCGGGCGGGGCAGGCCCGGTCGAGTCGGCCCTCAGCCGGGCAGCCGGCAGTCCGCCAGGCAGCCGGCCGTCAGCGAGGCAGCCGGCCCTCAGCCAGGCAGCCGGCCGCTGGCGAGCAGCCATCAGCCCGGCCCGACCCAACGCCACCTCACCCCTCACCCCCGTCCGCGAAGACGACGTCGAAGGCGTCCACGTCCCGCTCGACCACCGTCGTCGGCGCCTCCAGGTGCACCGCGCCGCTGGGCACGATGCCCGCGCCGCCGAACCGCTCCATCACCCGCCACTGGGCGGCCACGTCCTCCCCGGAGTGCTGCACCGGCAGCTCGGGCCAGA
Source organism: Georgenia sp. TF02-10 (assembly GCF_022759505.1). NCBI lineage: Bacteria > Bacillati > Actinomycetota > Actinomycetes > Allobogoriellales > Allobogoriellaceae > Georgenia > Georgenia sp. TF02-10. The sequence continues at coordinate 205,989 of NZ_CP094289.1, read as the reverse complement.
AGTCGAACCCGCCGCAGGCGAGAAGGGCCGCGCGGCGGTAGAGCACGCAGCCCCCCACCCAGGCCACCTTGTACGCGAGCCAGCCGCCGTCGGCGACGTCCAGCCCGGCGGCCAGGTGGGTGAGGTTCGCGGCGTTGTGCAGCGGCCACCGGTCGAACGCCGGCGTCCCCCGCCGGACCCGCTCGGGCCGGACCGGCCCCGCCCAGGGCTCGAACGCGGCCCGCTCGGCCGGCCGGTCGTCGTCCAGGTAGGACAGCCCCTGGACCGCCGCCCCGACGACCCCGCACCCCAGGGCTTCGATCGCCGCGTGCAGCCGGGCCAGCATCCCCGGCTCCAGCCACACGTCGTCGTCGAGGAAGAGCACGTGCTCGGCCGTCGCGGCGTCGAGCAGGAACTGCCGCTGCTCGGCCAGGCCCCGGCGCGGCAGGTGGCGCAGCACCTCGACCGGCCGGCCCTGCGCCCGGAGCACCCGGACCATGGCCGTCACCGCCGGGTCCCGCCCCGCCGCGCCGTCGTCCGACTGGTCGCTGACCACCACCCGGAACGGCGGGTCGTCCTGGGCGGCGAGCCCGGCCAGGGTGACGGCCAGCTCGGCCGTGCGCCCGCAGGTGGGCACGAGCACGTCCACCACCGCGGCCGGCGGCTCCGCCGGCTGCGCCCACCGCCCGGACCACCGTCGGCTCACGCAGGGCCCTCCCCGCCCGCCACCGCCGGCTCCTGCGCCCGGATCCGGTGCACGACGGCGGTGGTGGAGCGGGCCGGGACGTAGTCCAGCATGCGCACCTGGCCGCCGTAGGCCGTGACCGCGCCGGCCTCGGGCAGCATCTCGGGCGTGTAGTCCCCGCCCTTGGCGTAGACGTCCGGGCGGATCCGCTCGATCAGCGGGATCGGGGTGTCGGTGTCGAAGACGGTGACGTAGTCCACGCAGGCGAGCGCGGCGAGCACCGCCGCCCGGTCGCCCTCGCCGTTGATCGGCCGCCCCGGGCCCTTCAGCCGGCGCACCGAGCTGTCCGCGTTGACCGCGACGACGAGGACGTCGCCGAGCTCCTTGGCCTGCTCCAGGTAGCGGGTGTGCCCGCGGTGGAGCACGTCGAAGCAGCCGTTGGTGAAGACGATGCGCCGTCCGGCGGCCCGCTCGCGCGCCAGCCCGGCGAGGAGCTCGGCCTCGCCCAGGGCGCCGTCGGCGCTGCCGCCGAGCCGCTGGGCCAGCTGGGCGCTGGTGCACACCGCGGTGCCCGGCTGGGCGACGACGACGTCGGCGGCGGCCTGCGCCAGGTCCGTCGCGGCCGGCAGCGGCAGCCCGCCGGCGACGGCGAGGGTGAGGGCGGCGACGAACGTGTCACCCGCGCCGGTGGTGTTCTTCTCCTCCGCGGGCCGGGCGCGGGTGCGGTGCGGCGGGGCGTCCGGGGTGAGCAGCACGGTGCCGTCCCGGTCCAGCGTGACCACCACCGCGCCCGCGCCGGTGGCGGCGAGGATCTCCGGGGCCAGCCGCGCCACCGCCGCCAGCCTGTCCGGCCCCGCGGGCAGCGGCCGGCCGAGCAGCCCGGCCACCTCGCCCGCGTTGGGCGTGGCGACGGCGGGGTGCAGGACCGCCCAGGGCGCCAGCTCGTGCCCGTCGACGACGGTCAGCGGCGGCCGGCGCTCGCGCCCGGTCAGCGCGGCGTGCACCGGGCCGGTGAGGGCGTCCCCGCGGTAGTCGCAGATCACCTCGGCCGCCGCGCCGGCGGTGGCGGCCAGCGCCGCCTCGGCCAGCTCGTGCAGCGCCGCCGGCGGGTAGCCCTGGCCGGGCTCCTCGTCCACCCGCAGCAGCACCTGGTCGGCCGCGAGGACCCGGCTCTTGACGGTGGTCGGGACGCCGGGCGCCACGACCACGCCGGTGACGTCGACGCCGCCCTCGGTGAGGATGTCCAGCAGCCGGCGGCCGTTCTCGTCGTCCCCGACCAGCCCGGCGAGCCGGACCTGGGCGCCCAGCGCGGCAAGGTTCATCGCGGTGTTCGCGGCCCCGCCGGCGGCATAGCGCCGCCCGGTCAGCTGCACGACCGGGGCGGGCGCCTCCCGGGTCATCCGCCGGGCCTGCCCCGTCCACCAGCCGTCCAGGATGAGGTCCCCGACGACGGCGACCACCGGCGCGGCGGCGCCCAGCTCCTCGACGGCAGCGGCCAGGGCGATGGACGCAGGGGAACCCGTCATGGTCGAACCTCCTCAGCAGCCGACGACCTCAGCAGAGAAGCACGTTCTTCTCCTTCTCGCCTCTCGGTCTCGGCTCCCGGGTGGCGGCTGTGCTTGTGCGGCGGGCCGTTCTCCGCACGGTCCTGCGCCGTCCCGGGTTTGCCCGCGCCGCGCCCCGCCGCTAAGAAGGGCTGACCGGCGGTGGTCGGTCGACCTGCCCGCTCGCCGGACCGACGACCCGCCGACCGGCGACCGCCGACTGCTGGCCCGGCCCGGGCAGCGAACCGCCGAGAGGAGCGCGCGTGAACGTCGCCAGCGCCGGGTCCGCAGACCCGGGGACCGCACCTGCCGGCGGCCCCGCGCCGCCCGCCGGACCGGCCGCCGTCGCCGAGCCGGGCGCCGCCGCCCCGCCCGTGCCCGCGTCACCGCCCGCCGTCCCATCGCCGTCCGCCGCACCGGCTGCTGCCGCCCCGCCCGTGCCCGCGTCACCGCCCGCCGCACCGGCCGCCGTCGCCGTCGGCCCGCTCCACCCCCGCTTCGAGGACGTCGAACGCATCGCCGTCCTCCGCGGCGGCGGGCTGGGGGACCTGCTCTTCGCCCTGCCCGCGGTCCAGGCCCTCGCCGACGCCTACCCCGGCGCCCGGATCACCCTCCTCGGCACCCCGATGCACGCCGCCCTGCTGACCGGCCGGCCCGGTCCGGTGGACGAGGTCGCGGTGCTCCCGGTCGCCCCCGGGGTCCGCGAGGTGCCGGGCCGGGCCGAGGACCCCGCCGAGACCGCCCGCTTCGTCGCCGGGCTCGCGGCGCAGCGGCTCGACCTGGCCGTGCAGGTCCACGGCGGCGGCCGGTTCTCCAACCCCTTCCTGCTGCGCCTCGGCGCCCGGCACACCGTCGGCACCCGCACCCCCGACGCCGCCGCCCTCGAGCGGACCATGCCCTACCGCTACTACCAGCACGAGGTCCTGCGGGCGCTGGAGGTCGTCGGCCTGGCCGGCGCGCCCGCCACCCAGCTCGAGCCGCACGTCGCCGTCACCGCCGCCGAACGGGACCGCGGCGCCCGGGTCCGCCTGCCCGGGGCCCGCCCGCTGCTCGCGATCCACCCGGGGGCCACCGACCCGCGGCGGCGCTGGCCGGCCGAGCGGTTCGCCCAGGTCGCGGCCGCCGCGGCGGAGGCGGGTGGGCAGGTGGTGGTGGTCGGCGACGAGACGGACGTCCCGGCCGCGGAGCAGATCGTCACCGGCGCCCAGGACCGCCTCGAGGGGCCGGCCCGCGGGCTGGTCTCCTCCCTCGCCGGCCGGCTCGGCCTGGCCGAGCTGCCCGGCCTGCTCGCCGAGGCCGACGTCCTGCTGGGCAACGACAGCGGACCGCGGCACCTCGCCCAGGCGGTGGGCACGGCGACGGTGGGGGTCTACTGGTTCGGCAACGTCATCAACGCCGGGCCGCTGGGCCGGGCGCGGCACCGGGTGCACCTCGCCTGGCGCACCGCCTGCCCGGTCTGCGGCGTCGACGTCACCGACGAGACCCTCCCGCGCTGCCCGCACGACGAATCCTTCGTCGCCGACGTCGCCCCGGGCCCGGTCGTCGAGGACGTCCTGGAGCTGCTGGGCCGCGGGGCGGGCGGATGAGACGGCTCGGTCCCCCGGACGGGCGGCCCGAGCTGCTCGCCCTGCGCGCCCTGAAGCTCGGCGACCTGCTGGTCGCGGTCCCCGCCCTGCACGCCCTGCGCCGCGCCTACCCCGCGCACCGGCTCGTCCTGGCCGTGCCCGGCTGGCTGGAGGACATCGTCGACCTGGTCGGCGGGGTGGACGCCCTGCTGCCCACCCCCGGGCTGGACGACCCGCTCCCGCTGCCGCCGGGCCGCGTCGACGTCGCGGTGAACCTGCACGGCAACGGCGCCGAGAGCGCCGGCCTGCTCGCCGCCCCGCGCCCGCGGCTCACCATCGCCCACCGCGGCCACGGGATCACCGACGGCCCGGACTGGCAGGACGGCGTGCACGAGCGGGTCCGGTGGGCCCGGCTGGTCACCGCCTTCGGGGCCCCGGCCGACCCGGACGACGTCGGCCTGCTGACCCCGCCGACCGCGACGCCCTGGCCCGGGGCCACCGTGGTCCACGTCGGCGCCTTCTACGGCTCGCGGCAGTGGCCCGTCGACCGGTTCGCGGGTGTGGCGGCCGCGCTCCGGGCGGAGGGCCGGCACGTGGTGCTCACGGGCAGCGGCCGCGAGCGGGCCCGGGCGACGGCGGTCGCCCGCCTGGCCGGGTTCGACGACGACGCCGTGCTCGCCGGCCGCCAGACCCTCGCCGAGCTCGCCGCCCTCGTCGCGGCCGCCCGGCTGGTCGTCTCCGCCGACACCGGCGCCGCCCACCTCGCCTCCGCCTACCGGGTGCCCTCGGTGGTCCTGTTCGGCCCGGCGCCGCCGGAGGAGTGGGGACCCCCCGCCCACGGCCCGCACGTCGTGCTCACCGACGCCCGCGTGCGTCGCGGGGCGACCTTCGCCGACGAGCCCGACCCGGCCCTGCTCGCGGTCACGGTCGAGGACGTGCTGGCAGCCGCCCGCTCGCTGGCCGAGGTGCCCGCGTCGCGGGCGGCCGGGAACGCGGCCCGCTGAGGCTCAGCGCCGGGGTCAGCCTCAGCCGACGAGCGTCCGCGCACCGCGTTCCGTCCGGCACCCCGGTGAACGCTGCCGGCCCCGTGCCCGACGGTGGACCCGCCGTCGTCGCTCGAGCGTAGGTGCGTGAGGATGCGGGTGACTGCCTCCCGGCCGGCGCGGTTGGCGCCGACCGTGGACGACGACGGCCCGTACCCGACGAGGTGCAGGCGTGGTTCGTCGGCCACCTGGGTGCCGGCCATGGTGATGCCGCCGCCGCGGCCGCGCAGGCCCAGCGGGCGCAGGTGGCCCAGCGCGGCGCGGAACCCAGTGGCCCAGAGGATGACGTCGGCCGGCTGGAGGTAGCCGTCGGCCATGCGGACACCGTCGGGCTCGATGCGGGTGAACATCGGGTGGCGGTCGAGCACGCCGCGCTCGGCGGCCGCGCGGAGCTCGGGCCGCCAGATCAGCCCGGTGACGGAGACGACGCTCCGCGGCGGCAGGCCCTGCCGGACGCGCTCCTCGACGAGCGCGACCGCCCGGCGTCCGGCCTCGGGGTCGAAGTCCTCGTCCCGCCAGACCGGTTCGCGGCGGGTGACCCACGTCGTCGTCGCTACGTGGGAGATCTCCTCGAGCAGCTGGACGGCGGAGATTCCGCCGCCGACCACCACCACGTGCTGGCCGGCGAGCTCCTCGGCGCTGACGTAGTCGGCCACGTGCAGCTGACGGCCGCGGAAGCTCTCCTGGCCGGGGTATCGCGGCCAGAACGGCTTGGTCCAGGTACCTGTCGCGTTGATGACGGCGCGGGCGGCGAAGGTGCCGGCGTCGGAGGTGACGAGCAGGCGGCCGTGGGGGTCGTCGTCGGCGCGCCGGACGTCGCGGACCCGCACGGGGCGGAGCACGCCGAGGTCGAGCGCGTGCTCGTAGTCGGCGAAGTAGGCGGGCAGCACGTCGACGCTGGCCGCCTGCGGGTTGACCTCGGGCTGGGCCATCCCGGGCAGGTCGTAGATGTTGTTGACGGTCGCCATCCGCAAGGAGCGCCATCGGTGGCGCCACGCCCCGCCCGGCCCGTCCTCGGCGTCGAGGATGACGTACGTCCCCGCCCTACCGTCGCGGCGGGAGACGTCATCTCCTCGGCGAGGAGTTATGTCGTCCATGTCGTCTCCGAGCGCCGGGACCAGTCCACGGCGGCGGAGGTGGTAGCCGGCCGAGAGCCCGGCCTGCCCCGCGCCGATCACGACGACGTCGACACGGACCAGCTCAGAGGCAGGGCTGCCGGCAACGTCCACCGACAGAGCACCCGTCGCGCTCAGACCCGCACGGGCGGCCGGCGGCGACGAGATCGGTGAGGCGGACACGTCGACGACAACGCGGACCGACGACCCAAGCCTTCCGGACGGCGCGGCTGCATCGGCCATGCGCATGCCCCCGTCGAGCCCAAGCATGGGCACGACGGCGTGTGGCCGGCTGAGGCCCGTTCGGCTCGCCACGTCCGGGCGGCCGCAGGTCCGCCGTTGCCCCCTCAGCAGCGTCAACGTAGCGTTGACGCATGGACATCGAGGGCGAGGCCGCCCGGCTGGCCGACTCGATCGCCGCCGAGCACGGCGACGACCCACGCGGCGCGCTCGCGGCGGCCCAGCGGCTGGAGGCCGAGCTGGCCCTGACCGGGGAGCACGTGCTGCGCCGTGTCGTGGCGAAGGTCCGCGATGCCGGGCTGTCCTGGAGCGAGGTCGGTGACGTGCTGGGCGTCAGCAAGCAGGCGGCGCAGCAGCGATTCGCCGGTCCCGCGTCCGGTGGACGGGTCGTCGTCGGGGAGGGGCTGTTCGGCAGGTTCGACGAGCACCTGCGCGCAGCCTTGGCACAGGCGGTGGGGCACGCCGCGGACGTGGGCGCCGAGCAGCTGAGCGCGGCCCACCTGCTCGTCGGCCTGGCCGGCGTCCCGGCCGGCTCTGGGGCGGCGATCCTGCAGAGCCTGGACCCGGACGGCGCCGCCCTGGCCGAGGTCTCCGCCCCGCGCCAGCGGAGGTGGCGCCGTCGGCGCACGCCGCTGCCGTTCTCCGCCGACGCGCGGGCGGCCATCGAGGGCCTCGGCCGGGTGGCCGACGAGCAGAACCTGCCGGCCGTCGGGACCGAGCACCTGCTCCTGGTCCTCGCCGCCGACGCCACGACCGACGTCGGCCGGGCGCTGCAGGCCCGCGGCATCACGGCGGCGGTGGTGGCCGAGCGCCTCGACGGGCCCTGACCGGTCCGCCGCCGCGCACCACCGCTGCCGTGGCAGGCTGTCTGTGATGACCACCGCCGTCCAGCCCCGTCGCACCCGGCCCGAGCGCGGCCGCGGCCGCCGCGGCTCCCGGGCGCTCGGCGTCCTCGGCGAGCTGCTCCTCACCGCCGGGGTGCTCCTCGGGCTGTTCGTGGTCTGGCAGGTGTGGTGGACCGACGTCGAGGCCGGCCAGGAGCAGGCGACGGCGGTGGCCGCCATCACCGAGCGGTTCGAGCCGCCCGCCGCGGACCAGCCCGCCACGCTGCGCACAGACGACCCGCCCGCGCCGGCCCCACCCGCCGAGGGGGAGCAGTTCGCCATCCTGCACGTCCCCCGGTGGGGCCTGGACCAGCCGATCCCGATCGCCGAGGGCGTCGGCACGGACGTCCTCAACTCCGGCGCCGCCGGCCACTACCCCGGCACCGCGCTGCCCGGCGCCGTCGGCAACGCCGCGCTCGCCGCCCACCGGCAGAGCTACGGCGCGGCCTTCCGGCACGTCGACGCCCTGCAGGAGGGCGACCCGCTCGTCGTCGAGAGCGCCGAGGCCTGGCTGGTGTACCGGGTGACCGGGCACGAGATCGTCACCCCGGACCGCTCCGACGTCATCGCCCCCGTCCCCGGGGCGCCCGGCGAGGCACCGACGCAGCGGCTCCTCACCCTCACCACCTGCCACCCGCTGTGGAGCACCGCCGAGCGGTGGATCGTCCACGCCGCCCTGGACGGCTGGGTGCCCCGCGCCGAGGGCGTCCCCGCCGAGATGGAGGCCTCCTGATGTACGCAGCGCTCTGGCGGCTGCTGCCCGGCCCGCGCTGGGTCAAGGCGCTCACGGCCGTGGCGCTCGCGGCCGTCGTCGTCGCCTGCCTGTTCACGTGGGTCTTCCCCGCGGTGGCCGAGACGCTCGAGCTCTTCGACACCACGGTCGCCGGCGGCTGACCGCCGGGCCGGGCCGCGTTGCCCGCCCCCGACGAGGGCCGGGGGAGTGCCGCCCCCGGACGGCGAGCGCCGGCGGAGCGCCGCCCGCCGACGGCGGGTGCCGGCCGCCGTCGGCCCCCGCCGCCGGGCACCACGAGCCCGTGTTGACCGCCCGACTCCCCGCGACCTACCGTCCGGCCATACCCACCCACTGACCCCCACCGCAGACGCGACACACCCCGCCGCGCCGGAGGAGCACGGAGAGCACCATGGCCGCGGACACCACCACCAGCCCCGCACCGGCCACCGGCGTCCCGGCCGACGTCGCCGCCCTGGTGGACGACGCCGTCGCCCTCGCCCAGGAGTGGCTCGCCGCCACCGAGAGCGGGCAGACCGACGCCGAACGGGCCACCACCGGCCAGCTCGCCGCGCTGGTCGGCGACCCGGCGGGGCTGGACCTCGCCGTCCGCTTCGTCGACCGGGTCGCCCGGCCGGAGGACACCGCCGTCGCCGCCCGCGAGCTCGCCGCCATCTCCTCGGCCGCGGCCGCCGGGTTCCTCTCCACCACCGACCGCCTGCTCCTCGGGGTGGGCGCCCGGGTCGCCCCGCTCGCGCCCGGCGTCGTCGTCCCGCTCGCCCGCCGCCGGCTGCGCCAGCTCGTCGGCCACCTCGTCGTCGACGCCCACGACCCGGCCCTGGCCCGCCACCTCGCCCGCGCCCGCGCCGAGGGCTTCCGGCTCAACATCAACCTCCTCGGCGAGGCCGTGCTCGGCGAGGCCGAGGCCGCCGCCCGCGCCGCCCGCACCCGGGACCTGCTGCGCCGGGACGACGTGGACTACGTCTCGATCAAGGTCTCCTCCCTCGTCTCCCAGATCTCCACCTGGGACACCGCCGGGACGGTCGAGCGGGTGCTGGAGCGCCTGCGGCCGATCTACCGGGCCGCCGCCGACCGCAGCCCGCACGCCTTCGTCAACCTGGACATGGAGGAGTACCGCGACCTCGACCTGACCCTGGACGTCTTCGAGCGGATCCTCGCCGAGCCGGAGTTCACCGACCTCGAGGCCGGCATCGTGCTGCAGGCCTACCTGCCCGACTCCCTCGCCGCCCTGGACCGGCTGGTCGCCTTTGCGCAGGCGCGCACCGCCGCCGGCGGCGCCGGCATCAAGGTCCGCTTCGTCAAGGGCGCCAACCTGTCCATGGAGCACGTCGAGGCCGAGCTGCACGGCTGGGCCCCGGCGCCCTACGCCACCAAGGACGAGGTGGACGCCAACTACCTGCGCCTGGTCGAGCGGGCCCTGCGGCCCGAGCTCACCGGCGCGGTCCGGATCGGGGTCGCCTCGCACAACCTCTACGACGTCGCCCTCGCCCACCTCCTCGCCCAGGCCCGCGGCGTCGGCGCCGCGCTGGACGTGGAGATGCTGCAGGGCATGGCCCCCTCCCAGGCCCGGGCGGTGCGCGACGCTGTCGGCTCCGTCCTGCTCTACACCCCGGTGGTGGCGCCGGCGGACTTCGACGTCGCCGTCTCCTACCTGGTCCGCCGGCTGGAGGAGAACGCCCAGAGCCAGAACTTCCTGCACGCCCTGTTCGGCGGCGGCCCGGCGGCCATGTCCGAGCAGGAGGCCCGGTTCCGCGCCTCGGTCGCGGCGCTGCCCACCGTGCCCGCCGGGCCCCGGCGCACCCCGGACCACGCCCCGGCCGGGGACACCTTCACCAACGCCACCGACTCCGACCCGGCCCTGCCCGCCGTGCGCACCTGGGCCGTCGAGCGGGTCCGCGCAACCCCCGCCCCACCGGCCTCCCCGGTGCTGGCCGGCCCGGCCGACGTCGACGCCGTCGTCGCCACCGCGGTGCACGCCCAGCCCGGCTGGGCCGCCCGCCCGCCCGCCGAGCGGGCCGCCGTCCTGCGCCGCGCCGCCGACGAGCTCGAGGCCCGCCGCGGCGAGCTGGTCACCGCGATGGCCGCCGAGGGCGGCAAGACCGTCGCCGAGGCGGACCCGGAGGTCTCCGAGGCCATCGACTTCGCCCGCTACTACGCCGACCGGGCGCTGGAGCTCCAGCCCGGGCACCTGGCCACCGACGGCGCCACCTTCACCTCGGACCGGGTCGTCCTGGTCACCCCGCCGTGGAACTTCCCGGTGGCCATCCCCACCGGCGGGGTGCTGGCCACGCTCGCCGCCGGCTCGGCGGTGATCATCAAGCCGGCCCCGGCGGTCCCCGGGTGCACCGAGGTCGCCATGGCCGCCCTGCACGCCGCCGGCGTGCCGACCGACGTGCTCCAGGTGGTCCGCACCGACGAGGGCACCACCGGCCGGGCGCTCGTCGCCCACCCGGACGTGGACGCCGTCGTCCTCACCGGCGCCGCCGAGACCGCCGAGCTCTTCGCCTCCTGGCGCACCGGCCGGCCCGGCGGGCCGCGGGTGCTCGGGGAGACCTCGGGCAAGAACGCCCTGGTCATCACCCCGGCCGCGGACTACGACCTGGCCGTGGCGGACCTGGTCAGGAGCGCCTTCGGGCACGCCGGCCAGAAGTGCTCGGCCGCCTCCCTCGCCATCCTCGTCGGCTCGGCCGGCACCTCGCCGCGGCTGCGCCGCCAGCTCATCGACGCGGTCAGCTCCCTGCGGGTGGCCTGGCCGGACGACCTCGGCGCGATGATGGGACCGGTCATCCACCCACCGGAGGGCAAGCTCGCCCGGGCGCTGACCACGCTCGAGCCGGGCGAGACCTGGCTGGTCGAGCCCCGCCCGCTCGACGACACCGGCCGGCTGTGGTCCCCGGGCCTGAAGGACGGCGTGGCGCCCGGCTCCTTCTTCCACCGCACCGAGTGCTTCGGCCCGGTCCTCGGCCTCATGCGGGCCCGCACCCTGGACGAGGCGATCGACCTGCAGAACGCCACCGACTACGGCCTGACCGGCGGGCTGCACTCCCTCGACGAGGCCGAGATCGACCACTGGCAGGAGCGGGTGGCGGTGGGCAACGCCTACGTCAACCGGCACATCACCGGCGCCATCGTGCGCCGGCAGTCCTTCGGCGGGTGGAAGGCCTCCGTCGTCGGCCCCGGCGCCAAGGCCGGCGGGCCCAACTACGTCGCCCAGCTCGGGCACTGGCGGCCCGACGGCGAGCCCACCCGCCGCGCCGACCCGGGGCCGGAGCTGTCCGCCGCCCTGGCGGACCTGGCTCCGTTGCTGCCGGACGACGGCGACCGGGCCTGGCTGCGCGCCGCCGTCGGCTCCGACGCCCTCGCCTGGGCCGAGGAGCTCGGCGTCGAGCACGACGAGAGCGGGCTGGCGGTGGAGGCGAACGTCTTCCGCTACCGGCCGGCGCCGCTGACCGTGCGCACCGTGCCCGGCGCCCGGGCCGCCGAGCTGTTCCGGGTCCTGCTCGCCGCCCAGCGCGCCGGCACCCCGGTGCGGGTCAGCCTGGACCTGGCCACCTCCGCCGCCCTCAAGGCGCTGGACGGGCCGGCCACCCGCGCCGGGCTGCGCCGCCTGGCCGGCGTCGTGGACCGGGGCGAGGACGACGCCGCGTTCGTCCGCCGGGTCCGCGCCGCCGCGGTCGACCGGATCCGGGTGGTGGGCGAGGGCAGCGCCGCCGACCGGCTTGCCGACGAGCTGACCAGCGCCCGGACCACCGTGCTCACCGGCCCGGTGCTGGCCACCGGCCGGCGCGAGATGCTCACCGTCCTGCGCGAGCAGGCGATCTCCCGCACGCTGCACCGGTTCGGGCACCTGCCGGCCGAGCGGTAGGCGGGGCGCCGGTCGGCGGTCTGCCGCGGTCGTCGTCGGCGCTGAGCCAGCCGCCAGCACGGCGGCCGTACCCTCGCCATCACCGCGGCGGCGCCCGCAGGCCGTCATTCGGTGGGCGGCGTCAGCACGGCCCCGTTCGCACCGACCGTCCCCACGCCGACCCTTCCCACTCCTCGCGCAGCACACCCATGACCACCGCGTCGTGGACGCCGCCGGCCCAGCGGCGCGCCCGGCGGAGGCGCGCCTCCTCCGTGAAGCCGAGGCGGCGGCCGACGGCGAGCATGCCGGGGTTGCCGGAGTAGGTCGCGAAGTCCAGCCGCTGGGCGTCCGTCGCCGCGAAGAGGTAGCTCGTCCACAGCGCCAGCGCCTCGGTCGCGATGCCCCGACCCCACAGCGTCTCGTCATAGACGACGACGCCCATCCGGCGCCAGTCCGTCGCCTGGTCCTCCCAGTACCAGCTGACCGATCCGACGACCCGGGCGTCGAGCACGATCGGCAGCGTCTCCCGCGGATCGCCCCGCCGGGCGGGATCGGTCCGGGCGACGCTGGCCAGACCGTCGGCGACCCGGGCCATGTCCTCGGCCGTGGGCGAGCCGAAGTACGGCCCGTTCGTGCGGTGCCACGGGCGCTGCGAGGCGAGCAGGTCCCGCAGCCGGTCGTCGACGTCGGCCGGTCGCCAGTCCCGCAGGTGCACCCGAGCACCGCGGAGGTCAGGGACGCTCACGCGCCCCATCGTGACCACCGCCGCGCAGAACGGCCACGCATTTGCATACAGCACTTGCGGCAACGGCGTTGCCGCCGTCAGCGGCCGGCCCGTGACCGCGCGAATGGCAGCACCCGTAGAAGGGGGCACCGGACGCCCGCACCGGGATAAACTCCGCGGAGTGGAAATGGTGCGAGATCGGCACGAGATCCATCCGGACGGAGTGAGTCTTGTTCTGCCGGCAGCAGGTTCATCAAGTATCCCACCCCGCTGTCGGTCGGCACCTTCTACCGCTTCCGGAAGATCGCGGCCGCTTGACCTCACCCAACCCCTGGCCGGTCGTGAATTTACGGCGGTGGCCGCCGAGAAGGCGGGCGACCAGGCGACGATCGACAAGGCCGAGGCGGACTACTGCGCCGGCGAGACCTACGAAGTTCCCAACCGCGATGTGTCAGACGTGCGCGGCGCTGGATGACTGGCAGCGCGAGCACGTGGACGTCAAGCCCGAGCCGGGCACGCTCGTGTCGGTGCGGCGGCTGGAGAAGGCCAAGCGGCAGCGCGGACCCTCTCGACCACACTGACTACTCGTACAGGCTCGCACTCCCGCGCCACACGTCATCCTCGAGCCGGATCACGCACGACCAGGGTGTCCGCACCATGGCTCCGAAGCCGTTCTGTGAATCGACGACGCCGTGCACCTCCCAAGAGTCCTCGCCCCTGGAGGTCACGGTCTGGCCGCTGTGCTCGGCGGTACTGGGTGACTTCAGCTGCTCGTCCACCCACTGCTCGCACTGCAAGCGCACCTCTACGTCGCTCGGCGGCTCTGGCTCGCTCGACCCGCCGTCGTCAGCGCCCAGGGCGTTCAGGCCGGCTATCACGAGCCCGGCCGCGAGGATCGCGCCGAGCATCACGAGGGGCTGGCGCTTCTGCTGCCACCAGCTCTTCTTGGGCCCGGTGTCCCCGAGGTCCCTCATCTCCATAGCGGCTGATTCAACTCCACAGCGCACCGGTCAGGGGGTGAAACGCCTTGGCCGACCGTACGGTATCCGCCCGCCTGGTTCTTGTTCAGCGAGGAAGCCATCGTCTGGCACGTCGTCGCCCGCCACCGCCGGCCCGGCCTGCGCCCCGCGCGAGCGCGTGCTAGACCGGATACGGCCTGAACGCGTCCCGAAGGGAGGGGACCATGTCCTCCTCGCACCGCACCCGGACGACCCGCTGGTTCGCCGGCGCCGCCCTCCTCGCGCTGCCCCTCGCCGCCTGCGGCGGCTCGGACGAGCCACCGGCGCAGTCGGCGCCCTCGTCGACGACCAGCCCGGCGACCGAGTCCGCCACGCCGACCGACACCTCCCCGCCGTCGCCCACGGAGTCACCCGCCCCCAGCAGCCCGAGCGGCGCGCCCGGCGCCGGCTGCCCCGCGACCGGCACGGCAGTGCCGGACGGAGCCGCCACCGCCCCCACCGCCGACCTGGACGGCGACGGCGCCGCCGACCAGCTGTGGCTCAGCGGCGGGGACCCGCGCACCCTGGGGGTCGCGACCGCCTCCGGCGCGGTGCTGTCCACCGAGTTCACCAGCGCCGCCCCGCAGGCGGCCAGCGCGCTCGGCCAGCGGCTCGGCGACGGCGGGCCCGCCGTCGTCCTGCTCGACACCGGGCGCGCCGTGGACCTCTACGCCGTGGTCGACTGCGAGATCGTGCCCACGCAGAACGACCAGGGCGAGCAGTACACCTTCGACCGCGGCTTCACCGGCTACGGCACCGGCGTGGGCTGCGTCGACCTCGGCTCGGGGCTGCAGCTCGTCGGCCTGAAGGCAGAGAGCGACGAGGCGGGGGAGCGGTTCACCGTCACCCGGACCGCCGTCGAGCTCGCCGACGGCGGCCGCACGGCGGCCAACGGGCCCGGCGAGGTGGTCGCCGAGGACGCGGCGGCCGACGACCCGGTGGTGACCAGCGCGCAGGCGGTGACCTGCGGCGAGCCGCAGGAGCCGGTGCACGAGCCGCAGTGAGGCTCGGGATCTGGTGCTGCCGGCATGATCCGGCCGGGGCCGCGACCCGCCCGGCCGCCGTCGCCGGTGAGACAATCGGACAAGCACCCGTCCCCACCCTCCCGGAGGCTGACCGCAGTGCCCCTGCCCTACGACGACAACCCCAAGCTGGCTGCCTACGCCCACCCCGAGCGGCTCGTGACGACCGCCTGGCTCGCCGAGCACCTGGGCGAGCCCGGGCTCGCCGTCGTCGAGAGCGACGAGGACGTGCTGCTCTACGAGACCGGGCACATCCCCGGCGCGGTCAAGGTGGACTGGCACCTGGACCTCAACGACCCGGTCACCCGCGACTACGTCGACGGCGCCGCCTTCGCGCGGCTGATGTCGGCCAAGGGCATCGGCCGGGACACGACCGTGGTGCTCTACGGCGACCGGAGCAACTGGTGGGCCGCCTACGCCCTGTGGGTCTTCACCCTCTTCGGTCACCCGGACGTGCGGCTGCTCGACGGCGGTCGCGCGGCCTGGCAGGCCGAGGGCCGGGAGATGACCCTGGAGGTGCCGCGGCCGGCGCCGGCCAACTACCCCGAGGTCGCCCGGGACGACAGCGCCGTCCGGGCGTTCAAGGAGGACGTCCAGGGCTTCCTCGGCGGCCAGCTCGTCGACGTCCGCTCGCTGCCGGAGTACACCGGCGAGCGCACCAACCTGCCCGACTACCCCGACGAGGGCAGCGTCCGCGGCGGGCACATCCCCGGCGCCCGCTCGGTGCCCTGGGCGCGGGCCGCGAACGAGGACGGCACCTTCAAGGACCGCGACGCGCTCGCGGCGATCTACCAGCAGGAGCAGGGGCTCACCCCGGAGGAGCCGGTCATCGCCTACTGCCGGATCGGCGAGCGGTCCGCGCACACCTGGTTCGTGCTCCGGCACCTGCTCGGCTTCCCCGAGGTGCGCAACTACGACGGGTCGTGGACGGAGTGGGGCAACGCGGTGCGGGTGCCGATCGCCGTCGGCGAGGAGCCGGGGGAGGTGCCGGCCCGATGACCGCCCCGACGATGGCGGCCGCGCCGCTGCCCCCGGCGCTGGAGCAGGTGGTGGCCGAGTTCAACGCGCTGGCCGTGCCCGACCGGCTCCAGCTGCTGCTGGAGATCGGCCAGTCACTGCCCGACCTGCCCGCCCGGTACGCCGACCACCCCGAGCTCCTCGAGCCGGTGCCCGAGTGCCAGTCGCCGATCTTCCTGCGCACCGAGGTCGACGGCGCCGGGCCGGCCGCCGTCGTGCACCTCTTCTTCTCCGCGCCGCAGGAGGCGCCGACCACCCGGGGCTTCGCCGGGATCCTGCACGAGGGGCTGGACGGGCTCAGCGCCGCCGAGGTGCTCGCCGTGCCGGCGGACGTGACCAGCCGGCTCGGGCTGGCACAGGCGATCAGCCCGCTGCGGCTGCGCGGCATGGCTGGGATGCTCGGCCGGGTCCAGCGGCAGGTGCGCGAGCAGATCGCCTGACCCGCGAGCCCGCCCGCCTAACCCCGCAGGACGCCGTTGGCCGGATCCCCCGGCGACGGGAACCCCGGGTCGTCCTCGAGGATGTCCACCACGCGGCCGAGCCCGGTGACCTCGAGCAGGAACCTGACCAGCTCGGGCGGCCGGATGAACGCCGGGCGGACGGAGGTCCGGCGGCTCAGCTCGGCCAGCGTGGCGACGCCCGTGGAGTCCATGAACGTGACGTTGCGGGTGTCCACCTCGACCGGCTGCCGGCGGGCGGCCGCGTCCCGCACGGCCGTGGCCAGCTCCGCGGCCAGCAGGGAGTCGACCTCCCCGGCGAGCACGAGCCGCACCCGGTCGGGCGCGACGAGCACGGCGACCGAGCCCTCTCCGTCAGCGGTGGCTGGGGTCATGCGGCCCCCTCTCGACGGCGGGGCCCGCGGTCCGCGTCCCCTTGACCAGAAACGCTAGTCGCCGCGGCGCCGCCTGGGGAGGACTTCGGTCGGGGGAGCTGGGACGGGGACCTGGCACCGAGGCGACCGCCCGAAGGAATCGCCCCGCGCTGCCCTTCGCTTGTGCCTGCGCTGCTCGCCCCGCCTCCCCGCGCGCCCGCCTGCGGACGGCCCTACCGTGGAGGCGCCCGACCAAGGAGCTTCGATGTCCACCACCGGCACGTCCCGACCGTTCGCCGTCGTCACCGGAGCCTCGAGCGGCATCGGGCGCGAGCTCGCCAACGTCCTCGCCGAGAACGGCTATGACCTGCTCCTCTGCGCCGAGGACGCCGGCGTGGCCGACGCCGCCGTCGCCCTCACCGCGGCCGGCACCCCCGCCGAGCCGGTGCAGGTCGACCTCGCCACCTACGACGGCGTGGAGGACCTGGTCGCGGCGATCGACAACCGGCAGGTCGACGTGGTCGCGCTCAACGCGGGCATCGGCGTCGGCGGGCCGTTCCTCGAGACCGACCTGGACGCCGACCTCGAGCTCATCCAGCTCAACGTCGCCTCCGTGGTGCACCTGACCAAGCGGGTCCTGCCCGGCATGGTCAGCGCCGGCCGGGGCCGCCTGCTCTACACCGCCTCGCTCGCCAGCGTCATCCCCGGGCCGTACTACGCCACCTACTCGGCGTCCAGGGCGTTCGTGCTCAACTTCGCCCAGGCGGTCCGGCACGAGCTGGCCGACACCGGCGTAACGGTCACCGCCCTCCTGCCCGGGCCCACGGACACCGAGTTCTTCGACCGGGCCGGGATGACGGACACCCGGGTCGGGCACATGTCGAAGGACGACCCGGCGGAGGTCGCCCGGGACGGGTTCGAGGCACTGATGGCCGGCAAGGACCACGTGGTGGCCGGGTCGGCCCGGAACAGGGTGATGTTCAGCAGCAAGGGGCTGCCGGAGCCGGCCAAGGCCGCCGTGCACGCCCGGCTGACCGAGCCGGAGGAGCAGGAGTAGCACGACGGCGGCTGGTCGCCGGAGGGGCACGGGGAGCAGGACCACCGCGGCTCGTCACCAAACTGCACCCGGAGCAGACGGCGGCGGCTGGTCGCGGCCGAGCGGATGACGGGCCGTCCCGTCGACCTGGATCGCCTCCGGCCACGCGGGGCCGGCGGCGCCTGCGTGCAGGAAGTAACACAAACTCGCGGCGGCCGTGGTGCGATCTGGTGGAATTCCGCCGTGGCAGCGGCCGGTCACGCCGAGATTGTGTTACTTCTCGCACACCGTGTGGCCGGCCGTGTGACGGCGGGCAGTCCTCGCGCCGACCGGCGCACCGCCAGCAAGGCGGCAGCGCGACCATCGGTGTGCGGGACCCGGGACGAGCGCAACGCGTACGGAGGGAAACCTGCCCCGAGGGCTTGACAGGCCACCCGGCGGCGCGCTGTACTTCACGCACTGGAAAAGTGCTTCCGCAAGACGGAAGACCGGTAGTGCCGCCGGAGGTCCCCCGCAGATGCCCACCGCGCTCGCCCGCTTCAACGCGGCGCCGACGCCCGACGCCGAGCAGCTCCTGCTGTCCTGCGCCGCCGTGCCGCGCTGGGCGGCCGCCGTCGCCGCCGACCGGCCCTACCCCGACGTCGACGCCGCCCTGGCCGCCGCCCGCACCGCCGCCGACTCGTGGACCGACGCGGAGGTCGATGCCGCGCTCGCCCGCCATCCCCGCATCGGCGAGCGACCCCAGGGCAGCGACGCCGACGCCGCCCACTCGCGCCGCGAGCAGGCCGGGGTGGACGCCGGCGACGCCGAGCTCGCCCGTCGCCTGGCCGAGGGCAACCGGGCCTACGAGGAGCGCTTCGGGCACGTCTTCCTCATCCGGGCGGCCGGGCGCAGCGCCGAGGAGATCCTGGCCGCGCTGGAGCAGCGGCTGGGCAACGACCCGGCCACCGAGCGCCGGGTGGCCGCCGAGCAGCTGCGCGAGATCGCCGTCCTTCGCCTCCGAGGAGAGCTGGCATGACGTCCCACATCACCACCCACGTGCTCGACGCCGTCGCCGGCACCCCCGCGGCCGGCGTCGGCGTGACCCTCGCCCGGCTCACCGACGGCGGTCCGCAGGAGCTAGCCGCCGGCACCACCGACGCCGACGGCCGCAACCGGGACCTCGGCCCCGAGCGTCTGGAGCCGGGCACCTACCGGATCACCTTCGCCACCGAGGAGTACTTCGACCGGCAGGGCCGGGAGACCTTCTACCCCCAGGTCACTATCGACTTCCGGGTGGCACCGGGGCAGGACCACTACCACGTGCCGATCCTGCTCAGCCCGTTCGCGTTCTCCACCTACCGCGGCAGCTGACCGCTGCCGCTCCTGTGACACCGGTGGCGGTCCCGGCGGGCGGCACCAGCGGCCCCCGGGGCCGGCCGCCCACCAGAACGGCTCCGGCCACGGCGGCCACCCGCCGTCGGCCCACACCGCGCCGACCACCCGCCGTCGGCCCGCACAACGCCGGCACCACGCCGCACCCCACCCACCGTCCCACCCCTACCGAAGGAGCTAGCGATGAGCGACACCACCATCACGACCGGCGCCCCCAGCGCGGCCACCGGCGCGATCGTGCTGGGCGAGAACCAGTACGGCAAGGCCGAGGTCCGCCTGGTCAAGGTCGACCGCGACCAGCCCCGGCACCGGATCACCGACCTGTCGGTCACCTCCCAGCTGCGCGGGGACTTCGCCGCCGCGCACACCGACGGCGACAACTCCCACGTCGTGGCCACCGACACCCAGAAGAACACGATCTTCGCCCTCGCCAAGGACGGCATCGGCTCCCCGGAGGAGTTCGCGCTGCGCCTCGCCGAGCACTTCACCTCCTCCTTCGACTGGGTCGACGGCGGCCGGTGGGAGGTCAAGGAGTACACCTGGGAGCACATCCCCACCTCGCTGGCCAACAACGCCGCCGACGGCGAGCACAACCACGCGTTCGTCAAGGCCGGCACCGAGACCCGCACCGCCGTCGTCCAGCGCGACGGCGCGGACGTCTTCGTCGTCGCCGGGCTGGAGGACCTCTCGGTCCTGAAGTCCACCGGCTCGGAGTTCCACGGCTTCCCCCGGGACCGCTACACCACCCTGCAGGAGACCGACGACCGGGTCCTGGCCACCTCGGTGACCGCCCGGTGGCGCTACACGACCACCGACCTGGACTTCAACGCGGCTTACGACGACGTGCGGCACCTCCTGCTGGAGACCTTCGCCGACGTCCACTCCCTCGCCCTGCAGCAGACGCTGTACCAGATGGGCCGGCGGGTGCTGGAGGCCCACCCGGAGATCGCCGAGATCAAGTTCTCCATGCCGAACCTGCACCACTTCCTGGTGGACTTCGCCCCGTTCGGGCTGGAGAACCCGGGCGAGGTCTTCTACGCAGCCGACCGGCCCTACGGCAAGATCGAGGCCGAGGTCAAGCGGTCCGACGGCGCCGCCGAGCCGCGCGCCTGGGCCACCGTCACCGGCTTCTGCTGAGGCCGGCCGCCCACTCCCCGGCCGCCGATGCCCCCAGCCCGCCACTCGCGGCCGCCCGCCGACCCCCCGGCAGCCCGCCGACCCCGCGGCAGCCCGCCGACCCACCCCTGTCCCGCGAAGGAGCACGGACATGAGCGCCACCGCAACCACCGCACCGACCGACGTCCGCCCGGGCCCGCGGCCCGAGGACGAGAAGTACCCCCTGGGCCGGACCTACGTCTACGGCCTGCAGCACATCATGACGATGTACGGCGGCGTCATCGCCCCGCCGATCATCGTCGGCCAGGCCGCCGGGCTCGACGGCCCGCAGATCGGCGTGCTCGTCTCGGCCGCCCTGCTGGTCAGCGGCGCGGCGACCCTGCTGCAGACCCTCGGGCTGCCGTTCTTCGGCTCCCGGCTGCCGCTCGTGCAGGGCATCTCCTTCGCCTCGGTGTCCACCATGGTCGCCGTGGCCACCGGCGACGGCGGCCTGCCGGCGGTGTTCGGCTCGATCATCGTCGCCGGCGTCATCGGGCTGCTCATCAGCCCGTTCTTCGCCCAGATCATCAGGTTCTTCCCGCCGGTGGTGACCGGCACGATCATCACGGTCATCGGCATCTCGCTGCTGCCGGTGGCGGTGGGCTGGATGATGGGCGGCAACGCCGACGCCCCGGACCACGGCTCGGTGGCCAACATCGCCCTGGCGATGGCGACGCTGCTCATCGTGCTGCTGCTCAGCCGCTTCCTGCAGGGCACCATCTCGCGGCTGTCGATCCTCATCGGCCTGGTGGTCGGCACCCTGCTGGCGGCCGCCGTCGGGATGGCCGACTTCTCCGCCGTCGGCCAGGGCCCGGCCGTGGCCCTGCCGACCCCGTTCGAGTTCGGCGCCCCGGTGTTCCAGGTCGGCGCGATCATCTCGATGACAATCGTCATCCTCGTCATCATGACCGAGACGACGGCGGACATCATCGCCATCGGGGAGATCGTCGGCACCAAGGTCGACGCCCGCCGGGTCGGCGACGGGCTGCGCGCGGACATGGCCGCGACCGCCCTGTCCCCGTTGCTGAACTCCTTCCCCGCCTCGGCGTTCGCGCAGAACGTCGGCCTGGTCGCGATCACCGGCATCCGGTCCCGGTTCGCCGTCGCGGCCGGCGGGTCGGTGCTCTTCGTCCTGGGCCTGCTTCCGGTGCTCGGCCGGGTGGTCGCGGCCATCCCGTCCCCGGTGCTGGGCGGGGCCGGCATCGTGCTGTTCGGGTCGGTCGCCGCCTCGGGGATCCGGACGCTGTCCAAGGTGCGCTACGACGGCAACCTCAACCTCACCCTGGTCGCCGTCGCGATCTCCTTCGGCGTCATCCCGATCGCCGCGCCCACCTTCTACGACGCCTTCCCGCAGTGGGTGGGGATGATCTTCCACTCCGGCATCTCCGCGGCGAGCGTCGTGGCGGTGCTGCTCAACCTGGTGTTCAACGAGATCCGGTGGGGGCAGGCCAAGGACCCCTCGGTGTTCACCGCCGGCTCCTCCGCGCGGCTGGTCGTCGCCGCCGAGCAGGAGCGGCGCCGGGCGGAGTACTTCTCCCGGCTGGACGCCGAGCTCCGGGCCGAGCACGAGGCCCGGCGCGCGGCCGAGCGGCGGGCCCGGGCCCGCAGCGGCCACGGCCGGCGGTCCGGCTCGCTCTCCGCGCTGGACCTCGACGGCGACGGCGTGCCGGACATCCTGCAGGTCCGCCGGGACCGGTCGGCCGGGCCGGGCGCGGCGGGCGGCGGACCGGCGGTGAGCGGCTCGGTCGGCACGACGGCGCCCGGCTCAGCAACGGCGACGGCGGGGGGCTCGGCCGGGACGACGGCGGCCGGCGCGGTGAGCGGGACGACGGCCGGCGTGGCGGGCGGGACGACGACGGCCCCGACGACCGGGTCGGACCGGGCCCCGGAGCCCGGCGAGGCGCCGGTGCCGTCCCGGGAGACCGACCCGGGCGGGCGGCTCAGCCGACCGTGACGAGCTCGGTGGTGATCCGCTCGGCGGCCCGGCGCAGCACCGGCACGGCCCGCTCGCCGAACTCGAACGTCACCCGCGCCGCCGGCCCGGAGACCGACACGGCCGACGGCGTGGGGGCGTCCGGCACCGGCACGGCGAAGCAGCGCACCCCGACCTCCTGCTCGCCGTCGTCCACGGCGTACCCGCGCTCGCGGATCGCGGCGAGCTCGGCGAGGAGGGCGTCGGGGTCGGTGATCGACAGGTCGGTGGCCGGCGGCATCCCCGTCCGGGCGACGATCTCGCGGACGGTGGTGTCCGGGAGCTGGGCCAGGACCGCCTTGCCCACCCCGGTGCAGTGGCAGTACACCCGCCGGCCCACCTCGGTGAACATCCGCATCGAGTGCGCCGAGGACGCCTGGGCCACGTAGACCGCCATGTCCCGGTCGATCATCGCCAGGTTCGCGGTCTCGCCGAGGTCGCGGGCCACCTGCTCCAGGTGCGGGCGGGCGCCGGCGCCGAGCTGGCGCCCCGCGCTCTCCCCGAGCCGGATGAGGTTGGGCCCCAGGGTGTAGCGCCGCGACGGCGCCTGGCGGGCCCAGCCGCGGGCGACCAGGGTGCGCATGAGGCGGTGGATGGTGGGCATCGGCAGCCCGGAGGCACCGGCCAGCTCGCTCAGGGTGGCGTCGCCGCCCAGGTCCGTCAGGGCCTCGAGCAGGTCGACCGCCCGGTCGACCGACTGCACGCCGTTCGTGGTGGACATCTTGCTCCTCCGGCCGGCCGGGACACCCCCGGACTTACCTACCAGCCTCCGCTAGGTAGAACTAGTATTCCAGAAACCGAAAGTCACTGCGGGCTCTTGCTGACGCCGCCCGACCGAAAGGACCGACCGATGGCCCTGCCGTCCCCGAGCTACACGATCACGATGCGGGTGGAGGTGCCCGCCTCCCAGCGGGCCACGTCCACCCTCGTCACCGCCGCCGCCGAGGCGGGCGCCGCGGTGACCGGGGTCGACATCGCCCACTCCACCACCACCCGGCTGACCGTGGACGTCACCTGCGACACCATCGACGCCGGGCACGGGGACCGGGTGGTCGCCGCCCTCAACGCGCTCGACGGCGTGCGGGTGCTCAAGGTCTCCGACTCCACCTTCCTCATGCACCTCGGCGGCAAGATCGAGGTCACCACCAAGGTGCCGCTGAAGACCCGGCGCGACCTCTCCCGGGCCTACACCCCCGGTGTGGCCCGGGTCTGCCAGGCCATCGCCGAGAAGCCCGAGGACGCCCGGCGGCTGACCATCAAGCGGAACACGGTCGCCGTCGTCACCGACGGCACCGCGGTGCTCGGCCTGGGCAACATCGGCCCGGGCGCCGCGCTGCCGGTGATGGAGGGCAAGGCCGCGCTGTTCAAGGAGTTCGCCGGGGTGGACGCCTGGCCGGTGTGCCTGGACACCACCGACACCGAGGAGATCATCGCCATCGTCAAGGCGCTGGCCCCGGTGTACGGCGGGGTCAACCTGGAGGACATCTCCGCCCCGCGGTGCTTCGAGATCGAGGAGCGGCTGCGCGCCGAGCTGGACATCCCGGTCTTCCACGACGACCAGCACGGCACCGCGATCGTCGTCCTCGCCGCCCTGATCAACGCGCTGAAGGTGACCGGCAAGGACCTGGCGGACGTGCGCATCGTCGTCTCCGGGGTCGGCGCGGCCGGCTCGGCCATCATCAAGCTCCTCAAGGCCCAGGGCGCCCGGCACATCGTCGGCTTCGGCCGGCACGGGGCGCTGCACCGCGGGGAGACCAGCGGCGACCCGCACCGGGACTGGATCGCCGAGCACACCAACGAGGAGGGCTTCACCGGCACCCTGAAGGAGGGCCTGGCCGGCGCCGACGTCTTCATCGGCGTCTCCGCCGGGGACATCCTCACCGGGGCGGACGTCGCCACCATGGCCGACGGCGCCATCGTCTTCGCGCTGGCCAACCCCACGCCGGAGGTGGACCCGGTGGCCGCGGGGGAGACGGCCGCGATCGTGGCCACCGGGCGCAGCGACTACCCGAACCAGATCAACAACGTCCTGGCCTTCCCGGGCCTGTTCCGCGGCCTGCTCGACGCCGCCGCCTCGGTGATCACCGACGAGATGCTCCGGGTGGCGGCGGTGGCCATCGCCGAGGTGGTCAGCCCCGAGGAGCTCAACCCGGCCTTCATCATCCCCGGGGTCTTCGACACCCGGGTCGCCGAGGCGGTGGCCGAGGCGGTCAAGGCCGAGGGGCTGAAGGAGGGCCGGCACGACCCGGAGGCGTCGGCGGCCGCGGCCGGCGCGTCGGCCGGGTCGGACGCCCCCGGCGGGGACCGCACCACGCCGGGCAGCCCGTCCGTGGCGGGGGCCGGTGCGGGTGCCCAGGGGGCCGGTACCCGGGCCGACGGCGCCCGGGCGGGCTCCGGGGCTGCGGCCGGCTCCGGCGCCCCGGCGACCGCCCGATGAGGACCTCCCTGGACGCCGCCACCCGGGCGGCGGTGGAGGACCTCCTCGGCCCCGCCGACACCGCCCTCGCCCGCGCCTACCCCGGCGACGACGGCGCCCGGCAGCCGGTGCACACGGTGTACGTCCCGGCCGACCGCTACCGCGCCGGGCTCGCCGCCGAGTGGGGCGCCCAGGCGCAGGCGGCGCTGGCGGCGGCCGGCGGGCCGGACGCCGTCGTCGAGGCCGTCGGCGTCCCGCCCGGGCTGCGGGCCGAGGTGGCCGGGCAGGTCGCCGGGAAGCTGGCGCGCGAGCCGGTCGAGGACCTGCGGATCGACCTCGAGGACGGCTACGGCGACCACGGCGACGCGGAGGACGAGGTCGCCGTCGCCGCCGCCCGCGCGCTGCGCGCCGAGCTCGACGCGGCCACCGCGACCCCGTTCGTCGGCATCCGCTTCAAGAGCCTGGAGCGGCCCACCCGGGCGCGCGGGCTGCGCACCCTGGACCTGTTCCTCACCGCGCTGGCCGGCACCGGCCCGCTGCCCGCCGGGCTCGTGCTGACCCTGCCCAAGGTCACCTCGGTGGCGCAGGTGACGGCGATGGTGACGGTGTGCGCGGCCCTCGAGCGCGCGCACGCCCTGCCCGCCGGCCGGCTGCGGTTCGAGGTCCAGGTGGAGACCCCGCAGGCGATCCTCGGCCCGGACGGCACCGCCCTGGTCGCCGCGATGGTGCACGCCGGCGAGGGCCGGGTGAGCGGGCTGCACTACGGCACCTACGACTACTCCGCCGCCCTCGGCGTCGCCGCCGCCTACCAGGCGATGGACCACCCGGCCGCCGACCACGCCAAGGCGGTGATGCAGGTGGCTGCGGCCGGCACCGGGGTGCGGCTGTCCGACGGCTCCACCAACGTCCTGCCCGTCGGGGACCCCGCGCAGGTCCGCGCGGCCTGGGCGCTGCACGGCCGGCTCGTCCGCCGCTCGCTGGAGCGCGGCTACTACCAGGGCTGGGACCTCCACCCGGCCCAGCTGCCCAGCCGGTTCGCCGCCACCTACGCCTTCTACCGCGAGGGCCTGCCCGCCGCCGCGGACCGGCTCCGGGCCTACCTGGGCCACCACGAGGGGGCGGTGCTGGACGAGCCGGCCACGGCCCGGGCGCTCGCCGCCTTCCTGCGCCGGGGCCTGGACTGCGGCGCGGTCGAGCCCGCCGAGCTGTCCGAGCGGGC
The DNA here is from genome assembly GCF_022759505.1 of Georgenia sp. TF02-10. Classification (NCBI taxonomy): domain Bacteria; kingdom Bacillati; phylum Actinomycetota; class Actinomycetes; order Allobogoriellales; family Allobogoriellaceae; genus Georgenia; species Georgenia sp. TF02-10. The sequence goes on along the minus strand of NZ_CP094289.1, from coordinate 180,595 downwards.
CGGGGTGGGCCCGGCCGACCTCGCCCGCCTGGCCCCCGCACCGGGCACCGGTCCGACGGCGGGCTGACACCGAGGCACCGGCCGACGGCGGCCCCTCGGGCTCGGCGCGACCGCGCCGAGCGATGCCGGCCGGCGCGGCACCGACCGGCCGCCAACCGCCACTGCCTCACCGGGAAACCGGCGGTGGTCGGCGCCGCGGCCTGGCGGCGGCGCCGGGGGATGGCGCGCGCGGGCAGGGCCGCCGGACCGCGCGACCAGGATCCACTCCGGAGTGGGAAACGTGCGAGATCGGCACGAGATGCACTCCGGAGTGGATCGTGGTCAGCCGGTCGCGGATCACCGGTCGGCACCGTGCGACTGCGGCCGGCACTGGCGACCACGGCCGGCAGGGGTTGACGACCAGGCGTCGGCCGCCCTAACCTTCCACCACAAGGAAAACTAGTTCCGGATAGCGAAAGCGAGGCGATCGGAGTGCAGCAGGTCCCCTACACGGTGAACTGCTCCATCCTGCTCACCGAGCTGCCCCTGCTCGAGCGGTTCGCCGCGGCGAGGGCGGCCGGGTTCGACGCCGTGGAGCTGTGGTGGCCCTTCGCCACCCCCACGCCGGACCCCGCCGACGCCGACGCCCTGGTCCGCGCGCTCGACGACGCCGGCGTCCGGCTCACCGGCCTGAACTTCGCCGCCGGCGACATGCCCGCCGGGGACCGCGGCCTTGTCTCCTGGCCGGCCCGCTCGGCCGAGCTGCGGGCCAACCTGGACGCGGTGACCGCGATCGGCGAGCGCACCGGCTGCCGGGCCTTCAACGCCCTGTACGGCAACCGTCTCCCCGGCGTCGACCCGGCCGAGCAGGACGCCGTCGGCGCGGAGAACCTCGCGCTCGCCGCGCGGGCGGTGGCCCGCATCGGCGGGACCGTCCTGCTCGAGCCGGTCTCGGGCACCCCGGCCTACCCGCTGAAGACGGCCGCCGACGCCGTCGCCGTGCTGGACCGGGTTGCCCGGGAGCACGGGGCGGACAACCTCGGGCTGCTCTTCGACGTCTACCACCTGGCCGTCAACGGCGCGGACGTCGACGCCGAGCGCGCGGCCTACGCCGACCGCATCGCCCACGTGCAGGTCGCCGACGCCCCCGGCCGCGGCGCCCCCGGGACCGGCGACCTCCCGATCACCCGGTGGATCGCCGAGCTGCGCGCCGGCGGCTACGCCGGCCCGGTCGGCCTGGAGTACAAATCCACCGACGCCGACCCGTTTGGCTGGCTGCCGCGCGAGCAGCGGGCGGCCGCCCCCGTGGGCTGAGCCGCCAGGCCGCGGCCCCGCCCGATCCTGGGCAGCCCGGACCGCCGGCCGAACCCCCGCCAGGCCGTGGCGCAGACCCCGCCCGGCCGTGGCCGAGACCCCCAGACCGTCACCGCAGACAGGAGCAGAGACATGAGGATCGCCTTCGTCGGGCTCGGCATCATGGGCAGCCCGATGGCCGTCCACCTGCAGCAGGCCGGCCACGACGTCGTCGGCTACAACCGCACCCCCGCCAAGGCCCAGCCGCTCGTCGACGCCGGCGGGACCGCCGCGGCGTCGGTGGCCGAGGCGGTGACCGGCGCCGACGTCGTCGCCGTCATGGTCCCGGACTCCCCGGACGTGGTGGACGTCCTGGCCGGGGACGACGGCGTCTTCGCCAACGCCCGGCCCGGCACGCTGGTCATCGACTTCTCGTCCATCCGGCCCGACGTCACCGCCGACCTCGCCGCCCAGGCCCGGGAGCGCGGCTTCCGCCTCCTCGACGCCCCGGTCTCCGGCGGGCAGGCCGGCGCGCAGAACGCGTCCCTGTCGATCATGGTCGGCGGGTCCGCGGAGGACTTCGACGCCGCCCGGCCGGTCCTCGACGTCGTCGGGTCGACGGTCGTGCACGTCGGCCCGGCCGGGTCCGGGCAGACCGTCAAGGCCGCCAACCAGCTCATCGTCGCCGGCAACATCGGCCTGCTCGCCGAGGCCATCCTCTTCCTCGAGGCCTACGGGGTGGACACCGCCGCCGCGGTGCGCGTCCTCGGCGGCGGGCTCGCCGGCTCGACCGTGCTGGACCAGAAGGCCCAGAAGATGCTCGACAGGTCCTTCGAGCCGGGCTTCCGGGTGGACCTTCACCACAAGGACCTCGGCATCGTCACCTCCGCCGCCCGCGCGGCCGACGTGCCCGTCCCGCTCGGCGCCACGGTCGCCCAGCTGATGGGCGCTGCCCGCGCCCAGGGCGACGGCGACCTGGACCACTCCGCGCTCTTCCGCACCCTCGCCCGCCTCGCCGGCCGGGAGCCCTGACCGGCCCGGTCTGCCCCGGCCGCCGTCGGCCACCGAAACCAGACCCCGACCCCGGCCCCTGACCGGGCCCACCGACCGACCGCCGTCGGCCACCGAAACCAGACCCCGACCCGGCCCCTGGCCGGGCCCACCGACCGACCGCCGTCGGTCCACCGCCGCCCCGCCCGGGCCACCCCCGCCCCGACCCACCTCACCCCTGGAGCCACCATGCCTCGCATGCGCGCGGTCGACGCCGCCGTCGCCATCCTGCAGAAGGAGGGGGCGACCCAGACGTTCGGCCTGCCCGGCGCCGCCATCAACCCCTTCTACGACGCCATGCGCCGCCACGGCGGCATCGGGCACGTGCTGGCCCGGCACGTCGAGGGCGCCTCGCACATGGCCGACGGGTACACCCGCGCCGCCCGCGGCAACATCGGCGTGTGCCTGGGCACCTCCGGCCCGGCCGGCACCGACATGATCACCGGGCTGTACGCCGCCTGGGCCGACTCGGTGCCGATCCTGTGCATCACCGGCCAGGCGCCGGTGGCCAAGCTCGACAAGGAGGACTTCCAGGCGGTGGATATCGCCGCCATCGCCGCGCCGGTGACGAAGATGGCCACCACCGTCCTGGAGGCCGCCCAGGTCCCGGGCGTCTTCGCCGAGGCCTTCCGGCTGATGCGCTCGGGCCGGCCCGGCCCGGTGCTCATCGACCTGCCGATCGACGTCCAGCTCGCCGAGATCGACTTCGACCCGGACACCTACGCCCCGCTGCCGGTGACCAACCCGGCCGCGACCCGCGCGCAGGTCGCCCGGGCGCTGGACATGCTCGCCGCCGCCGAGCGGCCGCTCATCGTCGCCGGCGGCGGGATCGTCAACGCCGGCGCCGAGGACCTGCTGGTCACCCTGGCCGAGACCCTGGACGTCCCCGTCGTGCCCACCCTGATGGGCTGGGGCGCCATCCCCGACGACCACCCCCTGGCCGCCGGCCTGGTCGGCATCCAGACCTCCCACCGCTACGGCAACGCCACCTTCCTGGAGTCCGACTTCGTCCTCGGCGTGGGCAACCGGTGGGCCAACCGGCACACCGGCGGGCTGGAGACCTACCGGCGCGGGCGGACCTTCGTCCACGTCGACGTCGAGCCCACCCAGATCGGCCGGGTCTTCCCGCCCGACTACGGCATCGTCTCCGACGCCAAGGACTTCCTCACCCTGGCCGTGGACCTCGCCGCCGAGCGCCGCGCCGCCGGGGAGCTCACCGACCGCCGCCACTGGGTGGCCGCCGTCGCCCGCCGCAAGGGCGAGCTGCTCCGCAAGACCCACTTCACCGACGTGCCGATCAAGCCCCAGCGGGTCTACCAGGAGATGAACCGCGCCTTCGGCAAGGACACCGTCTACGTCACCACCATCGGCCTGTCCCAGATCGCCGGCGCGCAGTTCCTGCACGTCTACCGCTCGCGGCACTGGATCAACGCCGGCCAGGCCGGCCCGCTCGGCTGGACCGGGCCGGCCGCGCTCGGGGTGTCCGCCGCGCTGTCCGGGGCGCCGGTGGTGGCGCTGTCCGGGGACTACGACTTCCAGTTCATGCTGGAAGAGCTCGCCGTGGGCGCCCAGCACCACCTGCCCTACGTCCACGTCGTCGTCAACAACGCCTACCTCGGCCTCATCCGGCAGTCCCAGCGCGCCTTCGGGATGGACTACCAGGTCTCCCTCGCCTTCGAGAACATCAACTCCGCGGAGACCGCCGGCTACGGGGTGGACCACGTCAAGGCCGCGGAGGCGCTGGGCTGCAAGGCGCTGCGGGTCACCGACCCGGAGGACCTCGCGGCCGCGTTCGCCAAGGCCCAGGGCATGGCCGCCGAGCTCCAGGTGCCGGTCGTCGTGGAGGTCATCCTCGAGCGGGTGACGAACATCGCGATGGGGGTCGAGCTCGACGGCGTCAACGAGTTCGAGGACCTCGCGCTCAGCGCGGAGGATTCCCCCACGGCCCTGGCCCTGCTGGACTGAGCCCATGAAGGTCCTCCTCGCACCCGACAAGTTCAAGGGCTCGGCCGCCGCCGCCGAGGTCGCCGCGCACCTCGCCGCCGGGCTGCGCCGCGCCGCCCCCGGCCTGGTGGTCGACGAGCTGCCGGTGGCCGACGGCGGGGAGGGCACCGTCGACGCCGCCCTCGCCGCCGGGTTCACCGCCGTCGAGACCACCGCCACCGGCCCGCTCGGACAGCCGGTGACCACCCGGTACGCCCGCCGCGGCAGCACCGCGGTGGTGGAGATGGCTGCGGTGACCGGGCTGCAGATGGTCCGGCCCGACCCCGGCACCGCCCGCCGGGCCACCTCCCGCGGCCTGGGCGAGGTCATCGCCCACGCGCTCGACGGCGGGGCGCGCACCGTCGTGGTGGGCGTCGGCGGGTCGGCCAGCACCGACGGCGGCGCCGGCATGCTCGCCGCGCTCGGCGCCCGGCTGACCGGCCCGGCCGGGGCGCTGGCCGACGGCGGCGGGGCGCTGCGGGACCTGGCCGCGGTGGACCTGACCGGGCTGCACCCTCGCCTGGCCGGCGCCGAGCTCGTGCTCGCCTCCGACGTGGACAACCCGCTGCTCGGCCCGCGCGGCGCGGCAGCCGTCTACGCCCCGCAGAAGGGCGCCGACCCGGCCGCCGTCGCCGATCTCGAGGCGGGGCTGGCCACCTGGGTGGCCGCGCTGGAGCAGGCGGCCGCCGGGGACGCGGGCCCGGTGGCCCGGCACGCGGCCGGGCTGGCGGGGCCCGTCGAGCGTGCGGCCGGGTCTGCCGGTCCCGGGGCGGATGTGGGAGGCCCGGCCGGCCGGGCCGGCTCGGCCGACCCGGCCGACCAGGCCGGCCGGGTGGCCCGGCTCGCCGCCACCCCGACCGCCGGCGCCGCCGGCGGAGTGGGCTTCGCCCTCCTCCTGCTCGGCGCCGAGCGGCGCGCCGGGATCGAGGTGGTCCTCGAGCTCGCCGGCCTGCCGGCCCGCCTCGCCGGCGCCGACCTCGTCGTCACCGGCGAGGGCAGCCTGGACCAGCAGTCCCTGCACGGCAAGGCCCCGGTCGGCGTCGCGCGCGCGGCCGCCGCCCAGGGCGTCCGCGCCGTCGCGGTGTGCGGGCGCACCACCCTCACCGCCGCTGAGGCCGAGCAGGCGGGGCTCGCCGCGGTCTACGCCCTGACCGACCTCGAGCCGGACGTCGCCCGGTGCATCGCCGGCGCCGGCCCGCTGCTGGAGCGGGTGGGCGAGCGGATCGCCGCCGAGCAGCTGCCCGCCACGGGCCTCGCGCCCGCCGCTGCTCCGGGTGCCGGACCCGCCGCCGTCGAGCAGCTGCGGCCCGCCGCCCCCGCCACCGACCCGGACGGAGCGCAGCGATGACCTCCGAGCTCGCCCCCGCCCCGGCGCCTGCGCCGGCCGCACCGCCGGACCTCGTGCTCCGCGGCCACCGGGTGGTCACCCCGGACGGCATCGTGCCCGCCGAGGTCGCCGTCGCCGGTGGCGTCATCACCGCGGTGGCGCCGCTCGGCGCCGGCCTGACCGGCCGGGAGGTGCTGGACCTGGCCGCGGACGAGGTCCTGATCCCGGGCCTGGTGGACACCCACGTGCACGTCAACGAGCCGGGCCGGACCGAGTGGGAGGGCTTCGCCTCCGCCACCCGGGCCGCGGCCGCCGGCGGCGTCACCACCATCGTGGACATGCCGCTGAACTCCCTGCCGCCCACCACCGACGTCCCGGCCCTGGAGGTCAAGCGGGCCGCCGCGGCCGCCGCCGCCCACGTCGACGTCGCCTTCTGGGGCGGCGCGGTCCCGGGCAGCACCCAGCACCTGCGACCCCTGCACGAGGCGGGCGTGCTGGGGTTCAAGTGCTTCACCATCGACTCCGGGGTGCCCGAGTTCGGCCACCTCACACCGGCCGAGCTCGAGCGGGACCTGGCCGAGCTCGCCACCTTCGACGGCCTGATGCTCGTCCACGCCGAGGATCCCGACATCGTCGGTGCCGCCCCGCACGCCCGCGGCCCGCGGTACGCCGACTTCCTCGCCTCCCGCCCGGCCGCCGCCGAGGAGGCCGCGATCGCCGTCGTCATCGACGCCGCCCGCCGCACCGGCGCCCGGGTGCACCTGCTGCACCTCGCCGACGCCGCCGCGCTGCCGATGATCGCCGCCGCCCGCGCCGAGGGCGTGCCGCTGACCGTGGAGACCTGCCCGCACTACCTCGCCCTCGCCGCCGAGGACGTGCCCGACGGCGCCACCGCGTTCAAGTGCTGCCCGCCGATCCGGGAGGCCGCCAACCGGGACGCCCTGTGGCACGGCCTGCGCGCCGGCACCGTCGACATCGTCGTCACCGACCACTCCCCGGCCACCGCCGAGCTCAAGGCCCCGCCCAGCGGGGACTTCGCCGAGGCCTGGGGCGGGGTCGCCTCCCTCCAGCTCGGCCTGGCCGCGACCTGGACCGAGGCCCGCGCCCGCGGCGTCGGCCTGGCCGAGGTGGTGGGCTGGATGGCCACCGCGCCGGCGGCCCTGGTGGGCCTGGAGCGCAAGGGCGCGATCGCCGTCGGGAAGCACGCCGACCTGGCCGTGCTCGCGCCGGAGGAGACGTTCGACGTCGACGCCGCCCGGCTGCACCACCGCCACCCCGTCACCCCCTACGCCGGCCGCCGGCTGACCGGCGTCGTGCGCCGCACCCTGCTGCGCGGCCGGGAGATCCCCGACGTCCCCGCCGGGACCCTGCTGCGCCGAGGAGAGGCATGACCCACCAGCCAGACCCCACCGCCCCCGCCTTCACCGGGCTGACCGACCTGGCCTCCCGGGCCCTGGGGGCCAGCGTCGTCAGCGCCAACGACGAGCTGTTCGCCCAGCGGGAGAACCTGATCAACCCCTGGCCGCCGGCGTTCGACCCGGGCGAGTTCGGGCACAAGGGCAAGGTGTACGACGGCTGGGAGACCCGCCGGCGGCGCGAGCCCGGCAACGACTGGGCGATCGTGCGGCTCGGCGCGCCCGGGGTGGTCCGCGGCGTGGTGGTGGACACCGCCTGGTTCCGCGGCAACTACCCGCCCGCGATCTCCGTCGAGGCCGCCGCGGTGGACGGCTACCCCGCGCCGGCCGCGCTCGCGGAGGTCGAGTGGACCCCGCTGGTGGACAGGTCCGCCTGCGCCGGGGACGGCCAGAACTACTACCCGGTCGAGGACGAGCGGTGGTTCACCCACGTGCGGCTGTCGATCTACCCCGACGGCGGGGTGGCCCGGCTGCGGGTGCACGGGGAGGTGGTGGGCGACCCGCGGTTCCTCACCGGCACCATCGACCTGGTCGCCGCCGAGAACGGCGGCCGGCTGGTGCGCACCTCCGACGCGTTCTACTCCTCCCCGGCACAGATCATCATGCCCGGCCGCGCCCGGAACATGGGCGAGGGCTGGGAGAACGCCCGCCGCCGGGGCCCGGGCAACGACTTCGCCGTCTTCGCGCTCGGCCAGCCCGGCACCGTCCGGCACCTGGAGGTCGACACCGGCTACTACGTGGGCAACGCCCCCGGCTGGGTGCGGGTGGGCGTGCTGGACGCGCGCACCGCCAGCCTGGACGACGACGGCGCGTGGACCGACGTCCTGCCGCGGACCGCGGTGGTCGCCGACACCCGGCACCGGTTCCTCGCCGCGGCCGACGTCGAGGCCACCCACGCCCGCCTCGACGTCTACCCCGACGGCGGGCTCAGCCGGTTCCGGCTCTGGGGGGAGGTCGCCCCGGCCGCGCTCGACGCCGCCCGGGAGCGGTGGCAGGCCGGCCGCGGCTGAGCCACCCTGGAGGTGGTGGCGTCCCTGGCGCCGCGGACCGCCCGGGCCGATCAGCCCCAAGGAGGAGGACCATGTCCGAGACCACCGCCGCCGCGCCGCTGCAGGCCGGCGACCGCGCCCCCGACTTCACCCTGCCCACCGCCGACGGCGCCCAGGTCACGCTCGCCGAGCTGCGCCAGAGCGCCGGCCGCGGGGTCGTCGTCTACTTCTACCCCAAGGCGGCCACCCCCGGCTGCACCACCGAGGCCTGCGACTTCCGGGACAACCTCGCCTCCCTCCGCAGTGCCGGGTACGCCGTCCTGGGCGTCTCGCCGGACCCGGTGGCGGACAACGCCGCCTTCGCCGACGCCGAGGAGCTCGGCTTCCCCCTCGCCTCCGACGTCGACCACGCCGTGGCCGACGCCTACGGCGTGTGGGGCCCGCGGACGGTCCAGGGTCGCTCCGTCACCGGGGTGCGCCGCTCGACCTTTGTGGTCGGGCCGGACGGCACCCTGCGCCTGGCGCAGTACGGCGTCGACCCCGAGGGGCACGTCGCCGCGCTGCGGGCCGAGCTCGGCGTCGACTGACCCCGGGCGCCGGCGGGCAGCGGCGCCCGGGCTGCCCGAACCGCTGCGGTCCGCCCTCGAGCGCGCCGGCCGCGAGGATCGACCCCGTCGTCTCTTCGTCCCACGAGACCCATGCAGTGCTGGCGATCCTTGACGGTAACCAGCGGGGCGGGGGAACCATGAACGTCATGACCACTGTCGCGATCGGATACGAGCAGAACCTGCCCAGCACCGACCCGGACAGCCTCATCGCCCGTGAGGTCGAGGTGCCCGAGCTCGGCCCGCACGACCTGCTCGTGGAGGTGCGGGCGGTGTCGGTGAACCCGGTCGACGTGAAGCTGCGCGCGAACGGACCCTCGGGCGGGTTCCGGGTGCTCGGCTTCGACGCCGCCGGCACCGTCCGGGAGGTGGGGGAGGGGGTGTCCCTGTTCGCGCCGGGCGACGAGGTGTTCTACGCCGGCACCACCGACCGGCCCGGCACGAACCAGCGCCTGCACGCCGTGGACGAGCGGATCGTCGGACGGAAGCCTGCGAGGCTCTCGTTCGCGGAGGCCGCGTCGTTGCCGCTGACGGCGATCACCGCCTGGGAGGCCCTGTTCGACCGGCTGCGGCTCACCGCCGACAGCCGCGGGACCCTGCTGGTCGTCGGGGCAACCGGCGGGGTCGGGTCGGTGATGCTCCAGCTCGCCGAAGCGCTCCTCCCGCGGGCGACGGTGATCGCGACCGCCTCGGACGAGGAGCGCGCCGGCTGGGTGCGCGAGCTCGGCGCCGAGCACGTGGTCGACCACCACGGCGACCTCGCCGCCCAGGTGCGAGCCATCGCACCGGACGGTGTGGACTGGCTGTTCACCGCCCACTCCGAGGGCAGGTCCCGCTCTACGCCGACATCGTGCGTCCGTTCGGGCAGATCGTCGCGATCGACGACGGATCCCGCGACGTTGCCCCGCTCAAGGACAAGAGCATCGCCTGGCACTGGGAGCTCATGTTCACCCGCCCCCTCCACCAGACCGACGACCTGATCGAGCAGCACCGGCTCCTCACCCGGGTTGCGGAGCTCGCGGACCACGGGCGCATCCGTCCCACCGTCACGCGGACGCTCACCCCGATCACGCCCGAGACGCTGCGCGAGGCGCACGCACTGGTCGAAACCGGCCGCACCGTCGGCAAGGTGGTGGTCCACGATCGAGCCGAGTAGTCAGATCCGGGGACAACAGGGGAGCAGCTCTCGGCAGCCTCCTCGGCGCAGCAGCGCCAGACGCCACCGGCGACCACACGCACCAGCTATGTGCGCCGGTGTCGCAATGACCTTCTCGGCCTCGCGGTGTTCGTGCTCAGCACAAACCACGACCACCGGCGGACCACCGCCGACGCCGAATCCACTGGCAACGACCTCGCCGTCGTGACCCCCACCCGTGGACGGCAGCAGACGGAGCCGGTAACCGTTGCCCTGTGGCGTTCCGGAACGGTAGGCGATCGCGAGCTGGCTGCATCGGGGTGCGCGACGGCCGAGCCCTCACGGCGCCCGGCCGCCAGCTCTCGGCCGTGAGCTGGCCAGCTGGCACGAGCCGGGCCGGACCGAGCAGGCCGGCGGGCACGCGATCGTCCGCAGGCCGGGGACCGATACAGTGGCGGTCGTACTCGGGCGCGCAAGGCGCCGCCGCCGAGACGAGGACAACCGATGGACGAGCCCATCGTCGAGCTCCGCCCCGAGCGGGCGGGGCTGAGCCGCGCCCGGATCGTCCGGGCGGGCATCGAGCTCGTGGACGCTCACGGGCTGACGGCCCTGAGCATGCGCCGGCTGGGCGCCGAGCTCGGCGTGGAGGCCATGGCGCTGTACCGGTACATCAACGGCCGCGAGGACCTCCTGGAGGCGATGGTCGACGAGCTCACCGGCCAGGTGCACCTGACCGGCGACCTCGACCTCGGTCCCGACGGCGGCTGGCAGGCCTACCTCCAGGCCCTCGCGCACGACGTGCGGGACATCGCCCACGCTCACCCCAACCTCTTCCCGCTCATGGCGACGCGGCACCCGGCGGCGCCCTGGCTGCGGCCGCCGCTGCGCAGCCTCGACCTCGTCGAGGACTTCCTCGCCTATCTCACCGGCGCCGGGTTCAGCGACGACGACGCCGTCGACGCCTACAAGGCGTTCACGAGCTTCCTGGTCGGTCACCTGCTCCTCACCGTCGCGCAGCGCACGACCGGGCCGGACCTGACCGACGAGACGCTCGACGAGGGCGGCGCGGACGTGCCGAACACGACGGTGGACCTCTCGGACTACCCCGAGGTGACCCGGCTGCGCACCAAGCTCTCCGAGGACCACGCCGAGGAGGAGTTCGAGCGCACGCTGGAACAGCTCCTGGACCGCATCGACGCCTCCGTCAGCCAGTAGCGCACCCCGGCCGGCCTGCTCCGGCCCCGGCCGGCCGCCGTCGTGCCAGCCCGCGGACAGTCTTCCCGGCGCCCGAACCCCTGGCACAACCATCATGCAGAGCCGGCCCGGCCACCCCGAATTTTCCCCGAATTAACACGGACTGATTCCTCTTTCCCCCCGTGCCGGTCTCCGCTACGTTCCGCTATTGCGAGCACGGGGAACCTGAACAACCCGTTCCGACCTGCACCGGCGGTGTCGCCGGCGGTCGGCGCGGGGCAGCCGGGAAGGGGAAGCGGCATGGTCCAGCTGGCGCCGGAGGGGACGCGTTCTGACCGGCTCGTGTCGAAGGGGTGGATCCAAGGGATCGCCCTGGTCATGCTGTTCGGTTTCTTCGTCATGGGCCTGCTGGCCCTGCGCACCTACACCGACTCCATGCCGCAGCCCGACCGGGTGGTGGACGAGGCCGGCGAGGTCGTCTTCACCGGCGAGGACGTCACCGCCGGCCAGCAGATCTTCCTGCGCCGGGGCCTGCAGCAGTACGGCTCCATCGTCGGCCACGGCGGCTACCTCGGCCCCGACTACACCGCCGACTACCTGCGCCGCTCCTCCACCTTCGTCCTGGACGCCCTGGAGGACGCCGGCACGCAGGACCCCCGCGGGGAGCTCGTCGAGGTCATGCGCACCAACCGCTACGACCCGGACACCGGCACCCTGGTCCTGACCGACCTGCAGGTGGAGGCCTTCACCGCCCTCCAGCAGCACTACGGCGACTTCTTCGGCGACCCGACCACCCAGTACGGGCTCATCCCCGGCGCCATCACCGACGACCAGGACATCCACCAGCTGACCTCCTTCTTCGCCTGGACCGCCTGGGCCGCGGCAGCCGAGCGGCCCGGCCACGACTACTCCTACACGAACAACTGGCCGGCCGAGCCGCTGGTGGACAACGGGCCGACGGCGGACGTCGTCGTCTGGTCCGGGCTCTCCCTCGTCGCCCTGCTGGCCGGGATCGGCGCCCTCTTCGCGGTGTACGGCCGGTGGAGCCGCAACATCGGCTGGCACTCGGTCGAGGCGAAGTCGCTGGCCTTCCGCCAGCCGGGGGAGGTGGCGGTCACCCCGGCCCAGCGCGCCACCGCCTGGTTCTTCCTGGTCATCGCCGTGCTCTTCCTCGCCCAGGCCCTCCTCGGCGGCGCGATCGAGCACTACCGCGCCGAGCTCAGCGACTTCTTCGGCTTCGACCTCGCCCAGCTCCTGCCCTACAACCTGGCCCGGACCTGGCACGTCCAGCTCTCCCTGTTCTGGACCGCGGCCGCGCTGCTCGCCGCCGGCATCTTCGTGGCCCCCTTCGTCTCCGGCCGCGAGCCCCGCGGCCAGCACTGGCTCACCTACGGCCTGCTCGGCGCCGTCGCGCTCGTGGTCGCCGGGTCGATGACCGGGGAGGCGCTGAGCATCTTCGGCGTCGACTGGGCCAAGGGCTCGCCGCTGTGGGACCAGCAGTGGGAGTACCTGGACCTGCCGCGGGTCTGGCAGATCCTCCTCGTGCTCGGGATGTTCATCTGGATCGCGATCATCTACCGCACCATCCGGTCCCGGCTGAAGACCGAGAACCGGTTCAACCTGCCGTGGGTGTTCTTCTACGCCGGGCTGGCCATCCCGGGCTTCTACGCCGTCGGCCTGCTGGCCGGCACGAGCACGCACCTGACGGTCGCCGAGTTCTGGCGCTTCTGGGTGGTGCACCTGTGGGTGGAGGACTTCCTCGAGCTCTTCACCACCGTGATGGTGGCCTACATCTTCGTCATGCTCGGCGTGGTCCGGCGGAAGATCGCCCTGCAGATCATCTTCCTCGACGTGATCCTCTACTCCGTCGGCGGCGTGCTCGGCACGATGCACCACCTCTACTTCTCCGGCACTCCGGTGGAGCACATGGCGCTCGGCGCGTTCTTCTCGGCGCTGGAGGTCATCCCGCTGACCTTCCTCACCGTCGAGGCGTGGACGTTCCTCCAGCTCGGCTCCCGGCAGGAGTCCCGCAGCTCGGCGCCGTTCCCGCACCGGTGGGCGGTGATGTTCCTCGTCGCCGTGGGATTCTGGAACTTCCTCGGCGCCGGCGTGTTCGGGTTCCTCATCAACCTGCCGATCGTCTCCTACTACCAGATCGGCACCGCGCTCACCGCCAACCACGCGCACGGGGCGATGATGGGCGTGTACGGGATGATGGCGGTGGGCCTGTCCCTGTTCGCGCTGCGTTATCTCATACCGGCGGCCCGCTGGCCGGACCGGCTGGCGAAGATTTCGTTCTGGTCCCTGAACATCGGCCTGGCGTGGATGGTCTTTGCCACGCTCCTGCCGCTCGGCGTCGTGCAGCTGTGGTACTCCGTCAACGACGGCTACTTCGAGGCCCGCTCGCTCAACTTCATCACCCGTCCGGGAAACGCGGTCCTGGAGTGGTTGCGGATGCCCGGCGACCTGGTCTTCATCGTCGGCGGGGTGCTGCCGTTCCTGTGGATCGCCTACCTCGGCGTCCGCTACCGCATCCGGGCAACCACGCTCGAGGTGCCGGAGGAGGCGCTGTTCGTCGAGGAGCAGCCGGTGCCGGCCGGGGCCGGGACGACGGCGGCGGGCACCGGGACGACGGCGGCCCAGGCCGGGCGGGCACCGGGTGTGGGCCCGGGACCGGGAGTCGGGGCGGGTCCCGGCCGGGCCGGCGGGTCGGGGACCGACCCCGGTTCCGCGGGCGGCGGCGGGGGCGGCGGTGCCGGGCCGGGCCCGGGCCGGGCGGGACCGCGGGACGGTGGTGGCGGCACCGGTCGGGGCGGCACGCGCTACGCCTCCGACCGCCGTCGGGACGACGACGACCCGGGCGGGCGATGACGGTGGCGAGCCAGCTTCGGACCGGTGGCCGACCACCAGCCGGCGGTCAGCCACGGGTCGGCGGCCGACCACAGGCCCGTGCTCAGCCACGGCGCGGCGGCCGAGCATCGGAGGCCCGCCGTGGGTGAGGTCGGGATCGTCACCTGGCTGGCGGCCGGGTACGGCGTCTTCCTCCTGCTGGTCGCCTTCGGCCTGGACGCCATGGCCCGGCGCACCGCCACCCGCGCCGGGGCCTGGAGCTCGGGGGCCTTCACCTACCACGCCGACCACGACGCCTGGATCTGCCCGGAGGACCAGTGGCTCTGGCCGCAGTCCTTCGACCCGGACAACCGGGTCATGCGCTACCGGGCCAGCCCGGCGGTGTGCAACGCCTGCCCGGTGAAAGAGACCTGCACGACGTCGATGCACGGCCGGGAGGTCACCCGCAACGTCGACCCCTGGCCGAGCTCGGAGGCGGAGCGGTTCCACCGAGGGATCGCCTGCGCGGTCGCCGTCCTGGGCGCCGCCTGGCCGGCCGGCATGCTGCTCACCGTCCAGGCGCCCGGCGAGGCGCTCGTGCTGTCCGCCGCGGTCGCGCTCGTGCTCGGCGGCAGTTGGCCGCTGTGGTCGCACCTGCGGCGCAGCCCCGCCGCGTTCCCCGACCACGTCAGGGTCGAGCCGCCGGACGAGGCGGCGGTGGCCCGGGCCGTGGCTGCCGCCCGGGAGGCCCGGCGCCGGTCGGGCTACCGCAGCGACCGCCGCGCCGACGGGCAGGTGGGAGCGAGCGCCGGTAGCGGGCCGGTCTCGGTGCAGATCGGGCGTCGTCCGGGCCGGGGCGACCGGCTCGCGCCCGGAACGGCGAACGGGTTCGGTCGCGGGGCGGCAGGCGACGCGGCCGGAGGCCGCACGCCCGGGGCGGCCGACGGGCACGGCACCGCCGACGCCGAACCGGCCCGCCCGGACCGGTTCGCCACCCGGTGGGGGGCGTTCGAGCAGGCCGCCGAGGGCGAGGAGCTCCCCGGCGGCTGGAGCAGGAGGAAGGCATGACTACAGGCGCGGTCCTGGCGGTGGTGGCCGCCGTCGTCGTCCTCGGGCTGGCGCTCGCCTCGGTGCGGGTGCTGCGCGAGTACGAGCGGGGCGTGGCGTTCCGGCTCGGCCGGCTCCGCGAGCCCCTGCAGCCCGGGGTGCGGCTGCTCGTGCCCGGGCTGGACAAGCTCGTCCGGGTCGACCTGCGCGTGGTCACCCTGACCATCCCGCCGCAGGAGGTCATCACCAAGGACAACGTCCCGGCCCGGGTCAACGCCGTCGTCCTGTTCAAGGTGACCGACCCGGTGCGCTCGGTGATGGCGGTGGAGAACCACGCCGTCGCCACCTCCCAGATCGCCCAGACCACGCTGCGCTCGGTGGTCGGCCGGGCGGACCTGGACACCCTGCTCGCCCACCGGGCCGACCTCAACGAAGACCTGGCCCGGACCATCGACGCCCAGACCGAGCCGTGGGGGGTGCACGTGCAGGTGGTGGAGATCAAGGACGTGGAGATCCCCGAGGCGATGCAGCGGGCGATGGCCCGGGAGGCCGAGGCGGAGCGGGAGCGGCGCGCCAAGATCATCAACGCCCGCGGGGAGCTGCAGGCCTCCGAGGAGCTCCGGCAGGCCGCCGACACCCTCAGCCGCAGCCCGGCCTCGCTCCAGCTGCGCTACCTCCAGACCCTCCTCGAGCTCGGCGCGGACCAGAACTCCACGGTCGTCTTCCCGCTGCCGATCGACATCATCGGCCCGTTCCTGGGCAAGCTGCCCGAGCTCGCCCAGGTGCTCGGCCGGTCCGCCGGGCAGGGCGGCAACGGACGGGTCGCCGGGCCTGGCGACGGCGGCACGGCCGGGACGTCCGCGGATGACGGCGCCGCCGGTGGTCGGGACGGCGCGGGTAGTCGCGCCGGCGGCGGTCGTGCCGACGGCGGCCGGCCCAGCGCCCAGCCGGGCGTGGAGCGGACGCACCATGGCTGAGCCGTCCAGCACCGCTCCCGAGCCCGGGGCCCACTCCAGCACGCAGCCGACCGGCCGCGCTGGTGGCACGGGCCCGACCGGCCGCGCCGACGGTATGGACCCGGCTGGCCGCGCCGGGGCCACGGAACCGACCGGCCGCACCGACGGCGGCGAGCCGACGGAGCGCGCCGGCTCCTCGCGCCCGCTGCCGGGCATCCGCCTGGTCATCGGCGGCGTGATCGTCGCCGTGCTGGCGCCGCTGTTCGGCTTCCTCGGCGGGTCGATGGCGGGAACCTCCGGCACCGGGGACCTCGCCGACCCGGTCTACCTCTTCCTCGTCGGCGGGATCGTCATCGGTGGGGTGGGGGCCGTCGTCGCCATCGTCAGCGGGCTCCGTCTCGCCCGGGCGCTCAGCACCCGGCCGGCGCGAGCGCCCGACGACGCGCCGGGACCGCTGGCCGGATAGCCGGCGGCAGCCGGGGAGGGCTGCGGCGGTCCGCCCGGCTCGGCCCCGGGCCGTCTGCCCCGGCACCCCGCCGTGTGCCGGCACGGTCAGCTGTTGACCCGGTCGCCGTCGGCCTGCAGTGAATCGGTTCCCGCCACCGGGAATGCCTCCAAGGCGGGGGAGGCCAGCACGGCCGCGATGGTCTCCGTGCTGCCGCCGACCACGGTGGAGTCGAAGTCGACCTCGGTCGCCACGCATTAGGCTCGGTCCGCCGGCCAGAACAGGCTCGGGGACTGCGTCCACGGCGCCTCGGGGCCGTCGTACTGCGCGACGCCGGCCATCGCCGAGAGCGGACCACGGAGCAGGTGGTAGTCGCGGTGGGGCAGGTGCAGCCGCGGGGCCGCCCGCTCCTCCCGGCTGAACAGCGGCGGCGGGTACTCCTGGGTCGTCGTGCCGTCGTCGTGGAACGTGATGCGCCAGCTGCCGCCGTTGTGGGATCCCCACCCATCCCAGATCGCGAAGAAGCAGTCCTCCGCCGTGGTCGTGCGCGTGGCGAGCAGGTCGCAGAGGGCGAGGAGCGGCGCGACGGGCAGGTTGCCCTCCTCCGGCGACCCGTCCGCCCAGAGGTCGGAGGTGGTGGCCCAGGGGTCCTCGGCGCCGATGAGCCGGTGCCACTGCACGGTCGGGTGCACCCGCCGCCCGGTCACCTCGGCGACCCGCGACCAGGGCACGACGGACCCATCGCCGAGCTCGACGGGGTGCAGGATCCGGGCGTACGCCGGGTACCCGTCCGGGACCGTGCCGCTGACCGTGCCCATCCGCCCGGTCACTCGCCGGACGACCCAGTCCGCGTGCGAGACGTCGGCGACGACGCTCGCCTCGTCGGTCCACATGGCCGCCAGTGTCCCAGGCACGTGGCACCTGGATCGTCCGCCCACCCGCCAACTCTCTTGACGGCACCCCCCGCCCCCTCTACGTTTAACGAGCCGGTTAAACGAAGGGAGTGTTGAGTGGCAGGCACTGACCAGCTCAGCGCCGTGTTCTTCGCGCTCGCGGACCCGACTCGGCGTGCGATCCTCGCCGACCTGGCCGAGCGCGACGCCACGGTCACCGAGCTCACGGCTCCCCACCCCATCTCGATGCCAGCGGTGTCGCGGCACCTGAAGGTGCTCGAGCGCGCCACCCTCATCTCGCGGACGCGCTCGGGCAAGTGGCGCGCGAGCCACCTCGAAGCTGCGCCGCTGCGCGAGGCGGCGGACTGGATCGAGCGCTACCGGAAGTTCTGGGACTCGTCCCTCACCCGCCTCGACGCCCACCTCGCCGCGGTGCAGGCCGATGGAGGCGCAACGAACCCGACGGACCGCAACCCCGAGACGCCCACCGAAACGACCTCGGACCACAAGGAGTCCTGATGCAGACAGAACCCCCGCAGATCGACATCTCGCGCGTGCTCGACGCGCCGCGGGAGCTCGTCTATCGAGCCTTCACCGATCCGGACCACTTCGTGGCCTGGTGGGGTCCGGTCGGCAACTCGCTACCGCGCAAGGAGATCGAGTTCGACGTGCGCCCGGGCGGCCACCAGCGATGGACGGAGGTCTCCGCAGCCGATTCCCGCGTACGGGTCCACGTCTACGTCGATCTCACAGACGTCATCGACGGCGAGCTCCTCGACGGCCTCATGCACGTCAGCGGCCAGCTCCCGGACGGCGTCGAGCCGTTCGAGACGAGAGTCCGAGTCGAGCTCTACGACGAGGCCGACGGACGGACGCGACTCAAGATCCGCCAGTGGCTCCCCACGCACGTGACGGGCGATGCAGAGCGGGGTTGGCTCGAAGCCCTGACCAAGCTGGACGCAGCGCTGATCGGTACCCAGGCCTCGCCGTCGATCGTCGAGGTGCAGTGACATGGCCAAGCTGGTCTACGTGACGAACGTGTCACTTGATGGGTACGTCGAGGACAAGGACGGCGCCTTCAACCTGTACCCGCACAACGACGACGTGTTCGCGGCCTACACCGATCTCATACGTTCCGTGGGCACGTTCCTCTACGGACGGCGCCTGTACGAGACGATGGCCCCTTGGGAGACCAACGCCGCCCTCGCCGCGCAGTCCGACCTTACGGCCGACTTCGCCACCGCCTGGCAAGCGGCGAGCAAGGTCGTCTACTCAACGACCCTGGCCGCGGTGCCCACCGCCGATACCCGGCTCGAACAACGCTTCGATGCTGCTGCCGTACACGACATGAAGGCCTCGGCCACCAGCGATCTCACCGTCGGTGGCGCACACCTGGCGGCGCAGGCGTTCACGGCCGGGCTGGTCGATGAGTGCCAGCTGTTCGTCTGGCCCTGGATTATCGGCGGGGGCAAGCCAGCGCTGCCGAGCGACACTCGCGCCGAGCTGGAGCTCCTCGATGAGCACCGATTCGATAACGGCGTCGTGCGTCTCCGCTATCGCATCCCGACCTGAGCTCACCCGCTTGTCGGGTCGTCCCGCCTGCCGGGTCAGTCGTGGCTGGCGGGTTCCTCCACCTCGCCGGCCGCGTGGCGGGCGAGGACGAAGAGCAGGTCCGAGAGCCGGTTGAGGTAGTGGGCGACCGGCTCGGACACCGCATGACCGGCCTCGCGCGCGGCGACCACGTGCCGCTCGGCGCGGCGGGCGACGGCGCGGGTGTGGTCCAGCGCCGCGGACGTCGCCGTCGTGCCGGGCACCACGAACACCGGCCGGAGCGGTCGTTCGGATACCAGCCGGTCCATGAGCTCCTCCAGCGCCAGGACCATCTCGCTGGTCACCCGGGAGACGCCGTCGGTCAGGTGGTGCCGCCGGTCGGGGTGGGTGGCCAGGTCGGCGCCGACGACGAAGAGCTCGCGCTGGAGGCGCAGCAGCAGCTCGGCCAGGTCTGGTTCCGCGGCGCCCGCACGGGCGACGCCGAGGAGGGCGACCGTCTCGTCGACGTCGCCGTAGCCCTCCACCAGCACGTCGGCCTTGGAGACCCGCCCGCCCAGGAACAGGCCGGTGTCGCCGTCGTCGCCGGTGCGGGTGTAGATCTTCGCCACGCCGGCAGCATGACATGCCGCCCGCACCTGCGGTGGGGTGTTTGGCCGGGGGCCAGCCGCGCGCCGGGCCGCCATGCCGACAGACCCGCACGGCACCCTCGACCACCACTACATCTGGTGGTTACACTGGTGTTGTTATCTCATATGTTGTGGTGGTCGACGGCCAGATCAGGGTCATACTGGGACCTTCGGCCCCATCGATCTGGCCAGCCGGACGGTAAGGAGCAGGCGGATGTCCGTGACCCGAGCGGGAGGCACGCAGGGCATGCCCAGGAGCGAGACCAGGTCCGAGCGCGAGGGCCGCCAGCCGGGCCGCGAGCGCCGGCCGGCCGGCACGGGCCAGGCCGGCACGCCCGGCGGCACGCACCGGACCGGCACTCACGGCGGCACGGGCCAGCCGGCCGGCGCGGACGGGCCGGGCGCGGGGCGCGGCGCCCGCCGCGGGCTGCGCATCCCGCGGGTCTTCTCCACGGCCGGCACCCACCCCTACGAGGAGGTGGCCTGGGAGCGGCGCGACGTCGTGCAGACCAACTGGCGCACCGGGGAGACGATCTTCGAGCAGGCCGGCGTGGAGTTCCCGGCCGACTGGTCCATGAACGCCACCACCATCGTGACCACCAAGTACTTCCGCGGCGCGGTGGGCTCCGCCGACCGCGAGCACAGCCTCAAGCAGGTCATCGACCGGGTGGTCGGCGCCTACACGGCGGCCGGGCGCGAGCACGGCTACTTCGCCACCGACGCGGACGCCGTCGTCTTCGCCGAGGAGCTCACCTGGCTGCTGCTGCACCAGCACTTCGCGTTCAACTCGCCCGTCTGGTTCAACGTCGGGACCCCCTCCCCGCAGCAGGTCAGCGCGTGCTTCATCCTCTCGGTGGACGACACCATGGAGTCGATCCTGAACTGGTACCGCGAGGAGGGCCTGATCTTCAAGGGCGGCTCCGGCGCCGGCCTGAACCTCTCCCGGATCCGCTCGAGCAAGGAGCTGCTCTCCTCCGGCGGCACCGCCTCCGGGCCGGTCTCCTTCATGCGCGGCGCGGACGCCTCCGCCGGCACCATCAAGTCCGGCGGCGCCACCCGCCGGGCCGCGAAGATGGTCGTCCTCGACGTCGACCACCCCGACATCGCCGAGTTCGTCCAGACCAAGGCCCGCGAGGAGCAGAAGATCCGGGCCCTGCGCGCGGCCGGGTTCGAGATGGACCTGGACGGGCGGGACATCGTCTCGGTGCAGTACCAGAACGCCAACAACTCCGTCCGGGTCACCGGGGAGTTCATGCGCGCCGTCGAGGACGGCACACGGTTCGGGCTGCGCGCCCGCCAGGACGGCCGGGTCCTGGAGGAGGTGGACGCCCGGGCCCTGTTCCGGTCCATCGCCCAGGCCGCCTGGGAGTGCGCCGACCCGGGCCTGCAGTACGACGACACCATCAACGACTGGCACACCAGCCCCGAGGCCGGCCGGATCAGCGCGTCGAACCCCTGCAGCGAGTACATGCACCTGGACAACTCCTCGTGCAACCTCTCCTCGATCAACCTGCTGAAGTTCCTTCGCGCGGACGACACCTTCGACGTCGACCGGTTCGTGGCCGCCGTCGAGCTCATCACGACGGCGATGGACATCTCCATCTGCTTCGCGGACTTCCCGACCGAGGCGATCGCGGAGACCACCCGGGCCTACCGCCAGCTGGGCATCGGCTACGCCAACCTCGGCGCCCTGCTGATGGCCACCGGCCACGGCTACGACTCCGACGGCGGCCGCGCGCTCGCGGCGTCGATCACCTCGCTGATGACGGCGACGGCGTACCGCCGCTCCGCCGAGCTCGCCGCGGAGCTGGGGGCGTACGCGGGCTACTCGCGCGACGCCGCCGCGCACCAGCGGGTGATGCGCAAGCACGCCGCCGCCAACGACGACCTGCGCACCCTCGGCGCCATGGACGCCGCGGTGCACGCCGCCGCGACCGCGCAGTGGCAGGCCGGGCTGACCCTCGGCGCCGAGCACGGCTGGCGCAACGCCCAGGCCTCGCTGCTCGCCCCCACCGGGACCATCGGCTTCATGATGGACTGCGACACCACCGGGATCGAGCCGGACTTCTCGCTGGTGAAGTTCAAGAAGCTCGTCGGTGGCGGGTCGATGCAGATCGTCAACCAGACGGTCCCGCGGGCGCTGCGCCGGCTCGGCTACGCCGGGGAGACGGTCGAGGCGATCGTGGAGCACATCGCCGAGCACGGCCACGTGGTCGACGCCCCCGGGCTGCGGCCGGAGCACTACGAGGTCTTTGACACCGCCATGGGCCGGCGGTCCATCGCCCCGATGGGGCACGTGCAGATGATGGCCGCGGTCCAGCCGTTCCTCTCCGGCGCGATCTCCAAGACGGTGAACCTGCCCGAGTCGGCCACCGTGGAGGACATCGAGCAGGTGTACTTCGACGGGTGGAAGCTCGGCCTGAAGGCGCTCGCCGTCTACCGGGACAACTGCAAGGTGGGCCAGCCGCTGTCCGACGCCAAGGCGGCGCCGGCGTCCGCAGGTGGGTCCCCGGGTGCGTCCGACGGCGCCGCCGGCGCGGCTGCCGACGCCCCGGCGGGCACGGGCACGGCCGCCGTCGCCCCTACTGCCCCGGCCGCCGTCGTCCCGACGACCGCCGGCCCGGACGTCCCGGCCCCGGCCGTGCGCAAGCGCCTGCCGAAGCAGCGCCAGTCGATCACCACCTCCTTCACCGTCGGCGGCGCCGAGGGGTACCTGACCGCCGGGTCCTACCCGAACGACGGGCTCGGGGAGGTCTTCCTCAAGCTCGGCAAGCAGGGCTCCACCCTGTCCGGGGTGATGGACGCCTTCTCCATCGCGGTCTCGGTCGGGCTGCAGCACGGGGTGCCGCTGGAGACCTTCGTCCGCAAGTTCACCAACCTGCGGTTCGAGCCGGCCGGCCTGACCGACGACCCCGACGTGCGGATGGCGCAGTCGATCATGGACTACATCTTCCGGCGCCTCGCCCTGGACCACCTGCCCTTCGAGACCCGGGCCTCCATGGGCATCTACACGACGGCGGAGCGCGCCCGCGCCCTGGAGACCGGCTCCTACGAGCCGGCCCCCGCGGAGGTCGACCTGCAGGCGCCGGAGAGCGGCACCGCTCCTGGCACGCCGCACGCGCCGACGGCGTCTGGTCCCGCTGGGCCGACGGCGGGCGGTCCGGCTGGGCCGACGCCGGCCGGGCCGGCTGGGCCGACGGCGGCCGGTCCCGCGGCGCCGGCGTCCCCGCGCCGGTCCGCGCACTCCTCAGCCGAGCTCCTCGAGCTCCAGCAGGGGCAGACGGCCGACGCGCCGCTGTGCATGTCCTGCGGGATCAAGATGCGCCCGGCCGGCACCTGCTACGTGTGCGAGGGGTGCGGCGCCACCAGCGGCTGCAGCTGAGCAGCGGGCGGCGCGGCCCCGGATACTCAGGCCCCGTCGCCAACGTGCGCGGCTGAAGAAGTCGCCGATGTGCACTGCACGAAGAAGCCGTCGCTGGTTGTCAACAGGGTCACGGAAGTCGGTTCCGCTTCGCCCGGGGGAGTGTCACGCTCGTCAGGTGAGTGCTCCCGACAAGCGCAGCGAGCTGCTGGACCGGCGGCTGTACTCGCATGCCGACGTCGACCGGCACCTCCACCTTCCGCCGGGGACTGCACGGCGATGGCTCAACGGCTACCGGCGAGGCGGCACCGACTACCCACCGATGCTCCGGGACGAGCCCCGGATTGCCGATGAGGTCACCTCGGGCGAATTCGTCGAGACCCGCCTGCTGGCGGAGTATCGGCACAGAGGTGTTTCCTTGCAGCGCCTGCGTCCCGCCGTCGTACGGCTCCGTGAAGAATTCGGTCAGTACCCGCTGGCGCAGGCCCGGCCGTTCCTCGACGTCGAGGGGCGTGAGCTCGTCCGGCGCATCCAGGGCGAGGTCGACCTTCCGCCCGAGCTGCAGCTCGTCGTCGTGCGAACCGGTCAGGGACTGATCTCCGCACCGCCGATCAAGAGGTTCGTCGCGGCCGTCGACTTCGACGAGGTCAGCGCGGTCCGGGTCAGGCCCCAGCCTGATTCACTCGTCATGATCGATCCGGAACGCCAGAGCGGCCGACCGGTGGTGCGCTCGGTGCCCACAGACGTCGTGCTCGAGCAGTTCAACGCCGGCGAGAGCCTGGCTGAGATATCGAGACTGTGGGACCTGTCGGTTGATGAGGTAGAAGCCGCCCTGAGGTTCGAGCTGGCAGCAGTCGCTGCGTGACCATTTAAACCTGAACTCGACGACGTCGCCGCGGACAGGGCCGTCTGGCTGGTGCTTCCGTGGCGCCGGGCGCGATCACGTCGAGCCTGACGATCGGGCAACCTCGCCGCGCCTGCGACGACACCTACAGGACCTGCACGGTCTGCGACGGCGAGCCGGGCAGCTCGCTCTGCGCCGAGGGCATAGGGGTTCGGATTACCCGGGGCACGGCGTTCAGAGCGTCGTGGATCCGTTCTCCGACCTGCGGTAGCGATCTCAGGAGTGGTCGCCGATCTGACGGTGCCCCAGGGTGAGACGGGGTGGATGGGCGAACGACGACGGAGCGAACTCGACGGACAGTCCTTCCCGGGCTGGGAGCCGGTGACGCCGCTCTCCGACGAGGACCGGGAGCTGATCGAGGTCATCGAGCAGTCCCGGCCAGGGCTCGACTCGTCGACGCAGAAGGCCCTGGACAAGCGCCAGGCCGCCGTCGAGGGCGACATGGAGCCGACGTGCGAGTGCGGATGGAGGGGCTGGGCGGAGGACTGGCAGCCGACCGGCTCGGGCAGCCGGACCGGCGGCCGGCAGTTCGTGACGCATGAGTTCACCGTGCGGTCGACCGCCGCAACCGAGCGCCTCGCCGCCGAGCTCGCTGCCGCGGCATTGCGGCACGCTGGCGACGACTGGGACGGCGACGAGGCGGTGGCTTACTGGCTCGAGGCGCGGGCCGAGCACATCGAGGCTGTGGGGCGCTACGACACGAGACGTGGCCGAGCGCGGATCGGGGATCGGCGATCAGGCGCTGGGAGTCGACCCGCCGGGCAGGTTCAGGGCCTTGGCAGCGTCCTTGACGAGGCCAGGCAGTCCTGCGGTGTTGATGTCCGATGCGTGCTTCGCCGCGTCGCGGTGCGAGAACCGCGACAACACGTTCTTGACCAGCACGGCATCGCCGACCTCGACCCGCGCGGCGCGGCGGATCTCGTCGTCCGCGTTCGCGTAGAACGGCGCGAGGGCCTTCAGGGACAGCGCGACGTCCTCGGCGGTGTCGGCCTCCCGGAAGTGCCGCGTGGACTCCCGGAGGAGCAGGCCGCCGAACGCGCCGATGACGACGGCGACGGACGCACGCAGGATGCCGCCGCCCAGCGAGATGTCGAAGTTGTTGGCGATCGCCTCGCCGACGATGAAGATGCCGACCGCGCCCGCGAAGACGAACGCGGCCAGAGCGCCGGCACGGATCCACTGCGCGGCTCGGCGCTCCCGCTTCGCCCTGCCGGACCAGTCGGCGGCGCTGAGGTCGCCGGCCGCGTGCTCGGCCAGCGCCTCGCCGGCCGTCATCACCGCGGCGAGCGTGGCGACGCTCTCCAGGGCCTTCGCGTCGTGCTCGGCGTCGGCCGCCTCCCGCTCCTGGGTCCAGGCCTCGAGCGCTTCCTTCCACGCCGCGCGCATGTCTGCATCGGCGGTCTTGCTGACCTCGGCGATCGCCTCGCGCTCGGCCTGGATCTCGCCCCGCAGCCGCTCGACCTCAGCGGAGACCGTCGTCAGCTCGTGGAATCGATCCTGGAGCGACTTCTCGGTCGCCGCAACCTTCGTCCTGAGTTCGGCTAGGAGCTCGTTCCGCGCCTCGACCTCCTTGTCCAGCTGCTCGACGTAGGACGCCTTGAGGTCCTTGGGCGGCGGGAGAGGGAGCGCCCGCAGTGCCTGCTCCAACTGCTGGTACGGCTGGCTCGGGTGCTGCTTGTTCGCGATGAACTGGCGGAACTGGGCGGTGTCGACGGGCAGCTGGTTGAGCCCGGCGCTGAGGCCATCGAGCGCGCTGAGGTACAGCGCTGGCTGCTGAGCGCCCTTGGTCTTGACCGCCTCGTCGAGCCACTCGATGATGTCCTGCCGGGCCTGCTCCGAGGCTGGGTCGTCGTAGCGCGCGGCCACGAGCGCGTCTTTCTTGAGCTGCAGGGTCTCCCAGACCTTGTGCTTCTTGTACCGCTCGTAGCCTGTCGCCATGTCAGCCCGCCTCCGCCGGTCTAGATTCCCTCGTGAAGGGTCGTGTACCTCGTCCCTTGCTCCTCGTAGAGCCGCTTGATGGAGTCGCTGTCCGCCGGCGACTCGTAGACCGCGCGGCGGATCTTCGAGCTCTTGAGGTCGAGGCCCTGCAGGACGCCGTCCTTCTCGATCCCGACCGCGATGATCCGATCGAACAGCGAGCCGTGCTCGTCGGCGTACTCGGCCAGCGCCTTTAGCTTCGGCGTGGAGTCGCCCAGGTGTGCCCCGTGCGGGTCGATGATCGAAGGGCGGAGCGCGTCGTCGACGAGGTGCACGAACACGAAGTCCGGCTGCACCGATTTCCAGGCGTCGCCCGACTTGTGCGCGATCCGCAGCGAGTGCTTCCCCGCCGCCGATGGATTGCGGTACCAGCCCTCGAGCGTGCCGAGGCCCTGCTCGTGCTTGATCGTGGCCCGCTCCCAGCGATTCTTCGTCATTTTCACCTCGAGTGGGTAGTCGCCGTCGGCGGTCGACAGCAGATGCTTCTTCTCGGTGGGCAGCGGCTTCATGTCCGTGTCCACGGAGTCGACACGCTCATCGGTCTTGATCTCAACGACGTCGCGCTCCGGCTCCCGCGCCATGTCCTGGATCGCCTCGTAGGTCGGCTTCCGCGAGTCAGGCAGTCCGGCGATGTCGTTCGCCTTGGTCGTCAGCCACAGGCGCGTCAGCGAGTCCGCTGCGTCCTCCACGGGCTTTTGCACGTCGGCGTCGATGAAGGCCAGAGCGGCGACTCGGGCTCGGATCGCGGTGATGTCGACGGCCGTCGGGTCGCCGGCCTCGAACCCCTCGTTGATCGCCGCCTGCATGTTGCGGCCCAGGTAGCGGTTGACCACCGAGGCAGTCAGGATGCGCCTCAGGTGCCGCAGCGCATCGTCGACCGTGGCCGCGTCGGCATCACGGGTGTCGGTCGAGTCCGTCGCCTCGTCCTTGCCGCGCTCAACCAGGATCCGGCGGATGTTCGCGGTCATGATCAGCTTGGCCTGCGCATCGATGTCGTCGACGTTGGCCTCGGTGATGCTGTCGAGCACGGCGAACATCGCCTCGTGCGCCAGGTGGTCGGCATCGGCGACCAGCTCGTCCTGGGCGAGTGCCTGCGCCGCCTTCAGGATCCGCTTGATCGGACGCGGGGCTGTGGTCGGCTTCCGGAACGACGGGAGGTCCCGGATGAGCTGGAACACTTCGTCGGGCACGTCGTAGTTGCGGTGCAGCGTGACGGGCTTGAGCATGACCTTGTTGACCGCCGCGCCGCGCTCGCCCGAGCGGGGCTCGCGCATGCCCATGATCTCCTCGGCGACGATCTTCGCCGTCTCCTTATCGAAGTAGGGCAGGTAGCAGGACGCGGCGTTGAGGCGCTCGACGCTGGTCTCCTGAGCCAGCGGCGTACGGACCATGCGCCCGAGCAGCTGCGTGACGTAGGTGTCGTCTCTCGCAGGGCGCAGCGACACGAGGACCTCGGCGCGAGGGCAGTCCCAGCCGGTGGAGACGGCGTCCTTGGCCAGCAGGACACGGATCCGGTGGTCGTGCTCGACGTCCTGCGGCGCGACCTTCGGGATCTCGTACGAGCCCACCTCGATCGTCGACCGGTCGCCGAGGACGTGGGCCACGCAGTCCGCCGGCATGTCCGGCCAGTGCTTGCGGACCGTCTCCAGGACGAGGTGGATGATCTCGTCCTCCTCCTTGTGCCCCTTCTCGGTGTCCCGCTCCCCCGCGGTCTTGTTCGGGATCTGCGCGACCAGCAGCGGCACGACTGGGTCGATGCCCTGCTCGTCGCAGTAGGCGTCCCACGTCTCGCAGACCTCGACGAAGTCGAGCGTGGCGTCGCGGACCATGGTCGTCGAGAATTCGCCGTCCTCGTCGGGGATGTCGAGGGTCAGCGCGCTCTTGAGGAGGCCGGAGTCCTGCACGTCCTTGGGGTCGATGACGACGTTCTTCTCCTTGGTGAATGCGCCAGCCCTGGTCATCGCCTCGTCGAACCGCTTGACCGTCGCCGAAATGCCCAACACGATCGGCACCGCCGGGTTGACACCGTTGCCGTTGATGATCCTCTGCACGATCGTATGCTCGGCGCTCGTCGGGGACTTCATCCCCTCGTGCGCCTCGTCGAGGACCATGTACAGGGTTTTGCTCTCATCCTTGATCGTGTTGGCGATGATCTCCCAGAACGTGACGTGCCGGGTGTCGCTGTGCTTGACGAAGTCGGCCCGGTCGCGGAGCTTGTCTGGGTTGATGAAGTAGACGGTCCCGGTGCGCAGCGAGTCCTCGGCGTACGTCTTGTCGAGCAGCACCAGGTCGCCGGACGGTAACCGGTCGGCGCACTCGATGAAGCGGCTCTTGGTCTGCGCGTTCAGCGCCGGGTCCTTGGACACCCAGAGCACGACTGCCGAGGAGTCCGGCTCGATGTTGAACTCATCGCTGCCATGCAGCAGCGCCTCGATCGCCGTCGCGGCCATGACCGTCTTGCCGGAGCCCGTGGTGGACGAGAGCGCGAACGCCGTGCGCCGCTGCCGGTTGTGCCAGTCCTCCCGCGCGTAGCCCAACGTCGTGAGGATCGTGTCGACGGCGGTCGTCTGGTAGTCCTTCAGCGTGAACCGCATCGCTCAGGCCCTCCCGGTGTTGATCTGGAACGTGCGCAGGTACGACTCGTACAGGCGCACCGACTCCACGCCGTCGGGCAGCTGGCCGGCGACCGCCTGGTACTGCGTCTCGTCGTCGGTGACGATGTACGCGACCCGCACGCCCTCGGCCTTGTCGACGGCCGCGAGGAACGGCCGGGACGCGTCCACGTTGAAGAGCACCGCATAGGTGTCGGCGACGTCGAAGGTGTCGCTGCGCTCGTCGATGCGGCGACCCTCGGATCCGGCGCGCATCCACAGCAAGGGCGCGATGCGATCGAAAGCCATGTCGAGCTCGACCAGGGCCGGGTTCTCATAGGTGAGGGTGAAGAACTCGACGTTCTCCTCGAAACCCTCGGACATCGGGCACTCGTCGGCGAAGCGGTAGGTCCCTGGCACCGGCTTGTCGTCAGTGTTGACACCGGTAACAGCCGCCCGCAGTCGCGGCTCTGTGATGTACTTGCAGATGCCGAGGGCTTCCCACTCGGGATCGCCGGCCCGGTAGCCGTCCTTACGAAGTGCAGCCTCTTCGTCAGGCGAGACTTCATTGTTTGTTATTGCGATCGCCATGCGACGGCCGTTGTCTTGCCGGTTGAGGCGCATGACAGCGTGGCTCGTGGTTCCGGAGCCCGAAAAAAAGTCGAGAACGACGGCAGCGGGCTTGTGGCCAATGTAATAGCGAAGCGCGTCCTCAACTGCGTAGAGGCTCTTAGGGAACGGAAACTTCCGTCGGGGGAGGAAGTTCCGCAACAACGTCGAGCCGTGCTCTGTGGCGCTATAGGACCCGTTGGTCCACATTGTCTTGCCGACCTGGCTCCGCACCCGACCCTCCGCATTCCTGATGATCATTGCACCTTTTTCGTCACGGCCGTCCACGACGAGCTCGCCTGCTTCGATGGCCGCCATCACGCCTTTGCCGACAAATCCGATGCCCCACCGGCCGGTCGTCTTCTTGCGCGTGCCGATCTTGATCCGTCCGGCTTTGAGGTATTGCCGGAAGGTCGGGGCGGAGAGCTGCCAGCATGCCTCGGTGCCGTCGCGCTTGATAGGCCATTGCGCGATACATCCTTCGGGTGGGGACGGGGCCTCTGAACGGTCCATCCCCTCTGGGAGGTGATCGCCACAACCGACGATGGTCCCAGTCTCCTCATGAATCCAGACTGGAAAGAACTTCGCTTTGGTGTCCTGCCGACGGGAGTTCCCGCCGGATCGCTGGAATGACTCCCACTGAAAGGGCTTGGCCTCCCCGTCCTGCGTCACAAAGGTGGACGTCCCGGGAGTTGTGTCGGTTAGCGTGCGCTGCGGCCGCGCAGTCCCGATGTGAACAAATAACAAGTGCTCATCGACACGCGAGAATTGGTCAATGATGGATGCTCCAGCCGGGTTGATCAAGACAGTGACCATCTGCACTTTGGATCCGGGGAAGATCTGCTCTAGCAGCAGGTGCACCCGATGGACCTCGTTCTCGTCAATTGCAAGGATCAGCACCGACTCATTCGGATTCAGGAGCCGTCTAGCGAGCTTCAGCCGGCGCTCCATGAAGGCGAGCCACTTGCTGTGCCGATACGAGTCGTCGCCGTCGACGTAGTCGTTGCTGTATTTCCAGTCCTTCGCACCGGAGTTGTAGGGCGGATCGATGTAGATGCAGTCGACCTTTCCCTGGTGCGTGAACAGCATTGCCTCGAGGGCGTGGTAGTTCTCGGCGTTGATCACTGCGTGGAACGGCCTGTCGCCGCCGCGCTCGACCTTCCCGGTCGAGACGAGGCCCGGATAGATCGGATCGCGGAAGTCTGCGACGAAGACCAGGTCCTCGAGCGCTCGCGTGGTCTCGTCCTTGGACCTCGGGTCGAGCAGCCTGGCCACGCGCTTGTTCTTGGGTCCCGAGATGGCGGTGACGATCCAGTTCGCCTTCGATTCGACCTCGGTCTCGCCGCGCGGCGGCAGGAAGCGCACCTTGTCGCCCACGGAGATCGCTCGTCCGGTGAGCGCGACGGATTCCGGGGTGTGCCGCTCGAAGTTCAGCCCGAACTGCCGTCGGCTCTGCAGCGCGTCGATGTGCCGGCGCAGCTCCTTTGCCGTGTCCGGGTCGCTGTCGTCGACGCGCGCGAGGAGCGCTCGCAGCTCGTTGCTCACAGGTTCGTGCTCCTTCTGTCCATTGGGGTCCATCCTGCCGGAGCGGTCCGACATCGGGCGGACGCGTCCGGCTGGGTGACGATCGTGTCTGCCACTGGCTCACCCGGGGAGCGGGTCGCGGAGGTCACCAACGCCTCGACCACCGGCCTGCTCGACGTGCGCCGGCGCACCTGGTCCACCGAGGTCACCGCCGCCCTGGAGCGCGACCTCGGGGTGCCCGCCGCGGGCCTGCTCCCCGACCTCGTCGAGCCCGGCACCGTCCTGGGCCCCCTCGACCCCGGCGACCACGCCGAGGTGGTGGCCGGCACCCGGCTGGTCGCCGTCGGCAGCCACGACACCGCCTCCGCCGTCGCCGCGGTCCCGGCCACCGAGCCCGGCTTCGCCTACATCTCCTGCGGCACCTGGTCCCTGGTCGGCCTCGAGCTGCCCGCCCCGGTCACCACCGAGGCCAGCCGGGCGGCCAACTTCACCAACGAGCTCGGCCTGGACGGCACGGTGCGCTACCTTCGCAACGTCATGGGCCTGTGGCTCCTGCAGGAGTCCCTGCGCACCTGGCACGCCGGCGGCCACGACGTCGACCTGGCCACCCTGCTCGCCCAGGCCGCCGAGGTCCCGCCGCTGCGGTGCGTCATCGACGTCGACGACCCCGCCTTCCTGCCGCCCGGAGGCATGCCGGCCCGGATCACCGCCGCGGCCGCCAGCACCGGCCAGCCCCCGCCCACCACCCCGGCCGAGGTGACGCGGTGCATCGTCGACTCCCTCGCCCCGGCCCACCGCCGCGCCGTCCACCAGGCCGCCGAGCTCGCCGACCGCGAGGTCACCGTCGTGCACGTCGTCGGCGGCGGATCACGCAACGCACTGCTGTGCCAACTCACCGCCGACGCCACCGGCCTGCCCGTCCTCGCCGGCCCCGCCGAGGCGACCGCGCTGGGCAACATCCTCGTCCAGGCCCGCGCGACCCGGGCGCTGAACGGCGGGCTGGTGGAGCTGCGTCGCGCGGCCGCGCAGGCCGGTCCGGTGCACCGGTACGAGCCCACCGGCTCGGTGGACCGCTGGGCGCAGGCCGAGGCGCGGCTGGTCTCCTCGGGACGGCCGCGATGACCGAGCCGCAACAACGACGAGCTCCCCGGCTCGCCCGCCGCGGCTCGCCCGCCGTCGCCGTCGTCGTCGCACCGGACCTGCCGGCCACCGACCCGCTGCCCGCCCCGCACGTCCCCGCGTCCAGCCAGCACAGGAGAGCACCCGCCATGCCCGTCACCCAGCCCTACCCCGACCTCGACGAGATCCTCGCCAGCATGGGCGCCGGCGGCCAGCGCATCAGCGACATCGACGCCTCCGAGGCCGGTGCCGGGAACATCTCCGTCTACCTCGGCTGGGAGGTGGAGGTCCGCCGACGCTTCCCGCTCAGTGCGGAGGTCGACCTGCCGCTGGCGGTGCCGGCGCTCGCCGGCAAGACCCTCCTCGTCACCGGGTCCGGCCGCCGCCTGCGCCAGATCGCCGCGGACCCGCTCGCCCACGTCGGCGCCCTGCGGGTGCACCCCGGCGGTGCCACCGCGACGCTGCACACCTCCCCCCGGCGCCTGTTCGACCGGCTCACCAGCGAGCTGAACTCCCACCTCGCGGTGCACGCGGACCAGGTGGGCCGCCGCGGCGAGGTCTTCCAGGCCGTCGTCCACGCCCAGCCGCCCCACCTGACCTACCTCAGCCACATCCCCGCTTACCGGGACGCCGCCGTGCTGAACGCCCGGCTGCTGCGCTGGGAGCCGGAGTCCGTCGTCGCCCTGCCCGAGGGCGTCAAGGTCCTCGAGTTCATGGTGCCCGGCAGCGCCGAGCTCATGGCCGCCAACGTCGCGGGGTTGCGCGAGCACCAGATCGTGCTGTGGAGCAAGCACGGGGTGATGGCGCGGTCGGACCTGTCGGTCACCCGGGCGGTGGACCGCACCGACTACGCCGAGACCGGCGCCCGCTACGAGTACATGGACCTGGTCGCCGGCGGCCGCGCCGAGGGCCTCACCCGCGCCGAGACCCGCCAGGTGGTCGAGGCGTTCGACGTGAGGACTACCCTCGTCTGAAAGGGAGGTGCTGGGTGCGGATCGCGCTGTTCGCCACCTGCGTCAACGACGCGTTGTTCCCGCAGGCGCCCGCCGCGACGGCGGTGCTGCTCGAGCGGCTCGGGCACGAGGTGGTCTTCCCGGCCGGGCAGGCGTGCTGCGGGCAGATGCACGTTAACACCGGGTACTACCGCAAGGCCCTGCCGGTGATCCGCAACCACGTGCGGGCCTTCGCCCCGGTGCTCGACGGCGAGTGGGACGCCGTCGTGGCGCCGTCGGGCTCCTGCGTGGGCTCGGTCCGCCACCAGCAGGCCATGGTCGCCGAGCGCCAGGGGGAGCCCGGGCTCGCCCGGGACGCCGCGCGGGTGGCCGCGCGGACGTATGAGCTCAGCGAGCTCCTCGTCGACGTCCTGGGCGTCACCGACGTCGGCGCGCACTTCCCGCACCGGGTCACCTACCACCCCACCTGCCACTCGCTGCGGCTGCTGCACGTGGGGGACAAGCCGCTGCGGCTGCTGCGCGCCGTCGCCGGCATCGACCTGGTCGAGCTGCCCGAGGCGGCCTCGTGCTGCGGGTTCGGCGGCACCTTCGCGCTGAAGAACGCCGAGACGTCGACGGCGATGGTCGAGGAGAAGGTGCGCAACGTGGTCGGCACCCGGGCGGAGGTGCTGACCGCCGGGGACTACTCGTGCCTAATGAACATCGCCGGGGCCCTGTCCCGCGGGCGGACCGGGGTGCACGTGGCGCACCTGGCCGAGATCCTCGCCGCCACCCCGGAGCGGCCGTGGGTGCCGGCGGTGCTGCCGGTCGACCGGGCGGGGACGGCGGATGCCGGCTCGGCGTGCGGCGCTCCGTCCGCAGCTCCCGCACCTGCGCCCGCCGGGAGGGCCGCCGTCGTGCCCGCCGCTACCCCCGGGGCGCCGCACACCCCGCCACCCACCGGCGCGCCCGCCGTCGCCGACCGGGGCGGTGAGCCCCGGTGAGCGCGACGTTCCTCGGGATGCCCCGGGTGCGGCCGCTGCCCGCCGAGGCGCCGGCGGACCCGCTGCGGTGGGGGCCGACGTTCCCCGCCGCCGCGCACGAGGCGCTGGGGAATCAGCAGGTCCGGGCGAACCTGCGCCGGGCCACCCGCACCATCCGGGACAAGCGGCTGCAGGTGACCGGGGAGCTGCCCGACTGGGAGGACCTGCGCGAGGCCGGGTCGGCCATCAAGCAGGAGGCGATGGCCCGCCTGCCCGAGCTCCTGGTCCAGCTGGAGGAGAACGTCACCGCCCGCGGCGGCGTCGTGCACTGGGCCCGGGACGCCGCCGAGGCCAACCGGATCGTCACCGACCTGGTGCGCGCCACCGGCGAGCGGGAGGTGGTCAAGGTCAAGTCCATGGCCACCCAGGAGATCGGGCTGAACGAGCACCTGGCGGCCGCCGGGATCACCGCCACCGAGACGGACCTGGCCGAGCTCATCGTCCAGCTCGCCGGGGATATGCCCTCGCACATCCTCGTCCCGGCGATCCACCGCAACCGCGACGAGATCCGGGAGATCTTCGCCGAGCGGATGGCCGGCGCGCCGGCCGGGCTGAGCGAGGACCCCCGGGCGCTGGCGATGGCCGCGCGGGCGCACCTGCGGGCGAAGTTCCTCCAGGCCAAGGTTGCCGTCTCCGGGGCCAACCTGGCGGTGGCCGAGACCGGCACCGTGGCGGTCTTCGAGTCCGAGGGCAACGGCCGCATGTGCCTGACCCTGCCCGAGACCCTGATCACCGTGATGGGCATCGAGAAGGTCCTGCCCCGCTTCGCCGACATCGAGGTCTTCGCCCAGCTGCTGCCGCGGTCCTCCACCGGGGAGCGGATGAACCCGTACACCTCGATGTGGACCGGGGTCACGCCCGGGGACGGCCCGCAGGCCTTCCACCTGGTGCTGCTGGACAACGGGCGCACCAAGGCCCTGGCCGACGACATCGGCCGGCAGGCCCTGCACTGCATCCGCTGCTCCGCGTGCCTGAACGTGTGCCCGGTCTACGAGCACACCGGCGGGCACGCCTACGGCTCGGTCTACCCCGGGCCGATCGGCGCGATCCTCACCCCGCTGCTGAGAGGCACCGGCACCGGCCCGGACCCGGTGGACCCGGCCGACCCCACCGCCACACTGCCGTTCGCGTCCTCGCTGTGCGGGGCGTGCTTCGAGGCGTGCCCGGTCAAGATCGACATCCCCACCGCGCTGGTGCACCTGCGCGACCGGGTCAACACCGCCGCCGACCGGCGCCCGGTGCCCACCGGCTGGTCGGCCGCGATGAGCGCCGCCGGCGCGGTGATGTCCTCCGGCCGCCGCTTCGGCGCCGCCGCCGCGGCCGCCCGCGCCGGCCGGGCGCTCGCCCGCGAGGAGCGCATCGGCCGCCTGCCGTTCCCCGGCTCGCTGTGGACCGGGTCCAGGGACCTGCCCGCCCCGCCACGGGAGTCGTTCCGGCAGTGGTGGCGCCGGCACGAGGCCGAGCGTCCCGGCCCTGCAGGCTCCGGCGTCGAGGCCAAGATCGAGGTCGAGGGTGACGAGCGAGCCGGCGGGAAGCGGTGATGGAGGCCCGGGAGGCCATCCTCGCCCGTGTCACGGACGCCCTCGGCCGCGCCCCGGCCGCCGCGACGCCGGTCCCGCGCGCCTACCGCGCGCACGCCGCGATCGCCCCGGGCTCGCCGGAGGCGCTGGAGCTGCTGACGGACCGCCTCGTGGACTACCGGGCCCGCGTGCACACCTGCCCCGCATCGCAGCTGCCGGCCGCCCTGGCGGCCCTACTGGCCGACGCCGCCTCCGTCGTCGTGCCGCCGGAGCTGCCGGGGCACTGGCTTGCCGATGACGTCCGCGCACGGGCGCTGCCCGACTCGGCGGACGCGCCGCTGGGTAACGACGTGCTCGACGCCGCCGGCGCCGTGCTCACGGCCGTCCGGCTCGCCATCGCCGAGACGGGCACGATCGTGCTCGACGGCGCCCCCGACCAGGGCCGGCGGGCCCTCACGCTCGTCCCGGACCGGCACGTGTGCGTGCTGTGGGCCGAGCAGGTGCTCGTCACCGTGCCGGAGGCGGTCGCGGTGCTGGCCGAGCACCCCACCCGGCCGCTGACCTGGATCGCCGGGCCGTCGGCGACGAGCGACATCGAGCTCGAGCGTGTGGAGGGCGTGCACGGGCCACGCACGCTGGATGTGGTGCTGGTCTCGCCTGACGCCTAGGGGTTCGCCCCGGCTGGCCGTCGTCCTTCCGATCAGAAGATCTACCGGTACAGCTCCTCGATCTCCGCGACCGTCGCCTGGCGCGGGTTGCCCCCGGCGCACACGTCGTCGTAGGCAGCCAGGGCGAGGGCCGGGATGTCCTCCTCCTTGGCGCCGATCTCACGCAGCGTCGTCGGATTGCCGAGGTCACGGGTGAGCGCGGCGACGGCGTCGATGGCGGCCGTGCGGGCCGTCTCGATGTCCATCTCGGCGGCGCCCTCCACCCCGAAGGCCGCGGCGATGTCCCGGAACCGCTCCCCGGTGGCTTCGGCGTTGAACGCCATCACCGGGGCCAGCAGGATGCCGTTGGCCACGCCGTGCGGGGCGGAGTAGAAGGCCCCCAGCGGGTGGGCCATCGCGTGCACGAGGCCGAGCCCGACGTTGGAGTAGCCCATGCCCGCCACGTACTGCGCCAGCGCCATGCGTTCCATGGCCTCCGGGTCGCCGTCGGCCGCGGCGCGCAGGGAGGCGGCGATGACCTGGATCGCCTTGAGGTGGAACAGGTCGGAGAGCTCCCAGGCCTCCGCCGTCGTGTAGCCCTCGATGGCGTGGGTCAGCGCGTCCAGGCCCGTGGCCACCTTGAGGGCGCGGGGGGCGGTGGCCATCATCTCGGGGTCGACCACCGCCATGATCGGGATGTCGTGCGGGTCGACGCACACGAACTTGCGCTGCCGCTCGACGTCGGTGATGACGTAGTTGATCGTGGTCTCCGACGCGGTGCCCGCCGTCGTCGGCACGGCGATGATCGGCACCGACGGGTTCGTCGTCGCCGCCACGCCCTCGAGGGAGCGCACGTCGGAGAACTCAGGGTTGGCCGTGATGATGCCGATCGCCTTGCAGGTGTCCTGCGGGGACCCGCCGCCGACGGCGATGAGCACGTCGGCCCCGGCGGCGGCGAAGGCCGCGACACCGGCCTGCACGTTCTCGATCGGCGGGTTCGGCAGCACGTCGCTGTAGATCTCGTAGGGGAACCGGGCCTCGTCGAGCAGCGCCGTCACGCGCGCCGTGACCCCGGAGTCCACGAGCACCTTGTCGGAGACCACCATGGCCTTGGTGAACCGTCGCCGCTGGAGCTCCTCTGGGATCACCGAGATGCAGCCGGCCCCGAAGTAGGCCGTCTGGTTCC
Source organism: Georgenia sp. TF02-10 (assembly GCF_022759505.1). Lineage (NCBI taxonomy): Bacteria > Bacillati > Actinomycetota > Actinomycetes > Allobogoriellales > Allobogoriellaceae > Georgenia > Georgenia sp. TF02-10. The sequence goes on along the minus strand of NZ_CP094289.1, from coordinate 143,865 downwards.
AGATCATCCGCTGTGCCACTGTGCACCGTCCTCGTCCCGCGGCGTCGCCGCGACTCCGGGCCGCATGCGCGGCCGCTGCTGTGAGCCGTTTTCAGCGTAGCCAGGCGGTGCGACCGGGGGCCGCGGTCCAAGGTCCCATGGTCAGGAGGGTCGGCGCCGCCTGCCCGCCTGCGGCCGGCTCCCGATTCGCCGTCGAGCGGACCCGCCGCGTATGTGGCGGCGGCCGTCGCGTAGACCTCGCGGACCCGGAACGGGAGCGCCGGCGAGATGGTCGCCCTCGTCGGGACTGATGGGCGCGGGACGGTCGGAGGTGGCGCAGTCGGTCGTCCGGATCGTCGGCCGGGAAGCCGGGACCGTTCGCGTGGGCGGCCGCGAGCTGCCGCCTCCGGACAGGTAGCTGGCCCGGGACGCCGCCGCGGTGGCCGAGCGCACCCGCATGGGTGTACCGCACGACCGGCGACGTCCCGGCGGGCTCCGCGGCCGCCGTCGACCTGCTCCTGGACCGGCTGGCTGACTACCGCGCCCGGGTGCACCGCAGCGACGCCGATGCGCTGCCGGCCGCCCTCGCCGACGTGCTCGGCTACGCCGGGACCGTCGTCGTCCCGCCCGGCCTCCCGCCCGCCTGGCCCGCCGCGCTCACCGCCGCCGGGCTGCCCGTCGCCACCGACACCGCGGACGCGCCGCTGAGCAACGGCACGCTCGACCGCGCCGGTGCGGTCCTCACCGCGGCCCGGGGCGTGAGCGCCGAGACCGGCACGTCCTCGACGGCGCCCCGGACCAGGGCCGGCGCGCCCTCACCCTGGTGCCCGACCGCCACGTCTGCGTGGTGCACCGGGCGCAGGTCGTCGTCACCGTGCCGGAGGCCGTGGCGATCCTCGGCCAGCACCCGGCCCGGCCGCTGACCTGGATCGCCGGTCCCTCGGCCACCAGCGACATCGAGCTCCAGCGGGTCGAGGGCGTGCACGGGCCCCGCACCCTCGACGTCGTCCTGGTGGACTGAGCGCCGTCACTCTCGGCACCCGGCGCAGCCCTGGTCGCCCAGGCCGGCACCGGCGCAGAGTTTCCCTGACTGTTCGCCGGACGCAACACCCCGGAAACCGGTCCGGGGCACGCTCTGCCCATGTCCACCGCCGAGCTCGCCTGCGAGGTCTGCGGCCGGCTGCCGGCGCCGCGCCGGGCCCGGCTGACCGTCGCGCACGTCGCCGCCATGCTGCCCGTCGAGCTCGCCGTCCACGCGCTCGTCATCGGCAGCCACCTTTCGTTCTTCACCAAGGTCCTCGTGCTGTCCCTGGCGGCCACGGCCCTGGCGGTCTGGGTCGCCGAGCCCTCGGTCATGCGGGTCCTGCGGCGGTGGCTGCACGCCCCGGTGCTGCGCGAGCGCCGTCGCTACGACGCCGCGGCCGGCAACCTGTGGCGCATCCGGACCACGGTGGAGGACACCCCGGGCGCGCTGGGTGCGATCACGCACCAGCTTTCCCACCTCGAGGCGAACATCCTGGGCATGCACCTGCACCCGGCCGGCGAGGGCGTCATCGACGAGTTCGTCGTCGCGACGCCGGAGCACATCACCGCCCGGGACCTTGCCGAGGCCGTCGAGGACGCCGGTGGCACCGACCCCCAGGTCTGGCCCACCACCGCGCTCGCGCTGGTCGACGGCCAGACCAAGGCCCTCACCCTCGCCGTCCGGGTCGCCACCGACCCGACCGAGCTGGCGCCGGCGGTGGCCGAACTCCTCGACGCCGAGCACGTGGTCGCGGCGCCGGGGACGCCGCTGCCCACCTCGCACCTGGCCCCGGGCGCGACCATGCTGAAGGTGCCCGCCACCTGGCACGGCGCGCACGTCTTCGCCCGACCCGGGCAGCCGTTCACCCCGGCCGAGTCGGCCCGGGCGCACCGCCTCGCCGAGCTCGCCGAGGTCGTCGAGCGCCGCGGGACGCGGCACCGGCCACCACCCATGCAGGCGCCGGCCTGACCTGGGCCGGCTGGGGGAGCCGCCGCCGGAGCGCCTACCGGCGAACTTCGGTTGCACCGCGGCCGACCCGCGCTGGTGCCGGCCCCCGCGAGGGACCGGGCTCTCGTCGTCCACCTCCCGCCGGATTCGATGGGCACGCCGGTCCGTGGCGGAGAGCCTCCATCTCTATACTCGTTGTGGCGGCTTCAAGCCGGGACCAAGCCGCCACAGCGAGTACAGACATGCGCCGCTCGGGGGCCGCGGAGCCGTCGCCGCCGATCCGTTTAAGGGATCACCGCCGATCGGTCAAAGGGCACGCCTGCCCGGGCAGTGGGTCCGACGTGCGCGGCAGCGGTGGCCAAGCCCATCCGCGGCTGGAGCCCGCGCAAACCCGTAGATCGCTTCCCCGCTCGCTCAGCCCGGCTCGCCGCGGCGCTTGCGTCGGGCGACCACGACGATGTCCACCACGGCGGTCACCGCCATGATGATGGGCAGTGCGACGAGCCAGCCCGGGGCGTCCACCCGCATCGCCCACACTGCCAGCAGCAAGCCCGCCACCAGGCCGAAGACGGCCAGGACCAGCCGGAGCGTCAGGGCGCTGCGGGCCGGCGGAGCGCCGCCCCAGCCGGCGGTCGGGTCGTGGTAGTCCGGCAGCCCGCGGGCGTAGCGCTCCCGCTCCCGGTCCCGCGCGGCGGCGTCCTCGTCCGGGCCCTGGTCCGCCGCGCCTCGATCCGCCGCGCCCCGGTCCGCCGAGCTTCGGTCCGCCGGGCGGCGTCCCCGGCCCATCCCGTCCGGCCGGTCCTCTCCCTCGATGCCCGCCATGGCCACACCGTAGGAGGTGGGAGCGCACTTGCCCAGTGCCCGGACGATCGGTTCAGCGTCCGGTCTGGGTGGGCCGCCGCCGCATCAGGAGCCCATGACCGAGCCACCGCATCCAGCTCGAGGTCACAACCGCTATCGGTACTCGGGAGGCAGGGGCACGCCAAGCTCAGCATGGAGCAACCCGACATCGTGGCGGTCTTGGTCGCGCAGCTCGTAACCGCGGTGAAACTCGACCTGCGCGGTGGCGCTGATGCACCGGACGTCGTCGCCCCCGATGCGCCCCCGTCCGGTCAGCCCGTCGGCCGGATAGACACCCTCGTCGCCGTAGATTCCGGAGCCGTCGTCGTCCAGCACAACGACATGGAGGTCCACGACGCGCCCGTCCTCGTGTCGCCAGACGGTGTGCACCGGGGTCGTGAACCACATCGGGACTGCTTGGAAGCCCTCACCTTCCAAGACGGAGACCGTGGCAGCTTCGTCTCGATCCTCGATCACCATGTCTAGATCGGCGTGCTCGCGGGTCTGACGTCCAAGGAGTGCATCGACGCCCCACCCGCCATCGATCCAGGGCCTTACGCCCTTCTCGGCAAGAAGAGCGAGCAGGCGCACGACGTCTCGTTCGCTCATCCTGTCCGTCCGTCGTTGCTCGTTGATGCTGGATCTCCTGAACGCGCGGGGCTGCCTGGCCCGGTAGTGACCGTTAGCGGGAGTCGGTTCCCGGGCGCCTGTTCGACTCCATTCTCCGACCCGGTGGCATCGAGACGGTGAGAGCAACCAGGAGGCTGCCGATCAGGGATTGAGACGGCGCCCCTAGTCTGAATGCTGGGTCCATGATCAGGCTTGGGAGGGTGGCATGGGCAAGGACTACTCGGCGATGACGGTGGACCAGCTCGAGGAGCTCGCGCAGGTGGTGCTGGCGCGCATCGCCGCGGTGCCGCGGTTCCGGCGCGGCTCGCTGCAGGTGGGCTACCGCAGGTGCGGCAAGCCCGGCTGCCGCTGCGCCCGCCCCGGGGAGCAGGGTCACGGGCCCCGGGCTCTGTGGACCCGGACCGCGAAGGGCCCGGGTGGCTCGCGCGGGCAGTACATCCCCCTCGAGCAGGTCGACCAGGTCCGCGCCGAGCTGGACAGTTATACCCGGTTCGCCGCGCTGGTGGAGGACTACGTCGAGATCAACGAACAGCTCTGCAAGGCCCGGGTCGGGTCACCACCGCGCCGCCCCCGGGGCGCCGACCCTGCCACCGGCAGGGAAGGAGGGGGCTCTGCCGCCAGCCCGGCGAGCGGGCGGAGGACGAAGAGGCCCTGAGCGGGTTGTCCGACTACGTCGCCGGGGCCGCCGCGCACGAGGCCCGGGAATCTGGTGCACGCCGCGGCTGACCTGACCCGGTCCGGGGACCCGCTTGCCGCGGCCCGGTGGACCGCGGTGCGTTGGAGTGTCGACAGCGCCTGCTGCCACGCGGTCCACCGGCGGTGGTGAGTACCGCCGCGCGGCCCGTCAGGAGCCGCTGGAGTCGGAGAACACGGCGCGCTCGAGGCGGTCGAGACGGGCCGCAAGGTCGCCGACGTCAACCGCGTTGCCCGCGTCTCGACGTTGCTCTATCCACTGTCGGATCAACGCACTAGGCCGCACGTGCTCGGTGGCGGCCCGCTCGCGCACCCAGTCCAGCAGCGACTTGGGCAGCCGAAGTGAGGTGGTGACCATGGGATCCGTCTCGGTCTCGTCTTCCCAGACTCCCCGCTCCATCTCCTCGGAGAAGTCGTGCTCCTGGGCGTGGGCGGCAATCTCGTCCAGCTTGCTCATCTCATCTCACCTTCCCGTGCGCTGGAAGGCCTGGCGCTCGGCGCTCGTCATCTCGCGTGCGGTCACCACATAGTCACGGCCCTCGATCGCCTCGGTGAGCACGACCAGGAGGTACCGGCCAGCAGCGTACATGGCAGTTGCAATGCATCGCAATGCGCCTGCGTACCGCGAGCCGGGGCTTCCCAGGTCGATCAGTCTCGACCAGCCCTGGGACGCCGTGGTTGCGGACTCGCGAACTCGAGGGACGGGATGAGACGGCCTCAACTGCGCGCCGTAGTTGACTCGCTTCCCGAGACTACGGCCGGGCCCCTGCGGCACCAGGCGGACGAGGCGGCGGCGCACGTGCCGGTGCGCGGACGGCCGGTTCGGCCACCCGGTGTCGGTGGCCTGCCGCATGCTGAGCCCATGGCCGAGTCAGCCGCGCCCGAGCCCGACGTCAGCGTCGTGCTCGTCCACGGCATGGGCACCCAGCCCCGCGGCCAGACCCTGGAGCGGTGGACCGAGGACCTGCTCCGGTTCACCGCCCTCCAGGACCGGCGCGGTGCCCCGACCGAGGTCACGGCGCTGAGCACCGGCCGGGCGGCGCGGGACCGGGAGCCGGTGAGCGCCGTCGTCGAGGTCGGCGCGCCGGGGTCCTACCCGGACCCGGTGGTCACCGACCCCGTGGTCCGCCTCCGGCTGGTCGAGGCGCACTGGGCGGACGCCTTCGAGGCGCCCCGGCCGGCCGACGTCCTGCGCTGGCTGCTCTGGTTCGCGCCGAGCTTCGCCGTCACCCAGATGGTCCTCGAGGCCCGCGCCGCCCGGGCCGCCCGCACCGCCCCACCCCCGGCGCCGGCCCGGTCCCGCCCGCCGGCGGTCGTCCACCAGCTCCGGCCGTTCGCGCCGGCCTACTCCATCGCGCTCGGGCTGGTCCTGCTGGCGCTCGTCGGCCCGGTGCTGCTGGTCGCCGTCGTGCTCCTCGTGGTCACGACGGCGGTGCCCTCCCCCCGGGTCCGCGACGGTGCGGCGCGGGTGCTGACGCTGCTGAGCCAGAACGTCGGCGACGTCCAGAGCTTTCTCATCCGCCCGGTGGCGCGGGCCCGGATGGAGCAGCGGGTGCGCGCCGTCGTCGCGGCCGAGGTGGACCGGTGGGGCGCCGACCGGGTGCACGTCCTCGCCACCTCCCAGGGCGCCGCGCTCAGCCATGCCGTCCTGCAGCGCCTGCCGCCCCACCGGCGGCCCGCGCGGCTGACCACCCTCGGCGGGGCGCACGGCCGCCTGGAGGACATGCGGGTGCTGACCCCGCCGACCTGGACGCGGGTGCCGATCGTCGCCACCGGCCTGGTCTGGCTGCTCGCCCTGCCCACCCTCGGCGCCCTCGGCCCCCTCCCGACGGCGGCGCTCACCCTGGGCGTGACCCTCGCCGCGCTCCTCGCCCTCGCCGCGGCCGCCCGGCACCAGGTCACCGCCTTCGCCGCCGGCCGTGGCGGGGCGCTGCCCACACCCGGCGCCGTCGCCGGGGTGGACTGGCTGGACCTGTGGGCGCCGTTCGACCTGGTGCCCAACGGCCGGCCGGTGACCCAGCCGGCCGCCGGGACCTACCGGTTCGTCATGGTCCCCGGCGAGATGCAGGTGATCGGGGACCACGTCGGCTACGGCGAGGACTGGGCCGAGACGGTGCCCCGGGTGCTGCATCACCTCACCGGCCACCTGTCGGAGCCGGCCCGGCTGGGGGCCGCGCGGGGGGTCCGGGCCCGCCGGGCGCTGGCCGACCCGGACGGTACCGGCGCCAACTGGACGCCCTGGGCGCGGCGGGACTGGCTGGCGCTGGTGCTGCGGCTCCTCCCGCCGGTGGTGGCGGTCGGCGCCCTCGCCGTGCCCGCCGCCCGGGCGCACTACGGCGCGGTGGGGGCGACGCTGGCCGGCGTGCACCCGGTGGGTCCGCGGCTCCTCGCCGCCGTCGACGCCGCCGTCGGCTGGGCGCTCGCGGCCACCGGCCCCACCCCGGTGACCGGGACCGGGGTGGCCGCGCTGCTGCTGGGCACGGTCGCCGTCCTCGGGCTCGCGGTGGCGGTCGCGGCCACGACCCTGGCGCTGTTCCGCGCGGCCGCCGCCGCCGAGGCGCGGGTGTGGGTGCGCACCCTGGCCACCGGCGAGCCGCGGCGGTGGAGCACCCGGCGGTGGGCGGCGGTCGGCGGGGCGGTCGCCGCGGCCTGGGCGGCCCTGGTGGTGGCCGCCGTCGCCGTGGTCTTGGCCCTGGCGTGACGGGCGCACCGGCTGCACCGCGTGAGGCTGCACCGTGGCCGGCCGCCGTCGCCATGCTCCGGCGCTGGGCTGATGGCGGACCGGCAGCACCGGGCCGGTCGCCGTCGTCCCGGCTGGACCGGCCCGGCCGCCGTCGTGCCGGCTTTCCCGCGGCCGGTCGCCGTCGTCCGGCTACACCGCGGCCGCCGTGGCCCGCCCCGCCTGCCGACCGGAGAAGAGGCAGCCGCCGAGGAAGGTCCCCTCCAGCGACCGGTAGCCGTGCATGCCACCGCCGCCGAAGCCGGCGACCTCCCCGGCGGCGTACAGCCCGGGGAGCACCTCGCCGTCGGGCCGGAGCACCCGGCCGGACAGGTCGGTCTCCAGCCCGCCGAGGGTCTTGCGGGTGAGCACGTGCAGCTTGACCGCGATCAGCGGGCCGGCGGCCGGGTCGAGCAGCCGGTGCGGGCGGGCCACCCGCAGCAGCCGGTCGCCCCGGTAGGAGCGGGCCCCGCGCAGGGCGGTCACCTGCAGGTCCTTGCTGAACGGGTTGAGCATCTCCCGGTCCCGGGCGCGGACCTCCCGCTCGACGTCGCCGAGCGTCAGCAGCGCCTCCTCGGTGCGGGCGTTCATCCCGGCCACCAGCTCTGGCAGGGCGTCGGCGACGACGAAGTCCGCGCCGCGGTCCTTGAACGCCTCGACCGGGCCGGGCGCCCCCGGGCCCAGCCGGTGCAGGAGCAGGCGCAGGTCCTTGCCGGTCAGGTCCGGGTTCTGCTCCGAGCCGGACAGCGCGAACTCCTTCTCGATGATCCGCTGGGTCAGCACGAACCAGGAGTGGTCGTGCCCGGTGCGGCGCAGGTGGGCCAGGGTGCCCAGGGTGTCGAAGCCGGGGTAGAGCGGCACCGGCAGCCGCCGGCCGGTCGCGTCCAGCCACAGCGAGGACGGGCCGGGCAGGATCCGGATGCCGTGGTCCGGCCAGACCGGGGCGTAGTTCGTGACGCCCTCGGTGTAGTGCCACATCCGGTCCCGGTTCACCAGCGACGCGCCGGCCGCCTCGGCGACGTCGAGCATCCGGCCGTCCACGTACGCCGGGACGCCGCGGACCAGGTGCCGCGGCGGCGTCCCGAGCCGGTCCGGCCAGAACCGGCGCACCATCTCCGGGTTGCCGCCGATCCCGCCGGAGGTGACGAGCACGACCGGGGCGTGCAGCGCGAACTCCCCGACGGCGGTGCGGGGCGAGGCCTCCCCGCGGGCGGCGGTGGTGGCGGTCAGGACGGTGCCGCGCACGCCGTCGACGGTGCCGCCGGTGCTCAGCAGCTCCTCCACCCGGTGCCGGAACCGGACGGTCACCAGGCCCGCGTCGACGGCGGCCCGGACCCGGCGGGCGAACGGCGCCACCAGGCCCGGCCCGGTGCCCCAGGCGATGTGGAACCGGGGCACGGAGTTGCCCGGCCCGGTCGCGCCGTGCCCGCCGCGCTCGGCCCAGCCGACCACCGGGAAGAGGCGCACGCCGAGGTCGCGGAGCCAGGCCCGCTTCTCCCCGGCGGCGAAGTCCACGTAGGCCCGGGCCCAGCGCCGCGGCCAGCGGTCCTCGCGGTCCCGGTCGAACCCGGCGGTGCCCAGCCAGTCCTGCCACGCCAGCTCGGCGGAGTCGCGGATGCCCATCCGCCGCTGCTCGGGGGAGTCGACGAGGAACAGGCCGCCGAAGGACCAGTACGCCTGCCCGCCGAGGTTGGCGGCGTTCTCCTGGTCCAGCAGGAGCACCCGCCGGCCGGCCGCGGCGAGCTCGGCGGTGGCCACCAGCCCGGCCAGCCCGGCCCCGACGACGATGGCGTCCGCGTCCATGCGGCCTCCTTCTGGTGTCCCTCAGCGGGGTCCGGCGGGTGGTGGGTCGCCGGCGGGCGCCGCAGGCGCGGGTCCCGCAGCGTCCGGGCCGTCGGTGGGCGCCGCAGCGGGCTCGGCGTCGGCCGGCTCGGGGGCCGCGTCCTCGTCCCGCAGCCGCGGGGATGTCCCCCGCTCCGGGCGCACCCCCTTCTTGTCCGCGTAGAAGTCCCGGACGCGGTCCATGTCCGCGGTAAGGTCGCCGGTCATCGTGAGCGACGGACCGACCCCGACCGTCATGCGGTCCCGGTCCACGAAGCCCAGGGCGACGGGCAGCCCGGTCTCGTGGGCGATGCGGTAGAAGCCGGACTTCCAGTAGGTGCCACGACGGCGGGTGCCCTCGGGGGTGATGAGGAGGTAGAACTTCTCGCCGGACTTGACCCGGCCGACGAGCTCGGCGACGAGGCCGCCCGGGTGCGACCGGTCGACCGGGATGCCGCCCAGGGCGCGCATGAGCCGGCCGAACGGGCGGCGGAAGAGCTGGCGCTTGCCGAGCCAGCGGACGTCGATGCCCAGGTCGGCCGCCACGGCCAGCATGAGGATGAAGTCCCAGTTGGAGGTGTGCGGGGCGCCGATGAGGATGCCGGCGCCGCCCGGGGGGAGCGGGACGGACCGGTGCCGCCAGCGGCTGAGCCGCCAGAAGGTCCCGGCGAGCAGGCGGCGGATCACCGGACCGGCTCTCGCGTCGGCCGCGGACGGGCGCGGCCGGCGGGCTCCGCCGGCTCCTCGTGTCCCACGCGCCCGAGCGTAGCGGGCGGGTACCGTCCGGGCATGACGGAGACCGGGTACGGCGACTTCGAGTTCGAGCGCAAGTTCTTCGTCCGCGAGCTTCCCGCCGAGCTGCGGAGCGAGTCCGGGCCCGAGCTCATCGTGCAGAGCTACTTCCTCGCGGCCGAGGGGTACGCGCTGCGCGTCCGGCTCTCCGGCCCGGCCCCGCACCCGGCGCTCCCCGGGGAGATCCACGACGGCGACGCCGGCGTGCTCCGGGCGCTCGACTCCCTCGGCGACCGGTTCACCTTCTGCGCGCTGACGGCCAAGGGACCCTACGTGGGCGGCACCCGGTACGAGGCCGAGCGGGAGCTCGACATCGCCGTCGGGCTGGCCATGGTGCGTCTCGGCGGGCGCCGGCTGATCAAGCTCCGTCACTCGCTGTGGCTCGGCGCCGACGGGTGGGTCGTCGACGAGTTCCTCGGCGACAACGCCGGCCTGGTGGTCGCCGAGTGCGAGCGGGAGGGCCCGGTCACCGACCTGGTCATCCCGCCGTTCGCGGTCACCGAGGTGACGGACGACCCGCGGTTCGCCAACGACCGCCTCGTCCACCACCCCTACCGGGAGTGGGGGGCGGGGTTCGAGGCGGAACTGGCCGTCGCCGGGCCGCGGTTCCTGGAGGGTTTCGGGCGCAACGAGCACACGCACTGACGCACGGCGTGCCAGGCGGGTGCCAGTCCTGCCCTGGTTCCCCTCCCGCCCACCCCTCCTCGGGTGCCGGCGGGCCGGTGACCAGGACCTCGGCGGTCAGTCGACGCCGCTGCCCGCGGCGATGGTGAAGCTCCACAGCTCGGCGCTGGTCCCGACCGGCCTTCGGCCTGCCGGCTCGCCCGCGCCGTCGGCCGTCGCGGTGCCGGCGTGGCCGCCGTCGTCCGCAGCCGGTGCGCCGGCGGCCGGGCCGGTGCCGCCCTCGCCGACCGTGTCGATGCCGCCCGCGACGGCCGCCGCGGTGCCGCCCCCGGCCGCGTCGGCGCCTCCCGGACCGGCCGTGCCGCCCGGCTCCCCACCTGCGCGGCCGTGCGCGGCGGCGAAGTCCGTCGAGCCGACCCAGGCCTCGTAGGTGACCTCGTCGCGCCACCGCGTCACCACCAGCCACCGGGTGCGCCCGTCGCTGGGTCGCAGCAGCTCGAAGCCGAGGAAGCCCTCCACCCCCTCCATCGCACCCGCCCGGGCGGCGAACCGCCGCGCAAGCTCGTCCCCGCTGCCGGGCGGGACGGTGATGGCGTTGATCTTGACGATGCTCATGCCGCCATCCTGCCGTGCCCGGCGCTCGGCGCTCGGCGCTCGGCGCTCGGCGCACGGGCGCTCGCGCTCTTGCCCGGCGGCCCGCCCGTGCCCGGTGCTCGCGCTCCCGCCCGTGCCCGGCGCTCGCGCTCCCGCCCGTGGCCGCCGGTCTACCGTTGGGCCATGGTGAGCGCCGTGCAGGTCCGGCCCGCGGGCGCCGCCGACTGGCGCGAGCTGCGGGAGGTGCGGCTGGCCGCGCTGGCCCAGGACCCGGCCGCGTTCGGCTCCACGCTGGCCCGCGAGCAGGCCTTCGACGACGGCGTCTGGCAGGAGCGGGCCGGCGCCGGCCGGACGTTCCTCGCGTACCTGGGCCCGGACGTCGTCGGCATCCTCACCTACCTCCCGGTTCCGGACCGGCCCGACGAGCGGCACCTGGTCGGGATGTGGGTGGCGCCGTCGGCCCGACGCGCGGGGGTGGGCCAGGCGCTCCTCGACGCCGTCCAGGCGGCCGCCGTGCGGGACGGGGCGCGCCGCCTCAGCCTCGACGTCGCCGACGGGAACGACGCGGCCCGGCGCCTGTACGAGCGCCGCGGGTTCCGGGCGACCGGCGAGCGCGAGCCGCTGGGAGCCGACCGGTGCGCCGGCCAGGAGCGGTTCGTGCTGGACCTGGCCGGCGGACCCGAGGGCGGGTGACCTGATTCGCCCGACGATCTAGGGCGCCGGCACGCCTGAGGTCGCACCGGGCGAGTCTCACGGCTCCCGCTCGGCCTGGACGGGCGCGGTGGCCGCCGGCTCGTCGGTGGTGGGGCCGGGATCGGCCGTCGCCGCCGGGTGATAAGGATGCCGACCACGCCGCCGACGGCGAGGGCGATCCCGATGATCCACAGCCCCGAGTCGTACGTGCCCGAGGCGTCCTTGAGCCGGCCGAGGATGGGCGGCAGGCCCATGCCGACGAAGTTCGCGACGGTGTTGATGAACGCGATGGACGCAGCCGTGGATGCATCCTGGGCGGTGTGCGGGTCGCGTTCGTCGCGGTGCCCTGGACGTCGAGGCGATCCGCCGTACCGGGTCCGCCATCGTGCCGGTGTCCGGGTGCGGCACCATGCCGGCGGGAGCCCCTGGCCGACGTCACGCCCGGCGACGTGGCGGAACTGCGCGAGCGCCGACGCCCACCTGGCGATATAAGGTGCCTAATGAATGGAGGTGGTGAGCATATCTACCATCGATCAGCCCACCGTGGAGGACCTGCGACGCCTGCGCAGCCGGCGATCGGTCACGGACCTGTCCTACCAGCGCACGCTGCGCGCCCTCGCCGCCCGGATGACGCAGAGCGAACTCGCCGCCGAGCTGCACGTGTCGCAGTCCGCTGTCAGCCAGGCCCTCAAGACTGCGCGAGCCGTGGACGACGTCCGTCCCGGGTTCTCCGGCGCGAACCCGTACGAGATCGCGCAGCGGTACGCCGCGGGGGAGCTGGACCGCGACCGCGCGCTCGACGAGCTCGTGCGCTGGCCGTACGACCCGATCGCGCGCACCGACGGGTACGACGCCCTGGTCGTCGACGCGCCCGGGACGCACACGCTCGAGGAGGTCGTGCGCGCCTACCGCGAGGGCCTGATCGACCAGGGCATGTATGTCGCCGTCGGGCAGGCGCACCAGACGACCCAGGCTCACAGGACGTGACGACGGCCGCCGAAGTTGACCGCCATGCCCAGACCGTCCGGGCCCTGTCGGCACCCGGCGCGCCACTGTCGCGCGAGAGCCCGCACGCTACCGTGGCGAACCCGGCCTGGTTCTTCACCCCCGGGATGCCTACCCCGATGCGCGAGGAACTGCACCAGCAGATCCTCCAGGGTTACCGCGAGACGATGGAGAACGAGGTCGCGCACGACAAGCGCGCCATCGTTCTCGCCGGCCCACCCGGAGCCGGCAAGTCACGGATCCTGGACGAGCTGATCGGCGCGCCCGGCACCGACGGCCGGCGCCAGTGGCTCGAGGTCGACCCGGACGAAATCAAGACCCAGCTCCTGGACGCGGCCGCGGCCGACGGGTCCTACGAGACGTTCATCAAGCCGCCCGCGGTGCGTGAGCTCGAGGCACAGGGGGAGCGTTTCTTCCCGCTGGACTTCGCCGCCCTCGTGCACGAAGAGTCATCCGCGTTGGCCAAGGTCGTGCGCGAGGAAGCGATCCGCGCCGGGACCAACGTCGTCATCGACTCGGTCCTGTCCAAGCCGGAAGCCGCCGTCGAGCTCGGCCGCACGCTCGAGCGCGCCGGCTACCGCGTCGACGTCGTCGACGTCGAGGTGCCCTACGACGTCTCCGCCGCCAGGATCGCCCAACGCTGGCGCAGCGCCTACACGAAGGCGCTGGAGGGGGACCCGGAGTACCGCCACGGCGGCCGATGGGTCCCCGAGGACTACGCGCGCAGCGTGTACGCGGGGGAGGACGCCCGCGCCATCTCCCAGGAGTCCGCCGAACGCGTCGCGCGCGAGTGTGGAAACGTCACGAGCTTACGCCGATACTGGACCCCCGCCGGCGACCGCCCGCAGGTCATCGAGGTGGATCAGGTCCGCGGGCAAGGTCGCGCCCTCGTCGACCGACGTGCCGCGGACGCCGCACGCAACGCACGCGCGAGCTTCCCGACTCCACAAGCCCGTCCAGCGCGCCCGAGCGGTGGACGCTCCGGGGTGGAAGGGCGCGGGCGTTGACGGGCCGCTGAACGACCGTGCCGGGATTCTCGTACTGAGCTGCTAGCGCGCAGCACCAACCTGAGACGAATCCTCGTCCTCGACGTCGCTCGATGCGCCGATCCTGTCACGCAGGCCGTCCGCGGCACCCTGCACCATCTCGAGCGCAGGGCGGTAGAGGAACGGTACCCAGTAGGTGCGCTCTGCGACGGACCCACGTTGCTCGAAGAACCCGACGTCGACGAGACGACGGATTCGCTCTTCGGTATCCACGCGGACCGTCCCCCAGAGGGCTTCGAGACTCACTACGTCCTGTAGCGTGCGCTGTCCGCGGAGCGCCTCGAGCCAGTCCTTGAGCCACGGATACTCGGGGTAGATCGTCTTCTGCAGTCGAGTTTCCGACACCTCGGGGTGCGCGTCGCGGAACGCCTGCGACTCGAAGTAGACGCCCTCAGCGATGGCTGCCTGCCCAGTGTCGATCCGTCCGAGCTGGCGGTCTCGCACCGTGGTGAACAGGTGAATGAGTTCACGCGGGGCGGCAACCTTCTTGCCGTCCTCTGTTCGAGATAGTGCCCAGTCGAACGTCGCGGGCTTGTTCGATCCGGCGTCCACCTGCCGGGGGAAGACGCGATCGAACAGTTCCTGCTGTGCGACGGACGACGCGATCACGTGCGCCGCGTCGGCGCTAAGTTCTCGAACGAGGAGATCGCTCTGGATGACTCGTTGAACGATGAGTTTCAGGAGGTTCGCTCGGTTCCAGTGGAGGTTCATGTCGCGAGTGATATGGCTTGTTTCGCGGAAGCCGCCGGCCGTGATCTCCGCCCAGATGTCGCTGCGGAGGAAGATCTTCAGCCGCAGTTGTCCGAGCGGCTCGATCAGCCGATAGACCCTGAACAATGCCCGCAGAGCGTTGGCCTCGAGTTCCGGCGAGGCTGTGAACGCGACGTCGAGCCGGTCCAGGATAAGCCAGACGCGAAGGTTCTGCTCAACCAGAACGTCGTTCACCGTTTCGTAGAGGCGATCGACGGAGAGCATCCCCGCCTGCTCCTGCTCGATAGAGGGTTCGTCGAAGGTGACCTTTGCGGTGAAGCCAGTAGGAGTGCCGGTGGTCGGGTCGACGCTCATCCCTGCCTCGACGCTCTCAGGGAAGAACCTGTGAAGCGCTTCACGCACTCGCATGATGATGGTTCGTTTGACCTTCGTCCCCTCCGTGAGCCCGATGGACGCGAGAGCCTGACGGACCGTGCGGAGCCCGACGGACTGGACGTCGTAACGCTCAAGCTCCTCGACAAGTAGAACGAGGAAGTAGAGCCTCCAGATCTGGATAAACTCGGTTTCGCTAGTCGGAGGTGCGATCTGGATGGGCTCGAATGCTGTCGCACCAGTCGGATTTTCACCAGGTACGAGCACGATGCTCCGGTCGAACAGCTCGTCCTCGCGCGACACGAGCATGCTGTAGATAGCGCTCTTGCCGCCACCCTTGGGCGCGAAGACGATGTCGACCTCGTCCTGCCAGACCTTGCGCCACTGCTCGGTCTCGACGAAGTAGCGCGCGAGATGCTCGGATTCCTCCTCCGCGGTGCGGCCACCGAAAGTGATGTCCTCGATCACCGAGCGCTTGTCCGTCGCCGCCATGCGCAAAGGGTACTGCACGGCCGGGCAGCGAAGGGGTGGTGTGGCCTGCGCACGACGTCGTCGTCGCGCCCGGTGACGCCGATGGTGCCGAAAGCCTGAGCACGGCCGCCAGGCCGAGCACCGTCGGGTTGCCCAGCGCCCGCTACCACGGCAGGGAGTCCCAGATCTGCGACAAGGCCGTCTCGCCGGCGATGGTGCCGGTGGGCCACCTGCTCTCCTCGGCGTGAACCACGAGACGGTGCTGGGCCGCTCGGGCAGCCGGAACAGCACGTACAGGGCGATCAGCACGGCGGGGATGCCAAGGAGCACGGCGGGGATGCGCTCGAGGAGGAACAGCCAGCGCCAGCCGTCGATGCCGGCGGTGCGGTGCAGGTTCAGGATGAGGCCGGCGGACCTGGGCTTCGAGCTCCGGGCCTGGTCTCGCTGGCCCCCGGGCCAGCGGCGCGTCAGCCTCGGCCGACGGCGGCGGTCACCACTCGGCCACGGACCCGTCCGCGTGGCGCCACACCGGGTTGCGCCACCGGTGGGACTCCGCCGCCCGCTCCAGGACGTAGTCCTCGTTGACCTCGATACCCAGGCCCGGGCCGGACGGGATCTCGACCGCGCCGTCGTGGTAGTCGAAGACGGTGGGGTCCACGAGGTAGTCGAGCAGGTCGTTGGAGGTGTTGTAGTGGATCCCCAGCGACTGCTCCTGGATGACGGCGTTGTAGCTGACGGCGTCGACCTGCAGGCACGCGGCCAGCGCGATCGGGCCGAGCGGGCAGTGCGGGGCGAGCGCGATGTCGTAGGCCTCGGCCATCGCCGCGATCTTGCGCACCTCGGTGATGCCGCCCGCGTGGGAGAGGTCGGGCTGGATGACGTCGACGACGCCGGAGGTGATGACGTGCTTGAAGTCCCACCGGGAGTACAGCCGCTCGCCGAGCGCGATCGGCGTCCCCGAGCCGCGCAGGACGTCCGCCACGCCGTCGACGTGCTCGGTGAGGACCGGTTCCTCGATGAACATGAGGTGGTACGGCTCGAGCGCCGCGATCAGGACCTTGGCCATCGGCCGGTGCACCCGGCCGTGGAAGTCCACCGCGATGCCCACGTCCGGGCCGACCGCCTCCCGGACCGCCTGGACGTTGGCCACGACCAGCTCGACCTTGTCCCGGGAGTCGATGTACTGCAGCTCGGCGGGCCCGTTCATCTTCACCGCGGTGAACCCGCGGTCGGCGGCCCGCCGGGCGTCGGCGGCGGTCTCGGCCGGCCGGTCCCCGCCGATCCAGGAGTAGACGTTGATCCGGTCGCGCAGCCGGCCGCCGAGCATCTCGTGCACCGGCACGCCGAGCGCCTTGCCCTTGATGTCCCACAGCGCCTGGTCGATCCCGGCGATGGCGCTCATCAGCAGCCCGCCGCCGCGGTAGAACCCGCCGCGGTACATCACCGTCCACAGGTCCTCGATCCGGCGCGGGTCCCGCCCGACGAGGTAGTCCGCGAGCTCGTCGACGACGGCGGCGACCGAGGCGGCGCGCCCCTCCAGGACCGGCTCGCCCCAGCCGGTCACGCCGGTGTCGGTCTCGATCTTGCAGAACAGCCAGCGCGGCGGGACGAGGTAGGTCGTCACTGACGTGATCTTCACGGGGGTCCTTCGTCTCGGGTGCGGGAGGTGTCGGGGCGGGGCGGCTGCGCCCGGTCGGGCGGTCAGGGGCCGTCGGCGGCCGACGGCGACGGCGAGCGGTGCGTTCGTCCGTCGTCCCAGGCGGCCCGCATCGCCACCGCCCGCGCGTGGACGGTGGCGGCGTCGTCGCCCGGGCGGTAGAGGGCCGAGCCGATGCCCGCCCCGCCGGCGCCGGCGCGCGCCCAGTCGGCGAGGTTGGCGGCGTCCACGCCGCCGACGGGCAGCAGCTCGACCTCGGGCGGCAGCACGCTGCGCCACGCCCGCATGCCGGTGATCCCGACCAGGTCGGCGGGGAAGATCTTCAGGCTGGTGGCCCCGGCGCCGACGGCGGTGAAGGCCTCCGTCGCGGTGGCCACGCCCGGGTAGGCGCGCAGGCCGCGGGCGACGGCGGCGGCGATGACCGCGGGGCTGGTGTTCGGCGCCACGATGATCGAGGAGCCGGCGTCCGCCGCGCGGGCCACGTCCTCCGGGCGCAGCACGGTGCCGGCGCCGAGCGCGGTGCCCGCGGGCAGCGCCGCCCGCAGCCGGGCGATGGACTCGAAGGGCTCCGGGGAGTTCAGCGGCACCTCGAGGGCATCGAACCCGGCCTCGAGGACCGCGCGGCCGATCTCGACGGCGTCGGGCGGGGTCAGCCCGCGCAGGATCGCGATCAGCCCGGACGCCGGGGGCGTCGGGGGCGTCATGGATGTCGGGGGTGTCGGTGACGTCGGGGGTGTCATGGCGGCTCTCACTCCTGCGTGGCGGTGGCGACGGGGCGGTCGACCAGGCCGGCGGCCCGTGCGACCGCCCACAGGCCGGTGACCGTGGCGTCCTGGGGCGCCACGACGGCGGGGCGGTGGTGCCGGGCCAGGGCGGTGACGTAACGGTCGGCAAGGTCCGGCGCGCCGCACACGAGCACCGGGCCGGCCGCCGTCGGGAGGCCGGGCAGGACGTGGGCCACCTCGTCCCCGACCAGCAGGCCCGAGATGTAGTCCGGTACCTCCGCGGGACGCAACCGGCCCGCCATCACCAGCGTGCGCGCGGTGAACAGGGCCGCCGCGAGGCCGCGCCGGCCCACCGGGCCCGTGGCGGCCTCCAGGCCGCGGGCGAACGCCGGCCGGTCCGCCCCCGACGGGGCGGCCTCGGCGGCCAGGGTGGCGATGATCGACCGCTCCAGCACCAGGTGAAACAGCTCGCCGGTCATCGCCGTGACGAAGTCGGTGACGACCTCCCCGCGCAGGGTCACCCACTTGCTGTGGGTGCCGGGCAGGAGCACGGTGCGCCGCTCGGCGGCGCCGGCGGTGAGGCCGGCGAGTGCCCCGAGGACCTGCACCTCCTCGCCGCGGATGACGTCGGGCGTCGCGCCCGTCGCGCGCAGCCCGGGCACGATGTGCACGCGTGACCCGCCGACGTCGAGGCTCACCAGGTGCTCGGCGAGCCGCCCGAGGTCGGCCGGCAGGTCGAGGTAGCCCGCCTCGTGCCAGCCGTGGTTCGACCCGACCATCCCGCTGGCGAGCACCGGGATGCCGGGCGCCGCCGCGAGCCAGGACCCGCACCGGGCGAGGAACGCCGCCGCGAACGCCGTCGCCCGCCCGTCGACGTCGTCCGGGGCGACCGTCTCGGCGACCGCCCGTGAGCCGTCGCTGCTGCGGCAGGTATCCAGGACCCGGCCCCGCGGGTCGAGGAGCCAGGCGCGGAAGGTCGAGGTCCCCCAGTCGACCGCGACCAGCGCGCCGTCCGCGGAGGTTGCTGCCGTCACGCCGGCCACGCTAGGGAGCAGCGTCCCGTTATTGCCACGCGCGTCCCGACTATAGGGATAGCGTGCTCGGATGGCCGAGAACCAGCAGCCGACCCCGCCGGGCACGCAGACGCTGGCCCGGGGGCTCGCGGTGATCGCCGCCGTCGGACACGGGCACACGAGCCTGCGGGCGATCACCGCGGCGACCGGGATCGGCCGCAGCACCACTCACCGGCTGGTCCAGCTGCTGGTGCAGCAGGGGTACCTGCGGCCGATGCCGGAGCGTACGTACTCCCTCGGCCCCACGCTCATCGAGCTCGGGTTCCAGGCGCTCGCCGACAACCCGGTGACCACCGTGGCCGCGCCCGTGCTGCGCGAGCTGCACGAGCGGGTGCACGACACCGTGCACCTGGCGGTCGAGGACCACCGCCAGGTGCTCTACCTCGACAAGCTGCCCGGGACCCGCGGGCCCGAGATGCGCTCCCGGATCGGTCACCGCATGCCCCTGACCCGCACGGGCGTGGGCAAGGCGCTGCTGCTGGAGTCCCCGGACCGGTGGCGGGAGCAGTACGTCCAGGACACCCCGGTCACCCCGCCCGAGCACCTCACCCGCGAGCCGATGACCGTGGCGGAGTTCGTCGCGGACATGGCGCGGGCGGCGAGCCGCGGTGCCGCCTACGACCTGGAGGAGAACGAGCCCGGCATCCGGTGCGTCGCCGGCCCCGTCCGGGACGGGTCCGGCGCCATCGTCGCGGCCGTCAGCGTCTCGGCCACCCGCCCGTACATGCCCATGGAGCGGGTGCGCGCGCTGGTGCCCGTCGTGCAGCGGGCGGCGGCCCAGGTGTCCGGCGCGCTGGGGTACGCCCGTCCGCCCCGGGGCGTGCCGGTGGAGCGCTGAACCCCTCCGGGGCTCGTGACGCCGAAGGGGCGCGGCCGCCGCCGTCCCGGCGGACGTCGCTGGTGCCCCGTCGGACCTCGGCGCCCGCCTTGCCCAAGACGACGGAGACGACCTCCGGCTCACCGTCACCGGTGCCGGAGGTCGTCTCCGCTCGGCTCAGAGGTCGCTGCCCAGCGGCCGGCGCGGGGCGAACGGCGTGGTGCGCCGCCGCGCCTGCCGCCGGACGCGGCGGACGTGGGCGGCCTCGGCCTCACGGATGAGGTCCGCCGATCGGACCTCGTGGAGCTCGAACCACATGTCCATCACGGTCACCTCCTCTCGTGGTGCTGGTACGGACGGTGGGCGGGGTGCGGGAGGGCCGCGGCGGTCGCGGGGCCGGCTGCGGGTCGGTCGCCGGCGCCGGGCGAGGGCGGCGCCGGCGGCGCGCAGGTCTGGTCGTGCCGGGGCATGGCGGTGTCCTGACGTCGGTGGGTGCGGGTCCGCGGGCGCGCATCGGCGCGCACGGGTGCGGTGGCTGACGCTGGTGCGGTGGCCGTGGTGCGGGTGGCGGTGGTGCTCGGGTGGCGCCGTCGGGCGGCCGCCCCCTAGGCCTCAGCGGCGGACGGAACCGCGCGCCGCGGCACCGGCGGGGACGACGCCCCGGGTGGCCGCTCCGACGACCCCGAGCACGATCGGCGCGTCGGCGGCCAGCCGGCGGGCAGCGCTGGGGTTGTCGAGGAACATGTGTACATCACAGCAGTCCGGCGCTCGCCGGGGCAACGGATTATTCGGCGGAGGTAGGACCGCGCGCTCCGGGGGCGCGAGCGGCGCCTGCGCCGGCTTGGGACGGGGACCGAACGCGGGCTGGGACAGGGCCGGTGGGCGGGTCAGGACACCCAGTCCGGCCGGTGCGTCGGCTCCCACGGATGGCCCTCGAGCTGCTGCCACCACTGCTCGGCGCCCGGCGGCAGCCGGTCGGCCGGCACCTGGGCGACGAGGTCCCGCAGCCGGTGCTTGAGCGCGCCGAGGGCGGCCATGCCAGACGTACCGCTGCCCGGACCGCCGTCGGCGCCCGGACCCGAGGAGCCGCTCGCGTCTGGCCCGGCAGCCACCGAGCCGTCCGGCCCGGAGTCGTCGGCCCCGTCCGGCCCGGGGTCGTTGGTGCCGGCCGGTCCGGGCCCACCGCTGCCGGCGGCCGTGCTGCCGCTGGCCGCAGCGGGCCGCCCGCCTCTCTTCGCCGCGAGCCGCCCGCCGCCCCCCGGCGCCTCGCCGTCGACCGACGCCTCCTCGTCGTCGCCCTCGACCGGCGAGGCCCCGTCCGCCCGCCCGTCGGGCGCCAGGAGCTCGGCCTCGAGCGTCCACGCCCGCCGGCGGACCTCGACGATCTCCCGGGTGAGCTGCTGCTCGGCGTCGGTGGCGCCATCGACCGCCTCGGCGGCCCGCAGGTACCCGTAGTCCATGGAAATGGCCACCAGGCCCGGGTCGACCACGAGGGAGTCGTGCACGTCCAGCTCGGGGGCGATGACCACCGCACCGGCGGCGCGGGCAGCCTCCACCTCGTCGCGCAGCGTCTCGTCGGACATGATCCCGGCGGTGCTGCGCACCACGATGGAGAGCATGTCCTTCTCGGCGTAGCTGCCCTGCCGCGGCACGCCCAGCGCGGACGCGACGACGGTGTAGCAGCGGGTGACGCCCAGGTGCCGGTGGGCCACCTCGAACGGCAGCGCCTCCCGCACCCCGCCGTCGACGTAGTGCTCGTTGCCCAGCCGGACCGGCGGGAAGACGGACGGGATCGCGCAGGAGGCCCGGACCGCCTCGGTCAGGTCCACCGGGTCCTCCGCCAGCGGCCGGTTCTCCCGGTCGACCAGGTGGCCGTCCTCGGTGACGTAGTGCAGCTCCCCGGACTCCAGCGCGACGATCGCGAGGCGCAGGACGACGCCGGCGCTCGCCACCCGGGCGGGGTCGAAGACGTCCGGGTCCAGCAGCCGGTCCACGAGCGGGCCGGGCCGGTACATCGACCGCTCCCGCTCCGCGCCCCGGACGATGATCTCCAGGTCCGGGCGGGCGCGGCCCACCTCGCGCAGCGCGCTGAAGAGCTCGACGACGCCGGTCGGGCCCCACGTGCTGCCCGCCGTCGGATCGTCGGGGCGCACCGGCACCGGCCGGTCCGGGTCGCGGCGGGACAGCGCCTGGTTCGCGACCCGGGCGAAGGTGCGCCCGAGCGGGCCCTGCCGGTGCTGCCGGCGGGTGAGGGCGCCCACGAGCTCCGGGCCGCGCTGGCGCAGGCGGGCGAACCACTCCAGCTCGGTGAACATGTCCGCGTCGGTGCGCATCTCCCGCCACAGCCGCTCGAGCTGGCCGAGGGAGCGGCGCTGGCTCGGCCCGTCGGCGCTCTGCGCGAGCACGGCGGCCACCATGGAGCCGGCGGAGGTGCCGGTGATGATCCGCGGGGCGATTCCGACGCGGTCGTAGAGGTAGCGCAGCGCCCCGATCTGGAAGCTGGCCTTGGCGCCGCCGCCGCTGAGGACCAGCCCGACCACGTCCGGGCTCGGCTTCCGCCGTGGGCTCGCGCGCATGGGGCCAGGCTAGGGGAAGGCCAGCGGAGGCGATCGGGCGCCGGGACGTTCGCGCCGCGCTCGCCCCGGCGACGGCGGCCCGTCCTGACCACCGGAGCCGCCCCGCCGCGAGAGAGTGGCCGGAGCGATGCAACCTTTCCGGTCCGGGCTGCCTCTATAAGGGTGAAAGGTCATCACTGACGAGAGGGGGTGCCGTGAGCCGCTCCGACGAGCACTTCGAGGTGTTCTTCCGTTCCCACGGACCAGCGCTGTTGCGTACCGCGGTCCTGCTTTCCGCCGGCGACCGGCATGCCGGGGAGGACCTGCTCCAGGACGCCCTGGAGAGCTGCCTGCGGCACTGGGGGAGCCGGAAGATCGAGTTCCCGGCCGCCTACGTGCGGACGACGATGGCTCGTCTGGCCCAGCGACGCCGGCTGAGCGGCAGGTTTCTCCCCCTCACCAACCCGGAGGGTTCCCGGGTCGTGGACGAGATGGTGCAGGTGGACCAGCGCGACGTCCTGCTGGCCGGGCTGCGCTCGCTCGCGCCGCGGCAGCGGGTGGCCGTGGTCCTGCGGTACTGGGAGGGCCTGACAGAGGCGGAGACCGCCGAGGCGATGGGCTGCTCCGTGGGCACCGTCAAGAGCCAGACGCACCGCGGGCTGCACACCCTGCGTCGTGCGGTCGGTCCGTTCTTCCCCGACCGTGCAAGACCTACCTGGAAACCCGTTGCGCCCGTTGCCATTGGAGACCCGAGATGAACCCCACCACGTTCCGCGCGGCCGCCGAGGCCGCCACCGCGTCTGTCCCCTTCGACGGCGACCGGCTCCTCGCTGGCGTCTACCGCAAGCGTGCCCACCGCACCCGCCGCCGCCGGGCCGCCGCGGCCCTGCCCGTCGCCGCGGCGCTCGCCGTGGGGGCGGTGACGGTGCCGTCCGTCCTGGAGCCGGACACCGCACCGACGGCGGTCGCGTCCTGGGAGTTCGCCCAGGTCCCGGCCGGATCCGAGCCGCTGGCCACCGTCGCGGGGGTGAACCTGCACTACCTCCCGGAAGGCTCGTCGGCTGAGGTGAGCAGCGTCGAGGAGTACGTCCCCCTGGACGTCTACAACGAGGCGGTCCCCATGGTCGCCACCGATGCCCGCTGGAACGGACCGCAGGAGCTCTTTGTCGGCGTGACGAAGGGAGCCGGCCTCACCGTCGACTCCTACCTGCTGATCCACTGGTTCGGTGGGCAGGAGGAGACCACCGTCAACGGGCGGCCGGCGCTCGTCAACAGCGTCGACGTCGACGGTGCCAGCGGGCTGCTGTTCTCCCCGGAGGACGGAATCGTGATCGAGATGCACCTGGCCGGGGGCGACGGCGAAGAGCTGCGCCGCATCGTGGAGAACATGTCGCTCGAGACACCGCGCTGAATACCGATCGGGAGGGGCGGACAGGCCGCCCCTCCCGAACGTGGTGACCGGTCAGACCTGGCCGTCCGCCCCGGTCACCGCCGGTTGCGTCTTCCCGTCAGCGGTGCCGGAGCAGCCCCGCGAGCGGCCGCTGCTGCTCGCCCTGCTGGGCGCCCATCACGACGAGCACGCCGGTCACGGCGGGGATCGCCCACTGGGCGGCCTTGAGCTGCTTCTGCGCCGCCTTGAGCTTCTTCGGCGCACCGGCCTTGGGCTCGGTGGCCCCCTCGCCGCCCTCCTCGGCGAGCCTGGCGACCTTCCGGCCGAGCATCCCGCTGTACGCGGTCAGCACCATCGCCGCGCCGGTCAGGGCCGCCTTGGCGGCGGAGTTCTGCCGGGCCTCGGGCTGCTTGGCGAGCCGGCCCTTGTTCCCGCCGATCAGGCCGAGCCCGCCGACCAGGTTGGCGCCGATGGCCAGCGCGTTGACCGGGGCCCACATCCCCCAGCCCTTGGCCGAGAGCCGGAGCCGCTCGCGCGGGTCGTGGGCGTGGGAGGTGGCCCCGTTCAGGCCGATGGCTCCCATGAGCGAGCCCCCGAACCAGGCTGCGAGGCCGAGGTCGTGCAGGCTGCGGACGAGCGTGTTGCGTTGCGACATCATGACCCTCCGTTGGTGTGCTGGTACTGGTTGGCGCGGGGTTCGTCCCCTGCGCGACGGCGAGCGGAGCCTCCCGAAGAGGCCTGGGCCAATGATGCGGTGGGCGGTCCGCGTTGGCACGCCGGCCGACGGCGGCCGCTGCCGGACGCTCGCCGCCCGCACCCCGGCACGGCGCGGGTCGGTCCCGGGAGGGTCGGCTGCATCAGCCGGCCGCGTCCTGCTTGCCGGTCCCGTCCTGCTTGCCGGCCGGGTCCCGCCCGCCGGTCGCGTCGCCGGCGGGCGTCAACGGCTCCGGCACCCCGGCCCGGTCCAGCTCCGCGGCCATGGCCTCGAGGAAGTCGACGACGGCGTCTCGACAGTGCTCGGGCACGTCCCGGGCGATCTCGGCCATCCGCTCGTGCATGCGGCCGAGTCGCTCGCGGATCTCCCGGTGGGCGTGCGGTGTGGCACGCACGACGACCGAGCGGCGGTCGTGCGGGTGGGCAGCGCGCTCCAGGTGGCCGGACGCGGTGAGCCGGTCCAGCAGCTTGGTGGTGGAGGCGGAGGAGATGCGGAGGTGGTCGGCGAGCAGCCGCGGCGTGATCGGCGTCCCCTCCTGCTCGGCCGCGATCACGTGCTGCAGCGCCTGGATGTCCGAGCGGTTCATGCCCATGCCGACGCTGGTCCGCTGGCGCATCTCCTCGTCGGCGCGCCGGAAGCGCCGCAGCGCGGCGAGGACGGCCATCGCGCCGTCCGCGCCGTACCAGTATCCGCGCTGAGCCCGGGCTGCCACCATGGCCTGACCGTACACGAAGAACGCTAGCCTGGCAGATATATAGACAGGCTAGTAAGGTCTGTGGGCACCGGCCGAAGGAGGCACGCATGGCCAAGACCACCCCCCGCCACGTCCGGGCCGCGGCACGGCGTAGCGCAGCACCGCCCGCAGGTGCCGGCGTCGCGACGGCGCAGACCGACGGCGCCCCGCGCGGCCGGGCAGAGCAGACCGACAGCGCCCGGCGCGGCCCGGCGGCGGATGCGCAGACCCCGTCCGACGAGGTCGTGCTCCTCACCGAGGACGGGCAGCCGCGCGGGACCGCGCCGCGGGCCACGGTCCACGGCCCGGACACCCCGTTGCACCTAGCCTTCTCCTGCTGGCTCGGCGACGGCGCCGGCCGGGTCCTGCTGACCCGGCGCGCCCTGACCAAGCGCACCTGGCCCGGGGTGTGGACCAACGCCTTCTGCGGCCACCCCCGCCCCGGCGAGGACGTCGGCGACGCCGTCGCCCGGCACGGCCGGCACGAGCTCGGCCTCACCCTCACTGGCCTCACGTGCGTCCTGCCCCACTTCCGCTACCGGGCGACCGACGCCGCCGGGACCGTGGAGAACGAGGTCTGCCCGGTGTACGCGGCGGTGGCCACCGCCGAACCGGTCCCCGACCCCACCGAGGTGGCCGAGCACCGGTGGGTCGAGCCGGCCGCGCTCGCCCGCGCCGTCGAGGCGGTGCCCTGGGTGTTCAGCCCGTGGATGGTGGACCAGCTCGACCTGCTGGCCGCCGCGGGCGTGGCCCTGGCCTCCCCGGACCCGGCCGGGCCGCCCACCGCCGGCCCCACCTGGCCCGCCGCCGGGTCCAGCCGGCCCGCCGCCGGGCCCAGCCGGCCGGCCGCCGTCGGGCCCGACGCCCCGACCAGCCCCGGCCCGGCGGGTCCCCGATGAGCGGGACCGACCTGGCCACGGCTCGCGGAGCCTCGGCCGAGCCGGCTGCACCCCCCGCGGACGCCACCCGGCGGGCGGCCCCGGTGGACGCCCCCCGGCCGGTCACCCCGGACCCAGCCGGGCTCGACGAGGCCCCGACGACCAGCCCGGACGTCGCCCTGCACCGGTTCCTCCGCGCCGGCCAGCGCCGCGCCGTCGACCGCCACGACGCCGAGCTCTGGGCGGCGCTGGCCCGGGCCGCCGACGGCGGCAAGCGCCTCCGGCCGGCGCTGGTGATGTCCGCGCACGAGGCCTTCGGCGGCACCGACCCCGAGGCCGCCGCGCAGGTGGCGGCCGCCATGGAGCTCCTGCACACCGCCTTCGTCGTCCACGACGACCTCATCGACGGCGACGACGTGCGCCGCGGCCGACCCAACGTCGCCGGCACCTTCACCCGCCAGGCCCGCCGCGCCGGCGCCACCCCCGACCGGGCCGAGCGGTACGGCGCCGCCGCCGCGGTCCTCGCTGGGGACCTCGCGCTGGCCGGCGCGGTCCGCACGGTCGCCCTGTGCGGCGCGCCGCCCGCCGTCGTGCGCCGCCTGCTGGACCTGGTGGACCACGCCGTGCGGGTCAGCGCCGCCGGAGAGCTGGCCGACGTCCGGCACGGCCTCGGCCCCGACCCGGCCAGCCTCGCCGAGGCTCTCACGACGGCCGAGCGCAAGACCTCCGTGTACTCCTTCGCGCTGCCGCTGCAGGCCGGCGCCGTGCTCGCCCACGCCCCGGACGCCGCGGTCGCCGCCCTGGGCGAGCTCGGCCGCCTCCTCGGCGTCGCGTTCCAGCTCCGGGACGACCTCGACGGCGTCTTCGGCACGCCGGCGGAGACCGGCAAGAGCGTGCTGTCGGACCTGCGCGAGGGCAAGTGCACCCCGCTCGTCGCCCACGCCAGCACCACCGGCGTGTGGCCCGAGCTGCGGCCCTACCTGGGCGACGAGCGCATCGACGACGCTGGCGCGGCCCGGGTGCGCGAGCTCCTTACCGCCTGCGGGGCCCGGGCGTTCGTCGAAAACCTGGCCGCCGGCCACTGCCGGGCCGCCCGCCGGCTCGCCGACGAGCTCGGCCTCGCCCCCGGCCTGCGGGCCCACGTCCACGCCCTGACCGACAGCCTCACCAGGCGGGCCGCCTGATGGCCGCCGCCCAGCCGGTGACTCCCGCCCGCGCCGTCCCGTCCCGGTGGCGCTCCTGCCGGGCCCGCGCGGCCGCCGTCGCCCCCGCCCCCACCGCCCGGGACCGGTACGACGACGCCGCCCGGGCCAGCGCCGCCGTCGTGATCAGCGCCTACTCCACCTCCTTCGGCTGGGCCACCCGGCTGCTCCGCGAGCCGGTGCGCACCCGGGTGCGCACGATCTACGCCCTGGTCCGGGTGGCGGATGAGATCGTCGACGACCCGGACCCGGGGTGGGCGCCCACCCACCGCGCGCACCTGCTCACCGTGCTGGAGGAGGAGACCTACCAGGCCCTGCGCACCGGCCGGTCGGCCAACCTCGTGGTGCACGCCTTCGCCCAGACCGCCCGCGGCGCCGGCATCGGCCCGGACCTGCTCACCCCGTTCTTCGCCGCGATGCGCGCGGACCTGTCGGTGACCACGCACGACGCCGCGAGCCTGGCCGGGTACGTCCACGGCTCGGCCGAGGTGGTCGGGCTGATGTGCCTGCGGGTCTTCCTCGACGGCGACCCCGCCGCCTACGCCGCCCTCGCCCCCGGCGCCGCCCGCCTCGGCCGGGCGTTCCAGCAGGTCAACTTCCTGCGCGACCTCGCCGCCGACCACGACCAGCTCGGCCGGACCTACCTGCCGGGCCTGGGCGCCGGCCCGCTCACCGACGCCCGCCGGGACGCGCTGCTGGACGACGTCGACGCGGACCTGGCCGCGGCCGCCGCGGTCATCGGGCACCTGCCGGCGAGCAGCCGGCGGGCGGTGCGCGCCGCGCACGACCTCTTCGCCGAGCTCTCCCGCCGGCTCCGCGCCACCCCCGCCGCGCAGATCCAGCGGTCCCGGGTGCGGGTGCCGGACCTGGTCAAGGCCCGGATCCTGCTCACCGCCGCCGCCGGCGGGGGCCGGTGGTGACCCGGCGCGCCGTCGTCGTCGGCGGGGGCGTCGCCGGGCTGGCCAGCGCCGCGCTGCTGGCCCGTGACGGGTACGACGTCGACCTGCTCGAGCGGCGCCCCGAGCTGGGCGGGCGGGCCGGCTCCTGGGCCAGCGACGGGTTCCGCTTCGACACCGGCCCCTCCTGGTACCTGATGCCGGAGGTGTTCGAGCACTTCTTCCGGCTGCTCGGCACCTCCGCCGCCGACCAGCTCGACCTGGCCGTGCTGGACCCCGGCTACCGGGTGTTCTTCGAGGGCGAGCCGGCCCCGGTGGACGTGCGGGCGGACCGGGCCCGCAACCTGGCCCTGTTCGAGTCCCTCGAGCCGGGCGCGGGCGAGCGGCTGGCCGCCTACCTCGACTCCGCCGCCCGGACCTACGACGTCGCCGTGCGCCGCTTCCTCTACACCACCTTCGCCTCCCCCCGCGGCCTGCTCGCCCCGGACGTCCTGGCCCAGGCGCACCGGCTCGCGCCGCTGCTGCTGCGGTCCCTGGAGTCCTTCGTCGCCGCCCGGTTCGCCGACCCGCGGCTGCGCCAGGTCCTCGGCTACCCGGCCGTCTTCCTCGGCGCCTCCCCGGACCGCGCGCCGAGCATGTACCACCTGATGAGCGCGCTGGACCTGGCCGGCGGCGTGCAGTACCCCCGCGGCGGGCTGACCCGCCTGGTCGAGGCGCTCGCCGGCCTGGCGGCCGCCGAGGGGGTGCGGCTGCGCACCGGTGCGACGGCCACCGCGATCACCACCGCGCCCGTCCCGGGCGGCAGCGGCCGGGGCGGCCTCGGCCGTGGGGGCCCGGGCGGCCTCGGCCGGCGTGGCCGGGATGGCCGGGGCCGGCATGACCGGGGCGGCCGGGGCCGGCGCCAGGCGCGGGTGACCGGCGTGCGGTACACCGACGACGGCGGGGCCACCGCGCACCTGCCCGCCGACGTCGTCGTCGGCGCCGCGGACCTGCACCACGTCGAGACCGCGCTGCTGCCGCCCGCGCTGCAGACCTACCCCCAGACCTGGTGGGACCGGCGCACCTCCGGCCCGGGTGCCGTGCTGGTCTTCCTCGGCGTGCGCGGCCGGCTGCCCCAGCTCGCGCACCACTCGCTGTTCTTCACCCGGGACTGGCGGATGAACTTCGACGCCGTCTTCGGCGGCCGGGTGCCCCGCCCGGCCTCGGCCTACGTCTGCGCGCCGTCCCGGACCGACCCCACGGTCGCCCCGGCCGGGCAGGAGAACCTCTTCGTGCTGGTGCCCGTGCCGGCCGACGTCGGCCTCGGCCACGGCGGGCTCGACGGCGCCGGCTCGCCGGCCGTCGAGGCGGTCGCCGACGCCGCGGTGGACCAGGTGGCCGCCTGGGCCGGCATCCCGGACCTGCGCGCCCGCATCCTGGTGCGCCGCACGGTGGGCCCGGCCGACTTCGCCCGGGACCTGCACGCTTGGCGCGGCGGGATGCTCGGCCCCGCCCACACCCTGCGGCAGAGCGCGTTCTTCCGCGCCGGCAACGCCTCGCGCCGGGTCGCCGGCCTGTACTACGCCGGCGGCAGCACCATCCCCGGCGTCGGGCTGCCGATGTGCCTGATCAGCGCCGAGGTGCTGCTCAAGCGGCTGCGCGGGGACACCTCCACCGAGCCCCTGGCGGTGCCGCTGTGACCGGCCTGGTCTACCTCGCCGCCCTGCTCGCCGGGCTCGGCTGCCTGGTCCTGCTCGACCGCCGGTTCCGGCTGGTGCTGTGGGCCGACGCCCGCCGGGGCCTGCTCGTGGTCGGCGCCGGCACTGCGTTCTTCCTGCTCTGGGACCTGGTGGCGATCGGTCGGGGCTTCTACCGCCGCGGCGGCAGCGACGCGATGACCGGGGTGCTGCTCGCTCCCGAGCTCCCCGTGGAGGAACCGGTCTTCATCGTCTTCCTGTGCTACCTCACCCTGGTCCTGCACGGGCTGGCCCGCCGGGCGCTCGCCGTCGACGGCGGGGGCGGTGGTTTGGGAGCGGGGCGGGCGGGCGTGGACGGGCCCGACGGCGGCCGGCACCGTCCGGGAGCCCGGCGCGCCGGTGCCCGCGGGGCGGCCGGAGCACGGCGCGGCGCCGGGGGAGGGCGGCGATGAGCTACCTCGGCCTGGCGGCCATGTTCCTAGCCGCCGCCGCCGTCGTGGGCGTCCTCGCGGCGCTGCGGCGCCGGCTCGGGTGGCGCTGGTGGGCGGCGAGCGGCGCCGTCGCCGTCGTGCTGCTGGTCCTGACCGCCGTCTTCGACAGCCTGATGATCGCCGCCGACCTGTTCCGCTACGACGCCGGTGCCCTGGCCGGGCCGACCGTGCTGCGGGCGCCGGTGGAGGACCTGGCCTGGCCCCTGGCCGCGGCGGTGGCGCTGCCCGCGCTATGGGAGCTGGCTGGTCGCCGTCGGCCGGGCACCCCCGCCGAGAAGCACTCCCGTCCGCCCGCAAAGGAGCACGCCCGGACCTCCACCGGAGTGCACGCCCACCCGCCCACCGGGGAGCACTCCCACCCGCCCGCCGGGGAGCACGCCCGCCCGGCGTGCCGAGGAGGACCGATGAGCGTCACGGCGACCGGCACCGCCGCGGGCGGCCCGGCCACCGTGCGGGCCGCGCTGCGCCAGCTGCTCGGCGCCTCCCGGCCGGTGAGCTGGATCAACACCGCCTACCCCTTCGCCGCCGCCTACCTGCTGGCCGGCGGCGGCGTCACCGCCGTCGGCGTGCTCGCCACGGTGTACTTCCTGGTGCCCTACAACCTGCTCATGTACGGCACCAACGACGTCTTCGACTACGAGTCCGACCTGCGCAACCCGCGCAAGGGCGGCATCGAGGGGGTGGTGCTGGCGCGCCGCTGGCACCGCCTGACGCTGGTGGTGGCGGCCGCGGTGAACGCGCCGTTCCTGCTCGCCCTGGTGCTCCTCGGGTCGGCGGCCTCGACGGCGGTGCTCGCCGTCAGCGTCGCCGCCGTCCTCGGGTACTCGGTGCCCGGGCTGCGGCTGAAGGAGCGGCCGGTGCTGGACTCGATGACCTCGGCGACGCACTTCGTCAGCCCGGCCGCGTTCGGCCTCGCGCTGGCCGGCGGTGCCCTGACCGGGCCGGTGCTCGCCGCGCTGACGGCGTTCTTCCTGTGGGGCATGGCGTCCCAGGCGTTCGGCGCCGTGCAGGACGTGGCCGCCGACCGGGCGGCCGGCATCGCCTCGGTGGCGACCTGGCTGGGCGCCGCCCGGACGGTCCGGGCGGCGATCGCCTGCTACTGCCTGGCCGGGCTCGTGCTGCTGCTGACCGGGTGGCCGGCCGCGCTGGCCGCGGTCCTCGTGGTGCCCTACGTGGCGAGCATCGCGCCGTTCCGGTCGCTGCCCGACGCCGACTGCGCCCGGGCCCACGCCGGGTGGCGCCGGTTCCTCTGGCTCAACCTTCTCACCGGGTTCCTGCTCACCCAGCTCTTCATCTGGCTGGCGCTGCGGTGAGCGGCGGTCCACCCACAGTCAGCGTCGTCATCCCGGCCCGCGACGACGCCCCGGCGCTGCGCGCGTGCCTGCGTGCCCTCCAGGCGCAGCGGACCGCGCCGGCGGAGGTCGTCGTCGTCGACAACGGCTCGCGCGACGGCACCGCCGCGGTGGCCCGGGCGCTAGGCGCGCGGGTGGTCCACGAGCCCCGCGTCGGGATCCCCCGGGCCGCGGCCGCCGGCTACGACGCCGCCCGCGGGGAGGTCATCGCCCGGCTGGACGCCGACTCGGTGCCCGGCCCGGACTGGGTGGCCCGGATCGCTGCCGCCATGGCCGCCGACCCGGCCCTGGCCGCCGTCACCGGCACCGGGGTCTTCTACGGGCTGCCGGGCGGCACCGGCGCCGCCGTCGCCCGCGCCTACCTCGGGGCGTACTACCTGCTGTGCCACGCCGCGCTGGCGCACCCGCCGCTGTGGGGCTCGAACATGGCGGTGCGCCGGTCCGCCTGGCAGGCGGTGCGCGGCGACGTCCACCGGGACGACGGCGAGCTGCACGACGACCTCGACCTGTCCTTCGCGCTCGGCCCGCGGTGGCGGGTGCGGCTGGACCGGGACCTGGTCGTGGGGGTCTCGGCCCGGTCCGTGCGCGGGGCGGCGCAGTGGCGGCGCCGGGTGCGGCGGGCGGTCCGCACGCTGTGGCTGAACTGGCGTACCTCCCCGCCGTGGGAACGGTGGGAGGTTCGGCTCCGCAGCCGGTAGCGCCCGCCGTCGCCGGGCCCGGCGGGGTGCGTACGATCGGGACGGAAGCCCGAGGAGGTGCCGCGGGATGATGAGCAGGCCCTACGGGGACCGGACGGACGAGATCCTCGCGCTGGCCAGGCAGGTTCGCGCCACGGCGCTGCGCAGGCTCGCCGCCATGGAGGTCGAGGCCGACCAGCCGGAGGACGAGCGCGCCACCGACGGCGCCGAGGCTTCCTCCGTGCGCGGCCGGGGTGCCCAGTGGTTCCGGCGGTTCCGGCGGTTCCGGCGGTGACGAGGTCGTCGGGGCGCGAGAACCGACGGCACCGGGCCCTGCCCGGCCGGCGCGAACAGCGGCAGAATGACGCCATGCCGACGATCCGGATCACGAACGTGCCGGCGGTGACCTTGCCGTCCTCCGGCGGCGGGCGGCGGCAGCGCATGTGCCGCTGCAGGCGTACGTGCGCAGCCGACTGATCGAGGAGGCATCTCGCCCGACGGTGAACGAGGTGCTCATGCGAGCCGGCGGTCGGGCCGGCGGGTCAGTGCCGCTCGCGGATGCCGTCTCCGTGCTCCGGAACGAGCGCGCACGTCGCTGATGCCAACGTCCTGGTCGTAGCTCTGGGCGACGGTCGCAGTACAGCCCCGCGGCGCGGCCCGATACCGTCGCTCCATGCCCGCAGTTGACCTGGCCGCGCGGTTCCTCGCCCTGCACCGCCCCGGAACCCCCCTGCTCATGCCGAACGCCTGGGACGCCGGGTCCGCCAAGGTCCTCGCCGCGCTCGGGTTCGCGGCGGTGGCGACGACGAGCAGCGGCTTCGCGGCGACCCTGGGCCGCCACGACGGCGACGTCACGCGCGAGGAGGCACTGGGCAACGCCGCCGACCTCGTCCGCGCGGTCGACGTCCCGGTCTCGGCCGACCTGGAGAACGGCTACGCCGACGAGCCGGCCGCCGTCGCCGCCACCGTGAGCGCCGCCCGTGAACTCGGCCTGGCCGGCTGCTCGATCGAGGACCACACCGGTCGCGGCGAGGACCCGATCTACGACGCCGGGCTCGCGCGCGACCGGGTCGAGGCGGCGGCCAGCGCGTCCGGGCCGCTCGTCCTCACGGCGCGGTGCGAGAACTACCTGCACGGCCGGCCCGAGCTCCGCGACACCCTCGCCCGGCTCCAGGCCTACCAGGAGGCGGGCGCCGACGTCCTCTACGCGCCGGGCCTGCGCGACCTCGGCGAGATCCGCACGGTGTGCGCCGAGGTTGACCGGCCGGTCAACGTGCTGCTCGTGCGGGGCGGGCCGACGCCCGCGGAGCTGGCCGACGCCGGCGTCGCCCGGATCTCCGTCGGCGGGGCCTTCGCGTGGAGCGCGCTCACCGGGCTCGTCGAGGCGGCCCGCGAGCTGCTGACCGGCGGTACCGGGTTCCTCGACCGGGCCGCGCCGACCCGGACGGTCATCGACGCGGCGCTCGGCTGACCGGGCGGTCGCACGGCGGTGCACCGGCGCCGGCTGGGGACGGTGGTAGGCGGACCGCGCTGCGGCACCCGGAGGCGTCGGCGTCGGATGGAGTCAGGCGGCGGTGAAGCGGCGCTAGGACGCGCTAGGACCGGCGCTTCTTCCTCCAGCCCACGCGCTCGCAGCGAGCCTCGTGTCAGGGTCAGCAACCGAGGTCCAGGTTCCGGTCCCGGCTCCTCACGTGCGTCCTGCACCGGTGCGGGCGCCAGTCACCTCAGCAACGCACGCTCGAGTCCCGCCGGCGTGGCCGGGTCCGCGGTGCCCACCCCGGTCAGTCGGCCGCACGGGCCACCGCCCCACGGCCGGTCTTGACGGTGGCAACGGCTGCACCTACGGTGTGTGTAATCAGTTACACGACAGTGGGGTTGTGTGGTGGCCAAGGGACAGCAGTCGGCACGGTCGACGATCTCGACTGTTGCCGCGCGTGCGGGCGTCTCGGTGGCATCTGTGTCCCGAGTCCTCAACGATGATCCGCGCGTACGCCCGGCTACCCGGGCCCGGGTCCAGGAGGCCGCGCGCGAAATCGGTTACACACCGAGCGCGGCAGCCCGCTCACTCCGAGGCCGCTCGACCAGGCAGATGAGCCTCGTCGTCGACGACATCGGGAACCCGGCATACATCGAGGTCATGCGAGCCCTGCAGGCGCTCGCCCGCGAGCATGGCTTCCGGCTCCTGGTGGAGTCGACGAACGGGCGCATCGACGAGGAGCTCCGCGTCGTGGAGAGCTTGCGCCAGCGGTACGTCGACGGCCTCGTCATGACCTCGACGCGGTTCCCGCCGAGGCTCGTCGAGGCGCTGCGGGCACCGGCCGTCCCTGTCGTCGTCATCGGCTCCGTCCCCGACAGGTTCGCCGGCGACTCTGTCGGTGCCGACGCCGTTGGTGGCGCACGCACCGCGACCGAGCACCTGATCGAGGAGGGGTGCGAGCGCCTGGCGATGGTCAACGGCCCGGAGGGCACGTTGCCCGCGCGGAGCCGGGCCGGAGGTTTCCGGGCCGGTCTCGCTGCCCGGGGCCTGGACGCGCCGGTCATCCGCCATGCCGCCGAGTTCACCCGCGAGGCCGGGTACGAGACGACCGTCCGCCTGCTCGCCGAGCACGACCTGGACGGCATCGTGTGCGCCAACGACCAGTTGGCGATCGGAGCGCTCCACGCCTGCGAGGAGGCGGGGCGGCGGGTCCCGGAGGACATCGCGCTGGTCGGAATGGACAACTCCCGAGACACCACGGTGTGCCGCCCCCAGCTGACCAGCCTCGACCTGCGGTTCGCCGACCGCGGGCGGCTCGCCGGCCAGATGCTGCTCGACCGCATCCAGGGCCGCTACACCGGGGCGCCGCGACGCCAGCAGGTCTACACCGAGCTCGTGGTTCGCGGCTCGAGCCGACGAGGGAGGCGACAGTGACCCCGGCACCCGCCGTCAAGGAGAAGCGGCGCGGCGGCGGTGCGCTGTGGCTCTTGCTGCCCGCTGTCGTGCCGATCCTCGCCCTGAGCGTCTACCCGCTGCTGCGGGGTGTCTACCTCGGCTTCACCGACGCCCAGGCGGGGCTGAACGCGGTGTACACCTTCACCGGGCTGGAGAACTACCGCCAGATGCTCGACGACTCGAAGTTCTGGTCGTCCTTCCGCATCGGCTTCATCTGGGCGTTCGCCGTCACCTTCATCCAGTTCGCCCTCGCCCTCGGCCTGGCCCTCCTGCTCAACGAAAAGCTCCGCGGGCGCTGGCTCGCCCGGATTCTCGCGGTCGTGCCGTGGGCGATGCCCCCGGTCGTCGTCGGGATCATGTGGTCCCTCGTCTACCGGCCGGACGCCGGCCTGGTCAACGAGATCCTCTACCGCCTAGGCCTGGCCGAGCTGGGCCGGAACTGGCTCGCCGACTTCAGCACGGCCCTGCCCGCCGTCATCGTCGTCGGCGTGTGGGCGGGTCTGCCGGTTACGACCGTCGTGCTCCTGGCGGGCCTGCAAGGCGTCCCGCACGAGCTTCACGAGGCCGCCGCGATGGACGGGGCGGGCCGGTGGCGGCGGTTCCTCTCGATCACCCTGCCGAACATGCGCGGGGTGATTGCCGCCATCACGACCCTGAACTTCATCTGGAACTTCAACTCCTTCGACCTCGTCTACGTCCTCACCCGGGGCGGCCCGGGCGGCCGGACGTTGCTGCCGATGCTCTTCGCGTACGAGGAGGCGTTCCGGTACGGCAATTACGGGTACGCCGCCGCACTGGGGAACGTCATGGTCCTCATCGTGCTTGCGGTCGTCCTGTTCTACCTGCGCCGGCGCCTGAGGGAGGAAACCTGATGGCCACCACAGTCGTCACCGCCGAGACCGCTGCCGCCCCGCCCCCGAGCGCCGGAGGGCGCGTGGGCACCTCTCCGATGGAGCGCCTCCCGCGCGGGGTGCGGCCGCTGCAGTACCTCGCGCTCGCGCTGTACCTGCTCTTCCTCGCCTTCCCGCTCCTGTGGCTCCTCTCGACGTCGTTCGCCTCTCCGCAGGACCTCGTCCGGCTGCACCCCGGGCTCTTCCCCGAGCAGCCGACCCTCGACAATTTCGTCACCGCGTTCAGCGAGCAGGCGCTCGTGCGCTCGATCGTCAACAGCCTTGTCGTCGCGCTCGCCAGTGCCCTGCTTACCGTGGCGCTGGCCCTGCCCGCGTCCTACGCCGTCGTCCGCCTGCGCTCTCGGCTCGGCAAGCCGATCCTCGCGTGGGTGCTCGTGAGCCAGCTCTTCCCGTTCATCCTGCTCGTCATCCCGATCTTCCTCCTCCTGCGCAGCGCCCAGCTGGTCGACACCCGTCCTGGGTTGGTCCTCATCTACGTCGTGTGGATCCTGCCGTTCGCGCTGTGGATGCTGCAGGGCTACGTCCGCGAGCTGCCCGAGGACATCGAGGAGGCCGCGATGGTCGACGGCGCCTCGCGGCTCCGGATCCTGCGCTCGATCATCTTTCCGCTCCTCCTGCCCGGCGTCGTCGCGACCACGCTCTTCGCGTTCATCACGGCGTGGAACGAGTTCTTCTTCGCCCTCGTGCTCATCAAGAGCCCGGAGCTGGAAACCCTGCCGCTGACCCTCGCCCGGTTCGTCGGCCTCGAAGGGGTCGCCCGGCTCGGTCCCCTGGCCGCCGGCGCGCTCGTCGCCACGATCCCCGGCCTGGTCTTCTTCGGCTTCATCCAGAAGGGCCTCATCGGCGGAATGACGGCCGGGGCCACAAAGGGCTGACCGCAGGCCATCGAGAGGAGTCTGATGACGACCCGAACAACGCAGAAGGAACCCACAGCGGCAGCACAACCGAGAGGGGCAACATGATGAACAGGCGCACAGGTGTCGCCGCGGCCGCGGTGAATGCGTCCCTCGTCCTCGCCGCCTGCGGCGGGGGCGGGGGCGGCCAGGGGGGCACCGAACAGCTGACCGGTGACGCGGAGAACCCGATCAACCTCGAGTTCCAGTCCCTCGCGTGGCAGGAAGCCTCCATCGAAGCCAACCGGGCCATCGTCGAGGAGTGGAACGCCCAGAACCCCGGCATCCAGGTCGAGTACGTCCAGGGCGACTGGGGATCGGTCCACGACCAGCTGCTCACCTCGTTCGAGGGCGGTGACCCGCCCGACATCATCCATTACGAGGCGGCGGCCGGGCAGGTGTTCGCCGAGGGCGGCTACTACGCGGACCTCGAGGGTCTGCTCTCCGACGAGTTCAAGGCCGGCATTCCCGACGACATCTGGGAAGCCGTCCAGGTCGAGGGTGCCGGCACCGTCGGCGCCCCGTTCCTCCTCGAGTCCAGGGTCCCGTTCGCCAATGCCGCGATGCTCGAGGAGGCCGGGATCGAGGTGCCGACCCCGGAGGACCCGTGGACCTGGGACGACTTCCAGGACGCGGCCCAGCAGCTGACCACCGACGGGCGCTACGGTCTCTCCTGGCCATTGGCCAGCCCCGCGATGGCCATGCTGAGCTTGTCGATGAGCTTCGGCGGCGACTACGTCGATGGCGAGGGACAGGACGCCCGCGTCAGCGTCGGGGAGGCTGAGCTCGAGGTGCCGACCCGCATCCACTCGATGCTCTACGCGGAGCAGACCATCGACCCCGACTCCATGGGCGTCAGCGCTACGGACGCCCTCCCGGCCTTCTTCGCCGGGGAGACCGCCATGCTGTTCGGGGCAATCTGGCTGCGCCAGCAGATGGTCCAGCAGGCCCCTGAGGACTTCCAGTGGGTGACCCTCCCGCCGCTCGAGGGCTCCGACGGCAGCGCCCAGTCCGGTAACCCCCAGACGCTGTCGATCGCTGCGCAGTCGGAGAACCAGGAGGCAGCGGCCCAGTTCATCGAGTTCTTCCTGAACGACGAGAACATGGCGCAGCTCGCCCTGGGGGACTGGCTCGTGCCGACCAGCGAGGGTGCGCTCGAGGTGCTCTCCGAGCAGACCGGCGGCGAGCAGGGCTGGGACGTCGCCATCGCGTCTGTCGACTCGCTCAGGGCCGCCCCGTGGCAGCAGCTGGCTGGCTTCGAGGAGTGGCGCGACCGCACGGCCACCCCGGCCTTCCAGCGCTACTTCGCCGATGAGATTAGCGCCGAAGAGCTGGCCCAGCAGCTCGAGGCGGGGGGCGCCGACATCGGTCGGTGACCTGGGTGCCGCGGGTCGAGCCGTAGGACTCGTTCGGCCTCGGAGCGGGACGAGAAGAGAGGAGCAACGTGCAGGACATGAGGAGCCGCGCCCGCGGGTGCCTTGCGGGGCTGGCCGTGGGCGACGCCCTCGGCCGGCCCGCCGAGGGGATGGAGCCGGCTGAGATCGCCGCGCGGTGGGGCCGGATCGAGGGCTACGTCGCGGACACCCCGTTGGGCAGCGACGACACCGAGTACGCCCTGCTCACGGCCAAGGCTCTGCTGCGCCACCGGGCAAGCTTCAGCGCCGAGACGGTCGCCGACCTGTGGCGCGAGGAGGTCTGCGGGCAGGAGGGCGGGTTCGTCGGGGGCGGGTTCAGCGAGATGGCCGCCATCCGCAACCTCGAGCGGGGGCACCGTCCGCCCCGGTCGGGTCAGCACGCCCACTCCTGGAGCGACGGACTTGCCATGCGGGTCGCACCCATCGGGATCGCGGCTGCCGGCAACGTCCCGCTGGCCGTGCGGCTTGCTGCCGAGGACGGTGCCGTCTCACATGCGGGGGAGGGCATCTACGCCGGACAGGCGCTCGCCGCCGCGGTTGCCATCGCCATGACCGGCGCCGCGGTCGTGGACGTCGTGGCGGCCGCCATCGAGGCGGTTCCCGCGGATTCCTGGACCGCCCGGTGCCTACATGTCGCCGCCGAGACGGCAGTGTCGTCCCCGGACTGGTCCGTGGTCGCCCGCGCCGCCGTGGACCGGCTCGCGGTGCGCGACTACTACTGGGCCGACCTCGCCCCCGAGGCGGTAGGCCTAGCGTTCACCGCCGTCCTCGCCGGCGACGGCGACGTGCGCGAGACGATCCTCAACGCCGTCAACCTCGGCCGGGACGCCGACACGATTGCGGCAATGGCGGGTGCCGTGGCCGGTGCGATGGCTGGGATCGGCGCGGTGCCTGGGGAGTGGCTGCCCGCGGTCGCCGTCGCCCCCGGGGTGTGCCTGAGGGCCACGCGCGGCATGGACCCGATGGCGATCGCCGACGAGCTGTGCGACCTGGCGGCCGAGCTGCAGGGAGTGTCATGACGACGTCGGAGCGGACGCGCTCGGCGCTCGCCGGCATGTGCGCGGGGGATGCGGCGGCATGGTCCTCGTGGTGGCACAGGCTCGGCGTCCTGCCGCCTCGGCGCAGTGTCCGGCTCGGCGAGGCAGTCCGGCACAGTCATGCGCTCGGGTCGACGTCCCTGCCAACCCCGTACCTGCAGTCCACCCCTCCGGACGTCATCGACCCGGCCGGCCCCGCCGACGACGTCGAGTGGTTCGTCGTGTCCCTGCGCCATCACCTCGGCCAGCGCCTCGACGGCGCGCCGGCCGGCGAGGAGCACAGCGTGTGGACCGAGCTGTCCGGGCAGCACGCCCGCGAGCCGGGCACCGTCCGGGCCCGGCTCGGCACGCTCATGGCGCTGGAGAACCTGGCGGCGGGCATGACGCCGCCGCAGAGCGGGAACGACAACGCGCACTACTTCGACGACATAGCCTGCGTACGGGCCGTCGCCGCCGCGGTCCTGCGGCCGGGTGACCCTCGCGGCGCCGCGGACCTCGCCGACGCTGACGCCCGGATCACCCACGCCCTCGACGGGGTGGATGGCGCCCGGGCCACGGCCGCCCTCCTCGCCGTCCTCCTGGGCGGCGGCGACCGGGCGGACGCCGTCGACGTCGCCGTGAGAGAGCTCCCACCGGGGGGCTGGTGCGCCAACGTCGTCGCCGAGTGCCTGGCCGTCGGGCCGGCCGCACCGTTGCCGCTCGCCGCGCGGCTGGAGCGAGATGTCGTCGACCACGTCTACGCCTTCGCCAACCAGGCCCCCGAGACTCTCGGCCTGCTCCTGGCGCACCTCGCCGCCGCACGCACCGGAGAGGAGCTCCTCCTCGGCGCGTTCGCCCACCCGCGTCACGCCGACGCCCTGGTCCCCCTGGCGGGGACCGTCGCCGGTGCGGCGTTCGGGGACCCCTCGGCGGGCGCCGACCTGCCGGTCCTCACGGGCACGAGCGTGCGCGCGCTCGCCGGCCTTGCGGTCGAGGACGTCCTCGGCGAGATCGACGCCGCGCAGGCGGGCCGGTCAGCGGACCGCTCTGCCGTCGTGGGGGAGGGACGGTGAGCGAGCTCTTCGACCGGACGATCGGGGCGGTTGTCGGTGCCGCCGTCGGGGACGCGCTCGGCGGGGCGACCGAGACCTACCTCCCCGAGGAGATCCGCGAGCGGTGGGGCGGCTGGGTCGAGGGGATCGTCGAGCCGTACCACCCGGACTGGCGCACCCGCAGACCCACGGCGCCGTTCCACAAGGGCGATGGGCACGTCACCGACGACACCCTCATGACCCGGATGCTGATCGAGGTGTACTGCGACAAGCGTGACCACCTCGACGCGTACGACGTAGCCGAGCGGCTCGTGCCGCGGTTGCTCACCGAGCGGGTGTGGGTGCCCGAGCTCGAGACGGAGACGGTCCTCCTCCAGCGTCTCGCCCTTGCGGAGAAGTACCTGTCCCTGCGGCTGCGCTGGGCCCACGCCGACCCGCGAGAGGCCGGGGTCGGCAACGCGGTCAACTGCGGCGCCGCCATGTATGCCGCGCCGGTCGGCCTGGTCAACGCCGCCGACCCGGAGGCGGCGTATGCGGAGGCCATCGAGGTCACCGGCGCACATCAGTCGTCCTTCGGCCGGGAGGCGGCCGGGGTCATGGCGGCCGCCACGGCAGCGGCGATGATCCCCGGGACGGTGGCGGAGGACGTGGTGACGGTGGCGCTTCGCCTTGCCCGGGACGGCACCCGGGCGGCGATCGAGGCGGTCGCCGAGGCTGCCGCCGGTCAGGACCACTGGACCGATGCGATCTCTACCGGGGCGCTGCGGGACGCCGTCCGGCCCTTCGACCTGGTCGCCGAGGGGTACCGGGACCGGGGCCTCGCCGCGCACCGACCCAGCCGCCTGCACAGTATCGAGGAGCTGCCGATCGCCCTCGGCTTCCTCCTGATCGCAGACGGGGACTGGGAGGGCACGGTCCTCGGGGCGGTGAACTACGGCCGGGACGCCGACTCCATCGCCACGATGGGCGGCGCCCTCGCCGGTGCGCTCGGCGGCGCGGCAGCGGTGCGCGGCGACCTCGTCGACGCCGTCGCAGCGGCGAGCCGGATGGACCTAGCGGCCCCCGCCCGCGAGCTCGCCGCCGTCACCGTCGAGATCCGGCGCCGGGATGCCGAGCGGCGCGCCGACGTCGAGCGGGCGTTCGCCGCGCTCGCCGGAGGCGCCGTGGCTGGCGCGACCGGTACCGCCGGGGGAGGGGCGGCATGACGGGCAGGGTCGTCGTCGTCGGGAGCGCGAACATCGACCTCGTCGTCGACGTCCCACGGAGCCCGGGGCCGGGGGAGACCGTCCTCGGCGGGACCCTGCGCCGCACCGCCGGGGGCAAAGGCGCGAACCAGGCCGTGGCCGCCGCCCGGGCCGGCGGTGCGGACACCTGGTTCCTCGGCGCGCTCGGCCGGGACGGCGCCGCCGACCTGCTGCTGTGCTCGCTCATCGACGCCGGGGTGCGCACGGACCTGCTCGGCCGGTCCGAGGAGCCCACCGGCACCGCACTCATCTGGGTCACGCCCGACGGGGGGAACTCGATCATCGTCGCCCCCGGAGCCAACTCCCAGGTCACGCTCGACGACGCCGCCAAGGATCAGCTCGCCGGCGCCGACGTCGTCCTCGCCCAGCTCGAGATTCCGCTCGAGACCGTGCTGGCCGCGGCGCGGGCCCGCACGGCTGGTGCAGTCTTCGTCCTCAACGCCGCACCGTCACGCAGCCTGCCGGACGTGCTGTGGGAGCAGGTCGACGTGCTCGTCGCCAACGAGCCCGAGGCCGTCGACATGGCCGCCGCTGGCCCCGGCACCGACCCAGTCCGGCTCGCCGCCATCCTGCTGGAGAAGGTGGCTGCCGTCGTCGTCACGCTGGGCCCCGCAGGTGCGCTCGTCGCCCGCCGCGGGCACCAGCCGGTCACCGTGCCAGCACCGAAGGTGGCACCGGTGGACACCACCGGGGCCGGGGACACGTTCTGCGGGGCGCTCGCCGCGGCGCTGGCCCGCGGGGAGGACCTCCCCGCTGCTGCCCGGGTCGCCTCGGCTGCCGCTGCGCTGGCGGTCACCCGGCCGGGCGCCCAGGGGGCCGTCCCGAGTGCCGACGAGGTGGCCGAGATGGCAGGAAGGCTCCCGTGAGCTACAACTTCGACCCGCTCGTCCGGCCTACGGATATGCCGACGGTCGTGCCCATCACCCCGGGCGTGGACCTCACCGCGCTCGACGAGGCGTACACCTTCGCCGCACCCGACGGTCCGACCCCGTGGCCCGCCTCGCGCGCCGCCCTCACATCGTGGCGCACCGCCGAGCCGTTCCTCCTGGAGCTGAGCCTGGCCCCGACCGCGAGCACCGGGCTCCAGTGGGTCCTGGACCTGGAGGAGTAGTGGCCGTCTCTCGCGACAAGACCGGCGGTGCGCTGGCCGGCCTCACCGTCGTCGACGCCTCGACGCTCTTCGCCGGACCGCTGGCCGCCATGCACCTGGGGGACATGGGCGCCGACGTCATCAAGGTCGAGCATCCCCGCCGGCCAGACCCCTCCCGGGGCCACGGCGCCACCAAGAACGGGGTCAACCTGTGGTGGAAGACCCTGGGCCGCAACAAGCGCGCCGTCACCATCGACCTGGCTTCCGATGACGGCCGGGACGTCTTCCTCAAGCTAGCCGGGGCCGCCGACGTGGTGATCGAGAACTTCCGGCCCGGCACCCTCGAACGGTGGGGGCTGGGCTACGACGCCCTCTCCGCCACCAACCCTGGCCTCATCCTCGCCCGGGTCTCTGGCTTCGGCCAGATCGGCCCGTACCGAACCCGCCCTGGGTTCGGCACCCTCGCCGAAGCGATGAGCGGGTTCGCGGCCATGACGGGCGAGCCCGAGGGCCCACCCACGCTGCCGCCGTTCGGCCTCGCCGACGGCATTGCGTCCCTGGCCACCGCGTACGCGATCCTGACCGCCTTGCACTCCCGGCAGGCGAGCGGGCGCGGGCAGGTCGTCGACGTCGCGATCATCGAACCGATCCTGGGCATGCTCGGCCCCCAGATCACCCGGTGGGACCAGACCCGCACCGTCCAGCCACGCATGGGCAACCGCTCGAGCAACAACAGCCCGCGCAACACGTACCGAACGGGGGACGGGCAGTGGGTCGCCGTGTCCAGCTCGGCCCAGTCGGTCGCCGAGCGGATCGTGCGGCTCGTCGGTCGGCCCGACCTGGCCGAGGAACCCTGGTTCGCCAGCGGCCACCAGCGGGCCCGGCATGCTGACGTCATCGACGAGGCTGTTGGGGGATGGATCGGCCGACGCACACGTGACGAGGTCATCGCGGCCTTCGAGGAGGCCCAGGCCGCCGTCGCTCCCGTCTACGACGCCAAGGACATCGTGGAGGACCCGCAGTTCCAGGCTCTCGGGACCGTCCACGCGATCGACGACGCCGAGCTCGGGCCCATGCTCATGCAGGGCCCGCTGTTCCGGCTCTCCGGGCACGACGGCGTGATCGCCTTCACCGGCCGGGCGCACGGCGCCGATACCGACGCCGTCCTTGGCGAGCTTGGGTACGGCGCCGAGCAGATCGCCCGGCTGCGCGAGGAGGGGGCCGTTTGACCCGGCCCGTGCTCACGCTGCTCTACGTGCCGGGCGACCGGCCGGACAGGGTGGGCAAGGCGCTCGCCTCTGACGCCGACGTCGTGATCGTCGACCTCGAGGATGCCGTCGCCCCTGCTGCCAAGGACGCG
The DNA here is from genome assembly GCF_022759505.1 of Georgenia sp. TF02-10. Classification (NCBI taxonomy): domain Bacteria; kingdom Bacillati; phylum Actinomycetota; class Actinomycetes; order Allobogoriellales; family Allobogoriellaceae; genus Georgenia; species Georgenia sp. TF02-10. The sequence continues at coordinate 100,153 of NZ_CP094289.1, read as the reverse complement.
GCCCGAGCCGCAGCGGCGCAGCTGCTCACGGGTGCGGGCCGCCTGGTCCAGGTTCGCATCAATCACCCGAGCACGCCGTGGCACAGTGACGACGTCGCCCTGCTGGCCGCCCTGCCCGCCGGCATCTCTGCCCGGGTGCCCAAGGTCGAGTCGCCCGCGCAGGTGCGAGAGCTCGCGGCGGCGCTGCCCGGCCGGGCCCTGCACCTCCTCCTCGAGTCGGCCCTCGGCGTCGAGCGTGCCTTCGAGATCGCGACGGCGTCGAAGCAGGTGGCATCGGTCGGACTGGGGGAGGCAGACCTGCGTTCAGACCTGCGGCTCTCCGGTGACGCCGGGCTGACATGGGCGCGGAGCCGCGTCGTTGTCGCCGCCCGCGCCGCCGGGCTGCCCTCCCCGCACATGTCCGCCTACCCGCACGTGAAGGACACCGGTGGTCTCATGGCCTCCTGCCGGGAGGGCAGGGCGCTCGGTTTCCTCGGCCGCACCGCCATCCATCCGATACAGCTCGCGCCGATCCGGGACGCGTTCCGGCCCACGGCCCCGGAGGTCGAGTGGGCACGATCGGTGGTCGCCACGGTCGGTCAGGCGCACACCGAGGGCATCGGCGCCGTCGCCATGGAGGACGGCACCTTTCTGGATGTCGCCATGGTCGAGCAGGCCCGCGATGTCCTCGCCCTCGCCGACGAGCCGACCATCAGTTAGGCCGCCTCTCGACGAGGGGAAGCTCGACGAAGGCACCCCGGCGCTCGCCGGCGACGGGCCGGACGCCGAGGTTACCTGGCCGTGGAGGTCCGGCCCGCCGTCGTCAGCGTGGCGGCCGCACTCCGTGCTCGACCGCCGCATCCTCGTAAGAGCCTGAAGGGGTTTGACGAGAGGTGCTCCTCCTGACAGGCCGGTGGTGCTGACGGAGTACGGGGCACCTGGACGGCCGCGCTACCCCCGCAGCCTCGCCAGGACGGCGAGCACCCGGCGGTGGTCGTCGGCCGACGGCGGGAGGTCGAGCTTGTCGAAGATCGAGGGCACGTGCTTCTCCACGGCCTTCTCCGTCACCACGAGCTCGCGCCCGACCGCGGTGTTACTCCGGCCCTGCGCCATCTGCTCGAGCACCTGCCGCTCGCGGGGCGTGAGCCGGTCCAGCGGTCTGGCGCTCCAAGATGGCGACCTACCGCGCCCGCCGCCGCGATCACTGACCTTCCGTGCCGGCTGCCGACCGGGTTCGCGCTGGGAATGGGGTGCCCGTTCGTTCGTGTCGGGGGCGGGGTCGGTTTCGGGGCTCGTCCTGGCGGTGGTCGCGCTCGTCCCGCCGGTGGTGGTGCTCGTTGGGCGGTGTCCAGCGTGGTGCGCTGTGGCCTGCTCGTGCACAGCGGTTCTCCTTGAGGGGCGGGCTGGGTGGGGCTGTGGAGGACGACCCGCCGTGTCGGTGTCTCGCGCTAGCCTTGGTACAAGCGTTCGACGACAAGCTCGACGGCACGGGAGCCGGGGAGGGGTGGTGGCGATGACGACGACGACGTCCGCGCCGTTGCCGCTGGTGACCGCGCCGCCGTCGAGTGCGGCTTCCGCGTTGTCGGCCGCCAAGGGGTTGGCAGCCCTCGCGGACGGGGCCGCGAGGTGGCTGGTCGATGGTTGGGCCCTGCCTGCTCGTGCACAGCGGTCCTGCTCCTCGGACGGACGGGGTGGGGCTGTGGAGGGTGGGCGACGGTGTCGGAGCCTCGCGCTAGCCTCGGTACAGGCGTTCGATGAAGGGCTCGACGGCACGGGTGCCGGGGAGGGGTGGTGACGATGACGACGACGACGTCGGTGCCGCCGGCCCGGTCGGGTGCGGCCGCCTCGCCGGTCGCGATCTCCTCGCCGGTCTCGGGGGTCGCGCCCGTCGTGGCGTCTCCTGCTGCGCCGTCGCCTGCCGGGCCTGCACCCGGTGCGACGGCGCCCGCCTCGCCTGCGCCCGCCTCGCCCGCCTCGCCTGCGCCCGTCGCGCCCGCTGGACCGCCTCCTGCTGCGTCGCCGTCGGACGCCCCGGCTGCGTTACTGGGGTTGGTGGCTGAGGCGGTGGCCGCGCTGGGCTCGGGGGCGCCGGCGTCGGGCGCCGGGGGGTGGGGGCAGGCGGTGCGGGTGGGGGTGATCGCCGGGCTGGACGCGGTGATCAGGGACCTGACGGTGTATCGGGGGCAGGTGCTGCTGGCGCACCGGGAGGACGGGGGTTGGGGGACGGGGCAGGACCGGGACTTCGCGGACTGGCGCTCGCGGACCACCGGTGGTGGGCGGGGCGCGGCGACCGGGGAGCTCGTGGTCGCGGAGGGGATGGCGCAGATCCGGGCCCTGGGCGAGGCGGTCGCTCGGGGGGAGCTGGGGCTGGAGCACGCGAAGGCGCTGGCCCGGGTCCGCCAGGGTGCGTCGGGGCCGGTGAAGGAGGCGCTGTCGGGGGAGGTGGGGGCCGAGCTGGTGGAGAAGGGCAAGGGCCTGTCCGCGCCGGACCTGGCGAAGGAGGCGCGGAAGGTCGCGGCGCAGATCGATGCGGCGGCGGCGCAGGCGGACTTCGAGGCGGTGTGGCAGCGCCGGTCGGTGACGACCCGGCGCAGCGGCGGGGCGGCGACGGGGCAGTGGGTGCTGGACCCGGTGTCCGGGACGGTGGTGGCGACCGCGCTGGACGCCATCGTCGGGGTGCCGGGCAAGGAGGACACCCGCACGCGGGAGCAGCGGCTGGCGGATGCGTTGGTGACGATGGCCTCCCGGGTGCTGCAGGTCGGGGCGGACCTCAACGGTGCCCAGGTCCGCCCGCACCTGGCGGTGGTGGTCCAGGAGGAGACCTGGGCCGCCACCACCGCCCACCGGCGGGCGCAGGAGGCCGCCGACCGGGGCGCCGCGTTCGGCCTGACCAACCCCGACAACCACGAAGACGACGACACCGGGTGTGTGGGGGTGCGGCCCGCGCTGCGCCCGGTGGTGGGGCTGCCGGACGTGGCCCCGGCCGAGCTGGAGGACGGCACGGTGGTCCCGCTGGGGGAGCTGGGCCGGCTGCTGTGCGACTGCGAGGCCACCCGGGTGGTGCTGGACGCCGCCTCGGTGGTGCTGGACGTGGGGCAGACCCAGCGGACCTACACCGCCGAGCTGCGGCGGGCGGTGACGACCCGGGACCGGCGCTGCCGGTGGCCCGGGTGCACCATGAGGGCGTCGTGGTGCGAGGTCCACCACGTCCGGTGGTGGTCCCACGGCGGGGTGACGTCGGTGGCCAACGGGATGACCCTGTGCTCCTTCCACCATCACGTGCTGCACGCCCAGCACGTGCTCGTGGTCCCCGCCGGGGAGGGGTTCGCGTTCTACCACCGCGACGGGCACCTGATCGGGACCAGCCCGCACCCCCCAAGGGGGCCGCGCTCCACCCGGCGGGCGCCGGTCGCCGACGGGTACACCCCAGACCTGACCGGCACCCGCCAGCACCTCACCGACCCCCTGAACCGCGGCGGCCGCGCGCCCGACCCGCCTACCCGCGTTGACGGCAGACCGGGCCTCGCGCCCGGCGGACCGGGCGGGTTACCGGACGCCTCCAGAGGTCAACCCGGCGTCCAGGGGACAACCCTGCCCACCACCAGCCCCGGACCCGGCGGACGGACCGGCCCGGACACCCGAGATCCTGGCACCGCCACGCCCCCTGGCACCGGCCCCGCCGGGCAGCACCCCGCTCGGCCCCGCCAGGCCGGCACCAGCGCCGCACCCATGCTCTGGGACGACCCCACCGTCACCTGACCGGTTGCCAGTGATCGCTTGCTGGCCGTGCTGATCAGTCGCCGTCCCGACGTCTCGAACCGGGCGCGCGGCGGCGCGGCCGCGGTCGTAGCGGCGATGGTGCTGCCGTCGGTCCGGGTAGACCCGGCGAGGCGCCGACGAGCCGCCGCGCCGACCCCGACGGTGATCGAGGCGGTGCTCGCCTGAGGTGCCCTCGCTCAGTGCTGGACGAACGGCCGGGGCTCGGCGAGACCGGCCTCACGACGCACGGACCGGGACAGGCCCTCGATCGAGGCGAGCGCGTCGACGAGGTCGGTCACCGTGACCTCGAACGGCATCGCGTGGATCGTCTCCTCCTCGGCGGTGGCCGCCGTGGCCACCGTGCGCAGCGCGTCCTTCGCGTCGACGGCGAGGCCGACCTCGGTGAGCGTGTTCGGCAGGCCCACCCGGGTGGTGAAGGTGATGAAGTCGTGGACCTCCTGCGCCGGCGCGCCCTCGAGGACGAGCTGGGTGAGGGTGCCGACGTTGACCTTCTCGCCGTGGGTGAGGCCGTGCGTGTTCGGCACCGCGGTCAGCCCGTCGTGGATGGCGTGCGCGGCCGCCAGCCCGCCGGACTCGAAGCCGAGGCCGGAGAGCAGGGTGTTCGCCTCGATGACCTTCTCCACCGCGGGGGTGACGAGGTGGTCGCGCACGGCGGCGATCGCCGGCAGGGCGTACTCGTGCAGGATGTCCCAGGACAGCCGCGCCAACGCCGTGCCGGAGACGGTCGGCAGGCCGCCGGCCATCGTGGCCGAGCTCGCGGCCGCGACCGCGCGGGCCTCGGGCCAGGTGGCGAGCGCGTCCCCGACGCCGGCGATCAGGAACCGCACGGGCGCGTTCGCGACGAGCTGGGAGTCGACGAGCACGAGGTCGGGGTTGTGCGGGAAGAAGCGGTACTCCTCCATCGAGCCGTCCTCGCGGTAGACCACCGATAGGGCCGAGCACGGCGCGTCCGTCGAGGCGACCGTGGGGACCGAGGCCCAGCGGACGCCGGCCAGGTGCCCTGCGGCCTTGACCGCGTCGATCGTGCTGCCGCCGCCAACGCCGACCACGACGTCGGCCCCGGCCGACCTGGTCGCCTCGGTGAGCCGGTCGATCGTCGCCGCGGTGGCGTACCCGGCGAACCGCTCGCGGTTCACCGGCAGGCCGGCCGCCTCGAGGGAGGCGGTGACCGCCTCCCCGGCGAAGCCCCACACCTCGTCGTCGGCGACGAGGAGCGGGGTGGACCCGATCTGCTTGAGGAACTCCCCGAGGCGGGCCATCGCGCCGCGGCCCTGGACGTACCGGGCGGGGGCGATGAGGGAACGGATCTCGTTCGGCATGGAACTTCCTCCTGTGTCTGGCGTGCTTCCACCGACGACGGTACGGACCGCTCGCGCGGGTGCCGGGGGACTCCCGGCCCGGGTCGGGGCCGAGAGCCCCATGGCGAGCGTCACCTGGGACGGGCACGGGACCGAGGGTCGGGACGCGCGGGCACCGCTCCAGTGTCCGGGGGGCGGGTCGTCCTGTCACCGGTCCGCGGGCTCGCGCCGGCTCGTGACGGCGCGCTGCGACGGCGGGACCCGGGCGACGGCGGGACCCGGGCGACGGCGGCGGCTACAGTCCTCGCCATGAGCCCCGCCCGGGGACGACGGCGACCGGGAGCAGACATGGCACCGACACCGACCGGCGAGCTGCGGCGCACGGCCGAGGGCTACGACCTCGTCCTAGCCCGCACCTTCGCCGCACCGATCGACGACGTCTGGGCGAGCGTCACCGAGCCGGAGCGCACGGCCCTGTGGTTCGGCGCGTGGCGCGGCACCGCCCGGCCGGGCGGCACCATCGAGGTCCAGCTAGGCTTCGAGGACGGCGCTCCCTGGACGACGGCCCGCATCGAGGCGTGCGAGCCGCCGCACCGGCTGGCGGTGACGACGTCCGACCAGGCGGGGAGCTGGCACCTCGAGCTCCTGCTCGCCGAGGCCGGCGGCACGATCGAGCTGCGGCTCGTCCACCACCTGACCTCCACGGCCGGGGTCGGGGACATCGGACCGGGCTGGGAGTACTACCTCGACCTGCTCGTGGCCGCACGGGACGGGTCGCCGCGGCCCCGCTTCGAGGACTACCACCCATCGACCTCGGCGCACTTCGAGCGGCAGGCAGCCGCCCTGGCGTGAGGCCACTTCGAGCGGCAGGCAGCCGCCCTGGCGTGAGGCCACCGGCCGTCGTCGGACGGGCCGGCACCCGCCGTCGTCGGGACGGCGCCGAGCACCCGCCGTCGTCCCGACGGCGCCGAGCACCCGCTGTCGTCCCGACGGCGCCGAGCACCGGCAGTCGTCCGGACGGCCCCCGCCTACCCCGACCGGCGTAGGGCAGGGTCCGACTCCCGGCAGAGGCGCGCGAGCGGCCCGGGCGGCCAGCATGGGCGGATGACCGCCACCGACCGGACGTCGCCCCGCACCAGCCGCCCGCGGCTGCGGCTGCGGCCGACGGTGCACAAGCTGGTGCTGCTCGCGCAGATCGCCGCAGCCGGGACCTGGCTCGGCGCCGACGTCGTCATGGCCGTCCTCGTCCTCACCGTCTTCACCGGCGCTGGCGTCGACTCGCTGGCCGCGCTCGTCGCGCTCGGGACGTACGCTCCGGCCACCCTCGCCGCGGCCGGCCTCCTCACCCTGGCCACCGGCGTCGTCCTGGGGCTCGGGACGAAGTACGGCCTCGTCCGCTACTGGTGGGTGGCGGTCAAGCTCGCGCTCAACGTGGTCCTGGTCGCCCTCGTCTTCGTCCTCCTCGCCCCCGAGCTCGGCGCGCTCGGCGGCGCCGCCGGGGACGCCCTCGCCACGGGCACGCGGCCGCGCCTCGAGCTGACCAACCTGCTCTTCCCGCCGGTGGTCTCGACGACGGCGGTCCTGACGGCCATGACCCTCGCCGTCCTCAAGCCCTGGGGGCGCCGGGGGCTGGCGCGGCGGCGCCGGTCGGTGCCGGCGGGCGGTGCAGCCGGCGGGTGACGGGCAGGTCACGGTCGCGTAACGGATCCAGCACGCCGGGTGCACCCGCCCGCCGTCGCCCCTAGCCTGACGACCGAGCGGAACGGGCAGGGGCAGCACCCGTGGAGCAGCGCGGACGCCACGGGGTGGTGCTGGTCCGTCCACCACGAAGGGGTGCGCGATGCGACGGTCGGCGGCAGCCGCCGCGGTGGCGGCGACGATGCTCCTGGCCGCGGCGTGCTCGGCCGCCGGCGGCGCCGAGGACGACGTCGTCGAGCTCGAGTTCTTCCAGTTCAAGCCCGAGGCGTTCGCGACGTTCAACGGGCTCGTCGAGCAGTTCAACGCCACCCACCCCGACATCCGGGTGCGGCAGAACCAGGTCCCCGACGCCGAGACCGCCATCCGCACCCGCCTGGTCCGGGAGGACCTGCCGGACGTCATGACGCTCAACGGCAACGCGACGTACGGCGAGATCGCCTCGGCCGGCGTCCTCTACGACTTCTCGGGCGAGGAATCCCTGACCGAGGTCAGGCCGGCGATCCTGGAGATCCTCCAGGACCTGGGCCGGTACGAGGAGCAGACCAACGGCATCCCGCTTGCCTCCAACGCCAACGCCTTCGTCTACAACAAGGAGATCTTCGCCGAGCACGGGCTGGAGCCGCCGCAGACGTGGAGCGAGTTCCGCACCGTCGTCGAGGAGCTGGCGGCGGCCGGGGTGCAGCCGTACGCGCTCACGCTCGTCGACGCGTGGACGACCATGCCCTACTTCAACCAGCTCGCGGCCAACCTCGTGCCGGAGGACTTCTTCGACCGGCTCGCCGAGGACGAGGCCTCGTTCCAGGAGGCGTACCCGCCCGTCGCCGACGCCCTGCTCACCCTGACCGAGAACGGCAATGACGACGCCGCCGGCCTCGGGTACGACGACGGCAACCGGCTCTTCGCCAACGGGGAGTCGGCGATCCTCATGCACGGCAGCTACGTCATCCCGGCGGTGCGCGCGCTCAACCCGGACCTCGACCTCGGCTCCTTCGCCCTGCCGGCCACGGACGACCCAGCCGAGACCAAGCTCGTCTCCGGCGTCGACGTCATCCTCACCATGGGCGCAAACCCGCGCCACGAGGAGGAGTCCCTGGAGTTCATCCGCTTCCTGATGGAGCCGGAGAACATCCAGCGCTACGTGGACGAGCAGTCCGCAGTGCCCACCCTGGAGGGGCTCGAGCCGTCCGACCCGACGGTGGCGGAGGTGTTCCCGTTCTTCGAGCAGGAACGGGTCACCTCCTACGTCGAGCACTCCATCCCGCCCGCGGTCAACCTGCAGCCGCTCACCCAGGCCTTCCTGCTCTCCGGGAACAGCGACCGGTGGCTGCGGGAGCTGGACGAGGAGTGGGACAAGGTCGCCGCGCGCAGCAGCTTCGGGACCGAGCCGTGAGTCCCGCGCAGCGGCTTCGGGACCGAGCCGCGACCGCGCGCAGCGGGCAGCGGGCACGACGGCCGGGCGGGATCGGCCGAGCAAGCAGCCGTGACCCCGGGCAGCAGTCTCGGGACCGAGCCGTGACCGCGCGCACCGGGTAGCGGGCCGGACGAGGAGGAGGAGGGACACGGTGGCCACCACGACCGAGGCCCGCGAGCAGGCCGGGGCCGGGCAGGCCGGGGCGGGGATGTCCGCCGTCCGTGGCCGCCACAACCGCACGCACCCGACGTTCTACTGGATGGTGGTGCCCGCCGTCGTCCTGTTCTTCGTGCTGCACACCCTCCCGCTGCTCCAGGGCGTCTTCTACAGCTTCACGAACTATGCCGGGTACGGCGAGTGGGAGTTCGTCGGCATCAACAACTACCTGGCCCTCTTCCGCGACGACCGGGTCCTGGACGCCTACCTCTTCACGTTCCAGTTCGCCGTCGTCGCCACGATCCTCACCAACGCGATAGCGCTGGCGATCGCCGTCGGGCTCAACGCCAACATCAAGCTCCGGAACACGCTGCGCGGGGTGTTCTTCCTGCCCAACGTCCTGCCGATGCTGGTCGTCGGGTACGTGTTCAGCTACCTCTTCGCCAGCGTCCTGCCGGTGCTCGGGCAGAACTTCGGGATCGAGGCAATCTCGTCCAACATCCTCGGCAACGAGAGCCTGGCCTGGGTCGGCATCGTCGTCGTCGCGGTGTGGCAGGCGGCGGCCTTCAACATCATCCTCTACCTCGCCGGCCTGCAGACGATCCCCACCGAGGTCTACGAGGCGGCCTCGATCGACGGCGCCGGCCCGTGGCGCCGGTTCTGGACGATGACGTTCCCGCTCATCTCCCCGTTCTTCACCATCAACATGGTGCTCGCGCTGAAGAACTTCCTTATGGTCTTCGACCACATCGTCGCCCTGACGAACGGCGGCCCGGGCAACGCGACGACGTCGATCTCGCTGCTCATCTACCGCGGCGGCTTCCAGGGCGGGGAGTTCGCGTACCAGACGGCCAACGCCGTCGTGTACCTCGTCGTGATCGTGGTCCTGTCGATGTTCCAGCTGCGGTTCCTGCAGCGCCGGGAGGTGGCGGCCTGATGTCCGACCAGCAGGGACTGTCCCTCGAGGGGAACGCGGCGACGGCGGCCGCGGAGCGTGCGGCGGGCACGGCGCCGGAGCGGCGCTACCGCAAGGACCGGCGGGGCGGGACCAGCTGGCCGCTCACGGTGATCATGGTCCTGCTGACGGTGAGCGTGTTCTTCCCCCTGTACTACGTCGTCGTCACCGCACTGAAGACCCCCGAGCAGCTCACCGGCGCCGGCCTGGGGCTGCCGGACCCGTTCGCCTGGGGCAACTTCGCCGAGGCGGCCCGGCTGACGAACTACCCGCGGGCGGCGCTGAACACCGCCGTCGTGACCGTCCTCGCCGTCGCGCTGACGCTGGTGTCCAACTCGATGGTCGCCTACGCGATCTCCCGGAACATGGACAAGCCGTTCTTCAAGGCCCTGTACTACTACTTCGTGGCGGCGCTGTTCGTGCCCTTCCCGATCATCATGCTGCCGCTGGTCAAGCAGACCTCGACGCTCGGGCTGTCCAACCAGGTGGGTCTCGTCCTGCTGTACGTCGTCTACGGGCTGGCGTTCAACATCTTCGTCTACGTGCGCTACCTCAAGTCCATCCCGCGCGAGCTGGAGGAGGCGGCGCTGACCGACGGGGCGAGCGTGTGGACGACGTTCTGGCGGATCATCTTCCCGCTGCTCGGGCCGATGAACGCCACCGTCGGGATCCTCACGTGCATGTGGGCGTGGAACGACTTCCTGCTGCCGCTGGTCATCCTTGGCAACCCGGAGAGCTATACGCTCCAGCTGGTCCAGTACGTCTTCCAGGGGCAGTTCAGCACCGACTACACGCTCGCGTTCGCGTCCTACCTGATGGCGATGGCGCCGCTCGTGATCGTGTACATCTTCGCCCAGCGGTGGGTCATCTCCGGGGTCATGCGCGGCTCCGGCAAGTGACGGCCGCTCACCTTTGGCAAGTGACCGCTCACCGGCCCACGAGCGTGGGTACCGTCGTGCCATGCACCGGTACGCGGCGCTCCTGCGCGGGATCGCGCCGAGCAACCCGAACATGACCAACGACAAGCTGCGCGGGGTGTTCGAGGGGCTCGGCCTGGAGGACGTGGGCTCGGTCCTGGCGAGCGGCAACATCGTCTTCAGCAGCCCCGCGACCGACGTGCCCGTCCTCGAGCGGCGGGTCCAGCGGGCGCTCGCCGAGGAGCTCGGCATCCCCGGCGGCACGATCATCCGCGCGCATACCGAGCTGCGCGCCCTCCTGGACAGCGACCCCTTCCCGGGGCTGACGCACGGCCGCGGCACCTACCTCACCGCGACGTTCCTCAAGGACGGCGCCACCGCCCCGGTGCGGCTGCCGGAGCAGCCGGACCCGTTGACGCGGGTCGTCGGCTACAACCCGGCGGCCCGCGTCTTCCTCGCGGTCATCGACAACAGCGACCCCGGCAGAACCCCGGACTTCATGTCCTGGCTGGACCGGACCTACGGCAAGGACATCACCACCCGGACCTGGCTCACGGTCCAGCGGATCGTCAAGAAACTCGAGGGCTGAGGCTCGCGGGGCCGGCGCCGGGGCCGGGGGGCGGGCTCGGGTGGCGGGGGCGTCAGCGCCGACCGGCGTCGACGAGGTCGCGGACTGATCCCGACAGGGTGACGCCCCTGCGCGCCGCACGTAACTCCTCGATGACGCTGGCGGTGTCCTCCACCCGGTCATCGGCGGGCACCAGGCGGGCCACCCGGCGGCCGTGCCTGGTGATCGTGAAGGAGTGACCGCGAGCGACGTCGTCGAGGAGCCGCGAGAAGTGCGTCCGCGCCTCGGTGGAGCTAACTGTCTCCATGCGAGCCAGGGTAGGTGCAGCCGGGTCAGTCCCGCTGGAGCCTGGTCGGTCCGCTGGAGCCCGGCCGGTCCCGCACGGCGCGCCGAGCGTCTCAGCGACGGCGCAGCGCCCAGGCGAGGACGGCGATCGCCAGGACGAGTTGCCCGCCGGTGGCCAGCCGGTTGACGTCGACCGACGGCCGCCAGTGCACCTCGCCCCCGCGGACGACGTACGCGCCCACGGGCCTGGCGCGCACGCCGAAGCCGCCGCCGCCCCCCTCGCCGGACTCCTGGTCCGAGGGCCCCTCGCCGCCGCCGAACCCCATGCCGGAGCCGCCCATCACCTTCGCGACGGGGATGACCGTCGTGTCCCCGCTGGTGTACGGCTCGCCGAAGACCCGGCGGACGGTGAGGACGTCCTTCGCCGCCCCGGTGACCATGTCCACGCTCGCGCCGCCTGGGTGCTCCATCGCTGGCTCCTCGGACCCGCCGGTGCGCGGGCTCGCAGACCCCGCCGGGCCCGACGGCGGTCGCGGTCAGCGTAGGCGCCCGCGCCCGGCTGCCGGGAGAGATCCGCGCTCAGTCTCCGCGCTCGACGAGCCGCAGCAGCAGGCCGCGCAGCTGCTCGGCCTCGGCGGCGTCGAGCGCGCTGCCGAGCACCGCCTCGACGGCCCGGGGGTCGTCGAGCTCGGCGAGGGCCGCGCGGCCGGCGTCGGTGAGGGCGACGACGTGCCGGCGCCGGTCGGCGGCGTGCCGCTGCCGCGCGACGTACCCGGTGCGCTCCAGCCCGGCGAGCATCCGGCTCGTCGTCTGCTCGGTCACCCGCAGGTCGGCCGCGAGCTCGCGCTGGGACCGGGGGCCGCCGGCGAGGACCGCGAGCACCGGGAGGGAGGCGTGGGTCAGCGACCACCGCTCGAGGTAGGCGTCCCACCGTCGCTCGACCCGCCGGGCGGCGGCGGAGAGCAGCCGGCCGGTCGGCCAGCTCTCCGGCGGCGTCGCGGTCGCGTCGCCGGGCGCCGGCCACGCCCCCGGACTTCGAGGATCCCGACCGCCCGGGACGCTCGGGCCGCCCGGCACCTCGTCCTGCCTCACCGGCCCATCGTCGCAGGTGCCGGCGGGCCGGTTGAGCGCTCGCGCTTGCGGTGGACCCTCACCCTGGCTTGCAGCGCGTCCCTCCGCCCCACAATATTGGTCAGCATGCTGAGCATCGACTCCGCGGTCCTCCCGTGACCCACGCCGCCGGCCCGACCGCCCCCCGCGCCAACCGCGGCCGCGGCGTCCTGCGCGGGCTCCTCCTGGTCGCCGTCCTCGGCCTGTGGCTGGTCGTCGGCTACCTCGGCGGCACGGCCCAGGGCACGCTGTCGCAGGTCCAGGAGAACGACCAGGCCGCCTTCCTGCCCGCCAGCGCCGAGTCCACCCTCGCCGCCGAGGCTGCCCGGGAGTTCGAGGACGGGCAGAGCCTGCCGGTCCTCGTCGTGATGACCTCGAGGGCCGGGGCCCTCACCGCGGAGCAGGTGGCCGCGGCCCAGGCGTTCGCCGAGGAGGTGCCGGGCCTGCCGCTGCCGGACGGGGGTGACCTCGAGGACGCCCTCGCCGGTCCGGTCGTCGCCGTGCCCGCCGAGGACGGCGAGGCGGTGCTCGTCCCCGTCGCCCTCGACGCCGAGGTCGCCAACGAGGCCGTCGGCCCCGACGAGGAGCGCCTCGTCAACGTCACGGTCGACGCCCTGCGCGAGCTGGCGGCCGGCGAGCTCGCCGACGCCGGCCTCGAGGCGTGGGTGACGGGCCCGGGCGGGTACGTCGCCGACCTCGTCGAGGCCTTCGCCGGCATCGACGGGATCCTCCTGCTCGTCGCGCTCGCCGTCGTCCTCGTCATCCTCGTCGTCGTCTACCGGTCCCCGGTCCTGCCGCTGACGGTGCTGCTCACCGCCGTCTTCGCCCTCTGCCTGGCGGCGCTGGTCGTCAAGCCGCTCGCCGGCGGCGGCGTCCTCGCCCTCAACGGCCAGAGCCAGGGGATCCTGTCGATCCTCGTCGTCGGCGCGACCACCGACTACTCCCTGCTGCTCGTCGCCCGCTACCGGGAGGAGCTCGGCCGGCACGAGCGCCCCGCCGCCGCGATGCGGGCCGCGTGGCGGGCCTCGCTCGAGCCGGTCCTGGCCAGCGCGGGCACCGTCGTCGCCGGCCTGCTGTGCCTGCTGCTGTCCGACCTCGGCTCCAACGCCAGCCTCGGCCCGGTCGCGGCCATCGGCATCGTGTCCTCGGTGCTCGCCGCGCTCACGCTGCTGCCGGCGCTCCTCCTCGCCGCCGGCCGCCGGTCCCGCGCGGTGTTCTGGCCGCGGATCCCGCGCCTCCCGCGGCACGCCGCGGACCCGGGCGAGGCGCCCCGCCGCGCGGGCCTGTGGGCGCGGGTGGCCCGGTTCGTCAGCGCCCACGCCCGGCCGGTCTGGGCGGTGACCGCCGTCGTCCTCCTCCTCGGCGCGGCGTTCGTGCCGACCCTGCGGGCGGAAGGCACGGGGGAGTCGGAGGTCTTCCTCAGCGACGTCGAGGCGGTGGCGGGGGAGGAGGTGCTCGCCGAGCACTTCGACGCCGGGCAGGTCCAGCCGGTCACGGTCGTCGTCGCCGAGGACCGGGCCGAGGAGGTCCTGGTGGCCGTCCGGGCTCTCGACGGCGTCGCGGGCGCCGAGGTCGTCGTCGAGGGTGCCGGCGGGGCCGGTGCGGGGATCGGCGGTCCGCCGGGCGGCGGGCAGCCCGGCGAGCAGGCCGACGGCGGGCAGCCGGGCGGCGGGCCCGACGGCGGGCAGACCGAGCCGGTCGTCGTCGACGGGCGGGTGCTCGTCGAGGTCACCACGGACGCCGGCGCCGAGACGCAGGAGGCGGTCCAGGCGGTGCGGGACGTGCGCGCCGCCGTGCACGACGTCGACCCGGACGCCCTGGTCGGCGGGGCCGCCGCCGAGCGGCTGGACACGCAGGAGACCGCGGCGCGGGACCTGCGCACGATCATCCCGGTCGTCCTCGCCGTCATCTTCGTGCTGCTCGTGCTCCTGCTGCGCGCGGTCGTCGCGCCGCTGATCCTCCTGCTGGCCAACGTGCTGTCCTTCGCCGCCACGATGGGGCTGTCCGCGGTCGTGTTCAACCACGTCGCGGGCTTCCCCGGCGCCGACCCCACCGTGCCGCTGTACGGGTTCGTCTTCCTCGTCGCCCTGGGCATCGACTACTCGATCTTCCTCATGACGCGGGTCCGCGAGGAGTCGCTCGTCCACGGCACGCACGACGGCGTCCGGCGCGGCCTGGCGGTGACCGGCGGGGTCATCACCTCGGCGGGCCTGGTGCTCGCGGCGACCTTCAGCGCGCTCGCGGTCATCCCGCTGCTCTTCCTGGCCCAGCTCGCGTTCATCGTCGCGGCCGGCGTCCTCATCGACACCCTCGTCGTCCGCAGCCTGCTGGTGCCGGGCCTCGTGCACGACGTCGGCCGCCGGTCCTGGTGGCCGTGGCAGTCCCGGGTGCCGGCCGACTGAGTCGCTGGCGCGGCCCGCTCGCCCGACGAGCTCGCCGGCACGTCCGGCTCCCCGCGCACCGCCGAGCGTCCCGCCCACGACAGGTGCGCGGACGACGCGGGTACCCGTCCGCCGTCGCCGGTCACTCCCGTGGTGACGTCCCCGCCGGGCTCAGAACGCCGACCGGGCCGGTCCCGGGACCCGGGCCGACCGTCCGCGGGCGACGCAGGCGGCGATCGCGCCGGCCAGGAGGGAGCCGAGGAGGCCGGCGGCGAGGTCGCCCACGGTGTCGTCGTAGCCGACGTGGATCTCGGGGTCGCCGTAGGTGTGGCCCACCCACTCGCCGAGCTCCCACAGCACGGCGAGCGTCGTCCCGACGGCGGTGGTGGCGAGGAGGGGGGCCGGTGCGGGCGCTCAGCCGCGGCCCGCGCCCGGCCGGCCAGCCCCCGGCCGGGCCGCCCGGGGCGGTGCCGGCGAGCAGCACGACCGTGACGACGGCGAGGAGTCCGGTGACGAGCGCGTGCGCCGCGACGTCGAGCCCGGGGACGCGCTGGTAGCCGCCGAGGAGCGCCACCCACGCCGCGGCCACCAGCACGAGGAGGGTCAGCGCCTGGAGCTGCCCGGGCAGCGGGACCAGCCGCACCACCACCACGCCGAGGAGGACCAGGGCGAACAGCGCCACCGCCACGTGGCCGTACCACCCGCCGGCCAGCAGGCTGAGGACGGCCGCGGCGCTCGCCACGTCCGCGCCGGCCCGGGCCCAGGCCGGCCCGTCGACCCCCAGGGCCGCGCGGGCCCGCTCGGGCAGCGGTCGCGGGGACCGGGGCAGGTGGTCTGGCGGCATGTCGCCCCCGAAGATGGACTCGGATGAGGAGCTGGGCGAGGAGGAGCCCGTGACGAGATTAGGCGAGCCGAACCGGGCCAGCCCGCGGACTCGGCAGGACGGCCCGGCGCGAGCGGCGCGCGCGGCGCGCGCGGGTGTGCCCCTGAGCCGCCCACGGCCGGAGGTGCACCGGTGAGCCGGGAGTCCGAGCAGGCCAACCGCCGGCTGCTGCGGGCCCGCGACGCCATGGACCGCGCCTACACCGAGCCGCTGGACATCCCCGCGCTCGCCCGCATCGCCCTGGTCTCGGAGGCGCACTTCATCCGCACCTTCCGGGACACCTTCGGCGAGACCCCGCACCGCTACCTCCAGCGGCGGCGGGTGGAGCGGGCGATGAACCTGCTGCGCGAGACCGACCGGACCGTGACCGACATCTGCATGAGCGTCGGGTTCACCAGCCTCGGCACGTTCAGCCGCACATTCCGGGACGTCGTCGGCACCTCCCCGAGCGAGTTCCGCGCGACGGCGGCCCCGGCGCCCGTGCCGACCTGCTTCACCAAGCGCTGGACCAGGCCGAGCAGTTTCGGAGAAGCCTCGTCACCCGCCGGGTGAATAGCGTCGGGCCCGTCGAGCCGCCGACGGCGGCGGCCACAACCGGGAGGACACCATGATCACCACGCTGCGCATCAGCCAGGTCTACGTGCTCGACCAGCAGGAGGCGCTGGACTTCTACGTCGGCACCCTCGGCCTGGCGGTCGGGGACGACCAGGACCTCGGCTACATGCGGTGGCTCACCGTCACCACGCCCGACGGGCGCCAGATCCTGCTGGAGCGCCCCGGTCCGCCGTCGATGGACGAGCGCACCGCCGAGCAGGTCCGCGACATGCTGACCAAGGGCGCCGCCGGCGGCCACCTCTTCTTCACCTGCGACGACGCCCAGCGCACCTACGAGCAGCTGGTGCAGCGCGGCGTCGACATCACCGACGAGCCGGCCACCCGGCCGTACGGCGTCGACTTCGGCCTGCGGGACCCGTTCGGCAACCACATCCGGGTCGCCGAGCTCGCCGACACCCCCTGGTGGCAGGAGTAGCTGGCACCAGCCGCAAGGGCGCCGGCGCCCATGGCCGGGGACCAACAGCCCTGCCGCAGGCTGTCCGACGGCGAGACGGTCTGGGCCGCCCCGGGGAGACCTCATGGGCCTGGCAGCTCGACCGCGCCCGGACGGCACCACCCGGGTCCTCACCCGGATCCGGTCCCGGCCGCGGGCCACCCTGGCGTCCCTCGCCTTCGCGCTGCTGCTGGAGCTGGCCGGCGTGTGGATGCTGCGCAAGATGCTCCTCGGGCTGCGCGACGGCGTCGAGGGCCGCCACCGACCGAGCCGGGGGGAGGCGCCGGCCGGCGAGCACCGGAAAGGCGCGCCGGGTTGTCCCATGATTGGCAACCCAGGTGGTCCCATGAACCTGGCAGAAGACCGCTCACAGCGGTCCGATGCCTATGGCAGGCGACACAGCCTGGGTGCTGCTGACCCACCCTGGACCTCCGGTCGAAAATGTGTTCGAATGAACGGGTGCGATGGGAAGGACGCGAGCTGGGGGCCACGGACCCCTCTGCCCTGCTGCCGCTCGCCGGCCTGGTCCGCAGCGTCCGGACGCCCGACTTCGACGGCGTCACTTTCCACGAGGTGCTCTGCAAGAGCGCCCTGAACCGGGTCCCCGGGCAGTCCGCGATGCCGTTCCGCTGGACCATCAACCCCACCCGTGGCTGCCTGCACCGGTGCACCTACTGCTTCGCCCGGCGCACCCACGAGTACCTCGACCTCGACGCCGGCAAGGACTTCGACACCCAGATCGTGGTCAAGACCAACGTGGTCGACGTCCTGCGCAAGGAGCTCGCCCGGCCGTCCTGGGGCCGGGAGCACGTCGCCCTCGGCACGAACTCCGACCCGTACATGCGGGCCGAGGGGCGCTACCGCCTCATGCCGGGGATCATCACCGCGCTGGCGGAGTCCGGCACGCCGTTCTCCATCCTGACCAAGGGGCCGCTGCTCAAGCGGGACCTGCCGCTGCTCGTCGAGGCAGCGCGCAGCGTGCCGGTCTCCGTGGCGGTCTCCCTCGCCCTGGTCGACCCCGAGCTCCAGCAGCAGGTCGAGCCGGGCACGCCTACGCCGAAGGCGCGCCTCGACCTCGTCCGGGCGGTCACCGACGCCGGCCTCGAGTGCACCGTCCTCGCCATGCCGATCCTGCCCTGGCTGACCGACTCCGAGAGCCAGCTCGACGCCCTGCACGCCGCGCTCGCCGAGGCCGGCGCCGCCGACGTCACGACCGGCCCGCTGCACCTGCGGCCGGGCGCGCGGGAGTGGTTCCTCGCCTGGCTCGGCCGCGAGCACCCCGACCTGGTCCCCCGCTACCGCCGCCTGTACGGCTCCGGCTCCTACGTGACCAAGGAGTACCGCCAGTGGCTCGGCGAGCGGGCCGCCCGGGCGCGCCGGGCGCACGGGTTCGACCGGCGGCGGCCGGCGCGCAGGCTGCGGCCGGCGACGGCGGAGCCGCCTGCCGCCGCGGCGCCGCCCGCCGTCACCGGGCCGGACCAGCTCACGCTGTTCTGATCCCAGCCCACGCTGCTCTGATCCGAGCCCACGCTGCTCTGATCCGAGCCCACGCTGCTCGGAGGGGGATTCGCGCCGCCCGGCGCGGAACCCACGCTGCCCTGAGCGACGCTTGCGCTGTTCTGACGTCTCTGCGCGGCGACGGCGGGCAGAGTGTGCCCATGGCGATCAAGGCGCGGCACGAGTCCGGACCGACCGATGCCGACGGGCAGCGGACGGGGGAGTGGACCGAGTACTTCAAGGACGGCACCACCGTCTCGGGGCGGGGCAGCTACCTGGCGGGCAAGAAGCACGGCGAGTGGACGTACTACTTCGCCGACGGCTCGCTCAGCGCGCGCGGCTCGCTGCGGCACGGCGAGCTGCACGGTCCGTGGGTCTGGTACCGGCAGGGCGGCGGGCCGATGCAGGAGGGCTCCTTCGTCGACGGCGTCCAGGACGGCCACTGGCGGCGCTGGTTCGACACCGGGTCCCTGATGGACGAGGGCGACTACGCCCTCGGCAAGAAGCGCGGCGAGTGGACCTACTACAACCCGGACGGCTCGGTGAAGAAGGTCAGCAACCACCGCGGCTGAGCGCTGCCGGCGCCCGGCGAGGCCTTGCCGCCCGCCGTGGCGTTCCGAGCGCCCGACGCCGGGGCCGGCGGTCACCGCCGGCGTGCAAGAAGTAACACAATCGCGGGGCGGCCCTGGTCCGGTCTGGCGGAATCCCGCCGCAGCAGAGATCGGTCACTCCGAGTTTGTGTTACTTCTCGCGCACGTGTGTGGCCGCGTGCGCGGTGCTGTCGCATGGTCCCGGAGGCCAGCGCGAGCCGGACGCGCGGCTCACCGCGCGGGCGCCTAACCATCGGCACTGCGTTCCCAGGGCTCCACCGGCCCGGGCACGACGACGAACAACGGGTGCACCGCCGGCTGGTGGACCGCTGCATGCGCCGCGGCTAGGTCGGGGCTGCGCACCGCCAGCTTGGCCATCAGGTGCGCCCACTCGTGCGCCACCTGCCCGGCCGTCACCGGTACCGGCGGCACGCGCACTGGAAGGCCGCCCTGCGATGCCGGTGCCGGCGCCTGCGGGAGGACGCCCCCGGGCATCGGCGGACCGCCCCCGGCCGCCGGCGTCAGTCGGCCGCTGAGGGGAAGGGACGGTTCCTGCGTCCCCGTCTCCTCCGGGCCACCGGCCACGACTGCCGGCCGGAGGATGCGCGCGGTGTCGAACCGGTACCCCCGGGCCGCGGCCTCGGCGGCGACCCCGCCCAGGTACGCACCCACCGCGGCCAGCGGGTCGGGCTGACCGCGGAACCGGCGGAGCTGACTGTGCTGGCGGTAGCCGCGGGTCCGCCCGGCCAGGACCGCCTGCGCCAGGAGCGCCTCCCGCCAGCAGGCGGTCAGGCCCTGCCGGTCGAGGTAGCGCGGGTGCAGGGACCAGAGCCGCACCGCCGGCCTACAGCGAGACGGTGCCGGAGTCGCCCTCCACCCGCTTGCCGGTGACCTTGGACCGCACCAGGTTGGCGAGCTGGACGACCTTGGCCCCGGGCGCGTCCCAGTACTCCGCCGACTCGGCCTGCACGTGCAGCAGCACGTTGTTCGGGTCGTCCGGGCCGCCGTGCAGCCAGGCGTCGGTGAAGGTGTTCCACAGCTCGGCGAGCTTGGGCGAGTCGGGCAGGACGCGGGCGGTGCCGGAGAGCGAGACCCAGGTGCTGTCGCCGACGTAGGCGACGTTGACGGCGCCGTGGTTCGTGACGTCGGCGACGGCGCTGGAGTCGCGCTCGACGATGAAGTAGACGTCGCCGTCGAAGTCGACGTCCTGGGTGGCCAGCGGCCGGGAGCGCAGCCCGCCCTCGGTGGACGTGGTGGTGAGCATCGCGACGCGGATGCCCTTGATCAGGTCGGACACCTTCGCGGCGCCGTCGTTGTCGGTCATCGCTTCCTCCTCGGTAGGGGTCTATGGGTGGGTCTGGCGCCGGCGGCGCGGGCCCGCGGGGATTGGTCCGGCGCCCGTCGCCGCCGGGACGCAGGGCGGGCGCCGCCGGGTGCGGGGCGGGCGCCGCCGGGTGCGGGGCGGGTGGGGACGCCCGGGCGCGGGAGCGGTCCGGGCCCGGCGGGGGCGCCGTCGGCCGGGTCAGTCCGTGCCGGAGCCGCCCCGGAAGGCGGTCCGGCGGGACCGCTCGTGCAGCAGGTCCAGCGTGGCCGCCTGGTCCCGGGCCCGGTCCGCCAGGGACACGAACGTCTCCGCGGGCAGGCCCAGCTCCTCGGCGTGGTCGGCGAGGGTCTGCCACACGCCGAGCTTGCCCAGCACCGCGCCGCGCATGACCTCGATCTCCAGCAGCGGGGTCATCGGGGACCGGGTGAGGACCCGTCGGTTCAGCTTCAGCCGGCCCACCAGCTCCCCGGCCTGCGCGGCCGCCTGCCGGTAGGGCCGCTGCCGCAGGCCGAGGGCGTGGATGAGCTCGCGCAGCAGGTCCCGCTCCTCGCGGAGCTGGCTGGCCATGGCGGCGAGGTCGTCGGCCATCGGGGTGTCGGCGTACGCCTCGGCCATCCGGGTCATCCGGCCGAGGCCGGCGGTGGCGCCGGTCAGGTGGTCGGAGAGGTACAGCCCGAGCAGCCCGGCGTCGAGGTGCGGCGGGACGTGCGCGGGCCCGACGGCGGCCGCGAGGGCCGGCGAGCGGTGCCGTCCCCCGCCGCCGGCACCGCCCCCGGCGCCGGCCCCGCCCCTGCCGCGCCCGTTCCCGAGGCCGGCCCGCGCCGGCGCTGACTCCACCGGCCCGCCGAAGTTCCGGTCCTTCGCCCGCAGGACCGGGCTGGCCAGCCCGCGGCGGTCGCGCAGGCCGTCCAGCAGCTCGCGCAGCGCGTCCTCGGCGGAGCGGGTCTCCCGCCAGCCGAGCGCGCGGATCCGGGTGGTGTCCATCACCGGCACGCCCAGCCCCATGTCCAGCCAGCCGGCGTCGGCGGCCACCAGCCGGGCCCGCCAGGCGTAGTGCACCAGCGGGCGGACGAGGGCCGGGGGGACCGGCACGATGTGGCCGTGGTCGAGGATCCGGGCCAGGTCCACCGGCCACAGGGTGTCCGCGGCGGCGACGTTGAACGCCCCGCCGGCCCGCTGGGCGACCACGGTGGCGTAGGCCCGGCCGGCGTCGTCGGCGTGGACGACCTGCAGCCGTAGGTGCCCCGGCAGCGGCAGCACGGGCAGCACGCCGGGGCGCAGCAGCCCGAGCGGCACGAACGGGCCGAGGAAGTACCTGGCGATCTCCGCGCCGGCGTCGGCCTGGAAGATCAGCGCGGTGCGCATCCGGGTGACGGTGATCTCCGGGTGCTCGGCCTCCAGCTCGTCGAGCACCCGCTCCTGGGCTGCCTTGTCCACGCTGTAGTGGGAGGAGCGGATGCCCTCCCGGGGCGCGTCCTCGGTGCGCGGGACGTCGTCCTGCACCGGGGAGTACACCCCCCAGGAGGAGGCGACCACCAGGTGCCGCACCCCGGCCCGGACGGCCGCGTCGGCTACCCGGCGGGTGCCCCCGACGTTGAGCCGGCGCATGTAGTCCCGCTCGGTGTTCGGCTGGATCGCCCAGGCGAGGTGGACGACGGCGTCCGCCCCGGCGAGCGCGGTGGCCAGCCGGTCGACGACGTCGGCCTCGTCCTCCGCGGCCAGGTCCAGGCTCAGCCAGTCCGCGGCGTCGAACGGCGGGGCCGACCGGTCCGGCAGGCGCCGGGCGACGCCGAGCACCGAGGTCACCGCCGGCTCGGCGGCCAGCGCCCGCAGGACCGCGGAGCCGACGTTGCCGCTGGCGCCGATGACGGCGACCCTCATGCCGTCACCTCCGTCCGTCATGCCGTCACCTCCGTCGGAGCGGCGGGCGGGGCGGCCGCGAACGGGTCGAGGACGACCTTGATGGCCCCGTCCTGCTTCTTCTGGAAGATCTCGTAGCCGCGCGGCGCCTCCGCGAGCGGCAGGCGGTGGGTGCGCAGGTCCAGCACCCCGAGGGGGTCGGCCGGGTCGGAGACCAGCGGCAGGACGTCGTCGAGCCACCGGTGCACGTTGGCCTGGCCCATCCGCAGGGTGATCTGCTTGTCGAACATCTGGAACATGTTCAGCGGGTCGGCGGCGCCGCCGTAGACCCCCGAGAGGGACACGGTCCCGCCGCGCCGGACCGCGTCCAGCGCCAGCCGCAGCGCGGCCAGCCGGTCCAGGCCCGCCTTCTTGAACACCGGCTGGGCGAGGGCGTCGGGGAGCAGGTTCGCCGCGGCGTGCACGCCCTTGACGAACGGGGAGCCGTGGGCCTCCATGCCGACGGCGTCGATCACCGAGTCCGGGCCGCGGCCCTCGGTGCGGTCCCGCACGGCGGCGACGAGGTCGTCGACCTCGCGCAGGTCGAAGGTCTCCACCCCGTGCCGGCGGGCCATCTCGAGCCGCTCGGGCACGAGGTCGGCGGCGAGCACGGTGCCGGCGCCGCGGTGCCGGGCGACCCGGGCGGCCATCTGCCCGATCGGGCCGAGCCCGAGGACGAGGACGCTGCCGCCGTCGGGCACCTGCGCGTACTCCACCGCCTGCCAAGCGGTGGGGACGACGTCGGAGAGGTAGAGGTAGCGCTCGTCCGGCTCGTCGTCGGCGGGGACGGGGATCGGGCCGTAGTGCGCCTGCGGCACGCGCAGGTACTGCGCCTGCCCGCCCGGGACCTGGCCGTAGAGCTTGGTGTAGCCCAGCAGGGCCGCGCCGGTGTGCTGGCTGTGCACCTGGGTGGTCTCGCACTGGGACTGCAGCCCGTGCCGGCACATCCAGCACCGGCCGCAGGAGACGTTGAACGGCACCACCACCCGGTCCCCCGGCCGGATGTGGCTGACCTCCGGGCCGACCTCCTCCACGATCCCCATCGGCTCGTGCCCGAGGATGTCCCCGGGGTCGAGGAAGGGGCCGAGGACGTCGTAGAGGTGCAGGTCCGAGCCGCAGATCGCGGTGGAGGTGACGCGGACGATCGCGTCGGTGGGGTCGACGATCTCGGGGTCCGGGACGCTCTCGACCCGGACCTCCTCCTTGCCCTGCCAGGTCACTGCGCGCACGTGGGTCTCCTCGGGGTTGGTGGGTGGGTGGGGCCGGCTGTCCGGCGGGCCGCGGTCGGTGCTGGGACGACGGCGGGCTGTCCGGCGCGGTGCGGTCGGTCCTGACGACGGTGGCCGGGTCCGGCTACCCGCCCGCCCGGCTGCCGGCAACTCCGGCCTGCCATCACGGGCGGTCCGGCGACGGCGACCGGCAGGGGTCACGGCCGGCGGCACCCGCGCCGACCTGGGCCGGGGCCGCGACCGCAGCCGCAGCGTCAGTCCGGTCAGCCCTGGGTCTCGGCCGGGTCGTCCGCACCCTCGGCCTGGTCCGGCTGCTCGGCCGGCTGCCGGGACGTGAGGTTCGCCGGGTCGGCGTCGGGGTCCTGGGCCGGGTCGTACGGCTGCTCCGACGGCTGCTCGGCTGGTTCGGTGCTGGAGGTGTTCTCGCTCATGCTCCAACGGTGGCACCCGTCACCGGACCCCGCATCCGGGGCCGCCGCCGCGCGGCCGGGGCCGGCCGGGCCGGGCAGCAGCGACCGCCGTGCGGGCACGGGCGTCATGCGGCGACGCCCTCGTCGGGTCCGTCGGGCCTGGAGCTCGGTCCGAACCGCCGAGCTGTCCGGCGTCGATGTTCCTGGGTCACGTCGAACTTCCCCGGGCCCCTCGACGTCGGCGAGCGGCTTCCCTACCCTTGACCCTCCCCGCGACCCCTCGACGTCGGCGACGGGGCTTCCCTACGGTTGGACGATGGGGCGGCTGATCTACTCGATGTTCACTTCCCTCGACGGCTACGCGTCGGACACCTCCGGCAGCAGCGACTGGGGCGGGGCCACGGACGCGGAGCTGCACGACTTCGTGTCCGAGCAGACCCGGCCGGTCGGCACGTACCTGTACGGCCGCCGGATGTACGACACGATGTCCTACTGGGAGACGGCCCTCGACGAGCCGGACCAGCCGGAGTTCGTCCGCCGGTACGCCGCCGTCTGGCAGGCCGCCGCCAAGGTCGTCTACTCCACGACGCTCGACGCGCCAAGCACCGCGCGGACCACCCTTGAGCGGACCTTCGACCCCGAGGCCGTGCGTGCCTCGGTGGCGGCGCTGGACCACGACGCGACGATCGACGGCCCGACCCTCGCGGCGCAGGCGTTGCGCGCCGGGATCGTCGACGAGGTGCAGCCGTACGTGGCGCCGGTGTCCGTCGGCGGCGGGCTGCGGTTCTGGCCCGAGGGCCTGCGGCTGGACCTGGAGCTGCTGGAGGAGCGGCGGTTCGGCAACGGGACGCTCTGGCTCCGCTACGGCGTGCGCCGCCACTGACCCCGGCGGGCGGTGGCGCGGGCCGGGGAGCTTGGCCCGGCTGACGCCGAACCGTCGAGGGTGCAGGCGCACCGACCGGGGCGCCGGCGGCGAGGGCGCACGTCAGTCGCTCCACGCGTGTCAGCCGTTCCAGTCGACGAGCTGGATGATGACGCCGTTGGGGTCGCGGACCTGGAAGGCGCGCTCGCCCCACTCCTCAGCGGTCAGCGGCATGGTGACGGTGACTCCCTCCTGCTCGAGCCGGGCGAGCTCGCCCTCGAGGTCGTCGACGACGAACGCGAGGATCTGGCCCTGGGCGTGGACCTCGCGCTGGTCGCCGGGGAGCGTCGGCAGCCCGACGCGCAGGAAGACCACGTTGGCGCCGACGTCGGGCCGGGCGAGCGAGCGGAAGCCATCCGCGGCCATCTCCTCGGTGAACCCGAAGTGCTCGGTCAAGAAGCGCGCGGCGGCGGCCGGGTCGGCGACGTTGAGGCTGATGGCGGTCGAGGTGATGCGCACGGGTCTCCTTGGGAAGTGGGCTGAACCGGAAACCCGTACAAGGTACGGCGTACGACGTACGGTGTGCAGGGGTTATTCTCTATGACCGCCCCGAGCGCCGGCAGCGGCGACCCCGCACGGACAATCGCGCTGCTCTGGCGCCACTCCCTCCCGGTCGCGGCGCCCCGGCGCGGCCCCCGGCAGCGCCTCGACGTCGACACCATCGTCCAGCGGGCGGTGGCCCTCGCCGACGCCGAGGGGCTGGCGGCGGTGACGATGCGCAGGGTCGCCTCGGCCGCCGGGACGGCGCCGATGACGCTCTACACCTACGTCCCTGGCCGCACCGAGCTCGTCGACCTCATGCTCGACCACCTCTACGCGCAGATGCACCGCGCGGACACGACCGGCCGGCCCTGGCGCGAGCGGGTCCGGGCCGTCGCGGAGGAGAACCGGGAGCTGTTCCAGGCGCACCCGTGGGCGGCGTCGGTCTCCACTACCCGCCCCACCCTCGGGCCGGGCGCGACCGCGAAGTACGACCACGAGCTCGCCGCGCTCGACGGGCTGGGCCTGGACGACGTAACGATGGACGCCGCGTTGGACTGGGTGCTCGCCTTCGTCCAGGGTTGGGCGCGATCCGCGGCGGCGGCCGCCGCTACCGAGGACGAGACCGCCATGGACGAGCAGCAGTGGTGGGCGACCGCCGGTCCGCTGCTCGCGCAGGTGATCGACCCCGCGGCGTTCCCGCTCGCCACCCGGGTCGGCGGGGCGGCAGGGGAGGTGCAGGGCGCCGCCTGGGACCCTGGCCGCGCCTTCGAGTTCGGGCTGTCGAGGGTGCTCGACGGACTGGCCCCGCTGATCGCGTCCGATCGGTAGGCCACGCCCGTGCGAGGCGGCCCGCTGGTCGAGTCGGGCCGGTCGGGCGACGCCCGTGGGCGCCCGCGGGCCGCATGCGGGACGTGGCCGCGGCCATGGGCCCCGACCGGTCGACGCCTCGACCGGGCGGCGGTCAGCTGCTGGCGACCGGTTCCTCGGGGTCGGGGCCGTTCTTCTCCGCGCCGCGTTCCAGGAACCGGACGAACGGCCAGTACAGCAGGAGGGCGATCGCGGCGCCCAGCAAGGCTCCTGCGGCCTGCTCGAAGAAGACCGTGAAGAGGGCCGAGACGAACAGCCACATGGCCAACTCCTCGCCGGCGGCCACCCAGCGGCGGGGCCCGGCACGCTCGAGGTACTTCCTGACGCCGCCCAGCACGGTGGCGAACAGGAAGACCGCCGGGTACATCCGCAACAGGTGCAGCAGCCGACTCCCGCCGGTCTCGGTTCGCAGGTCGCCCGTTCCGGGGACGTAGGCAGCGACGACCAACCCGGCGAGCAGGGGCAGGCACGCGGCGCATAGGGCGGCGAGGAAGAGCAGCGTCATGACGACGCCGCCGAATATCTTCGACTCGGAGTGGTCCTTCATCTGCCCCTTCCGCGACGCGGTGGCTGGTCCGCAGCGAACGTAACAATGTGCTGCGCGCCGCCGCGAGCAAGTCCGGGGCGCACACTGGGTCATGCGCCGAGCTGCTGCGGTGGTCGTGCTCATGCTCCTCGTGGGGGCCTGCGGGGAGCCCGCCGGCCCGGGCGGGGACGGAGCGGGCACGCCGTCGCCGGCCGCGCCCAGCCCGTCCGCCGCGCCCACCAGCGCCGACGCTCCCACGTCCCCCGGCGCGGCACCCGCCGGCGAACCGACGACGCCCGCGCCCGGGCCGTCGACCACGCCGGCGCCCGGCCCCGGCACCCCGAGCCCAACAGCTGCCGGGTCGGCCTTCCCGCTCGGCGAGGTCGCCACCGACCTCGACGTCCCCTGGGGGCTGGCCCTCCGCGCCGACGGGTCGGCGCTGCTCACCCTGCGCGACCGCGGCGAGGTGCTCCGGCTGCGCCCGGGCGCAGCCCCGGCGAGCCTGGGCCGCGTGCCCGGCGTGGCGGCGCAGGGCGAGGGCGGCCTGCTCGGCATCGCCGTCGACCCCGCCGACGACACCCGGGTCTTCGTCTACCTCACCACCGAGCAGGACAACCGGGTGCTGCGCCTGCGCCTGGACGGGGACCGGCTGGTCCCGGACGCCGTCGTCCTCTCCGCTATCCCCCGCGCCGGGAACCACAACGGCGGGCGGCTCGCGTTCGGCCCGGACGGCTTCCTCTACGTGACCACCGGCGACGCCGGCGACCCGGCCCGCAGCCAGGACCGCGCCTCCCTCGCCGGGAAGATCCTCCGGGTGGACGCCGACGGGCGCCCGGCGCCGGGCAACCCCGACCCCGGCTCGCCCGTCTGGTCCCTCGGGCACCGCAACGTCCAGGGCATCGCCTGGGACGCCCGCGGTCGGCTGTGGGCCAGCGAGCTCGGGCAGGACCGGTGGGACGAGCTCAACCTGATCGAGCCCGGCGGGAACTACGGCTGGCCCGAGGTGGAGGGGGCGGCCGGCCGGGAGGGGTTCGTCGACCCGGTCCAGCAGTGGGCGACGGCGGACGCGTCGCCGAGCGGGATCGCCGTCACCGGCGGTGCGGCGTACCTGGCGGCGCTGCGCGGGAACGCCCTCTGGCGGGTCCCGCTCGACGGCGGGGAGCCGGACCGGCTGCTGGCCGGGGAGTACGGCCGGCTGCGCACGGTCGCCGCCGACGCGGCCGGCCGGCTGTGGCTGGTCACGTCCAACACCTTCCGTGGGCAGGTCCGCCCGGGCGACGACCGGGTGGTCGTGCTGGACCCAGCGACGCTGCGGTAGGCGGGGGGTCGGCTGCCCCCCAGTTGTCCCGGGGACAGCGGCCCCCGAGGGGGCTCACCGGCCCTTGGGTAGGCAGCGGGGTCACCGGTCTCCGAGGCAGGACGGGTTCAGCGCCGCCCGCGGTCGCCCGCGCCGGCAGCTGCGCTGTCCCGGTCCGGCCGGCGGGCGGCGTACTGCTCGCGCAGCCGCCGGCCCTGCTCGACGTCGTCCCGGGCCTTGGCGGCCTTCTTGTCGCTCGCCCGCGTGTCCCGCGGCGGCAGCTGGACCTTCTCCTCCGCGGCGATGCCGGCCTGCAGCTCCCGCCCCCGCTCCAGCTCGGCGTCGAACTCGGCGCCGTAGAGCAGGGCGAGGTTCGTGATCCACAGCAGCAGCAGGAAGATGATGACGCCGGCGAGGGTGCCGTAGGTCTCGGAGTAGCTGCCGAAGTTCGAGACGTAGATCCCGAACCCCAGCACGGCAAGGCCGGCCACCACGATGGCGACGACGGCGCCCGGGCTGATCCACCGGAACTTCGGCTGCTTCACGTTGGGGGTGACGTAGTACAGCAGCGCGACGATCACGATGACGACGATGAGGAGCACCGGCCACTTGGCGATGTTCCACACCGTCACGGCGGTCGAGCCCAGCCCGATGACGTCCCCGATGGTCCGGGCGATCGGGCCGCTGACGACGAGCAGGACCCCCGCGATCGCCACCAGCACCAGCAGCAGGGCGGTGAGCCCGTACATCACCGGACGCAGCTTCCAGAACGGGCGGCCCTCGGGGATCTCGTACATCCGGTTCATCGCCCGGCTGAAGGCGTTGACGTAGTTCGACGCCGTCCACAGCGCGGTGAGCAGACCGATGAGCAGGCCGATGCCCGGGGCCGGCGCGGTGGTGAGCGTCTCGATCACCGGCTCCAGCGTCTCCATGGTGGTCTCCGGGACGACGCCCTCGAGCATGTCGACGATGGCGTTGGTGGTAGACTCCGCCTGCCCGACGAGGCTGAGGATCGAGACCAGCGCGATGAGCGCGGGGAAGAGCGACAGGACGGCGTAGTACGTCAGCCCGGCCGCGATGTCGGTGCACTGGTCGTCCAGGAACTCGCGCAGGGACTTCTTCAGCACGTAGCCCCACGAGGGCTTGCGGATCTCGCTGAGGGAGTCGGGCTTGGCCGGGTGATCCTCGTGCGGCCGGTCGTGCGTGCTCATGTGTCCCTCCAGGTGGGCGGTGCTGGTGCCAGCATGGGACCGGCGCCCCGCCCCGGCAACCGGAGCGCCGGCGCGGGGACGGGGCGAGGGCGCGGTTGGGGCGGCGGACGGGCCGCGGCCGGTGATCGGCGGGGGAGGGGAGTTGGCCCGGGCGAGGCGGTCGCCGGCGGAGGAAGACCGGCCCGCAGGGGCGACCCGCCGAGGAGGCGGACCGGACCGGGCCGACCGACTTCGGACCCGCCTGCCCGCTCCGCACGCGTCTGCCCGCTCCGCGCCCCCGCTCCGCATGCGCCGCCCGGTGACCCGTGCCACGGTGAGCACCATCACCGGACGGCGGCCGGCCGCCGCAGCGCCGCCGTCGTCCAGGCCGCACCCAGACGAAGCACGAGGAGGAGCGATGCTGCACCGGGAGGTCGCCCCGGGGGTGCACCGGATCGAGCACGCGGTCGTCAACTGCTACCTGGTCGAGGACGACGACGGCGTCACGGTGGTCGACGCCGGGCTGCCGGCGGTCTGGCCGCACCTGGGCCGGGCCCTGCGCGCGGTCGGCCGGCGGCCGTCCGAGGTACGGGCGCTGGTGCTCACCCACGCCCACTTCGACCACGTCGGCGTGGCCCGGCGGCTGCAGGCCCGGCTCGGGGTGCCGGTGTGGGCGCACGAGGCGGAGAAGCGGCTGGTCGCCCACCCCTACCGGTACGCGCACGAGTCCGTCCGGGGCGTCTACCCGCTGCGCTACCCGGCCAGCATCCCGCTGCTGGCCAGGATGGCGGCCGCCGGGGCGCTGTGGGTCCGCGGCACCGCCGCTGGGCAGACGCTAGCACCCGGCGCCGAGGTGCCGGTGCCGGGCCGGCCCCGGGTGGTGTTCAGCCCCGGGCACACCTACGGCCACTGCGCCCTGCACCTGCCCGACCGCGGCGCCCTGCTCAGCGGCGACGCCCTGGTCACCCTGGACCCCTACACCGGCCGGACCGGGCCGCGGATCGTGGCCGGCGCGGCCACCGCCGACTCCGCCCAGGCCCTGAGCTCGCTGGACGCCCTCGCCGACACCGGGGCCGCCGTCGTCCTGCCCGGGCACGGCGAACCCTGGCCGGACGCCGCAGCCGCCGCCGCCGCTGCCCGGGCGGCAGGCCCGGCGTGAGCGCGGCCGCCCCACCCGTCACGGTCGTCGTCGCCGGCCGGGACCGCCGGGCAGAGCTGCTCGCCACCCTCGACCGCCAGCCCGCCCCGGTCATCTACGTGGACAACGCCTCCACGGACGGCTCCGCGGCCGCCGTGCGCGGCGCCTGCCCCGCCGTCACCGTGGTCCACCTGCGCCGCGACGCCGGCGCGTACGCCCGGACCCTCGGGGTGCGGCGGGCGGGGAGCGAGTACGTGGCCCTCGCCGACGCCGACTCCTGGTGGCCGGCCCGCTCCCTCGCCGCAGCCGCCCGGGCCCTGGACGCCGCACCCCGGCTCGCCGTGGTGGCCGCCCGCATCCTCGGCCCGGACGGGCGCCCGGACCCGGCGTGCGCGCCGCTGGCCGCCTCGCCGCTGCCGCCCGTCGACGGCGCCCCGGGCCTGCTCGGGTTCGTCGCCGGCGCCGCGGTGGTGCGTCGGTCGGCCTTCCTGGCGGCCGGCGGGTTCGACCCGGTAGTCGGCTCTCCCGGCGAGGAGGAGCGGCTCGCCTGGGATCTGGCCGAGCAGGGCTGGCACCTGGCCTACCGGGACGACGTCGTGGTGCACCGGCAGCCCCGCGCCCGCCGGCACCTTGCCGCGCAGCGGCGCCGCCAGGTGGCCCGGGCGGCGGTGCTCACCGGGTTCATGCGGCTGCCCTGGCCCGCGGCCACGGCCCGCCTGCAGCGGGCGTGGCACGGCGAGCCGCCGGAGCGGGCCGGCGCCGCGGACGCGGTGCGCGAGCTGCCGGCCGCGCTGCGCCGGCGGCGGGTGCTCTCCGCCGAGGTCCTCGCCTGGCTGGTGCGGCTGGGCGAGGTGGATCCGGACGACGTCGCCGAGGCCGCGCCGACCGGAGCGCCCACTGGTGGGCGGACGGCCGGCGGTCGGCCGCCGTCGGCGCCGTCGGTCAGGCGCCCGGCACCGCTGGCCGCGGGAGCGGCCGGCCGGCCGCGTCGGTGACGCCGCTGGCGAAGCGCCGCCCGCTACGGCGTCGGCATGCCGCCGTTGGCGTTGAGCGTCTCGCCGATCACGAAGCTGGACTCCGGCGAGGCGAGGAACACGTACGCGGGCGCCATCTCGGTGGGCTGCCCGGCCCGGCCGAGCGGGGTGCTCTGCCCGAACTGCGGCAGCTTCTCCGGCGGCTGGCCCCCGCTGGTCTGGAGCGGGGTCCAGACCGGGCCGGGCGCCACGGCGTTGACCCGGATGCCCTTCGGCGCAAGCTGCTGGGCCAGCCCCTTGGTGAAGTTGTTTATGGCGGCCTTGGTGGAGGCGTAGTCCAGCAGGATCGGCGCGGGCTTGTACGCCTCGATGGAGGTGGTGTTGATGATCGTCGAGCCGGGCGGCAGGTGCTTGAGCGCGGCCTTGGTGATCCGGAACATGGCCAGGACGTTGGCCTGGTAGGTCTGCTCAAGCTGGTCGTCGGGCAGCTCCTCCAGGCTCTCGACGGCGACCTGCTTGCCGGCGTTGTTGACCAGGATGTCCAGCCCGGCCAGCTCGGCGGCGGCGCGCTCGACCACCTCCTGGCAGAACGCCGGGTCGGTCAGGTCGCCCGGGATGGTCACCGCCGTGCTGCCGGCGTCGCGGATCACCTCGGCGACGTGCTGGGCGTCCCGCTCCTCGCTGGGCAGGTAGGTGATGGCGACGTCCGCCCCCTCCCGGGCGAAGGCGATCGCGACCGCGGCGCCGATCCCGGAGTCGGCGCCGGTGACCAGCGCCTTGCGGCCCTCCAGCCGGCCGGTGCCGCGGTAGGACTGCTCCCCGAGGTCGGCCTGCGGCTCGATCTGCGACTCCAGGCCGGGCTCGTCCTGCTGCTGCTCGGGCGGGCTGATCGTCGGGTACCGGGTGACCGGGTTGGTGAAGGTGAGCTGGTCGGTCGTGGTGGCGCTGGCGTCGTCGGTAGCCATCGCTCCTCCTGACTGGTCGGTTGCGTGGGTACCCGTCCAGCCTGGGCCAGCCGACGGCGCCGCGCACGCCGGCGGCCGCGGTCACCCCGGGCGGGAGCGGCGGAGCGGCCGGGCGGGCTCACCGTCCTCGACGAGGAGCGGGAAGCTCCGTCGCTGCTCGTCGTGTCATGCGCCGCCGGCCGGTGTCACCGGCCCCGTCTGCCCGAGCGCCGTCCGCCCGGTCGGTGCCTGCCCATCCGCTGCCGGCCCCGTAGCCGCCCTCGGCGCGGCGGTCAGCGGCACGGTCGCGGTCAGGGTGAACGTCCCGCTACCCGCGCTGGTGCTCAGCTCGCCGCCGACCGCGGCGAGCCGCTCCCGCAGCCCGATCAGGCCGGAGCCGGTGCCGGGGCCGGTGTCCGGGCCCGCGCCGTCGTTGACGATCCGCAGCCGGGCGACATCGCCCCGCCCGCTTCCGGCCCGGTCGGGCTCCCGGTCGAGGTCGAGGTCGATCGTGCACGAGCCGGGCCGGGCGTGCCGCACGACGTTGGTCACCGCCTCGCGGACCACCCAGGCGAGCGCCTGCTGGACCGGCGCGGGCAGCGTGGTGCCCTCGCCGATCACCCGGGTGCTCACCCCGGCCGAGCGGAGCACCGACCGGGCACCGTCGAGCTCGGTGGCGAGGTCCACCGCCCGGTACCCGGCGACGACGCCGCGGACCTCCTGGAGCGCGTCCTGCGCGAGCCCGCGCACCTCGAGCATCTGCTCGACGGCGCCGTCGTGGCCGCGCCGGGCCAGCTCGGCGGCGAGCTCGCTCTTCATCGCGATGCCGGAGAGCGTGCGGCCGACGACGTCGTGCAGGTCGCGGGAGAAGCGCAGCCGCTCCTCGGCGACGGCGAGCCGGGCGTGCACGGTCCGCATCCGCTCCTGCGCCCACACCACGCCGAGCATCCAGGCCGAGAGCCGGAAGCTCGCCGCGATCCCGCCGACGGCGAAGGTGATGCTGATCGCCGCGGGGAGCGGGTGCACCCCGGGGTCCGGGCCGCCCGGGACCGGCAGGGCGAAGGACGCGGCCGCGGCGCCGGCGACGGCGAGGGTCCCGAGGACCAGCCACCGCGTGCGCAGCACCGGGGCGAGGGCCATGAGCGCCACCCCGAGCGGGACGGCCACGGCGCCGGCGCGCCCGGCCAGGCCCTCGGCCGGGGGGACGGCGAGCGCGGCGGTGCCCGCCCCGGCCGCGGCGACCAGCCCGAGGGCGAGGTACCAGCCGGCGGGCACCCGCGCGCCGGCGAGGAACCGGCGCAGCGCCAGGGCCGTCACCCGGGCCGCGACGGCCGCCTCGAGGACCAGGCCGAGGAGGTAGCCGCGCACGGCCGGCCCCTGCGCGAGGCCGTCGACGGCCCCGACGCCGAGCAGCGGCGTGGTGAAGAGGAGGAGGTAGAGCGACCACCGGGTGTACAGGTCGAAGCGCTCCGGGTCGGTGCGCCCGCGCGGCCCGCTCGTGCTCGTCACGGTCTCAACTCTCCCAGCATCGGTGGTCCGCCCGGTGCCCCGGCCCAGGTCTCGGTGCCGCGGCCCCTGCCCAGGTCTCGGCGTCGCGACCCCGGCGCCCGGCGCACCCCGCCGAGCGGGTCTCGGCGCCGAGGCGGCGCCCCGGCCCGGACCCCCAGTCCCGCCGCTCAGCGCCGCGGCTCCCAGCGCATGTACCGGGCGGCGGCGTAGCCGAGGACGACGGCCCACACGGCCATGACCGCGAGCGGCTGGGCGGCGGCGGCGAAGGTCGCCGCCAGGTCCAGCGGCTCGCCGGCCATGGTGGCCCCGCCGACCCCGATCGTCACGAGCTCGGTGACCGGGTAGACGGGCAGGTAGCGCAGCACGGCGGCGACGGCGTCGGGCAGGATCGGCAGCGGGATGATGAACCCGGAGGCGAAGAAGGACAGGATGAACAGCGGCATGGTGGTGAGCTGGGCGGACTCCACCGTGCGGGTCCTGACCCCGGTGAGGTAGGCGAGCTCGGCGAAGACGACGCCGCCGAGGAGCACGCCGAGGGCGGCGACGAGCGGGTTGGTCAGCGCCGGTGCCTCCAGGACGACGGCGAGGGCGGCGGTGACCAGGACGACCTGCGCCAGCAGGATCATCACGTTGGGCGTGGCGACGGCGGTGAGGATCTCCCAGGCGCGCGACTCCCCGGTCCGCAGCCGCTTGAGGACGAGGGCCTCGCGGCGGGCGACGACGGCGGTGGTGACGTTGATGTACACCGACATCGACATCCCCATCAGCACGAGCAGCACGACCAGCATGGTCGTCATGCCGCCGCCCGGCATGACGTCGGCGATGTTGTCCAGCAGGCCGGAGCTGCCGAGGGCGAGGACGAAGACCGGGGCGGCGAGGACGGCGTAGAACACCGCAACCTTGTTGCGGACGAGCAGGGTGAGCTCGGCCCGGGCGAGGGCGGTGAGGCGCCGGAGCGCGCCACGCCAGGCCGGGCGGGACGCGGCGGCCGGGGCCGGGGCGGTGGGGGTCAGGGTGGTCATCGGGGCGCTCCGTTCTCAGGCGGCCACCGGCGCGGTACGCCGGCTGCCGTGGGCGGTGGGGGCGTCGTCGTCGGCGGCGACGGCGAGGAAGGCC
Organism: Georgenia sp. TF02-10; assembly: GCF_022759505.1. NCBI lineage: Bacteria > Bacillati > Actinomycetota > Actinomycetes > Allobogoriellales > Allobogoriellaceae > Georgenia > Georgenia sp. TF02-10. The sequence continues at coordinate 65,769 of NZ_CP094289.1, read as the reverse complement.
TGCTCCAGGCTGGCGCTGCGGGCCTCCAGGCCGGTCAGCTGCACGCCGGCGTCGCCGGCGGCGGTGAGCAGGGCGGTGAGGGTGACCTGCAGGTCGGTGGCGGTCAGCGTCCACCGGCCGCGCTCGCGGGCCGGCGCCGCGGCGAGGGCCGGCAGGGCGGTGAGCTCCAGGGCGGGGACGTCGGCGTCGTCGGCGAAGGTGATCCGGGCGGTCTCCGTCGCCACGATCTCGGCCACGGTGCCCGCCCGCGCGACCCGGCCGGCGTGCATGATGGCGAGCCGGTCGGCGAGCGTCTCGGCCTCCTCCAGGTAGTGCGTGGTGAGCAGCACGGTGACGCCCTCGTGCAGGAGGCCGGCGACCAGGTCCCAGGTGGCCCGCCGGGACTGCGGGTCCAGGCCGGTGGTCGGCTCGTCGAGGAAGAGGACCTCGGGGCGGCCCATGATGGCGAGGGCGAGGTCGAGGCGGCGCTGCTCCCCGCCGGAGAGAGCGGCGACGTGCACGCCGGCGCGGTGCTCGAGGCCGACGGCGGCCAGGGCCTGGTCCACCGGCACCGGCCGGGAGAGCGTGCCGTGCCAGAGCCGGGCGGTCTCCGCGGCGGTCAGCTCGGGTGGGAAGCCGGCGTCCTGCAGCATCGTCCCGGTGCGCGGGCGCACCGCGTGGCGCTCGCGGTAGGGGTCGTGGCCGAGGACCCGGACCCGCCCGGCGGAGGCGGGCGCGAGGCCCTCGAGGACCTCCAGGGTGGAGGTCTTCCCGGCGCCGTTGGTGCCGAGCAGGGCGAAGAGCTCCCCGCGCCGGACCTGCAGGTCGATGCCGCGGACGGCCTCGAAGGAGTCGCTGCCCGAGCCGTAGGTCCGGCGCAGCGCGTGGGCGGTGATCACTGAGGTGTCCATGCCCCCACGCTCCCGCGGGATCCGGGCGCTGACCGGTGCGCGGGGTCACCGGTTCTCGTGACGCGTGCCCGGGCGGGGCATGACAGATGTCATCCGGGCCGGTCGGGGGCTCCGGGTCGCCCGGCCGACGGGTGCCGCCGCCGCCCGGGTGCCGCCGTCGCCTCAAACCCGCCCACCCACCCGTGCCGCCCGGGCCCCCTGTGCCCGCCCGACCGGCGCCGGTCGCCGTCGCCACGCCCCCGGCGCCGGCCACCGTCACCACGCCCCGACGGGCGGTCAGCCGGCGAGCGCGGCCCGCAGGAAGGCGATGTCCTCCGCCTGGCGTTCCGCCGGGGTCTCCACCAGCGCGTCGCAGCCGGCCTCCCGGACGACGTGCGCGATGAGCTCGGGCGGGATCGTGCCGGTGGCGAAGCTGGCGTGCCGGTCCCGGCTCGAGCCGGCCGGGTCCCGCGAGCTGTTGGCGTGCACGAGGTCGATCCGGCCGGTGATCGCCCGGACGTCGTCGACGACGGTCTCCAGGTCCAGCCCGGCCGCCCAGGCGTGGCAGGTGTCCAGGCAGAAGCCGACGTCGAACTCCCCGACGGCGTCCCAGAGCAGGGCGAGCCGGTCCAGGTCCCGGGCGCACGCGTTCTCCCCGCCGGCGGTGTTCTCCACCAGGACCCGGACCGGGTAGGTCGCGCGCTCGAGCGTCTTGCGCCAGTTGGCCACCCCGACGGCGACGTCGTCGCCGGCGCCGACGTGGCCGCCGTGCACGATGAGCCCGCGCCCGCCGAGCGCCGCGGCCGCCGCCGCGTGCTGGGCGATCATGTTGCGGCTGGGGATGCGGATCTTGTTGTTCGTCGAAGCGACGTTGACCAGGTACGGCGCGTGGGCGTAGACGCCCAGCCCGGAGGCGACCACCTCGGCCGCGTCCGGGCGCGGCTGCGGCTTCTTCCAGCCCTGCGGGTTGGCGAGGAAGAACTGCACGATCTCCGCGCCCACCTCCCGCCCGGCCGCCACCGGGTCCTCGTCACGGACGTGCGCACCGATCTGTCCCATGGGCAGGAGCCTAGGCGGCGGGCGGCCGGCGCCAGCACCGGCCGACCGGGGCGGTGGCGGTGGCCTGCGCCGGCCGGCCCCGGCCGCTCCCGGCGCGCCGGTCAGATCCAGCCGTGCCGGCGGGCGACGTGGACCGCCTCGTGCCGGTTGGCGGCGCCGAGCTTCGCGGCTGCGGCGGAGAGGTAGTTGCGCACCGTGCCGGCGGAGAGGTGGGCGCGCTGGGCGATCTCCTCGATCGGCGCGCCCTCGGCGGCGAGCTCGAGGACGTCGGACTCCCGCGGGGTCAGCGGCGAGTCCCCGGCGCTGATCGCGGCGGCGGCCAGCTCGGGGTCGACGTACCGGCCGCCCGCGTGCACCTGGCGGACGACGTCGGCCAGCACCCGCGCCGAGACGGTCTTGGGCAGGAAGGCGGCGACGCCGGCCGCCAGCGCCTTCTTCAGGTACCCGGGACGGCCGTGGCTGGTGACGATGACGCTGCGGCAGCCGGGCACCTGGGCGGCGAGCTGCTCGGCGACGGCGATCCCGTCCAGGCCGGGCATCTGCAGGTCCAGCACGGCGACGTCGGGGACGTGCTTGCGGGCGGCGGCCACCGCCTCGGGCCCGGAGGCGGCGGTGGCCACCACTGCGAGGTCCTCCTCCAGCCCGAGCAGGCCGGCGAGGGCGTCGCGGATGAGGGTCTCGTCGTCGGCGAGCAGCAGGCGGATCATGGTGCGCCCATGGTGGCAGCCCGCCGCGGCCAGCGTCAGGCGCCGGGCCGGAGCCGGGCCAGCACGGTGTGGGCGTCGGCGAGCGCGGTGTCGTCCCGGATGCCGGTGACGGCGTTGTAGTACATCCCGTCCCCGATCAGCTGGACGACGTGCGCGAGCGCCGGGTCGCCGAGCTCCTCCAGCAGCGCGTCGTACCAGCCGGTGCGCAGCTCGTCCAGCACCGCCGTCGCCTCCCCGGGCTCCTCGGACAGCCGCACGGCCGCGACGATCGCCCGGTCCAGCGGGCTGCCGGACTCCATCGACCCGCGCAGGTAGGCCGCCGTCGCGCCCTCCGGCGCGGCGCGCATGGCGGCCACGTCCGCCGACCCGAGCGCGGCGAGCCGGGCGCGCTGGCCCTCGGCGAGCGCCGCCTTGCTGGGGAAGTGGTAGAGCAGCCCGCCCTTGGACACCCCGGCGGCGGCGGCGACGGCGCCGAGCGTGGCGGCGCGCGGACCCTGGCTGATGAGCAGGGACTCGAAGGCGTCGAGGATCCGGTCGCGCGTCGCCGACATGGGAATGACCGTACCCGGAGCGGTGTTGCGCTCCGCGTTGGTGTACCGTCCAGCCGGTACAGTTCGATCGATCCCGAGGTCCTGCCATGCCCACGCCCGCCGAGACGGCCGTCCGTCCACCCCGCCCGCACGACGGCGACCCCGACCGCGCCGCCCGCGGCCCCCGCCCCGGCCGCTCCCACCGCGCCGACCGCCGCCGCGGCGACCAGGCGCGCCCGGGCGCCGTCGGCCGCACGCGCCCCGACACCGCCGGCCGGCCCACCCGCCCCGGCGCCGTCGGCCGCACGCGCCCCGGCACCGCCGCCCGGCCCACCCGCCCGTGGGCGGTGCTCGCCGTGCTGATGCTGCCGGTGCTGCTCATCTCCGTGGACAACACCGTGCTCAGCTTCGCGCTGCCGGCCATCGCCTCCGCCCTGGGCCCGAGCGCCAGCCAGCTGCTGTGGATCGTCGACGCCTACCCGCTCACGCTCGCCGGCCTGCTCGTCCCGATGGGCGCGCTGGGGGACCGGGTCGGGCGCCGCCGGCTGCTGCTCATCGGCGCCACCGGCTTCGCGCTGGTGTCCGCCGTCGCCGCCTGGTCCACCAGCCCCGCCATGCTGGTCGCCGCGCGCGCCCTGCTCGGTGTCTTCGGCGCGACCCTGATGCCCTCGACGCTGTCGCTGCTGCGCAACGTCTTCCTCGACCGCGGGCAGCGCCGGCTGGCGATCGCGATCTGGTCCGCCGGGTTCGCCGGCGGCGCCGCCCTCGGCCCGATCGTCGGCGGCGTGCTGCTCACCCACTTCTGGTGGGGGTCGGTGTTCCTGCTCAATGTGCCGGTGCTGCTGCTCCTGCTGCCGCTGGCCCGCTGGCTCGTCCCGGAGTCCCGCGACCCCCAGCCCGGGCCGCTGGACCCGGTGAGCATCGTGCTGTCGCTGGCCACCATGCTCCCGCTGGTGCACGCCGTGATCGCCGTCGGCGAGCACGGCCCCACCCCGGCCACGCTGGCCGGCGCCGGGGTCGGCCTGGTCGCCGGGTGGGCCTTCGTCCGCCGGCAGCGGCGGCTGGCCGTGCCGATGCTCGACGTCGGCCTGTTCCGCCGGCCCACCTTCTCCGGCGCGGTGGCGGCCAACCTGCTCTCGGTGCTCGGCTTCTCCGGGTTCCTCGTGGTGATGTCCCAGTTCCTCCAGCTCGTCGCCGGGCTCAGCCCGATGGACGCCGGCCTGGTGCTCGTGCCCGGGCTGGCGGCGTCGGCCGCCGCGGGCCTGCTGGCCGTGCGGCTGGTGCGGTACGTGCGGCCCGCCACGCTCATCGGCGGCAGCTTCCTGCTCGCCGCCGGCGGTTACGCCGTCGCCACGCTGGTCGGCGAGGTGCCGACCGCCGCCACCGTGGCCGTGGCCTTTGCCGTGCTGGGCGCCGGCGCGGGGCTGGCGGAGACGCTGACCAACGACCAGATCACCACCGCCGTCCCGCCGCAGAAGGCCGGGGCCGCCTCGGCCATCTCGGAGACGGCGTACGAGCTCGGCACCACCCTCGGCGTGGCGCTGCTCGGCAGCGTGCTGAACGCCGCCTACCGGGCGAACGTGGTGCTGCCCGCCGCGCTGAGCCCCGAGCAGCGCGGCGCAGCCGGCCAGACGCTCGGCGGCGCGGTGGAGGCCGCCGGGTCGCTCGGGCCGGGGACGGCCGAGGCGCTGCTGGCCTCGGCCCGGCAGGCGTTCGACGTCGGGACGCAGCACGTCGCGGCCGTCGGCGCGGTGGTGGCGGTCGCCGCGGCGGTGGTGTCGTTCGTGACGCTGCGGCGGGCCACCGCCAGCTGACCGGGGCCCAGCTGACCGGGGCCTACCGGATGACCAGGATCGCCTCCGGAGGCGATCGCGTGCCGATCTCGCACGTTTTCGCCTCCGGAGGCGATCGTGGTCCGGGGTCCGGCGGCGGCCCGTTCTTCGCCGGGCCGTGGCCACCCGGCGGCGGCAACCCGTTCTCCGCCGGGCGGTGGCCGGCCGGTGGGCGGCCGCCGATCCAGCCGGATCAGGGCCAGGCGGCGGCCGCCCGGCAGCGGTCCGCCCGGCCCGGCGCCGTCAGGGCCAGGACGTCTCGCCCGACGCCATCACCAGCATCTCCCGGATCTCGCAGCCGACCGGCTGCCGCAGCGCGGTGAGGACGGCGCCCGCGGTGTTGGCGGGGTCGTTGAGGTCCTGGTCCGGCGCCGGCCGGAACCGCTCGTCCCGCCCGTCGAAGAACGCCGTCCGCATCCCGCCGGGCACCAGGCAGGTCACCCCGACCCGGCCGGCGTACTCCGCGGCGAGCGCCTGGGAGAAGCCCCGCACCGCGAACTTCGACGCCGAGTAGGCGGTGGCGGCGTCCGCGCCGCGCAGGCCCAGGGTGGAGGAGACGGTCACCACCGTCCCGCGCACGGCCTCCAGGTGCGGCAGGCAGGCCCGCACCACCGCGACCGTGCCGAAGAGGTTGACCCGGACCACCCGCTCCCAGGCGGCCGGCTCGATCTCCAGCAGCGGCCCGCACGCGTCGGTCCCGGCGGCGGTCACCACCGCCGACGGCGGCCCGACCTGGTCGACCAGGTCCGCCACCGCCCGCTCGGCCGCCGTCGCGTCCGCCAGGTCGGCGGCGGCGAAGGCGACGCCGTCGGCCGGCCGGGCCCGGTCCAGGATCGCCGGGGTCCCGCCGGCCGCGGCCACCGCCGCGACGACGGCGGCCCCCAGGCCGGAGGCGCCCCCGGTGACGTAGACGGTGCCGATCTCCCGGGGGGTGCCGGGCTGGCTGGTGGCTGGCTGGGTGGCAGCGGTCATGCGGTGGTCCTTCCGGTGCGGGCCCGGGCCAGGCCCGAGCGTTCGATGATCGAGGTGGTGGACCGCCCGCCCAGGTAGGGCAGGAGGACCACCCGGCCGCCGCCGTCGCGGACGACGTCGGCCTCGGGCAGCGGCGCGCCGCCGTAGTCCCCGCCCTTGGCCCAGACGTCCGGGCGCAGGTGGGCCAGCGCGGTTGCCGGGTCGTCCTCGTCGAAGACGACGACGGCGTCGACGCAGTCGAAGGCCTGGAGCACCCTGGCCCGGTCGGCGGCGCGCACGACCGGCCGGCCCGGGCCCTTGAGCCGGGTGATGGAGGCGTCGGAGTTCATCAGCACGACCAGGTGGCCGCCGAGGCGGCGGGCCGCCTGCAGGGTGGCGACGTGCCCGGCGTGGACGATGTCGAAGCAGCCGCCGGTGGCGACCAGGGTGCCGCCGTCGGCGCGCAGCCGGGCGGCCAGCCGGGCCAGCTCCGCCGGTTCTGCCGGGATCGGCCCGGACGACGGCGGGGCGGGGGCCGGCGGCAGGTCGTCGGCTCCCGGCCCGGGCGGGGGACCGTCGGCGGCGGCTGCGGTGATCGGGGCCGCGCCGTCGGTGCTCGACCCGGCCGGTGCCGTGCCGTGGGTGCCCGGCCCGGCGCCGTCGCCGCGGCGGGCTCGGAAGCCCTCCGCGCCGCCGCCGGCCACCCAGGCGGTGGCGGCGGCGACGGCCCGCTCGACGGCCTCGCTGACCAGGGCCCCGCCGGCGAGGGCGGTGGCGGCCACGGCGGCGAGCTGGTCCCCGGCGCCGCACGGGTCGCCGTCGGCGGCGGTGGCCGGCACGAACGCCGCGGCCTGGCCGGCCCGGCCGAGGAACGCGCCGGTGGCCCCGGCGGTGACGCAGACCGCCTCGGCCGCCCAGCGCTCGGCCAGGTCGGTGGCCAGGACGTCCGGCGGGGCGCCGCGGTCGGGCGCGTGCCCGCGGGCCTCGGCGAGGTTCGGCACGACGAGGGTGGCGCCGGGCACCGGCTCCCCGCCGCGCGGGTGCGGGTCCCACACCAGCCGGGTGCGGCGGGCGGCGCCGGCGAGCAGCTCGCGCAGCACCGGGTCGCGGGTCACGCCCGCGCCGTAGCAGGAGACGAGGACGGCGTCGGCCTCGGCCAGCGCCGCGGCCACGGCCGCCCGGGGGACCGGGCCCGGGATGCCCGGCCCGCCGTCGTCGACCCGGACGAGAGACTGGCCGGCGCTGCGCACCCGGGTCTTGCGGCGGGTCGGGCCCTCGTGCGGGAGGGGGAGCACGGTCAGGTGGCGCTCGAGCTGGGCGGTCAGCCGCGCGCCGGCGTCGTCCGCCGCGACCGGGGCGAGGAGGGTGACCCGGGCCCCGGCGGCCGCGCACAGCAGGGCGGCGAGGCCGGCGCCGCCGGGGGAGTCGCGGGTGCCGGTGACGTCGACGACGGGCACCGGGGCGTCCGGGCTGAGCCGCTCCACCCGGCCGTCGACGTCGCGGTCCAGGACCACGTCTCCGACCACGACGACGTGCGGGGCGCGGCGCCCGTTGGTGCCGGCCGACGGCAGGCCGGCGCTGGTGCCGGGCGACGGCGGGGCGGCGTCGGTGCGGGCCGACGGCGGCCGGGGCGTGCCCGGCCTCATGCCGGCCGCCCCAGGGCGGGCCGGGCGGCGGCGAGCTCGGCGTCCAGCGCCGCGCACAGGGCGTGGATGGCGACCAGGTGGATCGTCTGGATGGCCGCGGTGGTGGGCGCGTCGGCGCAGATGGCGTCGTGGCAGCGGGCCTGCAGCGGGTTCGGCGCCGGCCCGGTCAGGCCCCACACCTGCAACCCCAGCTGGCGGCCCCGCTCGGCCGCGCGCAGCACGTTGGGGCTGGTGCCCGAGGTGGACAGCAGCACCAGGACGTCCCCGGCCCGGCCGTGCCCCTCCACCTGCCGGGCGAACATCTCCTCCGCGCCGTAGTCGTTGACCAGCGCGGTCACCGTCGCGGCTTCGGCGCCCAGGCAGACCGCGGAGAAGGGGCGCCGCTCGTCCCGGAACCGGCCGACGAGCTCGGCGGTGAGGTGCTGCGCCTCGGCGGCGCTGCCGCCGTTGCCGGCGGCGAGCAGCCGGCCGCCGGCGGCGAGGTGCCCGGCCAGCGCCCGGCCCCACCGCCCGACGGTGGGCGCGTCGGCGCGCAGGGCGGCCAGCGCGCCGACCAGCTCCTGCTCGTGCTCGGCCAGCCAGGCATGTGCGTTGGCCTCGGCCGGCGCCCGGTCCGTGCCGATCCCGTCGCGGTCCGCGCTGATGCCGTCCAGGTCTGCGCCGATGCCGTCGGAATTCATGCCGTCACCTGCTTCAGCACGGGGTGGCGCACCGACTGGTAGACGGCCAGGGTGGTCGCGGCCACCCGCTCCCAGGCGAAGCGGTCCACCGCCCGGCTCCGGGCCGCGAGCCCCATGCCGCGGCGCCGATACGGGTCGGCGAGCAGCGGGCCGAGGGCGGCGGCGAGCGCGGCCGGGTCCCGCGGCGGGACGAGCAGCCCGGTGAAGCCGTCGGCCACCGAGTCCAGCAGCCCGCCCACCGCGCTGCCGACCACCGGCCGGCCGCAGGCGGCGGCCTCGAGCGGGACGATCCCGAACGGCTCGTACCACGGCGTCGCCACCACCACGTCGGCGGAGCGGATCAGGGCCGGCATGTCCTCGTGGGCGACGGCGCCGAGGAGGTGCACCCGGTCGGCGACGCCGAGGTCGGCCGCGAGGCGGCGCAGCCGGGTGGCCTCGGGGTCGGCGGCCAGCCCCGCGGCGGGCGGGCCGCCGGCGACGAGGAGCTCGGCGGTGGGCAGGTCGGGCAGCGCGGCGACGACGGTCGCCACGCCCTTGCGCTCGACCAGCCGGCCCACGGTGAGCAGCCGGTGCGGCAGCCGCCGGGCCGGGACCGGGGCGGTGCCCGCCGCGCCCGGGGCCGCCGTCGGACCGCCGGCGACGGCCGCGCCCCCGGCCGCCGTCGGGCTGTCACCGACGACGCCCGCGGCCGCCGTCGTGCCGGCACCGGGCGCGGGGTCCGGGCTGAAGTGGGTCACGTCCACCCCGCACGGCACCACCCGGAGCTTCCCCCGGGGCACGCCCAGCCGGCAGAGCTCGGCGACCTCGTCGGTGCATGTGGCGATGACCACGTCGGCGTCGCGGCCGATCCGCTGCTCGGCCCGCACCCGGCCGGGCGGGGAGGTGTCCGCCGCGCCCTGGTGGCGCCGCTTGACCGAGCCGAGCGCGTGGAAGGTGTGCACCACCGGCACCCGGACCTCGGCGGCGGCGGCCAGCGCGGCCAGGCCGGACATCCAGAAGTGGGAGTGGACGACGTCGGGCACGCCGCGGGCGGCCCAGGACCGGGCCAGCCAGGCCCCGAACGCCGGCATGAACGGGGCGAGCTCGTCCTTGGGCAGCGGCGCGGCGGGGCCGACCGGGACGTGCGCCACGGTGACGCCGGGGGCCATCACCACCCGCTCGGGCAGGGTGGGGTCGTCCCGGCGGGTGTAGACGGTGACCTCGTGCCCGCCGCGAGCCAGCTCGGTGGCGAGCGCGGCCACGTGCACGTTCTGCCCGCCGGCGTCGACCCCGCCGAGCGCCGCCAGCGGGCTGGCGTGCTCAGAGACCATCGCGATCCTCATCGAACTACCTCCTTCAGCGTGCGCTGCCAGTCGGCGAGGAACCGGTCCAGGCCGTAGGTCTGCAGGGCGTGGGCCCGGGCGGCCCGGCCCCGCTCGCGCGCCTCGTCCGGGTCGGCCAGCCACCGGGCGGCGGCCGCGGCCAGGTCTGCCGGGCGGCTGGAGACCACGCCGGCCTCGGCCGGGACCGCCTCGGGGGCCGCGGTGGTGGCCAGGGCCAGCACCGGCATGCCCAGCGTCATCGCCTCCAGCAGCGACAGGCCGAGCGAGGTCCACCGGTAGGGGTGCAGGTAGGCCCGGTGCCGCGCGAGCTCGGTGTGCATGGCGTCCTGCGGCAGGTCCTGGGTGGGCAGGCCCGGGAGGTGCTCGGCGAGGCCCGCCGTCTTCATCCCGAACACGGTGGTGGGCAGCCGCCGCGCCACGTCCAGCAGCACGTCGGTGCCGGCCACCCGCCAGCGGCGGACCGGCTCGTTCACGACGGCGCCCACCCGGGCGAGCTCGCCGGTGTACCGGGGCCCGGGGTCGGGGATGCCGTGGTCGATGACGGTCACCGGGGCGGCGCCGTTGTCCCACACCAGGGCGTTGAACGCGGTGACGTGCACGACCGGGATGTCCGAGCGGTCGGCGAGCGGGTGCCGGGTGGCCACCGCCGGCCCGGCCGGGGTGTTGTGCTCGACGTACACGGCCGGCACGTCCACCCCGGCCCGCAGCCCGGTCCACCGCTCCAGCAGCTCCAGCTCGTGGGGGCGCTGGAGCAGGACGACGTCGATCTCCTCCTCGCGCAGCCGGTCAGGGGTGACCTCGACGGCGCTGGCCGGCCAGTCCCAGCCGTCGGCGCGGCCGACGCCGTCCCGGCCGCGGTCGGGCACGACCGGCAGCAAATAGGTGTCCGGCCCGCCCAGGAAGGCGGTGAGCCAGGAGCCGTGCACGTGCCAGACGAGGATCCTCATGCCGCCACCCCCGCCCCGACGAGCGACCGGACGGCCGCGACCACCTCCGCCGGGGTCACCGAGGTCAGGCACGGGTGCCCCGGCACCGGGCACTCCCGGGCCCGGCTGCCGCGGCAGGCGGCGTCCTGGTCGCCGAGGAGGACGGTCGGCACGCCCCACGGCGCCCACCGCTCGGCCGGGACCACCGGGGAGAACAGGGAGACCACCGGGGTGCCGACGGCGGCGGCCAGGTGGGCGGGGCCGGTGTTGCCGACGACGACGGCGTCCGCGCCGGCGAGGACGGCGGCGAGCTCGGGCAGCGTGGTGCGCCCGCCGAGGTCGGCCAGGGTGGTGGCGGGGGTGCCGGGGGAGGGTGCGGGGCTGGGCTCGGGGGTGGTTGGGGCGCTCGCGCCGTCGTCCTCCCCGCCGACGCCGGCCGGGTGCCCCGCCGGGGTGCGATCCTGGCCCGCGGGGCGGGTGCCGTCGTGATCGGCCGCGGAGGTGCCGGCTTGGTCGGCCGCGGGGGCGCCGTCGGCCGCCAGCGCGGTCACGGCCGCCGTGGTCGCCGCCTCCGCCGGGGCGCCGGTGACGACGACCGACCAGCCCGCCGCGCGCAGGGCGGCGGCCAGCGCGGCGGCGTGCGCGGCCGGCACGGCCCGGGCCGGGACCGAGGCGCCCGGGTGCAGCACGACGTACCGGCCGGCGGGCACCAGCGCGGCGACGTCGGGCAGCGGGCCGCGCACGGCCAGCCGGCCGTCGTCGCCGGCCGGCACCGCCCCGCCGGCGGCGCAGGCGAGGTCCAGCGCCGCCTCGGCCTCGTGCAGGCCCGGCAGGCGGCGGTGGCGCAGGTCCAGCAGCGAGCCGGGGTAGTCCTCGCTGGTGGCCGCGACGTACCCGATGCCGGCGAGCCGGGCGAGCAGGGCCATCGGCAGCGGGCTCTGGTGGAAGGAGGTGAAGATGAGGCACCGGTCGTACCGGCGGTCGGCGAGCGCCGCGACGAGGTCGGCGGTCCCGGCCGGGTCCACCGGGGGCGGGGCGTACCCGCTCCACGGGGCGTCGAAGACGTGCACCGCGCGGACGGCGGGCAGCAGCTCGGCGGCGGCACGCCCGGCGGGGGAGACGAGCAGGTCCACCTCCGCGGCGGTGGCCGCCAGCGCGCGCACCGCCGGCCCGGCGAGCAGGACGTCGCCGTCGCTGTCGAGGCGGACGGCCAGCACCCGGGTCACCGGGCGGCCTCCGGCCGGGCGGCGAGCGCGGTCGGGTGGTCCGGGTCGCCGGGCGTGCCGTGGCCGGCGTCGACCGCAGCCGGGTCACCCACCAGGTCGAGCACGTGCTCGGCCGCGGCCGCCAGGTCCGTGACCACGACGACGCCCGGCATGCGGGCCGCCGTCGCGACCTCCTCCGGCCGGGTGACCGGGGTGGGCACGAGGACCGCGCGGGCCCCGGCGGCGACGGCGGCGCCCACGTCGGCGCCGATGTCCCCGACCACCACGCACTCCGCGGGTGCCACCCCCAGCGCCGCCGCGGCGGCGAGGACCAGGCCGGGCGCCGGCTTGCGGCACGGGCATCCGTCCTCGGGGGCGTGCGGGCACACCTGCCAGGTGCCAAAAGGGCCGAGCAGCTCCTCGGCGCGGGCGTTGACGGCCGTCACCTGGCCGCGGGTGAGCCGGCCGCGGCCGATGCCGGACTGGTTGGACACCACGCCCAGCGCCAGCCCGGCGTCGCGCAGGCGGTCCAGCGCGGCGCGGGCGCCGGGCACCGGGCGGACCCGCTCCGGGTCGCCGTTGTAGGGCACATCTACCACGATCGTGCCGTCGCGGTCCAGCAGCACGGCCCGCACCGGGGCCGTGGAGCCGAGGCGGTGGCGTGCGGGGGCGACGGCGTCCGCGGCGGGCGTCATCGGGCGGCGCCGGTGCGGACCTTCGCCTCCTGGCCAGAACCGGTCACGGAGTGGTGGGGGTCGTGGGACTGGGCGGCGATGCCGGGCACGTGCACACTGACCTCCAGAGCTCGGGAATCACCTGTAGGTGATCTGCTTCTCCCGGCCACTGTGGAGTACTTCTCCACTTCTCGCACTTCTTCTCGTCCCGCGGACGGCGCGGGCGGCGGCGCGGCCGTCGTCGAGGCGACCCGCCCGCGGCCACGCCGGGGGCGGGGCCGACGTCGTCGGGTCGACGCGCTGCATACCGACGCGCCCTGGTCGGCCGGCAGGCCGCGGGCGAGCCGGCCGCAGCCCCGCCGGGCGGGCCGGAGCGGCGAGGTTGCGCGGGAGATCCGGCGGGGGCAGCAGACGGCCCGGGCCGTGATGGCCCGGGCCGTCTACGGTGCGCTACTCGGTGGGTCTGGTCGCCCGCCCTGTGTCTTATCGGCGGTGCCGGTGCATCCCGGTCGGGAGCATCATCGGCCAGCGTGTCGCGGGGCGCCGGACGGCCGGGTAGCGGTGGTGGGGTACCTCACTGCTACGCATCACCTCTGACTGCGCTCGCGCCGTGCCGGTCGGCCGTGCCGCTGACGGGCGTGTGCACTCCGCACGTCCGCGGTGGCCTTCCGGCCTTGCGCCCAGCAGCGTACCGCTACCGGTCGCGGGTGCGCAGGTCGACGCCGGGTCTCACCCGAGGTGCTCACGAGACGGGCCGCGTGCCTCAGTTGTTCTGCTCGCGAACCGACGCACGGTGGCCGGCCGGCGCCAGGCGCCTCGCCGCCGTCGCCACCGTCGAGGACGGTCCCGCCCGCGCCGGCGCTACTGCTGGCTGCGCCACTCGTCGGCCAGCAGCGCGTACCCCAGGCCGTCGAGCCACGCGCCCGACCGGTGCAGGGACTCCCGCACGGTATGGACCTCGCGGCGCATGCCGACGCGCTCCATCAGCCGCCACGACGGCTCGTTGTCTGCGAAGCAGTTGGCGGTCACCCGGCGCAGCCCGAGGTCCTCGAAGCAGAGCCGGAGCAGCGCGCGGACCGCCTCGGTGGCATAGCCGTGCCCGGCGTGGCCGGGGTGCAGCGCCCAGCCGAGCTCGGCCTGCACCCCGCAGGCCCGGTCGGCGACCTCCGCCTGGGCCCAGGCGTCCTCGACCGCGACCATGAGGTCACCGATCACCTCGCCGTCCCGCTCGAGCATGAGCGTCTTGGCCAGGGCGGCGGGCTCGGCGAAGGCCGCGCGGAAGCTCTCTAGGGTCTGCGGGGCCCGGGTGAGCCACCGGTTGACGGCCTCGAGCCGGTGGTAGCGCCAGGCCGCCTCGGTGTCCGCGGCGGTCGCCGCCCGCAGCACGAGCCGTTCGGTGCGCACCGGCAGGGCGGCGCCGACGAGCGGGGCGGGGCCGGGAGCGGTCACCGACCCAGCATGGCACCGGCCGAGCGGCCGGGCTGCGCACCCGGTGGCGTGCGTGCTGGCTACCGATATCGACACCACGATCATCGATGGGCCGTGCCCTGTTCGCCAGCATCGCGCCGTTCGAGCAGCTGGGGGTCGACACGACCCGGGAGAGCACCGTCCGCGGCCCGGCGCACGCCCACCCTGTGGCGGAGGCAGGCCAGGACCGTCACCACCCAAGGCTCACCGTCGCCGAAACCCCTGCAGGAGACCGCCAGCCGGGCAGCCGGGACGAAACGCCCCGAGGTGCGCTCCGGCAGCCTCCATGATGGGAGGGGAGGCGATTCCCGACGCTGAGGAGGTCAGCACATGGCAACGGTCGGTCTGGTCGGCACCTTGGACACCAAGCGCGAGGAGTACATCTGGCTCCGGGACGCGCTCGCCGAGCGCGGCATCGAGACGGTGCTCATCGACGTGGGGACGTTCTCCGACGGCGTGGGCATCGCCGACATCGCCGCCGGTGACGTGGCCCAGGCCGCCGGAGCCGACATCGCCGGGCTCCGTGACGCGAACGACCGCGGTGCGGCGATGACCACGATGAGCCGGGGCGCCGCTGTCGTCGTCGAGCGTCTCCACGGTGAGGGGCAGCTGCACGGATTGCTCGCCGTCGGCGGCTCGGGTGGCTCGTCCGTCGCCGGGCGGGCGATGCAAGCGCTGCCAGTCGGCGTGCCCAAGCTGCTTGTGACGACGATGGCGGCGGGGGATGTCAGCCCGTACGTCGGCGCCAAGGACGTGACGATCATGCCCTCGGTTGTGGACGTTGCGGGGATCAACCGCATCTCCCGCTCGATCCTGGGCAACGCCGTTGCCGCCATTGCGGCAATGGCGGAGGCCTACGCCGAGCGCGCAGCGGAGCAGGAGCCCGGCGACGAGCCGCACCTCATCGGCGCGACGATGTTTGGGCTGACCACCCCCGCCGTCGATGAGGCCCGCAAGCGGCTGACCGAGCTCGGCTACGAGGTCCTGGTCTTCCATGCGACCGGCGCCGGTGGCCGGGGGATGGAGGCCCTCGCCGTGGACGGCTTCCTCGACGGCGTGCTTGACCTGACCACCACCGAGCTCGTCGACGACTTGCTTGGTGGCGTCCTTTCCGCCGGCCCCGACCGGCTCGAGGCCGTCGGCGCCGCCGGGCTCCCGCAGGTGGTGAGCGTCGGTGCTCTGGACATGTGCAACTTCGGGCCAAAGGAGACCGTGCCGGAGAAGTACGCGGGCCGGGCCTTCGTCGTGCACAACCCCACAGTCACCCTGATGCGGACGACGGCGGAGGAGATGGCGGAGCTCGGACGGCGGATCGGGCGCAAGCTCAAGGCAGCGACGGGTCCGGTGGAGGTGTACCTCCCATTGCGCGGATTGTCGGGCATCGATGTCAGCGGCGGGCCGTTCTTCGACCCCGAGGCGGACGCAGCCTGCTTCGCGGCGCTGAAGAAGGAGCTGGCGGGGAGCGACGTCGTCGTTCACGAGCTCGACTGCGCGATCAATGACCCGGGCTTCGGCGCGGCGGCGGCCGACGCCTTGCACGCGCTCGTCCGCCGCTGAGCGAACGTCACGACGGAACTAGGGAGAGAGAGAACTATGGACCGCGAGGAAGCACTTGCCCGACTGCGGGCGTCGGTGGAGGACGGCAGGCCGATCATCGGCGGGGGAGCCGGTACCGGGCTGTCCGCCAAGGCCGCGGAGGCTGGTGGGATCGACCTCATCATCATCTACAACTCGGGCCGCTACCGGATGGCCGGCCGTGGCTCGCTCGCGGGGCTGCTGGCCTACGGTGACGCGAACGCGATCGTCATGGAGATGGCCAACGAGGTGCTGCCCGTGGTCAAGAACACCCCGGTGCTCGCCGGCGTCAACGGCACCGACCCCTTCCGGGTGATGACCACCTTCCTCGACGACGTCAGGCGCGCGGGCTTCACCGGTGTGCAGAACTTCCCGACCGTCGGGCTCATCGATGGCGTCTTCCGCCAGAACCTCGAGGAGACGGGCATGGGCTACGGGCTGGAGGTCGACATGATTGCCGCAGCTCATGAGCGTGGCCTGCTCACCGCCCCCTACGTCTTCGACGCCGAGCAGGCCACGGCCATGGCTGAGGCGGGCGCGGACGTCCTCGTGCCGCACATGGGTCTGACCACCAGCGGGACCATCGGTGCGCAGACCGCGCTCACGCTGGAGGAGAGCGCCCAGCGCGTGCAGGAGGCGCACGACGCCGCGAAGAAGTTCAACCCCGACATTCTTGTGCTGTGCCACGGCGGTCCGATCGCCGAGCCGGCAGACGCTCAGTACATCCTCCAGCATACCGAGGGTGTGGTCGGGTTCTTTGGCGCCTCCTCGATCGAGCGGCTGCCCACCGAGCGCGGGATCCGCGCGCAGACGGAGGAGTTCAAGAGCATCACCTTCTGACCGGCGGCCCTAGCGCAGGCGGAGCGCTCGGCGCCCGGTGCTCGGTCATGTCGTCGCGGCCCGGATCGCCTCAAGCCGCGTCACGGCCGCGTCGAGCAGGGCCGGGTCGGTGCCGCGGACGACGACGTTGGTCCCGCGGACGTCGCCCTCCCGGAACGGGTAGGACCCGATGCTCAGCTCGGGCATGGTGGCGGCGAGCTCGCGGAGCGGGGCGGCGATCCGGCCCTCGCCGACCTCGAAGCGCACCTCCCGGGACTGCCGGGGCGTGCCCGCCCGGAGCGTCGGCAGGAGGGCCGCCACCATAGCGACGAAGATGCTCGGCACGCCGGCCATGACGTGCACGTTGCCGATGCTGAACCCGGGCGCGCCGGACAGCTCGTTGCCGATGAGCGTGGCGCCGTCGGGGATGCGGGCCATCCGCAGCTGGTCCGCGGTGGCCGTCATGCCGCGGGCGGCGAGCGTCGTCTCGAGGATCTCGCGGGCGTCGTCGCGCACGTCGATCCCCACGCCGAAGGCGGCGGCGACGGCGTCCGCGGTGATGTCGTCGTGGGTCGGCCCGATCCCGCCGGAGGTGAACACGTGGGTGTACGCGCCGCGGAGGGCGTCGAGGGCGTCGACGATGACGTCGTGGTCGTCGGGCACCACGCGGATCTCCCGCAGGTCGATCCCGACCCGGGTCAGCTCGCCGGCGAGGTGGTAGGCGTTCGCGTCGCGGGTGCGCCCGGAGAGGATCTCGTCGCCGATGACGAGCATGGCGGCGGTGGGGTTGGGCGGTGCGGGAGCCGTCGGCATTGCCGAAGCCTATTCACCCTCGGCCAGGTCAGCCGCGCTCCCCCGGCTTGCCCGGCCGCTGCGCGTCGGCGAACGCGCTGGTCGGTGCCGATGCGTCAACGACGATTACGGGACGCCAACCACCGCACCGCCTCCGGCGCCCTCGGCGTCCCGCCCGGCGCGTGCGCTCTCCAGCGCGCCGGTGGCGTCGTCGACGGAGAGCCGGGAGCCGTCCTTCCGATCGGCGAAGCGGTTGAGCAGGGCCAGGTTGGCCGACCCCCGCGCCTCGTCCTCCAGCAGGGACAGCACGAACTCCTGCAGTGACTGGCCCCGCGCACGGGCCCGTTCGGCGAGCGCCTGCCGCACGTCGTCGGGAACGCCAGGGACCTGCAGCGTGACCATGCAGACCATTGTGCGCGCAGGTGGGTCGCTCGTGACGACGGTGAACCTGGTCCTGGTGAGACTCGGCCGGGTGCAGGCTCACGCTGGCCCGAAGGCCGACGGGCACCCCGGGTATCCCTGGGCGCCCGTCATCCTTGGAGTGCCGCGGCGCACCGTGGTGCCGAGGCAGTGATCAACGGCCGGGACCGGTCGCGGACGGAGACGTGCTCGGTGCTCCGCGCGGCCCGGCGACGAACTGGGGGAGCGGACCCCTCAAGGCCCGTTCGCCCGCCCAGCCGCGGTCAGCGGGGGCTGACGTTCTCCGCCTGCGGGCCCTTGGCGCCCTGCGTGACGTCGAAGTCGACCTTCTGGCCCTCCTCCAGGGTGCGGTAGCCCCGGGTGGTGATCGCGGAGTAGTGCACGAAGACGTCAGCGCTGCCGTCGTCGGGCGCGATGAACCCGAAGCCCTTGTCAGCGTTGAACCACTTCACGGTGCCTGTTGCCATGTCTTGCTTCCTCTTCTCACGGCCCCGCGCGACATGCGAGAGGCACTGTGCCGAGAACGATAGGGGAACGGGGCGGCTACGTCGTCCCCATCGGCGGACCGTCCGACGGCGACCGTGCCTCCGCCGCCACGGCGGCCCGCGCCGCAGTCGCGCCAGGTTGAGGGCCTCGCCGCAGGCGCGGCGTGCGCTGCCGGGACCTGACTCCGTGCCTGCTTGTCTGTACTCGTTGTGGCGGCTTGAACCGGGCTTCAAGCCGCCACAACGAGTACAGACAAGCAGGCACCGGCATCGTGACAAAGCCGCCACCAGCATCAGGGCCGAACCCGGCACGGCATCGTGACAGGGCCGTGCACCGGCATCGTGACAGGGCCGCGCACCCGGCATCGTGACAGGCCGCCGCACCGGATCTGACGCCGGCGCCGAGGTGGAGCACCGGTGGCGGCTCGCGCCGGCTTGCTGGAAGGTCGGATCAGGCGTCGGGGACGCGCCAACGCCCAACGGCTAGCGGCCGGCGTCGAGCGCCGAGCGTGCCAGGCTCTAGACGCCCGGACGTGCGTGCGCGCACCCTTCCGCCGCACCAGGCCCCGGCGCCCGACCCGTGCCCCCTGCCGACAGGAGATCCCGTGACCCTCACCGAGCACAACCAGCCCACCACCGCCGGAACCGCCGAGCCCCGCCGGCTCGCCACCCACCTCGTCGGCGGCCGGGAGGTCCCCGCCGCGGGGCGCACCTTCGTCCGCCACGACCCGACCACCGGGGCCCCGGCCTGGACCGTCGCCGCCGCCACCGTGCAGGAGGTGACCGCCGCCGTCGACGCCGCTACCGACGCCTTCCGCGCCTGGCGCGCCACCGCCCCGGCCGACCGCGCCGCCGCCCTGGCGCAGGCGGCCGCCGCGGTCCGCGCCGCCGCCGACGACCTCGGCGACCTCCTCACCGCCACCACCGGCCGGCTGCGCGGGCAGGCCCGGGAGACCGCCCGGGTCGCCGCCGACCTCCTCGACGAGGCCGCCGTCACCGGCCTCGGCCCCACCGGCCGCACCCTCGCCGGCGCCCCCGCGGCGCTGGACCTCGTTCGCCGCGAGCCGCACGGCGTCGTCGCCGTCCTCACCCCGTGGAACGACCCCTTCCCCACCGCCGCCGGCCTGCTCGCCGCCGCGCTCGTCACCGGCAACACCGTCGTGCACAAGCCCTCCGAGCGCAGCGCCGCCCCCGGGTGGGAGATGGCCCGGCTCGTCGCCGCGGCCCTGCCGCCGGGGGTGCTGAACGTGGTCAACGGCGACGGCGAGACCGGCGCCGCGCTCGTCGCCGACCCCCGCGTGGCGCTCGCCGCGCACGTCGGGTCGACGGCGGCCGGGCGGGCGATCGCGCAGACGGTGGCCGGCCACGGTGGCCGGGTGCTGCTGGAGAACGGCGGCAAGGACCCGATCGTCGTCGACGCCGGCGTGGACCCGGCCTGGGCGGCGGCGCAGATCGCCACCGGCGCCTTCACCAACACCGGGCAGATCTGCACCTCGGTCGAGCGGGTCTACCTGCACGAGGCGGTGGCCGCGGACGTCCTCGCCGAGCTCGTCCGCATCGCGGAGGACATGACGGTGGGGGACCCGGCCGACGGCGCCACCGACCTTGGGCCGCTGGTCGACGCCGAGCAGCTCGCCGTCGTCACCGACCAGGTGGCCGCCGCCCGCGCGGCCGGCGCCGAGTGCCTGACCGGCGGCGCCCAGGCGGACGGCCCGGGCACCTTCTACCCGCCCACCGTGCTCGACGAATGCACCGCTGAGATGGCGGTGATGCGGGAGGAGACGTTCGGGCCGGTCGCCGCGGTCACCCGGGTGCCGGACTTCGCCGCGGCCCTGGAGCTGGCCGGGCGGGGCCGGTACGGCCTGGCCGCGACCGTGCTGACCCCCGACCTCGGCCACGCGCTCCAGGCGGCCGACGACCTCGACGTCGGGACGGTGAAGGTCAACGCGGTCTTCGGCGGCGCGCCGGGCGGCTCCGCGGACCCGCGCCGGGACTCCGGGATGGGCGCCGGGTACGGCCCGGACCTGCTGGCCGCGATGACCGCGCTGAAGACCGTGCACGTGGAGCCCCCGGGGTCCGCCGGCGGCCGGTGAGGACGACGGCGCCCGGGGGTCGTGCGGACGACGGCGCCCGGGCGGGCCGTGAGGGCGACGGCGCCCGGTCGCGTGCGGACGACGGCACCCGGGCGACGGCGCCCGGTCGGGTGGCGACCGCGGCGCCGCGGCGGGTGGTGACGGCGCCGCCGCCGCGCACGCCATGATGTCCGCCATGGCGGGGACCGGTGTGGCCACGGCCGGGGCGCTGCTGCGCGCCAGCCACCTCGCGCCGACGCTCGCCGTCACCACCGTCGCCGCGCTGCTCGCGGCCGCCGCCGGCCTCTCCCCGCGCACCGGCGCGGTCCTCACGCTCGCCGTCCTGGCCGGGCAGCTCTCCATCGGCTGGTCCAACGACCTGCTCGACGCCGACCGGGACGCCCGGGTGGGCCGGCGGGACAAGCCACTGGTGACCGGGGCGCTCTCGCGCCGCCTGGTGCGCCGGTCCGTCGCCGCGGCGCTGGTGGTCTGCGTCGTCGCGTCGCTGGCCGTGGGGCTGGCCGCCGGGCTGGTGCACCTGCTCGCCGTCGCCGCGGGCTGGGCGTACAACCTGCGCCTGAAGGGCACGCTGCTGTCTTGGCTGCCCTACACCGTCGCCTTCGGCGCACTGCCCACGCTGGCCTGGCTCGCCCAGGACCCGGCTCGGCTGCCGCCGGGGTGGATGGTCGCCGCCGGGAGCCTGCTGGGGGCCGGCGCCCACCTGGTCAACGTGGTGCCGGACCTGGCCGACGACGCGGCCACCGGGGTGCGCGGGCTGCCGCACCGGCTCGGGGCCCGCCGCTCGGTGCTGCTCGCCCTGGCCTGCCTGACGGCGGCCTCCGCGGTGGCCGTGCTCGGACCGGCCGGGCCGACGCCGGGCTGGGCGTGGGCGGTGCTCGCGATGGTCGGGCTCCTCGCCGCCGTCGCGGTGCGCGCCGGGGGCCGGGCCCTGTTCCGGGCGGCCATGGGCATCGCGCTGCTCGACGTCGTCATGCTCGTCCTGCGCGGGGTGTGAGTGCGGCGGTGCCGCGGGCGGCCCGTCCGGGTTCCGGCGACAGCGACCGGGCCGGCACGTACGCTCGCGGGATGACCCAGCTCGTCGCCGTCGAGGCGGTGGTGCCCGAGCACCGCTACCCCCAGGGCGACGTCACCGCCGCCATCGCCGAGCTCACCGGCGCCGAGGGCCGCACCGCCGCCCTGCTGCGGCGCGTGCACGCCAGCGCCGGCGTCGAGCACCGGCACCTGGCGCTGCCGCTCGAGCGCTACGCCGAGCTCGCCGACTTCGGGGAGGCCAACGACGCCTTCATCGCCGCCGCCGTCGACCTCGGCGCCCGGGCGCTGGCGGCCGCGCTGGACCGCGCCGGCCTGGCCCCGGGCGACGTCGACCTCATCCTGTCCACCACCATCACCGGGGTGGCGGTGCCCTCGCTGGAGGCGCGGGTCGCCGCCCGGGTCGGGCTGCGCCCGGACGTGGTGCGGGTGCCGCTGTTCGGCCTGGGCTGTATGGCCGGCGCCGCCGGCACCGCCCGGCTGCACGACTACCTCCTCGGCCACCCCCGCGCCGTCGGCGTGCTGCTCGCCGTCGAGCTGTGCTCGCTGACCATCCAGCGGGGCGACACCTCCACCGCCAACCTGGTCGCCAGCGGCCTGTTCGGCGACGGCGCGGGCGCGGTCGTGGCGGTCGGCGCCGAGCACCCGCTGGCCCGCACGGGCGACGGCGGGACCGACGGCACCGCCGGTGACGGCGGCGGGGTGGCCGGCAGCACGGCCGCGGGCGACGGCGACGGCGTGGCTCGCGCCGCGGCCGGGCCCACCGTCGTCGCCAGCCGCAGCCACCTCTACGCCGGGACCGAGGCCGCGATGGGCTGGGACGTGCGCGCCACCGGGCTGCGGATCGTGCTCGGCGCCGAGGTGCCCGAGCTCGTCCGCGGCCGGGTCGGGGAGGACGTTGCGGCCTTCCTCGCCGAGCACGGCCTGACCATCGGCGACGTCGGGTGGTGGGTGTGCCACCCGGGCGGGCCGAAGGTGATCGACTCCCTGGCCGACGCCCTCGCCGTCGGCGCCGACGCGCTCGCCCTGACCACCGACTCGCTGCGCCGGGTGGGCAACCTGTCCTCCGCCTCGGTGCTGCACATCCTGCGCGACACCCTCGACCGGCGCCCGCCCGCCCCCGGTTCGCCCGGGGTGATGATGGCGATGGGTCCCGGCTTCAGCCTCGAGCTCGTCCTGCTGCGGGCCTGACGTGCGCACCGGTCAGCAGGCGGGCGGGGGCGGGATGGGGCCGGTGGCATGACCTCGCTCGTCTGGTTCACCGTCCTCGTGGTGGCGGTCGGGTTCGAGCGGCTCGCCGAGCTCGTCGTCGCCACCCGCAACGCCCGGTGGAGCTTCGCCCGCGGCGGGGTGGAGAGCGGGCGGGGCCACTACCCGGTGATGGTGGTGCTGCACACCGGCCTGCTCGTCGGCGCCCTGGTGGAGGTGTGGACCCGGCAGCCGGCGTTCGTCCCCGCCCTGGGCTGGACCATGCTGGCCCTCGCGCTCGCCGCCCAGGCGCTGCGCTGGTGGTGCATCACGGTGCTCGGTCCGCGGTGGAACACCCGGGTCATCGTGGTGCCCGGGCTGCCGCTGGTGACCGGCGGGCCGTACCGGTGGTTCAGCCACCCGAACTACGTGGCGGTCGTCCTCGAGGGCATCGCCCTGCCGCTCGTGCACTCGGCCTGGATCACCGCGCTGGTCTTCACCGTGGCGAACGCCGCCCTGCTCACGGTGCGCATCCGCACCGAGAACCAGGCGCTCCGGGCGGCCACGTCGCCCCGCTCGCACGTTGCGGCCGAGTCGCGCGGCCGCCCCGGGACGCTCGGGACCCAGGCCGGCGCGTCACGAAACGGCACCGGTACGCCTGGGACCCCGGCCGGGACGGGCGGGCCGCCGCAATCGCCCGGCACAGGCGAGACCGGGCCGTGATCGACCTGGTCGTCGCCGGCGGCGGGCCGGCCGGCCTGGCCACCGCGCTGCACGCCGCCCGGGCCGGGATGTCCGTGGTGGTCCGCGAGCCCCGCACGGGCACGATCGACAAGGCCTGCGGGGAGGGGCTCATGCCCGGCGCGGTGACCCGGCTGGCGCGGCTCGGCGTGGACCCTCCCGGACAGCCGCTGCGGGGGATCCGTTACCAGTCCGGCGCCGTCCGCGCCGAGGCGCGCTTCCCCGGCCCGCCCGGCCGCGGGGTGCGCCGCACCGTCCTGCACGAGGCGCTGCGCGCCGCCGTCGCCGACGCCGGCGTGGTGACCGAGCCACGGGCGGTGCGCGAGGTCGACCTGCGCGCCGACGGGGTGGTGGTCGACGGCACGCCCGCGCGCTACCTGGTGGCGGCGGACGGCCTGCACTCCCCGCTGCGGCGCCACCTCGGCCTGGACGCCCCGGCCCGCGGCCGACGCCGGTACGGGCTGCGCCGGCACGTCGCCGTCGCGCCGTGGACCGACCTGGTCGAGGTGCACTGGTCCGCGCACGCCGAGGCGTACGTGACGCCGGTGGGGCCGGCCGAGGTGGGCGTCGCCGTCCTGACCTCCCGCCGGCTGCCGTACGCGGAGCACCTGCTGGCCTTCCCCGCCCTCGCCGACCGGCTGCGGGGGGAGCCGACCAGCGCGGTCCGGGGCGCGGGCCCGCTCCGCCAGCGGGCCCGACGGCGGGTGGCCGGGCACGTGCTGCTGGTCGGCGACGCCGGGGGGTACGTGGACGCGCTGACCGGGGAGGGCATCTCGCTCGCGCTGGCGCAGGCCGAGGCCGCCGTCGCCGCCATGGTGGCCGGCCGGCCCGGGGACTACGAGGCCGCCTGGCGACGTATCGGGCGCCGCTACCGGTTACTCACCGAGGCGCTCCTCGCCGCGTCCGGCCCGGCGGCGCTGCGGCGAGCGCTGGTGCCGGCCGCCCGCGCCCTGCCCCCGGTCTTCGACGCGGCGGTGGGCGAGCTCGGTCGGCCCTGACCGGGGTGGTCCCCGGGCGACGATCCAGCCCGCACGCCCGGCGCGCCCAGGACGGCCAGCGCCGGCAGCCCGGCTCGGCGGACGGTTGCCCCTTGCCCCTTGCCCCTTGCCCCTTGCCCCTTGCCCTCGCGTCGAGACTGCCAAAGTGGTTGTTCGGAGCAACGGTTTTGTCGTTCTCGACGGTGGCGCTCGGGGTGCTGGGCGTGCTTCGCGCGTCGAGACTGCCAAAGTCGTTGTTCAGAGCAACCGTTTTGTCGTTCTCGACGGTGGCGCTCGCCGGCGCCGGCGGCTCCCGGTACCCGAGGACGACGACCGGCCGGTCCACCACGCCCGAGATGCCGGCCGCCGTCGGCCGTGGTCTGCTCGATGCCAGGAGACCGTGACGAGCACCCGAGGAGGCACCGATGAGCGAGCAGGACCGGCCGGGCGAGCAGGTGACGCCCGAGCAGCGGGAGGAGGCCATCCCCGGCCCCACCGACGGCAGCCGCGGCGGTCCGGCGGGCGGCCCGCCCGTGCGGGAGCGGGACGACGGCTACGAGGGGGTCCCGGACTCAGCCGAGGCGGCGCCGGGCGCGAACCCGGAGGACGACCCCGACGAGGAGGGCGAGGACCGGTTCGACGCTGGCTGAGCGCGCGCCGACCTCCCCACCGCGGCGCCGACCCCGGCGGGGCCTACCGCCGGCCGGGGTCGAACGCCGTGCGGTACACCGCGCGTGCCTGCTCCAGGCAGTCATCCGTGATGACGGCGAGGGCGGTGGTGTCGGCGAGCAGGGGCTCGCAGTCCGGGCCGCGGCCCACCTCGGTCCCGGTGAGCAGCCAGCCGACGTTCGACCCGGTGGCCAGGTGCGCGTACTGGCAGAGCTGGCGGGCCACCCACTCCCGGGCCGGCCGGTCCCACCACGGCTCCGGGGTCACCGGGTTGGTGCTCAGCCCCGGCAGCACGCAGCCGCTCTCCTTGTCCCGGCTCGTGCCCGTGTCCGCCGCCGGTCCGGCGCTGTAGCGCAGGTAGACCCGGCCGACGGCGCGCTGGAGCTCGGCGACCTCGTCCAGCGTGTGCAGCCTCGGGAGGCCGTGCAGGCCGCCGGCGCGGATCTGGTCCTCGTCCTCAGCCATGGCCTGGTAGCCGGTAGTCATTGCGCGCCCGCACGGGGCCAGGGTCAGTGCCCGCCCGGAGGGGGCCAGCCGGACGCGCGGGACCCGGCCACGGCGCCGCACCGGCGGGGCTGGCGGAGACGGTCATGAGGGCCTCCCGGGTGCCGTGGTCCTGGCAGGATGCGCCCGGCGTGACACCTGCGCCAGTCGGCGGGTGCCTGCCACGCGTGCCCCCTGCCCCAGTCGGCGGGTGCCGGCACGACACCGGAGTGCGGCGTGCGCGCCGTGACGTCGGGGCAGCCGGGCGTCGGACCGCCGTCGCCGTCGCCGACCTGCCCGGCGCCACCGGGCTCGGCGTGGCGCCGCGGCCGCCGTCGACCCTGCTACCTTGCCGGGCGGGCACCGATGCGTCACGGTGAGCAGGTGCCGAGGACTGAGCGCGTGCGGCGGACGGGACCGGCCGGGTCGGCGGCAGCGGCGGCAGGTGCGGTGCCGGCGCTCGCGGCTGGGCTGGTGCTCGGTGCGGTCATGGCGACCGTCGCCCGGGTGCGGCGCAGCAAGCCGCTGCACCCGCGCGGCGCCGTCGTCCCCGCCCGCCTCGAGCTCGCCGGCGCCGGCCCGGCGGTCGGCGCGCTGGGCGAGGCCCGCTCCCTCGAGGCCGTGGCCCGGGTCTCGCGGGCGACGGGGCTGCCGTCGGGGTGGCCGGACATCCAGGGACTCGCCGTGCGCTGGCACGACCAGGGCCGGCCGAACGACCTGCTCCTCGCCTCCACCGGCACCGGCCGCTGGGGCCGCTACCTCCTCCGGCCGCGCCGCCGCCCGCTGGCCGGCCCGCTCACCACGCTGATGCCGTTCGCCGGCCCGGACGGGCCGGTCTACCTGGCGGCCCTGCCGGCGCACCAGCCGCTGCGGCTCGCGCTGCGGTGGGCCGGCCCCCGCGGGCCGTGGCACCCGCTCGGCCGGCTGGTCCTGCTGGCCGACCCCGCCGCCGCGCCGGACCGGCTCATCCGGTTCGACCCGGTCGAGCACAGCCCAGCGGGCCTGCCGCCGTACCCGTGGGCGGCCCGGCTGCGGCGGTACGCCTACCGGTGGTCACGGCTCGCCTGGCCCTGACCACCTCCCGGGTGCCTTCCTGCGGCGGCCCCAGTTGTCGACCAGTCCCTCCCGGCGGCGGCCCCGACTGTCGACCGGTCCCTCCCGGTAGCGGCCCAGCCGTCGACCTCCTCCCGACGGCGGCCCCAGCCGTCGGCCGGTGCCTCCCGACGGCGGCCTCAGCCGTCGACCTCCTCCTCCACCACCCGCGGTGAGGGGTGGATGCACAGCATGTGGAGGCGGTCGGTGCCGGTGGCCTCGAAGCGGTGCACGGTGCCGGGCAGGACCGTAACGATGTCACCGGCGGCAAAGTCGAACGTCTCCTCGTCGGCGGTGGCGCTGGCCGTCCCGGCGAGCACCACCCACGTCTCGGCGTACGGATGGTGGTGGCGCGGCGGGCCCTCGCCGGGCGCGGCGTCGGTCCAGAAGAAGGAGACGCCGGCGCCGTACGGCTCGCCCTCGACGAGCGCGGTGCGCTCCCCGGGCGGCAGGTGCTCGGACCGGCGGGTGATCGTGTACATGGCGGTCCCTTCCCTTCCCGAAGGTCGTGTGCTGCCTGGCTCCCAGCCTGCGGGCCGGTCTCGCCGGGCGCACCCGTAGCGAGCCGGCGAACCGCGCGGGCGCTCGCTGCCGGCCCTGACCGCGCTGGCCTGCGCCCGGGACGAGCACGGCGTGCCGGACGCGTCATCACTGCTCCTCGGCGCGCCGGAGCCCCGCTGCAACCCGCGCAGAGCCGGGCCTCCGGCAACCTCCGGTTGCGGTCCGGTAGCTCCTGCGTGAGCGTGGTCACACCAACGTTCCACCGAGGAGAGGAGTGCGAGATGAGCACCAGCGAGACGGGTCAGGTCACCGGCACCAAGGACAAGGACTACAACATCCTCTGGTTCACCGAGACGTGCCTGGACAACGTGCTGCGCCTGGAGACCTACATCCAGGACGCGGAGCGCGACGGCGACAACGAGCTCGCGGAGTTCTTCCGCAAGGCGCAGTCCGACAGCAAGAAGGGCGCCGAGATGGGCAAGAAGCTCCTGGCCTCGCGGCTGCAGCGCAGCTGACAGCGACCGACCGGGCCATGACCCACGGGAGGGCCCGGCGCGGTGCCGCACCGGTCAACCCGGGCCGCGGCATCCCGCCGGGCCTTCCGCTGCCCGCCGCTCGGCGTTGTCGTTGCGGTCGGCTGGGACACACAGGGTGACCGCCGCCGTCGGGCGCCAGCGCGAGCAACCACCTGATGCGCCGCTCCGCCTGACCGGGCCCGGCGGCAGCTACCGCCGTCGCCTGGCGAGCCACGACGAGCCGGGGACCGTCATCACCGCACCCATCTACTACCGGGGACGGGACGGAAGGCCTCTATTATCCGGGAGATGGGGTCGATGATCGACCAGTACCCGGGGCGGGTGAGCAGCTCATAACCGTCGTCCGGCTCGACCACGACGCTCGACCACGAAGCAGCGCGAAGGAGCGAAGGATGTCCGAGAGGTTCCGCGACAAGGTCGCCGTGGTCACCGGAGGTGTCTCCGGGATCGGTGCGTCGATCACCGAGCGGCTCGCCGCCGAGGGAGCGAGGGTGCTCGCCGTCGACATCAACGAGCAGCTGGCCGGCACGGCGACCGACACGTTCGGGCCGTCCGTCACGGGCCACGTTGCGGACGTGACGGACGAGGGCGCGTACGACGGAGCCATCGCCCGCGCCGTGTCCGAGCTCGGCGGGCTGGACATGGTGTTCAACGTTGCCGGCGGTTCCAAGGCCGCGCCCTTGGTCGCGATGAGCTACGCGGACTGGGACTTCACGATCCGCCTGAACCTCTACAGCGCGTTCCTCGGCACGAAGCTCGCCGCCAACCACTTCATCGCCGAGGGCAAGCCCGGCGCGATCGTGAACGTCGCGTCGCTGAACTCCTTCGTCCCGCTCCAGTTCGGTGCCGGGTACTCCGCGTCGAAGGCGGCCGTGGTGATGCTCACCAAGCAGGCGGCGCTGGAGCTCGCCGAGCACGGCATCCGCGTGAACGCGGTCTCGCCCGGGCTGGTCGACACCCCGATGACCGCGGCCATGACCCAGGCTCCGCCCGTGCGGGACGCGTTCCTCGAGCGGATCCCGTTGAACCGGGCGGCCCAGCCCCAGGAGGTCGCCGCGGCCGCGCTGTTCCTCGCCAGCGAGGACGCGTCCTACATCTCGGGGGACAACCTGGTCGTCGACGGGGCCTGGGCGACCAGCGGCTACCCCGATCTTCGCAAGTTCATGAGCTGAACGTCAGGCAGAGAGGACAGGCATGCGCGCAGCGCGCTTCCACGGGACCCAGGACCTCCGGGTCGACCACATCGACGAGCCGGCCCCGGGCCGCGGGCAGGTGAAGCTCAAGAACGCCTTCGCCGGGATCTGCGGCTCGGACCTGCACATGTACTTCGCGCCGCTGCCCGAGGGGTCCGAGTACCCGAAGCACCCGCTCACCGGCGCCGGGCTGCCCCAGGTCCTCGGCCACGAGTTCTCCGGCACCGTCGTCGAGCTCGGTGCGGACGTCGACGGCGTGGCGGTGGGTGACCGCGTGGCCGTCTGGCCCGTCTACTACTGCGGGCGGTGCGCCGCCTGCCGGCAGGGCCGCTACAACGCCTGCCGGATGATCGGGTTCCACGGCCTGACCGCCGACGGCGGCGGGATGGCCGAGTTCACCACGGTCCCCGCGTCCCAGCTGCACAAGCTGCCGGACGCCGTCGACCTCCGGCTCGGCGCCCTCGTCGAGCCGATGGCGGTCGCCTGGCACGCCGTCGAGCGCAGCGGCAT
The DNA here is from genome assembly GCF_022759505.1 of Georgenia sp. TF02-10. NCBI lineage: Bacteria > Bacillati > Actinomycetota > Actinomycetes > Allobogoriellales > Allobogoriellaceae > Georgenia > Georgenia sp. TF02-10. The sequence continues at coordinate 36,798 of NZ_CP094289.1, read as the reverse complement.
CCGGCCCGGCCAGAGCGCCCTGGTCGCTGGGGCCGGGCCGATCGGCATCGGCGTCTGGTTCGCGCTGAAGGCGCACGGCGTCGACCGGGTCATCGTCTCCGAGCCCAGCGCGCCGCGGCGGGCCACCATCGGTGCGCTCGGCGCGGACGTCCTGGACCCGGTCAACGAGGACCTTCCCGCCCGGGTCGCCGACCTCACCGGCGGGGACGGGGTCGAGGCGGCGTTCGACGCCGCCGGCGCCGGGCCGGCGATCGCCTCGGCGCTGCCCCTGCTCGCCCCCGGCGCCAACCTCGTCGTCGTCGCGATCCACGAGCGGCCGATGGAGTTCCTGCCCACCGCCCTCGTCATGGCGGAGACCGAGATCAGGGGCGCGCTCGCCTACCTCCCGGCCGACTTCGACGCCGTCATCGACGCGATGGCGCGCGGGGTGTACGACACCACGGGATGGGTCGACGAGATCGGGCTGGACGGCGTCGCCTCCGCCCTGCAGACCCTGCGGGAGGGCAAGGGCGCGAAGTTCCTCGTCCGCGCCGGCTCCTGACCGACCCGGGCGGTAGGCCCCCCAGCCACCGGGCTTCGGCGGCTCAGCCCGCCGGCGCGGCTTCGGCAGGTCGGCCCGCCACCTGCCGGCGCAGCACCTCCGCGTCCGTCGTCGGCAGGTCGCAGACGAACCCGCGGCACACGTACGCCGCGGCTCCCCCGTCGACCAGCGGCCGGTCGGCCAGGAGCGGCACGCCCGGGGCGTCCGGCATCCCGGCGGCCAGCACCAGCCCGGGCGCGGTGCCCGCCCGGGCCACGTCGAGCAGCCCGGCGGCGACGTCGTCGTCGCCGACGACGGCGACCTGCAGCGGGCCGGCCTGCGCCGCCTCGGCCACGGCCAGGGTCCAGCCGCCGAAGCGGGGCTGGCCGTGGGCGAGCGTCCCGGCGGCGCCGACGGCGGACTCGGCGGCGGTCCGGTGCCGGCCGGAGCCGGTGAGCGCGGCGTAGGTGAGCAGCGCCCCGGCCAGCGCCGACTGCCCGGCCGGCTCGGCGTTGTCCGCCGGGTCCCGGGGCCGGGCGATGAGGGCCTCGGCGTCGGCGGCGGTGTCGTAGAACCCGCCGGCGCCGTCGGCGAAGCGGTCCAGGGCGTCGTCGAGCAGCGCCCCGGCCGCGGTCAGCCACCGCGGGTCGGCGGTGGCCTGGTGCAGCGCGAGCAGGCCCTCGGCCAGGTCGCCGTGGTCGGCCGCGACGGCGGGCGCCGCCCCCACGACGCCGTCCATCGAGGCGCGGCGGAGCCGGCCGTCGACGAGGTGCGTGCCGACGAGGTGCTCGGCGCACCGCACGGCTGCGGCGACCCAGCCCGCCTCGCCGAGCAGTGCCCCGGCCTCGGCCAGCGCGGCGATGGCCAGCCCGTTCCAGGCGGTGACGACCTTGTCGTCCCGGGCCGGCTGCGGGCGGGCGGCACGGGCGGCGAGCAGCCGCTCCCGCACCCCGGTCCACCAGGCCCAGTCCGCCGGGTCGTGGCGGAGCTGGAGGGTGGAGGTGCCGTGCTCGAACGTGCCGTCCGCGGTGACGGACAGCAGCACGGCGGCCCGGGCGCCGTCGTCGGGGCCGAGGACGTCGGTGAGCTGGTCCGGGGTCCACACGTAGGTCAGGCCCTCCGCGCCGGCGGCGTCGGCGTCGAGGGAGGAGGCGAAGCCGCCCTGCGTGGTGCCCAGGTCGCGGAGCAGGAACTCGGCGGTCTCGCGCACCACGCGGGCGGCGAGGGCGGAGCCGGTGGCGCGGTGCAGGTGCAGGTAGACCCGCAGCAGCAGGGCGTTGTCGTAGAGCATCTTCTCGAAGTGCGGCACCACCCAGTCCGCGTCCACGCTGTACCGGGCGAAGCCGCCGGCGAGCTGGTCGTAGATGCCGCCGCGGGCCATCGCCTCGCAGGTGCGCTCGACCATTCCCAGCGGGCCGGGCCGGCCCGTGCGGGCGTGGTGGCGCAGCAGGAACTCCAGCACCATCGACGGCGGGAACTTCGGCGCCCCGCCGAACCCGCCCCGCGCCTCGTCGTAGCTGGTCGCGAGCCGGTCGGCCGCCTCGTCCAGGGCGCCTGCGTCCAGCCCCGTGGCCGGCTCGGTCCGGGCCTCGGCGGCCAGCGCGCCGGCGATGCCGGCCGAGGCGGCGAGGACCTCCGCGCGGCGCTCGGCCCAGGTCCTGGCGACGGCGTCGAGGACCTGGCGGAACTGGGCCGGCGGGTAGTAGGTGCCGCAGAAGAAGGGCCGCCCGTCCGGGGTGAGGAAGCAGGTCATCGGCCAGCCGCCCTGACCGGTCAGGGCGAGGGTGGCCTGCATGTAGACGGCGTCGACGTCGGGCCGCTCCTCCCGGTCCACCTTCACGGCCACGAACCGGGGGTTGATCGCGGCGGCCATGTCCTCGTCCTCGAAGGACTCGTGCGCCATGACGTGGCACCAGTGGCAGGCGGCGTAGCCGATCGAGAGCAGGACCGGCACGTCGCGCTCCCGCGCCTCGGCGAACGCCGCCTCGCCCCACTCCTGCCAGTGCACCGGGTTGTCCTGGTGCTGGCGCAGGTAGGGCGAGAGGCTGCGCGCGAGCTGGTTGGCCATGGCTCGAGCCTGCCACCCGAGGGCGGGGCGGTCGAGGTGTGCGGTGGTCGGCGGCGGCCGAGGTGGCGCAGGCGGTCCAGGACGAGGCGGCCGGGGCGCCGAGTCCCTCAGGGCTGCCCCACCGACCGCAGCGCGCACGTCGCCGGCCCCTCCAGGACCGTGCCGTCGGCGGCGAAGCGGGAGCCGTGCAGCGGGCAGTCCCAGGACCGGTCGGCGTCGTTCCACGACACCACCCCGCCCAGGTGGGTGCAGGTGGCCGAGACCCGGCGGGTGACGCCGTCGACGGTGCTCACCGCCACGTCCCGGACGCCGTCGCGCTCCACCCGGCCCTGCCCCTCGGGCGGTCGGACCCCGGCGGCGTGCACCCGGGGGCTGAGCCGGTCTCCGACCAGCCGGGCGGCGACGCCGGCGTTGAGCCGCACGGCCTGGTCCGCCCCGGCGAGCCCCCCGGGCCGCCAGGTGCGCACCGCCGCCGCCCACGGCACCTGGCCGCCGAGGATCCGGGCGGACAGCGCCAGCGCGGCCGCGGTGCCCATCGCGATCCCCCACTTGTCCAGCCCGGTGACCACCAGGATCCGGTCCCCGCCGGGCAGCAGCGGCCCGACCGAGGGCAGCGCGTCCACCCCGCCGTAGTCCTGGGCGGACCAGGTGTGCGTGGTGCGCGCGCCGGGGAAGTGGGCGGCGGCCCAGCGCTCCAGGCCCCGCACGTGCTCGCGCGGCGCGGCGGCCCGGCCGACCACGTGGCTGCCGCCGGCCACCACCAGCCGCTCCACCCCGCCGGGGACCGGCGCGGTGCGCAGCGAGATGCCGGGGGAGTCGGCCGAGATGGCGGTGACCTCGGGCAGCGGCCCCGGCACGGTCAGGGCCACCGCGTAGCTGCGCGAGGGCTCCAGCCGGGCGAAGAACCCGCCGCGGTCCAGCACCGGCGTGCCGGTGGCCAGTACCACCCGCTCCGCCCGCACCTCGCCGGTGGAGGTGCGCACGGTGAGCGGCCCGCGGCCGGACACCCCGGTCACCCGGGCGCCCTCGACGATCTCCCCGCCGTGCTCGACGACGTCCGCGGCGAGGGCCAGCACCAGGTCCACCGTGTCGATCTGGGCCTGGTCCGGCAGCGCCACGGCACCGGTCGTGGGGAAGGGCAGCCCGGCGTCGTCGCGCCAGGTCACGTCCAGCCCGGCCGCGCGGGCGGCGTCGTGCACCGCGGCGACGTCGTCGCGCCCGTCCTCGGTGAAGGCGAAGGTGAGGTCGGTGCGGCGCTGGACCGGGACGTCGTGCTCGGCGCAGTAGCGCAGCAGCCACTGCTGGCCCTCCCGGTTCGCCTCCACGTACCGGCGCAGGGTCGCCGCGGAATGGCGCCGGGCCACCCGGGCGAGCTTGGTGCCCTGGAGCAGGGTCACCTTCCCGGTGGAGTTGCCGGTGGTCACCACGCCCAGCCGGCGGGCCTCCAGGACGACGACGGCGCAGCCCGCCTGGGCGAGCAGCAGGGCCGTGGTGAGGCCGGTCAGGCCGCCGCCGACCACGGCGACGTCGAAGTCGCGGCGGGTGGGGGCGCTGGGGTAGGTGGGCCGCGGGCGGTCGAGCCACAGGCTCGTGCCTGCGCCGGCGTCGGGCATGGCGGTCTCCGTTCACGACGGCGGCACCCCGGTCTGCGGGGCCGGTGGCACCGGGACGTGTCCACGGTAGGCGGCGGGTCGGCGGGTCGCACCAGGACGGTCGGCGGCGGGGCGGGGCGGGCCGGCCAGGACGGTGGGCGGCGGATCCGCGGTCCGCGCCAGCACGGTCGAGGGCGGTGGCGCGTGGGGCCGGTCGCGCTCCCGGCCGCGGCAGGGCCGCCGTCGGCGGGTCACGACGCGGCCGACGTCGTCCCACGAGAACGCGCCCCGCGCGAATGCGCCGACCCCCGCCAGTTTCGACGCGCGGGATCGCAATCGCTCCCGCATCATTGGCACCACCCCCTCGGCGCGGGCCCAACGGATCACGCGCCGTCTCACAGGAAGGGACTGGACCAACATGACCGAAGGACTTGACCGCCCGGCCGATCGGCCCGAGCGCTCGGACCTGCCCCCGGTGATCCCGCCGCAGGGCTCCACGGCACCCTCCGGGACCGCCCCGACCTCCGGGACCGCCTCGACGTCGACCACTGACACCGCCAAGCACGCCGCGACGGACGTCGCCCAGCAGGCCGGGGACAGTGCCCGCGAGGTCGGCGGCGTGGCCAAGGAGCAGGCCAAGGACACCGCCGGAGCCGCGAAGGAGACCGCCAAGGAGACCGTGGCCGAGGTCCGCTACCAGGCCCGCGACCTCTACGACCAGGGCCGCCAGCAGCTGACCGAGCAGGCCTCGACCCAGCAGAGCCGCCTGGCCGAGGGCCTGCGCAGCTTCTCCGGCGAGCTCAGCTCGATGACGCGGGGCGAGCAGCAGGAGGGCATGGCCACCGACCTCACCCGGCAGGCCGCGGACTACCTCGAGCGCGCCGGCCGCTGGCTGGACGAGCGCGAGCCCGGCGACGTCCTGAGCGAGGTCAGCAGGTACGCCCGCCGCCACCCCGGGGCCTTCATGGCCATCGCCGGCGGCCTGGGCCTGCTCGTCGGGCGGGTGGCGCGCGGGCTGCGCGACGCCAGCTCCGACGACACCGCGGCGCAGGGAGCCGCGACGTCCCCCCGCAGCGGCTACTCCGCCGGATACGCCGGCGGCCAGTACGACCAGGGCACCACGACCTACGGGGGCGGGTACGGTGCGGCGACCGTCGAGCCGCCGGTGGCCCCCGGCCCCGGACCGCTCGGGACCACGGCCGCGGGCCTCGGCACCGCCGGTGGGGTCGGCACCACCACGGGTGGCCTTGGCACCGCCACGTCCGCGCGGCCCAGCAGCCCCGGCCCGGAGCCGGACGACGGCGGCCTGACCGCCGGCGGCGTGGGCGCCGCCGCCTCCCCGCGGCCCAGCAGCCCCGGCCCGGAGCCGGACGACGCCCGGCCGAGCACCGGCGCCATGATCGAGGGTGAGACCGCCCCGGGCGGCTCGGGCTGGACCAACCGGCCCGAGGACCCGCTGGCGGGTGAGGGCCGATGAGCACCCCGTACGAGCCTGACCCCCGCGGCCAGGGCGCGTACGACGCCGGCGCGTACGCCGCCGGCGGGCGGGACGGGGACAACGCCTCCGTCGGCGAGCTCTTCTCCCGGGTGAGCGAGGACCTCTCCACCCTCGTCCGGCAGGAGATCGCGCTGGCGAAGGCGGAGACCACGCAGTCGGCCAAGCAGGCCGGCAAGGGCGCGGGGATGTTCGCCGGTGCCGCCTGGTCGACGCACTTCGTCCTGCTCTTCCTCTCCCTCGCCCTGTGGTGGGCCTTGGGCGCGATGATCGGGGCCGGCGACGCCCAGCCCGCGCTGGGCTGGTCCGCCCTCATCGTCGCGGTGATCTGGGCGATCATCGCCGCCGTCCTCGCCCTGACCGGCCGGCGAGAGGTCCAGCGCGTCAGGGGCCTCCCGCAGACCGCCGAAACCGTGAAGAAGATCCCGGACGCGCTCAAAGGACAGGAGCAGCAATGACGACCAACGACCCCGACCAGATCCGCGCCGACATCGCCCGCACCCGCGGGGAGCTCAGCGACGATGTCGACGCCCTCACCGACAAGGTCAGCCCCGGCCGTATCGCCGAGCGGCAGACCGAGAAGGTCAAGGGCGCCGTCTCCGGCGTGAAGGACAAGGTCTTCGGCGCTGCCGACGACGCCCGCGAACGGGCCAGCGACATGGGCGGGACCGTGCGGGACACGGCCGGGTCGGTCGCCGACACCGCCCGCTCCGCCCCCCAGCGGGCCAAGGAGCAGGCGCAGGGCAACCCGCTGGCCGCCGGCCTCGTGGCCTTCGGGCTCGGGCTGCTCGCGGCGTCCCTCATCCCGGCCAGCCGCAAGGAGCAGGACCTGGTCCGCCAGGCCAAGGACAGCGACGCCCTCCAGCAGGTCACCGAGGGCGCCAAGGCGGTGGGCAAGGAGATGGCCGACGACCTCCGCGAGCCTGCCCAGCAGGCCGCCCAGGAGGTCAAGGAGACCGCCCAGGCCGGTGCCGAGAACGTCAAGGACACCGCCAAGGCGGGGGCGGAGGAGGTCCGGGGGCAGGCCCAGCAGGCGCGCTCCGACGTCACCGACCAGGCCAAGGACGCCCGCGGCCAGGTCCAGGGCGGCTGACCGCCCAGCCGAGCAACCCCACAGCGCGTCGCGGGCCCCCGACCTCGGTCGGGGGCCCGCTGCCGCACTCGGGCACAATCGCCGCATGACCGACCCGCATCCGCTCGCGGCGCACGGGCACTGGCAGGACGTGGCACGGGCCACCGGGCTCCTCGGCGCCGACGGCACCGTCGCCTCGACGATCTTCGCGGAGATGTCCGCCCTGGCCGAGCGCACCGGCGCGATCAACCTCGGCCAGGGCTTCCCCGACGCCCCCGGCCCGGCGCACCTGCGCGCGGCCGCCATGGCCGCCGTCGACGCCGGGCACAACCAGTACCCGCCGGGCCCGGGCATCCCCGCCCTGCGGGCCGCGGTCGCCGCCCACCAGCGCCGGCACTACGGCCTCGAGGTCGACCCGGAGACCGAGGTCCTGGTCACCGCCGGCGCCACCGAGGCGCTCGCCGCCAGCGTCCTCGCCCTCGCCGGGCCGGGCGACGAGGTCGTCACCCTGGAGCCCTTCTACGACTCCTACGCCGCGGTCATCGCCCTCGCCGGGGCGACCCACCGGACCGTCCCGCTGCGCCCGGGCCCGCGCGGCTTCCGCCTGGACGCCGCCGACGTCGACGCCGCCGTCGGGCCGCGGACCCGCCTGCTGCTGGTCAACAGCCCGCACAACCCCACCGGCATCGTCCTCACCCCCGACGAGCTCGGGCTGCTGGGCCGGGCCGCCGCGGCCGCGGACGCCGTCGTGCTCACCGACGAGGTCTACGAGCACCTCACCTACGGCCCCCGGCACGTGCCGATGGCCACCCTGCCGGGCCTGGCCGGGCGGACCCTGACCGTCTCCTCCGCGGGCAAGACGCTCGCCGTCACCGGGTGGAAGGTCGGCTGGGTGCACGGCCCGGCCGCGCTGGTCACCGCCGTGCGCACGGTCAAGCAGTTCCTCACCTACGTGGCCTCCGGCCCGTTCCAGCACGCCGTCGCGGCGGCGCTGGACGACGCCGACGGCGCCACCGCCCGGTACGTCGCCGACCAGGCCGCCGCGCTGGCCGGTCGGCGGGACGTCCTGCTCGCCGGGCTGCGGGCGGGCGGGTTCGTCCCGGTCGCGCCGGAGGGGACGTACTTCGTCGTGGCCGACGGCGCCCCGCTGGGCTACCCCGACGCGGTGGACCTGTGCCGGGAGCTGCCCGGACGGGCCGGCGTGGTGGCCATCCCGGTCTCGGCGTTCTGCACGCCGGGCGGCGCGGTGGCGCGCGCGTTGGCGTCCTGGGTGCGCTTCACCTACGTCAAGTCCGAGCCCTTGGTGGCCGAGGCGGCCCGGCGGCTGGCGGCGCTGGGCGACTGAGCCGGGCAGCCGGCGCGGCTGCCCGCCCGCTGGTGCCCCCATCAGGGCTGGTCGAGCACTCCCACTCCCACGGATTGACAGTCCCCCCGCCGCTCGTGACACTTAGGTACATGCCAAACTATCGAGCGGAAGTCGATCTGGTGCTCCGCTCGCTCGCCGACCCGACGCGGCGCGCCGTCGTCGAGATCCTTGCGAAGGGCCCGGCCGCGGTGTCGACCCTCGCTGGTCGCTTCTCGATCACGCTCCCGTCGATGCTCCAGCACCTCGGGGTGCTCGAGGAGGCGGGCGTCGTCACGTCGGAGAAGAACGGTCGCGTCCGCACGGTGAGTCTCCGCCCGGGCGCTCTCGACGTGCTCCACCTCTGGCTCGGCGAGCAGCGCACGCCGGCCGAGCGCCGAGCCGACCGGCTCGGCGTCCACCTCGCCCGTCACACTCTGGAGAGCCACTGATGACCCGTGTCCGCGTCGACCTAAACATCTCGCTCGACGGCTTCGCCACCACGACCGACCAGACCCCGGAGAACCCGTTCGGCGACGACTGGGGACGCCTCACCGCTGCCTACGTCGCCACGCGCACCTTCCGTGAGCGGGTGCTGCACGACGCAAGCGGGGAGGGAACCACGGGCGTCGACGACCGCTACGCCGCGCGCTACTTCGAAGGCGTCGGCGCGGAGATCATGGGCGCGGGGATGTTCGGACTGCACGCGAACCCCGACGATCCCGACTGGCGCGGATGGTGGGGCGACGAGCCGCCCTTCCGCGTGCCCGTCTTCGTGCTCACGCACACCCCCCGTCCGTCCATCCAGATGGCCGGGGGGACCACCTTCCACTTCCTCAGTGCCTCGCCCGAGGAGGCACTTCGTGCCGCCGTCGCGGCGGCCGACGACGGCGACGTGCGCGTCGGTGGGGGCGCATCGACGGTGCGTGACTTCCTCCGCGCCGGCCTCGTTGACGATCTCCACGTCGCCATCGCCCCGATCCTCCTCGGGCGCGGCGTGCGACTGTGGGACGGCCTGCGCGGTCTGGAGTCGGGCTATCGGGTCATGTCAGAGGCGGCACCGGATGGCGTCACGCATATCACCTTCCGCCGCGAGGACCGCTCATGATCACCGTCGCGCACGCCGGGTTCACGCTGACCCGCGACTACCCGGTGCCGATCGCCGAGCTCTGGGCCGCCTTCGCCGTCGAAGAGCGCAAGCGTGCCTGGTTCGGCGGCGGGGACGAGTGGACACCGGGCGAGTGGCGCTTCGACTTCCGGGTCGGCGGGCTCGACGTCGACGAGGCACGCTTCCACGACGGCGTGCTCTCGCGCTACGAGGCGCGCTACACCGACATCGTCGAGCTCACGCGGATCGTGACCAGCTACGACATGTGGATCGACGGCCGGCACATCTCCACCTCGGTGGCATCCTTCGAGTTCGAGGATCTCGGCGACCAGGCTCGCCTGACCCACACCGAGCACGGCGTCCATCTCGACGGCCTCGACGACGGAGCGAGCCGCGAGCACGGCAGCCGCCTGCTCCTCGATGCCCTCGGCCGCACGCTCTCGTCCTGACCCGCCCGGCCCGTGGCGAGCCGTGCGTCACTACGCGGGCGGCGGCTTCCGCCAGACCAGGGAGTAGCGCCACATGGGCAGGCGGGACCACGCGGCTCCCGGTAGCACCCGCGCGGCGCTGCGCCGCACGGCGGCGTAGGTGTGCGGCGGTGGCCAGACCATCGGGGCCGAGTGCTCCCAGATGCCGTAGCGGCGCCGGTAGCGGCGCTGCTGGACGAGCCCGGCGACGTCGTACAGCGCGTCGAGCGGTCGTGAGGACCTGGCGAGGCCGACCACCGCGACCACCCCGCCCGGCGCGGTCAGCTCCGCGAGGCGCGCGAGCGCTCGATCGAGGTCGGGCAGGTGATGGAGTGCCGCCACGGATGCCACCACGTCGAACGAGGCCGGCGGGAACGGATAGGTCAGCACGTCCCCCTGGACCCAGCGCACGCCCTCGTCCTCTGTGCGGGCGGATGCGAGGACGGTGGCGTCCGGGTCGACGGCGGTCACCTCCGGCACGCGCTGGTGCAGCTCGGCCGCCAGGAGCCCGTTGCCGGTGCCGACATCGAGAGCCGTCCGGGCGCCCGCGGGCACGGCGTCGAGGATGCGCCGGTGATAGTGGATGTTGTTGTTCCACCGCACGGCGGGTCCGCTCGTCATGCGGCTACGGTGCCGTACCTCCGTCACCCCCGGGGCCACCTCGGTCGCCACCCACGGCCGGTCGGCCCGCACCGGAGCACCGTGTCCGCCGGTCTGCGGTCCGCGGCCCGCGGCCTGGGGCCCGCCGAGTGTGACGACGCCCTCTAGCCAGCATCTGAGATGACCGTCCACCGAGTGGCTGGGACGGCGCCGCGCGGGCGACCCTGGACCGGCTCGCCGCGGCACCACTGCGGCCGGCCAGCGCACGCGCGACGCCCGGGGAACCGCCCAGCCAGGGCCAGCCCCGGCCACGGGCTGGGTGCCGGGACACCGGCGCACCAGTGCGCTACCAGCGCACCGACCACCGGCACCGGAAGGAGAAGGCAGATGATCGACGTCGTCGACGTCTCCAAGACCTTCGCCGCCCCCGGCCGCCAGGTGCGAGCGCTGGACCGGGTCGACCTGCACGTGTCGCGCGGGGAGGTGTTTGGGATCGTCGGCCAGAGCGGGGCCGGGAAGTCCACGCTGGTCCGCACCGTCAACGCCCTCGAGCGGCCCGACACCGGGACCGTCTCGGTGGACGGGGAGGAGATCTCCGCCCTGGACGGCGCCGCGCTGCGCCGGGCCCGCCGGCGTACCGGGATGATCTTCCAGCACTTCAACCTGCTCGCCTCGCGCACCGTCCGCGGCAACGTCGAGCTGGCCCTGGAGATCGCCGGGCAGGACCGGCGCGCCCGGCGCCGCCGGGCGGGGGAGATCCTCGAGCTGGTCGGCCTGGCCGAGCAGGCCGGCGCCTACCCCGCCCAGCTCTCCGGCGGGCAGAAGCAGCGGGTGGGCATCGCCCGGGCGCTGGCCACCGAGCCGGCGGTGCTGCTCTCGGACGAGGCCACCTCGGCGCTGGACCCGGAGACCACCCGCGCGGTGCTCGACCTGATCAAGTCCCTCAGCGCCAGCCTCGGCCTGACCGTCCTGCTCATCACCCACGAGATGGACGTCATCAAGCGGGTCTGCGACTCCGCCGCGGTGATGGCCGACGGCCGCGTCCTGGAGCAGGGGCCGGTGGACGCCCTGCTCACCACCCCCGGCTCCCGGCTGGCCGCCGAGCTCTTCCAGCTCGGCTCCCTGCCGCCCGAGCGGGGCACCACCATCGTGGACATCACCTTCACCCGGACGACGGCGTCCCGGCCGGTGGTCGCCCAGCTCGCTCGCCGGCACGGGCTGGACGTGACGATCCTCGGCGCCGCCGTCGAGACCATCCACGACGGCGCCCAGACCGGCCGGACCCGGCTGGAGATCCCCGGCACGCCCGAGCAGGTGCGCGCCGCCGTCGAGGACCTGCGCGGCCAGGGCCTGTTCGTGGAGGTGGTCCGGTGATCGACAGGTCCGACCCCGCCTTCTGGTCCGACCTGGCCGCCGTCGTCCTGCGCGCCACCGGCGAGACGTTCTACATGGTGGCCGTCGCGCTGCTGCTCACCGTGGTCCTCGGGCTCGCCGTCGGCGTGCTGCTGGTGACCACCGAGCCGGGCGGGCTGCTCTCCCGGCCGCTGGGCTCCCGGGCGCTCGGCCGGGCGGTCAACCGCGGGCTGGAGGTCGTGGTGAACGTGGGCCGCTCGGTCCCGTTCATCATCCTGATGATCCTGCTCATCCCGCTCACCCGGCTGCTGGTCGGCACGTTCATCGGCCCGACGGCGGCCATCGTGCCGCTCACCGTGGCCGGCGTCCCGTTCTTCGCCCGGCTGGTGGAGATCGCGGTCCGGGAGGTGCCCGGCGGGGTCGTGGAGGCCGCGGAGTCCCTCGGGGCGTCGCGCTGGACGATCCTGACCAAGGTGCTCGTCGCCGAGGCGGTGCCGGCGCTCCTGCTCGGGCTGTCGACGACGCTGGTGTCCCTGGTCGCCTACTCCGCGATGGTCGGCGTCGTGGGCGGCGGCGGGCTCGGCGACGTCGCCTTCCGGTACGGCTACCAGCGCTACTCGGTGGAGTACATGGTGGTCGTCGTCGTGCTGCTCGTCGTCATCGTCCAGGTGTTCCAGAGCCTGGGCAACGCCGCCGCCCGCCGGTTCTCGCACCGGTGAGCCGCCCCGCCGCGGGGCGTCGGCGCCCAGTCCCGCCCCGCTCCTGCGCCCGTCCCGTCTTGCCCCGATCCTGATCCCGTCCCGTCTCGTCCCGTCTCGTCCGCCCCGGCCAGCGACCTACCCGCCCCCGGCCCGGTCCCGTCCCACCAGCTGAAGGAAGCCTGCATGCGCACCTCCCTCGCCTCCGCCGCGCTCACGCTCGTCGTCGCCCTGGCCCTGGGCGCCTGCGCCCGGGACGCCGACGGCGGCGGCGCGGCCGACCCCGAGGCCCCGCTCCGGGTGGGCGCGCTCGCCGTCCCGGCCGGGGACATGCTCCGGTTCGTCGACGAAGAGCTCGCCCCGGACGCCGGCATCGACCTGGAGTTCGTGGAGTTCAGCGACTACAACACGCCGAACGCCGCGCTGGCCGACGGCGACGTCGACGCCAACCTTTTCCAGAACACCACCTTCCTGGAGACCTTCAACGAGGCCAACGACGAGGACCTGGTCAGCCTCGGACCGGTCTACCTGCCGCCGATGGCGCTGTACTCGGAGGACCTCGGCAGCGTCGAGGAGATCCCGGACGGGGCCAGCATCGCCGTCCCCAACGACCCGACGAACGAGGGCCGGGCGCTGAAGCTGCTCGCCGAGCACGGGCTGATCGAGGTGACCGAGGAGCCGGTCACGGTCGCCGACGTCACCGACAACCCCAAGGGCCTGGAATTCACCGAGTTGGAGAACGCCTCGCTGCCGCAGGCGGTGGCCGACCAGGACGCCGCCATCGTCACCGCCGCCTTCGCCCTGCCGGCCGGGCTGACGGTCGACCAGCAGATCTTCGCCGAGGGCACCGACTCCGACTACTACAACGTCCTGGCCACCACGCCCGAGCTGGCCGAGGACGCGCGGGTGAAGAAGCTCTTCACGCTGCTCACCTCCGAGGAGATGCGCGCCTGGATCGAGGAGGAGTACCAGGGCATCATCGTCCCGGCGAGCTGACGCCGCGCGGCTGGGGTCGCCGGGTCAGTCCCCGGCCGGGGCGGGCACGAGGTCACCGGTGGTGGCGTCCACCAGCGTCTCGACGGTCGAGCCGTCGTCCTGGCGGAGCTCGACCTGCCACACGACCGTGCCGTCCTCGGTGGAGTCGATCTCCATCTCCGACAGCGTGCCGCCGTTCTGCTCCGCCGCCGTCTGCAGCGCCTGGACGGCGTCGACCTGGGCCTCCTCGACCTTCTGCACGTCGTCGTCGGGCTCGGCCTCTTCGTGCTGGTCGACCACCTCGGAGCCGTCCAGGGCGACGAAGACCTCGTGCTGCTGGCCGCCCGAGGCGACCAGGATCTCCCAGACCTGCTGACCCTGGTGGCTCTCGGTCTCCATGTCGAACGGCTGGCCGTCCGGCACCGCGCCGGCCGCCGCCTGCAGGGCCGCGACGGCGCCGGCGACGTCACCGGCGGTCTCGCCCGTCCCGGTCCCGGTGCCGTCGGCGGTTCCGGTCGGCGACGGCGTCTCGGTGGCGGCCGTCGTCGTGGCGCCGCCCGTGGTGGCGGTGACGGTGGCGGTGGTGCCGTCGTCCGGGTCGTCCGGGGAGTCTTCGCCGCACCCGGCCAGCGCGACGGCGAGCGCGACCGCTGTGGCGGTAGCGAATGTCCGTTTCATCCACCTATGGAACCCCGTCCTCCGGCGACCCGCACCCGCATGGCCGGTTCGGCCGGCAGCCGAGCTGCTCGCGAACGACCACAAAGCGCTGCGCGGGCCCCGGACCGGGACGGCCGGACTGGCGAGATTCCGCAGTCCAAGATGCGGCAGGACTCGGTCCGAAAGGGACTTTGTGGTGGTCCGCGCACACCCCCGTGCTGCAACTCGGGACGCCCGGCCCGGCGAGCGGGATCGGCTCATCGCCGAGCCGTCAGCGCCATCGCCGAGCCGTCAGCGCCGTCACCGAGCGTCAGCGCCCTGTTGTTATCCGCGTCCGGGTCCGTCCCGGTGGCGCTCGGCATGGCCTGCCTCCTCCGTCGACCGGGCCGGGCCGGGCCTGGCCAGCGCGGAGCGGCGCAGCGCCCGGACGAGCCCGGCCGGGGTGAGCGCGCCGACCGGCCGGTCGGCGTCGTCGACCACGGTGGCCACCCCGCCCGAGGCGACGGCGAGGGCGGAGAGCGCGGCGTCCAGGCTCTGCCCGAGCCGCACGCGGCCGGGCGTGTCGCCCGCCGGCCCCGCCGCGGGCCTGCCGTCCGCCGGCCCCGTCGCCGAACCGCCGTCGGGCGCCCCCGGCTCCCCGCCGTCGGGCCCCCTCGACTCCCCGCTGTCGGCCGGCCCCGGCGGCCCGCCACCGCCCGGCCCCGTCACCGGCTCCAGGTCCGCGGCGGTGAGGTCGGTGATCGGCAGCAGCCGCACCGCGCGCGCGTCGCCGACCAGGCCGGTCACCACGTCGTTGGCCGGCCGGGTCAGCAGCGTGACCGGGTCCGCGAGCTGCTCCAGGTGCCCGCCCTGGCTGAGCACGGCCACCCGGTCCCCGAGCGCGACCGCCTCGTCGATGTCGTGGGTGACCATCAGGACGGTGGTGCCCAGCTCGTCGTGGATGCGGCGGAACTCGTGCTGCAGGGACCGCCGCCCCTCCGGGTCGACGGCGCCGAACGGCTCGTCCATGAGCATCACCGGCGGGTCGGTGGCCAGCGCGCGGGCCACGCCGACCCGCTGGCGCTGCCCGCCGGAGAGCTCGTGCGGGTAGCGGGGGCCGTAGACCGCCGGGTCGAGCCCGACCAGCTCGAGCAGCTCGGCCACCCGCCGCCGGGTCCGCCCCCGGTCCCAGCCGAGCAGCCCGGGGACGGTCCCGACGTTGTCGGCGACCGTGCGGTGCGGGAAGAGGCCCACGTCCTGGATGACGTAGCCGATGCCGCGGCGCAGCCGCACCGCGTCGGCGGTCGCGACGTCGGTGCCGTCCAGGAGCACCCGCCCGGCGGTGGGCTCGACCAGCCGGTTGACCATCCGCAGCAGGGTCGACTTCCCGGACCCGGACGGCCCCACCAGGGTGAGCAGCTCGTGCGCGGCGACGTCCAGGTCCAGCCCGGCGACGGCGACCGTGCCGTCGGCGTAGGCCTTGCGGACGCCGTCGAAGCGGATGTGGGCCGTGGGCGGGGAGGTGTCCGGCACCCGATGACGGTACCGGGGGGCCGGGGCGGCGGCGCGCCGGTACCGTCGTCGCCGTGATGCCGATGGCTGCCGACAACCCGTGGCTGTCCTGGCGGTACGTGGAGGACAACTGGGCCGACCTCGTGCGGCTGACCGGCCAGCACGTCAGCCTCACCCTGCAGGCGGTGGCCATCGCGCTGGTCATCGCCGTGCCGGTCGCCCTCCTCGCCCGCAGCCGCCCGGCGCTGTCCGGCGCGCTGCTCGGCACCTCCGCCGTCCTGTACACCGTCCCCTCCCTCGCCCTGTTCGGGCTGCTCGCCCCGGTCACCGGCATCGGCCGCACCACCGTCCTGATCGGCCTGGTCGCCTACGCCCTGCTCGTCCTCGTCCGCAACATCCTGGTCGGGCTGCGGGGGGTGCCGCCGGCGGTCGTCGACGCCGCCCGGGGCCTCGGGTACTCCCCGGCGCGGCGCTTCCTCACCGTCGAGCTGCCGCTGGCCCTGCCGGCAGTGCTGACCGGGGTGCGGCTGGCGACCGTGACGACGGTGGCCCTGGTGACCGTCGGCGTGGTGGTCGGCTACGGCGGGCTCGGCCAGCTCATGTTCCGGGGCTTCACCTCCGCCTACCGGGCCGAGATCATGACCGCCACCCTGCTGTGCCTGGCCATCGCGCTGCTCGCCGACGTCGTCCTGCTCGCCGTGGAGAAGGCCCTCACCCCGTGGCGGCGGGCATGAGCGAGATCATCGGCGACGCCTTCACCTACCTCAACGACCCGCTGAGCTGGACCGGGTCCGGCGGCATCCTGCAGCTCCTCGGCGACCACCTGTGGATGACCCTGGCCGCCGTCGTCCTGGCCGCCGTCGTGGCCCTGCCGCTGGGCCTGTGGCTCGGCCGCACCGGCCGCGGGGACACCCTGGTGGGGGCGGTGAACCTCACCCGGGCGCTGCCGACCCTGGCCCTGCTCTACATCTTCACCGCCGGGCTCGGCGTCGGGCAGACCCCGACGATCCTCGCCGTCGCGGTGTTCGCCGTACCGCCCATCCTGGCCAACACGGTCACCGGGCTGCGCGCGGTCGACCCGGCCGCCCGGGACGCCGGCCTGGGCATGGGGATGTCACCGGCGCGGCTGCTCACCGCCGTGGAGCTGCCGCTGGCGCTGCCGCTGGTCGCCGCCGGGGTGCGCACCGCCGTCGTCCAGGTGATCGCGACCGTCTCCCTCGCCGCGCTCGCCGGCGGCGGCGGGCTCGGGCTGGTGATCACCAACGGGATCTTCACCCAGCGGTTCGGCCAGGCCCTGGCCGGCGCCCTGCTCGTGGTCGTCGTGTGCCTGGCCGTCGAGGGGCTGCTCGCGCTGGCCCAGCGGGCCCTGACCCCGGCGCCACTGCGGGTCACCGCCGCCGGTCGGGCGGCGTAGCCGTCCGCGGCCGGCCGTCGACGGCGGCCGGGCCGGCAGGCGGCCGACGAGCCCCGGGCAGCCCGCCACACGTCCGGCTGCCCGGCCCGGGCGCCTCGCCACCGGCTGCCCGGCCGGCCACGCCACGCCGGCCGGTTGCGCCGGCCCCGCCAGCGCTGTCGAATGGTCCAGCCCGCGCGCCCGTCCGACCCTCGGAGGTCACCCTTGCGCACGCCCCGGCTCACCCTCGTCCTCGCCGCAGCCGCCCTGACCCTGGCTGCCTGCGGGGAGCCCGGCTCGGCCGGCGGCGGCTCCGCCCCGGAGACCGGTGCCACCGGCGACGGCGGGGGCGTCGTCTGCGAACCGGTCGCCGGCGAGGAGCTCGTCGTGCTGGAGGACGACCAGCGCCTGCAGACCGTCGACAACGTCATCCCGGCGGTCAATGCCGACGCGGCGCAGCCGGCCCTGATCTCCGCGCTCGACGCCGTCTCGGCGGTCCTGACCACCGGGGACCTCATCGCCCTGAACAAGCAGGTCGACGTCGAGCGGGAGACCTCCCGCCAGGCGGCGCAGGCCTTCTACGAGCAGGCCGGCGTCGAGGTCCCCGACACCTCCGGCAGCGGCCGCGTCGTCGTCGGCGCCGGGAACTTCGCCGAGGCCGCCACCCTGGCCGAGCTCTACGCCCTGGCGCTGACCGACGCCGGCTACGAGGTGGAGGTGCGCACGATCGGCAACCGCGAGACCTACGAGCCCGCCCTGACCTCCGGGGAGCTGACCGTGGTGCCCGAGTACGCCGGCACGCTCACCGAGTACCTCAACAAGCAGGTCAACGGGCCCGACGCGACCGACGACGCGCCGCTGGCCAGCGCGGACCTGCAGGAGACCGTGACCAACCTGACCACGCTCGGCGAGCAGGTCGGGCTGGTCTTCGGCGCCCCGGCCGAGGCCGCCGACCAGAACGCCTACGCCGTTACCACCGCCTTCGCCGAGGAGCACGACGTCAGCACCCTGAGCGAGCTCGCCGAGGCCTGCGACGGCGGGGTGTCCCTGGGCGGCCCGGTCGAGTGCCCGGACCGGCCGTTCTGCCAGCCCGGCCTGGAGCAGACCTACGGGCTGACGATCACCGAGTTCGTCTCCCTCGACGCCGGCGGCCCGCTGACCAAGCAGGCGGTCACCGGCGGGGACGTGGCGCTGGGGATGGTCTTCTCCTCCGACGCCGCGCTCGCCGAGAGCTGAGCGGGCACCTACGCAGGAGCTTCCCGGGGCGCCCGGCCGCGGTGGTCGCCGCCGGACGCCCGGCGGGGGACGGGAGCGGGCGCGCGCAGCCGCGGGGCCGCCGTCGGACCGGACGGGCGGGGCGGTCAGCGGCTCTGGACCCCCGCCGTCGCCCCGTCCCAGACGACCTGGCCTGGCGCGAGCAGCCGGGCGCCGGTGGCCACCTGGTGCGGGCGCAGGGCACCGTCGGGCATGAGGTGGACGACCGCGGTCCCGTGCGCCAGGGCGGCGACGTCGGCGATGAGCCGGCGGTGGCAGCGCCACCACACCCCCTCCGAGCACATCACCGCGACCCGGGCCTCCGCCGACCCGGCGAGCACCTGCGCCAGCGCAGCGCGGAAGTCGGGCGTGCGGGTCCAGCCGGCATAGGCCCGGAAGGCCTCCACCTGCCACCAGGTGTCCGGGGACGTCGCCCGGTCGGCGGCGGTGAGGTGCCGACGGCCGCCCAGCCGGGGTTCCCACCGGTAGTCGACGCCGGCGGCCGGCAGCCACCCCGCCAGCGCCTCCCGGGCGACGTCGGGGTTGGACCGGGAGGCGGGGTAGCGGCGCACGTCCACCACCTCGGCGACGCCGGCCGAGCGCAGCAGGCTGGCGAGCCCGTCGCGGCGCAGGGCGCCGTGGCCCACGGTGAGCAGCTGCGCGGGGACTGGCCCGGGGGCGGCCGGCGGCCCCGGCGCTGCGGCTCCCATGTGCCGCAGGGTAGCGGCGGGGCCTCGTGCTGGCCGATCGGCGGCGCGGCGGTGATAAGGGGCCGGCGTCGACCTCGTGGGGAGCGGCCGGCTCGCCCCGGCGACCGGTGGGCGGCTGGCGGGTGGAGGCTCGTCCTCCAGACGCTACCTACGACATGGGGTCGACGGCGTCACCCGCCCTGCTCGTGACAAGGTCACTTGTCATCTAGACAAGCAAACTGTACGGTCGTGGCCGTGACGACGTTCAGCATTCGTGAGTGGGTCGCGGTGGTCGCCGGGACCGTGGTGTTCCTCGTTGGTTCGGTGCTGGCGGGCGTGCTGTACGCGCGCGATGCGCTGCCGCCGTGGGCGGGCTGGGCCCTGGCCGTCGCCGCAGTCCTCGGCCTGGTCCTGCTGGTGGCCACGACGGTGAAGGCGCTGCTGCGCGGCGACACCGAGGGCGTGGAGCGTCAGGACGCTGCGCGGGCGTCCATGGTCACGGTGCTGGTGATCGTGGTCGCCGGGCTCGGGTATGCGCTGCTGGAGGCATTCGCCGGGCTGCCGCGGGTGACGGCCGCGGTGCCGGCTGCCGCCGCCGCGCTGGTCTGGGTGATCGCGTTCGCGTGGGCCCGGGATCGCGGTGCGGCGGAGTGATCGCGAACCGTCTTCCGGTCCTGCGCGCCGAGCGGCGCTGGAGCCAGGCCGAGCTGGCGGACCGGATCAACGTGTCACGCCAGACGATCGTGTCCCTGGAGAACGGCCGGTACGAGCCGACCCTGAAGGTCGCGATGCGCCTGTCGGCGGTCTTCGGAACGCCGATCGAGGCGATCTTCACCCCCGACCCGGACGACCTCGCGCGCGTCCGGGTCGGGTAGCCCCGGGCTCCTCGGCGACGCGGCGACCTCGATGACGGCAGGGTGACGGACGTCCCCGTCCGCACCCCGCCCGGTCCTGCCACAGTGGTGCGGTGGGCAGTCTTGGCACCGTGGTGCTCGTCCGGCACGGAGAGTCGGTGGGCAACGCGCGCGGCCTGTTCACCGGCGTGCTCGACGTCGACCTCACCCCGGCCGGTGAGGCCGCCTGCCACGAGGCGGGC
This sequence comes from Georgenia sp. TF02-10, assembly GCF_022759505.1. Lineage (NCBI taxonomy): Bacteria > Bacillati > Actinomycetota > Actinomycetes > Allobogoriellales > Allobogoriellaceae > Georgenia > Georgenia sp. TF02-10. Next base: position 16,928 of record NZ_CP094289.1, on the reverse strand, counting down.
TTGCGGCTGGCCGGCGCCGGCTGGCGCCCCGACTTCATCGTCACCTCCGAGCTCTCCCGCGGGTGGCGCACCGCCGAGCTCGTCGCCGCGCAGGTGGGCACCGACGCGCCGGTGCTGCGCACCTGGCGGCTGAACGAGCGCAGCTACGGGGCGCTGTCCGGCTACCCCAAGGCCGAGGTGCTGGCCCGGTACGGCCCCGAGCGGTTCCTGCACTGGCGCCGCTCCTACACCGGCCGGCCGCCCCCGCTGCCGGCGGAGACGCTGGCCCTGTGGCGACGGCTGAGCCCGTTCGACCGGCTGCCCGCCGAGGCCCTGACCGCCACCGAGTCGCTGGCCGACGTCGTGCACCGGCTGCGGCCCTGGATAGCGGACCTGGCCGCGCTGGTCCACGCCGGCCGGGACGTGCTCGTCGTCGCCCACGGCAACTCTCTGCGGGCGCTGTGCGCCCTGCTGGACGACCTCACACCCGCCCAGCTGCGCGAGCTCAACCTCCCCAACGCCCGGCCGTTGCGCTACGACTTCGCCGACGGCGACCGGCTGCGTCCGCTGGTCCCCGGCGGCCGGTACCTGGACCCCGACCTCGCCCGGGCCGAGGCCCTGGTGATCGCCCGGGAGGGCGGCACCTGAGTTCCGGCTTACGGGAGGGCGACGCCCTGGCGCGGCTTCCACGCCCGGTGGTCGACGCGACGCCCCGGCTTCCACGCCCCGATGAGACCTCCGGGCCGGGCCGGACCGGCGGGACGCGGTACGTTCGGAGGAGTCCCCAGATCGGAGCGTCCCGATGGCTCAGCCCGCACCCACAGTCATGTTCCCCGTCCCGCGCCGGGCCGCCGGCCCGCGCCACCTCGTCGTCATGGGCGTCTCCGGCGGGGGCAAGACGACCCTGGCCATGATGCTCGCCGGCAAGCTCGGCTACGTCTTCGCCGAGGGTGACGAGTTCCACCCCCAGGCCAACCGGGACAAGATGGCCTCAGGCACCCCGCTGGACGACGACGACCGGGCGCCGTGGCTGGCGTCGATCCAGAAGTGGATGACCGCGGAGGCGCGGGTGGGGCACTCCACAGTGGTGACCTGCTCGGCCCTGAAGAAGAAGTACCGCGACGTGCTCCGCGGCGCCGAGGGCCGCACCGTCTTCGTCCACATGGCCCCGCCCACCGACCTCACCCTGGACCGGATGAAGCACCGGCAGGGCCACTACATGCCGCCCAGCCTGCTCGACTCCCAGATCGCCACGCTCGAGGAGCTCGAGCCGGACGAGAACGGGTTCAAGGTGACCAACACCGGCTCCCCGCGCGAGGTGCTGGCCGAGGTGCTGGACCAGCTCAAGGACTACTGAGCCCTGACCGACTGACCGCACCCGGGCCGGCTCGCCCCGCGCGCCACGGGGGCTCTCCGCGTCCTCACCTAGCGGCGCGCGCGCCCGCCGGGCCAGTGCTCAGCCGCGCCACTGGCGGACGGCGAGGGCGACGACGCCGCCCAGCGCGCCGACCGCGAGCACGAGCCACACCCAGCCCGGGACGCCGCCCGCCGCGGCGTCGCCGGCGGCCTCCGCGCCGCCGTCGGCGGTGTCGGCCGGGGCTGCCGTGCCCGGGTCCGTTGGCCCCGCGGTGGCCGCCCCGGGCGCGGTGGTCCCTGCCGTGTCCGGCGTCCCGGTCGCGGCGGTCCCCTCGACGGTGAAGCCGAGCTCGCCGTCGATGCGGTGCCCGTCGGAGGAGACCACCGACCAGGTCACCGCGTACTGCCCGCCGGGAAGGTCGGGCAGGGCGAGGGTCGCGGTGCGGCCGGCGAGCACCGGCGACCCCTCCGCCACCGTCGCCCCGCTGGCGTCGGCGACGACGATCGCCTGGCCGCCGTCGAGCAGCTCGTTGTTGAACGTCAGGACGATCTCGGCCGGGGCCGCCGGCAGGGTCTCGCCGTCGGCCGGGGAGGACTCGAGGAGCACGTCGTGGGCGCGCGCTGGCGCGGCGGCGGCCAGGAGCAGCAGGCCGCCGAGGAGCGCCGCCAGCAGCGCCGACCAGGCCGCGCTCCGGGGAGCGGGCGCGCGGGAACCGACGGACGAGGAGGTGGGCATGCCGCCAGTGTAGGGACGGGCCGACACCACCCGTCCGGTGCTGTCCTGCGCCTGCCGGCGCGAGCCGATGGTCCGGCCCGCCTCCGGGTGTCTTTCCCTGCGGTCAGCGACCCGGCGAACCGGCCCGGCCCCGTGTCAGCCGACCCGGCGGGCCACGACGAACCCGTCGTCGTCGAGCACGACCTCGTACCGGGTGCCCGGGTGCCGCTCCTCCGCGAGCGCCGCCAGGTCCGCGTCGCGGCCCGGCCAGGTGCCGCGCCAGGTGTCCAGGACCAGGTAGTCCGGCGCGGGGTTGCCCTCGTTCCCGACCCAGTACACCTGCGCCCGCGGCACCAGGTAGGCCATCAGGTAGACGTCCGTCTCCACGGTGGCGCCGGGCCGGACGGCGTCGAGCGCGGCCGTGTGGGCCGCGTGCCGGGCGGGCAGCGCGTAGGTCTGCGGGTCGGCGAGCCGGGCTAGCGGCTGGGCCGGGGTCATCAGGGCGGTGGTCAGCGCGGCGACGACGACGGCGAGGCTCGCCCGTCCCGCCGGCCGGGCCGGGCGCCCGGGCCCGGGGGTGACGGCGTCGATCAGGGCCGCCGCGGCCACCGGCATGAGGACCGCGGAGTAGTGCCAGCCCCAGCCCCAGTAGTGCTCCACGTCGCCGAGGAACCGCCAGGCCAGCGTGGGCAGCCACAGCCAGGCGAGCGGCGAGCGGAGCCCGACCACGCCGGCCGCGGCGACCAGCAGGAGCACGGTGACCCACTTCTCCCCGGGCACGAACGCGCCGAGCAGCGTCCCGAGCAGCCCGCCCTGGTCCGCCCCGCCCTGGTCCGTCCCGCTCAGCCGGCCCGCGTAGTCCCACCGGCCGCGGGGGTTCAGCGCGGGCAGGACGACGCCGATCGCCAGCACCGTCCACGCCAGGCCCCAGGCGGTCAGGGCGGCGCCGGCGCGGGCCGGGGCGGTGCGCCAGCCGCCGGCCCGCCAGCCCCGCCACACCAGCACCAGGCCGAGGGCGGCCACGGTCAGGCCCAGGTCCTCCTTGACCAGGACGAGCGGGGCCGCCCAGAGCGCCGTCGCCCACCACCGCCCGCGCAGGAACGCGGCCAGCGCGGCGGCGAGCAGCGGGACCGCGAAGGCGATCTCGTGGAACTGCACGGCCACAGCCCCCTGCAGGCCCCAGCTCAGCCCGTACGCCGCGCCGGCCACCGTGCCGCGGGCCCGGCCGAGCAGGTCCCGGGCGACCGAGGTGAGCGGCACCGCCGAGACGCCGAGCAGCACGGCCTGGGTGACCAGCAGCGTCAGCCCGGAGGGGAAGAGCCGGTAGAGCGGGCCGAGCAGGACCAGGAGGGGGTGGAAGTGGTCGCCGAGGAGGTTGAACCCCTCGCCCTTGATGGTCACCACCGGCGCCTGCCCGTGGGCGTAGGCCTTGGCGAGCTGGGTGAAGATCCCCAGGTCCCACGACGGCGACTCCAGCAGCCGCCACTGGGTCCAGGCGAACGTGGTGTAGACGGCGGTGACCGCGGCGGCCACCAGCCACGGCACCCACCGGTCGGCGGCGGTGCGCGGCGGCCGGGGCCGGCCGGCGGCGGTGCTGCCGACGGCGGTGCTCCCGGCGGCGGTACTCCCGACGGCGGTGTGGCGCCCGGCGGTGCGTGCCCCGCCACCGCGAGCCTCGCCGGGTGCGGTCACAGCACCCCGCGCTTCTGCAGGTGGCGCAGCGCCGCCCAGCCGATGGGCACCCGGCCCCAGAAGGTTAGCAGCCGGAAGAGGATCGCCACGGACAGCGCCGTCGCGTAGGGGATGCCGGCCACGCTCAGCCCGGTGGTCAGCGCCAGCTCCACCGGGCCGATGCCGCCGGGGGAGGGCACGACGGCGCCCACCGAGTTCGACGCGAGGTAGGTGATGGCCAGCGAGGTCAGCGGCAGGGACTGCCCGAACGCCGCCAGGGAGGCCCCGAAGGCGGTGACGTACCCGGCGGTCATCAGCAGGTTGCCGAGCACGGCGGCGGTGATCCGGCGCGGGTTGGTGGAGACCCACACCAGCCGGGGCCAGACCTGCTCCAGGGTCGGGCCGACCTTGGCCCACACCCAGGCCCGCAGCGGCGGCACGAGCAGCAGGGCGCCGAGCACCACCACCACCAGCGCCACGGCCGCGAGCACCGAGCCGCTCGGGGCGCTGAGGCTGCCGACGGACCCGGTGACCAGCGCGACGGCCACGAGCAGCAGCACCGTGGTGACGAACTGGGAGACCTGGACCAGCCCCACGGTCGCCACCGCCAGCGGGGTGGATATCCGCTGGGTGTTCAGGTACCGCAGGTTCAGCGCCGCCGGCCCGATGCCGGCTGGGGCCACCAGGGAGACCACCGAGGCGGCGATCTGGACCAGGACGGTGCGCCACAGCGCCAGCCGCTCCGGGGAGAAGGCGACCAGGGCGACGGCGGAGCCGACGTAGGTCAGCAGCCCGGCGACGAAGGCCACCACCATCCACGCCGGGCTCGCCGCGCGCACCGCGGAGGCGACCTCCTCGAAGTTGAACCGGCTGACCAGCAGCCACACCGCCACCACGGCGAGGGTGACGGTGACCACCGTGCGCACCGAGAACCGGTTGAGCTGCAGCGGGGCGACGTCGGCCCGCGGCACCTCCTCGACCAGCTCCTCGCGCAGGGCGGCGAGCAGCGCGCGGTGGTCGCTGCTCGCCGCGCGGGTGCGGTAGGGCATGACCACCGGCTGCAGCAGCGGCGCGATCGAGGCCAGCTGCTCCCGGGTGAGGACCCGGGCCGCGGAAGCCACCGCCCGGTCGGTGCCGACGAGGACGGCGAGCATGGCGAGGAGCTGGGCCAGGTCGATCCGCCGGGAGAGCTCGGAGGAGATGATCTCCCCGTTCTCCCAGTCCCGCAGCCACACCCGGCCGGCCCGGTCCACCGAGAACGCCGCGGCCTGCAGGTCCCGGTGCGCCAGGCCGGCGGCGTGGGCGGCGGTGACCTGCCGCCAGACGTCGTCCAGGACGTCCTCGTCGACCTCCGCCGGCGCCAGCTCGTCCAGCCGGCGGGCGTCCGGGACGTGCTCGGTGACGATGATGACCGAGTCGCGGGCCTCGGTGATGCCAACCAGTTCAGGGGTCCGGACCCCGGCGGCCCGGGCGGCGAGCGTCAGCAGCGCGGCCCGGTTGGCGGCCTGCCGGAGGGTGGTCGTCGGTCGCCGGTCGTGCCCGCGCAGCCGGATGGAGTCCCACAGCCCGGTGAGCATGCCGACGACGTGCCGGTCGCCGTCGAGCACGGACACGGACAGCCGCCGGCCCTGGGCGTCCCACACCGCGTAGACCCGGTGCGGGCTGTCCTCCTCGTGCTGCAGCCCGGCGGGCGCGGCCTCGGCGAGCGCCTGGGCGGGGTCGGTCAGCGCGTCGGGGACGATGGTGTCGCCGGCCTCCTGGTCGACGGCGGCGAGCAGGTCCGCGGGGGAGGGGCTGGTGGTGGTCGAGGTCGGCGTCGCCGCGGTCGCCGTCGCCGGAGTTGGTGTTGTCAGGCCCGGCGCCGCCGACGGCGCCCGGCCGGCCGCCGCCGACGGCGCCCGGCCGGCCGCCGCTGCGGCGTAGGCCGTCGCGCCGGTCCGCTCCCGGCGGGCCGGCTCGTCCGGCGCTCCCGGCCGCTCCCGCCCCGCCCGGGGGTCCGGGCGCTGCGGCTCCCGCAGGCGTTCGGTGTAGCCGATCGGCGCGGCGGTGGTGACCGTCCAGGCCCGCGCCCCGGCCTGGCCGAGTGGGTCCAGCCGGACCACCCGGACCGGGTCCGCCCCGGCCCGGCGCAGCCCGCGGACCAGGGAGATGCCGGTGGCCCGGTCGTGCAGGACGCCGGAGGCGTAGCGCACGCCCAGGCCGGCGACGCGGCCCAGCAGCACGGTGACGAGCACCCCGGGCAGGGTCTGGTTGCCCTGCACGACGGCGAGGCCCAGCACCACCCACAGCAGCCCCCAGGACCAGCCCACTAGCCGGTGCCGGGAGCGGTCCCCGACGGCGGTGAGCAGCCCGGCCAGAGCGGCGGCGTAGGGGTTCATCGCGATGACGCGCGAGCCCTCGGTGGTCACCGCCAGCCCGTTGGTCAGGTTCGACGGGCCCAGCGCGTCCAGGCCCAGCAGCGCCAGCTCGGTGAGCAGCGCGCCGCCGACGCCGGCGACGATCACCTCCACCGCGGAGCGCCAGCTGCGCCGCAGGAGGCGGTCGGCCAGGACGGCGATGGGCAGGAAGAAGGTGACCAGGCCCTCCAGCACCGTGACCGGCAGCAGGAGAACCTGGCGCACCGTGCCGGCGACGGCGGTCTGCACGTCCTCGGTCACGGCGTGGGTGGTGGCGTTGGCGTAGACGGCCAGGATCAGGACGGCCCCGATGCCCAGCACGGCCAGGACCAGGGCGAGCAGGTCCCCGGGCCGGCGCACCCGGGTCTGCGGCAGGTCGACGAGGAGGACCTCCCGCCGCGGCGAGGCCACGTCCGGCCGCGAGGGTGTCCGGTGGTGGTCGGGCGCGGCCGACGGCGAGGCGTCGGTGGCCGGCGCCGCGGCCGTCGCACCGCCCTTGCCGGAGCCGGCCTCGTCTGGCGCACCGCCCTGGTGCATCGCGCCGGCACCGTTCGCCGCGGCGTCTCCGCCGGGCGCGGACGTGCCCGTCCTGCCTGGCGCCTCCTCCATGGCGGCGAGTCTACGGGCGCGATCTCGACGCCCGAGGGACCGCCCCGGGCGGGTTCGCGGGTTCTCTGGACCGACCTGTCCGCCGTCAGACGCTGGGTCCGGGGGTTCTCACGGAGGCGCCGGGCTCTCAAGTGAAGCCGCGGGCCCTCATGCCCGGTCCAGCGACCGTCCAGGCGGGGGCCTGCCAGCCGTCGCGCTCGGCCAGGTGGTCGGCCACGGCGGCGAACGCCGCATCGAGCTGCACCGCTCCGGTGCGTGGTGGCCGCTCGGTGAACGCCTGAGCCACCAGCTCGGCCCCCGCGCCGGCGGGTGGAGGGCCGCCGAGGGCCTGCAGCTATGGCGACGGCTCAGCAGGTGCGCGGAGCCCGGCGAGGGTGTATTCGAAGCGGCGGCGGTAGCCCTCGCGCGGCTGCTGGTCACAGGCGCGGGCGATGATCCCGCGCTCCCAGATCAGCAGATACACGTCGTCCGGGGTGAGGTCGTGCCGGATGCGACCCGTGGCCTGGGCATCTCCTAGGAGACGACCTGCAGCCTCGCTGGCGTGTTCACACAGCGAGTTGACAGCTTCCGATGCGGGCAGGGCGCGTAGCAGCACATCGTTGGCGGCCGGTTCGTCGTACTGCAGCAGCCAGATCCGGCGGAGGTACTCCTCGAACCGTTCGACTGGATCCGCGATCGTGTCCACGGTCGCGATGATCCCGGTGATGCGCTCGGCAACCAGGTCTTCCACCACCGCATCGATCAAGCCTTGCCTGCCGCCGAACCGGTGGTAGATGGTGCCCTTGCTGACCCCGGCCGCACGCGCGACCTCCCCGAGGGGGCTGCTCAGCCCACCGATGCGGAACACGTCGAGGGCGGCCCGGCGGATGTCCTCGACGTTGCGTTGCGCGTCGGCTCGCAGCCGCGGGCCAGGCTCTGTCATCGCCCTGCTCCGGCCGCGGTCCCGACTGTCTCGTTCCAGCTCGTCTCGAGCGCTTGACCGAACACCTCGACCGGTTGCGCACCCGAGACTGCATACTTGCCGGCAAACACGAAGAACGGCACCCCCGAGATGCCCATCTGACGCGCCTGCTCCACGTCCGCGTCCACGGCGTCGGCAAACCTGCCGCTGGCCAGCGCCGCCAGCGTGGCGTCCCGGTCCAGGCCCACCCCGGTGGCCAGATCAGCGAGCACCTGGTGGTCGGCAACGTTGAGTCCGTCTGTGAAGTAGGCCTGGAACAGGCGCTGGACCATCTCGTGCTGTTTTCCGTGCGCCGCGGCGAAGTGGCTGAGCTCGTGCGCGGTACGCGTACTGACCGCCAGCACCCGGTCGAACCGGTACTCCAGTCCGACCTCGCGTCCGCGGGCGGCGATCTGCTCGTTCATCGCCGCGGCCTGCTCGCGCGGGAATCCGCGCTTGGCCGCCAGCAGCTCGTTCAGGTCGATCGGGGTGTCGCTGGACAGCTCCGGCATGAGCAGGAAGCTGTGGTAATGCACCTCGACATCGTCCTTGTGAGGGAACTGCTCCAGGGCCCGCGCGAGCAGCGCGTCACCCATGTAGCAGAACGGGCACATCACGTCGCTCCACACATCCACCACCAGGTGGTCCCTGATCCGCTCGAACGTCTCACCGGTCATCAGGAGCACTCTCCGTTCACATCGCACACGCCGAACGCGTCGCCCGCAGGAAGGAGCTGCAACGACGGCAGGCTTGCCTCGACGCTGTCGGCACGGTCCTTGCGAGGAGCCTCGACAGCGGGCTGGCCGTCGCTCACCACACTATTTGACGCCATGGTCAAGAAGGCTAGGGCAACTTGAACTAGGGGTCAAGATCGTTGGGGGTGGGGCCCGCCCACCCGGCTCCGGGGAGCACCGGTTACCAACCACGCACCGGCCGGGCGAGGTGCGGAACGAGAATCGAGATCTGGGTGGACGCCGCCTGACCTGGCGGACTGGCGACCCATCGGCCGGACGAAGCGCTCAGCGGCTTCGCCCACGCTCAGCCGGCCGGGTTGTTCCTCGGAGCGGACGCCGTCGGCGTCGAGGGGCGCGCCGCGGGCGCTCATGCCCGATCCAGCGACCGTCCCGTGATGAGAATGCCGCGCTCTCGGAAGGCGCGCGGGCTCTCCCGGTCACCTCTGCCCGGAAGACGTCCGGCACCGCCGGGTACCAGCCACTGGTGCGGCGGGTGACGTCGCGCACCCACGAGGGTGCCTGCCAGCCGTCGCGCTCAGCCAGGTGGTCGGCCAGGGCGCGAACGCGGCATCGACCTGCACCGCTCCGGTGCGCGGCGGCGGCTCGGCGAACACCTGGGCCGCCAGCGCGGTCCCGCCGCGCCGGAGGGTGGAGGTGTAGTCGTCGAGGGTTGGCACGCGCGGGAGGTGCGGGCACGCGGCGGCAGCTTCCAGGCTGCAGCCTGGTGCTCGCGGCCGAGTCGTGCGTCCGGGGAGTACGGCGATGGCGAGTTTCGCCCAGGCTCCGGCTCGGCCCCTGGGTCAGGTCACGCCCAGCAGGTCCAGCAGCCCGGCGGGCAGGAGCGCGTACCCGACGAAGGCCACCACGTCGATCAGGGTGTGCGCGACGACGAGCGGCGTGGTCCGCCGTCGGCGGCGGTAGTACTCGGCGAAGACGACGCCCATGACCACGTTGCCGAGGAACGGCCCGAAGCCCTGGTAGAGGTGGTACGCCCCGCGGACCAGGGCGCTCGCGGCGACCACGGCGGCCGGCCGCCACCGGAGCTCCTCGAGGCGCTCAATCAGGTACCCGGCGACGATGACCTCCTCCAGCAGCGCGTTCTTCAGGGCCGCCAGCAGCAGGACCGGCACGGTCCACCAGTGCTCGTTGAGCGTGGCGGCCTGCACCTCGACGGTCACCCCGAGCGCGCGCCCGACGGCGTAGAGGCCGAGCCCGGGCAGCCCGATGAGGGCCGCCAGGCCGACGCCGGCCGCGAGGGACCGGCCGGGGTGGCGCAGGGTCAGGCCGATCCGGTCGGTCGCGCGCCGCCCGGGCTCGGTGAGCAGGTACAGCGCGAGGGCCACCGGCACCAGCGCGAAGGCGATCTCGAGGAGCTGGTAGGTCAGGTCCAGGTACGGCCGCGGGGACCGGGACGGGTTCAGCGCGGTGGATTGCTGGGACAGCGGCGTGCCGGCGGTGAGGCGGGCGACGATGTTGACGACGGCGTACACCGCCGAGGCGCCCAGCGACAGGCCCAGGACGATCAGGACCTCGGCCCGCAGCCGGGCCCGCGGCTGGGCGGGGGCCGGGGCCGCGGGCAGGGGCGCGGCAGTCCCGGGGCCGGACGGCTGGGACATGGCGGGTACGTCGGCCGACGGCTCGGTGGCGGCCGATTCGGGCTCCGACGGCGTGGGGGCGGCCGGCGTGTCGGCCGGCGGCTCGGGGACCGATGGTGCGCGGCGGGGCTCGCTGGTCACCGGGACAGTGTCTACCGACGGTGGCACCCCGGTGTGCCTCGCTGCGCGCGTCCCCTGGCGACCTCCTCCTCCCCAGCCCCAGCCGCAGCCGCCTCGGGTCGGCCCCATCCTGTGTAGTCGTTGAAGCGCTTTCCCGGGCCGGATCTGCGGATCAAGTACCACAGAGGATGCGACCGCCCGGCCGGCGGGCTGCGCCGGGCGCGACATGATGGCGGCATGAGCCCGCACGCGCCCCACAGTTCCCACGCCTCCGCCGGCCCGCCCGCGCCCGACGCTCCGCCCGCACCAGGCCCGATCGCCGCGGTCGTCTTCGACCTCGACGGCGTGCTCACCGACACCGAGACCATGTGGGACGCCGTCCGGCGCGGGCTGGCGGCCGAGGACGGCGTGCCGTGGCCGGCCGGCGCGACCGAGGCGATGATGGGCATGTCCACACCCGAGTGGTCCCGGTACATGGCCGAGACGGTCGGCGTGCGCGGGGACCCGGCGGCGGTCGCCGAGCGGACCATCGAGGCCATGGCCGAGCGGTACCGCGAGCACCTGCCGCTCATGCCGGGGGCCGTGGCGGCGGTCGAGCGGCTCGCCGCCGCCTTCCCCCTGGGCCTGGCCTCCTCCTCCCCGCGCCGGCTCATCGACACCGTGCTGGCGGAGCTGGGGGTTGCCGACCGCTTCCGGGCCACCGTCTCCACCGAGGAGGTCGCCGCGGGCAAGCCCGCCCCCGACGGCTACGCCCGCGCCTGCGAGCTCCTCGGCGTGGAGCCCGGTCGGGCGGTGGCGATCGAGGACTCGTCCAACGGCGTGCGCTCCGCGGCCGCCGCCGGCATGCACGTGATCGTCGTCCCGCACGACGCCTTCGCCGTGGCGGAGGACGCCCTGGCCCTCGCCGACACCCGGGTCCGCAGCCTGGACGAGGTCACCGTCGACCTCGTCGCCGGGCTCGGCGGACGCTGACCGGACGGCGAGCCCGCCCACCGCCGGCGGTGATCCCGGCCGCCGGGGTCGCGGCCCGGTCAGCCGGCCCGGCGCAGCCGGAGGGAGTTCGTCACGACGATGACCGAGCTGGCCGCCATCGCCGCCCCGGCGATCATCGGGTTGAGCAGCCCGAGCGCCGCGAGCGGGAGCGCGGCGACGTTGTAGGCGAAGGCCCAGAACAGGTTCTGCTTGATGATCCGCAGGGTCTGCCGGGCCACCCGGATCGCCGTCGGCGCCGCGCGCAGGTCCCCGCGCACGAGCGTGATGTCGCTGGCCTCGATCGCGACGTCGGTGCCGGTGCCCATCGCCAGGCCCAGGCCGCGCCGGCCGGCCTGGGCGAGGGCGGCCGCGTCGTTGACGCCGTCGCCGACCATGCCGACGACCCGGCCCTCGTCCTGCAGCCGGCGCACCACCGCGAGCTTGTCCTCGGGCAGGACCTCGGCGACGACGTGCGCCGGGTCGATGCCGACCTCGGCGGCCACCCGCTCGGCGGCGGCCCGGTTGTCCCCGGTGAGCAGGTACGGGGTGATCCCGAGCGCCCGCAGCTGGCCCACCGCCTCGGCCGAGGTGGGCTTGACCTGGTCCCGCAGCGTGAGGACTGCGCGGGCCTGCCCGTCCCAGGCGACGGCGACGGCGGTCGCGCCGGAGTCCTGCGCCCGGGCGTGCGCCTGGGTCACCGGGTCGGTCGGCCCGGCACCGGTCACGCCTTCCTCGGTGAGCCAGGACGGCCGCCCGACCAGGACGGTGATCTCGCACCCGGCGTCGCTCACGGTGGCGGCCACGCCCCGGCCGGCGTGGTTGGTGAAGGTCGTGGCCGGCGGCAGTGCGGCGCCGTCGGCGGTAGCGGCCGCGGCGGCCTCGGTGATGGCGCGGGCGATCGGGTGCTCGCTGCCCGCCTCGGCGGCGCCGGCCAGCCGCAGGGCCTCGGCTCGGGTGCCGTCGAGGGAGGCCGCGCCGTCGCCGTCGGCGAAGCGGCCGCCGTCGTGCGCCCCGACCACCCCGGCTCCCGGCGCCCCGACCTCGGACACCACGGCCGCCGTCGGCACGGCCCCGGCCGCCCCGGCCCCCGCCGTCACACCCAGCGGCACGGAAACGTCGGCGAGCGTCATCCGCCCGGCCGTGACGGTCCCGGTCTTGTCCAGGACCATGGTGTCCACGGTGCGGGTGGACTCCAGGATCTCCGGGCCCTTGATGACGATGCCGAGCTGGGCGGCGCGGCCGGTGCCCACGAGCAGCGCGGTGGGGGTGGCCAGGCCGAGCGCGCAGGGGCAGGCGATGATGAGGACGGCGACGGCGGCGGTGAACGCGGCCTGCACCGGGTTGCCCAGCGCCAGCCACGCGGCCAGGGTCACCACCGCCAGCGCGATGACGACCGGGACGAAGACCGCCGAGATCCGGTCGGCCAGGCGCTGGACCGGCGCCTTGCCGGTCTGGGCCTGGGTGACGAGCCGGCCGATCTGGGCCAGCGTCGTCTCCTCCCCGACCCGGGTGGCGCGCACCAGCAGGTACCCGCCGGTGCTGACGGTGGCGCCGACGACGTCGTCCCCCACGCCGACGTCCACCGGCACCGGCTCGCCGGTGAGCAGGGAGGTGTCCAGCGCCGAGGTGCCCGCGACGACGACGCCGTCGGTGGCCACCTTCTCCCCGGGGCGCACGGCGAAGAGGTCGCCGACGGCGAGCGCGTCGATCGGCACCCGGGTCTCGATCCGGTGCCCGGCGGCGTCCACGCGCACCCGGGCGACGTCCTTGGCGCCGAGGGACAGCAGCGCGCGCAGCGCCTCCCCGGCCCGGCGGCGGGACCGGGACTCGGCGTAGCGGCCGGCGAGCAGGAAGGTGGTGACGACGGCGGCGACCTCGAAGTACAGCTCGGGCGCCGCGCCGTGCGGGCTGGCCGCCGGGATCAGGGTGGGCTGCATCCGCATGCCGATCTCGCCGGCGCCGCCGAGCAGCAGCGCCCACAGCGACCACGCGGTGGCGGCGACGACGCCGAGGGAGACCAGGGTGTCCATGGTCGAGGCGCCGTGCCGCGCGGCCCGGGCGGCGGAGGTGTGGAAGGGCCAGGCGCCCCAGGTCACGACCGGCAGGGCCAGGGCGGCGACCAGCCACTGCCAGCCGGGCAGCTGCAGCGCCGGGACCATCGACAGCGCCGCCACGGGGACGGTCAGCGCCGCGGAGACGACGAGGCGGCGGCGGAGGTCGGCCGTGCGCCGCTCGGCGGACGTGGGGGCGTCAGGGGTGGGGGTTGCGGCGGTGCTGGCTGTGCCGGTGGCGTCGGTCTCGGCGGTGCCTGCGGTTGTGGCGCCGGCGGTGGCGGTGCCGGTGGTGGCGGCGCCCGGGGTGCCGGTGATGGTGCCGGTGCCGACGGCGGTCGCGGTGGTGCCGCCGACTGGCGCGGCCGCCGTCGTCCCGGCGCCGCGGCGCCGGGTGACCGTGGCGCCGTAGCCGGCGGCCTCGACCGCGGCGACCAGGTCCGCGTCGGGGACCGCGTCGACGAGCTCGACGTGCGCGGACTCGGTGGCCAGGTTGACCGTCGCCCGGACCCCGGGGACCCGGTTGAGCTTCTTCTCCACCCGGGCCACGCACGAGGCGCAGGTCATGCCCTCGACGCTGAGGTCGACCTCACCCAGTGGTGCGGCGGTGGGTTCGGTGGTGGTGGGCACGGTGCCTTCTTCCGGTGGTCCAGAGCGTGCGGGGGTGCAGGCCGTCCGTGGCGTCTGCCGAAGGACCTGAGCGCCTTCGTGGGTGCGACGCGAGCGGCGCCGTCGGGCGGGACCCGGGGCGGCGCCGTCGGGCGGGACCCGGGCCGGCGCCGTCGGGCGGTCAGTCCCGGCGGATGTCCGCCACGGTGTAGCCGCCGGCCTCGTCGACGGCGGCGCGGAGGGCGTCGTCGTCGAGGGCGACGGCGGAGTGCACGGTGACCTGGGAGCGGCCGCCGGCGTGCAGGTCCACGGCCACGTCCTGGACGTCCGGCAGCGCGGTCAGCTCGGTGGTGACGTGCTGGACGCAGTGCCCGCAGGTCATGCCCTCGACGTCGAGGACGGTGGTGCGGGCGGTGTCGGTGGTGCTCATCGAGCTTCTCCTTGGGATGTGCTGCGGGGTTGGCTGCCGGATTGGCTGCGGGGGTGACGGCTGGGACCGGTTCAGGACCTGACCAGGCGCGCGATGGCGTCGGCCGCCTCGGTGACCTTGGCCTGGCCCTCCTCCTCGGAGGACCGGGCGGCGTCGACGACGCAGTGGCCGAGGTGGTCCTCGACCAGGCCGATGCCGACGGCCTGCAGGGCCTTGGTGACGGCCGAGATCTGGGTGAGGACGTCGATGCAGTAGGTGTCCTCGTCGATCATCCGGGCGATGCCCCGGACCTGGCCCTCGACCCGCCGCATGCGGTTGAGGTACTGCTCCTTGGTGCCGCTGTAGCCGGCCATGGTTGCTCCTCGGTGTCGGTGGTCGCTCGCCACCGGCGCCAACAGAGTACCCGTAGGGGGTATTCCGAGGAGGACGCTACGCCGTCGCGAGGCGCGCGCGGGCGGGACGTTCGTCCCGGGTGGCTCAGGCCGGGTCGCCGGGCTGCTGGCTGCGCTGGGTCCCGTCGGGCTGCTGGGCGCTGTCGGTACTGGACTCGGAGGCGCCGGCGGTGCCGTCGGGCTGCGCGCCGCCGGCGGTGCCATCGGGCTGCGCGGCGGTGGGCCCGGCCGACGGCTGGCTGGCCGCCTCCCGGTCCAGTGCCTGGCGCAGCCAGTCGGGGATGTGCTCAGGGTCGCGGGGGTAGCGGCGCAGGTCCTCGGTGTACTGGCCGGGCTCGAGCGGCTTGGCCCACTGCTGCTCGTGCTCGTGGTCCAGCCGCACGCTCAGCCGGCCGCTGGACTCCAGCGTGACGAGCGCGCCGAACCAGGCACCCTTGCCGGGCTCGTAGCCCTTGTGCCGCATCTCCGCCAGGGCCTTGCCGACGTCGCCCGGCAGTGCCGGCAGCGCCACCTCCGACCCGTCCGGCCGGGTGGCGCCGGCGAGGATCTCCCCGCGGCTGCCGGTCATCCGGCACAGCACCCGCGCCCGGGTCCAGCCGGTGGGGGCGACCCGCACGAGGCCCTGGGCCACCCGCTGCAGCTCGGGGGCGAACCGGTTCAGCGGGTGGTCTGCGCCGGCCTCGCCGGCGGGCGCGACGCGGACCACTGGGGCACCGCTGCCGCCTGGGCCGGCGGGGGCACCGGGCGTGGGGGCGGCTGCCGCGGGCGCGCCGGCGGGGGCGCCGGGCGCGGGGGCGCCTGCCGCGGGTGCGCCGGCGGGGGCTCCGGCCGGGGCAGCCGTCTGCGCCGCGGCCGCGCGCTGCTGCTGCTCGGCGATCTTGCTCAGCTGCCCCTCCTTCGCCCACGCCTTGGGGATGCGCTGGGCGTAGACGACGTCGGTCAGGGCCTTGAGGGGGACGGTGGACTCGTAGACCCCGGCGTCGAGCTTGTCCATGTGCAGGCGCTCGGCGATGTCGGCGTCGTGGGCGAGGGAGGAGACCCGGCAGAACTGCTCCCCGTCCTGGCCGGGCCACTGGTCGACCACCCGGACCGGGATGCCGTGCCAGCGGGCCCCGGCGTGGATCTCGAACAGCTCGGGCACCTGGCTGGCGGGCAGCTGCTTGGCCCAGGTCCCGGCCTTGGTCTGGGTGAAGCCGTGCTCCTCGGCGCCCGCGCCGTGGGCGACGATCGTGACCACGGTGGGCACGCCGTCGTCGTCGGTGCGCACGTCCGCGGCGAAGGTGCCGTCCGCCAGCTTCGCGACCGGTCCGACGAACTTCGACGCCGGGATGACCTTGAACGTGTCGCCGGCGAGGTGGTTCTGCCAGCCGAAGACCACCCCGTGGTAGGTGCCGATCAGCTCCGGCTCGGCGGCGCCGGGGGTGAAGCGCCACAGCCGGGCGCCGGGGGTCAGGCGGGTGTGCTCCAGCCAGAACAGCGGCACGCTGACCTCGCCGCTGGTGGCGAACCCGGTGCCGGCGAAGGGCGGGCGCTCCAGGAACGGCCCGCCGGTGGCCCGTCGGCCGGCCTCGTCGGTGCCGCCGACGGCGGGGACGACCACCGCCGTCGGGGAGGTTGCCTGGTGGAGGACGTCGATGGGCTTGTCGGGGGCGAACGGGGTGCCGTCGAAGCCGAGGCCGTGCAGCTCGAAGAGGCCCTCCGTCGTGGTCACCGCGGCGGCCTCGGCCGCCGGCACGACGTAGCCGCTGACCCGGTCCAGGCCGCGCTCGAGGTAGGCGGCGGACATCTGGGGCGTGACGGCCTTCTGCAGCATGGTGCTCATGGGGGGAGCTTCTCCGGTCGGGGACGGCGGCACCACGAGCCTAGGCGGTGCTGGACGGGTGCCGGTCCGCCGGGCGCGGGGCCGGTCCGCCGATCCGCCGGGCGCGGGGTCGGCTGCGCGCGACGTCCGCGGCTCGGGCGAGGGCGACGACGAGCTCGTCCTGGGTCGGGCAGTCAGCCGCCGTGACGAACCGCCCGGACCTCCTCGACGGCGACGGCCACCGCCGTGTCGTCGTCGAGGTCGGTGCGCTGGGCGAGCCGATCCATCAGCGAGCGCAGGTCGGCGCGCGCCGCCTCGGCTTCGCTGGCGCGCAGGTAGGCCCGCAACGCGTCCTCGGCCACCTGGCTCTCGCTGCACCCACGCGCAGCGGCCAGCGCCTTGGTGGCGGTCAGGACCTCCGAGCTCAAGTGCACGGTCGTCTTGCGGCGGCTCACTCCACCATGGTCGGTCGCCGCCGCCGTCGTGACGTCGAGAGGTCAAGACGGTAGCTCGCACGCCACCGCTCATCGTCGGTGGCACACGCTGCCGGATCCCCGC